>CAYOFF010000006.1:0-16451 GCA_964403415.1 uncultured Candidatus Peribacteria bacterium | reverse complement strand
TCCAAGATTTGATCTACGAAGGAAATGAGACGTTCCAGATCATCTTGAGCAACGTGTGAGGAAGTGCATCATTGCTAGATGGAACATGAGTAGCGACAATTACGGATGATGATAGTGCACCTACGATCAGCGTAAATGATACAACGATAAGTGAAGGAGATGCAGGAAGCTTCGCAGTAACGTTGACGAATGCAGTGACTGGAAATGTGACGGTACAGTATGTATTGGTAGCGGGAACAGCAACAAGTGGAATAGACTACACGTACACGGGAGGAACAGCAACGATCATAGCAGGAAGTACAGGAACGACAATATCAGTAAATACAATAGAGGATTTGGTATACGAGACTGATGAAACATTCCAGATTGTCTTGAGCAATGTCGGAGGAAGTGCAAGTCTCCTAGATGGAACAGGAGTAGCAACAATTACAAATGATGATGGCTTGCCAAATGTATCATCAATCTGATGAGGACTATGGTGAGAGGATTGAGCAATATTTGCGTCTCTTATATGGATAGATCGTGTCTCATACACATGAGTGACGGTACAGTATGTATTCCTCTCATGAACAGCAGTAGCGTGATCAGACTTCGTCTACGCAACCGGAATAACAACAATTCCAGCAGGAAGTACGGGTGTATATGTCACAGGAGATCTTATGGACGATGCTATAGATGAACCTAATGAAACAATCTTAGTCGTCATATCTAACCCAATAAATGCAAACATCAATCAAGCAACATGAACAGTAACGATCGTAGATGATGAGGGATTGCCTACATTGAGTATCGCTGATACAAACATCACCGAATGAACAACAGGAACAATAACCGTGACCCTATCTGGTCTAACGAGTTACACCATAAGTGCAACATACACACTCGTAGCATGAACAGCAACGAGCGGCGTAGATTACACAAATATCACATGAACAGTAACATTCACCCCAGGTACATCAGGACAGACAATTACGCTGACAACGCTGGATGACCTAGTATACGAATGAAACGAAAACTTTAGTGTTATTCTTGCTAATCCAACCAACGCGACAATCAGCGATAACACGGGAGTAGTGACTATCGTAGAGAATGATAACATCCCAACACTAAGTGTCAATGATATCAACATAGCCGAAGGATCGACAGGAAACTTCATAGTAACCATGAGTAACACATCGGTATCTACGGTAACTGTTGAGTATGCGTTGGGAGATGGAACTGCAGCAAGCGGTGCAGACTATAGCTACACAGGAGGTACATTGACGATACCTGCAGGGCAGACAACAGGTGTGATAAATGTAAGTACGATACAGGATCTGATCTATGAGATGAACGAAAACTTTAGTTTGATCTTGAGTAATCCTACAAATGCTACAGTCAACGATGGTACAGGAAATGCAACGATTATCGAAAATGACGCGCAACCAGCAATCTATATTATTGGATGATCTGCAAGCGAAGATACGCCAACATTCTCATTCAAGATCTTACTCAGTCATACATCATATACAGGGACTACAGTGACGTACTACTATATGTCATGAACTGCGACAGATGGACTAGACTATGTAGGCACATGATGAACAAAAACAATTTCAGCGGGTGAGCTATCAGGATATGTGACATGATTGATTACCAATGATATAATAGACGAGCCTAACGAAAGCTTCACAGGAGGTATTACAGGAGCAGTCAACGGAATAATCTCAATAGATAGAGCAGACTTCACGATCATGGATAACGACACTACGCCATGAATAGTAGTAGACGATATCAATATTTCAGAAGGAGACTCATGAACATTCACAGTGACGCTCTCATGACCATCGAGTACATCTATAGCCGTGAATTATGCATTGATCCCATGAACAGCAATAAGTGGAGTTGATTACACATATATCACAGGAACGGCAATCATAAATACATGAAACACAATTGCGACAATAACAGTAACAACACTTGAAGATACAATCTACGAGGGTAGTGAGACATTTAGTATCGTCTTGAGTAATCCTCCTGCAAATGCGACAATTACAGATGCAACAGGAGTGGCGACGATTACAGACGATGATAGCACGCCTACAATAAGTATCAACGATACAAGTATTGTGGAATGACAAACATGAACGCTCATCGTAAGCCTCAGTAACATGAGTATCTACAATGTAAGTGTTGCGTATGCTATGTCAGGCATCACAGCAACAGCAGTCCAGGACTTCATAAGTACGACGGGTACAGTGACAATAACATCAGGAAGTACAACCGGTGCTATTCAAATTACGACAGTAGATAATGTGCTTTATGAAGCATCAGAAACGCTATATGTGTTGCTCTCTGCTCCAGTTAGCGGTACACTCAGCGATGGTACAGGTCTAGTGACGATCATAGACAACGATGGTGAAGGATGTGGTAATGGTGCGCTCAACACAGGAGAGCAGTGTGATGACGGTGGTACGTGAACCAATGATGGTTGTGATGCAACATGTATGTACGAAGTACCACTCTGTACGCTCTCAGCAAATCCACAGCAGATTCAAACAGGTACATCAGTTGCCTTCACGCTCAATGGTCAGGATGGATGGGAAAATCTTGTGCAGATCGCATACGGAGATGGAACGACAGGAGGAAGTATAGCAAATCATACCTACAACAATACAGGCCTCTATCTAGCAATAGTAACACTCAAAAATAATCTCTCAGGAAGTATAACCAATACATGTACGACCTGGATACAGAGTTACGCATCGGGTATTAGTAATGGTTGTGTAGACTTCTCAGGATTTGATACACAGGTAACTTATGACGAGTATCTAGCAGGGCAGGTAGCATTTACGGTGCCGCTCGATGCTATGAAGAGCAGTCTAGCTGCAGCAGGCATGACAGGTATTACAGCTTCTGGAACAATATCTACGGTAAGTAGTTCATTACTGCTCAGCTTCACAAGTACAATAACCAATCAAACCATAGGCGGTCTTACAACAGGAAACTTCCCATTGCAGCTCAATATTACACTCACATACACCTATAGCGGTCAGAATACGGTACATGCACTCCAGGCAAGCTATAGCTTCCCACAATACTACAGCTACTCAGGAGCAGGTAATGATACCTATGATGTCCCATTCTTGTGTACGGATCTCTCATACTGTGGTGATGCAGCAGTAAGCTCAGGGGAACAATGTGACTCAGGAACAGGTAATGGTGTAGCGTGTAACCCTGCATACAATGATAGTTGTTCGTACTGTTCATCAATATGTACGACGGTAAGTAATCAGTGATGATACTGTGGCGATGGTATAGTACAAACAGGTAACGAGACATGTGATGATAACAATACAGTGGGTGGTGATGGTTGTAGTGCAGTATGTGCACTCGAAAACCCATCATGTCAGCTGATCGTGAGTGGTGGAAATACCGTCAACTCGTGAGCAACGACTATCTTGATCATCTCAGGTGTAAATACATGACGAGAAGGTATGCAGTCACTTACGTATGGTGACAGTACAAGTGAGTGAAGTCTCTCATCAGGTAACATGATCTACACACACATCTATGCATCAGGTGTCTTTACAGCAACGCTCAATCTCTTCAATACACTGTCTGGAGGAGTAGGATATACAGGATTCTGTAGTACGACGATCACGTCTGTAGGATGTTTCGATCTCGATGGAGATGGTGTCAAAGACTGTAACGGAGACTGTAACGATAATAATCCAGCAATATACTCAGGTGCGACAGAAATCTGTGACGCATACGACAACGACTGTAACGGTACAATAAATACAGAAGCATGTATCTGGCTAGAGCCCGTCTGTGATATCAACTTTGGTACATTTACAGGAAGTACAAATATACAATACAAAACAGTAGATCTAAGTGCACTCAGTGGCTGTACAATAGCCGTCCACGACTACTACGACAACGCGAGTGGATATACGGTAGATGTCATAGCAGATACTATGGTCGGAGCAAACGGTGCGTCAATCTGGCTGACAGCAAATCAGCAAGCGGTACAGCACACATCAGGATTCGTAATCTTAACAGGAGCATATCATACAGGTACAGTACAACTTACTGCACCATCATCATGGACACCATTGAATAGTAACGTTCAGCTGTATCGTAGAACGTGACGTAACTATGGCATCTTTGGTACGTATGGTATTGAGCCATGAGTAAGATTAACGATCCCTGGCTACACGCCAGTCCAAACCTATACAGGTACCTACACGGTCACCCTTATAGTCAACTAACCAATGGGGCAGAGTAACATCAGATAGAAAACAAAAGACAAAAAGAGAAACCCGGGCAGCGCGTGCGCTCCCGGGTTTTTTTATCAGGTGAAAACAAGGTTGTAAAATCGTACGTCACATCTTCGAAAATCTACGCATGATCTGCCGCGAATGATTTGTAATCGCAGCAAAGTAAAGGCCATGCGGAAGTCGGTCCACATCGATCGAGGCGGATTGTTTAGTATTCGAAATCACGCGCCCGGAAAGATCGTAAACGGTAATGTTGTCATAAGGCTGGTCAAAATTTATCACATCATGAGCCGGATTGGGATACATCTGGAAGTCGGCCCAGGCTGCATCGTTCGTTCCGGTGGTCACAGGAACGGTGGGCTTAGCATAAACCTCGATTTCCACAGTATTAGTAATTTGTTCCCCTCCGCAGTTCGTAGCAAGTACCTCAAACACGACAGTCCCCGTATCGAGTGTTGTTGGAACGAATTCAAATTCGGGGGAATCGCTGATCTGGTATCCGTTCCGGGTCCAAATAAAATCCACATCTTGTCGATTGACGTAGGTTTGGAGCACCGTTGACTGCGAATCGGCATAAATATAGAACTGAGTAGCGGTTGTTTCCAAGGCAAAGTCCGGCCGGAAGGAAACGTACGTAAAGTAAGTAGCGTTCCAGTGGCTTCCTACGTCGGATACACCGTTATTCAGGGCGCCGCAGTCAGCGACATTTATTCTCCCTTCGTTCATGATTGTCATCCCCGTAGTGGGGCTTTTCATAATACTACGATGTCCGTCCGGTAGAGTGCCGAACCCGCAGTATGAAGGGGCCGGTGCGAGAGCGTCTGCAGGGTGGAATGCTCCAATAGCATGACCCAACTCATGAGCCATGGTTAGGTCCGACGGATTATTCACCTGGTCTGCCCTTATTACCATAATCGCTGTCATCGTTTCGGCAAACTGTTCCCACACAGTCGTGGAAACGCCCCGGACGCCAGAAGCACCTTCGATGGGAGGGATGAAACCTATAATATGCGGTACGCTGCATTGGTAGTCATTAGTCCACATTTGATACAGGGCCGTGGACTGATCTATGGCTCCCGCCTGATAGGCGTCATTGGTATTACCGGGAATCGGAACGGTCGAAGGTTTGACATACAGCCGGATATTGTCGTAATCATTAAACACACAGACGTTGTGTAACGTCGTGTCAAACTTTAGGACGCTTGCCCGAATTCTGGTCTCCCAATCATCTGTAGAGATGCCGAGATAAACCGGGGTGCTGGGATCGTAGTAAATAAGCACCCGCAGTTTCTCTCCCGCCATTCCATTTCCGCGGTCATGAACGAAAGTGTTGTTTGAATGAATGGCCGCCGGATGAACGTTAGCGGGGGTCGGCATGTAAGTACCGCATTCGTCTTCGTCCAGTGTTTGTGCCCCTGCCGGAATCCCGCTGGTAAGCAGGAACATCAGCAGCGCCGCCATGGGCAAAAGAAAAGGCGGCAGGCGATGTTGAAAAACGTTTTTCATAGATACGTATCAAAAATTGTGGTTTAATCTTTATTTTCTCCAGTCAAAAAAGTTAACATCAACAGCTGAAAAGCCGTTTTTGTCAGTCTCGCTCCTTTCCTAGGGGAGTGTTTTAGAGACTTCAAATGTTAAAGATCTTGACTATAGTGCTTTCGCACACCCTCTGTTTATGGATTTTCGAATTTTTGCAAGGGGAAATTACAAAAAAGAGTTATCAGATGAACCCATCGCCCCAAGGTCTCTGATACACAAGAAAGGCAGCTACAAAACACTGCTTTTAGAGAGTCAGAGAGGTGATTTATATCAACTGCTTCCCAAAAATAACTTGCCATCTCTGAAAAATTCGATGAAATTGTTTCAAGAAAAATTATTAAGCAAACTCGATCTGCCTGATCCGTTCGGGGAAGAATTTGACTGCTTCGCTAGGTTGGAAGAGGAAGGGTTGTAGATCCTCATTGAGTTTATTAAAATCGAGTTGCTCAGCCCTTTGCAGGATGTGATCTTTCAGCTCTTTTGGGGATGAAATACTTATTTTACGAAGTAGGTGCAGATCAGGACGGACTCACATTCCTAGCAAGTATACAATATCAAAAATATCTCTTCCTTTTATCCTTCAAAAATACGCCAAGAGCTTCATACTCAGCAGTATCGGCTTTGAAACAACCTTCAAAAAAAATGAATACTCAAACATTTGAAACGGAACTATTTCTGGTACATAATCAAACCCTTGAGAAGCAGTATCGATTTTGATCACAAGTTTTTCGGTTATCATAGAAGCTAAACTGTTGTGGTAAAGTATTCCAGGGATTTTAATTTCGCAGTGAAATGCCCCTTTAATGATATTTTTTATTTCTATTTCATATCCTTCGCGCCTGAGGGACTGAGCAATATATTCACTCAGTTCTTCAAATTCATGAGGAGTAAGGTGTCGGTTATCAAAATCAATATCTTCAGAAAATCTCGCACTACCATAGACCAATCTAAGTGCAGTTCATCAGATAAAACAAAGTTTCTTTGCCGAGGGGTGAGAAAAAACACTATTGAGGATCTTTACCTGAAGATATTCTCTAAGAATGCCTCTAGGCTTATCGTGTAAGTACGGAGGATAAAATTGCATAAGCTGATTAAGTGTTATCATAGTCTTGATGGATATAGTCAATAAAACTCTGTATATGCTTGGTAAGTGATAAAATACCAAATCTTTTAGCATAACTTATGAGTTTGTTCTCATCTACGTGCTCACGGAAACTGTCATGGTTTATTCTCAATCCTTCAAAATCTTCATGAGAGGAGTATCACTTAAGATACATAAAATCACAAATAAGCTTTTCGCTTTCTACCATACGATAATACCTTTTCCATGTCGGAGAATAAACAAGCTTTCGTCACCAAAAATGCTTAGCTGCAAGATTGTAGTATTTATATACTCAGACATCTCATTTTAACAACTGTGACTTTTTGGTGCATATAGAGGTTTCAATAAAGACTCCTTCGGGGATGAGATTATAGTATCTGAGAGCTGCTTCCATACTAATATAAGAGGGTGTATAGATACTGTTAGCTATAATCATACTGAGCTCTTCATTGATGGATACATCACTAAAAATATACCAGCCTCTAGTAATACGTTTAATGTATCACTGTTGCAGTCGGTCTCATATGTTTCTGATACGAAAATCAGGTTCAATGAGTTGGATTTGGTGCAGAGAAAAGAAGTATCAAGAAGAGAAACGATTATATAATTCTATGTATTTCATGATATTTCTCCAAAATACTAAAAAACGTGTACCGGAGAAATAAAATATACTCTCATTTACCGAAAATGCAACTAATTTCTCTGTATTCGTAAACATAGCTCTATCAAGAGAGCGTACGCGTATTCGGATGTAATATAACGGGGTGTAAGGGTTTCCTTATTCTTGTGCCCCCTGCAACGTAGTCGTCCCTACAGATGGATCGTTATTAGTAGCTTTATTTTGGAGTTTCTTTCATACGGGATCATAGAGTGGAGTCTCAGCGAAGCCATCTCTGATATTTTTGAGGTCAGCCTTGAAGCTGTCTTCGGAGCTTAATGTCTTGCTTCACGCTCTAGTAGGTTGTCCAGCCTGTCATTGGGTTTGTTGATCTGCTGAGCTAGACGCTCGCTGTGCTTTGATTACCTGAGGTTGGACCTTATCAGCAACCGTAACGAAGCCAGCATTTGTAAAGAAAGGAATAGCACTCATACCAGCAACGATTGCACCTTTGATCATAAGTGCAGGTCAAGCAAGCATTTTCAGGATAAACGCCTCAGCTGCTAGCAGCTTGAGTCAGGCGAGGCCAAGGATTGTTCCATGCGTATGGAAAATGTTTTTCCAAGTGAAGTGCTTGGAGACATGTCCATGCACCTCCCAGAGATGCCAGTGAAATGAGCCTTCTTTTGCATGCTGTCTGTTGAACCACATGGTAAGTATACGTTATACACTAAAGAGACAAATTATTGCGTACCTCCAATTTTATTCTCATCTGATCCCACTTCCTATATCGACTCTCATTCTGTATGCAAGTACGATTCTACTATCTATGATACACTACAAACCATTCATTATCCATCCATACAATATCCAAGTGAGGATCCTGTTTCCGATTACGTCGTAGACGATACCATCGACGAAGTGTCTCAAGGTCAAAGTAATTGTATGTGACATACTGCGTACTCATAATAAGAATCAAAATCTGAATACCTATAGGTACACCCATTCTCTTCAGCAAACGAGGGAGAATAGATGCAGGGACTTTGAGAATCTTGATAGGTGCTGCTCAGTGCTTTGTCTGTACGATAAACTCCTCATCTGGAATATATGTAGGTACAGGTTGTGGAGGAATGACTTTCCTAAAGCCGCCGAAAGGGATAAATTTACCGACACTTGTGGGTTGACTAACAGGCTGACATGACCATTTGCCGTTTGGTGACCTGATACAGACAGGGGCTTTTCAGTCTGATTTTGAAGGAATAAGTGGTCTTACTTTGGTAATAGGTACACCGATAGTCTGTGGAGGAGTACTCGTCCCAGGCACCTGAGGAACTTGTCCTCATCATGGGAATGCATCCTCTATAGGAAGATCGTCGGGGAGGTCGGATTCTTGGACGTCGTGCGTATCAATACCTGTTGTTGTTACAGTTCCACTTCCATTTCCTCATCCTCAGTATCAGGTGACGGTTGTAGCATATAGGTTAGTACCCGAACAATAGAGATATCAGGGGATAAGTGTTGTAATTGATATGCCGGGTGGGATAGTGGTTCATGTTGTAGTAGTAGTCCCTGTTCATCCTCCTCAAATAGTAGTAGTTCAAGTGGTGGTGGTTCAGGTACTTGTAGATCCAGATAAATCATAGGTAAATGCTCACGCTACCCCAGGCGTCATATTTTCGAGTTTATCATAAGCAAAAACCTGCCAAAACCATCTTCCGGTGTGGGTAAAGGTTGCTACAGGTACTTGTTGGTAGTTATTGGTAGTATTGACCTGGTAGGCATTGATGAATGCATCATTATCAGCCAGCAAAAACGTGTATGAGTCTAGCCCAATACCTGCATCGGTAGATGCAATCCAGATGAAGTGAACGATATCAGGTGATCAGTCTGGTAGCCTAATTACAAGAGGTATAACAGGGTCGGGTGGTGTAGGCCCCGTGGTATCAAGATATACCGAGAAAGTATCTCCTACACAAGAGATAGGACCCTCTGTGAAAAGGGCGGAGACATATTTTACGCCATCTCCTGTTACGAGAGTGGCTTGTGTGTTCAATGTTTCTAGAGCTTCAAGAGTACCAGTAAGCGTAGGATTTATATTCCCCGTGACGAGATATTCAGTAGCTTCTTCGCTATACAAACTGAAGAAGAGTGTCGAATATTTGGTATAATATGCGCCACTATATGTCAAAATTGAACCAGTCTCGAGATCCAAGGTACACTCATAGGGATTGGTAATCGTTAGGGTAGTAGTTCACGTATCTCCGCCCGCTTGTGCGTATGTGTGTGTTGTATACAAAAAAATTCCACAAAAAATAACACATGCCACGCATGATGCGCTTAGTGTATGTATTGAGAGCTTACCAGAGATGTTGTGCAAGAACTGCATACGTAGAAATCTCTCTGAGACAAATAAAGCGATTCTCCAAAAGTTGAAATATTTTACCCCACATAAGTATACAAGAACATGTTTACAAATGCAAAAAAAACCTCCTTAGAGCAGGGTTTTTGCTAAGGAGGGGTCGTGAATTGTTTACTCATTTTTTTAAAGCGTTTCTTGTACTTTACACACACGTACCAAGGACTCTTTTTTTAAGAAATGTTTACGAAGGTTGTCAAGAAAAAGGTTCTGATGATGCTGATGGAGTGTCTACTTGTGTCGTAATATTGTCTATTGTTGTGCTACCGATCTGTTCACTAGGTCTCATCTGTATCTGCTGAGAGTCCGTCTGCTCAGCTATGAGCGGAGCCGATGGCATCTCAATAACAGTTGATGATGGTGGCGTTGTGGTAGTAGTAGAATGTTCATGCTCTTGTTTTCGGTGCATAAACTCTTCAAGTTCAGCTTCCTTTGCGATAGCATGCTGCTTGGCGCGATCATGGAGGTACTTTCATGTAATGATAGTGCCCAAAATAATACCAAGGAGGATGACTATTCGCCATGGAAAGATGAAAAAGGTGATTGAGAAGTTGTCTGTGCGAGGGGATCTGACGGACTCAGAAAGATACTGTGAATCGATACCATCAATCTTGGGTTGGTGAGTAACCGTAAGATCAACAGTGAATCGCATCTTGTATCGTGCGAGTTGAGGGATATTGTATGCTACAAGATCCTTTTTCTCAGCAAGAATAGTTTTTACCGTATCGGAGAAGATTATGGTTTTACCAAAGGTATCTCTCATAGTTCCACTAACAGTGACATTTTCCTCAAGGTCTCAGGCATTATAGAATCATAGTCATACATTTACACCACCGCCATTGTTTTTGGTAACCATCAGTTTGTCCGTTTTTGCTACATATTTTGCATTCTCAGGGAGAATATACTGAAGATCTGCAGTGATATTGCCAGCGACAAAGATATCTATGAGTCTCGCTTTACGTACAATAACGGACATTCCCTGGAAAGTTTTGTTGTCAGTCGATGCCGTTCTATATGTTAAGCAGCCGAGTACTTTTCACACCTTATTCTTTCAGAACTTTACTTTTGCTTTGACCTGTATTTTCTCTCAGGCAGGAACATTAACAATGCTTTCGTATCAGGTCACATAGTTACCAAACTTCTCCACGTCAGTCTCTCTCATACATGATTGTTGGTTGGTGTTACTCGTAAATGCTCCGTCGACAAAATTAAGCTGCATAGGAATATCAATAGCACTCTGGTTTTCGAGCTCAACACAAATTTCTTTCTCTTCGCCAGGAGACATTGTCATCTTGAGAGTATCTGTAGCAGAGCTATCTCCATTACAAAACCCAGCAGCAATTGAGGTAAGGTTTATATCATTGTCGGTTTTGGCATCTGCATGCGCATGTTGTACGCCCACAGCCATGACGGCTTGTAGCGCAACAATACTAGCGATAAAAACACCAATGTTTCTATTCATGCGTTCGACTACGTGAAGGAGATAAAGAGGACAATAGAAGTAGTACTATGCGACTCATACAACTAATAGAAACCTATAGAGAACCTGAGCACATTTTCCAGCTATTGTCCTCATTTGAACTTGACCTATGCGTCGATCGATTTACTGTAGCGTTACTGTAATTGTACCGTTATAGGTACCTGCTGGTTGGTATTGTGGAACGAAGATTGAAACAGTTGGCTTTACACCAAACTCACCGGCCAACATGTTGCCTCCGTATACTCTCTGCATAATAGTGAGTGGAGATTCCCAAGAAGCTGCATCGTTCAAACTTGTTGGATTAGCTGTGCCGTTGAAGACGAGGTCATCATTGCTATCGCCACCTGCATCTCCACCATCAGATCCTGACACTGCCTTAACTTCATTGTTGAGTGTTTGTGGTGTTGATCCAAGATAGTAGAGTGTAGAAGAGTTAACAAGCTTGATAGCATCTCCAGGGATGTAGAATGTAGAAGGCAAACCTGATGATGTCATATCACTAAAGAGAACAGTTGCTGTCCATCCTGTATTACCACATGTGTCCAACACTGAGATGAACTGATCTGAAGAGTTGAGACCTGTGGTGATCTGACCTGTAGACGTACTTGTTGCTACATAGGTCTTAGAGTTACCTCCAAGCGTACCTGTGAGCAAGTACTGGTCATTCAAAACATTAGAACCATTGAACGAACCGAAGTCTACGTCGAATGTCGTAGGAGCTGCAGAAGTAGCACAACCACTACCGCTAAGGGTTGTAGTTCCATCATCTGCTTGTGTGTTGTTAAATAACGAGCTTACCGCTACTGCGAGCACAGCAAACGCTGATACGCTCAGTACTTTCTTAAAAGAAGAGTGCTTCATGTGTGTGTATAAAGTAGAGTAAAAAAAATGTAACAATGTGCACGACGCTAGTAAGTGTAGTCACGGAATGGTAGAAGTCAAATTTTGGAGGTTTTTTTGGAATAGTTTGTGTGATGAGGGATAACCGGAAGAGATTCTCCTTGAAAATAGGCTAGAAAAATGCATAGATAGGTCATGAAGGACGACAAACTTGCCGAGCTTTTGCGTCTCGTAATCGAGAACTATATCTACAAAGGAGATCCGATTTGATCGAAATTTTTGCATTCTCTTGAACAAAGCGTCTATGCACCTTCTACGCTGAGGAAATATCTCAATATTCTCGAAAAGGAAGGTTTATTGTATCAGCCATATAACAGTGCTGGAAGAATACCTACTGTAAAAGGACTTTCGAGCTATCTCAGTGAAATTCTCAACGAAGAGAACGTCCTTGCGACAATACAGCAAGATGATATCGAGTATGATCTTCATTATGCTAGGGATGACCTCAAATCAATGGTAGAAACGCTTGGAGAATACGCAGATGGCGTAGTGGTAGGCTTCTTGAAGGAAGATGAATACTACTATCTAGGCATCAATAATCTCCTAAAGGAGAGCCTTATAACAGATCACGACTCAGTGAGATATATTGTTAAGTTTATAGAGACCAAGAAGATTGTACAGGAGTTGGATGCCAAAGTGATGAAAAAAGACACCATTTACTATACATTTATAGAGAATGGCGATAAATTGATCTCAGCTGTGTATAGTAAGGTGGATATCAGCTGATACGATGCGATCATCAGTATCCTAGGCCCAGCAAGAATAGATCACAAAAAAAATATTATGATCCT
The DNA here is from genome assembly GCA_964403415.1 of uncultured Candidatus Peribacteria bacterium. Classification (GTDB taxonomy): domain Bacteria; phylum Patescibacteriota; class Gracilibacteria; order Absconditabacterales; family Absconditicoccaceae; genus CAYOFF01. Next base: position 3,363 of record CAYOFF010000006.1, on the reverse strand, counting down.
CAAGCAGTTTATGGATAGTTTCAGGCAGGAACTTTAGATCATAGGAGATAGAAAAGGATGGTAGAAAACGAACATAATGAGCAACAAGTTGAGCGTACAGACTATGCACTCCTCTTCGAAGAGCTAGCTGCACTACAAAAAGAGCTTCAAAAAGACAAAAAATCACCAACACTTGTAGATTTCGCAAAAGAAAGAATAGCAGAGTTGCCACAGCAAAAAGATATCGTAGCCGAAGCGATGAGTGAGTTAAATTTGCTTTTTGAGGAGATATTACGTAACCTTATTTCCGTAGAAAATAGTGAAAAAAAACAACTACAGGATGAGATGACGACGGTCAAAAAGAGATTGTCTCCAGAGATTGTAGCCTTGCTTGGAGATGTGAGAGAGAAAGCATACGTATATCTTGCAGACAAAAAGAGATGAGAGATAGCTGGAGAGATGGTAGAGACAGTGCAGTGATGGACCAGTGAGTTTGCATCGCAGACATGAATTATTCCATCAATGTTGCGCCGAGCGTGACGCGTCCTATGAAGTAAACTTGATGTATAAATAGCTTTATCGTTTAGCAAAAATATTGTATGAAGGTGCAAAGTGCATGAGGGATTATCTATTATATAGATCCTGCAACAAAAGAACCAAAATTTCTTCTTATCAAAAGGCACTCCTTGTCGAAAAAGATAGAGCGAGTAGCTCCAAAGTGAAAAATAGAACACTGAGAAAAACCAGAGCAGGCTGCGCTCAGAGAAATATCAGAGGAGGCGTGACTCAAGCAAGAACACATGAAGATTAAGCAGATGCTGGGGACGCTTTCGTTGCAGCTTTACAATGAAGATGGAAAACTTGGCGTCGATAAGGATATTACGTATTTTCTTGTACAGTACGCCGGCGATCCAGAAAAGGTAGAAATCGAACATGGATGAGGTTTTTTGGGATCTTGGAAGTGGGCAACAATCAAAGAAGTGATGTGACTGGTCTACTACAAAGACTTTAGGGAGTTATTTAGAAGATCTTTGCATTTGATAGGGACATTCCAGATTAGTGACAATTTTATCAAAAACTTCTAGGCGTATGTTGGAGGCGATCTACTATGGTGCTCAGCGTGTGGTATTACGTACTAGTGAGGGGAGTGTGGAGATATGAAACGTTGTACAAGCATGAAACGTGGGGCAGCAAGAACATTATCGATGAGAAATAGAGCCAGACGGACACATTGTATGCGATAAACATATACTGACATGTGCGACGACAGTTACGATAGAAAATCGTCATATTAGTTTTGTAGAGTCTGGCAAGACAGTTACGCAAGATATTGCCGAACTTGTACAGGCGTTTGAAGAAGTTGTTCTTGCATTTTTGCCCCTAGGCAATAAGTATGCAGGTGAGTTCGTATTGGAGGACGCCGTGGCGTGTGTCGGGCAGTTACGTCCCAAGTATGTAGTGCCTATATATCATGAGGAAGAGGCCAGGAGACATATACTTCCTGACGAGATAGTAGAGTTTACCAGACTCATTATGCTCAACCAATATGCTGTACCAAAGGTGCTGCGCCCAGGACAAGCAATTATATTCTAGTTTATTTTGTAGAGAACGTACTATGGAAGAGTATACAAGTTCAATTGTACAGGAAGAAATTACAGAAGACAAAGCATACAACGAGCTTGTGCAAGAGTATGCGCAAAAGAAGAAAAAGCTGTTCTCAAATATAGTAGAGCTTGCCGTATGAGGTGCATTATTAGCGATCTCAATCAACTATCTATGATCACATCCTGCCGAGAAGACATCGATTTTTTCATGATTGGAGGTTATTATGCAGAGAGTAGAGATTATTATGAGCAATATATTCCATAGCCAGTGAGAAGAGCTGAGAGAGAAATACGACTTAGAAAAAAGTTATGTAGAGCTTGTTGCGCTTATAGAAGAGTGAAGGTGCTGATCGCTGGAAGATGTAAAAATGGTAAATGAGAAGCTTACGTTTATGCGTAGTCTGAGTCTAGATCAGTTTATCCAGCAAAAGTCAGCTCTCATAGGGTTTGCAAGAATTATGTATACAAAGATAAAAGAAAATTGTGAGGACAAGACATATGGATCATGAGCCGGAGGCTGAGAGTGAACTGGTACACAATAATACCCAGTATACTTTAGTAGTTGCATCCTTCCTATGAAAAAAAATAGGCCAACGTTCCGGATATACAATACACTGACGCGCCAAAAAGAAGCTTTTGTCCCATTGATGGAAGAGGGGAAAAGAGATAATGTCGGTATATACACATGTGGTCCTACCGTATACAGTGAGCCACACGTCGGGAATATGAAACCCTATGTTTTTGCTGATCTTTTGAGGTGAGTAATTAGGTATGTACTTGGTTATCCAGTGACTCATGTAGTAAATATTACAGACGTAGGCCATTTGGTCAATGATGAGAGCGATAGTGGAGAGGATAAGATGGAGAAATGATCGAGAAGAGAGTGATTGACGGCTTGGGAGGTAGCAAAAAAATACGAGTCGCATTTTAGGGCGTACCTAGAGGCATTGTATATAGATCCATTTGATCACATGCCCCGTGCAACTGCGTACATACAAGAGCAGATCGATATAGTCAAACAGCTCATAGAAGGATGATATACCTATGTCATACCAGGAGATGGCATATACATGAATACGTCACGCGTCGAAGACTACGGGAAGCTGCTATGACCATCAGCTGAGCAGCATCTTGCAGGACTTCATGCGGGAGCGAGAATAGAGGATACAGGAAAGAAAAACCCGACAGATTTTGCGTTGCGGAAATTTAGTCCAAAGTGAGAGAAAAGACAGATGGAACGGTTGTTTGATGGGCCTAGGTCGGGACTACTCCTCGATGAAAAAAATATATCAACACTGACCGCAGAAGAAGAGCAAACACGTGGATTTCCAGGACGACACATAGAGTGTAGCGCCATGAGTAGAGCATGCCTGTGAGAGCATTTTGATATCCATACGGGAGGTGTAGATCATATCCCCATCCACCATACGGATGAAATAGCACAATCAGAGTGTAGTTTTTCCAAAGGTGAAACATGGGTAAAATATCGACTACACGTACAGTTTTTGAATATTGATGGCAAAAAAGTATCAAAGTCAGCAGGGGATGATCTTAGTCTTCCCGGAGTACAGGAACACTGATGTGATGCATTGGATTTGAGGTATTTATTGCTGACGGGGCAGTATAGAAACTTCCTAGATTTTACACGAGAGCACCTTCGTGCAGCGCAGCAAGCAAGAAAAAGTATTATCCAAAAGTGTGCTACCTATGTCAAAGATCAGCTGAATGGTACGTACAATAGAGCATATTTTCTAGAGCAGGTAGATGTTCTATGGGCAAA
>CAYOFF010000005.1:0-44458 GCA_964403415.1 uncultured Candidatus Peribacteria bacterium | reverse complement strand
GGTGATCTTATCAAAAAAATCTGACTGCCTGGCGTCATAGGAGAACTTATCGGAGGACTTATTTTGGGGCCTACGGTATTGTGAGGACTGTTTCCTCATCTCTTCCAAAGTTTTTTTGGAGCACAAGAACTTTGAACTGCTGCGAGACAAGGTGTAGTAAGCCTTTGTTCAATCTTTTTGTTGTTTGTTGTAGGACTAGAAATAGACACCAAAGAACTCATCAGAAACTGAAAGTCTGTAGCAACAACAGGTATATTGTGAATTGTGATTCCACTCGCAGTCTGATTAATCACGTGACGATACACGTATTCATGGTTTGATCTTACAATTAGTCGTGGGTTGTTTGCATGGTTTATGGGAGCAGCATTATCTGTGTCTGCGCTTCCAGTGATTGCTCGTATTTTGATGGACCTTGATTTGCTCAAAACACCAATCGGTAAATATATTATAGGAGTCTCTACAATTAATGATGTTGTGGGATGGCTGTTGTTTACGGTGGTATTGAGTATGTCAGGATTATGATCAAGTGAAATCCCATTGTGGATAGTAATTACAGCAACGCTTGGGTTAGTGATAGGTTCAGTAACATTTTTGCCAATTGTATACGAAAAAATATTTGAATTTGGTTTGCGCTACCTGTGAAGACATTCTCCATTTTGGATGATGATGGTGAGCATGTTTGGATTTGCAGCACTCGCAGAGCATCTGGGGATACACGCAATTTTTGGAAGTTTTGTGTTGGGTATCACACTCAACGGATCAAAACTTTTTAGCGAAAGTATGAAGCATGCAGTAGAGTATATGACACAGCAAATCTTTGCACCATTATTTTTCATTACGGTAGGGCTCAAAGTAAACTTCTTCAAAAGCTTCGATGCACTTGCCGTAAGCGTTGTACTAGTAGTAGCGTATGTCTCTAAAATGGTGGCAGGATATCGAGGAGCAGTATGGTCCGGTATGAGCCACAATCATGGTATAGCTACCTGACTTGGTATTGCTGCTAGAGGGGGTATGTGAATTATCCTAGCAAATGTCGCATTCGAGGCATGACTTGTAGATGTAACGGTATTTACGGCGCTAATTGTCATGGCAGTAGTCACAAGTATTACGGCAGGATTTGTAAAGAAGTACGTATAGTATTTGCATTGTATTTTGGAGAATGAACAATAGGCTCAGAGCGTGATCACTGTAGTAAACGTACGAGTTATACGACCTTTTTCCATTATGCGCCATCTGAGGACGGATATTCACTGTCTCGTACAGTGCTGAGTTCTCACCTTATTTCTTGGGAGCAGGCAACTACCTTATACGTTACTACGGTGATTTTTTGTTTGTTTTGGAAGAGGAGCATAAGACCGGTTGAGTTTTGGTGGGGAATATATATAGGAGACATATTTATTAGGTACACAGGAGGAGAATGGAAGTAAGCTTCATGCCGCACTATCTCGAAATAGGAGGATTGTTGATCTCTCAAACACTGCTGACATCGTTGTTTGGTACAGCTATTTTTCTCATATTCGCAGCAATCTATCTCTGGTTACAAAAAAGATCTCCCTATAGTCGTTTCGTGCAGTGAGTAAATTTTTTCTTGGAGTATATGATGGACTTTTTCAAAGAAATAGGAGGGCACGCGGTTTCAAGAGGGGTTTTGGTGATTGTGGTTACAATATTTGTCTATCTGCTGTGGTCAAATCTTGTCGGACTGTTTGGTGATTTCTTTGTGATGGTGATCCCACAGTTGCATGACTATTTCAGGCCTATTGGTTCAGACTTTTTCTTCAATCTAGCTATGGCGGTCTTTTTTGTGATTTTCTCTAATGTATATGGATTCTACAAAAATGGGTTTCACTATATCGAGAAATATATTCCCTACAAAGGAATGGGTGTGGTAACCGTAACAAAACGGTGGCACTATCTGCTCAAACCGCTTGATATCATACTTGGTCTTGCAATTGGGTTGATTGAGTTGATAAGCGAATTTGCAAAAATGTTGTCACTCTCGCTTAGACTTCTGTGAAACATCCTAGCTGGTATGATTTTGATGGGTCTTATCATAAGTGCGGCACAGATGATTTTCCATGTGCCATTCTTGTTGCCGCTTGTCGTCTTTCTCTTTGAACTCCTCGTATCATTTATACAGGCATTCATCTTCTCGTTACTCGTCTTGCTCTACTTCAGACTAGCAGGAGAGGCACATCACTAATATGGCGCATCACTAACTATATAGAATATCTTCACAAACCACTCTAGAGTGGTTTTTTAAATATTTAATTTCTGAAAATACCAGTAAAAGATGGTTAGCGATTTCTTTTCAACTGGTATAAACATTTGCTTTTTGAGAACCAGCTTTACATACCTAAACGTCGGGGTATACGAACGACTTGTACTGGGGAAACCCATCTTTGCGTTCATTAACAGTAGTAGTGTGTACACTCTCATTCTCATAGGTTTATGAGAGTAAGATATTCTCGTAACCATAAACAAAATATTCCTCCTATAACGTACATGTGCAGATCAGCAGAGTTACAATATATACACGTTGCATGTGTAGGTGATGGGAGGGAAAAGTAGTAATACACATCTCTCATCGGTAACCGTCCTTCTAATAAAAAAACAAAAGTAAAGTGGTATGAAAACAGGTATAGCCTTTGTATTGTTTTGGACGCCATTTTTTGCGTTCATAGAATACCAGTTTTTTCACATGAATGGCGAGCAGATTGTTATAGCTCGCAGCGTTGCCGGGGTGTTCAACTTCCTTATCGGGTGTAAATATCACCAGATTAAAAGGGCTCTCGGCGGGGCGAAAGGTATGATTGCCATAAAACTCGCAGTAACCGCATGTGCTTACACAACAGTTATCGCGTGTGGATTCGCGGAATTCCATTTCTTGAAACTTGTTGCAAAAACGCTTATCGCTACTTTACTTGGCTTTCTCGCCGGGAAATTCGGCCTTTTCGACTTATTTTTCTTAGCATTCGATTATCTTTGGGTAGCAATATTCGGAGGTAAGAGAGAAGTAAGGACGAAGGTTGCCGTACAAAAGCAAGAAGAAGAAGTGGAACATCTTTGAAATGGACAACATGCAAAAAAATTACCCGAATTCGGGAGGGACGATCTGTAACACAGATCAGTCCTTCTCACGACATCTTAACACGTACCTAATATACTAACTAGCGTCTGAGATGAAATGTGGAAAAAAGAAAAATTTAAAGTGATCAAAAAACAATCACCACCAAACACCACTTGAAAAAAACTTTTTTAAGAGTAGGTAGTGGGAGTTGTCAGAGATGCTGTAAAAAGCAATCAAGAGCTATCATATGTGTGTGGAGTACATCGAAAAATTAAGTATTATACCTGCGAGAAAATTCTCATTTATAGTCTTGTAATAGAATTACATGGAAACCACGTCAGTACTCAAAGAGATGCTCAACAAACTAGGAGAGAAAAAAGTAAAGCCATATCCAGTCAAGCTTGCAAAACACGCACCAGCACTTCTCAAAAACTCACTCAAACTCAGAGTGGTAGATTGCGGTGACGATGAAGCTACGATGGCGGAACTCTACGCACTTGAGTGACCAGCATACAGTGTAGAAAGTTACGGTATCTGATTTACGGCTTCTCCCAAGCATGCTGATGGAGTGGTGATCGTAGGTGCACTTGCGCACAACATGCTTGAGGCTACCAAAAATGCGGTAGAGCTTACACCAAATCCAAAAGTAATTATTGCACTTGGTGACAAAGCAATAGCATGAGATAAAAGATTTGCAGGCGTGGCATGAGGTGCTCACGATTTTTTTAATGTTGATCTAGATATCCCAGGGAATCCACCCAAGGCGATAGATATTTTGTCATATCTTGTATCATTTGTACAAGGCAAATAGTTACATCTACCATATACATCAAGAACGCATACCGTTTTAGAAATTTTCTCATCACATGATGACACTGTGAATTGTTCTGAGAGTATGTTCGCTCCTCATTGCTCTGATAGGGAAGTACACCAAGACCAAAGTGGGAGTAATGACGATCGTATTACTGCTCAATTTTTTGTTTATAGGATATATCGGTCTCCAGGTACTGATGACGGGCGAAGCATTTTCATGGAGCGTATTTGAATATAGACTGCTGTATGCATGAATGCTTGAGGCAGTGTACCTTGTTATCTTTGCGGTCGTAGGGATATCTATCTCGCTCTACTCAAACTACTACTTCAACGAATATCTTGCACACAAAAAAAATCTGACGTTCTATTATGTGCTGATGTTGTTGTTCGTGTATGCGATGACAGGAGTATTGATGGCCGATAATGCACTATACTTCCTCGTAGCATGGGAGATTATGTCATTGAGTAGTTACTTCCTCGTGATACATGAATACGAGAAAAAGTGAGTAGTAAGAGAGGGTAACTTCTACCTGATCATCGCACATATTGGAATGTTCTTTATCCTGATGAGCTTTGTGCCATTTATTCTCTCATCAGGAAGTTTTGCATTTGGATCGTGGGATGCAAGCCTCCTTTCGGAAGGAATGAAGCAGCTTGCATTCTTTGCGGCGCTGATAGGATTTGGTGCGAAGGCAGGACTCTTCCCATTTCATATCTGGCTGCCAAAAGCACATCCGATAGCGCCATCAAATATTTCAGCAATGATGTCAGGGTTTATGGTGAAGTTGCCTGTCGTCATGCTACTCAAATTTGTGATCACATTTTTTGCATTGCAGATGTCTCTCTCGTGGGCGATCATCGTCCTCGTATTGGGAGGAGTGACTGCATTGCTCGGTATCTTCTATAGTCTCGTCCAGGACGACATCAAGAAAGCATTAGCGTATTCTACGATGGAAAATATCTGACTTATTTTTGTGGGCCTTGGTATAGCTATGCTTGGACTGGTTATAGGTAAGCCACTTCTAACGGTATCATGATTTGTACTGGTGATCTACCATAGCGCGAATCATGCGATGTTCAAAAGTCTTCTCTTCATGAATGCGTGAAGTGTTATCGAGAGAACAACAAGTAGATCGCTTTCTCAGCTAGGAGGCCTGATCAAAAAATTACCGATTATTGGATGTGTGTTTTTGATAGGTGCATTAGCGATTGCGGGACTGCCTCCATTTAGCGGATTCAATGTAGAGTTACTAGCATTTGGATCACTGATACAACTACTACAGACGGGCACAATACTCGTAAAGTTTTTTGCGGTATTTGTGCTGTTACTCATTGCATTGATGAGTGTGTTGGCGTTAGTTTCTTTTGGGAGATTATTTATTATTGCGTTCTTGGGGGCACAGAGAGATGAGTCACTACAGGTAAAGACAAAGGCATCAACAACAGAATATCTTGCATACGCAGTATTGATATTGTGAATTATTGGACTTGCGCTTGTGCCAGGTGTGTTCTATGGTATTGTGTTTTCGTTGCTAGATATGAAAAGCGTATACAATATCTTTTCAATGCAAGTATTCTCGTATATCTTCCAGCCGAGGATGCTATTAGGTGTGCTCGTTCTACTCACGCTCATAATCTTTGGAGTATACAAACTTATATCTAGAAATCTGACCAAAAGAACTCCGATATGGGCCTGTGGATATCCATATGATCAGCTGCCCAAGAGAGCACAGTATTCGGCATTTGGGCTCATTCATCCACTGAGAAAAATCTACAAAGATATCTACATGGAGATGTCAGTAAGATCAAATGCGAGAGCAGAATGACAAACATATACCTTCAAAAAAAGTCTAAGCGAGCTTGGATATAGCGCATGGAACTCATACTTTGTGGATAATATATATGAGAAGATTGTTACATGGGCACAGATACTATCTACCAAAGTAAAACAGCTACAGAATGGTGTATTGCAGTATTATATTTCATATATATTTGTGGCGCTCGTAGTAGTGGTGATCTGGTTGTACTTCACGATATAATTTAACTTTTTTATGCAGCATATGTTACTCTCTTTCTTGTATGCAGTGTGATTCCTTGTGCTTATTCCACTCTTTGATGGGATACTCAAGTCTGTGAAAGCAGTTCTCAACGGGAGAAGACCAATACGTCTTTTGCAGGTCTACTATGATCTGTATAAACTCTTCCGCAAAGAAACATTCTATAGTCAGCAGACGTCGTATATCTCCATCATAGCACCAGCAGTAATGCTAGCAGTGAGCTGCGTATTCTTGGTACTCGTGCCAACGAGTGTGATGGTATTTGACGTGCACGTGATCTATTTGTTCTATATCAGTGCCATAGGAAGCTTCTTCATGATGATCTATGCAATGGACAACGCAACATATTTCGCGGGTCTTGGTGTAGAAAGAGAGATGTTTGTGCTCGCGATTATCGAGCCAGTGCTCATGCTATTTATTGCAACAAATGCATTTATTTCAAATGCAGTAACAGTAAGTGATTTGATGTGAGTAGTAGACTATACAACGCTGATGGGTATCTGTGTCGCAGTAATAATGGCAATCGTATTATTCTATATCATGTTGGCAGAGAACAAAAGATTCCCATTTGACAATCCTGCAACACACTTGGAACTCACTATGATCCATGAAGCGATGTTGCTTGAAACATCAGGTATTCAGTTGGGTATGATAGAGTTAGCTAGCAAAATAAAACTGTTCGCGTTTATTGCGCTTTTTGTTTCTATTTTTTTGCCATTTACGTTTGGATATACAGGAATTGCATTGTTCGGTGTGCGAGCAGTAAAGATGGTGGTGTGTGTAGTGTTCTTCGGGCTCTTCGAGGTGCTTACTACAAAGATTAGACTATTTAGATATCAGGAAATATTCGCACTGCTGCTTGTATTGCAGATTATTACACTGATGTTTTTTATCTTGAGATAAGAGCGACTCATGGAAGATATACAGATCCTAGCATTTCTGATTACCGTCGCATCAATCGTTATTGCAATAACGACGCACTACATGCGTTTCCTAAAAATTTATATTATACAGGTGCTACTTATCTTGGTGGCATTCTATCTGTTGCATGTAGGGAATTTTAGACATGATATTATATTGGTGATATCATTCTGTCTCGCAATAGCAGTGAGACTTGTCTTGATACCTACGCTGATCTATCGTTCGCTCAATAGAATAGGCGGGAACTTCGTGGAGAGAAAATTTCATGTACCAACGTTTTACTCACTGATGATACAGGCGATTCTCATGGTGGGTGTATTCTTTTTGACGCAGAAACTGGGCGTAACTAACCCAATATTTATGGCATGACTATTTGTGTTGTTTAGTGGGTTGTACAACTTCTTGAATCATAGAAAGCTTGTCGGAGATATTTTGTCGTTCTTGTTGATTGAAAATGGTGTTTTCTTGATATCGTTGTTGGTGCTAGAACACTTGCCTCTCTATATCGAGGTGGGTATTATCATAGATATTTTGATGAGTGTTTCGATCATGCTAATATCTACAAGTCATATCAAAGAGATTGTATGAAATACAGAGTTGCAAGAGTTGTCATATATCAAGGACTAATCTATCGGAGAGCGTAAAGATATTTATCTTATCATTATGTACGTTATGGAATTTGCAAGTGTGGCCTTCTTGGTAGTTCCTCTCATTATGGCACTGATATGATTTTTGTTACCAACAAAATCATCTAAACATTTGATAGTGAGCTATGCAGTGGTGTATCTCCTCGTCTGAGCTGTGGCATGTTATATGTGGTTTACGGGAGTACAGAGTGATACACAGCTCTTCTTGCTTGATGAGCATACGCTTATATTTGTAATGCTTATTTTTGTATTATCGTTTTTGATCTCACGGTACGCGAGAAGTTATTTTGGTACGGAGATGAGACACGGAGCGATAGAGGAGCCAAAGCTCAAAGAGTATCTAGCATATTCGAATCTCTTTATTTTTTCGATGGTCTTTGCTGCAATCTCCAAAAACCTCATGCTCTCATGGGTGGCACTCGAGGCAACAACAATATTCACAACGTTTTTGATTAGCTTTTATGGGAAGAGGACAAGCCGGGAGGCCGCATGGAAATATGTAATTATCTGTTGAATAGGATTGACGATAGGCCTTTTGGGGTTATTTATGCTTATTTACGCAGGTATTAGGTCGCTTGATTATACAACAATCAACTCATTTGGAGAGATTAATATCTACTTAGTAAAATTTGCATTTTTGTTTGTGTTTGTTGGTGTGGGTACGAAGGTAGGATTCTTTCCACTACATACATGGTTGCCAGATGCGCATGGCAAGTGATCCACGCCAATCTCGGCATTCATGTCATCTATCCTTTTGCCGCTTGCGTTGTTTTTTGTGTACAATACCAAAGGTATCGTTGATACTATGCTATGAAGTACGGAGTTTACGTCATGACTCTTCATATTGTTTGCGTTACTCACGATCGGTTACGTAGGTGTAGCAATGATTGTGCAGAGACACATGAAAAGAGCACTCGCATATTCAAGTAGCGAAAATATGTGAATACTGGCACTCGCGCTCGGTCTTGGGACACCGCTGGCTATGAAGTTATTTGTGATTCATCTTATCGGACACTCGTTCTTGAAGTCAGCAGCATTCATGTCTGTAGGAAGTGTCCTTATCAATAGACAAACAGGAAGATTTGAGAATCTTTCACACATTCTCAAGGATTTGAGGGTGAGTGGTATTTTATTGATTGTATCGCTTATCTTGCTTGTCGGGCTACCAATAGGACCATTGTTTTTCACGGAAGTAGGTATAGCGCTCGAGGCATTCAAAGTAAATCCTCGGTACGCAGTTGTGTTTATGCTCGGAATCGTAGGAGTTTTTGCAGGAATACTCTACAACTTTTCAAGAATATTTTTGGCAAAAGATGGCGAGGAAGAGACACATCACGATACAAGTCATGACACAATCGGAGGACATGAGCGTTTGCAAACAATTCATCGACCGATAATTCTCTGTTTGGCACTGGGTATTGCAACAAGTCTACTCTTTTTTGTGCTTTAGTCTTTATACAAGGTACGACCAATGGTAAAAAGTATTGATTTCACAACAGAAGCGGAGCTGCTAGCGTATGTCGAGGAACATAAGGAGGAAAGCTATTTCTTGTGATGTTTCCTCAATGAGCTATCACACGAAAAGGATGAATACATGGTAGTGCTTGAGCAGTGAGCAGAAACAGTTTTGCTTAAGCTGCCGCTCAAGATGGAAGATCCGCTGCCAAATCTCAGAAATATTTTCTATATGGCATATATTTTTCAGGATGAGATATATGATTTCTATGGGAAGACCACAAGAGAGGATGATGCGCAGACACTGAGATTGCACTTGTTTGCAGATACGTATTTCCCCTATAGAAAGCTATGAAAACCAATGATACACAAAAAAAGACCATTTACGTTTCAGGGCGTACCAGGAGATAATCTGGTAGAAGTGCCGGTCTGACCTATCCATGCAGGAATTATTCCTCCAGGACATTTTAGATTTACGTGTGATGGAGAGGATACACTAAATCTAGAGATCAAATTGTGATGGAAGTACAGAGAGATAGAGCCATATTTCACCAAGGAAGCCAATATTACCAAACTCGTAGAGGCATCACAAGACATAGCAGGAGATAGTAGTGCAGCATATGCGATAGGATTTGCGAAAAACATCGAGGCCGCTGCACATATCACTATCGATGAGGAAACAAGGCTCAATAGAGTACTCATGATAGAGCTAGAGAGAATCTACAACCACCTCTGGACGTTGGGTGCACTAGCAAATGACGTTGGACAAAGCTATATTCTCAATGGGTTTCTAGCGATCAGAGACGAAGTGATGAATCTCAACGCAGCACTCTTTGGAAGTAGAGTGCTCAAAAACGCAGTTGCTATAGGACACAATACCAAAAATATAACGACAGATCATATGCCGCAGATCAAGTGAGTGCTCAAGCGTGTAGCAAGAAGGCTCGCAACACTCGTAGAGATTTGCTCAGCAGGATCAGGTATCTACGACAGATTCAAGGATACGGGTATTGTAAAAATAGATACAGCACTAGCGCATGCGGCACTAGGTGTATGAGCAAAAGCATCAGGTATAGCAAAAGATGTAAGAGCATATGATCACCTCTACAATAGCATAGACGTCACCGTTCGTCTCTGAGAGAATGGAGATGTTATGGATAGATTTATGGTAAGGGCAGACGAGATAACGGATAGTATACATATCATCAAAACAGTCTTGAAACAGCTGTGATCACTCAAATGAGAATCGGCAGTACATCATACGCATCACACAGGAGAACAAGTACACAAGCTCAATGATGGGTATTACATCTCAAGAACTGAGTGACATAGGGGAGAAATCCTCCAGATTATGAAGATACATGAAGGGAAAATAGTCTACTACAAGTTCAAAGATCCATCATTCGTCAACCGAACGCTCCTTGAGTATGCGGTTCTCAACAACATTATAGCTGATTTCCCAGTTTGTAACAAGAGTTTCGACCTTAGTTATAGTGGATTTGACATTTAGTCACAGGAGTAGCTTGCATTTTTGACCAAAAAACTTACAAGAAAGAAGTGTCTTTTTTGACTATTTTACTTGTTTTACAAGAACTTACGATGAATCTAGGACCAGCATTAGCAATCGGAATGGCAGCACTTGGTGCAGCAATCGGCTTGGGGCTTATTGGTAAAGGATGGGTAGAAAGTATTGGAAGAAATCCAGAATCTGCTGGAAAATCATTTGTCCCAGCACTGTTGGCATTGGCGTTTACGGAGGCTGTAGCTATTTACGGTTTCGTGATCGCATTGCAGCTTATTGGATAATAATCTTGTTATTTATCTGTGTTTCGACACGTTAGATCTTTGACATGGAACATACTGCAACAACATCAGATATCATCTTCAATGTAGTCGTGCAGATTATAAATCTTGCCATATTTTTTGGTGTATTCATCAAATTCTTCGGAGCTAAGATCTCGTCAGCGCTTCAGGAGAGGGAGGATATGCTCAAAAAGCTCGAAGATGCAGACCTTCTCTATCAACAAAAGATAGAGGAGGTTGAGCAGCATCGTCGCGAAATCCTTGCTGATCTACAAGTACAAAAGCAGCATGTCTTGGACTATGCGCAACAACTCGCTCACCAAAAAGAGCAGGAAATTATAACCGCTGCACAGAGCAAGGCAGAGCGTATCGTTGCATCAGCTGAGGAAAAGTCAGTGGGCGTGGAAAAGGAGCTTGCGCAGGAGTATGAATCATCAGTGAAACAGGGAATAAAAACCGTTATGAAAAAACTATTTCAGCGTGATGTGACACTCCAACAAGCATATGTGGACGAGGTAGTAGGCGAGCTCAAAAAAAACTAAAGCCAAAAAAGTTTCTCTTTATCGTGTGTGCCTGGTATGTATAAAACAACGAAACAGTTCGTTGAGACCTATTTCAGGACTCTTTCTGAGCAAGAAGCAGCCAAGATGTCTTCGGTTCTTTTTGTGTTGGAGAGACTACTCAAGACACATACGAGTCTCTCCACTATTACTAAGGTGCTTCAGGATAGTGATGATGATCAGTTGCTCATGAAGCACACCATACAACTTATGGATGCCCATGGAAAAGCCACATACGCAGGCGTCAAAAAGATAAGAGAGTACATGGCCGCAACAATGTCTGTATGAGGAAAGCACTTTAGTGTAGCTATGCATCCAGGAGAAGCAGAGTTAGATGGTTTTTTGGAGAAGAGATTTGGAACTATAGAAATGGATCATAAACAAACAAAAAAAGTATGAGTTTCACTCGTAGGTGAATGATACTATTTCAATAGAGACGTAGAGCGCGATATAGATATTTTGCTAGCGTAAGCGTTTCATGAAGAAAACAGGATTCATACCTGCGAAAATACCCCTCCTGTGAGGGAGAGAACGAGAGCAATGGTGCCGACATTTATATCTTTATTGTATAGGGTAATTATGAGTACTGCACAAGACATTCTCAAGAAGATAGAGCAACAGATCAGTGATACCAAACTCGATACAGAGCTTGGAAAGCATGGTCAAGTGATCGAGATCAAAGATGGTGTAGCAACTGTATCTGGATTGGAACACGTAAAGTTCTCCGAACTTGTCGTTTTTGAAAACGGAACACAGGGACTAGTACTCGATCTGCTCAAGGATATGGTGGGTGTACTTATTTTGGGAAGTCCAACAGGAATTTCTCAGGGTGAGATCGTTAAGCCAACCGGAAAGGTCTTTACGATAGGTGTCGGTGAACAGTATCTAGGAAGAGTAGTAAACGCACTTGCACAGCCGATTGATGGAGGTGCAGCAATTACGACAAGCGAAACATATCCTGTGGAGAGAGTTGCGCCTGGTGTGATCACAAGACAGTGAGTAGATCAGCCACTCGCAACAGGTATAAAATCAATTGATGCAATGATTCCTATCGGAAGAGGACAAAGAGAGCTGATTATTGGCGATAGACAGACAGGTAAAACGACCGTAGCAATTGATACTATACTTAACCAAAAATGACAGGATGTATACTGTGTATACGTGGCTATCTGACAGAAGGAGGGTAAAGTGAGAAGAATTGTAGAGACACTCAAGGAAGCAGGTGCAATGGACTACACGATTGTAGTGTCAGCATCAGCATCAGATGCTGCTGTTATGCAGTATCTTTCGCCATATATTGGATGTACACTTGGAGAGTGGTTTATGTACAACGGCAAAGACGCGCTTATTATCTATGATGATCTCTCAAAGCATGCTGTAGCTTACAGAGAAGTCTCACTCTTGTTGAGAAGACCTCCTGGAAGAGAAGCATATCCTGGTGATGTCTTCTATCTTCATTCCAAGCTTCTTGAGAGAGCAGCAAGAGTAAGCGCTGATTATATTAGTGAGATCACAGGCGGAAAAATAACAGGAAAGACCTGATCTCTCACAGCACTTCCTATTATTGAGACGCAAGCAGGAGATGTATCTGCATATATTCCTACCAACGTTATTTCGATTACAGACGGACAGATATTTTTGGAGACAGATCTTTTCAACTCAGGTGTAAGACCAGCGATCAATGTAGGTCTTTCAGTCTCTCGTGTGGGATGATCAGCGCAGACGTGAATTATGAAAAAAGTAGCTGGTAAGCTTAAGCTTTCGCTCGCTAACTACAGAGAGTTAGCAGCATTTTCACAGTTTGCATCAGATCTTGATGAGTCTACACAAAAGGTGCTCGAAAGAGGCAAGAGACTCGTAGAAATGCTCAAACAGCCAGTAAATGCGCCTATACCGTTCTTCAAGCAGGTAGTATTGATTTATGCAGGTATCAATGGATACTTGGATAAGCTTATGACAGCAGATATCCGCAAGTATGAGAAAGAACTCTACAACAAACTCGACACAACACATCAAGCACTTCGTGATGCAATTGCGACTGAGAAGAAGCTTACAGAACAGATTGAAACAGACATCAAGCAACTTGTAGAATGGACAGCTCAAGAAGTGGCAGTAGACGAAAGTCTAACTCGTAACTAAGTTGTATATGAACATACACGCTATTACCTATAAGAATATCTGACCGTTCGCTGGAGATCCACGTACGGTCAGATTTTCGGTATGAAATCATCTCGTCAAAGCGCCGATAGGCTCATGAAAGAGCTTCTTGTTTTTTGATGGACCGCTGTTTGCGCTCTACAAGTGGAGCAAAAGACCTATGCTACATCGTCTTTCGGAGCGTGGATCAATAGTGTTGATACGAAGCGACTACGGCAATGTCTATGCTGTAGAAAGGGAGTTAAAAGCAACAAAATTAGGGAATGATAGTGTGACATCGCGTCTCTATGTAATCAACCGTCGGGATGAGATCAAAGAGCGCTGACTAAACGATTTACACATTGACGAGGGTGGAGAGGTGACGTCTGGAGAAAGCGATATTTCGGTCCATATTGATGCAGCACTAAGACATGTCTGTCCAGAATGATTGTCGACAAATATAGACATTCTTCCTCGAATAAAACAACATAGTGAAGAGGTGATTTTTAGCTCACAGAGCGACTTGGAGCAGCATCTTCAGGAAATACTTCCTCCAAGAGAAGTAGTATTGAACCTACATTTTTTGATGCAAGATCATGAAAATGTATTTGATGTATGACCAAGTGAAAGGGTGACGGTATTCAAACATCTTTTTGGATTATTATGAATTGATGAATGAAAAGAGCGTCTCGCAGAGAAAAAAAGAGAAATACAGCTCATGCTCAAGGTCAAGAGCGATACAGAGCAGTTTGACGGTAAACTTCGCAAGTATCTCAGAGAATTACTAGAAACGCAGAGTAGTCTAGAAAAAATGTCACGACCCCAAGTACAACAGGCAGATGTATCAAAAAATCTCCTTAAGGAGCGTGTTATGCATATATCCAGAGATGCGGACATGGCATTTGTGAGTGAACAGGTCCATATCGATCAGTTTACACGAGAAGGAGAAAAGTATAAAGAGCTGCAGATTGTGGCGGAAGAAATTAAAGCGCAACGCGACACCGTAATAGCCATCTACGAACAAATCAAGACACTACAGTCACAGTACAAAGAAATGATACAGGCAGCCGAGCGTGCTGACCAAGAAATTTCCCAAAAGAAAAAAGAAATACAGCAACTTGAAGGCGAACTCGCGCTAGATACATGAGTACAAGAACAAGAGATGTATGCCAAAAAAGCAGCGCTCATACTGGAGCAAAAAAATCTAGTGACTTGAGACGAGCGTACATACATGAAGGAAATAGGTATAGAGATAGACACGTTTATAGGTTACTACCAGTGGCTCAAACAAATACTTGCACGCGGTAAAGAGCTCAAAAGAGAGGTTCAGTTGCACGAGGATCGTGTGGTACAAGCAAAAAAACAGCATGAAGAAATTCAAAAAAAACGTGAAGCAGCGCAACAGCAGCTACAGGTACTAGAAAATCAATATGCGGGGCAATTGGAATTTCGTTGTGAAAAAATTCAAGATCAGTGTCCATATGTAGAGGTCATAAAATGAGCGGCGTTGGTCTCGCTACGTCAACAAAAGCTGTACTTGCAAGAACAGATAGCTCAGCTGACAAAAGAGGAAAACGCACATCAACAATATGGTGATATGCGTGCAGACCTCTATGATGTATGAGCATGAGGAGCAAATGATATTGCGGCCATGCAAGAGGAAATGACTATGCTCACCAAACATATAGCACATTCGGACTGGAAGACGCTAGATCAGCGTTATGAAAGCTATCAAAAGTACGATCATCAAATGACGCAGCTAGATAAGGAAATAGCGCATTTTGCTGATCAGCGTCGCCAGAGGGAGCTGCTGCTGGAGCGCTATCATCAAAAGAAATGAGATATGTCAGCGCTCCAGCAGCAGGCGCTCTACACAAAACAACAGGGAGAACAGCTTGTAGAGCGCATCAAAAAGCTGCATCAGCAGCTTAGTGGCTCATGAGAATGAGATAATCATTGAGATGTGGGTAAAAACGTAGTGCACTGAGATGTGGCAGCGTACGATAATGTGCTCTGAAGTATAGACATACTCTTGCGTACATCTGAGAGTATAGAGAGTCTGGTACGTGACTACACGCAGACCAAATATGAGGTGAAGCAACTGCAAGAGAAAGAGAAAATGCTCACTGATCTTGCCAATATTTTTAGCAAGGAGTTGTTGTTGTTGGTGCTTCAGGACTTTTTGCCGAGTCTGCAGGAAGTGATGAATAGTTATCTTGCTCAGCTGGTGGACTATACCGTGCAGTTTGAACTCCAAAAATCCTCTAGCGACAAACTAGAACTAGAAATAACAGTGACAGATGCATATGGCAAAAGACCCATAAAATCGCTGAGTGGAGGGCAGAGGACAATACTCAAGCTCGTACGAATTCTATCCGTGGCATCTATGATGCATACACAATATCTTTTTTTGGATGAAACGATCAATAATTTGGATGTCGATGCGATCGGGAAGGTAGCAGAACTTCTAGAGGAGTACATGCGCGCTCGTCAGATCAAGCTCTATTTAGTGACTCATGCTCCACAAATACAAGAGATGTCTTTGCGAGACAGTACGATAATACTGGCTTAGAAAAGGGATTAAGTGGACTTATAGTAAACAAAATATTCGCACATGTGAAGATCTCCGTTTGATGAACATGGGAAGAGAGACTTCCGGTGTATTATTTGTAGATATCCGCTTGAAACAAAGGATAAGAAGAATACTACCTAGATGCAGGTACTTCATTTTTTGCACTGCATGTCGCCGTACATTCGTATTTTTTCTAGAACTTGGTATCTAAAAGTGAGTATATGACTCGCTGTTTTTTTGGTAATAGTATTGAGTCGAAATAACGTATTACTGGCTGATGAACAACAATGAGCGGAATGAGACGCGCAGGCGGTAGTACCGGTGGTTACAGAATCTCAGCAAGCAGAATCTCTTCCTCCAGAAGGATGATCGCCTAGTGACACAAATACAGCAGAAGGCAGTAGTGCGGATATATCGGGAGCAGTGGATGTTATTATACCAGAGGCGGAAGAAAATATTCCTGTCTATACCGCCGGTGTAGATGGCGGATCTTCTTTACATGCAAATGAGGTTACCGTAGAACTGGGCAAGCTTTATGTAGATGACATACCAGTGGATGCACTATTAAAGAAAGATACGAATCAGGAGATAAGAGAGTTTGAAGTAGCGCAAGAAAAAGTCATAACGTGAGATATAGGTGTGACAATAATAATTCCAGAAAATACAATTATCTTTTCACCAGAGACTGAGTCGACAGGGACATCAATAGTGTGGAGCGGAGGAGACACAACGACACAATCATCATGAGCGACGGATATTTGGGATGTCTGGATGGGGAAATATGCTACAGAGGAAAATGCTACAGAGGAAAATGCCTCCACATGAGTAGATGCAATAGGAGCAATAGGTATAGACTCAATACAGGTCGTATCATGATGAGAGAATATGCTCTCAGGAAGAGCTGAAGAAGCGGCGGTAGAAAATCAATATGAGACGTGATCTCTATCATGACAGATGCTGTCCGGAGATGTTCGACCACAGGAGTTATGGGAAAGCACCACGCTAGAAGAAATGTTGTGAGATCAAGATCCATTTGCATGACAAGACAAGCTAAAATCTACCGTACTCGTTATTGAGAAAGTAGCAGAGCATGCATTTGAGTGAAAGGAAAAGACAGATGAGACGGGAAATGATATAGAGGAGAATGGTGCTGAAAATAGTGATACTCACAATGCAGCCGCTGAAGAAATAGCAGTAGCGGATAAAGTGTTTACATTTGGAATGACTGGTCAAAATCTCATCTTTTCTAAACCAGTAGAAATACGTGTTGCATTACCATGATTTGTTGATGAGACAGAAGTATTGTTGAGTGTTAAACACGTGTGAGATGAAATATTTGCCGTAAAGGGATTGTCAGTGAGCCCAGATGCTACGTGTGATGGCTCAGGGAATATAGGAGATCAGGCGGTATGAGATACGCCATGATGAGAGTGAGATACACAACAAATAAGGGCGCTCGTGTATGACGAAAAAGTAATATTTTACACCTGCGGAGCATCGGAGTTTGCAGTATCTTTGGTCGGCACATTTAATCCAAATTCCAACAGTACAGTATCTTCAATGGTAATCTACACATGAGATACATTAATGGTAGGATGAGCATTTACCACAATGAATGGACAAACAAAAACAAGAATAGCGAGAGTGTATGCATCGTGATCGGTAGATGCAACATTCAGTGGGAATGCCAGTAGTACAGTAAATGCTATGTTTATAGATTCAGGTGGTTATATCATTATATGATGACAGTTTACAACTGTTGCCTGAATAACTAAGACGAGAATGGCTCGCATTACAACAACGTGAGGAGTAGATAGACTACGAACTGGGAATGTTAATGGTACGATTTTCGGAATGATACCTCAGTCGGATCAAAAAATTATCATCGGATGAGATTTTACGCAAGTGCGAGCAGCATCATGGACCAGAATAGCTCGTACGACAGCTACGTGATGACTAGATAGGACGTTTACATGAACCGCAAATAACAGTGTATATGGTATCGCGCTCCAGCCCGACAACAAAATAATTATTTGAGGGGCGTTTACATCTGTAGACAGAAAAACTATAAATAGAATAGCGCGTGTGACAACGACAGGAACATTAGACACATCATTTACTTGAAATGTAAATTGAACTGTAAATGCTGTTGCTCTGCAGACAGATGGTAAAGTAATTATTGGTTGACAGTTTACGACAGTAGATGGGACGAGTAAAAGTAGGTTAGCTCGTCTGACATCTACGGGCGTACTAGATACAACGTTTGGCGCTGAGATAACAGGAACTGGACAAGTGAGTACAATTCTTATTGCGGCTGATGAGAGCATCATAATAGGCGGTACGTTTACAGGTGTTTCCGGTATGACAAGAAATCGTATTGCACGTATCTTCTCAAATGGAACGCTCGATACAACATTTGATCCAAATGCAAATAATGCAGTGGGCGTGCTTACTATGAATACGCATTCCGTATATATAGGAGGAGCATTTACGGCCGTCGGGTGACAGACAAGAAACCGTATAGCAAGAATATGATTGTTCCCATCGATATGTGCCTGAACGAGTGGCTGTTCACTCTGGCTCAAAGCAGATGCAGGCATAACAACTGGGATTTGAGTGTCTGCTTGGAGGAGTCAGGGAGCACATGACATAACCTGAGCACAGACTACATGATCCTGGCAACCATCGTATCTCAGCAATACTATCAATTTTAATCCTATAGTGCGTTTTGATGGCTCAGATGATGGGTTGATAGTAGCAAATAGAGATGGTTTTTTGGATGATGATAATGCGCAGTATGCAGTTTTCAAAACAACAGCAAGTAACTGAACGATTACTGTTTTGGCGACAACAACATGATTTTCAGCAACATCATGCGAAAGGTGATTTGGGCTAAGTGGGTGAAAACTTACAACAGTACTTGGAAGTGAACGTATTACATCAACCAGTGTAGTAAACACAAATGTACCAAGCCTAGTATGATGGAGCTATGGTACATGAAATGCTCAAAGCATATCACTCAATGGGAAATTAGAAGTTACGTGAACAGCACGGAGGCCTACGGTTACGGCAGATATTAATATGCTAGTATGAAAGGCGACGGCTTTATGTCTTGGATGAGGGGTATTTAGCTGATCTCTAGCAGAAGTCATAACATTTAACCGTCGCCTCTCTGCAGCAGAGGAGTCGAGTGTAGAGTGATATCTGGCACTCAAATATGGTATACAGATAGATCAATCTACGCCAACAGATTATATGATAGCTGGATGATTGACTCCCTGGAGTGCTTCGGCAGCAGGTGTGTATACGTCAGATGTTGCAGGAATAGGTCGCGAAGATGAAAGCACGCTAAACCAAACCATATCCCAATCAGTAAATGATACAGGAGATATTATTGTTCAATTTACAGGAACACTGACAGATGATATGTTTATGGTGCGATGAAATAACGACCACAGCAAAACAGGACGATTGAGTACAGACGTAGTAGCATGATATCAGAGAATAGCGCGCGAGCGAAAATTTGAAGAAAACTATGGAAATATTTGAACCGTACTGGTGCGTATATCATCCTGAAGTATTCCTGCGCCTCTAACGTGAGCTATGGTTATGTTTGTGGATGGGAACGGTTTTATGGTTGATGCTACAGTAGTAACAGGATCATTGAGTGGAGGAACCGAATGGATTTTTGCAACCAATATAACTGACGGACAGTATATAACCTTTGGTACACAGGAAATAGCCACACAGGGGACATTGAATATATGATCTCCGGCATCTCTTGCTATTACATGAACAACATCACTTGAACAGCAGACCATAGAGCACTACTATAGCGGAGATTCATCAATGTATTTCCTAGTAGACGATGGTCAGTGAGTAGATAATGGATACACGACGACACTACAGATGTCCTGAAATTTAACCGCGTGAGCATATACAATCGCTTCCACGAGTGCCTCATTCAAAGCAGCATCAGGAACAGTAACGCTGCTTAGTGGGACAGCAAATGCCAACGTTCTCGTTGATACCAATGCAACATCGTATCAATCACTGGATACTGCTAGGACACTCATCTATAGAAATACAGGAGCAAACTGAGGTGTTACGTGATGATATGGAGTCTATATACGGCTTAGTATCACAGTACCTGCGGCACAGCCGGGAGGAGGATACCAATGAACACTAGTCTATACAATAATCGAAAACTAAAAAAATATTATATCTACAGTGGGTATTTGTTGTAATGCATATGATTT
The DNA here is from genome assembly GCA_964403415.1 of uncultured Candidatus Peribacteria bacterium. Classification (GTDB taxonomy): domain Bacteria; phylum Patescibacteriota; class Gracilibacteria; order Absconditabacterales; family Absconditicoccaceae; genus CAYOFF01. The sequence continues at coordinate 24,165 of CAYOFF010000005.1, read as the reverse complement.
TGTGTACTGTGCAGGAAGAATGAGTGATATTCTATCAGAGTAAAAGATATTTATCCTTTAGTGGTTCAGTATGAAAAAGTACGTCTGAGTGTGCTTAGGAATAATAATGTGATGGCTATTCTTTGATGCCTTTGGATTCGCTGCAGATGCACAAACGCTCTGAAACGTAGATATGGATTTTTGTAAGGGATGAAATCGTTTGGCCCAGTACATCAGTACAGGCAGCATTGATAATGACATAAAAACAATAAGCGGCTTAGCGAACTACACCATAGCAGCACCCAAAAGATGAGCAATGATCGATGAAAATGGCGACATACTAGTCGGTATATGTATGATATTTAGTAATGTGTGAGAGGAACCGGTAGATATAGATTTGGGTATAGTAGATGGCGAATTTGCATATGGAGCTCAAGCAGTACAAGCTTGCAAAACGACGGCAAATGGGATCTTCGGTAAAGGAGTGACCTTTATCGGGGCAAGTGCCATAACAGTGCCTGCAAAAGATAAAATAGAAAAGCGTGCTATATTTCGTATTCCCAAATGATTTGCGGGGAGCGTGCATGGTTGTATCACCTACAGTTTAAGTGATAAGAAAGGCGGTGAATGAACGATTAGTATTATCGATCGTAAAGCGAATCTAGTGGACTTTATCATACCAGGAATATTAGAAAATAAGTTTGGCCTTATTCCTATATCCTCTGTAATAGACTCAAACACGCAGATAGATGCATATGGAGAGAAAGCCGCAGGCAACGAACTCATACAAATCAGAAAAAAACTTGATGAGGGAAGAGTAAATATAATTATGGGGCTTGAGAACTCATGATATGTGGATAGCGAGTATACGGTACAAATACTCCATGAAGGGCTTATGGGCTTTGTTTATAGTGAGGCAAAGTCAAGTACAGGCTCACTATATCCGCAAGAACAGATATTATACCACCAATCACTCACGTGAGCAAGTTGGTACGACGGACGGGTAAATACGACGATCTTATTGCAGCATAGGCCTGTACAGCAATGAGACATGAGCCCTCAAGAGCGGAAGACAATACGCTATACTTTTTCATTTTTGTGGACACCAATATATATCGTAATAACGATAACGGTAATAATTTTGCTGATGGGGCGACGAGGAGTTTTCTTGGTAAGGAGAAAGTTTAAACTTTCAGCAGGAAAGGAACAAACCAAAGAAGTATAGAGAGTAATGCGATAGGTTTGCCTGCTAGTTCTCTATGAGCGTATACACGAGTGTACCCACATAGTAACCAGCAGCTTGATTCGCGGGGATATTGATATTAAGCCAGATCGTATCTCCATACTTGCCGATAACACCTGTATTGGATTGAGCGTTTCTATAAATAAATGTCCTAGCGGTATTTAGTGACTGGTAGCTCGTAGCATTACTATCTATAAGAACTCTAGGGTTGGCTGTACCACTCAATAGAGTGACACTCGAATTAGACGACTTGAACTGTACATTGGATGAGGCAATACTAAGAGCTCACGTTGTTAAGTTACCAGAGAGTTGCAACGTAGTATTGTATCAACTGTCCGCACCTTTCATATCCTGAACGACAAAATAGTTGCTTGTACCTGTAAACTCTTGGGCTAGCGCCTGTGCATCAAAGGATGCACTTACAGTTGAACTAAATGCAAGGGTTGCAGGACTTGAAATAGTGACCGTCCCCAACGTAATTTGTACATTAACTGTCGTAGTAGCAGCCTGCACGACATCACCTCATGATACTGACCAAAGAGTCAGTAGAATAATTGAGATTACAGATACAATGTTTTTGGTAGAGTGTCGTCTTTGCCACATAACGTCGTCCTATATAAGTAGTAAAATCCAAGAATATACTGCAAAAAGATTATAAAGTGTTTTTAGGTCTTTGTCAAATTATTGAATCATATTATGACGATATTTAGTTTTCAATAAGTGTGAATATAAGTGTCCCCACGTAAGATCAGGCAGGTTGGCTGGCAGGGACACTAATGTTGAGGAAGATGTTTTGACCATATTTTCAGATAACGCCGCTATTGGCACCAGCATCCCTATAAATAAAGGTTCTTGCCGTATCTAGGGGCTGAAAGGACCGAGCAGAGGGGGAAATAAGAACATTGGGATTGTAGGTGCCACTGATGACGAAAACGCCGCCCGACGATGATTTGAACTCAACGCTTCAGGCGGGTATACTATTGATGCCTGCTACTAAATTGCCAGAGAGCTGAAGTGTAGTACTTCGTCCATCATCCGTTCATGCTGTATCCCAAACACTAAAATATTTGTCTGAGCCAGTAAATTCTTGCATAACACTCTGCAGAACAAGTGAAGTAGTAAGCGGATCCGAAAAAGAAAGTGTATCAGGACTACTGATAGTTACGGTTCAATTAAGAATCTGGATATTAATAAGAGATATTGCAGCTTGAACAGAAGTGAGTCACACAAGATACTGGAAAAGAGAAACGCACAGAACAAGTACGGTAAGAAGGCTGTGTATGGTGTGATGATGCGTATGTGATTGCATCTAATCTACCAAAAGAAGTAAACGGTTGTGTACAAGGTAAATGTATACAATGCATATTATATATTGAAAGAGAAATAAGTCAATAAATTGAGAACAAAATTGAGAACAAATATACACACAAAAAAACCTCTGTACAGAAGTAAAGAGGTGTGAAAAGAATCGTATCCTACAAATTAAGCTGTATCTTTTAGTTTTCTAGGCGATTTAGTAGGTTTGACAGGAGTTTTTTTCAGCCCTTTGGAAGGGATAGTAGTCGTATGAGAGACAGTAGATTTCGATTTGGTTGCTGAAGTTGAGCTTTTAGTCTCAGGTGTCAGTGATTCGGTATTAGAAGAAGCTGATGTAGATAGGTCTGGTGTAGTGGTCGCAGCCGCAGGTGTATCTTCGTGTTTAGTACCAAACCATTCTTTGAGCTTTTGGACTCCATCACTTCCAGATTCCTTGATGTCGCGGACGATTTTTTGGAGATGATTTCTACGCTCCTCAGGAATATGTTCCCACTTAGAGGCGATATACGTAATCACAGGAGCCATGATCATTCTAGGAATACGGCCCAAGTCGCGCATAGTCTGCTTGAGATCGTCTAGGATAATCTCCTTATCTGTCTTCTGTGCGAGCTGTTCAGCTTGTGCGACAGAACTTGTTTGCGAAGCATCCGGAGCTCATGTAGGAGAAGGTGTTTTCCCTTTGGGAGTAGTGTTTTCTTGCGTTGTCATGGGAGATACCCAAGGTAAAAGATCTAAATACGCATAATCTGAGTCTATAGATTTCTACAAAAACTACACATTCTACGATCGGTATGGATGAGTTTAGAGTTGACAAAAGAAAGATTATTGATGCAGTATTTCGTTTTTCCGATTCTCTAGAAGTCTATGGAGGAAGGCAATATTATGGAGGGAGAGCAGTGTTGCTCACAACATTTCGTGCTCCTTGATGAGGTGATGGAGGTAACTCCTTGAAAATGTGCGACACGTATAACATTGACAAGATCTGTCTAGTCTTGAGAAGTCATTAAAATATTTGCTATTTCTTAGCTTTAGAACTCATTCTTCACTGAATGCATTGCCATGTCTTCCAAGTCTTGTTGGCATAACACAGTCAAACATGTCTACTCCATGTTCAATCGCCATGAGTAAGTCTTCGGGAGTACCTACACCCATCAAGTATCTTGGTTTGTCATCTGGAAGATGAGGCATAAGGCTTGAGAGAATGTCTCACATTTCTTCTTTAGTTTCGCCTACACTCAAGCCTCAGATAGCTATGCCATCCTTTGCATACGTAGCAAGTGTCTCAGCAGATTCTTGCCTAAGATCTTTGTAAAGTCATCACTGTACGATAGGAAAAAGGACTCACCTATGTGTATCATACGATGCCATATGATGAGCAAAAGCTTCCTGTGCCCAACGATGCGTGATGCGCATATGATCTGCAACAGTGTCTTTGGAGATATCTGTGACAGGCGAGCAGACATCCAACATCATCATGATGTCAGATCAAAACTTGCGTTGCATATCTACGACATTGGTGGGGGAGAAGAAGTGAGTACTCCCGTCGTACGGTGATGCAAACATAACGCCATCATCTTTGAGTTTAGCAAGTGGTCTTCACTGTTTACTGAGTCATAGGCTAAATACCTGAAACCCTCAACTATCAGTCAAAATGAGGCGGTCTCGCGACTCAAACGTATGCAGTCACCCAGCCTGGGCGATAAGATCTGCTCAAGGATGAAGTGAGAGATGGAACGTATTTGCCAGAATCAGTTGAATGGGATCTTGTGTTCACAAGAACTCTTGGTTGAGCATAAACAGCGGAACCCCTTTTACAGTAGCTTTTGTTCATACAGGCATAAACACAGGAGTAGTAAGCGTAACTCCATTGAGGGTAATCGTCCCAACCCTAGCATTTCAGCGACGTGCACGTATGACGAAATCAAGTTTGGATGGTGGATATAATGACATGTGTGTACAAAAGTTGAGGGAGATAGAGACGAGAGAATGCTCCAAAATATCCTTTTTTGCAGATCTTTTTCAATGCGATTGTGAGCAGAGAATTTGCGTTTTTCGATGTGAGGAGTACAATTAGACATATTTGTTTCTTCTCATTCAACAATGCGCGAAAAGATCAAAGATGCTCTCTTCCAAATCTACAATCCGGAAGAAAAGAAAGGATTGTTTTTGACCTGATTCAGCAAGGACAAAAAAGTGATTGTATCTGAGGGAGCAGTATCTACTGATAAACCATTACATGAGCTTATAGATCTCGTCTATGCATGATACCTCGAGCCAAAGATAGAGGATATCAGATATGTGTGCTGTGATGTGGTGACCGATTTGATAGAAATCGTAGATACAGCAGAGCTCGCAACAAAATCTCCAGAAGAGTGGTGATTTGTTGTAGTGTCTAGAGAGACGTGACAGAGCGGCATAATTATGCCTGCCACAACAGGAGTAACCGATGCCAGAAGCGCTTTATTTTATCTCAAGAAAAAATATGCTGTCGAAGGAAAGGCAGATGTGGCAGTATTTAGAACAAATAGAGTGATTGTAGCGAAGTAAAGAATATCAAAAGAAAGGAGGCACAAAATGATAGTGTTCATGTTATTTATTTGGAGAGATAACAATGTCATTGGAAAAATTCGATCATATCAGCAAAAAACAGAATGCAAGTGGGGAGTTAATCAAGCTTGTATGAGATGTTATGTATCTAGGTATGGAGGAATTTTCAAAAACATTAGGTAAAAATTTCTCAACACCCAAGGGATGAAAAGGGCAGATACCAAGAAAACTTGATATGCGAGAAAACGCAATTATAGAGACCCGTACTTCCGCATAAAAGAGCAAATTTATCTCCAGAGACGATTGGACCCATTATGAACAAAAGACTAAGAAAATATATTATGCTAGCAATCAGTGGAGTACGATATGTACTATGCATGCTAGGCGTAATGTGACGGTTTCCTATAGAGTCTTCAGTGGGCGGAGGAGCATTTGTGTTGCGAGTATTTTTTTTGTGTATGCTATTTTTCTTTCGAACATTTGCATGTATAGATATGCAGTATGTATCTAGGAAATTGATGCTGCTGATAGTGATGACAATGTTTATCCTCAGTGCAATTTTGCTCGGGGGAGACCAACTGCTGATGACGTGGTTAGCAAAACTATCTGAGAGCTCGGGAGTAGGCTCCGTATTGACCTGAAATTTGCTTTGAGCAAAACGGCGTATTATTGTATCAGGACTCTTGCATGGGATGTTGCGGTATCGGCGATGGGAAAAGTGCGATGCGCTCTCCAATAGAAGAGATCTTTCGCTACGGTCTTATGTATTTGATGGCTCATGATCGTTTACGTTGATAAGTGCGTTTACGATTGCAGCATTTGTGCTTGTGCAGTTTCAACAACTTCCATTTTCGTGCGAATATCTAACACAAAAATCTTTCGTAGGCGTGCAAGCGATAGAAAATAGTATTAAGCGACTAGGATGAGGAAGCGATTCGGTATGAGTACAAGACGCCGCAATAATCGGTACATCCTGACAACGTACAACAGGGCAAAACGAGACAGAGTCCGCAGAAGAAGAATTGAAAGAGCCAAACCTATCAAAAAGTGCATTTCTCAATACCACATGGCGAGCTCGTCTCTCAGAGCGAAAAACAACATTCGTAGATCAGGTAATGACAGACAGGCAAACAGTGAATGAGGGTATATGTACGTACGTAATAGATCGTATTACAGAAAAATATCAGGACCCATCATTTCAATACTCAGTCGCAGTGCTACTTATGGTCTTATTGACTCCGTTTTTGACACTATTGCGAATTACGATATATATTATAAATGTGATGTTGCTCTGGTGATTGCAACTCATAGGCGTCTACCGTATAGAGCATACACTCCACCGAGTAGAAGAAATCGTTTAATTATTTTCAATCACAAGTGTTCCATCAATACTTTGGACACCAATATATGCTCCATCAATGGTTTGTGCGGCAGGATCGTCGGTACTATAGGTGATTCCACCATCATCTAGATTGATAAGATTGATACGAGCAGATTCCTTGGTAGTAGTGTTTAGTGTGGGCGAACCAATAAGCTCAAATCCTCCAGGAAGATCACTTTGGATAATATTGTCTCATCAAGCAAACTGAGTGAGATCAAACGTTACAACATTGCCAACGACAGATCATAAGATACCATCTGCGTCTTTGCCGTTGATACGTTTGAGGCGGAGCGTAGATGCAAGATTTTTTGCTTCGGTATTATCTTGTACACTAAAGATAAGTTGTCTAATGACGGTAGCAAGAGGAGATCAATTGAGACTATTGGTATTAGCAGTTGTGGTAGCAGTTATTTGTAGGATGCCAAGTGTGTTTTCTATGCCATTGCTGAGAGAAGTATCGACACTCGTCCCACCAAATGAAGAGACAAAACGTAATCAAGTGATCTTACTAGGTGCAATGGTAAGCTCTTCGGTATTGATGCTATCTAAGCCTAGGTTGAGGTCCGCCTGGGAAGTAAGCCCACGAGCTTTAGTTACTGTAAGATGTAGACTAAAAATGCTTTTTTGTGGTCCAACTTTTTGGTATCACACGGGGAAGGGCATGAGGACAAGGTAGAGTGTATGAGATCATCTCGCAAGTTTATAGTTGAGATTGCTAAAATAAATACTTCATCATTGTGGAATATCTTCCGCAACAAAATTACCATTACTGTCATAGATACGTACGCTTTTGAGGACCTGATCCAAGAAGCTAATGTTGGAAGTTACGGTAATTTCTTGGAGCTGAACATCTTCGAGCTGTGCAGTAATAACAAACTGACTTACAGGAAATGAACGTACGCCTGCGAGCAACAAGCTAGGTCCTCTCTCAAACTCACGAACATTAATGGCAGGATAGCTCGTCATAGACGTAGTAACAGAAGGTGTCTTGTCTATCACAACAGGCGCAGAAGTAGATTGTACTCAGGTGCTCTGGGCTCACGTGCCAGATACGTCGTTATCTAATGCTATAGCTATACGCTCTGCCAGGTGATCAAGTACGAAGAGCTGTAGGGTTGTAAGGGGAGTGGTTTGTTTGAGTTTTTGAATTCTTTCTTGAACAAGAAGAAGGCGAGGACGTATTTGAGATGCATCATACTTGCGTAGATAGGTGTTGAGAGCTTGAGAGATTCTTGTCTTGTACATATCCGCTTGTTGTTCTGTGATTTTTGGGGCTATAGTAGGAGCGTCAGCAGCGAAAACATACGATCAGGATAGAAACAGCGCACATGTCCATAAGAAAAGCTTGTTCATGAGAAACTTATTTGCAAAAATAAAATGTATCACGCAATATTAGACTATACTACTGTATACGAAATACAACACGAGTAGTGACAGAGTATTTTACTTCCATCTCTCTCTATCTATGCAATATGTCGTTCGTGCGTATATCTTTGATAAAGATAACAATATGGTTCTGGTTAAAATGGATGATCACGCACCACGAGCGCTTCCATGAGGACACGTAGAAGCGTGAGAAAATCTCTATACAGCCCTACAAAGAGAGATTAGGGAAGAGTTAGGATATGAGATAAGAGTTATTGGATCTAGAAATTCATTCTATGAAAGTCATATTAGAGGCTATCCTATGCCTATCAGTATACATGAAATAACCTATGAACACAGATCATGAAAGCAGGTGACCAAATTGGAATTTTGGTTCTTTGCAGAGCTGGTGTCTGAAGGCAAACCAACACAGGAAAAATGAGAGATAGTAGATCAAACACGGTGCTCTGCGGATGAGATGTTGGCAATGCAAGCATGAAATGGTATATATAGATCTATTCAGGAGGTCTACCAGCAGAATATGGATCTTTTGGAGATTGTTGAATAATCTAATAATCCAAAAACATATTTTGCGTATTTTGACAAGTAGTAATGTGCTCTAGATAGGGCAAGAAAAGCTTGTATTTTGATAGATACTTACTAGAAATACGAGAGTTTTATGTCGTGGGCTAGTAAGTGCATGAGTATATTACTCGTCGTAGCAGTATTGATTTTGATAGGTGGTAAAGATTGGGCGTACAAAATGCTCCCCAAAAAGTTGGTTGATAAAACAAGAAAGAACGCAAAATTTTTGCCGATTGTGGTGATGTGATATTTGGTAGTCATGTATCCATTACCGGCAAATGCAAACATAGCGAGTGAGTTAAGTGCCTCCGAGACAGCAATATGATTCTCGGGGAAAAATATGTATGCAATGGCGCAGTTTGCAAACCTCATAAAGACAGTACATGATAACTGTCCAGCGGATGCTATCGCAAAAGCAGATGCATTTTATAAGAGGGTCGAGCAAAAATATGAGAAAAAATACGATGCCATGTCGGATGCGGATGTACTATACAATACACGGTTTTTGTATGGTCAGCTTGGTCAGGCACACACGAAGCTCATAAAGGTGAGTGATACGGATTTGTGTATTGCTAAGTACATAATGTACAATATCCAGTATCGACTAAGAAATAGACATATCAAAATGCTTCAAGAAACACGTATCATAGAGGATATGGATAGCTACGATCCAGCAGAACTACGCGGATACAAAATAAAACTTGAATACTTAGATAGACTGATACAACTCTACCAAAAGTACGACAAGCTACTCACCGAAGATGTGGTCTTCCGCGTAGCGAATCCAGAGGCGTATACAAGCATAGGCGGAGAACAAAGGATGCTCGCAGATCGTACTAAGACACTCATGCAACTTATCGTAAAAAAAGTAATGTACGACCTCAAAAAAAACTACGTACTCAGAGATAAGGATATAGCAGTGCTCAAAGATCGTATCGTATTGTCATATCAGCCTGGGTGTGAGAAGTTTTTTGGAAGATATCAAGTGACGGTAGTCTACAATGAGAGAGGATCAATCATAGATAAGCGTATGGACAATCTCCAGCTCAAAGTAAATATATGTAGTAATTTTTTCATTATGAAGGAGTTTCCTTTCTATTTCCAGAAGATCGTGACACATGAGTTGGCACACCACATCTACTATTTTGTAGATCAAGATGCAGACACATTTGAGGAGGTTTGCCGGCTTAGAGACGATAAGACAAACGGGAAGTGTGCTCCAAGTGATTTTGTGTCCGAGTACGCCATGACATTAGCTACAGAGGATTATGCAGAAACGTTTATGCATCGATTTTTGCGTCTTGTAGACCATTCAACGCCGCGTCTAGACAAAAAGATAAATCATTTTAGAAGTCTCTTCCCTGCAACGCGCCCTATGGGACAATCACTTCAGTACGGACAACCGATACCATAGCATAAAACATCCAAAAACCGGCAACAGGAGCGTCTTTTTTTGACAATAGTGAGCGTATCATATATAATCAGATATATTTCATTTTTTGTTTTAAAAAGGGCATGAGAATGAGCAAAAATCCCACAAAGTCAGCTCCTACCAAATCAGTATCCAAAAGCGTATCCAAAAAACCTAGTCTACCAAGAACAGGAAGTTTGCGTGTTTGGTTATTTTTGATTCTAGATTATCTTGGGCAGCACTTTAGTCGTGTAAATCGTTTCATTCTAGGAACGCTAACCGTTCTGATGTGTATATGGGGAGGATTTGTTGTGAATTTTAGTGTGCCTAAGCAGCCTCTAAATACCAAGATAGACATAGCAAAGTTTACGACGCAAAGTAATACAGACGATCCAAATGCTAATGTAGGAGCAGATGCAGGACCAGTTGATTCAGGTCCAGTTATAGCAATTGATTCAGATGTATCCATAGGTCAGGCGTGAACAGCGAGTCCCGATACAGTAAATCAACAGTGAGTAACTCAATGAGGAGATCCTCAAGTAGCGTGAGTAGTACAGGATGATATAATAGCAAATGGATGAAGTGATGATGCGGCATTGGCGGGCATCGCTCCTCTTGGTATTATGTCTGCTGCAAGTTGTAACAGAGACGGGGTATGTGATCCTGGAGCAGGAGAGTCAGCAAGTGTGTGTTTTTGGGATTGTCGATCTGAAGTGATTCCAATGCCAAATGGAGGTGCTCCATGTGATTTTGACAACAAATGTGATGCGGCAGAGACACAGGCGTCATGCCCATTTGACTGCAACATCAAGAGTCGATGATGAGTCTGCCACAATAATGGTGTCTGTGAGATCAAAGAGTCAAAAACTTGCGCGGACTGTACAGGACCTCTAGGAGCATCATGCGGAAATGCGCTTTGTGAGGAAGCGGGAGGTGAAAATGCAACCAATTGTCCTACAGATTGTTGTTCAATTACGTGGCCAGGTGGAGGAGGATCTCCATCACGTTCGTGATGTGAAGAGCTTTTGGGCGCAGGAATAAATCATGGTGGATGTCATTACTGCTGACCAAATGTTCATGGACCATACAATCCTGGGGTAAGTTCAATGACGTGTCCATATGAAATAGATCTGTATCATTTTACAGAAGTCTGTGAAGGCGGAGTAGATGATGACGGTAACTGACTGACTGATTGTAATGACGTAGAAATATGTGCGACTGATCCAGCATGTCAGTGACAAGGATGATCTGCTGGGAGCTCATCCAGCACAGCAGGGTGAGGTACTGCAGGTTCTGCATGAGGTTCAGCGGGTGCGGGGTCAACAACTCCAGGATCAACAAGTAATGGAGGAACAACAGCAGGAGGAGGAACGAGTGGGTGATGAACGAGTGGGTGATGAACCAATAGTGGCCCAGTTGATCCAAGTCTTTTTAGTGGATGCTCTGCACAAGGCACACCGTTAGCACCATTAAATCTTGCTACCAAAAACATTACATTAGTATCACCAAATGGAACGTCACGTCCATTAGCAAGCATCTTTGGGAGCGAATATTTATTTATAGATGTTTCAGCTCCACGATGTACCAATTGTGTCAATTTTGCAAATAGTCATAATTCAGACAATGCATTCCAGCAGCGTTTTTCAAACTCCACATGTTCATTTGTGGCGCTTACAGCACCAAATGATTTGTCTAGTTGGACTGATGCAATAGGTATAAATTCATTTATTGGGAAAAGATCATTTTCGACTACACAGACACTAGCAGTGATTGAGCAACGAGCCTGACTTCAGGGAATACCAGCATTTTTGATTATGAACCGTAATGGACATATAGTAAGTTCAGCTCAAGGCGGGACGTTGCCAGCATATATGGACACACTTTGTATTCCATGTAGTACATGAGGACCAAGTGGGTGAGGCGCAACATGATGATCAAGCGGATCAGGAACAACCTGAAGTACAACGGGGTGAGGAACAACAACTCCTCCAACATCATGAGGCTCCGCTACATGATCTCCAACTGGATGAACAGCTACGTGAGGTAGTGGATGAACAGCTCATCCTAGTGCGCCAGTTGCAACTTGTACGGATGGTATAAAAAATGGATCAGAGACGGATGTGGATTGTGGTTGACAGTGCTCCATGTGTGTCGCATGACAGACATGTCAAACAAATACGGATTGTACAAATGGTACGTTTTGCGATATCCCTTCTACACTAGGTGCGGATAGTGCGGCATTTCTTACACAGTCAGCATGAGGAACAAAAGGCACAAAAGTTGATGTCGTCAACGATATCTCTGCTAGTGAGGTGATGATTGCACAACAACAGGACGTCGAGTATATACCTGACACGTACATCGTTAAATTCAAAACAACAGCATCAACCTCCCGCAGACTCTTACCAGATTTTGACAAGACAGTAGAGACAACAAGCGCCTATGTTGAGTCGCTACAAAGAATGTATAACAATCCAAAAACTGAGCAATATAATGAAGAACAGCAATTAGCTGTCCAAAGAACTATGATAAAAAATATTGTGCAAAACGATATAGAACGCATAGAAAAAATGTTTGTGTCGACCACAAATGATGCTGTAGCAAATACCTATCAAATACAAGTTGGTGATGCATGACAAGAGAAGGTTCTCAAAGATCTTCAATCAAATAGTGAGGTAGAGTACATAGAAAAGATTCCACTCTACAAGATAGACACAAATGATACGTATGCAAACCCAGGAGATATGCGATATCTCTCCAAGGTAGAGGCAGATAAAGCATGGAGTGCATGAGCCCAGTGAAGTCCAAACGTGGTAGTAGCGGTGATTGACAATGCATTTCAAACGTCTCATCCAGATTTGCAATCAAATGTATTACCATGATATGATGCATCAACAAAAGATAACGATCCTTCACCACCCGCATCACGAGGAGTATGAATGCCAGGAGCACATGGGACACACACTGCAGGTTCTGCAGCTGCTGCAACAAATAATGCACAAGGAGTAGCAGCAATCTCCAATAATGTAAAAGTATTACCGGTCAAAGCGACATCAGATAACTATCCGCCCACATATGTGACACACTACATGGAGGCAATAGAATATGCAGCACAGCGTGCTGATGTTAATATTATTAGTATGTCATTCGGCGGACCATGATACTCACAGACATTGCAGAATGTAATTGCCTCACATCCAGAGAAGTTGTTTATAGCAGCAGCAGGAAATGACGGCGTTTCATCTATACAGTATCCAGCGTGATATGATTGAGTGTTCTCTGTAGCAGCTTCGACAGAAACAGACGTAAAAGCAGGATTTTCGAACTATGGATCTTGGGTAGATATAACCGGTCCCGGAGTAGGTATTTTGTCGACAATGCCAGGGCAAAACTATGCAACCTCTCAGTGAACATCTATGGCAACACCAGTAGTAGCTAGTTTAGCATGATTGGTATGGTCAGCTTTAGGAAATAGTGCTACAGCAACTCAGGTACAAACAATTATCAAAAATACAGCAGATGCAATGCCGGCTTCACAAGCATTTTGTAATGGTCGGGCAGGCGCGTGACGTATCAATGCATGTAAAGCTGTGAATGCAGCAGGTATCCCGTGTGTAAGTAGCTATGGAGCAAATAATGGCCCCAGTAGCTGCGGTACGCAATCAGCGCCATCATGTGGTGACGGTGTATGTAACGGAACAGAAAGTTGTTCGACATGTCCACAAGATTGTACGTCATGTCCTATCAATCCGCCAACATGATGATCTGTGGGATGATCATCATGAACGGCAAAATCGCCAACAAATCCAGCTGCGCCTACAACGCCTCCTACATCTCCATCACCAACACCAACGGCGCCGGGCTGAAGTAAGACACCAACAAATCCAAGCTCACCAACAAGCCCATCACCAACAGGACCAGACTCTCTCGTAGGATCTCCTTCGACTCCTTCTAAGGGAGCTGTATGATCTCCAACCGACCAGCAAGTAGCTAAGGGAGTGGGTGTTTGTACGCCACTATCTGCAAGCCCATGTAATTTCAATAAAGTATGCGAGTCTGCGCTAGGAGAAACGGTAAATAATTGCTTTGACTGTGCAGCAACAGTAACTCCTTCACCCACATCTCCGACAACTCCAGGATCAACAACAAACCCAACAACACAGCCATGAGGAGGCTTTGGTGGCTCTGCAACAAGTTCGGGACCCATGTGATGAGGTACAACAGCGTGAGGCGGATGATCAGTTACAAATAGTGGTAGTGTAGGAGCATGATCTCCAAGTATTCCACAGCAGTGTCCACTGATAAAAGCGTGAATAACAGTCTCAAAAACTACAATGCAGCCAGGTGATACGGCAACATGGACACTCATATTTGGGTATGAGACGTATGCTGCACTGTATCCTACAGCGCAATTGATTCTTAACGTGACACTTCCAAATACCCTTTCATTTGCGGCAAATAGTGACCAACCTTCATTCCCAAATGGATACAATGGGGTTGGTGTGGCAGGGAATATGCTTACGTTCAAGGTAAATGTTGGAAATATGCAACCGATAGCTAACAATAACTCATTGCAGACAATTAAACAATACCAAGGAACAATCACATTTACGGTCGTTGCAAATGGACAGGCATCTGTTCCATGAGGAACATACCCTGTCAGTCTTGGATGTTTTGGATTATCTCCAGCAGGAGCGAGTTGTGTAGGAACTCCGCAGACGTGTAGTGCATCTCCAAATAGTAACGACGCAATATTTCAATGAGGGTCTACTCCTACAAGTGGACATAATGCGCCATCTACACCAAATGGGAATACACCTACATTAACATGATCACTAGGTAGCGGAGGAAGTGTGTCCGGTCCAACGACGCCTCCTAACTGAGGAAATACGGGGACCAATACCGGAACCAATACCGGAACATGAACATGAAAAAATACCGGAACCAATACCGGAACAAACACAGGAACGAATACGGGTACAAATCCATGAACAAACACAGGTACTAATCAGTGAAACACCAGCAGTAGCTGAGGTACAGACACTACATGTAAAGTGACATGATTGGAGTCTGCAAATTGTGCTGACGCAAAAGATAATGATTGCGATGGAAAGATAGACTGTTCGGATATAGAGTGTGCAGCACTAGATAGTTGCAAAAATCCCAAAACAGGACAGCTCTGTGGTAATGGTAAACAAGAAAGGATTTATGGCGAACAGTGTGACAATGGAGCAAAGAATGGTACCAACGAACCGGTAGGAACAGGACAGGTGGTATGTAGTGCAACATGTCAGATAGTAAAATGAGTAAACTTATGTGGTAATAGTTTCCTCAATGGAGATGAAGAGTGTGATGATGGTAATTTGACAGACGGTGACGGCTGTAATCGCGCATGCGCAATAGAGGCATCACGGCGCTGTGACAAACAAGAGCCAAGCAAGTGTACAGACAAGTTGTGTAAGGAACATGGAGAATATTACACAGCAACAGATCCATATGGTCTGTGTTGTGAGGGACTGTCATCTATGGTTATAGGTACAGGGACGACAAAGGTAATGGCCTGTTATATGCCATCTATCGGAGCGCCTGAGTGTCGTATCGATGAGGAAGAGTGAAAGATAGGATGGCAAGTAAGAACGCCCTCAAATCAGCGAAGATTCATCAAAGAAGATATGTGTGCGTGAGCATGACCACTCGTGGGTACAGGATCTGGTATCTACTATCGTCGTATTTGGGATTTCTTGAATGAGGCTAATTTGGCATGTCAGTATACGGATGTGGACTATAGTAAGGTAGACTTTGCTGACATCCAGGATAGTCGTCAGAGGACAGCTATTTTGGCCCTCAAGGATGCTTGTATCGTCAAGGGAGAGGGATTGTCATGAAGGCTGTTTGCTCCTAATCGCAGTATGAGTAGGGCGGAATTTATTAAACTTCTGGTAAAGACAATCTATCTTTGACGTGGTATAGACTTCCAAGACGAGCTTTCTATAAGGGTCTACAAGACCTCATACTCAGATGTCCCTATAGGATACCGAGCATCGGCATACATCGCTGAGGCAGAGAAGATGGGCTTATTGAGTGATTTAGAGGGCGTAGCATGAGGCAAGAGAAAACTTTCGCCAAATAAGTCGATCACAAAAAATGAAATTATCAGAATGCTCGAGAAGAGGAAGGAGTGATATCCAATGGCAACAAGTATGATGGAAAGCCTCTTATGAAAAACAGCACTACCCACTAGAGCTGCGATAGGTGATGTTATGACAAGAAAGTACATAGATAAGTTCTTGCCATATTATTTCTTGCAGGGCGGAAATCGTCAGTATTTTGAATGATTATTGGCTCAATTGCTAGGAAAAGACAAAAAGACCCAAAGAGATCTTATTCTTCAAGAGATTGCAAAAATAGAGAAAGCAGATCCAGCCCAGTTTGAGAAGGACTATGACTATCGTGCATTTTGGATTATCACCTTCTTAAAGTGACTTATTACAAAGTAATATAGAGTGTTGTCAACACATAGTAAAGGACAAGAGAACCCTATTTGACACTAGAAAAGCTAGCATCTATAATAATGATGTTAGCTTTTTAATTTCTTGTGTCATCGTATGATCACGTGACCACACGACGGGTTGAATGCTCATTGGGAGCACCTCATGGCAGATGTCAAAAAACACATCCATCTTCGCAATATTTTGAAGACAAAGATGTTGGTAGCCTGATTAACAGGACTAAAACTTATGATCACACATAACGTAATATGGATCTGGGTATGAGCAAAGTTGGCTATTTTGCATAAGCTCTTTTTGGTGTGATTATTTGCGGTAATGGCTCTAGCAGAAGGATGGCTTGGGTTAGCACCAACAGGAAATACAGAAGCAAGCTGTATACCTACAAATAACAACATAGAAATCTGTGATAATATAGATAATGACTGTGATGGTCAAACCGATGAAGGATATGTGAGTTCCTGTCAGGAGTGTTCACCTTACTATGCGTACTACGATTACAATGATGATACATCGCTGGACGCAGAAGATACTGCCATCTTATATGGAATTATTATGGGAGACATAAAGGAAGACTGTCAGACACTTTATCCTACCAAGGATTGTGATCCAAACAATAATGGGACATTGACATCTACAGACATTGTATATCTCAAAAAGCTTATAAGTGGTATAGAGAAGGAGCAGGAAGTATGCGACTGAAGAGACAATAACTGCTCAGAGTGAGTGGATGAGCCTTCTGATTTAACACTTCCAGATGATATATTGCCTGGCGTATGTGCTACAACATGAGCGTTTTGTGCAGGGGAAAGTGGATGGATTCTGCCAAGCTATACATCACTCTCCTGATATCAGATTGTTGAACTGGCGTGTAACGATGGTCTAGACAATGACTGTGATGGAGCACTAGATTGTGATGGTGCATGAGATAATAATTGTGACTGTGGCAATGGTCTTAGCGGTACGATATGGAACGACATCGATAAGGATGGAATATATGATACGGATGAGACATTGTTTACAGGAGAGATGACAATAACAGTAAAGGTCTATAGCGGAACCGTACTTGGTAACGCAGGTATACAGGATGGGACTTATTGGTACAATGGGCTTGTCCCATCTACGATCTATGTAGTAACATATACACGGGCGGATCCACTGTATTCGCTCTCACCAATAGATCAGGGTAATGACAATAGCATAGATAGCGATGTCTCACCAGATACAGCACAGGTAGTAGTAGCGTATCAGGGAAATCTTATAGATATAGATGTGGGTGTCTACAAGGCAGATGGCCCTACAGCAGGCTCATGTGGAGCAGCTGCTACAGATGGTCCATTCGATCATACGCCGACATCTGGAGAACTCTGTGCAAATGGATCGGTAGAGGATTTGGTAATCACGCCAGCAGAATGAGGCGAGTGAGCACAACGATCATGGTTTTGTGCAGGCATGAATGGTTGAGCAAACTCAGAGGAGTGTAGTGGAACGGCAAATTCATGTGGACTTCCACCAGTTGATGGAGTAATTTTTTGTAAAAGTACCACAATTCCAACGACACAAAATCAAGAATATCGTCTAGCGCAAGGGAATTCATGTGGTGCTGAAGCATGCACATACTGTTCAGATCCAGATGGAAATGGTATTTGCGGAACACAAAAAAAATCAACAGATACACAAAAGAATAAGACGGATTCAGAAAATGAAAAGATCAATGATACCAAAAGTGGATTAGAGGAGACATCAGACACAAAACCAACAACCACATGCGGTAATGAACGTCTTGATGAGTGAGAGATCTGTGATGGTACACTCGGTGTTACAAACACACAAACACAATTTTGCGGTCCCGTAGGGACACCAGAAGCATGTCAGATTGTATGTATCAATGGTGGTCTGGCTCCTAATGGATGTGAAGGATACATATGAGGGACCTGTGACCAGGACGCGTTTGCAGGATGTGTGAACATGTTCTGCGGATGATCCGGTAGCCTCATAGGGACGGGAGAGAATGGTGGCTCATGAACAGTACAGACAGTGTTGCCACCATTGTCGTGAGCGCAACAGCAAAATATATGCTGGAGTGCGTGTTGCGCTGCCTATGGAGAGTGCATTTACTGCCAAGATGCAGAGAATCCTAATCAGTGCTGATCAGGAACAAGCCTAGATACAACTATCAGTAGTGATGGTGACTATGATGGTGACCTGATCTGCGATAATGCTGATAATTGCTGGAAGGTGTTCAATCCAAATCAACTAGATACAGACGATGATAAGATAGGAGATGCCTGTGATCAAGGATCATGAGGTGCATGCTTTACCTGAGAGACAAGAAAATGTGGAACAGACCTTGGGGTATGTAGCGCATGATATCAGCTATGTGAAGAGGGTGTATGG
The DNA here is from genome assembly GCA_964403415.1 of uncultured Candidatus Peribacteria bacterium. Lineage (GTDB taxonomy): Bacteria > Patescibacteriota > Gracilibacteria > Absconditabacterales > Absconditicoccaceae > CAYOFF01. The sequence continues at coordinate 5,434 of CAYOFF010000005.1, read as the reverse complement.
TCACTCTGTCTCGGTGCTGTCGATCCTGTAGCAGAAGTATGTAGCGACACGCTGGACAACGACTGTGACGGAACAACTAATAATTCATGTGAGTAATCAGATAACATTCACTATATGTCGTGAGTAAGAACGCTGCAGAAATTTACTTGAATGTAACTTTCTTCTCATTTTTCTTGATGATGAATCATCTCTTTTGAAGCTGGATGAAGAACTGCTTGTAGTCCATAATATCCTCAGGGAAATAGACACCTCCTCTTGAAACTCATTTAGGTCAAATAGTCAGTCCTGCGAGCATCCGTGAAAGCACAGAACATCCCGTTGCTGTATTTACAATCCCAGCGGGAAAATATCATTCGGATTTGTTGATAACATCTACGGTCGTTTTTTTGTTGATAATTATTCTTAGAATCTCTTGGTCATGAATAGGCACATCGTTGCGTGGAAGGAATTTGCTCATGATCTTTTCGGTCATTTCCATAGGGGTGACCATAGTGTCACCAACGCGCAGTGGCTGCTGACTAGCAAATCCAAGACCTGCGAGAAGATGCATAAGCCCGATCATATCCTCTTCGTAAGGCATGCGGTAGTGGAGACTTTTGATGCCTTTCTTTCTGAAATATCTGGGGAGAGAAAAAACTTCGTCGTGGGTCGTGTCGTAGCAGGTGAACACACCGTATCATTTGACTTTGTACTTCTTGCTTCCAGAAAGCGCAGGAATAAGCTTGGTTCTTCACTTCTCAAAAATAGCGGGCTCCATGGTGATTTCATCGTATAGTGTGTGGAAGCTGTAGGGAAGCTGAATATCTCATGCATGAGCAGGACGTTTGTCGAATGACTTATCAGCAAAAAGCATTTCTACTTCTTTGACGTGATCAATGTCATGAGCTGCATATACAGCCATCATATTCATAATACCAGGAGATGATCAAGCAGAGAGAAGTGCTATCTTCCCAGCATCTGCAAATGCACGGGAGAGTTTGACTTGTTCCGGAATGTCTTCTCGGAGAGCACCAAGATCGACATAGTTTTGCTTAGCTGCAAGGCACGCCTTCATAACAGTCATATTGAGCTGATATCGAAGACAGTTGATAACAACAGTATAGGGTTTGAGTTTAGAGGCTAGTTTACTAACAGACGTAAAATCCAAAGCAACAGCTTTGACTCTAGATGATCAGAACGTGCGTGCATACGCTTGCGCTTTTGGAAGATCTCTTCCTCAGATCGTAATCTGAGCAGTTTTGTCGTACCTAAAAAGATCTTTGACAACATATTTACCCACGGTACCATATCCTCATAGGACGAGATAGTGCTTGGTAGTTTTCATAGGAGAGACGAGTATAAAATACAAACTGAAGAGAAAAACCCAAAAGCGCTAGTAGGTGTAAGTAGCCTACATAGGCAGTACATTGATCTCTCTCTCTGTATCCGAAATTTTGGTAATAGCAAGATGATGCCGCGGAAACTCGCTGTACAATTCGAGGAATTTTGGTCGCTCTATGATGACATATGGATAGGTTTCGATAAGTGCAGGAAGCTCAATATTGATGATTTGGTAGGGATCGTTGATTCTATACATATCAATATGCAAAAGTTTTTCGTCGTAGACGTGGAGATAGGTGTAGGTGGGACTCTGTACGTATTGCGGATTGATTCACAAGGACGCAGCATATCACTGGACGAATGACGTCTTTCCTGCACCAAGCTCTCCACTGAGAAGGAGATGTGTGTGCTGAGATGCAATATCTGCGGCATATGTAGCGAGTTCAGCCAGGGAAGCAATACGCATGAGTGTCTCCAAAAACAGACAAAAACTTGTCTTGATTCTTATCCAAAAGCCTGCAAAATGACAGTTAATGTTGCGTTGTATGGAGGGATATTTTATTTGGAATATCAAAGGATGAAACAGTTGTATATTTTGGACGGCTCTGGATATGTGTTTAGAGCTTTTTATGGACTCCCTACACTTACCAATAGCGATGGGCAGCAGGTGCATGCGATATACGGCTTCTTTAGGATGCTTTTTAAGCTCTGGCAGAGAAAGCCAAACTATTTCTGTATAGCATGGGACAGTCCTATGCAAACGATCAGAAAGGATACATTCGAAGACTACAAAGCCAATAGGATACAGCAGCCAGACGAGTTCAAGCGGCAGATGCGCATGATCAAGGAACTCGTCAAAGAGCTCAATATACCATTTCTTGAGATGCCAGGATATGAGGCCGACGATATTATTGCATCACTCATTTGCACGCAGAGGCCAGAATTTGGCTATACGATCGTCTCCTCAGACAAAGATCTCAAGCAACTCGTACGTGAAGATGTTGTACAGTACGATGCTATGAAGGAAAAAACGACGACAGTAGAGTTGTTTTGGGATGAGTATAAGTTTGCACCAGAACATATGATAGACTACCTTGCGCTCGTGGGAGATAGCGCAGACAATATCAAGTGAGTGCCAGGTATAGGTCCTAAGAGCGCAGCAGATCTTGTCCAAAAGTACCAGACGATAGAAAATATCTATGCGCATATTGATGAGATTACTGGTGCCGTCAAAGAGAAACTTCTGCAGTGAAAAGAGAGTGCTCTGCAGAGTAAACATCTCATAGGGCTCTGGCAGGTGCCTGGTATGGAAGGATATAAGATAGAAGAGCTGCACTTTGAAGTAGATGCAAAACATTTTGAGGAAGTACTGATCAATCAGCGAAAATTTGCTTCTCTCCAGCCATTTATCAACGAACTCAAGAAAAATCAGTATAGTGGCCAACAGGCATCGTTGTTTTAGATTGTTTTAAATGAGGATATATTTTGAAGTTTGTCACAGACTTGACAATAAATCGTATACACGTGTAATCGGATCTTCGTGGTCCTTTTGTTTTTTTCTTTCCGCTATGCACATAGATCATGAAAAGGCCATCGCTGCATTGTTCGCATATTAGTCACAGTTTTTGAACAAAACATTTGTTTGAAGAGATAACAACGTCTATACATCCAGGCGATAAAATAGTTATTGTAGGAGATAATGGTGCATGAAAATCCACACTATTGCGTATTTTGGCCAAACAACTTGAGCCTGATCACTGAAGTGTACAATACAGCGGACTAGCCGGGATCCTTACACAGGATATCGAAACCACGCCGCAAGAGACCATAGAAGAGTACATCAAAAAGTTTTTGCCAGCGATCGAAGATCGGCAAATTGACGTAGCTTTGGATGAGGTGAGACTGGAGGCAGGAACGACTGCTCTAGTAAACACCCTTTCATGAGGCCAGCAAACCAAGTTGAGACTAGCGGTACTTGTGGCACAGGATGTAGATATTTTGTTGCTTGATGAACCAACTAATCATCTAGACGCTTATCAGGTAGAGCGGCTTGTGGAGCGAATAAAATCATATGGCTGACCGGTCGTGTGTGTTTCGCATGACAGAGCATTTATCGATCAGATAGCAACGCAAATTTTTGATATACGTTTTGGAAGATTGGAAATCTATGTAGGAAATTACACGTCGTATCTCGAACAAAGACAGGAGAGGATGGAAAAGCAGCTTCAAGCCTATCATCTCCAGCAGAGAGAAAAAGAAAAAATGGAACTACGACTCGCAGACATGAGGCAGAGAGCCTCTGCAAGGCCAAATCCATCACTAGGGAAAACAATCAGAAGTAAGCAAAAATACTACGAAAAAACATTTGTAAGGAGTGCTATCAATAAACCGCAAAAAGATACGGTTATGCAGATGTGACTGGTAGGATGAAAACACGCCAAGAAACGTATCTTGCATCTCGATGCGCAGATGGTTGGGTATGCGGATAGATGTTTATTTACGATGCCAGAGCTGACCATACGAGGAAAAGATAAAATACTGCTTCAATGACCAAATGGCAGTGGTAAAAGTACGCTTTTGAAGACACTTTGGTTTGCATGGGAGGAGCATCATGCACGTGAAATGCAAAGCATGTCTGGCAGTATGTCAGGAAGCATATCAGGAAGTAGAGTAGAAATGAGTTGAGAAAGTAATGGCAGTGAAGGTTTCTTGAGCGAGGAGACTCCCTACATAACGCGAGGACCTGCTGTACGCTGCATGTATCTCGATCAGCACAACATCGCAGCATCAAGTGATGAGCAGGTGTTTGGATGGTGTACCAAAAATTTCCCTGAGACACGAGATATACCCATGATTCGTAGCAAACTCAAAAATGCAGGCATACCAGAAGCAGATACCGTCAAAAAAATGAGTCAACTAAGTTATGGACAGCGCATCAAGATACGTTTCATTCAGCTGATGGCTCATGCATATGATATTATCCTTATGGACGAACCAACCAATCATCTAGATATTGCCACGAGAGAAGTACTCGAAGATATCTTGCAGTCATACGAGTGAGCGCTGATTGTAGTAAGTCACGACCGCTGGTTTGTAGCACAACTTGGTGTGACACAACTTCGAGAAATAGAAGGAAAAGAGTTGATATACACGTCTCACGATATTTAATTTTAATGGAAAGGAAATGAACACAATAAGAAGACTATTTGCCCCCATGCGTTACGATGCTTGGGGATATATTCTATTGCTGCTACTGTGATTGTTCTGAACAGCAAACAGTATGTACTTTGTACGAACATCAAAAAAAGTAGTCCAATATCTCCAGGACGGAAATCTTGCATGACTCAGGGAAGTGTGAATCATAGGCGCAGTATTTGTGACATCGTTATTTTTGTATAGATATGCTACAAGATACACCTGACCAAAAACATGGCAGACAGTTTATGCACAGCTCAAGAAAGACTACTTGGCAAAATTTATCAGGCTCGACAATAATAGCGCGGAAAGAATTTGAACGTGAAAGATGGTGGGTATCATAAGCATAGGTCTCGAAAATCGAGTAGCAATCCTGAATATGGTATGATTTGCGACAAGAAATATTGTCACAGCAACAGTATCATTTGTAGTGCTATGGACGCAGTCGACGTATGTGTTCTATTACGCATTATGTATACTTTTGATAAGCGCATCCATAGCGATCTACAAAGAACCCTATGTAACGAAAATAAGAACAGCATTGAGCGAGGCGTCAAGTGAGTATACGAGGCACTTAGTGAGAGTCTTGATGTCGAAGTTTGAAATTCTGTCAGCGTGAAAATTCGAAAAAGAGACAAAAAAAATAAATGCACTTAGAGACGAGCGTATTGAACTAAGAAAGAAGGAATACACTGCATATTTTAGTGTACTTGATCTGCCAGGAAGCTTGATAGATTGTGTGAAGTTTATTATTCCACTACTTGCGGCAGGAGTGTTTGGAAACGTTACGTTTTCGTTGAGTGATTTGGCATCAATGTTTTTGTTGATCAACTTCATTGATAATGCGATTGGAAATATGATTTCCATATATCATCAAGTAGCGGTCAGAGCCCAAGATGTGACAAAGCTGCGAGATACG
>CAYOFF010000004.1:0-51592 GCA_964403415.1 uncultured Candidatus Peribacteria bacterium | reverse complement strand
CAACTGCAGGCGCTCTCAGAATCGCAGGTTTTGGCGTATTTGGAGAGCTTGCAGCATCCCGTGATCGTCAAGAGCAGTATGCTGCATACGTCAATGAGTTGCTTCACACTATGATACAGCAGCGGAAAAGTGAACATCTAGGCGAGCAATGATACAGTGGAAACAATGATAACGATCCGCTCATTGTCATACATCATCGATATATTGCCCAAACGGCATTTCCAGGGGTGAAGTGAACATTCTCATATAGAAGTCCTGGTCTTTCGCCTCATCGATTAGATGATGCAGATATTAGAATGATCTCAGGGCATATTCACAGCTCATTTGCACACAAAAATTATCTCTGTGTAGGCAGTAGTCGACACACCTCGCCACTAGAAATAGATGAACAAAAACGGGCTATGTGTTTGCCTTCAGGGGAAAAGGATGTCGTAGAAGTAACGCCGTTGACAGGTTTTCCTTATGTGATGTATGCACTACAAGACAGCAAGGGTATAAGTCAATGAGATGTAGAACGTCATATGGAGGAAGTTGCCTATGTATCACAGCAAATCCTGCAGCAGGGTGTGTTTGAGATCAAACTCAAACTCGCCCTCCAAGAGAGGGTCTGGCGCGAGGTTACAGTGACACTTCAGTGAGAGAGTGTAAGATACGATACCTTGCATACGAGTATAGACGAAAGATTTTTGCAGATATTGGGTGAAGTGAGGATCAAGCAAATAGCCAAAAGCGACGCCCATATGCAGGAACTTTTGCAGGTATGAGGAGAAGAGTTGCAGCGTCGCCTTTCATCCTGGAAAGAGCTTTTGCAGAGCTATCTCGAGCAAAAATATTGAGCACAAGCACAAGACTACATGGACATGCTCAAAGAAATGAGCATTTTGTAGCAGGGATATGCTGAGAAATACCTCGTATATATCACTATTTTTTGAAGGACTGTCAATCGCAGAATTTGCAATTCTAATGAGGGGAACCTATACTTATTAGGTTCATTTTCTTCCGCAAATCTATGCATTATCTCAGAAGACGGGGCGGGTATATACTATCGTGGGGTGTATGAGTAGCAGCTCTCTTAGGAGGCTTGGCTTTTTTTGTGCCATCATCGGTTCATGCACAGGATAACTCATCAGTTGTAGATCAAACAGCATCCACAACACAAACACCCGAGGCAGCCTCAACCAATGAGATTAACTTTGCAAATACACTAGAGATGGTCCTTAGGGCGCTTTATCTCATTATGTGGCCACTCTTAGCAATTGCTGGAGCAAGTTTGGATAATTCACTCATATACGGCGAAATCTTCAAATTGGACGTGTCACTCTGGCAGTTTTGGCAGATCATGAGAAGTTTTGCGAATTTTGCATTAGGATTTATGTTTGTCTGATCGATTTTGCGGTCATTTTTCTCCAATAATGCATCATTCACGCCCAAGAGTATTATCACCAAAATTATTATCGCAGCGATAGCGATTCAAGCAAGCTGGTTTATGGTGGCAGTAGTCATAGATCTCTCGACGGTAGGTATTTATGGGCTCGGTGCATTGCCACTTACGATCATAGATATCAACAAAGACAACAAACTCAATGAGGTTGCATATCCAGTCTCTCACACGATGTTCGATGCAGATCAAGCAAGTTCACAATCATTGATAAGTTCACCGTTTAGCGTATATTACACATGTCCTCAGTATCCAGGAAACTCTGCGGGAAGTCCAGAAAATGTTATTATGATTCCCTGCTGGACCAAAAATGGAGCGATTATACGCAAAGGTGACAAGACAGAGACAGATAGTTGGGATGGATACAAAGAAAATTTCGTAAAGCAGCGAAATGGGGCTATCAAATGAAAACAGATTACCGTAGATCAAATAAGTGACGACCACTGCGTGTGGGGTACAGATATTATCAAGATAGTGCATGAGCAAAAAATAGAAACCAAAGAAGAAATACGGACACTCAAGGGCCCAGTAGGTAAAGTGGCGGCTACACAGTGGGAATGTCCAACACTTCCCAAAATTATGAAAAAAGCCGTAAATGCGACCGGACCGTTGTTTACGCTCTACTCGAGCATCCTAAGTATTGCCAATCTCGGTTTTTCTCCAGATAAATCGGGTATAGTAGAAATAACACTAGAGTTTTTGATTAAGAGTATTGTAGGGCTCCTGTTGTTGATACCGTTGTTTGTGCTCTGTATTATATTGATTGTAAGAATAGTGTTTTTGCGGCTTATTATAGCTGTTTCTCCGATTCTTGTGCTAGGATATGTATTTGATATTAAACTCATTAGCGGAGGGACCAAGACTAGTCTAGGAAATGTGCTATGACTGATATTTTTGCCGGTATATGTAGTCTTTGCGATAGGTATGAGTCTCGTGTTTTTGACACTTGTAGTAAAGGCAGACCTCATCCAAGAAAAACCGCTGGATGTAGTGAGTCTTGTAGGAGGAGAAACGACGGACTGCGGGGAGAATGCCGACGGCTATAAGTTTTTGGGTATGTTTGATATGTGTTTTACGAAAGGACAGAAAGAGTTTGGAGCAGGAATTACCAATATATTTGCATATCTTATCGTCAATGGATTTGCGATAGGATTGATGTGGGCGGTAGTGTTTGCTGCGCTGAGAAGTAGCAAGATAACAGAAGGTATTGTCACAACAGCAGAATGATTTGTGAAGACGATGGCTATGTCAGTACCATTTGTACCGACACCACGATGAGCATCAAGTCTTACAGGGCTAGGCGATGCGAAAAGAGAGATCAAGAGTATGCCAGATCGTATACAGCGTGCACAGTATGACAATAAGATCAAAGATTATCTGGATAGCAACAATGCGCAGAGTGGAGAGAGCAAGAAGACACTAGATGCGCAGTTTCATACAGCTGGAATGCAGTGATGATCAGCGTCGGATGTTCCAGTGATGCTCAAAAACGGTGCAGCACCTAGTACAGATCGAAGTCAGTATAGAGAGATGCCACAGGCAATATGAAAACGAGCAGCGCCAAGCAAGACATTCAATGATATGAGCGAGGTGCTGGCAGATCCTGAGGTGATAGAAAGACTACAAGACACCAAGATGGATGATGGGAAAACATTATACGAACACTTGGATAGTAACTGGGTAAAATATAGAAAATGAGGTCCTAAGCGAAATGACCAAAAGTCAGCACTCTACCGCATGATGAAAGAGGGTATGAATAAGTCCATTACGGATCCAACAATGAAGCGTGAACTTATAGGAACATGAGGTAAGCCTATACAGTATCGATATTGGAATCAGGGGAAGTGATATATGCATGTATTTGATGAGAGAACAATGAGTGTTACAAGACATGCACTACCATATGCGCCGACAGGTAGAATAGGAGATGGTACGCAGGATGCGATTAGAGAGAGAATTACTGCGCTTTGAGCACTTATCAGTGGAACGTGAAGCAGCGAAAATTTCAATACCTTCACCGACGGAAGGTATAAGCAGTGGTTGGATGAGTTGATATGACCATCTCCAGATGGAAATATTACAAGACGTACATTCAATGGGGTGACGCTCAATGTGATCTACCAAGACAGATCGACACCTACCATAATCACAGGCATTACCGTAGATAATGCTCCTACTACAACGTCATCAACATGATCAACATCAACCACAACTCCATCTCCGACATCGACATCGACACCAGCTAATCCACCAACAACTCCGCCAACCATGCCCGGAGCATGAGCACCATAGGAGATAAGATTTGTAAACGACCATAGTAATATTATTTATTCACCAGAGAGTCTTGTATGTTTATCACGAAGCGAATGAAGCAACGACAACGCATAGCGCTCTACCTAACGGTAGTAGTCGTTGCTTTCTTTGTGATAGGACATACATGACAGGTGTTCGCAAGCGGAGGATCTGAGGCGGCACAGAACATCGAGGAAATCGCAGATAAGATCATCAAATTTGCTTCGCGGTGATGGATATTTTTTGCGATAGTCGCTGGTAAATTGATGACCAATACATTTGTGTATGGAACTATTCTTCATCTCGATGTAAATCTCCGACAGATATGGCAGGTCATGAGAAGCTTCGCAAACTTTGGTTTAGGTTTTCTCTTTGTAGCATATATCCTCAAAAGTTTTTTTGGAGATGCATGATTGTTGAAGTCAAAATTGCCTATGATTATTGTAAGTGCTGTACTTGTACAGGCAAGTTGGTTTATGATGGCAGTACTGATCGACTTATCTACGATCGGGATGGCGGCAGTGTGATCACTTCCTTTGCAGGTATTAGGGGAGCAGCGAGATCAGCAAAAATATACCTTCAAGATGTATGAAAGAACCTACATAGATCAGAGCTTCTCTGTAGATATGGAGAGGACAGCAAAGACAAAGAGTAATCTCGTAGAACGAAAGCTTGAAGATATTTTACCAAAAGCAGACTCCGTTTCAGGACCACTTATTTTTATGGGTGCGTCAGTACTACATACATTAGATTACAATTTCTTGACACAAGAAAAACTTGATATAGGCGCAACAGCAGTAATTATTCTGCTAAAAGCTGTTGTATTGATTATGTTTTTCTTGCCTATCCTCGCGCTTGTTATCATAAATATGATTAGAGTGTTCTGGATATGGATACGAGTAGTAATGTCTCCGTGGATTGTTTTGGATTATTTGGTGCTCGACAAAGCGCTCTCGAAGCGTAGCAAAATATTTGATATAGGGCAGGTATTGGGGCTTATTTTCCAGCCAGTTGCTGTAGTATGACTGATGTCCATGTGACTAATTCTTGTCATCGGTATGGGAAGCATTATCGCAGGGGACAATGATTTTGATAAAACCAAAGAAAGCTTCCAGCAGCAGCTCAACTATAAGACGATTTCGGATAACACCGCACAAGTAGGAGATCCTGATATTGGAGTGGCCTATGTGAGGGGGAATCTTTTTGATAGCGCTACAGATTACGTAGGATGATTTTTTGGGCAGATGATCCTGTTTATTTTTGTGATTATGTTGTTGTGGGCGATCATCAAGGCAGCAAATAATTTTAGTGATATCACAAAGGACGCAGTAGGAAGCATGTACACGTTTGCAGAAGGACTCATGAAATCGGCTCCGATTATACCGTTTGCGTGAGGTGTTTCGTATGGTGCAGCAGAGCAAGCAAAAGGAGAGTATGAGAGACAAGTGAGAAAAAATACGATATGAAAACGACAAGCAAAAGAAGAAGAAAATCGCTGAACATTCCTTGCATGATTTACCAATGCTCCCGTGAGAGATATTAAGAAGACGGATCTCGAAGAGATAAAACATACTATGGGTCGTATCGTGCAGCGCGATGGAAGGCTTAAGCTAGAAACATTTGCTCAGAGTCTTCGTACAGTTATGCAAAGAAATCCAAAGCTTCAATTAGCATATGGTGTAAGTGAAAGATTTACGAGCCTAATGAATTCAGTACTACAGGACGAAGATGTATTGCGTGAACTATGAAGAAATACTATTATCGGAAGTAGCGCTGCAAAAGCAGCTGCCTACAAAGCTAATCCGGCAGAACTGATTGATAAGGAAGTTGCATTTTCAAGTTTCATAACAAATCTGATAGAAACCTGACAAGTAGATCGATCCAAAAAAACAGGTGCGCCAAATATCAAAGGGAAAGTATTCACCATGTGATCTACAGAATCTGATGATCAGTAATGATGGAAGAATGAGAAGGTACTGATGTGGGGTTAGGGGTGGTGTGATATTTGATAACACGATAAGAAATTTTTCTCTATAGTCTCTTCTAGTGAGGATAAGGTAACTCAGAGATGCTCAGCAACATACGCATACAATGCACCGACGTATTTCGGTGCATTTTGCTGTCACCTTCGTTGTTGTGGGATAAGATATGGTGCGTCAGTTTCCAAAAGAAGCTGTTTGGGGATACTTTTTCAACTGTGAGCAATAAGCGCATCGAGACTATCTCTGAGCTGTTGAGCTTTGGGATAGGTGAGATTCCCACAAAATCCAACAAAAATATCCGTGGGATGAGAGAGGAGAAGTTCTATTTCTACGGGTGTGTATCATCGACAGTGAAAATAGAAACGCACATCAGGAAACTGTTGTACAACATCCCAACTCCCAGCGAAGTCATCTCTTGAATGTACAACAACAGGTAGGTGATGTTTTTTTGCAAGGAGACATTGCGCAGCAAAAAGTTCTTGTTGTAAACGATGTTGGGTAGGTGTAGTAGGATAGTGCAGATCTGTCCCGCACTCACCAAGAGCAACGATGACAGGCCTATTTTGGATAATCTGTTGTTCAAGTATCTCCATACGATCGAGAATATCTTGCGAGGAGATGATGTGACCTAAACTAGCTTCACTAGGATGGTATCAAAGAGCGGTTTTGAGAAGAAAGTGTGTAGTGTCGGAGTCGTGTTCTGCATGCCAGGATTGTGCAATCTCGAGAGCCCTCCTATTTCGTTCACTATCGACTCAAATTGTAACTAATCAGTGTCATCATACTTCTATAAACGCCAAAACATGCGTCTTCCAGTCAGGATATAGCTCATTACTATTGAGATGGGTGTGTGCATCGTAAAGCATGCTTCGATTTGTAATTTTCCCGAGGTTGTTTACAAGTAGAGACATACCCCGTAGTTGATATAGTACGTATCACGCAAGGGCTCGGACATTTATTTTTTGTGAATATGTATGCTCGGAATTGTGGCAGGAATTGCAATGTTTATGTTTTTGGTACTCATCCATGAGATTTGACACTATATTGCAGCAAAAAAATCATGAGTAAGCGTACTGGAGTTTGGAATAGGTATCCCTCCCAAGGTATGTACGCTACGGAAAGATAAAGACGGAACGGCATATACGCTCAATCGAATACCACTTGGGGGATTTGTAAGACTCAAAGGGGAGCAGCCTGATGATGAGGGTGGCCTGACCGCAAAGACAAGTTTCTTGCAAGCAACGCTCGGTCGCAAGCTACTCATTCTTGTCGCTGGTGTTGCGGTTAATGCGTTGTTTGCATGGCTGGCATTTTCATTGGCTTTCTGGAAGGGAGTGCCTCCGCTGTTTGTGGTGCCAGACAATATGCTCTCATACGAGAGCAAAAGTTATCTGTTACCAAGCGCGCACTTCTTGCAAGAAGAGTGATTTTTGTCGGGAGGAGAAATGCCTACAGAGGTTGTTATCAACGAAGTAAATACGTGATGACTTGCTGCGCAGGCAGGAGTGAAATCATGAGATCGCTGGCTTGCTTTGGATGGAGAACAAGTAAATGGTACAATGCTTTCTCGCCAACTTAGAGCATTTGCAGGGAAGTCATTTACACTCACCTATGAGAGAGATGGAGTGACGGGATCTGCCACGATTACGTGTCCGGAGGACAACTGTTTTCTAGGAGTAGTACTGTCTGGAGGAACATTGCAACACATTCTCCCTATTAAGTTTCCATTGGGGAAGTCTATTCTTGCAGGAGGACATGAAGTGATAGAGCAAACACGCGTAACATTTCTTATGCTGTGATGATTATTCAAAAATATATTTTCAGGTGACAAAGAAAAAATGAGCACAGCGGTTGGCAAAATGTCGTGACCAGTCGGTATTGTTAAGTTTGGAGAAATGATTTTTGCGGAGTGAGGGATATGGTTGTACCTAGCGTTTGCTGGTATGATCTCATTGGCATTGGCTGTATTCAATATTCTACCTATACCAGCATTGGATGGTGGAAGAGCATTGAGTGTCTGTATTCAAGTGCTTGGACGTTTCAAACCATCAGCATACTTTGCTGTGGAGCAGTACATAAATCTTGTGTTCTTTATACTGCTAATGGCTATGGGTATTTTTATTATCCTACAAGATCTCCAAAGATTTTGGGGAGTATCATTACCGCGATGGGGTGGATAAACAATAACATGATTTCAAGAAACATAAGAGTATCTGGTGTATTGCTGGTTTCAGTGATGGCATCTTATTGTTGATGACATCAGTATGTCGCCGCTATGGATATCACAGCATCTTTGGTTGTACACTGAAATATTCTAGGAGAAGTAAATCCGCAGCAGGCATTTCTACACGAGTTTTATCGCCGTGTCTATCAGTGAAAATTGCAGTATGGCGATCCATATATAGCGCGAATGCAGGATCGCGTGCGCGCGCTACAAGACAGCGAAGAGTGATTAGATCCGATTGTAGCACGCGCACTCTCGCATGCGGCATCATTTCTAGATCTCCAGCGTGGAAGTGTGACGTGAGCGGTTGTGCTACCAAAGCAAGAAGTATCCATGTCGAGAGAAAATTTTTTGTTGCTCTATGGTCCATACGTAACATCGTCAAATCCGCTTCCTTCAAGGTGTTTTAGCGGATACGATGCAATCGACGCATTTGCTCAGCAACAAGATTTTCCGACATCGCTCATCATAGCAAGCCGGTACAAGGAGGCGTGATGCCATATGATCAATCCACGAAATGGCGATGGACTCTTTCAGATTGTGGCGCACGAGTACGGCACGTGAGAGATTACTATAGATCAGCTCTTGGAGCAGGCGCAGCATTTCATAGATTTTAGTCACGCAAAACGAGAACGATACAAAAAACTCCGTCGTTTTGATGATCTGCCGGTACGTATTACGTATGAGTGACGGAGCTTGCAAGACCTTAGAAAACACGGTGTTTTGTACAATGGTGTGACACCAACCGTGACGCTCGAGAGCTCTCGATATGCAAATAATGGGTTTGGCGGATATGCTCGTCCGGACATATCATCGCAGGATGGTTTAGTAACGCTTGTACTCAAAGTCCTTGCACAGGCGTATGCACGTTAGACATAGCATGATAACGATACGCTACGCTACCCGCAGGAGGATAGTCTCGGATGCTAGTCTCAAGAATGAGGAAGCGTACGAGAACGAGGAAGTGTACGAGATAAGATAATCCCAAAGAGTAACATATATGGATAGACAATCATTCTGTCCGTAAAACTATGTAACACCATTCCTACAATACTTAGTCATATCATACCTACAGAGCATGCCAACAGAAGCTGCGCAGTCTCATGTGTCGGGGCGTATTGTAAGTCGTGTTGCTGTGTGCCATGTTGTACATCATGTACACCAATGTGATCTTCCTGCCTAGAAGCGGTACGATGCCAAGAATATCGACGCAGTATTCATACGAGATTAAGCATGATATAGCACACAAACCATCATCGTCATCACACAATACCAAACTCTACAAGAATTTGGAGAAACTGATTTTCTGGATTGAATGCGAGTCATCCAAGGTGATGAGAACCAGGTCACACACTTGCTCATCACAGACCAAACCAAGGTGACTGCGAAAAATACGCTATGCCTTTGAGTACCATTGCGACATGGCCATTTGTAGAGTAGTCTCTCACAACAAGCTCTTTACCACCAAAAAATCAGACAACACCGATCACGAGGGCAGTGGGAATGATGATACGAATGAGTGTGCGCTTTACATTTCCGTGTACTTTCGCGAGCAAAAATCAGAGCAGCAAAATCTGCAAAAGCCACGCTCATCGAGCTGCTCTAGAGAAGGTTACAAATATGTTTGCACCATAGATAAGTCGCCATGCTCGCGTATAACGTAGTGGTTGCTTGTAGAGGACTTGCATAAAAAATAATGGCCAGAGCGCGAGCAAAAAAAATCACCGCGTAATCGGCCTTTCAAACAAGAATTGATTACGCGGAATGCCATAATTGAGATGCGTGTAGTATGCGGCAGGGGGCGCGTGTCAGACGGTTCACTCATACACAAAGTTGTCATATCAGAGAAGTTTGAGTGTGCCAGGCTTAATAAAAATAACGGCATACCACACGAGAGCAAGCAGGAGTGCTCGCTTCATGATACGTACCGTATATCGCTTAACAATATCACTAGTAGTATCGTTCCCAAGCAGTCTTCACACGAGGACGCCAGCAATAAAAATAATAAATCACAAAAAATCATACTTAAAAGCAAGCGCTCGAGTAGAGAGTGAAAGATCAAGAACGAATACGTGTACAATAAGGGTTGTAAGTACTCCAAGAATACACGCTAGCACAAACGACAAAAACCAGCGATGATGGAAGAGAAGTTTAATATCGCGAAGCCCTCGCCATGCTCACCAAACGAGCAGTACGCCGACCAATATTTCTTTCCACAGCCATACGACACTCATGAGTGGTCCATCTCGTCACCACACAAAGGTAACTCGTGTCTGCAGAACAAACTGTAGAAGAAGTACTCACAGAAAAATAGCAATAAGACGCTTAAGGAGTAACGACATATGAGAAGAAAGATGGGGCATAAATTATAGACCATAGAGCTGGTAAAAGACCATGATAAGTGCAATAGCTCAAAGGATGCCTTGAATGACTCGAAATTTCATCACAATGGTATGCTCGCTGTATCAGGTATACTCAAGGAGATGGTGGAATGGTGCAACAGAAAACAACTTTTTTTTGAAAACTTTTTTTCGGAATAATTGAAGCCCACTAGAGGCAAGCTCAATCCAGAAGATGCCAAGCAAAATAATAAAAGGAATCAATACGCCAAATTTTATGTTGAGCAAGTAGATAAGTGTAGCAACAAATCATCAGAGCGCGAGTGCACCTGAGTCTCACATAAAGATCTTTGCAGGATTTATATTGAATCGCAAGAATGCTAAGAGTGTTCACATAACAATGCCGATAAGCGTAGTAGCAAGATATCGTTGCTGTATAAACGTGATAACCCCAAGCACAGGCAAAATAATCATCATAAGACCACCGACAAGCCCATCAAGTCCGTCAGTAATGTTGATTGCATTGACGAGTGAGACGGTGAGAAAAAATGTAATAACACCTCACCAGATACCAGTCTGTATCTGTCCTGCAATTGGCCGGAAGTTGATATAGTCGACACCAAGTCTTACAAAAAACCAATAACTAATAAATCACGAAAACAAAAACATCCATATAAGTTTCATCTTGGCAGTGATTCACTTGATGGCGCTTTTTCATTTGATATTGAGTATGTCGTCGCTCAGTCCGAGTATGCCCATACTAAAGAACGCAAACAGCAGAATATAAGTTTCTTGTCTGTTGATGAGTGTATTATTGATGAGATCAAACTGCTGGATGACGAGAGAAAGTCATACCATAACCGCCATAACCAATAAGAAGAGGCCTCATCACATAGTAGGTGTCCCAGCTTTGTGCTGATGAAGTTCAGCAAATATGGTTGCTTTTTTGCCATCAGCAGTCTCTTCGCGGAGTTGTTTGCCTGCTTTTCGCCTCTTGAGGAGAGCGATGTACGGAGGGTAGAGTACAAGCGAGATGAAAAAAGAGCTGAGCAAAAACAACAAAATGCCATTGAGTTTGAGAATCATTGTACACAGAACGCCTAAAACGAGCGGACACTCGCGAAAAGATACTTATCTTGAGCGATATTGCAACGGTGCAAAAGGAGTCTAGATTCTAAGTAGAGAATGACTATACTATCGCTCATTTAGACATACATCATATCTATGGCATCTTGCTTTGACTATGCAGTACACTATATCAGTCGTTACCCCAAAACAGAGTTTGAGCTCCGCTTACAGCTCCGCAAAAAAAAGTACGGAGAGGATGAGATTGATGCCTCAATACAAATACTCAAAGACAAAAACTACGTCAACGACTACCAATACGCCAAGCTCTACGTCAATTCTGAAGTCGGAAGAAAAGGGAAGCCACTCGGTCCGATCCTTATGAAGCTCAAGAGTAAATGAGTCTCCAAGGAGATTATCCAGCAGGTGAAATGAGAGTTAGATGAGGAGATTCAGTCATGAACCCAAGCAAAGATCGCTAGAGAAATAGAAAAATACAAAGCAAAAGGAATGAATGGCTTTGATATTATCCAGAAACTCAGAAGCAGGGGCTACAGAATCCAGGATATCAAGAAGGTAGTAGAAGGAAATACAGGAGAAGAGAGCCAATAACCGAGTTATATAGGACAAAAACATAGGCACACAAAGATTGACATATACGGATATATAAGTATAATACACATGCTATACCTGCGAGCCCCTCCTGGGAGGGAGGGGATGAGAGCTAACGGCGTAGCCTTCTTCTTACGAAGTTTGAAGAAGTTCGCAGGTAAATACCACGCCTGTAAGGGCGTGGATATTTATTTAGTATTGTGTAGAGATACCCATGACTACCACACCAGTCCCAAGCGCTTCTCCAGTAGGAACCCCCCCAGTAGTGCACGGTGGACACCCGAGGGATGCACTGATTTCTGAGAATTTTGGCATAGAAACAGCAGAAGACGTAGTAAATAAACGCGGATTATCAGAAGATGCTACAGCAATAGCCGATATCCTCACAAATCAACCCAAATATGCAACGCACAAACCGACACCAGAAGAGGCATTAAACCGAGAAAAGAAGAGATTGGCGTATGAAGAGCTAAAAAATCTATGGGAGACAGTAGGACAAGAAGAAGACGCAGAGCTTCTTCTCCTAAAGAAAAAGGTCGCAGACATAGAAGCTGCGATGACTTACTGGAGAGAACAAAATAAACCAGAAAAGGGTAGTGCATTACAGCCACAACTAGACAATGCTCAGAAAGCAGTAAGTGAATATCAATCTTCTAGAATAAGTGAGGCGCAAAGAGCACAATTGATGGCATATGGCAAGAAGCGTTTAGCGCAGTTGGCAACTATAGCGGACTATCTAGAACATTGAGGTCGCAAGGAGAGAATGGGCGGTGTGATAACAAAACTAGAACGTCAAAAAGAGTTACTGTGACGTCAAATAACCGCAAAAGTGCAGGAAAAAGAAAAAGTGGAAGAAGAGTTAGGTAAAGAAAATGAAAAAGGAGGGGAAAAAAATCAGATAATTATTGATTGATTAGAGGACGAAAAAGCATTGCTTGAAAATGATATAGCTCAGCTAAATGGAGAAGCATCACTTGTGCGTGATGAAGAAGAAATGATAGAAAGGTCGGTAAAGGCAGATGGTATACGTGGTGCAACTCAGTCTCAAAATATTACCTTAGCAAACGTTGTAGCACAGAGAGATGAAGTCGTTAGTAAGTTGAGAGTACTAGGAGTGCCAGAACAAGAAATAAATGAACTTGTGGTAGTGTGACAGCAGCAGGAGGATACGATACCAGGAGTACAGTTGAAAAATGTACAGCTGCTAGGTACAGAGACAGGTGAGCCGGTAACAGAGATGAATCAGCTTGTGCCAGGTCGAGCATGAAACTATACGCATATCAAGAAAATTATCTCACTATTAGCTCCTTCTACATACATAATAGAGCTAGATACAGAAGAAAAATACAAAAAAAGACAACTACTCGTAAGTGCAAAACCGTGACATGCAGTAGAACTATTATCCGGAGGAGATGGGGCGTCGGCTAGTGAAGTAAGTATTCGTACAGTTGGTGAAACGAAGGTAATTGTTTGTGAAGAAACACAGTGAACAGATGCTGCGGGATCAAGAAGCTCACATACCAACACGTATAGGATATACAATGAACGTACGTGAGAGCAGCTCGGTCAAGAAATATGTATTGATGGATATATAAGGTTTGAAAGAGAGTTCCTAGAAGGATTTGATTATATTACAGAGATAGAATACGGAGCCGGTGTGGATATGAAGAAATGACTTATTAATATCGCGACAGGTGCGGTCATTATCGATCGAGAACAATGAGGCATCAACAGACGCTACAATCTCCTTGCCTCAAATGAGCAAAGCCGAGAAAGAAAAATAATTAGTGAAAAATTTTCAAAACACGAAGAGGTGATAGGAAGTGTAGATAGACTAATAGCATCTTTGCAGCAAAAATACTATGTGCTTGTGCAGACAGATGGCTGTTTATGCCTAGTAGATAAGAACACCAATAAGAAAGTGGGCTATGTGACCCCAAAGTCGTCTCGATGATATACCGAACAGCAGGGGTATATGACGATGGTGTATGAGAAACCAACAGGAGATAATATGTCAGACGGATCAATAGATATGAGTTCCATATGAACATATATGACATTGCCAGGGGAGAAGGTCTTTCAGGAACAGGTGTCGCGATGACCTATCCTAAGAAATTTCGCAGAAACGTTGCGTATCGAAAAAGAGTATGCTTTTCTCCAGAGAAATGTCGACAAAGCGCGAGTATTACTAAATTACACTACCTGACAGATGCAAGAGCTGTGAAAGGGAGATATAAAACTAGATTTTCCGCACGATTTCGTGTGTATAGGAGATGGGGACATAGATAAACTATACTACATTAGGCAAGAAGGGGATGGTTCTCACACGATAGATGGTGTGTGTCAAACGAATGACTTGCATAGGATGCGTTTGCGATGAACCAACAAAGGGTCTGACGTGTTGGCAGTATGGATTCCTAATCCTACCAGTAAAAGTAGACAATACTATCTGTATAACAAGAAAACGTGATGAACATGAAGACTATACAAGTCATCAAAAGAAGAAGATATAGGTTCTCGTAAAACACTACGCCTCTACACAGGAGATGGTCCATTTGCAACTATTGGCGGGCCTGATGTAACTATCGTAAGCGATAGCTATAGAGATATAATAGAGGTGATGTACAAATAACATCTTGCTTACAGTTTCTTATGCTTCACGAGTCTATAGACTTCCTCGAGTGAAATTTTTCATTGGATAACTTTGAAGACGGCATCTCTTTCGAGATTGACCATTCATTTTTGTTCAAGGGCATATTTTTCTAGACTAAGTGCGGTCTTTCCAGAGAGGAGCATTTCTTTGATTTCATCATCAAACTCTAGCATTTCATAGATAGCAATTCTTCAGCTCATGCCCTTGTCTCCTGCAGTAGGATCCGGCGCGTAGGTCATACCATCTTCAAAAAATGCTTTCGCTGCTTGAGGATCTATATTTCTGACTTTGAGTTCGTGAATGAGTTCTTGTTCTGGCATAGAGCGTAACGCTTGTAGCGCGCTCTCATAGAGTATGGGAGTAGTCTCGCGCGCATTGATATGCACGCGATGCTCGATATTGATAGTTCTTGCAAGTCTCTGCGCAACAATAAGATTGAGGGTTCACGTCATCATATATGGCTGAGCACCGAGGTTGGTCAATCTCGTAATCGTTTCAGATGATGAGTTGGTATGTACGGTCGAGAAGACCAGGTGACCAGTCATAGACGCTTCCATAGCAGCCTCAAGGGTGTCTCGGTCACGGATTTCTCAGACCATCACAATATCTGGATCTTGTCTGAGTGATCATCTCAATCACTGAGCAAATGAAAACCCAATATCTACTCTGATCTGAGACTGATTCATTCCATTGAGTTTTATTTCCACGGGATCTTCAAAGGTAGTTATGTTGACGCCTACTTTGTTGAGATCATGAAGGCAGGCGTAGAGCGTAGTTGTCTTACCAGATCCCGTAGGTCAGGTAACCAGAATAATACCATTAGGATATCAGATATTTCTGAGCAAAATATCTTTTTGTGTTCACTCGAGACCAAGCTGATCAAGTGTAGGAATTTTTTTGGACTTATCCACAATACGAAGAACAAGCTTTTCACCGTGGACAGTGGGTAGTGTATTGGCACGGAGATCAAGATCCTTCTGTGTAGAAATAAGCGTAGACACACGGGCATCCTGAGGGAGCCTTTTCTCGTCAGGGCGCATCTGTCAGGACTCTATTTTGAATTTTGCAATAATATTCTCGTGAAGATGTTTGGGATAGGTTACAAGTGTCTGCATGACGCCATCTACTCTAAGCCTCATTCTACAGTCATTCTGGTAGGGCTCGATATGAATATCTGACGCATTGAGTTCAGTCGCAATCACCAAGAGTGCATCAAAAATCTTGACGATATCCTTGGTTTGGATTGCCTTATCGAGTTGCTCTTTGTAGTCTGCTAGTACACTCATGAGTGTCTCAGAAGGTAGAACATAATTGACTACCAAAGTATGCTGAAAACACGCAAAAAAGGCAAATTTTAACTACGGTTGTAAGGTCGTAGTATTTACACTAATGTAGAGTCCATTTTCTTTTGGAGCTCGGCATTGAGGAGATCAAGGGTTGCTAGGCTTGGATACTTGTCTAGAAGCCAATGAGCGGCCTCTTGGACGCGCTTGAGGAACGTAACATCAGTGAGCAGATGTAGGGGGATATCAGTCTCACCAGACTGTCTAAGACCCAAAATTTCACCAGATCAGCGGAGCTGAAGGTCTATTTCAGCGAGTTTGAAGCCATCTGTGGTCTCTTCCATATTACGAAGCCTGGTATACGAGTCTCACGACTTGGATTTAAGCTGCAAGAAGCAGTATGATTGGATATCCGACCTTCCGACTCTTCAGCGGAGCTGATGGAGCTGAGAAAGCCCGAATCTTTCAGCATTTTTGACGATAATGATGCTAGCTTCGGGGATGTCTATACCCACTTCTATGACCGTAGTAGAAACGAGGATACTATAAGCGCCGGTTTTGAATTTTTGCATAACGTCTTCTTTGTCTTTGGGCTTCATTTTGCCATGGAGAAGACCTATTTTTCAGGAGAGTTCGTGGTAGAGCTCGCATACGAGCTCGTATTCGACAAGGGCAGAGCTGACCTCATCGAGTTTGTCGCTTTCCTCGATGAGCGGCGTGATGATAAACACCTTCTGCCCTTGCATGACCTTGGTCATGACCCGAGGTTTGAGTTTTTTCCGCTCGGCATTGCTCATGATTTTGGTGATGATAGGCTTCCTGCCAGGAGGCATTTCATCTATGATACTAACGTCAAACTCACCAAAATACGCAAGGGCGAGCGACCTCGGGATAGGGGTCGCAGTCATCTGGAGGAGGTGTGGCGACCCCTGGCGCTGAAGAGCAGCTCTTTGTTTGACACCAAATTTGTGCTGCTCGTCGATGACGGCGAAGCCGAGCTTATGAAAGGCAATATCGTCCTGAAGGACGGCATGTGTGCCGACAATAACATCGATATTGCCTTGTGCCAAAGCCTCTTTGATCTGCTGCTTATGCTTGTTGGTGAGTGATCCGGTGAGGAGTTCGACACGCATTCCAAGCGGCAGAAGCAGCTTTGCAAGGCTTCTGTAATGCTGCTGGGCAAGTACTTCAAGCGGCGCCAAAAATGCCACTTGCCCACCAAACACTCTATGGTGATAGACTGCTGCAAGTGCTGCAACAATGGTTTTTCAGCTTCCTACGTCGCCTTGCAGCAGTCTCATCATTGTCCTGGGTCCATGGAAGTCATCAATAATCTCTTTGATTACCCTCTTTTGAGCGCCTGTCAACGCAAAAGGTAACTGTGTAATCATCTCTTTGATCATCTCTCGATGTGGTGATTCACTAGGTGCAAGGCTGACTTCATACGAGGACTTATTGAGGAGTGAGAGGAGTTGTACATGCAGAAGTCTTTCAAAAAATACTCTTGTCTTGGCTTCTTCTGCTGCTTCCAGCGATGGAGGGAAGTGGATGTTGCGGATAGTCGTATGCAGATCAGGAAGATTGTAATGATCGAGAAATGCTTTGGGAAGAGCGTCTTCCACGAGCGGCAGAATCTGCGGCATTGCCTCAAATAACTTCCTCGCAAACCACGTGGGTTTGATCCCATGGAGCTCAGAGTAGACAGGATATATTCTTCCTACGAACACACTGTCTTTTTCAAATTCCTCGCTAGAGAGCAGCTCAGGATGCCAGAAAACAAGCTTTGTTTTTTGGAATTGTGGTTTTCAGATAATAAGATATCGATGCTTGAGGGAGACTTGTCTCATGATAAACATATTGTTGAGCAGCTGGATATGTCAGGTATTTCCTGCCTCATCGACAAAAGTAAGTTCGCACAGTCTCTTCCCAGTGGGTGTTCTGATGAACGATTTTTTGGTAATCATTCATTTGACAGTCTGTATGCTGCCATCGACCAAAACCTCATGGAGTTGCTTGATTTGAACCCTATCTTCGTATGTTCTAGGAAAATATCGCAGAAGGTCTTCCGGCTGAATTATCCCTCACAGAGCGAGTTTCGCGACATACGCAGGCGTTGTCCTGAGGAGGCGTTGGAGGGGTTGAGGAGCTCACATAACCTACAGACGACTATCATAAAATACCCTACTACAAACCATTTATAGAAATTGTCAATAAAGGGTTGCAATCGGGGGACTTTCCTATATGTACTGTTTTATAAGTCTTTTTGAAGCTATTAACGTATTTTAAGTTATACCTGGGAGAACACACCTCCTGTGGGGAGAGGATGAGAGCTAATGGCGTAGATATTTATACTATTTGTACACACATGCAGCAAGCAGGAGCGGGAAATATTATGGCAATGGATCGATGAAAAAAATATATCGGCTGTGCCTACCAAAACGTAAGAGCAAATATGATTATGCCGATAGGATACCTAATGAACGACCAAACATTCTACTATAATATAAGCGATGTACTTGCAAGATATGCGATCAAAAAAATAATCATAGGATATCCAAAACATCACGAAGACGCTCAGAAAGCCATAGATGTGATGATAGAGCGCTTGCTATTGATAGATGAAAAACTTACTATAGAAAAAGTAGATGAAGAGTATACAAGTGTGCAGTCGTGAGAGACCACAGGAGACTTTACAAAAAATATTGCAGAGGATACCGTGGCCGCAATGCATATTCTCGAAACCTACTTGAAGAATGAGAAGAACAATGTATAACGCATACGGACATATGTAAAAATATATATATTAATCTTGGCAAAATTGCTTGACATGACTAGTCGAATGGATAAAGGTGCATCAATACGTTTCGTTCTATTTATTTATTTTGCATTTCTCCCATGTGATTCCATGAAAAGATGGATGATAAGAAAATTAAAGTTGACCTCGATGCAACAAATGTAAAAGATATCCTCCAATACTGTAAACCGAAAGAGCAGCTCGTCTTATTCAGAAAGTTCGGATTAACCACAGGAAAGGAAACACCACTCCAAAAGATCTGAGAAAGCTATGGTCTTACTAGGGAGAGAGTAAGACAGATCGAAAGTCAGTGATTGATGAGATTCAGAAGATTGATTATTGGTAACGAAAAATATCTCAAAGTAATCGAAGAAGCAAAAAAAATTCTCGACAAAAATTGAGGCTTCCTCGTAGAAGATGAACTTGTAGCGAAGCTACTCAACAAGGGTATCGGTAAGTTCAATGCACAGGAGCTCAAGATGATTGTTGTATCTGATTTTGATATCTACTATCTCAAGAGAATTAAGTTTTTGAATAAGTGATTTTATATTGATCCATTGTTCTCAGATCTCTTGATCGAGATTGGAGACTATGTCGTGAGTTACTTCACCAAGAAAGACGTAGCAGAGGATCTCTATGAGTTTGTAGATAAGCTCAAGGCAGTCTTCCAGAGCAAGTACGAAGACATTCCATATCTGAGCAACAATCTCTTCTACATGAACTTCTTCAAGTCTATCAAGCAGGTGGCAACATTCTACGGAAAGATTGGATTGGATACGTTTACAGAAGTATGTCCCAAGACTATCAAGCAAAAAATCCTCTACATTCTTAGAAGAATAAACAAGCCTATTCACTACCAGGAGATGGCTTCCAAAGTAATCGAATGGTTCCCTGATAAGCCTGTCAAAGTAAACACGATTCACAACGAGCTCGTAAAAAATAATGAAATGTTTGTAAATATGTGACTTGGTATCTACGGACTCAAAGAGTGGGGATTCCAGGGAGGAAGCGTCAAAGAGATTATTGAGCGCATTATGACAAACATGTGAAGATCAATGTCTATCAAAGAAATCTCCAAAGAAGTACTCAAGGAAAAGATGGTAAGTCCAAATACGATCGTCCTTACCTTGCAGAAGTACAGAGAAGTATTTGAGAGGGTAGAGAAAGGTATCTACCAGTTAGCGAGTAAGTAGAAATCTGATATAAGATATCCACACTATGAAGCCCCGCTCGCCGGGGTCTTCTAGTCCATGCCTGGGTGGTGGAATTGGTATACACGTACGCTTGAGGTGCGTATGCTTCGGCTTGGGGGTTCGAGTCCCCCCTCAGGCACCATAATGAAACTCATACTTGATGATAAGAAAAAGAGACCTATGGTCTCTTTTTCTGTTGAAGAAATATTTTTCCTACATCCCTCCCTCTGCGGCTTGCAGAATAAGCGTAGGTAATCACCTTGGTGTTTCTTGAGAGTATTTGTTTTGGAGCATATAGACGAGTTGTGGTCTGAGCATAGCTTCATCTTCTGGGAGGAAATAGAGGGTGTTATTAGGGTCAAAGCACGTAGTCAGGAGATCTCATTCAGCCATGTCACTTACGAGAATATCCAAAAATTTATCATTACCATAGTTTGTTTCGATCTGCAATGTTTTTCTGTAGAAATCACCAAAAGCTTTAGCGTCTCTTTCTACCTGATCTTTGATCTGTTGTTTATAGTCATAAATGCGTTGGTCACTGTAGAGATCGTGTGAAAGGTGTACATCGATACGTAAATTTATGCCTTGCTCCTCACAAAATGTGGTGAGTTGCGATGCGATCTTATTTCAGGTAGAGAGGAGTTTCTGACAATATACATCATATGACTCACCAGGTGTTAGATATATTTGGTAGGTAGGCATAATAATGCTAAGTGTTTTGAGATATCAGAGTGCAGAGATATCGCCTAGTGTTTTTTTGAGTGATCTTATTACTATTTCGCCAAAATTTCAGATCTCAGATCATACGACAGAAGTGTCGCATACGAGATTTCATCCTTCAGTATAGTATCTGTAGTCAGGACAACAAAAGGTAATCATGTGTTCGCTACGCATTCAAGCAAGTGTTTGGGCTACTTTGAGATCTGACTTGTAGGGAATAGTGAGGCTAACGTCTATATCGGCAATTCGCTTAGCAAACAAATCTTTGATAGGTGCGTCTTGATGAGAAAGCTGCTGGAATACATCGAGATACGAAGTAATAAGTGTCATAGGTAAGGACTGGAAAGAGGTAAAGGATGATGAAGGAAGAGTCAGTGTATCAAGAAGCTGAGAGATGGTCGAGTTCTTTATGTAGTCTACTATCTTGCTTAGGAGGAGATTTTTTTCTTCTTTGGATACTTGTACACCATAGAGACGTAGGTGATAGTCGACTGAATCCGAGATACATGTATGATCTGAAAGATCAGTCGTATGGCCTATCACGTGGTGTAATAAAACGCCAAGTACCTTGTGTTTAGTCCTCTCAGAGAGAGATGCAAGAATGCGTCTGTCGTATACATTCTGTTTTCTAATGTGCGGATAATGCATATCAATGAGCTCTATGTCATTTGCATACTCTAGTTTGAGTCTCTCAAAATCTCTGCTTCTCCAATTACGTGTGGCTGATACGCGTTTTATTCGTCAGTACACAAGTTTATCTCAGAGTTCATCAGAGAGTGAGGGAGGAATAGGAAAGGTGGATGCAGATGTAAGAGATGAACTTGTAGATGAATTATTCATAAGAGTTGTACCAGAAGCAATAAAAAAACCTCCTTATCCGTCAGGACAAAGAGGTTTTGGAGAGAAAAGAGTAGAGTATCTAGTCACCAAAAAAGCTCAGAAATGACGGATCATGACGAGTGAAGTGGTGATGATGATGGAAACACGAACGCATAGTAAGCATATTTGGCGCGAACTCGATAAATCACAAGAGTTGACTTCCTGTATAAATGATATGTGTGTAAATGCAAGTTTTTTTGTGTTTCTTGGAGGGCAGTCGTATACTTAGATATCATTTAGTTGATAGCAAAAGTACGCGCGTATGGGAGAGATAGGGAATGTGCTACACAATAGCATGTTGATGGCTTGCATACTGATGATTGTCGTCGTCTGTATTTTTGAGTTTATCAATGGATTTCACGATACGGCAAACGCGGTAGCCACAGTGATTTATACCAAGACATTGAAGCCAGTACTCGCAATCATATGGTCGGGACTTTGGAATTTCTTGGGGGTGTATATCGGAGGAGTCGCAGTAGCTATGAGTATCATGCATATTGTGCCACTGCATGATCTCTCAGTGCATGGGCCGAGTATGAGTCTTTTGTTTATAGGGTGTGTACTGTTGTCAGCAATTATACGAAATCTGCTAACGCGATATGTGGGGATTCCGTGTTCAAGCTCCCATACATTGATAGGAGCTATGATTGGCGCATCACTAGGTTTTTTTGGATTTTACGACGGAGCGGGTGTGGAACGATCTAGGCTAGGAGAAATAGGTGCTTCGTTGTTGATCTCTCCCCTGTTTGGATTTGGAGTGGTGGTACTGCTGCTAAAAGTAATTCACAAAGTGCGAGACAAAGATCATCCCGCCAAAGAAAAAATACATGACCGTCATGTCCCGCGACAAGTCAGGGCACTACTTATAGCGACTTGTGGATTAGTGAGTTTTTCTCACGGATCCAATGATGGTCAGAAAGGAGTGGGGCTTATTATGGTAATTTTGGTAAGTACATTTCCCACACTATTTACGTTTGGCTTGGAAACAGATGTAGCCCCTGTGCGAGTCATTCTCCTCATCTCATGTTCACTGGGTATATGAACCATGATAGGTCGAAAAAGAATAGTCGTCACGATCGGCGAAAAAATATGAAACACGCATCTTACCTACGTGCAGTGAGCAGTTTCAGAGTTTGCAGCGGCAAGTACGATAGGAGTAAGTACGCGACTTGGAATGCCAGTAAGTACGACACACGTCTTATCATCAGCTATCGCAGGGAGCATGGTAGCTACATGAGGAATCAAAAATATCCAAAAAGAAACCATCATGCACATAGTGATGGCGTGGATACTAACTGTTCCGGTGAGCATAGGTATTGCGTATGCATTGTTTTGGCTGACACATACGTGGTTGATGTAATTTGGTGGGTGTAATTTATTTTTGTGCCAATGCGTCTTTGAGGTTTACGATAACGGCAATATCCGTAGGGTCTGTGCCTTCGAGATCTGCAAGATAGACACTCACCCGATCGGTGAGATGAATGAGATACCAGACGTGCTCGAGGTAGGAGGTTCATTTTGCCCAGAGCTCATACTGATATTGTGTATACTGACCAATGAGTTGTTTATTGATTTCAAAGCGATATTGGGATCTCTCATGATCTGATGGTGTCCTAAGTCGCAACACAGCGGTATTCTCACCGGCACTTGCCCATCACACGAGCTCATTGTGGTTCATCTCTGGCACGACATGGTGGTGACAAAAAACTTTACTGTTTTCGTTGAGCTGCTGCCTAAAACGTATTGCCATACCCTCTTTGTCGCTTGCAGCATAGATAACAACGCGCTTGCCGAGGATGTCGGCAGCAACTTGCTGAGCATCTTTTTTGATGGTGTCTTGGTGAGTGCGGAGAAGTGATATGATATCGCGAATCTCATCAGCATAGGAAGGAGCGATAATCTGATGCGCTGCAAGAACAGCAAGTTGCTGCACAAACGAATAGCCGAGGCAAGCTCTCGGCGGCATGCCACCAGGCACAACAATACAATCATATCCATATTGCTGTGCAAATCATTGGAGCTTGCCGCCAGAGCAGATAGCGACAATATGGGCTCCTACTGCATGAGCCTTCTCGGCTACAGCGAGTGTCTCCTCGGTATTACCAGAGTAGGAACATGCAATCACTAAAGTGTGCTGATCGACCCATGCAGGGAGATCATAGTCTTTGGTGGTAAGCATAGGAATAGCTGCATGGAAGCGGAGCCAGTCCGCCACGATCGTTCCGCCAATGCCGGAGCCGCCAAGCCCCGCGACAAGTATAGCATTGATAGGATGCTTACTTGGCTTAAGCTGAGCGGACTGTGCAATATGTAATGCAGTCTCAAGTTGTTCGGGAAATGATGCAATAAGGTCTTTCATAGCGCCATCAAAAATAATAAAAAAGTAGCGTACCTATACTGATATTGCTACAAACCAAAAGAGAAAAAGATATTTAATGATAGATAAGGATTTTGTAAAGAGTAAAGGACAGAGGGGAGGCTATCCACATGTGTTTGCAATACGGCCATTTTTATGTAGGTTGTAAATTCTTTTCTTGCACAAGAAAACCATGCTCGAGTGGTGGAACTGGCAGACACGTGCGCTTCAGGTGCGTATTCCGCGAGGAGTAAGGGTTCGACTCCCTTCTCGAGCATACATTCATTGTTTATACATATGTGTCTATTGATGGCATTCTACAATAAGATATGAGTAACGGAGTTTAGAGATGGCAAAATGTTAGTCATCAAGGAGGCTTTTGAAATTGATCCAACGATAGGATTTACATACGAGGTTGTCTGATGAAAGAGGGAAAAAATCGGGTCTCGTAGGAGAGAAACACACACAGAGTGTATACTAAGGGAGTCCATAGAAGAGGTGGCATGTACTCTAAATCTCGAAGAGACACCAGAAATGCTGTGAGAGTACGTTGCACGTTCAAGGAAGCATCCGAGAAGAAAGGTAAGAATGCACTTATACAAAGGAACATTCTCCTGAGAGATATGTCCCCAACAGAGCGAAGGAATACTTGGACATGCCTGGGTATGAAAAGAAGCCTTAGAGACACCATATATACAAAAAAGCCCCCTTATGGAAGCTATACTGATAGATCTCATAGATCGTGGAATGGTGAGCTAAAATCATTTATCCGATACATAGGCAGGTATGACATATATCGATAGAGTCGGAGTAGTAGTTGTAGATAAGTCATTAGGGAAAATGATCCTGCTGATAGAGTATGCCAATAAAAAAGATGAAACTTGATGAAAAGTATATCAGACGATTTGAGGGAAAAGAGAATGAAACGAAACAGATGTCGAGTGTCTCTGTAGAGAGACGAGAGAGGAAATTAATTGTGATATAAACGCAGAGACATTGGCTTTCTTGGGTGAGTATGTGTGACCATCCGTAAGTGATCCAATGAAAAATGTCGTAATTAGGCTATATCAGTGAGAACTTATGTGAGATGTACAGCCACAAGTAACAGAAGGAATAGTAGGATATGTGCGAATGGGCAAAGAAGTGATGGATTACCCAGAATGTCTGAGGAGCCATGTTTTGAGAGAAAAGATTTTGCCAGACCTAATTAAACGTAGAATTATTTGGTAAAGACGATTTTTTGCGCCACTATTGAGGTGCCGGGGCTGTTGTCGACACATTCAGCTGTGAAATGATCAATAAACGTTATGTCCTCCTGGAAGAGAGGGCTCAATGCTCGCGCGTACTTGTAAATAGCTCCATGTACAGATATTTCAAAAGATGTAAATAGCATCATACCTCATGAATCACCAAAACTTGTATAACCATCGTAAACGGCGTAGACTTATACTAGCGTGAACTATAGGTGATTTTGATTTTTTTGATACAGACATGGCAGCAAAACCGTACTATCTCAGAGAGCCAGAAGAGACACTTCAGAGTCTCAACACAACGGCTCATGGTATATCTCCGCAGGAGAGAGAGGATCGTCTCAAGCTCTATGGCAAAAATCTTCTCCAAGAAGTAAATAAAAAGAGCGAAATCATCAAATTCCTCGAGCAGTTCAAGGATCTTATGATTATCTTGCTTATAGTATCGGCGGCTCTCGCATGGTATCTGGATGATACGAGGACGATGATTATTTTGTTGGCTATTGTTCTAATAAACGCACTGATAGGATACATCCAAGAGGCAAAAGCAGAGCGTCTCCTGGCGTCACTCAAAAAAATGGTCTATTCGCAGGCAAAGGTGGTGGAGAACGGTCAGCTCAAGGAGATGCAAAATGAGTTACTCGTACCGGGAGACATTGTGCATATTGGGGAGTGAGACTCTGTACCAGCGGATCTAAGGCTTATCAAGGAAACAAACGTACAGACCAATGATTTTTCACTTACGTGAGAACCAAACCCCAAAAGAAAGCATACGCATGCTATGACGGGTGAGGCAGAACTTGGTGATCGTACAAATATGCTCTACATGGGAACGACGGTCGCTATGTGAAATGGTGTAGGAGTAGTCGTGGGTACGGGGATGAACACAGAAATTTGAAAAATAGCAAAAATGAGTGCAGATACAGAAGACGAGCTCTCGCCTCTACAAAAAGAAATCAACAACATCGCTTCTAAGTTGACGGTCTGAACACTAATCTTGGGTACGGCATTGTTTTTTATAGCGGTAAGCATGGATTGGCCGGTGAAAGATGCGCTGCTGTTTGCAGTAGGTATTGCGGCCGCTATGGTGCCGCAAGGACTTCCTGCTCAGATTAGTGTGGCGCTCGCATCGGCAGCAGGAAGACTCGCAAAAAAACTCGCGCTCGTCAAAAAGCTCTCAGCGGTGGAGACGCTCGGCTCGGTGAGCGTCATATGTACAGACAAAACCTGAACGCTCACCAAAAACGAAATGACCGTCGAAAAAGTAATTATTGGTTTACAGCAGTATGATGTTACAGGAACGTGATACGAACCAAATGGTCAGGTCATGAGAGATCAGCAAACGCCATTAGAGGTCAATGAGCGAGAGCATATATTTTTTGAGACAGGCGTTGCGGCCTCCAATGCAAGAATATGCAAGCCGGATGAGTGACATGCAACGTGGTACACGATAGGAGATCCCACGGAGTGAGCACTGATTACGCTTGCAGAAAAAACATGAATTACGCCACATGATTTCAATGAACGCTATCCCGAACTGCTCGAGTTTAGCTTCGACTCCGTCAGAAAAAGAATGAGTAGTATCCGCCAGGTAGGGCAAGGTATCTACCGTATATATGTCAAAGGATCATTACAAACTATCATGGAAAGGACAACGCATGTCCTCGATGGTGCAGCAGTTAGAGCAATAACAGATGCAGACAAAAAAAAGCTAACAGGTTTTGATGATGAGCTTGCAAGTAATGCGATGCGCAATCTAGCATTTGCATACAAAGACATACACGTGTTTGATGCGCATATGACGATGGATCAAGCAGAGTCAAAACTTACGTTGCTCGGTCTCGTAAGTATGATAGATCCTCCGAGAGAGACCGTGCCGTATGCGATCGCAGCAGCACGTGAAGCGCATATCAAGATTGTTGTTATTACCGGTGACTATGCGCTGACCGCCAAAGCGATCGCCACCAAGATCTGACTGATGCAGGAGGGAATGGATATCCCCGTCATCTCATGAGCAGAGCTGAGAACAATGCCAGATGTCGCCGTCATCAATCTGCTTCGCGACAAACCATCGCTCATTTTCTCCAGAACATCTCCAGAAGATAAGGTAAGGATTGTTACGCTTTGTAAAAAACTCGAGCGAATAGTTGCAGTTACAGGAGATGGCGTCAATGATGCTCCTGCGCTCAAGAAGGCTGACATTGGTGTTGCTATGGGAAAAACAGGAACAGACGTAGCCAAAGATTCAGCAGAAATTATTTTGCTTGATGATAGTTTTGCGACACTTGTTTTTGCAATTGCTGAGTGAAGAGTGATCTACCAAAATCTCAAGAAAACCATTCTCTCATGTATATCGACCAATGGATGAGAGCTTTTTGTGGTGCTTATTTCGCTTGCTCTCAATATCTTCAATGGTCGGCAGCTTGCCATGACAGCAGTACAAATTCTTGCAATAGATCTTATTGGAGAAATGGCTCCGCTAGCAGCCATCTGACGAGATCCGGCGCAACCCGGAATGATGCAGAGAGCATCTAGAAATATCAAAAAACATGTTCTCAATAAAGGTACAATCATTGATCTTATACTGACGGGTATACTTATGTGAGCATTTGCCTATGGATCACACTGGCTACATTATATACTTGCCTGAGTGCCTATGGGAAGCAATGTAGATACACCATTGTTTCATCAAGAAGCTCAGACAATGGCGTACCTGACGATTCTTTTCTGTCAGTTTACCAATATTATGTCGCGTCGTGGGGGATTTGATAGTATCTGGTCACCATATTTCCGATGAAATAAGCAATTATTTATAGCATTTTGAATATCGTTATTTTTGGTGATAAATCTTGTATATACACCACGAATAAGTGCATACTTTGGTTTTGCTCCGCTTCATCCGATAGATTGGCTTATTCCTCTCTCTTGGGGACTGATCTATCTTGGTATCAAGGAAGGGATGAAACCGCGACTACGTAGGTTATGTCAAGATGAGAGGGCGACAACGACATCTCAAACATTGCAAACGGTATAAATATTCCTATACTCAGGTCAGTCAGACGAATTGTGTTGAGCTAAAATCGCTTTGTTCCCTATAAATACGTCTTTCATGTCACTGTATACGACGCTCCAAGATGATTATAAAGCAGCCTTCAAGGAGAGGCGTATTTTGGAAAAGGATGCGCTCAATTATCTCCTAGCGCAGCTCAAAAACAAACAGATAGATCTTCACAGAGAGCTCACAGACGATGAGGTCATGCAGGCTATCAAGAAAGAGATAAAAACCAGAAGAGAAACAGTAGATCTCCTTACACAGGCGGGTAAATCAGAGGATGCAGAGACGGAGTTTGGAAGAATAGCAGTGCTAGAGCGTTATCTCCCAGAAACACTGAGTGAAGAAGAAACCAAGAAGCTTGTGATACAGGCACAACACGACCTAGGAATAGAGGATGTAAAGAAAGAGAGAGGTAAACTAATTGGGCATCTCATGAAAACACATGGAACTCAGCTAGATGGATCGCTCTTGAATACGGTCATAAATACTTTATAATCACCTCGCGATATGGTGTACCTACGCAAAGTATTGTACCTTATGTTCAGCAGTATAGCGGTATGTTTGTGAATCGTGGCATATATGACGCCAGATATTTCTTATGCTCAAGCATGAGGATCATCTTCTCCCTGCCCAAAGTGAGATATTGAGCTCAACACCAATTTCCCTTTCTTGGGGAGATGTATAAGTAAGGACTTGAACGATCCGGAGAAGACGAACGTAGCAAATGCATTCCCTTTTCTTGTGGGTGTACTAGTGAGAGTTACGATGACGATTATTTTGGTAGCGGGTGTTCTGCTTATCATTGCGGGCGGACTAATGATGACATCAGAAGGTATTGCATGAACTGCCAGCAGAGGAAAGTCATTAATTATCAAAGTAATAATCGGATTAGCTATCTTGGGTACGTCTGCTATTGTTCTTAATCTGATAAACCCCAATTTCTTTGGGACGAGTTCATGATGATAGTATGTTTATTGTTTAACGAAATAGGTGCATGATTAGTATTACAAAACACGGGGAAGGATGGACGCTTGGAAGCGAGATTTACTTTGGTGAAGGAATTGCTCCAGAAGGATATACACATCTTTGTACGGCAAAAGGCCCACAGATGCGTTATGGGGAGGATCCATCATTGCGTGTAGAATTCCCAGGAGAGTATGATATACACGGTATTGGGATTGTGTGTAGAGAGGCACAAGGGCTTCTGCACTATATTATCAGAATAGAAGACGAGCGTTATGCGCTTATCCAAGATCCTGCAGCCCTCGAAACACAGGAGACAGAGCCAGTAAATTTCCGACTTTGTACAACACAAGCTTCCAAAGACGCTGTGGAAAGTATGGAGCTTGAGTGACAAGTTATGATCTTGCCAGGAGAGAGTAATCCAACAGAGGAGAATAACGCATAAGTATCTACGTACAAGGATATCTATTAGGCCCAAGTTTACGTGTGCAAAAGGAGCACTCAATCACCGTCAGCAAGTGCAATACGTTCATATGAGAGAGAAAATTCAGTAAGTATATCCTGTAGTCACTGCATCTTGTGTTCGTAGGAGATGACATCATCACAAACGATCGTCGCATGTGGGCGAAGGAGTGGCAAAACCAATCTAAGATATGAACTATACTGTGCCTTAGCTCCATCAATAAAAACAAAATCATAGCTCTCTTGCCGTTGTTGCTTTGGAAAGCTCATGACATCACCATGATACAAGGAAACATTGTGAACTCATGAGCTAGCAAGGTTGGCACGAGCTATCCTATACGAGGGAAGTGAGATCTCATATGATGTAAGGTGTCATCACCGAGCAGAGATATGCATCCCTATCAGTAACGTACTATATCCAATCGCAGATCATATTTCTAGACAACGATGTGGACGAGTAGTGTCTATATGTGTACACAAAAAATATGCTGTTTCACGAGAAACAATGGGTACACGATGCTCCTCCCCAAAGGAACGTATGCTTTCAAGTTGATCTATCATGTGGCGAAAGGAAGTAAAGATTTTATTTACTAGACATGTGTAAAACAATGACAGAACAAAATGCAAATGTAGTAGCCCCTATTAAATTTACAAAAAATCCACCCAAAAGAAAGCCAATGCACCAGCGTAGAGCTGTGTTAGGTATCGCAGGTAAGGAAAAACCCCTCACTAAGAGCAAAGCACAGGTCGATAAACAGCCCACGTTTAGCATCAAACCATGAGAAAAGCCAGTAAAAATTGGATCTCTTATGGGACTTGAGCAAGTAGGACAGTGTATTTTCATCGAATACGGTGATGATATCATCCTGGTAGACTGTGGTATGGAATTCTCAGCAAATGAGACGCTCGGAGCCGATTATGTAGTGCCTGATGTAAGATACGTCAAACAAAATCTCCATAAGCTAAGAGGTGTTATTCTGAGTCATGGCCACTTGGATCATATCTGAGGACTTAGAGATGTACTTCCAGAATTGGACTTCCCGACGATCTACACGACACCTTTGACTCTAGGTATCGTCAAAAAAATGTTCGACAACAAAGAAGATATGGCTAAGATCAAATACAAAGTTATAGATCCAGAAGTCGATATTTTGAAGCTTGGTTGTTTCACGATAGAGTTCGTAAGAGTAAACCACAATATCCCAGAAACAATGGCGCAGGCTATCTATACACCCAAATGACTCATCTTCAACTCATCGGACTTCAAGTTCGATCACACGCCATCAATCGAAGAACCAGCAGATCTAGCTAAGATAGCGAGAATCGGTGTAGAGGGCGTAAAACTCTATATTGGTGATAGTCTAGGATCAAACAGAGCTGGATGGGCACCATCTGAAAAAGTAATTGGTGCAAACCTTGAACATATCATCAAAGAAAATACCAACTCAAGAATAATCGTTGGTATGTTTGCTTCCAATATTGGTAGAGTAATTCAGTTGATCAAGTATGCCATCAAGTATGACAGAGTAGTTTTCTTATCTTGAAGATCACTCGTAAACAACGTGGAAATATGTCAGCAGCTCGGATATATCAATGTCCCCAAAGGTTTCCTACGCAAGCTCAACGACGAAGCAGAACAAATGCCAGATCAGAGAGTTATGGTACTTTGTACAGGAGCGCAAGGAGAAGAGCTAAGCGCTTTAGCAAGAATGTCTCGTGGAGAGCATGCGCAGTTGACGCTCAGAAAAGGTGATACGATCTTGATCTCATCAAGTACGATTCCTTGAAACGAACTCCAAATGGCAGCTATGATGAATGCGTTGGTAGTAAAAGGACTCAATCTCATTACCAACAACGACATGGATATTCACGCGAGTGGACATGGATATGCAGAGGATCATAAATTGATGTTGAGCTTGGTTAAACCACAGTACTTCCTGCCTTATTACTTAGAGGCATATCACAGATATGAACACAGAAAACTCGGACTTGACCAGGGAATCCCAGATGAAAATATTTTGATGCCAAACGAAAATGGAACTATCATAGAGATGTATGACAATGGTTGTAAGGTTGCTGCCGAGAAGTTAGATCTTGACACTGTCTTGATAGACGGAAAATGAAGATGACATCTGTCAGGAGAGTATGTAGTCAAGGCTCGTCAGATTATGGCGCACGATGGTGTTGTCTGTCTTGTCTTCAAGATAGATGCGCAGAGTAGAGAACTTGTCGGAAATATACAAATAGAATCGAGAGGGTTTGTCTACTCATCGGAAGTGAAGCATATCCATACGAGTGTCGTAGAGTTTGCAAAGCAAAAATACTATGAGAAACTCAAGCAAAAGAAAGAAATCAAAGATATTATGAAGATCATCAAAGACGACATGAGTGAGTACGTAACCAGAGAGGTAGGTAGACAGCCAATGATTATTCCTATGTATGTGTATATCTCAAGGGATGGAGCATGAGGTGTCTCCAAAGAAAAAATAGATGAGACGGTAGAAAATATCTTGGATAGCCAGTGGTGACACAACGGTGATCACGAGGTAGAAGAGTGAGGACAAAAACAAGATGAGGCGGAAATAAAGACAGTAAAAGCATAGTCTTTAGTTTGAGTGCGCGGGATGATCCTTGAAAAAAAGACATCATTCGCTCGTGTGTCCGGATCTCTATTTGGAGACTGAGAGCGTCGTAAGTCATGAGGAAAGAAAGTCCTTCCGCTCATAGCATTGGCTGCGGCAGCACTTTTTTTGCGGTGGTTGCTGCCTACATACTATTCGCTACCCTCCACGATTACGATCCCAAAATGAGGAGGGATAGCGTCAGTAGAGAAAAAGTTG
Organism: uncultured Candidatus Peribacteria bacterium; assembly: GCA_964403415.1. Lineage (GTDB taxonomy): Bacteria > Patescibacteriota > Gracilibacteria > Absconditabacterales > Absconditicoccaceae > CAYOFF01. The sequence continues at coordinate 19,192 of CAYOFF010000004.1, read as the reverse complement.
ACGGGCGTCAAACGTCGAGAATTTATGTACGCCCGTTGGTCCTTAGCCGATGAGTTGCCAGTTATTCAACCATGAACCTATCGTTTTTCGGGATCTGTGACATTTGAAGAGATTGTCGATGTGCTCAAGGCATGACCATCCGTTGCATACATTGCAGTAACGGTGCTAGAGGGACGAAGCAGTTACGATATTGATGCTATGCTTGTGCAGCAGTGACTTATCGAAGAGTGAGCATATCGCAAAGCTATTACAAACCCGGCACGTATAGCTGATCTCTCAGCGAAGTATAGCTTTTTGGGAGAACAAGGTATGTCATCTAGAAAACTCATATCACTAGAAGGGTTTTTGTATCCAGATACATATAATTTGGATGCAGCAAAAGACCCTATAGATCAGCTTATCTACTTACAGCTAGAGAATCGAAAAAAGAAGATATGGCAGCCATATCAGCAGCAGTTGAACTCATTGACCACGTACCTCAAGTCACAAGGATATACGTTTGGACTCACCATGTATGATTGACTCGTATTAGCTTCGATTGTCCAAAAAGAAGAGCGTCAAGCCAAAAATAAACCTGACATTATGTCAGTGTTTTACAACAGACTCCAAAACGGTATGCAATTAGACGCTGATATTAGTTTGTGTTATGGACTAGAGCGTCCCTATAGCGCATGTACGCCAAGCGTGATCGTAGAAAACTTGCGTGACACAGAGAACAAACGGAATACGAGAGCCAGAAAGGGTATTCCACCTACACCAATCGCTAATCCCGATAAGGAGAGCATAACGGCACTTTTTACGGCAAAAAAAACACTGTATCTATTTTACCTACATGATACCTCAGGTATCCTGCATCTTTCCAAAGACCTATCAGAGCATGAGATGAATAAAAGTAAATACCTAGACTAGGGAGAACCAGGTGCATAATTTGATTTTTGTATATAAAGTGGTATAACTGGAGGTACAAAGGGATTTTACCTCCAAGGGTCGTCATAATGATCGTTGCTCAGTGGAAAGAAAATATCATAGCAGTGGGTCTAGCATGACTTTTGGCGTGGACGCTTATTTTTGCTGTTCGCAATACGCCGCTTTTTCAAGCAAATATTGTCAATGGTATTCAGCAGGAAAAACTACAGGACGCGGACGTCGTTATGGATATAGCGCCTGCCAAAGTAGAGCTTGCTGCGCAGCGTAATTTTTCAAACGTAGCATCTGTTAGTATGCTTGTTTTTGTAGATCAAGAAAATCTTGTTCTAAACAATGAGCACATAACCTCAGTATATCCCATACAATTTGCAAAAGCGCAAGGCGGTGGTAGTTTATTGGTTATCAGTAATGTCTGAAATATCTCAGCACGTGACACGTTAGTAACATTTGTTGGGCAGTGAGATGTGGATGCATTTTCGCTTTCGGATATTTTGGTAACATATACAGATGGTAAAACAGAGCGTTTGGCATTGGGTACGCGTGTAAAGCAATAACAAATATTTAACTCATCTTGTTGTCATGAAACTGTTTCGTTTAGGTGTAGCATCGTTGCTTATGATGGGAGGTATGGCATCCATACTGCCTGTGTTCGCAGCAGATGTTGTGCGTTTGGAGGTGATCATTACTCCATCTACGATAAAAACACATGAATTTACCGACGTAACCATCAAAGCTCTGGATGCCGATGGTAAGGTAGTAACAAACTATGGGCAAAACAATGATGGTGATATTATGATGTACTTAGAAGAATACGGTAACAAGCAGGAAAGTCCTGATTTTATACTACCGGGAAGTGGATTCTATTTCTTTGAAGCAGCAGATCAGGGGATAAAGATATTTTCCAAGGGGTTTACTGTACTCAAGCCAGGAACATACACACTCAAAGTCACAGAGCTTTTCAATACCAATATCAAAGGTGAGGCAAAAATTACGGTCACAGGTAGTGGAACATGACCATCTTCGTCAAGTGTCAAAGTAGACAGTCCGATAGATGGCTCTACAATAGCTACTGATGCATTGACTATTATTGGAACGACACAATTGCCAAACACACCATTGTCTATATTTATTGATGGTGGCAAGGTGCAAGAGAGTATATCAGACGAAAATGCAAACTTTACAGTTATCGTCAAATGAGTCGCTGCTGGAGGACATGTTTTGGAGGTCAAGGCATTAGACCTGTCAAACTCCGTGATAGGGACATCGGGTCCCATAGGATTTACGTATCAGCCTACGGGCACGAGTAGTGGGGATTTCTTTGTGAAGCTTGATATTCAGCCTGGTAAGACAGTAAATGAGTGAGATCTTGTTACCTTTATTATAACCACCAAATCAACGGTAAGTTCTGCAAGCATAGCACTATGACAAGGCGTTGCTCTGCCCGCACAGAAGGTACAAAACGGGTTGTTCCAGAAACAAATGACCGTGACTGCGGCAGGAGTCTATCCAGTTCATCTTTCCCTAACGGCAGAGTGAACCACAAAAGAATACAAAAATGTGGACACGCTAACCGTCCTTGGAATGGTGAGAAAGATCCTAACATTGACTCCTACTATGTGAACAGATCCTACAACGATAGGCCTCAATTGGACATTTACAGGAGCAATTGAGCGCTTCAAGATAGCCTACGGCACAGATAAGGAGCTCATGAATATGACCGCATATGCAACCAAACCAGAAGCGGTCATCACAAGAGTAAAGTCAGAGACGACAGTTTATGTGCAGGTGTTTCCGGTAGACGAAAATGGTATCGTCAATGGAGAGCCTTCTCCCATCGTAACTATTTGGGGCGTCGCAGCAGGTAGTTTTTCAGGTGGTACTGCTACTAACACAAACAACGGAGAAGTGACTAGTACAACAGGACATAGCACAGCTGAGGCAGCAAAATCAACGTGTTTCCCATGATCCATTGTGCTCAAAACAAGAAAGGTTGATGATCAATACTATCTCTATTGGCAGTCAGTGCCACATGCAAAATCATATATCGTCTATAGAATAGACACGAGACCGAACTCAATACAAGAAATGGCAAAAGTGGGTGAGGTTACAGATACAGAGTTTCCATATCCGTTTGATCCTGACGCAGAAGCTGATCAGTATGCATGGTATGCGGTGGAGGCGGTCTGTGATAATGGTGACCAGAAAATCGTAGACGCAATCAAAAAAGTCAAAGTCTGACCTGTAGATACCATTATCGTACTTGTTCTTGTTACGCTCTTACTCTTTGGATTGAGAAGATTGAGTAAGGGAAATATGTAGAAGAGCTTGCTCGACTCTCTGTGGTATAGATCATGTCAACTGGACATACGAAATATTATGCTCCTCAAGGAATGCTTTGTATGTATCATGAACTTGTGACTGAAAAACAGGATCAATACTTCTCAGACCACCTTCGTCTACAAGTTCAAATTCCGGAGCAATATAAAAAACGTGAGTATAATCATGTACATCCAGAGCAATAAGTCTTGTTGTTTCCACAATAGACGGGTTCATGGAAAGTGCTTTTGCGTAGACATGATAATCATAGATACACTTATCAGCAATAAACGATGAGTGTTTTTTTTCGTTTTCAAGTTGTTTAGCAGTAAGCCAAACTTGAGTAGTTAGGGTCGATCACTCATTAATTTGGAAGCCACTATGATGTGCCTCAATAACAATGTCGGGTAAAACAACGATGCCAAGGTGCTTCGCAAGATGTTCTGATAAAGTGCTTTTCCCTACACCATGTGATCCACAAATAGCAATTTTCATGAGAATACTGAGAACAAATGAAAAACAGACACTAACAAAAATAGCTGCATCTACAAGGAGAAATTATATTTCTTACCGAGGGCATTGAGAAGTTCCATTAATTTCTCAGTATCTTCATGAGGAATATTTTCGGTACGTGCGATATCGAGGATATGCTTTGCGGCCATATGTTTTTGTACAGCCCATTCGTCATAGAGCCTAGAGAGAGTGGGGTGAGAGAAATCTGATCCATTAATCATAAGCATTCCCGTAAAAAACATAACTTCATCAATGATGCCCGCCTTAGCGTATGTTCAAAAATCATCAAAAGAGAAATTCATTCTAATATCCATGTCGGTCTCCGAAAAGAAAAAAGGTGTTTTGAGTTTCTTTCATGTCGCCCGATACCTATCTATTTCTTCTACGAGTGGCACGCTTGTCCTATCAGCAAGCCTAACTATCTGACCCTCAAGAGAAGCGGGTTCTTGGAATCTCTTGCCGTTAAGTTGTTTTGAAAAAAAATCATGATTGATAAGATAGTCTTTGAGCTTTGCCTCATCTGCAGGTGAAACGTAAATCCCAGCTTCTCTAAAACGAGCAATTCTATTCCTGACAATAATCCATCAAAAGTATTCGTGTTTTTTATCATTTCTCTTTTCTCTTCTCTCTTTATTTGGGATAGATATCTGATCAATACCATCTGGATAAACGATAGATCTTGCCGCATCATGAGCAAGTGACATAATATAGAGGAGTTGGCGGTCCACAAGCGCTTCGGTTTCAGCTTCAACAATATTAGCAATTCTCAATGACTCCCTAAATACATTATACTCATGTTCCATGCCATGGTCCTTGTTGGTGCCGAACTCTTGTATTGAGAGCCATGCGGAATCGACATGAGGGGGAACGGGTATATGTGGATCTATGTCTGTCTGAAGATTATCATCAAAGAGCGTCAAGAGGTTGTGAGCAGTTGCTTCGGTATATGATTCATAGGTAGGTTCATCGAAAGAAGGGTATACAAGGTGATCCCTAGCCGTATCGGGGGAGTCTGGAGAAGTGATGGATGATGCTGTGTGCATGAGTGACAGACTATGGCGGCTAAAGGGATATGTACAGCGAAAATATTATAAAGATAAACCGCAATATAGCAACTCTATGAGTTCCCCTTGCAATCCACACCTCAATCTATACACACTACAGCAAACAACGAGAAAAGGACTTGAATCATACCCATCAAAGGGGAGTAAAGTCCGTTTCTTTTTTTACCTACGGATATTGTGGAATGCCTACAATTACACAACTGATTAAGAAGGGAAGAACACCAAACGTAAAGAAATCAAAAGCCCCTGCGTTGATGTTTGGTATCAATACGCTCAAAGGTAATCGTCCTGTCAATATTCCTGCTCCGTTTAAGAGAGGTGTATGTATCAAGGTGACGATAATGACGCCAAAGAAACCTAACTCAGCACAAAGAAAGATCGCTAAGGTAAGACTTTCTAATGGTACAGAAGTTATCGCATATATCCCAGGAGAAAAGCATACGCTCCAGGAACACAGTGTGGTACTTGTAAGAGGAGGAAGAGTAAAAGATCTTCCTGGTGTGAAGTATCATATTTTGAGAGGTGTATACGATACCAATGCAGTGGATACAAGAAGGCAGTGAAGATCTCTGTATGGTACCAAGACACCAAAAGCAGCTAAAAAATAAGACTACGTAGATACATGTGTTTCCTTTACTTTTTTGTTTCGTCTGTGTAATGACAAGTTACAAAAAACCACAGCAATTCAGTCTGCCTTCTACAAACGACAAGATAGAGAAGTTCATCAACTACCTTATGTGGGATGGTAAAAAGACTGTTGCAAGAAAGATATTCTTCGATGCGCTTGAGGAGATCAAGGCAAATGGCCATGTAAATCCTACAGCAGTATGGGAGTCAGCGCTCGAGAATGCTGCACCACAGGTTATGGTAAAGTCAAAAAGAATTGGTGGTGCCGTCTATCAGGTGCCTGTAGAAATTCCAGTAAAGAAGAGATTTTTCTATGCTGCTCAGTGGATTATTACCTACTCGAGAGCAAAGAAAGGTCGCTCAATGTGCAGCAAACTCGCTGAAGAGCTCCTAGCAGCGTACTCCAACCAAGGTAGCGCAGTCAAGAAGAAAGAAGATACGCACAAGATGGCAGAAGCCAACAGAGCGTTTGCTTATCTTGCAAAATACGTGAAATAGTAGTGAGAGAAGATATTTGTTTTTGTTTATCTTTTTAGGTGTGCTCCAATGCCAACAAGAAATCAATCAGGAAAACCAACTCATACCTTGCAGAACCCTTGTAGAAAAACCAAGAGATCTGGAAAGAAATATCAAAATGCTATTAAGTGGTACCAGATGCTTCTCAAAAGAGAAGTAAAAGAAGGGACAACGTCTAAGTGGGTAGAAAAGACGAAAGAAAAGGCCGTAGCAAGATTAAAAAAATATGGTATCTCATTGGCTTCAGCAGAAGCAAAGCGTGCATAATTGATTGTACGGAGTATGACTTTACTTTTGAGGTGATTACATCATGGCAAGACTTAAGACCAATGCGAAAAAGAAACTCCAAAAAGCGCTCAAGAGAGTAGAGAGAGTGGTTGTTATGGATATTAGAAAACAACTTGAGCAGCAGAGAAAATGGAAAGCAGAAGTAGTAAAGAGACAGCAGATCGGATAATTTTTTTTACTTATTTCAGTGTGTGAGATTCCATGAATACGCAAAGACTCAAAACGCTAGCTGCAGATCGTCAATATACTATTCTCCCTGTTAAGACAGGATACCAGCTCGAAATCCATGAGAAGGTAGGAGAGGGAAATAACCAGAGAATTTGGAGATTCAAAGGACTAGTTATCAAAGTAAAAAAACCAAATCACGCAGACGGTACGTTTACGGTGAGAGGTAAGGTAGCTGGAATGACGATCGAAAAAATCTATCCACTGTCATTCCCAAACTTCGATAAAGTTGTTCTTGTGGATGCATATAAGGTAAGACAAGCTAAGATCTACTATATCAGAGAGAAGATCGGTAAGGACGCAAGAATGAAAAGTATCAGTACAGCTGATCAGAGAGGTGTAGATCTCTTTGCAGTAGCAAAGGGTGCTCTTCCTGTAGTAGCTGCACAGCTGCCAGATCCACAAAATGACGAAGACATCACAGAGCAGGTTATCGCTGAGGAGCAGGTAGAAGAAACTACAGCACCAGAGGTTGCTGTGGAAGAGACGAAAGATGAGGTAGCGGCTGAAACTCCAGTAACTGAAGAAACACCAGTAGAAGAGGTGGCAGTAGAAGAAAGTGTAGACGCACCTACAGAAGAATCATCTGAAGAGAAAACAGCATAACTAGCGACAATATACGTGGAGATATTTTTACTTTTGGTTATCCAGAGCAATGGAATTATCAGTACAAAAACGTACACACTTTGGAAAGCAGGCAAAAAGCTTGAGAAAGCAAGGATTCGTACCTGCTGTTGTTTACGGGAAGCATCTCGCGCAACCACTGCATATCTCTATAGAAAAAATACCCCTCGTAAGAGCATATCAAAAAGCAGGATATAGCACAGCACTCCAACTCAAGTGAGATGGTATCAATGAGCTCGTACTCTTCCATGATATGACAGCAGATCCAGTAACGGATCACGCAGTGCATGTAGACTTCCTTGCAGTAAAGAGCGACGAGAAGGTACGTGCGGAAGTTCCAGTTATTCTTATAGGAGAGTCTCCTGTAGAGAAGCTAAATCTGGGTACAATACAGCAGATTTTGATGCAGGTAGAGGTAGAAGCATTCCCTATGGATCTTCCATCCAATATTGAATTCGATATCTCTGTTATCGATCACGTAGGTATGGTAGTGCATGTCAAAGACCTCAAGGTAAGTAACAAAGTAGAAATCATAGATGATCTAGAGTCACCCGTTGTAACGTCGGCTGAATTTGAAGAGGAGAAAGAGGAAACTCCAGTAGCAGCTGTAGAGGCGGCGCCCGCAGCATGAGCTGAGGCAAAGAAAGAGTAGTCCAAGAGTATCCAAAACGATTTTATTTTCGTGTGTTTGATCAGATGGCAAGAGTATGTATGCTTTCAGGCAGAAAAACAGCATCAGGTAACAATAGATCTCACAGTATGAGAGCTACCAGAAGACAGTTCAAGGTAAATCTCATCAAAAAAAGAGTGCTGATTGACGGGATTCCTGTAACAATCAAAATTTCTTCTAAGATGTACAAAAAGTATAGCACATTGTTGATGCAGTAGACTACGAACGCGTCTGCGTCCGTAAGGACGTGGATATTACGGACTAGTAGCTCAGCTGGTAGAGCAATGGCCTTTTAAGCCAGTGGTCCCGGGTTCGAATCCCGGCTGGTCCAGATCTATACTATGCTATCTTTTTCCAAGATGTAAATATTACTTGACTTGGAAAGGAGAGTATGTAGTATGTCGACAGAGAAGAGGGCCGCAAGGTACCAACGCTTGCTTTATTATCTAACGTACTACATACATGACAGACGAAACAACAACACCAGTAGTAGAGGAAGAAGTAGTAGAGGCAACTGAGGAGGTTGCAGAAGATGGAGAAGAGGGTACAGAAGAGGCTGCTGAGTAGTCTTGATATAGTGTCCAGATATGTATAAGAGGGGGGCTTAGGTCTCCCTTTTTTTTGTTATTACAAAAACACATTGTTTTTGTAATGTGCTTGAGTGTTGCACCAGGAATCGTACATATAACAATCATAGTCATCCACAAGGATGCTGTACATAAAAATACAACCGTTTATACAATTCTCAAAAGACATGGCTTCAGAGAATGTTCGCTCTATGTTGGGAGTGGTAGCGCTGGGAGGGCTCGTAGTATTTGGTATTTTAGGATACAATTTTATGGTATTTGTGGAGGCGCCAGCAACACTTGAGAATGCAAAAGAAGAACATCTAAAAAAGCAAAAAGCAATCAATATGAGAAGCGCGGGAATAAAACTCTCACAGGATGGGACGCGTATCATTGATGGGACCAAGGAGCTCCTCAAGATAGAAGACGAGCAGATTGTTGAATTTTTCGTGGATAAAAGCCCGCTCTGTGATCAAAGTAACATCTGAAGGCTAGGGCGCAAGGAGTTTTGTACAGATAGAGAAATATTTACCTACAGAACAAAGTTTAGAGATATTGTCGTCTCGCCAGACAAAAAAGCAGTAGGTCTCATTATCGAAACAGAAGAAGCATCCGAGGAAAACACGGTAATTGCACTTTTCTATCCTGAACGTAAAAGAAAAAGAATACATATGCTAACCGCGTACTATCCAGGAAACGAATTTTTGTGATTCTCACCCAAAGGGACATATTTCATCTATAAGGGAAATTGCCAAAAAACCATATGTGGCCTATATATTACAGAAACAGAGACGCTCAAAGGTAAGTCTCCTCTAGGATTGCCGACAGTCATAGATGAGAGAACACAAGATACGAGTTTCGTGAGGTGGGTGTCAGACACCAAGATCGAGTATCTCGTATGAGATACAATAAAACATGCCTTATTGAGGTAGAATGGTTTGCGGGGAATAGTCCTTATACAGGGCTTTCATTGATTTTGATACCTCAATAGCTACACTGCGGGATATGATAGCACGCCTGTGAGGGTGTGGATAATTTATTTTCCCTGTTTCTATGGCTTCCAAACCCAAAAAAAAAGCAACAGCAAAACAAGTTCATGAACAATACGCACATATTCACAAGGAGCACAAAGCTCAGATTTTTCCTGTAGAGTGAGACAGACTGACTATGCAGGGAATTCATACGCATAATCTCAAAAACGTAGATATTACGCTCCCCAAAAACAAGATCATAACTATTACGGGGGTGTCTGGATCTGGGAAGTCGTCACTGGCATTTGATACGATCTACAAAGAGGGGCAGTTCAAATATATAGAGTCACTCTCCTCATATCTAAGACAGTTTTTTAATCTATGAGCGAGACCAGAGGTAGAGTATACAGAGTGACTCTCGCCAGCTATTGCGATCGAGCAAAACAAGCGCGTCGGTAACTCAAGAAGTACGGTAGGAACGCTCACAGAGATCGATGACTACCTCAGACTGCTCATGGCAAAACTCGGTGAAGTATACTGCTGGAAGTGTGGCGCGCCACTCAAACCCAAAACAACAGAGCAGATTTTGGCGGATATTCAGGCTAAGTTCTTTGGAAAAAAAGTCTATATGATCCAGGAGATGGGCATGTACCTAGAGGAAGATGAACTCGCAAGGTTTGTGAGAAGAAATAGAAAAAAAGTAGATCAGTGAGAGGGTATTACGAGATATCTCTTGGCACTCAACTACGACAACCAAGAGCACGTTTGGGATAATCTCGTAGAGTATTTCTATCTCGAAGATCCAAAGATTCCTGCTCACAACATGCCAGTCAAGGTCTATGGTATTTTTGATCGTGTGACGATAACACAAGAGACGCTGAGTAGGCTCAAGGAAGACAGCATAAAGATGTTGGCGATGGCAGACAAATTTGGTGTTTATATGGTAGACGAGGATAAAGAGTGACCGGGGGATCTCCGCGCTGCAAAACATATCACACGATACACGGACAAATACTACTGTCCCAAAGATAATATCAAATACCCAGAATTCACCTCGCAGCATTTTTCGCCCAACCGCCAAGAAGGTGCATGTGAAACATGTCACGGTATTGGTGAACAGTTGCAAGTGGACTTCGAAAAAGTGCTGGATCCATTCTCACCATATCTCAAGGCGATTTTGCCATGGCGTGATAGTGCTCTTGGACAGGCCATTCTCAAGAAGCTAGCGTACACGTATCAGATACACGAAGATTCATTTTGGAAAGATCTTCCAGAAGAATTTAGGGAGGTAGTTATCAATGGTGACAACGAAGTTATGAAGCTTTCACTCGGAGGATGAAAGTATATCAGTATGAACTACAAAGGAATAGAACATGTACTTACAGATCAGTACAACAAAGGCATTTTGACGGTCGACTTTCAGGCAATGATGCAGGTAAGACCATGCCCTACATGTAGTGGAAGTAAACTCAAAAAAGAAAGTCTGCACGTATTTCTCAATATCCCCTATGACAAAAGACTAGATGGTCTCACGTGAACCACAAGGTGAGAACAGTGAATTGAAGCTGTACCAGACGAAGAAATTGTAGCAACACCAACCAAAACTTCAAAAACAAAAAAAACTGCAAAAGCAGCAAAAGAAGAAAAAATTGCAGTAGATGACGATGGTCAGCAGCATTATCTCTACCAAAATCCAGGCATACTACACTTCAATATTGCAGATCTCCAGAGATGTTCCATAGAGAGCCTAGGAACTATGGTAGAACTCTATGAAAAAACAACAACACAGCCAGAAGTGCTTGTGCATAGAATTATAAAACCCCTCCTCGATAGAGCAAAGACGATAGAGATGCTGGGTATGCACTACATCAATACACTCAGACAAATCGATACGCTCTCATGATGAGAAATACAGAGATTGAGACTAGCAAAACAGCTTGGTAACAAACTAACATGAATCATATATGTCCTAGATGAGCCGACAATCGGTCTTGATGAATGAGAAATAAAGAGAGTCATTGGCGCAATCAAATGACTCAAGGATATGTGAAACACGATTGTGGTCGTAGAACACAACGAAGAGTTTATAAAAAATTCGGACTGGATCGTAGAGGTGTGACCTGGAGCAGGAGATTTTGGTGGACGTATCTTGTACAGTGGGCCATATGATGCATTTATCAAAACCGATAATCTCACCGCGCAGTATATTACGGGCAGGAAGAAAGTACACGTAGAGTTTGAACATAGGCCTAGTGATAGACAACTCCGTATAAAAAAAGCATCACAACATAATCTCAAAAATATAGACGCAACGATAAATCTTGGGAGTTTTACGGTGATTACGTGACCTTCAGGAGCGTGAAAGACAACGCTCATGTATCATACGTTGTTCAAATTCTTGGAAGAAAAAGTGCAGTTTATACAAAGTTATATTAGACTAAATTTGCTCAAACAGGGTATGACGCGAAGTGAAATTATAGCAGCACCGGTAATGAGAAGAGAGACATACGAGCACTACGAGCAGCTAGCACTACAAGAATTTTATAAGCATCTTGGTGTGGAATCAGTGCTTGGATACGAAGAGGTAAAGAATGTGTTGTATGTAGATCAGACAAGTATCTGAAAGACACCAAGGAGTTGCCCAGCAACATTTATAGGGCTATTTGATGATATTCGTAAACTCTATGCATGAGCGACAGAAGCTAAAATGCTATGATTTGGTGCAGGACACTTTAGTTTTAATTCTGACAAATGATCATGTCCCGAGTGTGAATGATATGGTCACAAAAAAATAGAGTTACAGTTTTTGCCTGACACATATGTCCCGTGTACGCTGTGTAAATGAAAAAGATATAAACCAGAAATTCTTGCTATCAAGTGGCATGGGAAAAGTATAGCTGACGTGCTTGATATGTATATCATGGAAGCATTTGAGTTTTTTGGAGATCTTGGATTCTTGGCGGAACCACTTGAACTGATGGTAGATATTGGGCTTGGCTATGTAAGGCTAGGACAGCCAGCGCATACGCTTTCGTGAGGTGAGTCACAGAGAATAAAACTCGTCAAACATCTTCTCAAGTCGTATAAGTGACATACGCTCTACTTCTTAGATGAGCCTACGGTATGATTGCATCCAGCAGATATTGAGAAACTTCTCCGAGTGCTCAAAAGATTTTTGGACAACGGAGATACAATCTTGATGATAGAACACGAAAAAAATCTCCTTCAATTTGCGGATCGTGTGATTACCATAGAAGATGGAAAAATAAAAAGTGCAAAAGGATAAAAAAAACGAAGTTGCAGGTAAATATAACGCCTGTAACGGCATAATATTTATATCACCTATGAAGTCAGAAATGTTGTTATATGGAAAACCTGTTGTCGAGCAGTTGCGTCATCAGACAAAAGCCTATATAGATAGTTTAGACCGTGCGGATATGTATATCGCGCATCTCTTGCTCAACGATGATGATGCAACACGTGTCTACGCAAGACTCAAGGCAAACTACGCAACGTCGATAGGTATACATTCGCAAACACACGAACTTCGGAATGCTGCACCAGCAGAGGTGTTTGCGATTATAGAGAAGTGTAATACCGATGATGCCTGCGTAGGCATTATTGTGCAGCTGCCAGTAGCAGAGCGTTTTGCTGCACAGGAGAGCGAGTTCTTGACTGCGGTGACGCCGCACAAAGATATCGATGGATTGAGCGGCGTCGTCTTTGGAAACTCGCTGATAGGCAAAGGAACATTTGTGCCAGCAACGCCTAGGGCAGTGTTTGAGGTGCTGGCACACTATGGCTTTGGCGATCTCCAATGAAAAACTGTAGCAGTGATCAGCCAAAGCAATCTCATAGGAAAGCCGGTCGCGCTCGAATTGATGAATCAATGAGCGACCGTCCTCAGTTGTAATGAGCGAACATCTCCTGCAAGACTAGCAGAGCTATGTGCAATGAGTGATATCATTATCTCTGCGACAGGGGTAGTCCATCTCATTACTGCGGAGATGTTTGAGTATGATGAGAAGGGCGGCGAGACACCTCAAAAAATGATCGCATCATGACCATCGCGGACTGACAAAGTCATCATCGATGTCGGTCGATGAATCAAAGACGGAAAGGCTGTATGAGACACAGATCGAGAGTCTCTGCAAGCAGCAGGGGCACATATCACGCCGGTGCCATGAGGCATCTGACCTGTTACTATAGCGTGTGTTTTTGATAATATTAGAGTGTTGCAAGAGTCCAAAAAAATATAACTTTCATATACATTATACATACGTCCATGCGTTACATATACTTTTTGATTGATCAACTAAGGCAGTTTGCAAGAGGGCTAGGTGTGGCAACATCGTGAGGGAAATACGTAAGAAAGCTCCGTCATCTCACACTGATACAGACACTAGAGCTGGAGCTAGTACTGATAGCATTATTGCTAATGATATGATCGTATCTACTTGTGCGTTTTGAAGACATATCTCTTTTTAATGCGATTTATCTAAGCGTAATTACACTAGCAGGTGTGTGATATGGAGACATTACGCCGCAGACCGTAGAGTGAAAAATAGTTGTGATGATCTATGCAATCCTGGGTATGCCGGTGTTTATCTTTACAATGTCGGTAATCGTCTCTAGCATGATGGAGAGAATGAAAGCAAACAAGAAAAGAAAACAAAAAATAAAAACACCAGTACCGTTAGCAGCAGAGGTATGAGATGAGGATGCGTAAGGCAGGGTCTATGAATATTCGCAAAAGATACTCACAATATATCAGGAGATAACAAGACAGTCAAAAAAATAACAGTATGAAAAATAAAAAAACACTCACAGCAAAAGCAAAACCTCAGAAAAGAAAACCAACATCTCCTTCTTCCAGGAGAAGAAAGAAGAAATTTAAATGGAACGTAGCGCTCTTGAGAACTCTGCTGCGAGTCTCGATAGTAATGCTTGTCCTAGTTATTCTAGGAGCGGCGCTGTGGGGGATGAAAACGAATATCCAGTACGGTCTCTCTCCATCTCGTATACACGGAAGGATTACCTCTATCATCTGCTACACCGATGGGTCGTGGCGGGCTGAGGTGAGGTCTTCATCTAACTCCATCTACATTGTAGAAGGGCAGATGGAGTTAGGTCAGAGATGGCCGAAGCAAAGCGATACACTCTCTGCTAGCAAGGTACCAGACAAGAGCTGGTGGCCAAGGGTGGTGTATGAGAAGGAATAAAGACTGTCAGAGAGTAGTAGTTCTCAACTAGAAACTAGAAACAAACGCAAAAGGAGTCTCTCCCAAGCGTTTTTTGATATTCGGTTGCTAAATAATATTTTTAAATAAAAAAATCACCTCGCTCGGGTTGCAAGCAAGATGATGTGACGGAGGAAAATAGATTGATAGGGAGGGTTTTATTCTTCAAAAGGTCCATGTCTGCGCCATGGCGACAACTCTTTTTATGTAGTCCTCATCAGACTCGAGCGGTTGCCGTTGGATCTGTTGACCCTCCTGAAAATCCTTAATCTTCCTTGTCATAAATTCTTCATTTGTTTCACAGGGTTTTCTTTCATATTGTTTCTGCAGACATTCGATGGCAGTCTGTCGTTTAGCATCTCCCGTACAGGAGTAGCAGATGGTGCAGAAAACAAGGAGTAATACGGGGAAAAAGGAAAGCCGGAATTGCATAAGTTGCGTTTTTATTAGTTAAGTCGCAAACATACCAAAAACTCTTTAAAAGATAAGTCAATCTCACAACAATACCTCATTACTCTGGTATAAATAATAAAGAGATACTAATTATACTGGTATAAAATAAAATACTGGATAATAATATACCTAACATTAACGAAGGAAATCTCTTGCAATGCTCGCATCATTTGGATATAAGCCAAGTAGCCCTTGAAAGGAGGGGCGTAGCAAAACCCAGACGCTACACCGATACACACCAAAACAGTGTATTTCACAATCATGATGGAGGTCATTGATATTTGCCTGAGCACCGTGAAGAAAGAATGGATCTACTGGTATCATATATATCGGTGTATTTTACCCTGCTCAGACAGCATATGTATTCGTTTCCAGAACCGACAAGGAGGCCGGAATGAGAAAGATCAGGATGAGAAATTCCGGTAAGTGTCCAAAAGGAGCATGCAGCAAGAGCTTTGCTCGGGGTTTCTGTTAGCGAAGAAGATCGATGACATATTACAGAGAGATACATAGCTGCATGTGCATCTGCACAAAACTCAAACATACCAGTTTCAGACAGAGCAGCAATACTCAATAAATATATGGACGCATACACGACACTCAAAAAATCATTTGAGCGTCAATGACCACATAAACTCGAAATTCTCCGTACATCTCGAAAGAGGCGTATTTTGGATATTTTGAAAATGATGTTCACGTTTGAAGATGATAGTTTCTTACACCCCAAAAAGTACACTCCCGCTCAAGAAAGACTGATCGATACGCTAAAGGTAGATCTTGATGGAGTGTCTGATGGAAAGGACGATTAAATTATTTTGTTCAAATATTTATACCTGCGTGAACACCCATCTATAAGGGCTTGGATTTATAAGAATATTATCAAAAATCTCATCTAAGACGCTTTTCATACAGCCATCTCGAGACGAGATAGGCAGGCATTCGGTATACCTCTTTGCCATTGTAGAGCTCGTGTCAAAAATGATTGTACGTAGTAGTAATAGCGATATCTCGTTTATCTTGGGTAGAAGGTTGCTGAAGAATTTTTGGAAGTTTTTCAGTGTTTTTGTTGTCGACAATAATAGCGATACGTGTGTCTTGAAACGTCCCAATAAGATCAATGGTAGATCCATTATGCTTCTGGTAGGTATGCCATGAGCAGTGTGCAAGCTTAGTAACCTCGCTCCATACAAAACTTAGTAGGGTCTGATGATCGAGCAACGGGATACCAAAAGACTGGTTCATCAGATGCAGCATTCACAAATCTCCAAAAGTGAGTAATTCCGCTTTTTTGTCAGCAGCTGTATCTCCACGGACAGGAATCAAATGCACCAAAAAATACTCTGCAACAAACGCAAAACACTTCTTCACAAAATAGACAGACTGGTTGGTATGCAGTGCAATACGAGAGTGATTTTTGAGGAGGAGGTTATTTGAAGGAAGTGCTTCAAAGAAGCGTTCAAGCGCAAAAAGTTCATCGCGATTAAAAATAACTCCACCATCTTTTGCTAAGACATCTTGGACAATCTCTCTAAGATGGCGACGTTTGAGCTCTTCATCATGTTCTACAACGACTCCAGGATATCATCATCGTTTGAGAAAATCCATAAAGTGCGTTTGGAGCTCTGCATAAATACTTTTGTAGCCACGATCGAGAGGGACATTATGTGGATTGTATCCATGGTACTGAAGGTACTCCCAAAAATCAAACGGGTGGATCGTATGTGTGTCGATATGTTTGTGTCATTCAAAATGCAGTGGTTTGGCGCCAGTTGCAATAATACGCATAGGGAATTTTTTGTCGGAATACTCTTGGAGAAGCTCTTTACTATTGGTGCAGTAGTGTACTTCATTGAGGAGAAGAACTGTTTCACGTTGTGGATCGCATCAGGTCTTGAGTCACAAGAAATGCAAAAACTCATCGAGGTTTTGAAAGTACTTACTAACGACGTTTTCATCAAAACTATAATAGAGCCGCTTGGCTCCTTGGGTATCAAAGTGTTCCTTACATGTTTCGAGAAGATGGGACTTGCCACATCATCTCGGTCCATCCAAATAAATAACACGCGCATCTCCCGCAAGCGAGGAGATAATTTTCTTCATATATCTCTTTCTATAGAACATTTCAGAAGCCATAGAGTAAAATAACAAAAGGAACAACATAGTAGAAGAAAAAGGAATTGTCAGTATATGCATAATTTCTAAAAATACCAGTAGATATATGACAAAAGTATGGACCATACCAGGAAAATGTCAAAATTTTATTCGATACCCTTGTCTTATAGCCTGATCTCACTATCAGGCGTACTTGTTGTCTAAAAAGCAACAAAGTCTTCGGTCATTAAAAAACATTACTAACAATGTCGGGTACTGGTTTGAAATACCAGTCAATGACACTAAATCAAAAAGAAAGTATGAACGCCTTCTACGAATTTTACGAAAGTCACCCCATGGAAGTATGGGGAACCTCCATTTTGGCAATGGGATGTGTTTCAGCCTATGTCGCAAAGAAATTAACTTTGTCGATACAATTGATGTCGGTCATTACAGGAGTACTGGTGGGAAACATCCTTTATATGAACGACGTTGCCGTCCCCGAAAAGATAAGTACAGCATTCTCCGGCTTAGGATGGTTAGTCACGATAGCTATCGGCATCGTGGCAGGAAGTAAAATTCATTTAAGTCATCTAAGAGGGAAATTATCAGGACTAACGATAATCACATTCGCTGTTATTTATTTTGCCTCAGTCCTGATATTTACACTTGCTGGAGCCGGAGACGCCGCCTGGGCGTTAGCCATTTTCCCCGCAGAGACCGGATTGCCATTTGTATACCTCATATTGCATTCTAAGGCGGAGGTGAATAGCAATAGAGGAGAGCTCTCACTTGCGATTGCGGCGATAAAGGAAATTCCGATCTGGACCGCTTTTGCGGTGGTTTCTATGTTGCAAACAACCGGCTCACACGAAGTAAACGGATATCAGATTGTATTTAATTTAGGAATGTTCGTGGTGTTCTCGGTAATCTGTTTGGGGCCGCTTCGCTTACTACTAAAGGTTACGCTCTACCAAAAAACGATGAAGATGTATGAGACTATTATGCGTGAAAAGACAGGAACTCGCGATGAAAAAATGCTAAAATTAGCGCGTGAAAGTAAGGTGGTGTACTATGTTGTGCTAACTTGTATAGCAGCTGGCGCAGGAATGGTAACCAGTTATCTGGGAGTACATAATTTCCTCGGCTACATTTTGATAGGGATGACGCTCCCCTCAGATATTGCAAAGCGCGTGGAGCGCGACTTCACATACTTCTTGTTTGAGTATGGGACGATTTTCTTTTCATTCGCAGGACTCCGCGTCATATTCACGGGCTCAGATGTGTGGCCATTTGCGATAACCTTTGTGTTGTTGATCATAGGATCTATACTCAGTGGATGGTCAACTACTTTTGGTTTGAGGCGTTACATGAATATTGATGGAAAAACAGCGGGGATTGTTGGACGAGATATGAACATCAAGGGGATGATGGCTATTATCGTAGCCTTGCTATTCTATACAACGGGGATACTGAACCAATCGTACTTTAATGCTGTGATGTTGAGTGCACTAGCGCTAACATTATGGCGAGGAGTTTTTACGGAAAAGACGGTTTCTACAGTTACTTCTAATAGCGAAGAACGAGTAATGTACGCAGAATAAAAAATAAAAGACAAAATCATGAAAAAGATAATATTCTACTGCCTGTTTTTTTTCGTTCCATTCATTCATCTGTTTTCCCAAAAAACTACAGTAACAGGATGGAAGGGGGAACCCTTCATTTGTTACGTAACAGATGGTCATTATGGAGGTGCGCTCGGTGGCTATGGCGGACCCAACGTAAAAGTTTGTTGGGGAGACTGGTGCCTGAGAGGATCAATGTTTCCGGGAGTGTCGTTCCAACAAAACAAGGTTGGAATCGCTTCCGGAACGGCGATAGGACTGGGTTACAGGCGTATAACTATATACGCCGTTGCAGTATTTAACATGAACTTCTCAAAGGTGTGGAGTTTCGGTACCGGAATCGGGGTGGACATTACCACCTCAAAAAAATAATCCAAATCCAACAAAAACAACAACCAGTTTTATATCAGTACGAGCCGCAGGTGATCTTATCAAAAAAATCTGACTGCCTGGCGTCATAGGAGAACTTATCGGAG
>CAYOFF010000003.1:0-78388 GCA_964403415.1 uncultured Candidatus Peribacteria bacterium | reverse complement strand
GAGATACGTTTGATAGTATGCCACTGATACAAGGATATGAAGATGGGAAAAATTTTGTCTACACATCAGGAGTGATAGAACTACAGGATGTAACGTTTGGGTATGGTGATAAAGATAAAGAAGAGAATACATCAGATGTGCTACAACAATTTTCGCTGCACATACACGGATGAAAAAAAACGGCATTGGTAGGGAGTAGTGGAAGCGGCAAGTCTACAATTGTCAAACTTATCGCAGGGTACCTGCATGTGACCTGAGGTCGTATTCTTGTGGATGGACAAGAACTTCCAAACGGAAGAACACAGGCTAACAAAGAACATGTGTCACTTGACTCCTACTATAAGCATATCGGCTACCTGACACAAGAGCCGAACGTATTTGATGGGACGATACGGGAAAATATTACCTACTCGATCGATGAAGATGAACTTGCTCACGATGAATTGGCCCAGAGAGTAGAAGATGCATTACGCTTGTCGAAGTGTGATTTTGTAGATAGCCTCCCTCAGTGACTGTACACTGAAATAGGTGAAAAGTGAATCAGGCTCTCTGGAGGCCAGAGACAGCGTCTAGCTATTGCCAAAATTTTCCTTAAAAATCCAGGAATCATATTGCTAGACGAACCTACATCGGCACTTGATAGTTTTGCAGAGCAGGAAATTACGGAAGCAATGGAGAACCTCTTCAAAGGAAGAACAGTAGTCGTGATTGCTCATAGACTGCAGACGGTAAAATCAGCAGACGATATCATTGTGCTCGAGCAGTGAGCAATTATCGAAAGGGGAACGCACAACGAACTCGTTTCACAGTGATGAACCTATGCGAAGATGTTGGAGCTACAGAGCGGGTTTTAGAAGGGAATGCGAATATTTATATATGTCTCTATAATGGATAGTACTATGCGATGACAGTTCAAAAGAATATTGGAGCCAGTAGGAGCAAAACCATACCACTATGTGATGTGCGGTATAGTAGCTCTTGCAAGAGCATTATACACAACTTCATACGCACGATACCTCCAAAATATTACCAAGGCATTGGAGGATGGAGATAAGCAAACATTCTTATTTCGGATTGTTGTATTGTGTGTGACAGCAGCGCTATTTTTTGCGATGAAGTTTTTGGATAGGAAATATTTTTTTGGTGCGGTGACGGATACAGATGTCTATGTCTACAAAAAATATATGTCTATCTTTTTCTTCGCAGATAACACCAAAATAGAAAAGATAGGAACAGGAAGAATTATCTCGATTTTGAAAGCATGAACAAATAATCGATCGTTTACGCTGGCAGAGATATTTTGGAAACATCTAAACGTAATCTTTACGATTGTGATTTCATTGATTTTTATTGCGGCTCAATCAGTGCGGTTTTTTGTCGCAACACTGGTGGTGCTCATGGTGGTGTTTATACGAATAAAGATATTCGGCCCCAAGGCTGCTATGCGAAGAAGTAAGACAAAAGAAATATCAATCGAAACAGACAGAAACGTAGTGAGACAAGTAATGTCAAAGTTTGAAATACTACAAAGCAATAAATATGTTTCGGAAATACAAAAATATATTACTCTCGCACGGGAAGGACTCAAGTACAGGTACAAAGAGAAATATATGCAAACGATAAGCTATGATGGATCAGTATTTCTCGTGCATATACTAAGAGCTCTAGTGATAGCAGGTGTATGATATGCGGTATTTAGCAGCTCTTCAAGTATTTCTGATTTTGTGCTTGTGACGACGTTGACGTGAGTGTTGAGCAATACTATAGGAGAACTAAGCACAATAGGAAAAAGCATGGCGGATAATATTATCCATATAGAAAAACTTTGGAAGGTGTTTGATGAATTTACTGAAGAAAAAGCATTGGATGAGGGGGACGAGTTTGTGTGTAAAACCTGAGATATAAAATTTGAGCATGTATCGTTTGCGTATCAGTGATGAAATAAAGTGCTATCAGACTTCTCTCTACACATCGAAGGAAAAAAGAAAACAGCTTTGGTAGGTATATCATGATGAGGGAAAACAACGCTGATCAAGCTTGCGTCTTTGTATATCAAACCAGACAGTGGGGCTGTCTACGTGGATGGTCAGAATCTTAGAGACCTGAGGCTTTCAAGCTATTACGCACATATAGGATATCTTACACAAGAACCAAGTGTATTTGACGGAACAATATATGATAACCTCACGTATGCACTCAATCATGTCCCTGATCCTCATACCGTAGAAAAAGCAATACAAGATGCGCAGTGTGAATTTATTTACGAGTTCGAAAATGGCTTACAAACAGAGATATGAGAAAGATGAATAAGGCTTTCTGGTGGGCAGAGACAGAGATTAGCGATCGCAAAAATAATGCTAAAAAATCCTCAAATTATTTTTCTAGATGAACCGACGTCAGCGCTTGATAGTTTCAATGAAGAGAAAGTAAGTATTGCTTTGCAAAGACTCTTTGAGAACAAGACAGTAGTGATTGTTGCGCATAGATTACAAACAGTCAAAAGTGCAGATAGAATTATATTGCTAGAAGACGGGAAGATACTTGAAGAATGAACCCACGAAGAGCTCATTGCCTTGTGATGAAATTACAAAAAAATGCTCGACTTACAGAGCGGATTCTAGAGAAAAAACAAATAATATAATCACTAACGAAACGTTTACTCGATAAAGAAATGATAAAATGTTCAAAAATAATCCATATGTAATTTTGTATCGTCTCTTGCGACAACACTGTGACAACAAACCAAAATTTTTGTTGACGACGTTTTTTTTCGTGTGTTCAAATGTCATAGGTGCAGCAGATCCATACGTGATCGGTATGCTCATGACAACAATACAGTTGTGAGGGAAGGAACAGCTGCCAACTATTATGATGTATCTCGCATTACTGGGTGTGATACCGCTCGTAGATCGAATATTCCATGGAACAGCTCGTGTACGAGAAGAAAAACTAAAGTTCAACATTACGACAAACTTTAGGATGCGTCTGTTTGATATGGTAATGGCATTGCCCATGTCTCGGCATACAGAGCATCATTCTGGAGAGACCATAGATCAAGTAAATAAAGCAGTCTCGGCATTGCAGGAGTTCTCGGGAAATACATTTCTGTATATGAGTACGGTCTTGAGATTCTTGACGTCGATAGTGATGTTGACGTGGATACGACCGATCATAGGTGTTACGATTTTTGTGGTAGGTATATGTATTTTTGTATTTATCTGGGTGGTGGATAAAAAATTGGTCGCACGACTAGAACAACAAAATACGCTAGGCCACAAGGTAGCATCGCTGACGTATGATTATATCTCAAACATAAAAACCATCATCACGCTGAGGTTTGAGAAGGGTGTGCGTGGAACCCTTTATGATGCAATATGAGAGATCTTCGCTCCATTCAAGAAGTATACGGTGCTCAATGAGTGGAAGTGGTTTGCAGTGAGTATTACGTTGGCGATCTCCACGGCAGCGACAGTAGGATTATATATCTACCAACAATACACGATAGCTGGCGTAGTTCTCGTAGGAACAGTGACGATGCTGTTTCAGTATATTATGAGGATGAGTGACTCGTTCTATAATTTTGCATGGCAGTACTCGCAAGTAGTGCAGAATAGAATCAATGCGCAGACGGTCGATCATATCATTGCCTCGTACAATGAGATCGTCAAAAAACGCCATCTCCCTAGTCATAGAAGCCGGTGACAGATAGATATTTCTCATCTCTCATTCTCATACAGCCAAGACGGAAAACCAAAACAAGTCCTCAAAGAGATCGCTCTAAAAATCAACGCGGGAGAAAAAATCGCATTTGTGGGAGCGAGTGGATGTGGCAAAAGTACCATGATGATGCTCCTGAGAGGGCTGTATGATGTGGATCATGCTGAAGTAACAATAGATGACGTCGTAGTAGATGGCTTGCATGTGCTAGCATATCATACATCGCTGATTCCACAGGATCCAGAGATTTTTGAAAATACGATCAAGTATAATATCACCGTAGGTACAGAGGTGAGTGACGAAAAACTTCAAAAAGCATTACATCTAGCAGCGTTTGATGAGGTAGTAGAGCAGCTGCCGAAATGACTGGAGTCGGATATCAGGGAGAAATGAGTCAATCTGTCGGGATGACAGAAACAAAGACTCGCCCTTGCGCGTGGTATTTTACTCTCAGAAGAGAGTGATATCTTACTTCTTGATGAACCGACAAGTAGTGTCGATCCCGTAACAGAGCAGCATATCTACAAGCGCATCTTCGAGACATACACCGAGAAAGCTATTGTTTCTGCACTGCACAAGCTGCATCTCGTCGGACTGTTTGATACGATCTACGTATTTGAAAAATGAAAAATAGTCGAGCATGGCAGCTTCGACTATCTCGTGAAGAAGAAATGAGCATTTGCGCATATGCGGAGTGCATATCAGGAGGGAGTGAAAGCTGGTGATGTATAGTGGTATTGTAATAGTATGTTGTGTCAGTATAAAAACGACACTTATCTTTTTTACTATGCTATGTACGAAACACTTTCACAACTCGGTCTAACATCAAAAGAAATAGATGTCTTTGTAAAATTGTATAGCTACAATACTAGTCCTGCATCATTGATAGCAGAAAAAACGAACATGAGTAGAACGCATGTTTATGAGTTGTTACAGTCATTGGTGGAAAAATGAGTCTGTACCAGAATAAAAAAGTGAGGTACTACATTTTTCCAAGTGATTTCATCTGAACAGCTTAAAAACTTGGCGGATCAGCGTTATCACCAATTGCAATGAATACTAGACCAACTACAGACTTTGCAATCGTTCTCTAAGTCTTGATTTGATGTAGAATATTTCGTGGGGGTAGCGGGATTAAAATCGTTATACAATAACTTACTTGCGAGACCATGAGATCATTTGTATAACTTTTTGTGAACAGATACTATGGATCAAGACTTTAGAGAATATTTATATGAGTCTTTTCTACCACAACGTCTTGCAAAAGAGATTCGTGTACAGGCTATCTTACCATATAGCGAAGAAAACAAAAGATTTGCCGCTAATCCTAAGAAGGTCCCTCTCACAAAGGCAATTATGATAAACGATCCTATTTTTGATTTTGCGTCAGAGATTATTTTGTATGATGATAGAAAGATTCTTATTTCGCTCCTTTCTCCCCAGGAGATGGCGGGTATAAAAATTGTAAGTGAGGGGTTGTACCGTAGTCTAAAGAGTATTTTTCTCATGCTTTGGAAGTACTCACGCAATGTGTCGTAGTTTTCCTAACAGCAGAAACATATTGACATATATGTAATAGAGATCTATAATCTTTATATAAGAAGGAGATTTACTTGATGATCTCCTTTTTATGTATGCGATTATTCACCTCACCCCGGAAAGAGTTGAGCAGGATTATAAGTTTGATACAGTTATTTCTCCTTCGGGTACAGTAGCAGCATTGACAAGGATTCTACGTACACATGCTGTTGCGAATGATGAAATCATGGCTTTTGACCAAGGAATACATGACTATGACGGGATACATGGACAGATAAGAGAAGTATTTGATGCCTTCATACAACAAAATCCATCATTAATTATATGGTGCTTGTTTTCTGTGTTACTGTATAATGCAAAAGCTACGAAACGTATGATTGATGATCTGCGCAGTCGTTATGAGCAAAATATTAAAGTAATACTTGGTGGTCAGCATCCAAGTCAAATGTATAAGCTTACGTGAATGGCTCATTTCTTGGATACACGAAATTATGATCATGTATTATTGTGAGATGGTGAACTGCAAATACCGAAACTGGTGGCGTACAAAGAATGAAAATGATATCTCGCAGAGGTGGATTATGATTCATATGAATATCGTGCACGTACATGAAAGGCATGAGAAGGTATATGAGTATGAAGTGCTGCTAGGAAAAAATATATAGAAGCAGAGTTCTCAACCATGGAGTATAGTTATTTTTACAATCTAAAAGAAAGATTAGAACAACAGCTTCATGAGGCATGATTCACACAAATCTGTCGGCAAGGTCAATGAGGGCCATGATGTTCGCGAGCGGCAAACAATAAGTGATGAGCATGTTTACACTGTGCTCTCCAAAATATCACTATCATGAACAATTTGGATTTACAAAAAAACCTTCAAGGACAATTTGAAACAATCGTCAAAATTAAAGAACAGACAGATATACAAATAGATCGTATCTTTATGGTAGACAACCAGTTTTTGCCTTACTGATGAGTCAGAGAGAATAAAAAGCGACTTCAAGAAATGCTTGATGAAAAACAAAAACTACAAAAATTATACGGGTTTACATTTTCGTACTATGTATATCTCACAGAAAACTCCCTCTGAGATGAGGAGATAATTTCCCTGCTGAGCAGCCTGTGAGTAGTAGAAGTATATGTGGGGTTTGACCATCCACACCCTTTAGGATTGGCAGAACAAAATAAGGGATCTGATCACAAATCAAAAGCTGCTCTAAGGCAACGAAATGTGTGAAAAACATTTCCAGAAAAAGTACCTTCTATGAAGGATAAGCTTGATCGTTTGAAGAAATATGGGATTCATCTAAGGCGATGAAATGTGCTGTGAGGTACATCAGAAACGCAAGAAACAATTACTGCTTTCTATGAAGCTATAGAGCGAGCGACGCATCCAGATCAGTGATATGTCGCGTATGGCACTGATGGGAAGATAGATAAAGAAAGGTCTACCATTACAGCCATTGGCGTATTCCCGTTTGAAGTTTTACCCGGAGCAAAGTTTTTTGAAAAGTTCCGAAAAGAGTGTTTTGATGAAACGAACATGCGACCTGGAAAAAAGGCAGCAAAGGCACTCATGGATTTTTTGGTAGAGTATGGGTATCGAGATAGGCAACAACAACTACTTGCTCAAAAATTATATATCGAACATTATTCGGATGTATGATATGAGCGTGTAAGAGAAGAGAAAGAAAAAATACTCGACCTTCTGGAGAAAAGGTGATTATTGTGATACACCGTTGATAAATCACCAGACGGCACAGTATTGAAAAACTAGCTATTTTTCTTTGCTTTCTCTCTTGCTGAAGGGGTAAGATATATTTTGCGGAGTCTGATCGTCT
Source organism: uncultured Candidatus Peribacteria bacterium (assembly GCA_964403415.1). Classification (GTDB taxonomy): domain Bacteria; phylum Patescibacteriota; class Gracilibacteria; order Absconditabacterales; family Absconditicoccaceae; genus CAYOFF01. Next base: position 71,288 of record CAYOFF010000003.1, on the reverse strand, counting down.
TGGGGGTGACTTCGACGTACTCGTCTGGTCCGATGTATGCAAGTGCATCCTCAAGCGTCAGATGAATTATAGGACTCAATCTCATTGCCTCATCATTACCGGACTCACGGACATTGGTTTGCTGTTTGTTTTTGGTGAGGTTGACGGTAAGGTCTCCTGGTTTAGCAGACTCTCCGACGATCATTCCCTCATACAAATCCTGTCCTGGATCTACAAAAATATCGCCTCTCTCCTGGAGTTTTCGGATACTATATTTCATGGCTTTCCCATTCTCCTGTGAGATCATAGAGCCGTTGGTACGCTTAGGAATATCTCCTTTGAACTTTTCGTAGTGAGAAAAAGAACTATACAAAATTCCTTCTCCCTTGGTCAACAAAATAAACGCACCTCTAAATCCAAGTAGCCCTCTCGTCGGTACATCAAACTCTAGTGTCGTCTGTCCATGTGAGGAGTGCATCGTTTTCATGAGGCCTTTGCGGTTGCTAAGCATTTCAATGACTGTCCCTGAGTACTCATCGCCCACATTGACGAACACATGCTCGACGGGTTCTTGGCGCTGACCTTCGACGGTCTTGATGATTACCTGTGGTGCAGAGACTTGAAGCTCAAAACCTTCTCTTCTCATCGTCTCGATCAGGACAGAGAGATGGAGTTCGCCTCTTCCTGAGACGGTAAATCTATTGGTATTTGAAAAATCAACTTTGAGACCGACGTTTACTTCGAGCTCTTTTTGGAGTCTCTCCATAAGATTTCTCGAGGTAACTTGCTTGCCTTCGCGTCCCATAAACGGGGAGTCATTGACGAGAAAGTCCATCGTCAAAGTAGGTTCATCGATATGCAGAGGAGGTAAGGCATCTCATCACTCAACAGTGATAGTGTCTCCTACAAAGATATCTGCAATACCTGCGATGGTAACGACGTCTCCACATCTCCCGGTTTGTGTCTCGATTCTCGAGAGACCGAGAGTAGTATAGACTTTGGAAACTTTTCATTTTCTGGCAACTCATGCGTTGTTGAAGACGATAACTTGCTGTCCTGCATTGATCGTACCTGTGCTGATTCTGCCAATACCAAGTCTTCCTACATACTCATCATAAGCGAGGTTAACGACCTGCATACGCAGTGGTTCATCGCTTCTGTCTGGTGCTTCAGCAACATGCTGCATAATAGCATCAAACACGGGCGTAATATCTTTGGGTGGGTTTTCTGGATCGAAGTCTTTGAGGTCATGGAGCGCATAGCCATTCTTGGCACTCGCATAGACGATAGGGAAGTGTGCTTGCTCATCCGTCGCATCAAGCGCGATAAACAGATCAAACAGCTCGTTGATCACCCGCTCAGCTCTCGCAGTAGGTTTATCGATCTTGTTGATCACAACGATAGGCTTAAGTCCAAGCTCGAGTGACTTCTTGAGAACGAATTTGGTCTGTGGCATAGGACCTTCATAGGCATCTACGACAAGCAGTACGCTGTCTACCATTCTCAGCACTCTCTCTACCTCACTTCCAAAGTCCGCATGGCCTGGGGTATCGATGATATTGATGGTATGTTCGTCTTTCCACGTCACAGCAGTGTTTTTGGCGTAGATGGTAATACCTCTCTCACGTTCCTGGTCGTTGCTATCCATGATAAGATCAGCGTTTTCCATCTTGGTCATAGTGCCAGACTGTTTGAGCAGCTGGTCTACGAGGGTCGTCTTCCCATGATCCACATGGGCAATAATAGCGATGTTACGAATTGACATAGATAGTAGCAAAAAATGAAAACCTGAAACGGCCTAAGATTAGGGAAAAGTATCGTGGTAAGAGATGGAAATAGAGAGTATAGGACGGTTTCAATAGGGGGTTTATAGGGAAAAGGAGGGTTTTTGGTAGGGGAAGTTGGGAGGGTCCTATAGGGATTTTGGTGGATAGTAGAGAAGAAAAAGTTTAAGATCATTTATGTTTATAGTAAGCAGAAACCATCCAAGGAATGATAAGATCAATATCGTTTATTGCCTGTTTCATAAAAATAATTCAAATTTCTTCTTTATGATGAATGGGTGTGTAATTGTATACTATAAGTTCGTCTTTATTAGTAGGATATTTTAGAAACTCATAAAACTTATCAATATTAGAAAGATGATTAATTTTTAAAAAACAGCCAATGAAGCTGTCCATTTTCTGGATGTTAATATATTTTTCTAATAATTTGACTTCGTTGTATTCTGAAAATGCTAATACTTTATTAAAATAGTATGTTAAGGAATGGTTATTCCATTCTATTTCGTTTAAATTTGATAGCTCTGATTTAAATTTTAATCTTAATAGACCCTTAAAAAGAACCTCAAATCAATGGTACATAACGAATAGAGTCGGAATCATTATACTGAAATCACTCCGTTGAATATTTTTTTCATATTTTTCTTCGATTAGAGATTCTTCCTCAGGAGTGGGATTAGTTAAAGAATAATGTGATATGTTTCAAACAAAGATTGATTGTTGAAAGATGCTTTTTACCAAGTGTAAGTACTTCTCTGAAAAAGTAAGAAATCCTAAGTCTATATACTTTTCTTCCATACCATTAATAATTAATTCTAAAAAAATCTATGGAATTTGACTCACCGTCCAATCAGTAAAATCAGGATTAAATTGAACTTTAAAAGTAAACGAGTTGTCTATCATAGGAGGCATTTGAGTTACAGAATATGCATATCAATCCCAACCTTTACTCATAAGCCCTATGCAATATACCATCTCAAAATCATGTCTTCATTTAATATTTTCCCTGACTTTATTTCTATACCATTCGCCAGCTCCATCAAAAAACACTACAAGATGTGTTCATTTAGGGTATGGAGGTTTTTTTGCTATTTTCTTGTTTATTGCATCTATAATGCGATCCTCTCAACTAGGGAGAATATATACTGGATCATGCAAAGCAGAAACATGTTCGACGGGAAAAGATTTTCATGTCTCTCTATCTAATATTATTCCATCTCAGTTACTATCTTCCTGGAATGTAATACCTTTAGTCCCGCGTGATTGAAAAACCGCACATAGTAACCGATTTGCTAACGCTTCCCTAGGTCTCATATTGAAGAATCATCATCATTCAATAGGTATCATATCATTTTTCGGCTTTAGATTGTTGCCATTAATTAACCGCGAGCGTCATTTTTTATCAGTCGTGGTAGTGATCGTTTTAATGTAATCTAGAAGATCTCTAAGGTCTCTAACTTGCAATACATCATTCATTTTAATGACCATTTACTAAAACCTCCCCCACCTTCTTCACATACACTGCCTGTCCAATATCATGTTTTCCTCCACCGATCATATGTAATTCGCTTTTGTAGATTTTTTGTTTGGCGGCTTTTGCTCTTTTTTCTACTTCGGGTCACTCTTGGGTGCCGGCGAAGATATGTGCTTTGCATTTCACTCTCTTAGCGATCAAATCAAAAGATATTGCATCGAAGTCGCTCGTTCTCCTGAAACCGAGAGACTTTTTCCACCGCTCCTTGATGCCAGGGAGATCCTCCTGAAAGAACGGTGACAGAGAACACAAAAATAACACCTTGGGATTCGTCTCAGGTGCTGTAATAAACGCAATCATCGCGCCAAACGAAAATCAGAGGATGTAGACCTCGTCGGTTTTGGTATGCTTCGTGTACTGTTTGAGAAACTCTTTGCAGTAGTCGCTCATGACTCTATACTTCCACGTGATAGAAACAGGGACAATCTTGAACTGCTGTGCCTGGAGGAGTGCGAGCAGAGGCTTGTACATGTCCATAGAGGTAGTGTGTGGATATCCGGGTATGACGTAGATGATCTTGGACATAGCGATCGATGTATAAAATAAGCGTTCTAGGATAGGTGCATGATAAACAAAACTGATTGTTTTCAAGAATAGTATATGTATAAACAGCCAAATCAACCCATTATTATCCTTGTCTTTCCGCCATGATCTACGTCTGAACACATACCAGTATCGCATGATGACTCGAGCTAGCTTTTCAGAGATCAGGAGAAATATGAGGGACTACACTACAAATATTTGCAAAATCACCACGTGGACGACAAATTCCACATGTCTCTGCAGAGCAGTTTGAGCGTGGCCGCCAAGAAAGAGCGAAGCGAAATCAGACATGAGGACTGGTGCATAGCAACTATCTCATCAATCTCTCTAAGCCGTTTGATGAGGTGAAGACAGAGATCAACTCAGTCTTGCAGGATTTCGAAGTGGCGCATGAGTTAGGATTTGATGCGGTCAATGTCCATATCGGCAAAGGAAAATGACGTGACTCACTCGATGAGGCGATGAAGCATATGACCGAAAATGTGACGTATATTTTGCAAAAGCTCAAAGATGCAAAACACGACAACGTCCAGTTTCTCTTTGAAAATACTGCAGGTCAGGGAAGTGAGATTGGAAGTACACAGCAAGAGCTTGGGTATTTCTGGAAGACGTATCTCAAAGATCTCCCTGTAAAATTTTGTATCGATACGGCGCATTGCCGAGGTGGCGGAATAGATGTGAATAAGCGAGAAGACGTTACGAGCTGGTTTGGTGAAGAAATCGGGATAGAGCAGCTCTATTCGATCCACCTCAATGACTCCAAGGCAGCGCTTGGCTCCAAGCTTGATCGTCATGCGAGTCTGTGACGCGGATTGATTGGGTGGCCAGCATTAGCGAAGGTCGTTCGTCGGGCCGCTGCGAATGATAGAAAACTCTACATCGAGACCTCCGACGATAATCTCTGGCCACAAGAAATAGAAGCCGTCAAGCGTGTGGCGGCATGAGATGACAAACGAATAGAGGAGTTTCACCGCACTAACTTCAAAGAACAGACACTCAAAAAATTTGCAGGAGGACAGGAGGCGCCAGAGCAGGGAGGATTGGACTTGTAGAAATATAATCTAGTTTAATCTGTGTGGCATTGATTAAGGAGATTACTTTATCAGAAATACACAATGTACTTCCTCTGAATAGATCCCGGAATACGTAAGCTCTGATACGGACTTATAGATGATAAGCTACAAATCGTAGATGCGGGGATTTTGTTGTTGGATCAAAAAGCTCCTACGAGAACAGATCAATTCAAAAGAATGCGTGAGATCTATAGTTTCTTCGAGGAGATGGTACGCAAACACAAGATAACAGCCGTCGGTATCGAGAAACTCTACTTCACCAAATACAATCAGTCCAATGCGGAGTTCGTCTATGGCATCAGGGGAGCGCTAGCGATGCTGCTGATAGATCATGGGATTCCGCTGCACGAGTACACACCACCAGAGCTCAAAAAACGAATATCCATGAATGGCAAGGCAAGTAAGGCGGTGATGCAGCGTATGATTATGAAACTCTACAACCTCGAAAATATTCCCACCTATCACGATACCGCTGACGCACTGGGCTTGGCACGGGTAGTGAGGAGGAAGTATGTGAAGAAATAAGCAAAAGAGTAAGCAAAAAATATTTTAGGAGAACGGAAACGGCCGCCTGGAGTACAGGCGGCCGTTTGCAAATCGTGTTGATGGCGGTGATTATTTTTTCCCCTTTTTACTTCCCCCCACTTTTTTGCTGGGGGTTTCATTTTTTACTTGTGTCGTGCGGAAAAGAGTCGTTTTCCTTTTTTCTCCATTGTCTTGAACGGTGGCCTCATTACCGTTAATACCAATAAGCTTGCCAAAGATAGTAGTCCCATCAATATGCAAGAATCGATATACGCGGCCCAGGATAAGCCTTGCACCTAATCCGTTGTTAAGGAAATTTAAGTATTTACTTTTCTTCGTCATGGCGGATTGATTTTTTTTATTATTTTTTTGCGTGTTTGCCCCTCTTGCGGTCGATCCGGAAAACCTTGGTGGTTTGGAAAAGTTCCACCACTCTCATGACTCGATCGAATCCAACGAGAAGTATGGAGTTCGTCGAAATCCTTTTCCGCAGGCTGCCAAATACTTCTCGCCCGTTGTTGACTATTTTGTATGTTTTCCCTTTTAGGAGATACAAGGGATTTCCACCATCAATCCCGGGGAGAGAGATTTTACGCGGTGATTTTGTTGTACGCTTTTTCATAAGCAGTTAAATTTTGTTTAGAAATCCAGTGCATATACCCATAAGAAGATAGATGTCAATACAATGGCATTAAAAAAAACGAGGTCGCGTAGCGCCCCGTATAGATGAAGTTTAACGGGAAGAGAGATTGTCATTTCGTCTCTTTCCCCTTTATAGTGTACACGGTGGTGTTGTGGTCGAGAGCAGCAGATCGTTCTTTCCCCATGCGGTCAAGTAGGATTATGCTTTGTTTCGAAATCCTTCGCACAAAACGTCCCCATACATTCCCAGTTGCAGTCTTGATCTTATAAGATCTTCCCTCAATCATTTGTACGCCCCGACCCTCGTTTACGGATCCAAAAAACCACTTAACAATTTTTTTCATGGCATATGATTTTGTTTACGGATACAGTCCAAATACCTATAAGTTCGCGAGAGTCAATAAAAAAATGCCGGACTGGATGAGCATGCTATCTGTTGCAACTTTTGGGAGATAATGTATGATGCAGGGCATTTAGCAGTGTGTACAACAATGACTGACAGCTCTATTTATACCGTACAGGTGGATCCTACCATAGCCTCTGATAAGTACTACTATGCGCTTACGATGTTTCCATATCCGTCAGGATCTGGTCTCCACGTAGGGCATGCATCGATCTTTACTATCAACGATATCGTCGCAAGGTTCAAGCGTATGCAGGGATACAAGGTGCTCAATCCCTTTGGGTTTGATAGTTTTGGACTGCCTACAGAGAATTACGCAATGAAACAGGGGAAACCCGCATACGAGGTCACCAAAGAAAACTGAGAAAGTTTTATCAAACAGATTAGTGCACTCAATCTCAGCTTTGATATGAGCCGTGTGTTGTACACATCAGATCCAGAATACTACAAATGGACCCAGTGGATATTTTGGAAGTTATTTGAGCAGGGGCTTGTGTATCGTGATGAACTCTGGGTAAATCGATGTCCAAACTGCCAAACGGTACTTGCAAATGATCAGGTAGTAGACGGGAAGTGTGAGCGTTGTAGTACAGAGATTATGCAAAAGAAAATGCCGCAGTGGTTTATCAAGATTACAGCGTATGCAGATAGATTGATCAAGGATCTCGATCTCGTCGATTGGCCAGAAGAGACCAAAATCGCGCAGAGAAATTGGATAGGTAGATCAGAAGGCGCGGAGATACAGTTTGAAGTAGCAGGAAATGAGGCGGCATGATGAGAACAGAAGCTGGCCAAAGAATACTGTTCGCTCAGTTTTTATGATCAGCATACATGGGTTACGCTCAAAAACGGTACCAAAACAATAGAAACGAGAGCACTCAATCCACACGAGCCAGAGAGGTATTTTGGGAATATTGTAGAGGGGGATGTGTTGAGATTCGTAAATAAGCTGACAGGAGAAATCATGTATGTACGTGTCAAAGAAACCTTCAAGCGAAAAAATCTAGAAGAGCTTTTTCACGACAAAGAAAATATGCTCGCGGTCGCATCCAACAAAGAACACGCGAAGTGAATTATGACTGTCGAAGAGTACAAACAGTGACGAGCATATACCTCCAATTATATCGAACAGTTGGAGTTGCATGGTATTTTTGGATTTGCATTTGATATCGTGCAAGTAACGCAGTCGCTCACGGTCTTTACGACACGTCCTGATACGCTCTATGGAGTGACGGCGGTTGTGCTTGCTCCAGAAAATACGACACTCGATGCATATATCCCAGCATCACACAAAAGTAATGTCGATGCATATCGCAGCGAAACCGCAAAGAAGACTGCAGTCGAAAGACAGCAAAACGAAAAAGAAAAAACAGGCGTGTTTGCGGGAATGTATCTTGCGCATCCATTTACGGGAGAGAACGTGCCCGTATGGTTTGCTGACTATGTCCTACCGGATTATGCAACAGGTGCAGTGATGTTTGTGCCAGCACATGATGAGAGAGATTTTGAGTTTGCTCAGAAACAAGATCTAAGAATAAAAGTAGTGATTGAGGGACCAGAGAGTAGTGATGCAGAGGAAGATATCGATGAGGCATATACGTGCTACACATGATGATGAACGCTTATCAACTCATGACCATTTGATGGGCTAGAGAGCAGAGAAGCAAAAAAAGAGATCACAGATCATCTCATTATGATGGGAAGAGGAGCTCGCAAAGTGAACTACAAATTGCGTGATCGATCCGTCTCACGTCAGAGATATCGAGGAAGCCCAATCCCAATCTATTATGATATCAAAGAAAATCCATTGGTGCCATTTTTCAAATATACAACGGGGCACAGAGGATTCAAGGAAGGAGAACCAACCATAACGAGACGTGTCATCCAAGCAGTCGTCAAAGACAAAAATAGCGATCAGTACTGTTTCTTGCAGTGGGCACATGATGGTGACTACTCAGGATTTTTTGGAGGTATAGAAGGAGATGAATCTCCAGTAGATGCTGCGATGAGAGAACTCAGAGAAGAAGGAGGATTTGAGAAGGCAACGTTTGTAAAAGAAATTACCTACTATCAGATACAATTCTATCATCCTACCAAAAATAGAAATCAGTATAGTCTCAATACATCGCTCTACTTCGAAGTGGATAGAGCAGACCAAAAAAACGTAAGTGAAGAAGAGAGTAAACAACACACGACCGTCCGAATGACAGCAGAAGAGTTTCTTGCAAAGAGCAAAAACGATACTACGATCTTTGTGATGAATATGCTGTTGGGTAGGGAGTATATGAAGGATGGATGGACTATGACAGAGAAATACAATGAGTTCAATCCAGCTCCTGAAGAACTCTTAGTGCCCAAACTTATTCCAGAAGATGAGCTCCCTGTGGTACTGCCGCTCGATGTCCAAAATTATACCCCTAAGTGAAAATCACCGCTAGAAGACCATGCAGAATTTCCTCATTACAAAGCAAAAGATGGGAAAACATATCGTCGTGAGTGCGATACGCTGGATACCTTTATGTGTTCATCGTTCTACTTTTTGAGGTTTCCAGACGCGCACAATCCACACGAACTTATTAGTAAGGAATATGCAGAAAGGTTTTTGCCGGTAGATTTTTATTCGTGAGGGAAAGAACATACAGTAGGACATTTGTTGTACGCGCGCTTCATCAATAAGTTTTTGTATGATCAGTGATATATCACCAATCCAGAACCCTTTATGAAACTTGTACATCAAGGGATGGTGCTTGCGCATGACGGTCGCAAGATGTGAAAAAGATATGGGAACGTCATAGATCCGCTCGATGTAATTGCAAAATATAGCAGCGATTCACTAAGGACATACCTTATGTTTATGGGGCCTGTCGAAGCAGATAAAAATCGAAATGATAATGCGTTGCAGGGGGTACATAGATTTTTGGAGAGAGTAAAAAGACTACCAGAGTTCTTCAAGGACGATGTGCATCCAGATGTAGACGCGTTGCTTCACAAGACGATCAAGGGCGTTACCGAAGATCTCCAAAAATATAAATTCAATACAGCAGTAAGTAAATTGATGATTTTGGTCAACAAAGTCTATGAGGTACAGCAGATCACAAAATGACAACTCAAGATAATTGCTCAACTGCTTTCTCCGTTTGCAACAGAACTTGCAGAGGAGACGTGGCTTTCTCTCTGAGGAGAGCAGTCAGTGCATATCAGCACATGGCCTACACGAGATGAGAGCAAAATGCTAGAGACGACAGTAACGTTGCCAGTACAGATCAATGGTAAGAAAAAGTTTGAGGTAGAAGTAGCGACGTGACTCACAGAGGCTGAGGCAATGGACGTGGTGAAGGCATCTCCATCATACGAAAGACTTATCGGTACAGCGCCAATACAAAAAGTTATCTACGTACAGGACAAGATTATGAATATTATTTTGTAAATAATGCGGTAGTTATTTTGTAAGTTCGTAGAGGTGCTCAGGTAAGATGCAGATATCAAAATGTCCGAGATGATAACGTGCTTCTACGATATAAGCTTTTCAGGAGATTGTTTCTTTTTTGGTAACAACACTGTTTTCTTTCCAAAGTCAAAAGTACGTCGAAAGCAGATATCACACAAGTCACCTCGAACTAATATCAATCTTGTTGCCAGAGCCATGAGTTTTGGCTATTTTGTCTCGTTCTGCGACAGTGAGTGTAGCGGTAGCCTCGCTGAGATGATCTGTAAGGTATCATGCTGTTTTTGGTTGCTGAGAGAATTTGGATGTTAGCCCATGTCCAGGTTCGGTGATTCCAGAGACGACCATAGGAACAACCATGTCTGGTCAGCAGAGCTTATTGATAACTGTCCTGAGGTACTGCATATAGGTAATAACATCTTCGGTGCAGCCATGTGCACAGGTTGTGTCTCTGGCATAAATGTTGGCGAGATGATCTGTATTTGCGGTACGTGTGGAAGAAAAAAGATATCATGCCTCCTGCAGTGCTGGAATAGCTTTGTTTCGATGAAGTCTAGGAGACGTACGAAGAGATCATGCATCGGTACGTATGATGTACTGCTGTGGAGGAGGAAGTTGCTCCGGTCCTACTTCTGGTACAGCATTATAAAAGACAGACTCGCTTCCAGAGAGTTTGGGATTTTTTTTGACATGGAGCTCTTGGAGATAACTTCCAAGTTCTGGTCAACTCAAAAAGCTAGGATGTGTTGGATCCAAAAGACGCGAGAAGGCGGAAGGAGTAAGTGCATAGATACGATCGTTTTCATCTGAGTTAGTCGCTCCAGATGTGCCCTCAGTATTCGCTGTGGCCTCATTCATATGTCTCGTAAAGAGAACTTGTAGAATACAGTAGGTGGCAAAGTGTCTATGTTGCGGGACACCGAGTATTTCAAAAATATCGCTAAACGTGGTTTTGTTGGTCATGTAGAGCGCGTAGATATGCTCCTGAAAAATATCGGATTGTACTTTTTTACGTTGCTGTGGATGAAGACTAGAGATCCCAAACTGTAGTGGGCCAGGAACACTTTCAAGTGCTCGCTGCGTAAGGGTGAGTTGAGTGAAGTCGCTGCTTTGTTCCCATCAGGTACAGAGTTTGGTCTCGATATCAGAGAGGGGATCTATCTCTGAAGTATCAGCTGTAGGTGGTTCGGTATCAGTAACTACATCATATTGAGACGTGGAGAAATCAGGGTGAGAAACGCGTGACTGTAGTGGAGCAGCGCGACCAAAAGAAGAAAATCAAAAAAGCGTAGCAATTCAAGCAGCTGATGACTTCAAAAAACTTCTGCGTGATCTAGGCTGATCGAGACTGTATTCAGCTTCGTTTGTGAGTGTCTCTACGGCTCAGAGCATGTTGTGTAGACCTACCATAACATCAATTGTTTTTATCTACAAAACCTATACGTTTATCAAAAAGCTTTTGATAGAAGCATTTTATGATTTTTATGGTCATGGTCAAGCAGTTATTTTATCGTTTCTGTAGAGCATGCGCGAGGAGTTTTGCGAAACGTCATAAGCCGTTCGTAATAGGTGTAACGGGAAGTGTAGGGAAGACATCATGTAGAATGATTGTCACCGAAGTGTTGCAACAGATATTCCCGCAACAGCGTATTGTGACCTCCAAAAAAAATTTTAACTCAGAGTTGTGACTGGCGCTTGCGCTGCTACAGATAGATGAATATACACCGACAATACGATGAACATGCAAGGCAGTAATAGAAATCTGTAAACGCATGGTGCTGAGCAGCAAACCATATGATGTTATTTTTTTGGAGTATGGAATAGATTATGTGGGAGAGATGGATATTGAGCTGAGTATCGTACGTCCACATATAGCGCTCTTTACGATGATCGACAAAGTGCATGCCATGCAAATGGGAAGCATGGAGGTGATTCTTGGACAGAAGGCAAAACTACTCAAAGCAGCAAAAGAAGTAGTATGCGTGCCACTCGAAATGCAGGAGATGCTAGCGCCACATCTTGCCCATTACAAAGGTGATATGATGACGTATAGTTTTGACGAAAACACCAAGGGGAGTGCAAAATATGCCGCATATACACTCGAAAAGGATGCAGGAGGATTGCCACTTGCAACAAGCCAAGTGACCATAGGAGACATGACGATAGGAGTGCACACATCATTGCTTGGAAAAGAAAATATGTGATATATTGCCGTGTGATTACTAATCGCAAGGCTTCTCGGGCAGAGACGAGGTGTAGCAGATCTTCTCAGGGCGGGTGAAAAATATTATTTTCCGCTACATTTGCAGGATTCGAGATATAGTATCTTTCGCTGAAAATACGACAGTGTACTTATAGATTCAAGTTATAACGCAGCTCCACAGAGCATGCGCAAGATGCTTACCAATGTACAAGAACTGCAACAACGTCTCTATCCGGATCATGAACTCCGACTGTGTCTGGGGGAGATGAGAGAGCTGTGAACATATACTGAGGACGAGCATAGAAAACTCATGCATGAGCTCGGGAATGCAGATCGTCTCTATCTTCTCGGAGAAAGTATGCTCAACTATGCTGTTGATGAACTCACGCGCGAACACATCCAGAAGCCCACATTCAAAATCTTCAACACAAGCCAAGAACTCTGAAAAGCTGTAGAAGAAGATCTCGCCACATCCTCCAAAAAAGTAATCATCCTGTGTAAATGAAGCCAAAATACGATCTATCTCGAAGAGGCAGTCAAGCTGCTACTGGAGGATGAAGAAGATGCAGAGCATCTCTGTAGGCAGTGAGACTGGCGGCTAGATAGAAAAAAACAACAAGGATATATGCCGCTACTGGTCTCTTTCGTGTGACTCCTCTGCACAATGAGCGCAAGTATGCTGCTAAGCTGATGCTCATTGTGGTGAGAGGAGTCTCATCCTATAATGCAGAGACCAGTAACAAGTAGGCCGTTGGAGGCAGCGCCAGATAAAGGAGGAGAAGAACAAGTAGCATTGGTCCCATGAGAATCGCGAGGAGGGACATGATCCAGAGCGTGTTTTGGGACAGCGTGTTTTTGGCTGGAAGTCGCGGATAGTCCGACAGAGCGCGCAACAGGGCTAATGTATAGAAAACACCTAGCAGAAGATGGAGGTATGGTTTTCGTATTTGATGAGGAGGGGAATCACTCGTTTTGGATGAAAAATACGTTGATTCCCCTGGATATGTTATGGATCGGCGAAGATAAGAAAATTATTCATATAGAGCACAGTGTACCGCCATGCAAAGCCGATCCATGCCCTGCGTATGGACCAAATGCTACATCAGCACGCTATGTGGTTGAACTCAACGCCGGGATAAGTATACACAGGAGCATTACGACAGGAATGTCGGTTGCTTTAGATATTGTGCGTTAGATGATACTTACTATTTGAGGAAGACCGGGAGCGTGAAAATCAACAGTGGCGAAATTACTTGCGGAGCATCTGGGATACGAAATGATTAGCATAGGTGCTATCAAGAGAAAACTTGCGCAGGAAATGTGAATAACCATATCTGAGTTTGATCAGAGGTGATATGAAAATCCCGCCTTACAGCACGAATATGATTTGAAATATGAAGCATACCAGCAAAATTTGCCGCTCAATAGCAAAGTAGTGCTAGAAAGTAGATTGTGATTTTACAATCAACCAGATGGATTCAACGTCTATCTCACCCTGGATCGACACATAGCAGCGCAGAGAATTTTTGAACATCAGAGAGAAGAAGATGCAAACGAGTCTCTCGAACACGTCTATGAGATGACACAACAAAGAGACGAAAAAACGCGTAACGCATACATCGAACTCTACGACATAGATATGCGAGACATGACCAAGTATGATCTCGTAGTGGATACAGGAGAGTTAACGCCAGAACAAGTGACAGAAAAAATACTAGAAGCATTTAGTTTATTTTTGAAAACACAATGACTGGACACAAAACAAACGAACACAAAATAACTCACCCCAAAACAGCAAGAGGCAGTATAAAAAACAAAAACTATGCCCTCATAGGATGATTGTGATTACTGGCTGTGGTAGCATGATTTGCGGGGCGACGATTTCAGCATAATCGTGCTGTAGGTGCGTCTCTCTTGTCTGAAGTGCCAGGCGTATACGATCAGGTACTCTATGCAGTGCCAGATGACGAGATGTATGAATGACTTCAGAAAGTATGAAATATTACATCATTGAGTGGTACCAAAGAACTTCTTGCAACAACCAACGAACTTGTCGTATGGCAGTACGCACCTCAGGGAGGCGGTGAAGAAGACGCTTTTGTATTATTGTTTTTGGATGTTCGTGATGACTTCTCGTTTGAGAAAGCAAAAGAGATGTGAATTCTTGCAACAGGTGAAGACGTAGCATATGAGCGTCTAGGGTGAAGTCGTTATGTATATGGTGATAAGCTTTCGCTAGAATATTTGCATGACTATACGAGTGGGTCGGCGTTAGAGGACGAAGTCGGGGAGGATTTTATAGATGCGTTTGTGGAGAATCATGCGCATATCGGTTTTTTGTCGCAGCCATGAGGATTACTGCAGGGACAGACAAATCCGTTTGTACAGCAGTTCGCGGATAAACTACAATGAACATATGCTCGATCACGTCTAGGTAAAGATACCCAACAAGCAAAAATAATTTTCCGTTTCAAAGAACACATGCTCAAGGAGCCAAAGACGGCATTCGTTCCGGTACTCTGAAAGAATGTGCCAGAAGACGTTGCACTCTATGTGGAGCTACATGATCTATTGGGATTGTTTGGCATCAATGAAACACAGGTGACGTGATTATTGCCGCTACTGGCCCAACAAGCCGGGGGAGACTACGCAGGTGTACTCGGACCTAATGACCGACAGTCACTAGCGAATATAGCGAAATGAGCATTGAGTATCACCGTAGCGCCAACAGGCACTGTGCCTGGTATGGGTATTCGTGTGGTCGTAGCAGACAAATGACTCTATACGATCTTCCAAAAAATAGCCCCATTTGTACGTACATTGCTGGAGGCATACAGTGGCACGTGATCTGTACGTATGGAGCAAGGACAGCAGGTGTCACGTTGGATGGTAACGCTTGGTGGCACATGAGGAATGAACTTCCCGGTACTTACCGTTACACAGACGGGTGAGGGTACACAAATAGATATCCTCGGTACACAGCAACCATCTCAACAAAAAAGCAACAACGTACAGCTTACCTATACCCCGACGTCATACATGAGCTTTGTACTCAATAGCGCAATGTTGCAGCAGTCTCTCTGAGCACTCTCTCCTGCATGATTGATGTGATGAGTGGCAGGACAACAACAGCAGGATATTGTATGAACAGTAATATACGGTGATATTCATACAGAAAGCGATGGCAAAGAACTTGTAATATCATTACAAGCAAAAGGACAATAGTTTTATCCCGTTTCTCATAGAGACGATGTGAATGACGCGAATTATTTTTCTTCTGGTAGCGATAGCATTTACATTTTTTGTGTATTTGCTCAAAAAAGAAGAGCAGCCACTCGAAAAGATGAGTCAACAAGATAAAGAAAAACACGCACGTGCATGACAGTGACACGTACAACACGATCTCACAAAAATAGACATCGCATGACGAGAGGAAAAATTTCCAAGTTCATTGGCCGCAGTAGCCGTCAAAGACGAGCAGCTTGCATTACTCAAACAAGCAATACATACCAAAGTCATCGGTCAGGACGGTCTTATCAACTGATTATTGATAGGGTTGTTTACGGGAGGACATATTCTCATAGAGTGAGTACCAGGACTCGCGAAGACCAAGACAGTGACGACACTTGCAGATCTCCTCCACGTGGACTGCAAGAGAGTACAGTGTACGCCTGATATGTTGCCGAGCGACCTAACAGGGAGCGAGGTGTTCCATCATGAAACCAAAAAGTTTGAAGTAGTGCCAGGACCGCTGTTTGCTCATATTGTCCTGGCAGACGAAATAAACAGAACTACCCCAAAGGTGCAAGCGGCACTCTTGGAGGCAATGCAAGAGCAGCAAGTGACGATCTGAGGAAAGACACTTGCATTGCCTCAGCCATTCTTCGTGCTTGCTACACAAAATCCACTCGACCACGAAGGTACGTATCCACTCCCTGAGGCACAGGTCGACAGGTTTTTGTGTAAGATTATCGTGACGTACCCTGAGCAGCACGAAGAAGTAGAGATGTTGCGCGAAGCGCAACACCATGCGAACCTCAAAGACCACCAAAAGCTCTGAGCAAAAGATATCATTGCAATGCAGGAAGATGTACGTGGTATTGCGGTTAGTGACGAGCTTATCAACGAGGTGGTTCAGCTTGTAAGAAGAACGAGACTAGCGACACAACTCTTCGCCTATGGCGCTTCTCCTAGAGCGTCGCTCGCACTTGTACAAGCTGCCAAAGCAGTTGCTTATCTTGCATGAAGAAAACATGTTATGCGTAGCGATATTGATCACGTCGCATTATCTGTTCTCAGACACAGAGTTGCAATGACCTACTACGCATCGCAGACATATAGCGATGTAGATCAGGTGTTGAGATATGTGTTGAGTGTGTAGATCAAGAACCCGAGTATATAAACTAAAGATTTATTTTTTTGATACTGTGAAGTAGAGAGATGAAAATTAGAAACTTTTGTATTATAGCGCATATTGATCACGGGAAGTCGACGCTTGCTGACCGTATGCTCGAGCTCACAGGAACCGTTTCTTCAGCAGGGAAACAAATGCTGGACACGATGGATCTTGAGAAGGAGAGAGGAATTACTATCAAGCTGACTCCTGCAAGAATGCAGCGAAAATGATATGAACTCAATCTTATCGATACGCCAGGGCATGTGGATTTTCAGTATGAAGTTTCTAGATCGCTTGCAGCAGTCGAGGGAGTAGTATTGCTCGTAGATGCAAGTCAGGGCATCCAGGCACAAACACTCTCGACGCTATACATGGCTTTAGACCAGTGAATAGAGATTATACCTGTGCTCAACAAAATAGACCTGCCAGCTGCAGATCCAGAACGTGTCGCGAAGGAGCTAGAGCATCTATTAGGTGTCGACAAAAATGATATCATTGCAGTCTCGGCAAAAACAGGTGCAAACGTCGATAATGTTCTTGATGCGATCATAGAGAGAATTGATGATCCATATACCTTTCAGGAAAAACACGTCAACAAATTCCGGGCACATCAGAGAGATCATGACAAAAACGAACCATCAGCAGGTGTCGCGAGAGCATTGATTTTTGATAGTGTCTTCGATCAGTACAAGTGAGTCGTAGCATACATCAAAGTAATGGAAGGAACATTGCGTGCAGGAGACCAGGTGCATTTCATTTACTCCGAAAAAACAATCGCGCCGACAGAGGTCGGATATTTTTGCCCATCGTATACCAAAGACAAACAGCTAACAGCAGGTCAAATCTGATATCTCGTAACATGACAAAAATCTGTGAGAGACGCAAAGATAGGTGATACGATCGTAGGTTTTGGAAAAACATCAGGACAGACGATCAAGTCATACGATATATTTCACAAGTATGTGCTGCCAGGATTCAAAAAAAGCAAACCATATGTTTACGCATGAGTGTATCCCATCGACACAAGTGATTACGAAAAACTCAAAGAGTCATTCGAAAAATTATCACTCAATGACAGTGCAATAGCATATGAGTACGAGCAGTCACAAGCGATGGGGCATGGGTTTAGATGCGGTTTCTTAGGGACATTACATATGGATATTATTAGGGAGCGTCTGCTTAGAGAGTACAATATGGATACGATCTTTACGACGCCGACCGTAACCTATCTTATCAAAAGCAAATATCTCAAAGACGAGCGCATCCTGGCAGAAACAAATATCAAAGATGTGATCAGCGGAGGATACATCAAGTATATTATTCCAGATGCAGATATAGACGGTCTTTTTGATGAGGAAATATTCAGCAAGTATGGTGCAGAGCTCAAGCCATGGCTTGTAGTAAAATCGGGAGGAGATATGCCAGAACAGTGAAACATAGAAGAGATCAGAGAACCTCTTGTAGAGGTAGAAATCGTATGACCTGAAGAGTTTTCTGGAAATATCATGTGACTAGCGCAGGAGTATAGGGGGCGCATGCTCGGCATGGAATACCTCGACAAACAAAGAGTATTGCGAAGATATATACTACCGATGGGTGAGATTATTATAGATTTTTATGATAGCCTAAAGTCTGCCACAAAGTGATATGCCACCATGAACTATGAGTTCAAAACATTCGAAGCATCTGATTTGGTGAGACTGGATATTTATATCAATGGTGAGAAGGTAGAAGCATTTAGTCTAGTAGTGCACGAGTCCAAAGCATATCATGCCGGCAAAGAGCTTGTCGAAAAGCTCAAAACGCTTATTCCTAAGCACTTATTCGCGATACCGCTTCAGGCAGGTGTGGGCAACAAAATGATCGCAAGAGAGACAATTTCTGCTATCAAAAAAGACGTCCTCGCCAAGTGTTATGGCTGAGACGTCAGTAGAAAAAGAAAACTTCTCCAAAAGCAAAAAGAGTGAAAAAAGAAAATGAAAGCTATGTGATCTGTAAATGTGCCTAGTGATATCTTTATCAAGATGGTGGCGAAGTAAAAGCTACACGAAGTTCACCTCTGCCTCTATATCTACGCCACACTTTTCGCGAACTTCTGCCTGGAGGGTTTTGCTAAAGGCAACAATTTCTGGTCCTGTGGCTCAGCCATAATTGGTTACTACAAGAGCTTGTTTGTCCCAACATCAGACGTTTCCGATGCGTTTGCCTTTTCGACCAATGGCATGGTCAATAATCCATCACGTAGGGATCTTGAAGCCTCCATCGACAGGGTAGGCGGTTACTTCTGGGTAACGACCCTTGAACTGCTCAAACTGCTCTGGAGTGATAATCAGATTTTTGAAAAAACTTCATGCGGTACCATATGTCCCAAGGTCAGGGAATTTACTAGCTCTGATCTCAGCAATAATCTGCGCAAGGCGTGTTGGACTCAGATCCGCAATAGTCAGACCATCGCTCTCAAGTCTCTTGGTGACATCAGGGTAGTTGGCGTTGGGAAAATACGTATCAGGATCATATTTCTGTAACGTAAACACAACATGTGTAATCAAAAAATGCCCAGCAAGCGCGTGTTTGAAAATACTATCACGGTAACCAAAAAGACACGCATCTGCAGGAAGTATCTGTAACGTAGCACTAGGATCTGTCAGATCTATACCATGGACTTCGACGATATGCTCATTGATCTCTTTCCCATAGGCGCCGATATTCTGGACAGGAGCTGCTCAAACCGTCCCAGGAATACTGATGAGATTTTCGAGTCCTGCATAGCCTTGTGCGAGCGTCCATTTCACAAACGCATCTCGTCACTCACCGCCACCTACCTTGAGTGTCACGGTATGAGTGTCCTGATGAAGAATCTCTTTTCAGAGAAGTTCGTTTTTGATAATAAGCCCATCAAAAACGTCGGTAGTAAAAAGCATATTTGATCCTCATCACAGCACAAGAAAACGTTGTGTTTGGAGGAGGGAGGTATGTGTACAAATAAGCTCAAAAACATCATCCACAGAGCGAACTGCGACGAACGACTGCGCTACACAAGGAACTTTGAAGGTATTGTACGCAAGGAGTGAAACATTGGCTTGTATCTGCATGATAATTTGCTGGTGAATTTATGAAAGATCTCAGTAGTATACGCAAACAGGTAAGATGATCAACGGACATTTTTTGTATTGTGATGTATTATGTCTCCTACAGCATCCCCAAAGAAAATAACAGCAAGCGCCTCAAAGGAACGTACTTCAACAGCCAGAGCAGTCAAGGCGCTTGAAGAGATGAACATACTTTTTGGCGACTATCCGCTCACAGAGCTCAACTACAAGACGCCATTTGAACTTCTGATGGCGGTTATGCTCAGTGCGCAGACGACAGACAAGCAGGTCAACAAAGTGACAAAGGCGTTTTTTGAAGTAGCCAAGACTCCAGAGGATGTCGTACGTCTTGGAGAATCAGGCGTCAAAGAGTACATCAAGACGGTGGGCTTGCATGTTTCCAAAACCAAAAACCTCGTAAAGATGAGTCAACAACTGATCGAGAGAGGAGGAGAGATCCCAGACACGCTTGAAGAAATGACAAAGCTCGCAGGGGTCGGTATCAAAACAGCAAAAGTGGTGCTGTATGTGCTCTATGGGAAGAAGTTTGTGGCGGTCGATACGCACGTCCAGAGGGTAATGTATAGACTTGGTATTGTCCAGACAACAAGTCCTGAACAAACATCACATCTCCTTGAAAAGATTATCCCAGATTCCTATAAGGACATGGCGCATCGTGTAGTTATTTATTTTGGAAGATATTTGTGTAAGGCGCAGAAGCCAGAGTGTTACAGGTGTCCGCTGACGGATATGTGTGTGTGGTACAGAGAGTATATCTTGAGTAAAGATACATGAACAAAAGAGAAATCAGGTATGAAAAAGAAGAAGATACAGAAGAAAATATAGTTTATGTGTAAGAAGTCGTTTTTGTATTATCACCATACGATATGACATTCCCGATACCGATTTCAGAGCCTATACGATGAAGTGAACTTATGCTACAGCTCAATACGCGAGTAAATGCACATACAATAACCAAAGTAATGGTTCCTGTACTAGCAGATATTTTTGTATTTACGTATCCCGTGTTTCTAGTCGTGCTATATGGGGTATGAATATGGAAAGGATATACACGTAAACTCTCATGAGGCATGGAAGAAAAGCTCGGTGCGCTTGGGATTTTTGGAAGTGCGGTATTCGCAACAGGCATAAATATTGTGATTCAAACGATAACAGAGAAAAACAGGCCGGAGACCTATATCACCAACAAAGAAGATCTGTTGCTGTCTCATCTGCCGACAGATCCATTTCCTTCGGATCATGCAGCGGTGTCGGCAGCTATTGCTATGGCGACACTCATCCGAGCCGCAAAAACAAAGAACAAAGCCCTCTATCGGATGAGTGGCTTCTTTTGGCTAGCGACGGCGACCATGTCTTTCTCAAGAGTCGCCGTCGCCGTCCATCGGCCCACAGACGTACTGGTAGGGACGGCCGTGGGCGTCGGCTGCGCAAGTCTGCTCATCTGAAGCAGCCTCCGAAAGCTCTACGAGAGATATATCGCACACCCATTGATATCACTGGAGAAATATCTACTATGACGCCTACGAAAGCGCTCATAGTACCTGCTTACGCAGGCGCTATGCAGAAAAGAAGCTTTGTAGATGCTCCCATAGTTCAACAGGATAGAACGGGTTCCTCCTAAGAATCAGATCCACGTTCGAGTCGTGGTGGGGGTATTTTTTTTACACCAAAATATATATCTAGTGAGATATTGTAGGCGTGGAAATATTTATCTCCCACACACATACTCATCAAACAGATCAACTCTTTGGAGAGGGTCGGTCTTGTAGTCTGGCTCAGACATTTCGACAATATAACTCATCACAATTGAGGAGACACGATCGAGATCAGTATTGCGCCTGTTTCGATCCCAGCAAAGATACGCTAGGTAGTATCATCTATAAGACGCATTCTTCTTGAACCAAAGATTGTTGAGGAGCTTGCGCCACTTCTCGTGAGGAAACATGCGGACAAGATCTTCATGTGAAGGTTTCTGAGTATACGAGACAGGACGGTCGGGGAGTAGCATATTGACGAGTGATCCATCGACTTTTTTGCCAGCTATCACATACCAGCCATCGTCACGCATGGGATACGGCGCAAACATGGATCGATACTGATCAATCCTTAGCAGAAATCAAAACTTATTTGCTGTAGCAGGG
Organism: uncultured Candidatus Peribacteria bacterium; assembly: GCA_964403415.1. GTDB lineage: Bacteria > Patescibacteriota > Gracilibacteria > Absconditabacterales > Absconditicoccaceae > CAYOFF01. The sequence goes on along the minus strand of CAYOFF010000003.1, from coordinate 49,513 downwards.
AAGTATGTTTGGTACTTCTCGAAATCAAGTCATCTGATATTTCGAAATGTGATATAGAGGATGATTGCAATGAGTCAGAGTGTTCACCATCGTCCAGTACGTAGGACATGCGGAGCATTATTTCATACTGACGATGATACTCCTGCATGTAGTGCGTTTGTATGTAGGGCGTTCTGGTGAGGGCGCGCAGAGGGACCAGTGCTACCAGCTAGTAGAGAGAGTATGTGTGAAACAAAACGATCGGTACGATCCCAAACCCATGAGGGAAGGAGCGGTATCCACGCAACGATGCCGATAAGGGGAAATAGTCAAATATGCATCGTGATAAACAATCCTAGGTGGAATCACATAAACATGAGACACACAAGTGTCTTGAAAAATTGTTGTCTTCGTGGAATCAGATAAAGCAACGGTCAAAACCCCTCGAGATAGATAACAAATGCAGTTAACCATTTCATAGCCACAGGATGCTGATAGAGTAACTGTCATCGTGAAGTTGCAAACATATCTATACTCAACGCATAGTATGTGGCACTAAATTCTTGAGTCCAGATAGGATCTGTTTTGAGGAAATACGAAAACACGTACACAAAAAAAACCTGCAGAATAATTCCCAACGTTGCTACGCCAAACACCTGGTATGGCGCATGAGATGATATATTGAGATGTTTGTCTTTTGAGGTTTTGTGTGTTGCATCCAAACTATATCGTTCTCCGAGTGGCAAAAAGATGCCTCGAAATAAGAGTAGTCTAAGAAGAATATCTCAGCTATTGATGATAAGTGGATTTGCTCCTTGCAGTGAAGAGAGGAGAATCCATGTGCCTACGGTGGCAGCTCTTGTATGCCATCATATGAGGAGGCACACAGCAAAAATTCACTGCACAGCAAAAAGGATATACTGCCATCGTATCGCTCCAGAGAGCACATGAATGCCTCGATAGTTTTGCTCAAAGAAATTACTCATAACGACATCAGGAGGGAGCACGCTGTGCGCTCCAAAGAGTCATGAGAGAGAGGACGCATTCATAAAAAGATCCGCAAGTACAAGGAGACCAAGAAGAATTCTAAAGATCCCTAGTCCTCTGGCATCAAGAGAAAATGTGTGCAGAAGCCGCTGTTTTGCAAACCTAAGCATAGCCATACGGCTAATCAAAAAATTAAAAATAATTATCTTTTGGGGTCCTGATCTGAATCTATAAATGCCGTCTCTACAGCATTCATCATGAGGGTGAATGACTGATGTGCATAGGTGTTTATATTGATCATGGTAGGAATATGTATTTCTTCCACGAATTTTCCAGCGATTTGTTTGGAAATGATCATCATAAAATCATCATGATATTTTTGAATTTCATCGTATGTTTTGTTGAGCTCTGCCATAGCAGTCTCAAGGGTCTCTGTATGTCACTCCGTGAGATGTGCAATATGCATGTAAAAATTGATGGTATGATTGTAGAGAGAAGAGTATATTCATCTCGTAAGCTCGCTATTGATCTCTCTGAGCGCAATAATGTCATGAGAAATATTTTTGATGTTTTTAGCTGACTGCATACAGTTGGTAATAATATCTTCGATGATAGTAATCTGTGCAACATCTTCGGTGCTCAGCGTGAGATGCTTGATTGGGAAGAGATGCTCAAGCATGATGTCTCATGCTTTCTGAAGTTGTTCATAAATTTCTTTTTGATGCTCTTCGCTTCGTACAACGGGATGCTGCTTGATCTCATCAAAGGTCACGCCAGGACGACGCATGAGATCACGATCTATGCAGTATACATAGACGTTGTATGAGAATGTTTTGCGAATAATTCTTCTACAATCGTTGCGAAGCGCGATAAGTTGTGGTCACACAAGAGCAGGATCAGTGTTTTGCTTGAGCGCGAGTTGTTCGATTTGGAGAGGAAGGCTGCTTTTGTCATCAGGGATGATTCGTTTGAGTAGACGAGCATACTGCTTGAGAAAAGGAGCAAAGATGATAACGCCACTCAGCTTATAAATGAAATTGAAAAATGCTGCTCAAAAGACAGGGTTGTTCGAAAGTTTGAAGACATCCAGGACTAATCGCATATATCGTTCAAGAAGAAAAATACTCAAGAGCGCAAGCGTGACATTGAAGATAGTATGGCTTCGTGCTACTTGTTTTTTGACGCTCTTTCCACCAAGAGAGACGAGAAGTGCAGTAGAAGTTGTGCCGATATTTGCTCCTATAATAATAACACACATTGCGGGGAAGGTGATGATTTGTGACGAAAGTGCAGTAAGTCAGAGCAAAATCATGGCGCTGCTAGACTGTAGTGCAACAGTAAGAAGAGTTCCCAACAAGAAAAACCGAAGAAGAGAGATGTCTTTGTAGGCGCTGAGGTCTACGACGGTTTTGAGATGTTCTACGCTCTCTTTCATATAGCCAAGACCGACGAAGATCAATCAAAATCAGATAAGCATCTTGCCGACAGAGCGAACTTTTTCTCCTCTAAAGATCAAAAGTAAGAGCCATCACACACTAATACAAGGCAGCCCCAGCGCAGAAATGCTGTAGTCTCCAAATCAGATATACGCAATAACAAGACTATCAAGTGTCCCTCAGAGGTTAGCGCCAAGAATAACACCGATCGCATTGTGGAGTTGCATGACCCCTGCAGAGACGAAGGCAAGTACCAAGAGCGAAACAATGCCGCTGTTTTGAGTGATCCCTGTGATGAGTGTCCCGCTAAAAATAGACTTAAAAGTCGTATTGGTGAAGTCTTGTACGATTGTTTTGAGTTTGTGACCACTGAGTTTTTTGATGGTAGACTCAAACGTCTCCATACCAAAGAAGAGTATTCATATACCAGCAAGCAGTCATCGAATATCAAACATGGGGTTTCACAAACTAGAGTTTAAAATTCTTGGATCAGACTCGATTGAGGATGAGCATAATAATCCATACAATGATGGCAAGCACAATAATACCTACAATGGTTCGTCATATCGTACCCATGACTCGCTCTCTCGTGGTGGTTAGCCTATAGTTGACCGTCCAAGCGAATCGGAGCAAAAGAATCAAGATAAGTAACAGAAGCAATCCTATTCAGATCCGATACCAGAAGTGTTTTCGCTGTGTTCGCATCTCAGTGTAAAGAGATAAATATCATCCTCTCTCTATCCCTCACAGGAGGGTATTCTTGCTGGTATAAATGTCTATCATAATTGTACGTAAATCCGCTTCATAGTGCAAATTTTGAATGTTTTTGTAAAAAAGGGTCTTGAAATGGAGAAGTGGCTTGTATATGAGGTAATACCTTTAGTTTTGAACAAAAGATATGCAAAAATCACCAAACATAGCACGTATACTGATGCGGGCATTGGGCATTTGTGCAGGAGTATTTCTGGGTATAATGACAGATTGGGGTCAGCAAATGAGATGGGGAAGGTGACGAAAAGACCTAGAGATAGCGCGTATCGAACAAAGAAACAAGGAGATGTACGGCAAAGATAGCAAAGGTGACAAAATTACGGATATTGCAGAATGGACAGTCGGCGACATTCGCCCACTCAGTGGAGAGGTGATGATCAGTCCGTACGGAACAGAAGAACGTATTACGGCATTTTTCCAGGATACCAAATATAGGTTGCGTATGGGGTATTATAGGTTAGATCATACAAAAATACGCAATATACTTTGTGCACTACGTCACAAGTGAGTAAGTGTACAACTGATACATGAGTCTTTCCCATATGAGTCATATGCAAGTAATACAATAGACAAAAAATTCCTCAGTCTCCAAAAATATCTCACTGCATGCGGTGTGCAGGTACGTTCTGATGATCATTTACCTACATCGTATCTTCACGAAAAAGTGACGTTAGCAGATGATGCATATCTGCTGAGTACCTCCAATCTTACCTATACGAGTTTCCGAAAAAATAGAGAGTATCGGGTCATAGGTCATGACAAGGAGGTGTTTGCAAGTCTAGATTATATGCTGCAAGCAGATCGATCCTGAGCAGTGATCCCAGAGAAAACAGTTCATCCCAATCTTCTCATCTGTCCGTTGACATGCAGGGAGCGTGTAGAGAAATTGATCGAGTCTGCAAAGAGCGAGATCGTTATTGCTGCGCAGTATGTACAAGACGAGTGAATAATAGAGAGGCTAAAAATATTCGCAGAGAAACAAGGATCTCGTTTACAGATTCTGGTATCTCCCAATCAAGCAAAAGGGCGACTGGATGAGCTGGCGCCATACGTGCGCATACTTCCAGCTCCCTATCTTCATGCCAAAGTGCTTCTTGTAGACCAGGCATATATGCTTGTAGGAAGTATGAACTTCTCGACACAAGCGATTGAGAACAACAGAGAAGTCAGTATTATCCTAACAGACAAAGCAAATATACGCCGCTTTGTAGGGCAGTTTGAAAAAGATCGAGCAGCGTCAAAATAGCATAAATAGCATCTGTAAGGGTGTGGATATTTATAGTATCATATATTGGGATGTGAGTAGGTGTTGCATATGAGCATATCATTGCGCTCCAGAATAAGATTCTAGAGCGGTATGCTATCCACAAAAGAGACCTGCCATGGAGGGACACGGCAGATCCATATTATGTACTTGTGTCAGAGATTATGCTGCAGCAGACACAAGTAGATAGAGTCGTGCCGAAATTTGAAGCGTTTGTGGAGGCGCTTCCTACCTTTGCTGCACTTGCAGAAGCGCCCAAGGATCGCTTGCTCTCGCTGTGGTCTGGGCTTGGCTTCAACAGCAGAGTATTGCGCTTACAACGTTGTGCCCAAGAAATCGTAAGCGCACACAACGGTGTTCTGCCCAGACGCAGAGAGCTTCTCCTCACGTTGCCAGGAATTGGTCCGTATACATCATGCTCACTGCTTGCATTTGCATACAATATGCCCGTACCAGTGATTGACACCAACGTGAGGAGAGTATATATTGTAGAGCTCGGCCTGCCAGAGGAGATTTCTCTCAAAGACCTCGAAGAGATCTCTCTGGCAGTCATTCCAGAATGAAGAGCAAATGATCGATACAATGCGGTTATGGACTATGGTGCACTTGTGCTAACTGCAAAAAAAACATGAGTAAAACCGCTCTCCAAGCAGTCGTCATTCATTGGCTCTCCTAGGCAAGCGAGGGGAAAAATAGTAAGACATCTGATCGCTCACAAAGACGTGTCCCTAGAAGAGATGCGTACACATGCACCGCACGCAGAATTTGATCGCATTGTTGTACAACTCCAAAATGAAGGGCTAATCAAACTGCAATGAGATAGGGTTATGTTGGCAACGTAGAAAAATGTTTTTGTAGATATTTATCTTGCGTCCCACTATGTGAATAGAGGTTTCACAGATTCAGCGAAACGTATGAGGACTGCTATGGTCATGCATCATAATTGCATTACTGGTGATTTTGATATATGTCCCAGCGAAGCCACAGTTTGTGGTACCAAACCATCAGATTGTGCAGCGAAAACGTATGAGTCAGCGTATAGTGATGCGGCTGATATGTATAGGCTGTGTAATCTATCCGCTTGATCTACGTATTCCTATCGGTGTAACTACACAACAAAGTAACGAGCAGTATGTCCAAGTGCTTCTAGATATTTCGTTATCAATGGCTGCGACCGATGTTGCGCCGAGTAGATTTCAAGTAGCAAAAGATGTCCTCAACAAAGTACTGCAGTGACTTTCAGGAGATAGTGTATCTATGATTACATTCTCATGAATTCCTGTTATGATTATGCCATTTTCTCCACACAAAGAAGCGGTTATGCAGAGAATACAACACCTCAGTCTCAGTGAATTTCCTCCAACCAATATGTTTGTGTGAACCGCATTGGGAGATGCACTATTGATGTGAATAGACAACCTACAGCAAGCAGCATCGCGTGAAGAACGTCCAGGAGCGATACTTCTTGTTACGGATGGAGACAGTAGTAGGGGATTAGATCCGTATGGACTTATGGATCTCGTAGAGTCGATAGGGGTCCCCGTATTTGCGCTTGCGATTGGGAGTGAAGACGAAATTGTAGGTAAAGATATAGAAGGAAATGTAGTAATGGCTCCGCTCAATCCTGAGCTACTACGTCAACTCGCAGCTCGTACAGAGGGATATTTCATGCATATCCAGCCAGGAACACAGATCGATCCATTTGTAGAAAACGTCAAAAAATCACTCCAAAAAACAACGTTCCAACATCGTGTGCTCCGTATCATAGATATCAATAGGTGGATAGTCTGGATCGTACTGTGTGGAATAGTGGTTCAGCTGGGGATATGGGGTATAATTACATACAAGAAACGCCAAAATGGAATATTCGGTCTACGGCTGTAAGGTCAACAAATTCTATCTCAATAGACGACTCGCTGCATTTGCTCAGCGTGGTTTTGCCGATACGAACGCACATATTATGGCTACGTGCGTTGTCACAGATACAGCAAAACAGAAACGACTAAAAGACGCAAAAAGCATCCTAAGAGAGTGAAAAAAACTCTATTTAACGTGATGTGGCGCCTTCGAGAAAGGTGAGGCAATGGACTACGAAAAGTTTTATACGATCTATCCTTCACTGAAAACATGGCGTGAACATATAGTGCTTCTCGGTGAAGATCCCAAAGGACAGACAGACGCAATCGAGGCGGCAACCTACGATTTGAATACAGAAATAGATCTCGATGTCGTCCAAAATATGCACTTATTCACCAAAAAATTTATAGTCATTCAGTCGGGATGCGACACATTCTGCACGTTTTGTTTAACAATTTACAAAAGAGGTTCGCAAAGAAACAGAACAGCGCAGGAAATCATTGATGAGATCAATCATTTTACAGATCAAGGTGGAAAAGAAATTGTTATTACATGAGTAAATCTTGCATCTCGATGAGCTTCTCATACGAGGAAACCGCAGGAGAGTAGATTTTCAGATCTATTAGAGCAAATTCTCACAAAAACAACCATCGAGAGAATAAGAATATCCAGCTTATGACCAGAGTTTTTGGATGATAAATTTTTTGAAGTTGTCTCAGATACAAGATTTTTGCCTCATTTTCATATATCAATCCAGAGTTTTGCAACGCCGGTACTTCAGCTGATGAATAGAAATTATGATGAGATACTTCTGGATCGCGTATTGAGGAGGATAAGACAACTACCAAGAGCAGATGCAGAGCGAATAAGTATAGGTGCAGACTTGATTGTTGGGTTTCCAGGTGAGACAGAAACAGACTTTCAAAAGACATTAGACGGCATAAAGTCGTATGGAATCACGAAGGTACACGGATTCCCCTTCTCTGCCCATGTAAAATGAGAGTCAGTTCCCGCCTGAAAACTGCCTGGACAGTTGCCTATTGCTATCAAACAAGAAAGAATGGAGCGCCTGCTTGCATGTGCAGATGAGGTAAGGCAGGCATTTGTGGCCAAAAATAAATGACATACACGGCCTGTTCTCGTAGAAGAGCAGAAAAAAGGCATACATTCTTGATGGACACCCAATTATATTCAGGTAACGTTGCCACAAGACGGTACTTGGCAGAGAGGGGACATCGTAGAGGTGGTCGTATAGCCGCTTGTATAGGGTATAAGCGGTGATTGAGGGATGTTCATGTATAATTGCTAGTACATGCATGCCTTGTCGTGTGAAAATGACTTGCATATTGATGTCTTTCATGTATTTTCCAGAGAGTGTCAACACTATTGATACGAAATACATAGTCACGCCCATACATCCTATTCATCTTTCGCACTCATGTATACGATCCCTAGAACGCTAATCAGCAGTATCGTCTGTTTGTGCTTTCTTTTTACGCCTTGCTATGCGCAGTTTGGGCAACAAGAACTTACCACGGCGGTAGATACACTTTTGCCGTACATGACAAGTATCTCCAACTACTATGTGATGGACGAAAGAGAGTTCTCATACAATTCAGCAGATGCATCGTTCAATTTTATTACACATACCACGGACAAAAAGAGATCAACACCTAGTACGCATATAGAAAACTTCAAAAAAGAAAGTGATCCCACATACATTCACAAAGTTATTACAGCGGTGCATGCACTTCCACATCTACAGTTCTATGCGGCAAAAAGAGATATCAGCACCTACTGATCATGCAGAAAGCAAAATTATCTCTTGGCACTTTCTGCACTCGACAAGAAAATGCTCGCACCCAAACAGAGACTCAATATGAATAGACTTATTTCAACGCTCAAGGGATGGTGCAGTGATCTCTCACAGTGAAGACCATTTATGTTTTATGAGGGAGCCTGTGGAGCAAGCACGCTCTTGTTTTGGAATGCGCTGCTCAATCCAGAAGTCATTGTGACCAAAAGATTATCTCACCGTCATCGATATCCAGCATTTTATGGATCAGAAATTATGTGAGATGATGCAGTTATGTTTGAACTCTCCAAACAGTTCGAAATCAAAAATAACGGTGAGCATGCAGTCTATTTTAGAACGTGGGTGTCTCCATGAGGATCTCACGTACTACTAAGTGCGACGCTACGTGAAACACCATCATACGTAAAAATTACAAGGGAGAGAATAGGTGCTCGAGAAGGACGTATCCTCAGAAAAGTATACGATGGGAACGGAAACCAAGAGAAACTTTCGCAACAGCGATTCTCAAGATATATCTGATTTGATCTTACAGCAGATCTTGCATTTGCAGGAGGGAGGCGTCGACTCCCGTCGTTATACTAGAACTGAACGTAATACTAGTGGTTTAATATTAGTCGTTGAAACTTTTGACGAATCTGAGATCACCATTGGTGAGAAGTCTAATATCGCGAATCCCATACTTGAGTGCAACAAGTCTGGACATACCCATACCAAATGCAAATCCAGAGTACTCTTTTGGATCTACTCCTGCTTCTTCAAGAACGCGAGGATGAATCATACCAGCGCCTAGAATTTCTAATCGCTTAGCTTTTTTGCCCATCTGATAGTAAGCGTCTATCTCAAAACCAGGCTCTACAAAAGGGAAAAATCCTGGTCTCATTCTAATCTTAACGTTTTGCTCGAGGAGTGCGCTCAAAATCTGCTGAATCATATGTTTGAAATGAGCGATAGAAATTCATTTATCGATCACGATACCTTCAATTTGCCAGAAGACGCAATCGTGAGTTGCATCCATATTTTCGTATCTGTATACTTTGCCAGGGACGATGCATCTACATGGGACACCATAACTTTTGATAAGCTCATTTTGGAGTGCAGAGGTATGAGTTCTCATAAGCAGCTTATTTCCTCCTGTATCTGACTGTTTGAGGTAAAATGTATCATGCATTTCCGTAGCAGGATGTGTCGGAGGAATATTTACTGAAGAAAAATTTTCGTACTGCGTCACCATATCATGACCATATGCAATGTGGAAGCCCATACCAAGAAAAATTTCTTCAACATGTTTTCTCACTTTGCTTTGAAGACTAAGGTGTCCCTCTTCGGGAAATAATCATGGCGTTGTGGTATCAATATACTCCTGTGATAATGACGCATCCCACGCATGTCTTTTGATGGCGGTTTGCTTAGCAAAAAATGCTTCTTCAACAGCATCAAAAAGCTCTTTGATTTGTCATCAGTAGAGTTTTTTATCTTCAGGGGAGAGATCCTTGAGCGCCTTGAAAAGCAGATTGATCTCACCATTTTTACCAAGGTATGCTTGATGAAATGATTGGATATCTGCCTCGTTTTGGCAGGCTGCGAGTGCGGCAAGTACTTGTGAGCGATCGGGTAGGGTGAGCGACATCTGTAACGAAGGAGTGGATAAAAAATATATCTTGTATGCTTTTTGTATGCGTGTACTTTATGTCTTTCTTATTTTTTCTGTGACGTTAAACTTTTTCATAGGCTTATTAATCATAAGTGCAATCTGTGTCTGAAATGCAGGGATTCAACTGAAGCTTACGAGAACAAGCCCTGCAAGGGGAATGTAGAGTATTGCAAAGATAACAGCTTTCCGCCAGTCTCTTTTGGGGAGTTTATGCCATGGACAGTAAAGCAATTGCAGGATAATAGAAATCGTCATAATAACATACGAAAACTTCATGCACATACCTACAAATGCGCCGAGACTAATAAATGTATTGATCTCAATATCTTTGATCAATGAAAATCAGATTCATCACATCAAAACCAAATGGAGTGTGGATCGGAGAACAATTGCTTCCAGAAGTCTCATGACATCATAGAGTGTTCTTCAAAATGGCACGCGTTTACGACGTTCTATCCATGCGCAGAATGCATATGCAACATCTTCGGCACCATGTGATCGTCTTCTCATTTGTTTGTACTGAGCGACGGCAGTTTTGAGAAATGTCTCATGAAGGTTTGCATCCTGATAGACGTTGGCAAAAACCGGGACGCACTCGTAGTCACCATCAAATGCAAAGTAACTTCTCCAGTATTGATGCCCATCTTCAACGATTGTTTGCACAGACCAAAATCATGTTTCAATCAATCCATCAAGTGGTTGGGCATGCGTCGAAAAATTTCTCGTGCCATATTTTTTCATAGCATTGAACATGATCCAGAAGGTATTACACAAACTTACCACCTTACTAAAGAATGGAGCGTCCCAAAAATTATTATAAAAGAAAATAATCGGCTGATATGATTTTTTCTTTCTATCGGGAGTAGTAAGGTATGTATAGGTAAGTACAGGAAGGTACTGAGGGTCTATATTACTATCAGCATCCAGTGTCGTTACGAGTATTTTGTCTGGAGTAACTCAAAAATGATCAAGCACTTTTTGATACTCTTGGTGAGCACTTCGCGTTATATTTCATCATTTCCCTACAAGTTCATTGGGAAGGTCAGCAGGGTGAAGGGTATGAGAAAGATATCCAAAAACATCAGAGAATTCACGAGACACACGTTCCCAAACAGCAAGAAAATGTTCGCTTTTCCTTTCTTCTCATCATATCGTAATAGCAAGAGATTGTAATGGATATGAGCTTTTTTGGAGATTAGTGAGTGTTTCATGAATAATTTCATATGACTCATTGACCATCGGAAGAATGAACCGATGGATAATTTCATGAGCTTGGAGATCTCAGGGGAGTTTTTCTTGAAGGCGTTGTTGCGTAGTGTTGAGTGTGGCAGATGCAGAGGGAAAAATAACGGGAGAAAAATCTGTACGATTGTACGAGACGAGTTTGAAGAGGGCAGGAAGCGTATAGAGAGTATACTCAAATCATCTAATCAACCATCGAATGAAATAAATCATAACGATGATGAGTGTTCCAAAAATAAGCGGTCTTAGCGTGGTTGCTTCTCCTCGTATAAACAATCCATACCCAGTAAGCATAGCCAAAAGGATAATAGATGTCATTGCTCCAGGAAGCATACGAAAAAATTTGAACCAATAAGGATGGTTCTGTTTAACCTCGAGGACGTCTAGATATGCTTTTGCCATGGGATCTTAGGAGGATACTTCCGTATAAAGTTTGGTGGTGTCTCGGAATCTTTCGGTAGGATCGAGTGAGCTAGTTTTCTGTGGAATAAGGGGATGTCACTTGTATCAAAGGAAGAGACGTTCTACAAAAGAAAACTTCTTTTTGAGAATATCACTTGTGGAGGTCATACGAATAAAAAGATCGTAATGATTGATGTACATATTGAATGTCTCAGCAAGATCTTCAAAAGGATCTTCCATGGCATATCAACTAACAAAATCTTTGTAACTTGCGTCGGCATGTCTAACAAATTCATTTTTTCGACTGAGGCGATAGAACTCAAGCGATGGATCATCTACATAAAACTGTGGTCTACCAAACTCTGTATACGCCGGATCTAGAGCAGGTGTAACTCATCATCTCATACTACTGAAGTCGATAATGTGTCCAGCTTCGTGAGAGAGGACCTCCCAAAATTCTCTATTGGTAGGAATAATTTTTGTATTTATTCTTACTTTGGTGTGATCTGCTCATCATCTTCTTCAGGTATTGTCTTTGTAGAATGTAATACGAGAAAGGTTTTGACTGAAATGGGGAGAGTATTGCACGGTTTTGTCTAAGTACCTACTCAAACTAATAAACAACCCTTGGTAGTAGTAGTGTTCCTGAAAGCTAAACGATCAGTCCCAATTGACGACCTGACAAAACGATCAAAAAACACGACACATATCTGTATATTTTTTGCGCGCAATGGCTTCTACAATAGCGCTATTGTGCTCAGTGAGTCAGAGGGAGTTGAGGATTTCTTGGAGATCTGCATCTACCTCCTCTTTGAGGCCACTCAGTGATCAGGTGAATGCAGCTCACGAAAAATCATCTCAGGGGAGATATGGTCAAGGTTTTTCAGTGCCGCTATCTTCAATAGAAGTATGATTTCAGCGACCAGGAAGCGCAGGAGTTTCACCTTTATACAGAAAAAACAAAATACCGCTAAAGAGCACGGTTAGTACGAATACCTTCACGATCAAACGACGACGTGAAACCTCTATGCGCATGAGATGAATGTCAGGCTGTAAAGAGCTTCTATACCTGCGAGAACACCCCATCTGTAAGGGTGCGGATGGGAGCAATGGGTAGCCCTTCTTCTTACGAAATTTGAAAAAGTTCGCAGGTAAATACCACGCCTGTAAGGGCGTGGATACTTATACCTGCATATGGTATCGATTTACCACCTACTTTTCAAGGACTGTTTGAGAAAATAGCGTTTATTGGTCAGCATAATACATGATGTCAGCAAGAATATGCTGTTTTAGGGGTCATTCTAGGTGATATGCGACAATATCTTTGAAGACAATATGCTTGGAAACAGCCTGTAGGAAGAAAGTGAGTCCTCATATAAGAAGACGGGGTCAGGTGGCCTTAGCAGCCTGGAAAAGTGTAGAACCATGTCATCAGGTGATATTTTCTACTTGGATGTTCCGGGTATGCTGCATGCCTTGAGCCATACATGCGTTGAAGAGCTGCTGTGCAGTGCTCTTGGCTGCGCAGGTGATATAGATGCAGGGTGTAGGAGACTCCGCAAGTGCTTTGGTACAGAGCGCAATAATCTCCCTTGGTGTACGTAATGTATGGAGCTTTACAGGACGTTTGGTAAGTGATGGAGTATCTGTCGAAGGGAGTTTTTGGTATGAGGAATTATCTGTATGTGTGAGAAAGAAATAGCGTGCAGAGGGTAGTTGGCTCATAATCTCATCGTAACTGACGAAGTTGATCGAAGGTGCAAGCGTAAAGAACCATTTATCTCATCATCGCATCTGTTTGGTGCAGGTAACGTTCGCCTCACCAAGTTGCTGCAAGCGGTGAAGAAGAATGTGTAGCTTTGCTGCATCTTCCGGGAGTAATAGTGGTTGCAGTAGTTCTCGTTGAGCGAAAAGCTTAGAATACATGACATGAATTTTGGGAAGTCTCGTATGGTTTCGTATGTTTTCTATTTCGAGCTCATTGGATTGATACCCGATATAGAGCTGATTGATTTCAATATGCAAGATACCTACAAAAATACTACCGAGCAACGAAAACGCTTCGAGTTCGCGCATAGCAGGATGTCAGTGGAGGTTGTACTTATATGCGAGCTGATCACAGAGAGTCAGAAGATAGAGGAGATCAACGTGTTGGCTGGTTTGTTTTTTTGCCGTTTGAAACCGCCATTCGTGATCAAAAAACAGTATGGTGTCTGCTGGTTTAATCTTGTGTGCAAACGTCCACAGTTGGTCGTGTGTACAGACAACGCATCATGAGCTGGTAAGCGGTTTGATGCTTGTAAGTGCAGAAAAGATCTTATAGTCGCCTTCGGTGTTGAGATCTATGATTTGGTTGTCTTTGTCTACTGCGGAAAAATATTTGACGAAAAATGAAAACTCATCGTGCTCAAGAGTAGACCTTCCAAGCAGTTTATCGACTGTCTCGTTGTCAAACACATAGCTATCATGAAACGTGCTGCATGCATGTCACAAGTCTTGGATGATCTCTTTGGCAATAACAGTTTTGGGTTTGTGTGCAAAACTAACAATGAGCGAATTTTGTCATAAGGGAAGTGATTGAAAAAAGTCGCGAAGTCATCGGCCTGAGATACTATATTTGCCTGATGGTTGAAGCGTGTCGAGATTGAAAAGATTTTTTGAAAGAGATTTTTTGGTAGGTGGAATATTTTTTTGAAGCGCAGGGAGAAGTGCAGAAGGAGAACTATCTCCAAGAGATCAGGAGACAGGAAAAATAAAAAGCTCTACGAGTCGTCATTGTGATTTGGATCATATCCAACTAAGCAGCGTGAAGCGACCAAAGAGATACTCAAGACGCTCGATGCAAACTTGAAAAATATATCGCGTCATAATACAATCACTCAGTGCGTCGTGTGCATTGATATTGGTGCATAGCGCAGGGAGTGGATTGCGACGAGCATGATCATAGATGACAGACAACGAGTAGCTCGGTAAAAAATGAAAGACAATTCTGGAAATATCGTATGTATCCACAACTACTCTATGTGGAACTGCCATGTATCTTCTCAGGATCTGGAGATCGAAGCGGACATTGTGTCCAATGATGACTGTCTGATCGTCAAACCATGGAGCAATCTGTTTGCAGATCTCTTGCATGCTTGGAGCTCATATAAGCTGGTCGGCGGTGATTCAGGTGAGGTACTGGACGACTTCTTTGAGGTCGCCACTATGCGTGTCGGGTTTGATGTACGATGAGAATTTGTGTATAATCTCAAAACGTTCATTGAACACCAGCATGCCAATTTGTACTGGCTCGTCTTTGGTGGTATCTAATCACGTTGTTTCAAAGTCTATAGTAAGATAACGTCACGGGCGAAGCATCACAAAAAAGAAAACAAAAGAAAAGCAAAAACGCACCTAACTTGTATTCAATCGGGTTTTACATACAAGTGGATCAATTCGTTTATTTTATGCACATTTGCTATAATGCGCCTATTGCTACTCATCGTGGTGGGAGTGATTAGCTTGTATCATATCATGCTGACTGGTATGGCAGTGCAACGACCGGAGATGAGAGTATATCTACCGCTCATTAGAGATGCGCTGCGAGTAGTTGCAGTGATATGTATTAGTATAGCCGCACGAGCAAGGGTTGGATTTAGGCGTATCGTGCGGCCGCTTCTGCAGGATGTGCGACCGTTGATGATAAGCGTCGTATGATTCTTGGTATGGGGTATTGGTATTACGTATCTCACATGAGGAACACGACAGCAGATGTTGATAGGCGTCAAGTACGATATACGGTTTTTCCTTTTGGGTTTGCTGGCAGTAGTAGGGTGATGGAGACTATCAATAATATATACAACATCAACAAAAAAGTCTCTAGAGCAAGATCCTCTCAATGGACCTCAGCTGTCGCTGATAGAGAAGTACGCAGCATACATATGGCGATGACTGGTAGGTATTATTGCAGTAGGTTTTTTGTGGCAGATAGCAAAAACACGATATCCAGATCTGTTTGTGAAATTCGGCTATGGTCCAGTAGGTGACTACGCATACGGCGAACATCCTCCTATTCGATATCGTACCTGACCAGGTGGAACGATGAGGCGATCAGGAATTTTTGCAGGACCAAATAACTATGGATACTTTCTCGTAGCATTTTTTGGATTTTTTCTCGTGACAGCAAAGCGTGGTGTAGATCTACTCAAAAGACGATATACTACAAAGCAGCGTACAATACTATTGTGGTGTATGGTAGTGCTCTATGCAGCAGCAGTACTGTTGAGTTTTTCGAGAGGAGCGCTGATAGGCTGTTTGGTGCAACTTGGTATATTGTGACGACAAGCAAGAAAACACATGACGACATATGCTCAAGCTGCTTCAGTTGCTTCAGTTGCTCCAGCGATAACGAAGCGACGAACAAGGAGATGAGGACGAGTAATTACGACGATGATTGTTTTGATAGGAAGTGTTGTGTGACGAATGAGTGTCCTCAAATGGTGATCCACGATGGAACATTTCCAAAGAAGCAGAGAAGGAATAGAGCTTGTCGTCGCACAGCCGCAATGATACGGGCTTGGAAGTTCTGGCCCTGCCGTACATCGCGGCGGCAAATATCTTCCAGAAAACATGTACATCCAAGTGCTACTAGATACAGGCTGGATATGATTTGCTCTGTGGATAGTAGCGCTTGGATGGCGGATAGTGCGAGGCATACGCCTCGCCCATCTCTACAAGTCATGGACCATGCGGTGACTACGAGCAGGACTGATAGGGCTGAGTATAGAGGGAGTATTTTTACATGTATGGGAGGATAGTATGGTAAACATGCTTTTCTTAGGACTCATGGGCGTGCTGATTGGCGTGCTGCTCCAACAACGTGAGAGAAGTAACAGGCAGTAGTTCTTAGCCTCTTACTGTACATGATGCACATGCACATTTAGTATACTAGTAGAACAATATAATGTCTACAAAAAGTCGAAAACACATATGATGATATACTTTAGTACTATGTGCAGTACTTGCTTTGGCTGTGTATGTACAAAAAACGCGAAAGACATTCAAACAAGAACAGTATATAGCAACACTCATCCAACAGTACGCTCACGAGCGTCAACAAAAATGACAGTGAGACAATATATCTCAACCACTTACGCTACCCCCAAATGCATCTCCAGAAATGCACTGTATAGCAAGTATTCTCCATGGTGCACAGGACTGCCCAGAAGATATCTACAAAGAAAGTAGATACGACAAAGGCGCGGTGTCATTGCTCCAAGGAATGACATTGTGGTCGGTAGCAGAAGGAACATGAGAGCTTTTGAGCGGATACTATGCGCTACGCACCGCCACTGAATCGCTGGGTATATCTCACGCACAGAGGCTTGCTGGGCGAATTTCATGAATTGTATCAGCAAGCGAAAGAGTCGCAAAAGCAGGACGTTATGGAATTGCAGTAGATTTTTTGGTAACCTACGGTGATCTACTACAGCAGTATGCAAAAGAGCTTATCATGACACTTGATCAAGTATTAGTCCACATAAATGCGATTCAAACACGCTTAGGTATGCTCAATCCAACCACAAGCGATGCAAAAGTCTGCATAGAAACGCTCCAAAAAGCAATGGCCTCAAGTCATCGCACAACAAGTGATCTCAAGGTATTTGTAGAGCGTATCGTAGAAAGTCGCGTCAAACAATATATTGCTACCTGTCTTCATGCTCCAGACAGGTGTATTGCCGAACAGGAAGAGCAACTATGAAGCGTAGAGAGCGGCCTCGTGTCAATGCAACAAGGAACAAATCAATATCTCGTTATCTACAGTGACCTTATCAATGGGCTAATACAAGATCCTCAAAAAACACTCCAAGAACTCTGCAGTTGAAAGTCAAAAATAGACAATACACAGGCACGTCGTCAGATAGAACAAGGCGTTGGCTCACTTAGTCCGCAGGCTCAACAATGAACGCAAGGGAGTGGAGAAAGCCAATGATGAGAGGTACAGTCAGGGGGTGTAAGGGCAGATGAAACCTGACTACCACGTGGCATACAGCAGATTCAGCTCAACGACTATCAGCAAAACTATCTCAAACAGATGTATGAACGCCAAAACGAATACCTCCAACAGAGAAAAAGTCTCCAACAAGATCCCTCTTTTTCACCAAAAGACTTGCTACGTCAGTTGTTTGAAGAATTTTATGGGAATGAAGATGAGTTTGAATAGATTTTGGAAGATCTTGTAAGATGGGAAAAAAGGAGTATATACACGAGATACACAACAATCAGTACAAGTAATGGATATTTATTTTTGTATATATACAGCAATGAAAAGAGCATGGCGGATTGTACTTTGAATTATCGTGGTAGTAGGACTGAGTGTAGTAGGGTTTTACAATGGGATGGTGCAGCTCGAGGAAGAGATCAAGTCAGTAGAGGCGCAGGTAGACAATATGTATGAACGTAGAAAAGATCTTGTTCCGCAGGTTGCGGCAGTTGTCAAAAAGTACGCAGAGTACGAACAAGGAACGCTCTCTGGTATCGTTGCATTAAGATCACAAAACCAAAACTTACAGACGCTCAACGAGATGGCGGCAAAGGGTGATGTGAAGTCGAGTGAGTTTTCCAGCTTACTCGCATCTACAATGGGTGGGCTCAAAATAACACTGGAGGCGTACCCAGAATTGAAGGCAGACACACAGTTTACTAATCTCTACACGACACTAGAGGGAAGCGAAAATCGCATCAGGACTGCAATAAAAGACTACAATGATCGTATCGTACCATACAATCTCAAAGTAAGATCATTTCCATGGGGAAAGATTTTCTCATGATTGTTTGGATTCGAGCAAAGAGACAGAATCACGCCACCAGACGATAAAGAAATCAAAGAAGTTCCAAATGTAGAGGAACTATTGAAGTAGATAGCTTTGGTTAGTATAAGCCGATGTTGATATCTCACAGTCGCTCTCGCAAATCTCGCATTATATGGATTATCGTAGCAGCAATCATATTGATACTGTGAGGTATTTTTCTGATACAAGTGGGAACAGTGTATGCTCAGGACGATACCAAGACTAGTGCAGAAGAAAATGCTAAAGCCAACTCCGAGAGTGATCCTGAGAACAACAAAGATACAGCAGTATGACAAGTAGATCCAATGAAGTTGTGAAAGTTGAGCAACTATGTCGTAGACGCGGCAGGAGCGCTATCTCCAGAACAACTCACCGCACTCAATGAGACGTCGCGTATATACGAAGAGCAGACAACCAACCAAGTAGCGGCGGTCTTGATACCTCACAGACAGTGAAATGAGTTGGCAGATATCTGACTGGCTATTTTTCGTGATACTGGGCTTGGTCAAAAAGACAAAAATAACGGGATACTTCTCGTGATATCCACACAAGAAAAAAAACTCAGAATCATCGTGGGATATGGTCTAGAGTGAGATGTGCCTGACGTCCTTGCTAGGGAGATTATCGAGACGTCAGTGCGTCCGTTAGTGGATTCAGGAATGTATGCAGAAGCTGTACAAGCATACCAGCAGAGGGTAATGGCGGCCATAGGTACTACGGAGTGAGCAGAGGCCATAGCGCGTGATCAAACAACAAGCCAAGAAGATGGTGTTATCATGGCAGCAGCATTCTTTGGATTCTTGCTGGGACTCATAGGATGGAGAGTATTTGGGGGTGGCTTAGTAGCAACAATAGCCATTATGATTGCACTCAGTTTGCGATGATTACGATTTGGATATCTCCTTGGAGGTATTTTTGCGTTTGCTATGAAACAATGAAAGCGCTCGCCATTTATGTTTTTCCCAGGTGGGGGATTTAGCTGAGGATTCGGGTGATGATGATTTGGAGGTGGGTGATTTGGCTGATGAGGTGGGAGTAGTGGCTGAGGGTGAGCGTGAGACTAAAGCAAGCGATCAAAAACAGGTGATCAAAAACAGGTGATCAAAAAGCAACTAATCCACCTAAAACATTTTGAGGTTAAGTTTATCCAAGTCTTCTGCCTCGTAGTGGTGAGTATTTCAAGGAAGACATACAGTCTCAAAGAGTGACCCTTCAAATGCATCGCGCACATCTTCGTATGTTCCGACGGGATCAAACTCATTTTGGAGGAGATATCACTGAAGTGTGGGAAAACGATCTGCAAACGACGCATGTGACGAGCTCATGCCAAGAGGAAATCACATAAATACATATCTCATATTGAGTCCGTAGAGTGCGGGGTAGTGTTCAAGTGCAGAAAGAGCAACAATACATCCAGCGGATTTTGCAACAATAACAATCTTGTCAGCCTCACGGTATGAGGAGAGGATTTTGTAGAGCTCGTCCGCTTCATGCCTAATATCCATAGACTCATGCTCTGCTGCCCGATGGGCATAGTAGAGTCTTTTAACAGTCTTTACTTTATCCAAAAAATACTGTTCTAATCTTTCGGTTCTTGCAATATTGCGTAGACTAAGTCATCACAGAATGACGACAGAGATGTCCGTAGAAGAGAGAAACATGGGAATATATAATCTAAAAATACACAAAGAAAACCGATTTTTTACTGATGGATGTGTAACTCTATTTCCTCAACCATCTGTTTTCTCCTCTTGGTGACAATAAGATCGTAGCCAGGACCCTTCCATATTTCTTTGACAGAGGGAATACGACCAAACATATCGTTGACGAAGCCTGAAACAGTTGTGTATCTTTCATCCTCGGGTAGGGGAAAGGGAAGATGCTCATTTACCTCGCTGACGCTACATTTTCCAGAGATGAGATAACTTGTGGGAGAAATTTGACGTACAGGAAGCGTCACATGGTCATCTCACTCATCTTCAATCTCTCAGACGAGCTCTTCAACAATATCTTCCAACGTTACAAGACCTACAGTCGTCCCGTATTCAGAAGTGACGATAGCAAGTTGTACATGATATTTTTGAAAGAGCCTCAAAACATCACTAATTTTTTGTGTCTCAGGTACAAAATGAAGTGGTCTTACAAAGCTGTCTATGTGTATCTTTTGTTGTCTTGTCATGGCCAAGAGGATGTCTTTAGTTAGAATCCGTCAGGTCATGTCGTCAAGAGATCTTCTATAGACAGGAACTCTAGAATATCACTCTTTTATAATCTTGTCGAGAATGACATCTATGGGCTCTGTCATGTCGACAGCAATAATGTCTTGTGTATGTGTCATGACTTCTCAGACTTCTTTGTCGTCAAAGTCAAAGACATTGTGAATAAGTTCTCTTTCGGATTTATTAATTTCTCAGCCTTCTTCACTTTCTGCAACCAAGAGACGAAGTTCTTCTTCGGAGTGCACGTCGTCATCGTGATCTTTTGCCGCAGGAATACCAAAAATTCTCAGAGTTTTGAGAGATAGTGTATTGAGAATCCAAATGAATGGTTTGAAAACAACATAGAAGACTCTAAGTGGACTAGCAATGAGTAATGATGTTCCTAGGGGAAAACGTATAGCTAGTGTTTTTGGAGCTTGTTCACCGAGTACGATATGGAATGTAGTAATAACCAAAAATCCAAGCACGACACTGGCATAATGCATGACCTCAGCAGGTATTCAGAAATTTAGGAAACTAGCCAAGGAGAGAAGATTTTCTTCCACAAGAGCTTCTCACATCCATCCTAATCATAGACTTGCAAACGTGATACCGAGCTGCGATGCCGAAAGGTACGCGTCGAGGTGCTCTTTCATATGAATCAGAAGCTTTGCTTTTTTCGATCATTTTTGGGTCAGGAGAGATAGCTGGGAGTCTCTAACTTTGACAAGAGCAAACTCTGCAGCTACGAAATATCCATTAAGAACAACAAGAAGTAACGTGATGACCCGGGGTCACATAGGATAAGAGGTGGGTAAAGCTGTGAAAAAGCTAGTAGATATATATAGAAAGGGGCAATTGATGCAAGGATATTCCAGTGTAATGACTTGTTTTCCATAGAGAAATAGCTACACACAAACAACTTTATCAAAATACGTTGTATGCCAAAAAAGAAAAGCGAAACAGAAGCAGTAGCTCAGGAGCAGCTAAAAGTGGTAGATACGGCATTTAGTATGTGAGATGATGCCGGTTTTTTGTCGTGACTTGGGATTGATGTCGCAGTCGCTCAGCCAGAGCAAACTACCAAAAAAGCCAGTAAGTCTTCCAAAGAGGCGGTCGTAGACGAATGAATGGAATGAACTGAGTGAGAAGAAAGGCAGGAAAAAGATAAGGAAGAAACGAAGAAAACAGCAGCACAGAAGACAAAGAAAGAACAACAAGAATATATCCCATCGGAAGAGTTTAGATATGCGAAAGTTATTTCTAGAGCAGCTGATGCTCCCAAGGTAGAAAAGAAAAAATGAATGTCTGCGTCTATTACTACCAAGCCAGGTATTGTACCAAAGAAAGACACCCCCAAGACCGCCGAGCAAAATAAGAAAATGTCCAATGACGTGGATGCGCTTATTGCCAAAAAAGCAGAAGAAGTAGCGTCAGAAAAACCAGCATATCGTCCATGAACAGACAAAAGAACAGGTCCAGGCGCGGGAAGAGGATGATTTGTCCAAAGATGAGGAGGTGGAAGATGAGGGTCAGGTGCACCCTCACATGGGGGATGAACATTTGGGAGAGGAAGGCAAAATACGTGAGCAAGGGTAACGCTTGGCCAAAACGCGCCTTCATTCCAGGCAGCGCTTGTGCAACAAACAAAGAAAGAAAAAACATACAAAGTATCAGATAGTCTCAAGAAAAAAGAAGTTATTACTTTGCCAGATCGCGTTACCGTCAAGGAGTTTGCTGAGAAGATGTGAGTACCATTGCAGGAAGTTATGAAGGTCCTGCTATCCAATAAAATTATTGTTGCAGCACAGGCGAGCATCGACTTCGATATTGCATCGCTTGTAGCGGGGGAATTTGAGGTGACGGTTGAGAAAGAAAAAACGAAAGCTGATGTGGGAGCAGTGTTGAGTTGAAACCTTCAGGCCATTCTCTGACAAGACAAAGAAGCGGTTGATCTCGTAGAGAGAGCACCTGTAGTCACGATTATGGGACACGTGGATCATGGGAAAACAAGACTTTTGGATTATTTGAGAAGCACAGACGTGGTAGCTGGAGAGGCTGGTGGCATTACTCAATCAATAGGGGCATCACAGATCGTACATAACGGCAAAAAGCTGACGTTTATTGATACACCAGGGCATGAGCTGTTTACGTCACTAAGAGCAAGAGGAGCAAGAATTACAAATATTGTAGTGATTGTAGTGGCGGCAGATGATGGAGTCAAGCCGCAGACAGTAGAAGCAATTAACCATGCAAAAGATGCAGGAGTGCCGATTATTGTTGCTATCACCAAGATAGATAAAGGCATTCACAAGATGGATGAGATCAAGTGACAGCTTGCAGAGCATGGTCTTGTGCCAGAAGAGTGGGGAGGAGATATTATGTTGATTCCACTCTCAGCAATGACTGGTCAGGGTGTAGATGATTTGCTTGATGCGATTTTGTTACATGCAGATACGCTCAACCTCCAATATAGCCCATCAAGACGTGCGGTGGGAGTAGTAGTCGAAGCGCACAAAGATACGAAGCAGTGAGTTACCACATCGCTCATTCTCATGACATGAACGTTGCGTGTCGGTGATGTTGTTGTAGTACATAATACCTTTGGAAAGGTAAAAAGAATGATGAATCGAAAAGGAGAAATAGTAACCACAGCAACCGGCGGAGATCCAGTAGTTATTCTAGGTATTCAAGATCTACCAGAACCAGGGAGAGTAGCAGAGGTTGTTGATAGTGAAAAGGAAGCAAACAAAAGAATTGAACTTCTTCAAAGTCATGAACACGCAGCAACCAAAGAGCATGCGCTTTCATTCAAAGATAAATTATCAAAATGAGATAACGTACAGATCAAGCTGATCCTCAAAGCAGAGAGCTTTGGTAGTTTAGAATCACTCAAGTATGCAACCCAAAAAGTTGCACTTCCCGAAAATATGGAAATCAAAATCATTCATAGTGATGTAGGAAATATTACAGATTCTGATCTGATCTTCGCACAAGCATCTCAGGCGATTGTCATCGGATACAACGTCACGACAACCGCAACATTGCAGAAGAAGGCAGAGCTCATGAAAGTAGTAGTCAAGCAGTATGATATCATTTATGAGTTTATTGACCGACTTGAGAAACTTGCACTTGGTCTCGTAGAGATAGAAAAGAAAGAGGTATCGATTGGTAAACTCAATGTTCTTGCGGTCTTCTTCAAGAGAGCAAAAGAAATGATTATCGGATGAAAGGTTATCAGTGGCTACGCAAAAAACGGCTGTCAGTTTAGGGTATGGAGAGGCGCAGAGCAACTTACAAGCGGATATGTTACATCTCTTCAGAGAGAAAAAGATAGCGTTAGTGAAGTCAAAGAAGGCTATGAGTGTGGTATGAAAGTGAAAGTTTGAAAGAGGCTCGAACTAGAAGACGTGTTGGAGTTTTATGTAATGGAGTAGAAGATGTTACAATCACTTGAGAACAACGTAGTAGTAGTGACGTGATGAAGTGGAGGTCTGGGAAAGAGTTTGGTGACAAGTTTGGTATGAGAGCACAGGGCAACTGTTATAGTGCTAGATAAGAACACTGAACAATTAGAGATGCTCAAAAACGAGCTTCCGCAGATAGAAATATATACATGCGACGTAAGTAACCGAGAAAGCGTAACGTCAGTGTTTGCAAATATACACGCATCTACGTCTATAGATATCCTTATCAATAACGCAGGTATTTACTATGAAGCACCCACTGTAGAACACACAGAAGGGATGATTCAAAAGATGTTTGCAGTAAATGCTGAAGGACCGATCTTATGCTCCAAGGCGGTAATTCCTTATATGAGAGAGAAGAAGCAATGACAGATTTTGAATGTAGTTTCATCCGCAGGAGTGGATAGATGTCCAGACTGGTGAGCATATGCAGCGACCAAAGCGGCTGTCGGATCATTCACTGAAGCTCTGGCAGAAGAAATAAAGCCATATGGTATCAAAGTTATGTGAATCTATCCAAGCGCAATGAATACCAATATTTTTACAACAGCAGGCATAGACACGACAGGAGCAAACTATATGATGGATAAAGATGACGTAGCTCGTATAGTTATATTTATGCTTCAGCAGCCAGCAGATGTGCGCATAGAAAAGCTCGTAGTAAGGAAGTTTAATCCAGAAATGCATGGACTCACATGAAATTAATAGTAGCACTGGGAAATCCATGAGCAGAGTATGCGACGACGAGACATAATCTCGGGTTTTTGGTCATAGATAAACTTGCAGAAGTATACGGCTGGACAGATTTTTTGGAACAGAAAAAATTTGCATGAGATGTTGCAACCGGTATGGTAGATAAACGACAAGTAATTGTTCTCAAGCCGCAGACGTTTATGAATAAATCAGGAAAAAGCGTTCAAGCAGTAATGCAATTTTACAAGATTGCACCGCAAGATATTCTTGTTGTACATGACGATATCGATCTTGAGGTAGGGAAAATAAAACTCAAGTATGCAGGTTCGCATGGTGGACATAATGGAATAAGAGATATTGTGGCTCAGTGTGGAACAGAACAGTTTCGGAGACTTAAACTTGGCATAGGAAGATCAGAAGATCCTCGTCATGATATCGTAGAATATGTATTGTGAAAGCTTGGTAAGGACGAGCTTCTCTATCGAGATCAACACCTCAAAGACGTACAAGAGAGAATCTGAGAGTACATGAAAAATACATGATAAGATATGTCAATATAACTAACAAGGTAGAGCGTTTGATTCTCGCCTTTTTCTTGGAGATCTGATATACTTAGGATGTGACGAATATACACATCTTTTGTTTATCTCGAACGTCTATGAAAAGGAGATTAGGACCGAAACGTCTATTTTTGATAAGCTTGGTAGGGTTTTTGGTGGTGTTTTTTGTGATATCCGGGGATGAAGTGGCTTCATTCAATTTTTTCTCTGCATGGGTAGCAAAAAAGAATCAAGCAATAGGCGATACAGGATCAAAAAACGCAGCAGATACGGTATGAGGTAGCACAGAAGATGCGGTAGTTCTTGGAACGACATTGGCAAATGTAAAAGTAGGAAGGGGACAGCGATATGGAAGTTCTCTGCTCCAAAGGACGCTGCAAGCCTTAGCAAAAACGCAGACGCTCTTGATGGTTGATCTGTCAGACCTTCTCTGAAGTGCACCAGATCGTAGAGTGGCGCTAACGGCATACCAACGTAGTATGGAGGCATTAGCGGAAGAAGTTTCTCTCACAAGTGAGTGACTAACTTCCCTCATTCAGGATCGCCAAACAAGAGCTCAGGAATGCTTGTCTGCAAAAAATGAAGGAGATCAGCGCTTTTTTGCAGGCATACAAGAATACAACGCAGTAGAAGCACAGGCAGGGATTGATCAGTCGATGCAGGAGTGACCCTGCTACATTACCAATAGAGTCGAGGCAAGCTCATATGACTATCTTTCTCAGACGTTGGCGGTTTCAAACCAACTGCTCGCTAGAAGAATGGAGGTGATAAATAATAATGCAGAAGCCATTATCCAGTACTTCCCTCTCATAGAAGACGGCACACTTCAACAACTTCAAGAAGTACAGCAACAGTTAGAGATTGTAAGAACATCAACGTCTTATCAGTCAGTAGGCAGTTTCTTCCAGCGGGGAATACCAAAGGACACGTCAGGACCACAGTTGATAGATGTGTGGTTTGGAGGAAGAGAGATTCCGACATATTTACAAGGTTGATACATAGGACAGTAATGGAAAATACAGAAGATATATCTTATAAGTGAATAGGTAGGCTTTCGGGGGCTGTCTTTAGGATAGTATTTATTGCTGTCTTAGCAACGCTGCCACAGCTATGACGCGCGGACAGTCCCAAACTAGATCTTTCAAACTGTACCGAGAAGCGTTTTACATTGACGGCATATTATTCTCCACTTGCAGGTCAGTCATTTTTCTATAAGTGAAACTATGCAGATGAAGTCGTCCTCAATGGTCAGTGAACACATGGTGCATCTGGAAGGCAAGTGTTCAATGGTATGTTGGCAGCACCTAGTTCGTACGCATTTGGGACACAAATTTATTTCAAAGAGCGAGGTATTGGTCAGGTAGAAGACAGGTGAGGAGCTATCGTACATGCCGGGGAGAAATGACAAAAAAATGACAGAATAGATGTACGAGTCTGAAAGTGAGAAGAATGACTAAAAAGGGCTCTATCATTTGGCGTACAGACAGCGACAGGATATATATGCGAGACTCCAGTATGAAAAGCCGGACTTGACTGGTCAGTGTTCCCCTCATATCCCAATTTTTTCGAGTCTACACTACGAATTATGCAGCTACGAGAAGGGAGAGAAGATCCATGGGTAGAGGTTCTGCAGCGTGTATTGCAAAAGCTATGATATCTCAAAGCATCTCAAGTAAGCGGTCGCTATGATATAGCTACAAAACAAGCAGTATGTACTTACCAAAAAAAACATCTCAAGATGAGTGGTAACGATTTCTGGTGCGGATATTTCGGACCAGACACAAGAGCCGCTATGCACCGTCATCTCAATAAACTAGCTGATCCTAGCTTGCCCGCAAAAAAAGAAAAGAAAGAAAAAACAACGACGGTCACGAAGAGCTCGAATGATGAGTTGCAAGCCGCACTATCTCCGCAAGAAGTACTCAACAAGAAGGCGCTCGAAGAGTGAGATGTGCAAGCATACCGTTTCTTGGTAGTGATTGCTCCAAATGAAGAAGGGAAACACGTGAAATTTCTCCAGAGGAAACTGCAGCGGCTCTGATGGTACACGTCTGATGTAACAGGTATCTATGACGACGCTACAAGGGCTGCAGTATACGAATTTCAACGCGCATATAACATCTTAGGGAAAGATGCTGCAACCGATCTTCAAGGATATTTTGGTCCATCGACGAGAGATATGTTGAATAGTCTGAAGTAGAGATTTGCAAATACCAACCGTATAGATATGCTACATCACGATTTGTGATGTTTTTTTGATATTTGTAGATATTTTTTATAGCTTGATAAGCCAAGAAAATGGTAGCATTTCATCTCTTTGGGCGGCCAATATATCGGTATGGAATTGGATATGCAATAACGTTTATTGTAGGATATTGGCGACTTGGTTGGGTAGCAAGCACGCAGGTAATGACCAAGTATGCACATCTAAAGCGTTTTTTGGAACAGCATAGAGACGATTTATTTTTGGCTATTGTACTGTGAGTTATTGTAGGATGAAGGGTAGGAGAAATTTTTTTGTATGCTCCATCGTACTACCGAACACATCCAGAAGCGCTTGCTGCTGTACGACAATGAGGAATGAGCTTCGTTGGAGGGATTATAGGGGTTATTAGTGCATTGATACTTGTGATGTGGCGTTATAAATTATCGCGACGTGATATGCGTGTGCTGTGAGATATTGTAGTATGTATTGTGCCATTGGGAAGCCTATTATGAAGAATATCAAATATGCTCAATCAGGAGCTCTATGGTCTACCTATTGATCGTTTGCCAGTACGACGAGCTGAAGTGCTGACAAAACTACATCTGACGTACGTCTATACCCAGGTGGATGAACAACTAAGAGTAAATACAAACATTATCCAAAGTATTTTGGAAGGGGCGATTATCTGGATAGTGCTACTCGTATTGTTCCAGAAGTATCGAAGAAAAGGTAGGTGGGAGGCAGGGAAGCTTGGTGCGATTTTCCTAATGCTCTACGGAATTATGAGATTTGGAGCAGAGTTTTTCAAGGATCTCCCCGTTAGCGAGCAGCTAGGTGTCGTGAGTATTTCACAAATCTTATCGATTGTACTGATAGTAGGAGGAGGATATGTATTTTGGACGTTTGGAAAGAACGAAAAATAATAGGATTCACACTAAGCGTCCAAAAGAAGGCGTCATTTGGGGGTTTTTTCTATTTTACCAAGCTTGAAGAGAAGTGGTTCGATATCTTGTTCGATAGTCTCTTCGTTGACGCTGAGCTGATAGGCAAGTGTCTTAAGTCCAACAGGTTTGCCATTGGCGGCCATAAGCAAAGCAATATAACGCTGGTGTAGCGGCGTGAGACCTCACTTTTGGATGCTTGATCGTTTGAGAAATGAGGTCCATTGGGCTGCTGACAGATCAAGATGATCCGGCATGCTATCGGGTGTATGCACAAGAAGATAATCTCTCAAGATAATACAAAAGTTTGCTATCTCTCTGGGAACGCAGGTGATATGCTGTGTGAGCTGAGACATGAGTTCGTGCGGAACAGAAATATGATTGATGGTAAGATATCTAAGAAGGAGCTGATGTTGCTCTTCTGCGGAATATTCGTGCAGGTGAAAAGGATACACGAATCTATTTTTGAGCGGCGCTGCAAGTGCTTCAGGCCTAGTCGTAGCGCCGATAAGTGTAAAATGAGGTAGCGGTAGTCTGAGGTGATCGCCATCAGGCATAATCATGTCTACCGCATAGTCTTCCATAGCGATGTAGAGCATCTCTTCAAGCAGCGGCTTAAGTCTATGGATCTCATCTATAAACAAAACATCGCCGGGCTGTAGAGAGTGCAGCAATGATAGAAGATCAGAAGGTTTGCTTAGCGCATATGCGGTGATTGTTTTGATACCGCTTCAAAGCTCTTGCGCTATAAGATGCGCAAGTGTCGTTTTCCCATAGCCGCTGCTGCCTGCAAAAAGCATATGACCAAGCTGATGGTTATGCTTTTTGCAGCTAGCTAAAGCCACGAGAATCACACGAAGAATGTCAGCCTGTCAGATGAACTCACTAAAACACAATGGTCTAGGAGCAGATGGCTGATAGAGTGATGGAGATGTGCTATCTGCAGAAATCCTTTTGACCTGCATAGGGGGACATGTGAGAAACAATTAAATATTCTGCTATTGGTCTGTTATTGGTTTGTTCAGGTAGAACTAGCTCCACTAGTAACAACAGATCAGGTCGCTGCTGGAGTATTAACGAGTTGCTGTCCAGACTGGGTAGTAAGGGATCCTCAACTACCAGCAGGGATAGTGCTTCCAGAAGAGACTGCTCAGGTAGAAAGGTCTTGTGTCCCAGTACCAACAGGAGATGTTTCTTCGATCGTATAAAATGGTGGTTGGTCGCTCATTTTGATGATATAGTATGTAGGACCAAGAACAAATGGTCTGAGGACACCATCAGTTACCGTGCCATTGACAATATTGAAAGTGGCATTACCGACATATTCTTCCTTTTTGTCTCCAGAATCATTTCTCGTGACCAAATAGAGGGATCAATACCAGCTGTAGGCATTTTCAAATTGTAAGACAAGTTTCTCTTTGACAATTTTGTACTCATTGCCAAACAGTTTTGCATACAAGTGGTCAATGTCTTTGTCTAGGAGAAGATTGGGATCTACAGTTATTTTTCAAGTATTCTTGCCATCTATTGTCTGCTGGTCTTCGACAAAACTGAGCACCTCATCAGCTCACTTAGTACCCACGAGATTGAGAAGTTTGTACTTGAGATAGAGTCTATACAAGAGAATAACCGTCTCGTATCTTGTCAACGGCCTATCAAGAGAAAGTACATTAGACTCTTTGGTGAGGCCAAGCTCCTTTGCTCTGAGATGATAGTTAAGATACCGTGGATCTGTAGTTTCATCGAGCATTTTCCCTTCAAACATTCTGATAAGTGTAGTAAGTCATTGTGCTTTACTGAGCGCATCTCCAGGATAGAAGTTCCCATCACTCGCTCACTTGAAAATACCAAGCTTGCATGACGTGCCGATGTACTCCTGGAGAGAAGTGTCTGCTAGTTTGATATCCTTAAAAATACATGAGGTGTCTGGTTTCTCCTGAATTCACATAATTTTTTGTGCAAACACACTAATCATTTTGGTTGCCTGTTCTCTGCTGAGAATAGTATATGGCTTAAATGTTGTGATATCTTTGTATTTTGTTAGCCCATTATCGTATGCAAAATAGAGAGCTTCAATAAACTCGGATTCCGTATCAATTTCATTGTCAGATGCGATAACCTTGACATCAGACTCCTGTGCAAAGACAGAAAATCACAAGAATAGGCTCAATGTAAGCGACATCATTGCCACTCAAAACGAGCGAGAAAACAGAGAGGCAGAAAGGGTGTTCATAAGAGATCAGAGCAAAAAACTAAAAGGAATCATTTGATACTACCATATGTAAAATATGCCAGTAGAAATGCAAGAAGAGACCAGGAACAAAGCGATGAAACCAAAAGACACGACAAAAATACATCACAGAGAGAATTGACTTATGTAGATTAGGGTGTGTAGAGGGTCACTGAAAAGGAGATGAGGAAATTGTCAAGTAAATAAAAATGCTAAACACCTATAGTTTGACGGGTAGAAACGGAATTGTATAATGAACATGCTATAAAAGTTATATGGTAAACGAAAATAAAACTCTGCCCAGTACTTCTGATGTTACTTTTGCTTTATAATTGTGTGTGGAAGGTCGCTAATGACACCTGAACGTGTTTTTCCAGTACCTCAAAAACTACACCAAAAGCTAATAGCGGCCTGCAAGAAAGCAATTCTTGCCGCTGAGCATATGGTTTTTCCGCACATTTGAGAAGTAGAGCATAAGGCAGTAGATACCCAGGGGCAGGAGACCAAAAGTGCGCCACCGCAAACAAATGAAACTGCGCAGCAAATTACTAATACAGCGGCTCTCGCAGCTCCCAACGCAGAAATGAGTAACATAATAACCAAAGATACTGAAGCTCCAGACACCAAAAGTACAGAAGGTAAAGATACCCCGCAGTGGCCTGTAAACTGAATGCCAGTCCAACCAAGGAAAAAGGTAAAGGTGCGTCACATTCAGCCAACATTGGATATGCAGGATGAACAAGGTGCAGATATATGAGCACCATATGTGGCAGAGGAGACGATAAAGCAGCCGGGAGAACAGTGATGAGGCATAACAGCAAGCAGTTGACTTCACGAACATATATCAGACATATGAGGCGCCTTAGACCAGAATCTAAACGCTAAAAATTTAGGAAAGCTTAAGGTATGATTAGCGGGGCTAGCATGAATAAAGATTATGATTGCAAATACATTCACGCATTTGCCGGGGGTCGTAAAGTGACTTCTGATTTTTATTGTAGCACTCGAGAATATATTCATCAAATGAGGTGTGTTTATTTCACTTATGGGTGCAGGAACGCAATATGGACTAGTAGCTGACATACCTGCATTATGTATAACCCAGCAAGTCTACGAGAGTTGTATGGGTACGGATGGTGCAGATCAACAGACATGTATGCTAGAGGCTACAGATCAGGATTGCGTTCAGCAGCAGATGTTGATTGCGCAGCAGATTAGTCAACAAGAACAGCAAGCGCTTTCATTAGTTGCATCAGGATCCTTATCTGAATCATGATCACTATATGGATCAGGTGAACATGGGGTTGGTGATCTGTCCGGAGGAAGCGCAACATGATGAGATATGGCCAATGGAATAGCGGCTATATGAACATGATCGAGTACAGGAGAAAGTATATGATCATGAGATAGTGGAACAGGAGGTATATCAGATCAAGCCCTCGCAGGAGAATTTGATGTGCAGACAGTATCGCTAGAATCGTGAGATACAATAGGTGGCGATGAGGGGAGTTCGTGAGGAGACCTAGGAAGTGAGGAAGAACAGGGGGTTGAATTTGTATGAGAAGGAACATGAGCCGCATATGCGAGTCAAGAGTTAGTGCAAGCGCTTTCAGATGAAAGCGCGATTTTCTCTTTTACGGGAGACATACATACATGATGAGTTGTCTCATTCTTGTCGGCCCTTTCTCCAATGGGTATTTCATGATGTCTAGCATATTTATACATAAGTGGAGACGAACATAGTATTATTACGGGAATAACACTTCTAGGACTGCCCAATTTCGTATGAAGTGATGAAGAAGTGCCAGAGATACCAGTACCATATATAATATTGGCTAGCGGAGACTCATCTACGTGATATATGGTGATGGTAACAGGAGACTCATTGATGGCATCTGGGGTACAATTGATGTTTGGACTTCTAGAAACAGATCTCCTTGCATCAGATATGTACGTACGATGTCGAGATAATATAATATGACAGGAAGAGACATCGATGTGAAGTGGAACGGAAACAGTAGATGAGTCATCGACATGAGATAATATTCTGTCATGAGAAAACGATGCGTCCACAGGAGGCGTGTCAACAGAAGAAGAGGGTTTGAATACAGAGGGAATATGAACATGACAAGATGAATGGTTGACATGATGAATGTCTGAATTGACATGAGATATGGACGTGGATAATGGAGAGATATCGACAGGGACATGACAGGGTGGATTGTCGTGAGAATCTACACAAGAAGTAGTTCTTTCGGATGCTGATGTTACAGATATTATTGCGGCCTCGTGTAACGAAGAAAATACTGATATCTGTACACAAAACTGTATTTCACGATGAGTGGATGAGCAAGTCTGTATAAACGGTTGTGATGCTTGTTACATAGCTGAAGATGTGATAGAAACATCAGAGATCCCAAGTAACGACGTAGTAGTGGAATGACCTAGTGATCAGGTTGAGACGAAAGATCCGTGTAGTATGCCAAGTGAGCTTGCCTGTGTTCTTCAGTGTCAGGCTCAGGGTGTAGACGAGGGATCATGTGCGCAAGATTGTGAAATATGTTTCGCCACAGAAGATGAACAAGTAACAGAACAAGATCAACTTGATGCAACGGATGTTATTGATAGTGCCCTGGAGACAGATAGTGCTGCAGACGGCACGTGAGAAATCTGATCTGTAGAAACTTGATCTGTAGATACTGAAACATGAGACACAGTAGAAACTTGATCTGGAATTATATCAGACGACACACAAAGTGACTCAGGATCACAGATAGCAGAAACATGAGAATCGACAGGAGAGGTAGAAGTAATCACAGCATCAGGCGACATGGCTACATACTCTCTCTCAGAAATTTTGGAGCGTTTATTGGCATGATCGGGAGCATTGATCTCTCTAGATGACGGTAGAATAGGTAGAAATGGCTGTACAGTAGCAGAGGTAAATCAGTGTCTAGCATATTGTGTTGAGTCAGACTTAGGTGCCGTAGAATGTGAAGAATCATGTAGCGCTTGTATCGAATTAGTCGTTATTGA
This sequence comes from uncultured Candidatus Peribacteria bacterium, assembly GCA_964403415.1. Classification (GTDB taxonomy): domain Bacteria; phylum Patescibacteriota; class Gracilibacteria; order Absconditabacterales; family Absconditicoccaceae; genus CAYOFF01. The sequence goes on along the minus strand of CAYOFF010000003.1, from coordinate 15,944 downwards.
TGACGAGTTGAAGCCATCAGACCTCATGACATTTGGGAAGCTCTATGAGATGAAAGAGAATATCTATAAACAACAGTACTTAGAATTGAGAAAAACACTATATTTTCAAGAAGGAGAAGATAGTCGTTACTTGGCAATTCTAAAGACAGGGACAGCGGTGGTACCAGAGGAGGATAAAGTTGTGGCATTGACAGATCTCTCAGTAGCCCCACTCGCTAGTACAGAACAAGAAATATTTGATGGAGGTATTATATTTGGATCAGAGACAACATCCCTAACATTCTCACAGCCAATCAAGATCAGGTTCCCCGTAAATGCAGAAGATGGTACAATAATACCTGTCTATGCAAAACATCATGGTGACACGCAATTCACAACGTGAGGATTGACTACATCACCAGATGCAGTATGTGGTAACGGAGAAACAAGTGATCGAAATAATCTTGCGATTGTAGAGAGTGGTATGGTAACGATATATAGTTGTGCTGCATCTACATTTGCAGCATGAAGTGGAGGCTGTGTACCAGATCCATGTTTGCCAGGATGAACATGTGCGATGGTGTGAGAAGGACTCGCAGAGTGTACATGTCAAGCATGATACACGTGAATGTACTGTCAACAGATAGACTGATCATGTGGTAGTGCGTGATGAACTACAGTAGCTATTGCTCCAAGTGGTTCGGGGTTGTGTGTGAGAGGTAGCGGAGGTGTCGTATCAAATGTTCCAGGATTCTATACATGGACATGTTATGGAGTGTTATGAGGAAATGATGCAACCTGTAGTGCAATAAAGGATACAGATGCGACAGCATGGATGGACATGACGTGAGTAACGTCATATCTTGATACATCTCTCTCAGCAAGCTATGCAGGCACATGATTGACGTGGTCAGATACGAGTACGTGAAATAATAGTTTTACCCTCTATCCAGCTGTATGAGGGCCAACGTACAATGTGGATGAAAAATTCTTTAGTCTAGACGGCGTAAATGACGTAGCATATAAGTATCAAGGGCCTGTACTAAATAGAACCGAATGATCTATAGTTATGCGCCTTAGGTCTCGCATGGATGACGATACAAGTGGCTACTTGATCGGGCATTCTCGTTCAACGAGTTATCTAACATTGAGGTATATAGACTCACCCAACGGGAACGATCTAGGCAGCTCTCTTGAGGTAAGAATGGGAACTTCATCTCCGCAGTCTTTTGAATTTAATTTGAATGATAACGATTGGCACAATGTAGCACTAACTTGGCAGAAAACCTGATCTAATCAGGGAATAGGGCGATACTATCTCTACGTGGATGGAAGCGAAATTGGCTCAGGAAGATATGTCGGGCTTGCTGCAACCCACCTCAACTACGTCCAATTATGATGACTAAACTTTACTGCTGGATCATACTTTAAGTGAGATATCAAGAAGGCAGTATTCTATAATAGAAAAATCGAACAGACAGAAATTACCGATGTATTGCACAGTAATCCAGATAACGATCTGATAGTATATGATAAACTATGATCAGCGTACGACACTGTATATGCAGGAGGTTTTGATCGTATCATGAATGGGGAGAACGTTAAAAAGATGGACTTCAACAAAGCATTCCAATTTAAGGACAAGAAAAAGACAAAAGCAAAAATACGTATCAAAGAAGGAACCGTACTTGAAGCAGCAACCACCTGAGGTGTGAGTACAGGTGTTAAAGTAGAGGATCTTGCTATCAGCTACTTTACATCAGATGTTACTCAAGATGCAACCAAGACGCAGTATGGAGGGTTGTCATTTGGTGTTTCAGGATCAAATGAGACAATCTACTTTACCCAGCCGGTACAAGTAGACATTCCCGTAACAGCGACAGAGGGAGAGGTGATAGCAATCTACGTAAAACATGCATGAGATGATACATATGGAGTAAGATGATTGACTAACGATCAAAATGCGCAGTGTTTAAGCGGTGAAGCGAGTTCCGGAACAAATTTTGCTACGGTAAGCGGAGGATTGGCAACAATTTATACGTGTGGGGCATCTGATTTTGGAGCAGGTGTAGGTACCTGATGTGTGCAAGGGTCAGCATGTACTAGAGATGATCAGTGTGATTGAGGTACCTGTATGGAGTTACAGTGTAACTGTTCACAGGCACCAGGCTGTGGAAATGGTGTCACAGTGCCTCCGGAGCAGTGCGATGACGGTAATAATATCGGATGAGACGGATGTACAACGGGATGTAATATACAGACACCAACATGTACGCTAACGATTCAGTGAGAGTGAGGTAAGCCTCCATACTCAGGAGAAGTAATAGAGTTCACAATAGCTGGAATATATATGACGTGAGAGATACTGAGACACTTAGACTTTGGTGATGGTAGTGGCAGATCACTTACTACAGGATGATCTCTAGTACAAACATACAATTATCATTCCGGTACTACGACAGAGTACATTGGCACAGTTACAGTACAGAGTGCGTACTCGGGAGATGTTCTTGGGTATTGTACGTGATCGACATCTAGAGTTTGATACTGTGGTGACGGAGCGATAGATAGTATATGGAGTGAGACTTGTGATGATGGTAATCTGACCAATGGAGACGGATGTAGTAGTATATGTGTGGTAGAGCCATACACTTGGTCAATTGGTGATAAGGCAGTCACAGAAGGAACAACAGGATCTATTATAGTATCTCTCAATAGAGCAGCAAGTGGCGCATACACAGTAACGTATGTGTCCGTAGCAGGTACAGCAACTAGTGGAACGGACTATACGGGTGCGTGAGGAACACTAACAATCGGTACGTGAAACACGACAGGAAGTATTGTTATAAATGCGAAGTCTGACTTTGTTTATGACTCATGAGAGACGTATAATGTTATAATTTCATCTCCAAGTACCTGATCAATTAGCGATGCTACGTGAGTAGTAACGATAGTAGAAAGTTGTACCGCAAGCGGATGCTACACGACATTAGGAACGACAGGACATAAATTCTGTGATAATGGATGATGTGCGACGGTATGATCGCTCTATCCAACAAATGATAGGCTGACAAAAACATATTGTTCGCCAGAACCATTATGAAAAGTAACGATCGACTTCTTCGACTTCCAGGTAGAAGATGGTGGAGCAAGTTGTACATTTGATCGATTGAAGATATATGACGGAGGTTCGACAGGATCTTCACTTATAGGAAAGTTCTGTGGCACAGCAATTAGTGGCACCTATACATCGACGTCAAACTGTATGACATTTGATTTCTTTGAAGACGGGGGTGGGACAGCAAGAGGTCGACGGGCAAATGTAGGCGCATCATGTTCAAGTATCAATGGCTGTGAAAGAAAAAACTATCCAGCAGCAACAGGTACAGAATTCTATGACGATGGATGACCTACGGGAAATTATGGTGTAAGTGTACGGAAAACACGAGCATTCTGTCCAAGCACAGCGTGATGAAAGGTGCAGGTGTCATTCAATGGATTAAATATAGAAAACTGTTCAAGCTGTTCATGTGATTATCTAAAAATCTACAACTGATACGAAAAATATGATAGCGTATTGTGAACGTACTGTGGAACGACGAATCCATGAGTATTTACGAGTGCCGTAAACGATTGTTTGATGTTCGAATTTAAAGAAGACGGCTGAGGCGTGGCTTCGGGATGGAATGCTACAGTAACAGAAATTGCATGATGATGAGGTTGATGATTTACATGATATCAGTGGAGTATCTCTGATCAGACGCTTACGGAGGGAAATACGTGAGTAGTGATTGTATCTCTCAATGCGGTAGCTAGCGGTGCGTATACAATACAATATTCAAGTGTGGCGTGAACAGCAACTAGCTGAACTGACTATACATGAGCATGAGGAACACTGACGATATGAACATGAAGTAGTACAGGAAGCATAGTAGTAAATAGTATATCAGATACGACATACGAGTTGGACGAAACATATAACATCATTCTTGCTTCGCCAAGTACCTGAACAATACTCGATGCGACAGGTCTAATAACTATTTCAAATGACGATTCACTGCCCGTTATTAACGCGAATGGTAATGGTAGTGCAACAGAAAACTCTCCATATCTCAATGCCTTTAGTGTACAATTGAATCGTACATCGTATACAGGAGTAACAGTAACATATAGCTTCTCTCCTGGAACTGCAACTAGCGGAACAGATTACACATATACATGAGGCACAGTAACGGTACCAGCGGGATCAACAAGCGCATCTGTAAATGGTCCAGCAATCGTAAATGATTCTCTGGACGAGCAAGATGAAACTGTGATTTTGGTAATTACGTGAGTAGTGAATGCGACTATAGGTACATTGACCGGTGCAAGTAGCATCTTGGATGATGATCCTGCGCCAGCACTGAGTGTCAACGATATCAGTATCGGAGAAGGATCGACATGAGCATTCACGGTATCTCTTGCAAATGCATCTGTATCCGGCGTAACCGTCAATTATATATTGGTTGCATCAAGCGCCGCGAGTGGCTTAGACTACACCTACACAGGAGGCACATTGACGGTCCCAGCATGAAATACGAGCGGTACAGTAGTAGTAACTACCTTGCAAGATCTTATTTACGAGGGAGACGAGACATTTAATATTATTCTCTCAAGTCCAGTAAACTCTACGATAACAGATGGCACATGAGTGGCAACTATTACAGATAACGAAAGTGCACCGGTGCTTACAGTGAATGATATAAATATATCAGAATGATCGAGTGGCGACTTTATCGTGACGGCATCAAGCGCCGCTACAGGGGATATAACAGTCGTATACAGATTGGCTTGAGTAACAGCAACAAGCGGTTTAGACTATACACATGTTCAAAATACCCTTACTATCACAAGCGGATCAACGACATGAGCAATCCATGCAGTCACCTTGCAAGATACTGGTGCGGAGTCTAGCGAAACATTTAATGTCCTTCTTACAAATCCAACAAATGCAACCATAAGTGATGGAACGTGAGTAGCAACAATAGTAGATGATGATACCGTAATTACGATTAGTGTAAATGATACAGGAGTCCCTGAGGGTGATTCTGATGTGTTCTTAGTGATGCTTTCAAGTGTGCCAGCTACGACGGTGACCGTAGCATACACGCTCGTAGGAATAAGCGCAACTAGCGGTGTAGATTATGCGTATACCTGAGGTATACTGACATATGCAACAGGAAATATGACGTGAAGTGTACCAATAGACCTTGCATCTTTTGATGATTCAATTTATGAATGAGATGAAACATTCCAGATACTCTTATCGAGTCCTACAAATGCAACAATAAGTGATGGTACAGGTGTATTTACAATTAATGACAATGATAATCCACCAGCAATTACAGTAAACGATATAAGCATTACGGAGTGATCAGGGTGAATATTCACGGTAACTCTTGCCAATACGACTACGTGAAGTATAACCGTAAACTATGCACTAGCATGAGTAACAGCAACAAGTGGCGTAGACTACACGTACACTGGAGGAACGTTAACGATCCCTGCATGAAGCACTACATGAACAGTTAGTGTACAGACCATAGAAGATTTTACGAATGAGTGAAATGAAACATTTAATATTGTACTAAGTACTCCGTCTCGAAACGCAACTATTAGTGATGCCACGTGAGTAGCAACAATTAATGATGACGATACTACTCCTGCCATTTCTATTAGCGACATGACGGGAAATGAGTGAAGCGGAATAGCGTTTAATGTAACATTAAGTTTCACAATAACTGGCAATGTTACGGTTCAATATACTACACAAAATGGTGCCGGAACCGGTTGAGCAACTTGAGGAGTGGACTACACGACAGGAGCATGAACTGTAACCATTACAGGATGATTGTTGACAGGAACGGTAACCATAAATACAACGAATGATATAAAGGACGAATATGATGAAACATTTAATGTGATTCTAAGTAATCCTATAGGTGCAACGATCCTAGATGGAACAGGAGTAGGAACTATCCTTGATAATGACTCTCCACCAAATCTTACCATAAGTACACCAGCGGCTGTAACAGAGGGAACATCATTGACATTTACTGCAACACTTAGTACCTGATCAAATATTCCTGTCATATTTAATTATTACACATTGAATGGCACTTCTACTACAGGATGAGCAGTTTCATGAGAAGATTATACGTATAGGACAGGATCATGGACAATATCTCCAGGAGGGCTGACGACATGAATACTTGTGACAACGGTTAATGATACGATAGACGAGCCAGTGCAGACATTTAATATGCAAATAGATAATGGTGTAAATGTAAACATCACGACATCTATAGGAACGGGTTCATTGAACGATAATGACTGAACACCAGCATTGACAGTAACTCCAACACATACAGCAACAGGTACAGAGTGATCACTGATTACATATAGCCTCTCACTAAGTGCTCAGTCTCAATTTTTGCCAACCGTGAGATATTATCAGATCCCGGTAACAGCAACAAGTGGATCTGACTACTATCATGCATCTGGAACATATATATTTAGTGGTAATCAGACTACCTGAACGATATCGGTGACGACTATAGATGATGTTGTCTATGAGTGAACATCTCCAGAGAAGTTTAATGCACTCTTTACGGGTGCTATAAATATAACTATTACGGCGGCAAACATAACGAAGAGTGGTATGATATATGAAAATGATAGTGCGCCGGTGATTAGCGTAAACGATTTGACGGGTATAGCAGAATGAGGAACGGGAGATTTTGTGATTTCTTTGACGGCTGCTGCAACAGGAAACGTGACGGTACAGTATGCGCTTTCTGGTGTAACTGCCGTGAGTGGCTCAGATTACACGCATACGTGAGGTACGCTAACAATCACTGCGTGAAATACGAGCGGTACAGTGCGTGTAACTACGCTACAGGATGGGTCTACGGAATCTGGCGAAACGTTTACTATCAATCTAAGTTCTCCATCGAGTAATGCTACTATCGGAGATGCTACATGAGTAGCGACAATTATTGATGATGACTCGAATCCTCCGCCAACAATATCAGTAGATAATATAAATATTGCAGAGTGAAGCAGTGGCAATTTTACAGTGTCGTTGAGTAATGCGTCGACAGGAAATGTAACGGTAGACTATGTACTGACTGCGGGCACAGCAACAAGCGGCGTGGACTACATATATACATGAGGAACGCTGACAATTACTGCAGGAAGTACAACATGAACGGTCCGTGCGGTGACGATAACAGATACAGTATACGAATGAGCAAATGAAATATTTAGCATCACACTAAGTAACCCATCGGCAAATGCGACAATAGCTGATAGTAGTTGAGTAGCAACTATTATAGAAGACGACAGTCAGCCGACAATAAATGCGTATGACATAGGTGTATGAGAAGGAGATCAAGATTACTTTACTATCATGTTGTCAAATGCATCGTATCAGACGATAACGGTAGATTTTGTCTATTCGGGAGCATCTGCGACGAGCGGTCTAGATTATACGCACACATGATGAACTGTAACATTCACGCCATGAGCAACACAGGTAGATCTTCTGTTGATAGGATTGACAGATACAATAGACGAATGAGATGAGTATATGTATATGGTTCTTTCGTGACCATCAAATGCTACTATAGCTGATGGAGTTGCAGAGTGAACATTATATGATAATACGGCTACACCTACATTATCAGTGAACGATATAAGTATAGGCGAGTGATCTACTTGAGCTATCACGGTATCGTCTCCGACTTCAACCACATGAAACATAACAGTAAATTATACGGTGGTTTGATCATCTGCAACGAGCGGAGTGGATTATACATATACAGGAGGAACATTGACTATCCCAGCATTGAGTACGGGTGCTAACATAGTACTTGCTACGCTACAGGATCTTATTTATGAAGGTAATGAGACGTTTAATGTTATTTTGAGCTCGCCATCAGTAAATGCAACACTTACTGATAGTACGGGAGTAGTAACAATTACAGACGATGAATCAGCTCCACAGATCTCTGTGAATGACATAAATATAGCAGAATGAGCTTCTGGTAACTTCACAATCAGTACGAATACAATAAGTACAGGAAATGTAACAGTAAACTATGTGCTTTCGGGTGTGACAGCGACAAGTGGTGTAGACTATACATATACATGAGGAACAGCGACGATTATAGCGGGAACAACAGGTGTAACAATTAAGGCAACAACCTTGCAAGATACAGGAATAGAATCAAGCGAGACGTTCAACATAGTTCTATCGAGTCCGGTTGGTGCAACAATTGCCGATAGTATATGAGTGGCAACAATTACTGACGATGATATACCAACACTTAGTATAGCAGATCAAAACAAGGTAGAAAGTAATTCACTTCCATTTGAGGTTACAATAAGCGCAATTTCTAATTCGAATGTGACGTTTGATTATATCGTGGTAGGAGGCACGGCTGTAAGTGGGGTAGATTATGTGTATACGTGAGGTTCAAAAATAATAACTGTTGGTGAGACAATGGCTACGATTGATGTGAATACTATAAACGATAATATCTATGAGGCGGATGAAACATTCTATGTAATTGTATCAAATGTGTCTAATGCAACACTCCTAGATGGAACCTGAGTCGGAGTAATCAATGATGATGAAACAACGCCTACACTCGCAGTACACGATATAAGTATAGGGGAAGGAAGTAGTGGTAATTTTACCATAGCACTATCTGGACCTACAACCGGCAATGTAACAGTACAGTATGTTTTAGCCGCATCTTCTGCAACGAGTGGCGTAGACTACACGTACACCGGAGGAACAGCAACGATTACAGCAGGGACGACAGGAGTGACAGTGCGTGCGGTCACGATACAAGATACAATCTATGAGGGAAGTGAAACCTTCCAGATTTTACTTAGTACAGTGGGAGGAAGCGCATCATTGCTAGATGGAACAGGAGTGGCGACGATAACAGATGATGACTCAGCACCACAGATCACAATAAATGATATCAATATATCAGAGTGAAGTAGTGGATATATTACAGTATCTCTATCTAATACAACGACGGGTAATGTTACAGTAAATTACGCGCTGAGTGCAGGCACAGCAACGAGTGGAGCGGATTATACGCACACAGGAGGAATACTGACTATTACAGCAGGAAGCACGACAGGAACTGTAAAGATAGTGACGCTACAAGACGTAATTTCAGAAGGGAATGAAACACTGAATATGTTGTTGAGTAGTGCATCAAGTAACGCAACTATTAGCGATAGTACGGGTGTGATCACTATTACCGATGATGAAGGGGCAGCAGAAATATCTGTGAATGATATAAGCATAGGAGAATGATCTGCATGAAACTTCGCGATAACATTGAGTAGTCAGCTAACGGGAAATGTAACGGTGCAGTATGTGCTTGTAGCAGGAACAGCAACGAGTGGAGTGGATTATACGTATACCGGAGGAACAGCAACAATCACAGCAGGAAATACAGGAACGACAGTGAATGTAAGTACGATCCAAGATTTGATCTACGAAGGGAACGAGACGTTCCAGATTATCTTGAGCAATGTCGGAGGAAGTGCAAGTCTCCTAGATGGAACAGGAGTAGCAACAATTACGGATGATGATAGTGCACCTACGATAAGTGTAAATGATACGACGATAAGTGAAGGCTCAGCAGGTAACTTTGCGATCACGATGACGAACGCAGTGACAGGAAATGTGACAGTAAGTTATGTATTGGTAGCAGGAACAGCAACGAGTGGAGTAGACTACACGTATACAGGAGGAACAGCAACGATAACAGCAGGAAGCACAGGAACGACGGTAAGCGTAAGTACGATCCAAGATTTGATCTACGAAGGAACAGAGAACTTCCAGATTATCTTGAGCAACGTCGGAGGAAGTGCATCATTACTAGATGGAACAGGAGTAGCAACAATTACGGATAATGATAGTGCACCTACGATCAGTGTAAATGATATAAGTATTACAGAATGAAATAGCAGTTCGTTCGCAGTAACAATGACGAATGCAGTGACAGGAAATGTGACAGTAAGTTATGTATTGGTAGCAGGAACAGCAACGAGTGGAGTAGACTACACGTATACAGGAGGAACAGCAACGATAACAGCAGGAAGCACAGGAACGACGGTAAGCGTAAGTACGATCCAAGATTTGATCTACGAAGGAAATGAGACGTTCCAGATTATCTTGAGCAACGTCGGAGGAAGTGCAAGTCTCCTAGATGGAACGTGAGTAGCAACGATTACAGATGATGATAGTGCACCTACGATAAGTGTAAATGATACAACGATAAGTGAAGGAGATGCAGGAAGCTTTGCAGTAACGTTGACGAATGCAGTGACTGGAAATGTGACGGTACAGTATGTATTGGTAGCGGGAACAGCAACAAGTGGAATAGACTACACGTACACGGGAGGAACAGCAACGATCATAGCAGGAAGTACAGGAACGACAATATCAGTAAATACAATAGAGGATTTGGTATACGAGACTGATGAAACATTCCAGATTGTCTTGAGCAATGTCGGAGGAAGTGCAAGTCTCCTAGATGGAACAGGAGTAGCAACAATTACGGATGATGATAGTGCACCTACGATAAGTGTAAATGATACGACGATAAGTGAAGGCTCAGCAGGTAACTTTGCGATCACGATGACGAACGCAGTGACTGGAAATGTGACGGTAAGCTATGTGCTCGTAGGGGTAACAGCAACGAGTGGAGTGGATTACACGTACACAGGAGGAACAGCAACGATTACAGCAGGAAGCACATGAATGACAATAGCGATAACAACAATCGAGGATACGATCTATGAGTGAAGCGAGAGCTTCCAGATTATCTTGAGCAACGTCGGAGGAAGCGCAAGTCTCCTAGATGGAACAGGAGTAGCAACGATTACAGATGATGATAGTGCGCCACAGATCACTATAAATGATATAAACATCACAGAGTGACAAAGTGGTGATATTACCGTGAGTCTTGGTAATACAACGACATGAAGTATAACAGTACAATACGCACTGCTCTGAGGTACAGCAACGAGCGGTGTGGACTACACCTATACATGAGGTATATTGACAATACCAGCAGGTAACACGAGTGGGACAATACGTGTAGTAACCATACAAGATGCAAGCTATGAATGAGACGAGAGTTTAAGTGTAATTTTGAGTAGTCCATCGTGGAATGCAACAATTAGCGACGCAACTTGAGCAATTACATTGGTGGAGGATGATGCCGCATCAAGTACGTATTACATCGGAGAGGGAGGTACATGATTCTATGATTCTTGAGGGCCGTGAGTGTGAAGTCAGTATGGAAATAATGAACATTGGACAAAAACCTTCTGTGCTACATGATGATGAAACCACGTAGAGGCATCGTTCCGGTTCTTTGCGGTAGATGACAATATGCCATGTACGACAGAAATGCTAAAAGTCTATGATGGGGCAACAACATGAGCGACGCTTATAGGACAGTATTGTAGCACATCTCTTGCTCAGACCAATTTCATTGGTACCAGTGTAAACGGATGTTTGACATTTGAGTTTATGTCAGATGAGTCAAGTTCATTGAATGGATGGGAGTCATGGATACACCAAGGAAATGTAGGAGTAGGTACATGATCCAAAGCATTTTACGACCCAGGTGGAACAGGATGAAATTATCCTGATAAAACGCAAACGATAACGACATACTGTCCTTCAGTAACAGGAGGAAAGGTTGTTACAAAGTTTACAAACTTTACGCTCGAGAATGATCCATCGTGTAGCTCAGATCGGATGAAAGTATTGAGTGGGGACGGAACAGGATGAACGCAGATCGGAGAGTATTGTGATACGACGCTTCCACCTGTAATTACGTGAAGTGAAGATACATGTTTGACATTCCGGTTTAAATCAGATGGTAGCAACAATGCGGCATGATGGTCAGGAACGATAAGTTGTGATTGATGCGATGCAGTATGTGGTAATGGTATTATAGAGTGATCAGAACAATGTGACGACGGTGGAGTATGAACAGGTGATGGATGTAATAATCTATGTAAATTTGAACCATATCAATGGACAGTAAATAGTACAGGTATAGCTGAGTGAAATACGTGATTGATGGTCGTCTCGCTCAATAGAATAGCAACATGAGTGACGCTGTCTGTAGACTATGTAGCCTCTCCAGCAACAGCAACAAGTGGAGTAGATTATACATGATTTGCAGGGACGTTGACGATTACCGCATGAAGTAAAACATGAACAATTGTGGTAACGAGTATAGAAGATACAATGTACGAAACTACAGAGACATATAATGTCGTCTTTAGTTCGCCAAGTACGGGGACACTGGTCAGTAATACCGGAGTGGTCACTATTACAGATGACGATACTCAGCCAGGTGTCTATATTAATGCTTGATGAGCATCAGAAAATTCGCCACAAATCTGATGAAATGTACAATTGAGCCATACGTCATATACATGAGTTTCTGTATACTTCTATGTGACACCATGAACGGCAACAAGTGGTGTGGATTACGTATCTACAGGATACACAGTGACTGTTCCTGCATGATCAACAACTACGCAAGTATATGTAGATTTGATTAACGATACGATTGATGAGCCCACTGAGACGTTGATATACAATCTGACAGGAGCGGTAAATGGCTATATATCCACAGAAACATGAATAGCACTCATCACTGATGAGGATCAAACGCCAGCGATTAGCGTGAACAACATCACGTTGTCAGAAGGAACAACAGGCCAGTTTGCTGTGACACTATCTAATCCATCAACATCATGAATCACTGCCGATTATATACTTAGTGCGGGTACGGCAACGAGTGGATCAGATTACACGTATATAGCAGGAACTGTTACAATACTCTCAGGATCAATGACAGGATACGTTGTAGTGACAGCGCTAGATGATGCAATCTACGAGTGAAGTGAGACGTTTAATATATTATTATCTAATCCAACAAATGCTACTATCACAGACGGTACGTGAGTAGCAACAATTACAGATACAGAGAGTGCGCCGACAATTAGCATCAACGATGTCTCTATCTGAGAGTGATCAGTAGGAAGTTTTGTAATAAGTCTTAATAACGCAACAACTGGAAATGTGACGGTACAGTATGTATTGACAGCAGGATCAGCAACGAGCGGAACGGATTATATCCATACAGGAGGAATACTAACAATCACGGCAGGAAACACTACATGAGCAATAAATGTTACAACACTAGAAGATATTCTCTACGAGTGAAGCGAAACATTCAGTATGCTACTTTCTAGTCCAACGAATGCAACAATTTCGGATGGTACATGAGTAGCAACGATTACGGATAATGAGAGTGCACCTCAAGTATCGATTAACGATATAAGTGTATCAGAGGGTGATGGAAGCACGTTCACTGTTACAATGACAACTGCTGCTACAGGAAACGTAACGATCAACTACTCGCTTGCTGCGGGTACAGCAACGAGTGGGGTAGACTATACATACACAGGAGGTGTGCTTACGATTACTGCAGGTAGTAGGACAGGTACAGTAAGTGTAAGTACAATAGAGGATACAGTATATGAATGAAATGAGGTCTTTAGTATGCTTTTGAGCAATGTTTCTAGCAATGCTACAATAGTAGACGGAACGTGAGTAGCAACGATAACGGATGATGAGACGACGGCGCTTGTGACGGTGAATGACATTTCAATTACAGAAGGACTAGCGGGGAACTTTGTAGTGTCTCTCTCCAATGCGACGACGTGAAGTGTGACGGTGCAGTATGTATTGGTGGCAGGAACAGCAACGAGCGGAGTAGACTATATATACACGTGAGGAACACTGAACATCACCGCTGGAAACACGACATGAGCAATAGCGGTAAGTTCATACCAAGATACTGCTTACGAATGAAATGAAACCTTCCAGATTATTTTGAGTAATGTTGGTGGAAGTGCATCGCTTTCAGATGGAACGTGAGTAGCGACAATTACGGATAACGATCCAGCACCAGAAATTACAGTAAATGACATAAGTATCTCGGAGTGAGTTGCAGGTAACTTTACGTTGACGATGTCAAACGCAACAACTGGAAATGTGACGGTACAGTATGTATTGGTAGCAGGAACAGCAACGAGTGGAGTAGACTACACCTACACAGGAGGAACGGCAACGATACCAGCAGGAAATACAACAGGATTTGTATCAGTGAATACAATAGAAGATACGATTTACGAAACAGGAGAAACGTTCCAGATTATCTTGAGTAACGTAGGAGGAAGTGCGTCGCTTACAGACAATACAGGTCAAGCAACTATACTTGATGATGATAGTCAGCCGACATTGAGTGTAAATGATATAACACTGACAGAGTGAACGACATGACTATCAGTAGTGACGTTGAGTAATTCGTCATATCAGGCGGTGACGGTACAATATATGCTTTCAGGAGTTACAGCAATAAGCGGAGGAGACTATACAAATACAGGATGAACACTGACTATTTCTGCATGAGCAACCACATGATGACTCGTAATAACAACCATTAATGATGTATGGTATGAGTCTACAGAGACACTAAATATCGTGCTTTCATGACCTACAAATGCATCTTTTGGTGATAGTACGGGCGTGATTACGATAGACGATGATGACTTTGCGGGATGTGGAAATGGATACGTGAATACGGGGGAACAGTGCGATAGCGGTCCAAGTAATGGGCTTACAGGTAACGGAGACGTATGTGATCCGCCATACGATGATAGTTGTTCGTACTGTTCGTCAATATGTACAATTGTAAGTAATCAGGGTTGAAACTGTGGAGATGGTATAGTACAAACAGGTTACGAAACATGTGACGATGGATGACATACACAATGAGACGGTTGTGATAATCAATGTAATGCAGAAACTCCGGCATGTACACTTACTGTCAGTGGTAGTAGTACGGTGAATTCAGGAGATGCCGTAACGTTTGTGATATGATGATTGAATACATGATGGGAGGCATTATACTCGTTGGCATATGGAGACAGTACATCAGAGAGTAATCTGACTGCAACGAATCTCGTATATACACATGCGTATGGATCTGGTATATTCACAGGGAAATTGACGCTCGTAAATTCGTTGAATACGGCGTTCTCTGGGACATGTAGTGCGTGAGTAACGTCTCTAGGATGTATAGATCCAGATGGAGATGGACAAACTCAGTGTGCAGGAGACTGTAACAACAATAACAATACGATATACTCAGGAGCAGCAGAGCTTTGTGATGGACTAGATAACGATTGTGATTCAAGTGTAGACGAGGGATTAACTCGTACAGTGAATATTGCAGGATCATCAGCGACAGAATGAACGTGAGTTGTGTTTACAATCTCTACAACGACAGGAGCAGTTTGTGGTGTGGCCACAATATCATACGCAACAACACAATGAACCGCATTGGCAGGAACAGACTATACTACAAAAACAGGAACCGTAACGTTCGTGACAGGACAGACATCACAAACAGTAAGCGTTACTACGATACAAGACGCAATATACGAATGAAACGAAAACTTTACGATGAGCTTGAGTAATCCATCAAATTTCAACCTTGGTACATCTCTAGCTACTGGAACAATTACCGATGACGAAGCAGCACCTACGGTAAGTGTAAACGATATAAGTATAACAGAATGAAATAGTAGCTCGTTCGCAGTAACATTGACGAATGCAGTGACTGGAAATGTGACGGTAAACTATGTACTCGTAGGTGGAACCGCAACGAGTGGAATAGACTACACCTACACCGGAGGAACAGCAACAATTACAGCAGGAAGTACAGGAACGACAGTGAATGTAAGTACGATCCAAGATTTGATCTACGAAGGAAATGAGACGTTCCAGATTATCT
>CAYOFF010000002.1:61152-122006 GCA_964403415.1 uncultured Candidatus Peribacteria bacterium | reverse complement strand
ATGGTACGTACAATAGAGCATATTTTCTAGAGCAGGTAGATGTTCTATGGGCAAATACAGAGTCATCAAACAGTGATACGAATAGTCAGAATTCAGTGTACACATTTCATCTCGCTGTACAAGATGCACTCTTAGATGATCTCAATACACCGCAAGTGCTTGCGCTCTTTCATGCATGAGTTGGAGAGCTCAGCATGCCACTACTTGCGGACATACTTTGGTGGGATACATATGTCACCAAAATAGGTATCCATGAAGGGATAGAAAAATATCTCTCATTTAGTGTGCCAGCAGAGATTGAAGGGCTAGCCCAAGAGCGTCTCGTTGCAAAACAACAAAAACAATTTGCGAGAGCAGATGAGCTCAGACAACAGATACAAGATGCATGATATGAGCTCAAAGATACTCGTGATGGATATGAAATTCTGCCTGCCTAGAATCCCCTTAGATATGCCTAATTAGAGTCCATACCAACGGCGTCGATAATATCCGGTAGAGTGAGTGAATGGCTAACATCAGGGATAGGGAGCGATGGTCAGAGTGACCAGTCGCTTTTTGTATATATGGTTCACAAGTCGGGGAAGACAATATTACTTAGAAGTTTTCAACTAGGATACCATCAGGGGAACAAAACCTCATGCGTTCATGAAAACGAAACATACGGAGGAGTTTCACGAATAATTTGTATATGTGGATGTAAAAATAAGAGAAGTTTCTCGGGAGCATGTATCCAGCCTGGATGAGGGAGAGAAATCCAGCGGTCTTTTCGTAGACGTCAAATAGTGTACCATTGACCAAGGAGATAGGGGAGGTCGGGAGATGCAGAAAGAGAGAGGTCGTGGAGTCTGAGAAAGAGGCTCTCTCATGACAACAAAATATCTGCATCTAAGAGTAGTGTTCAGTTCGTCTCTCACATCGTCCATATTCAAGAAAGTGTGACGTCAAAAATATATCCGTTGGTAGTGTGTTGTGCAGATGTCGAGATATCAAAGTCTCAAAGAGAAAGTGTCTCGTTCTGTAGGGACTCATCAAATAAAATGCCCGCGAGTTGTCCCGAAAGAGAAGTAGTTATAAGGAGAGACCTACGATCTAGGAGATGTGAGAGGTGGTCACTCCATAACCCGTAAAGCACAGGTGGATGGTCGTAGACATCAGGATGTATCGTATAGAGAAAGGCTTGTTTGTAGGTTGTGCGGGCAAGAAGAGCTAGGAAAATGCTAAGAGCACCACAAAAAATCACGAAATATGTTTTCCGTGTCATGACGTGGAAATCTGAATAAGTAAAATAACAGACGTCCAAAACATAATGATACAGAAAAGTCTTGCAACCATGATATTTTGGCTATTGTATGTCAATTTAGACTTTCCTGGTATTTTGAGAGAAAACAGCTAGATTGTATCTCAAGAAACTGCTAAATTATACTTTTTAGTACTAGAATCCTCTAGGAGATATGCATGCAGAGTACCGTCTTTCAGATCTTTTGCAGATCGTGCAGCATGGCATGCATGAGCTTTTTGGAAGTTTTCCGTTTCGATGCATAGCAGAGATATCCAAATACAAAGAGCACAAAGGGAGAATATATCTCGACCTGATGGAAGTGGACGAAACATGAAATATCACCGCACAAGCGAAGGCGATTGTTTGGCAGGAGCAGCTTGTGCGTGACTACTGCCGCGTCATGTGACTTTGATCAGCAGATAAGTTGGTTGGAGCAAAGGTATGCATGCAGGTGACCTGTAGTTTTCATGCTCAGTACGGATTTTCATTGAATGTAAGCGAATTTTCACAAACATATGCGCAAGGTGCTGAGGCACAACAACGTGCACGTGCAAAAGAAAAATTACAAAAAATATGAATATTTGGTTCAAATAAACAGAAATCTCTCGGCTACCCGCCCTTGTATATGGCTATTATCTCTTCAGTGACGGCAGCGTGAGTAGAAGATTTTTTGAGTATTTTGGAGGCAAGTCCATACCTTATAGAAACAGAGATATTTACTGCAACGGTGCATTGAAATACAGCTAAAGAAGAGGTGGTAGCAGCCTGTGACCGTATATATGCACAGATGGCAGAGGGAAAGAAGTTTGATCTTATATGTCTCGTAAGATGATGAGGGGGAAAAGAAGGCTTTGCTCGGACCAATGATGGAGAGTTAGCGGAAGTGGTATGCCGCGCTCCGGTGCCATTTTTGACAGCAGTGTGACATACGGCAGACCAGTCACTGCTGGACGAAGTGTCGCGGCATGCAGCAAGGACGCCGAGCGATGCAGCGCATTATATTACCGCATACATATCGTGATACGAACAGAATGCGGAAAAACGGTATAGAGGAACGCTGCAGCGTCTCAACCTTACAGCCCGTCATTTGGATGAGCGCGCGCATATGAGGGCTAGCGCCGTTGCGGATCTGCTACAACAGCGTATTTCACAATATATCAACCAACTTGATCACCGAAGATGAACAATACTCTTAGCAGATCCGCGCGAACAGCGCAAAAAATGATACGCACTTGTACAGTCTGATCATGGGGATTTTTTGGGTAAAAAAGGTATAGAATCCCTTAAAATAGGAGATAAATTAAGGCTGTCTATCTATGACAACATTGTCGATGTGTGAGTACAAGGTATAAATAAGATGGATAGTATGAATAGTATGGATCCAGCTATGACAATAGATAGAAAAGTCTTGGAATAAGGTCAAAAAAAGCCTATTAAAGGCAGGATAGATATTGATTATTTATTATTTATATATTTTACGAGATGCGCACAATCTTAGTTACCTGATGAGCAGGATTTATTGGCTCTCATACAGCAGTTGCACTACAGCAGGCTGGATATGAAGTGGTGAGTATTGATAATTTTGCAAATAGTACGCCCCAGGTCAATGAACGTATAGCTAGTATCACTTGAAAAGAAGTCATTTTTTATGAATGAAATATAGATGATACAGAACTTTTGGATAGTATATTCGCGAAGCACAAGATAGAAGGCGTTATTCATTTTGCAGCATTCAAGTCGGTAGGAGATAGCTGTAGAGATCCATTTGGCTACTACGAGAATAATATTGTATGAAGTCTACGTTTGTTTGAGACAATGCGTGCACATGACATAAAAAACATTATCTTTTCCTCAAGTACGACAGTCTATGATGTCCAAAAACTGACGCCACCTTTTGGAGAAGAGGGGCTCATATGAAATTCGGCATCTCCCTACGGAACAACAAAGATCATTGGAGAATATATACTGCGTGATATAGCTATGCATAGCTGATTTCATGTGCTTGCACTTAGGTATTTCAATCCAGTTGGGGCTCACCCATCATGACTAATCGGTGAGAATCCAAAAGACACGCCAACCAATCTGTTGCCCATCATCTTACGTGTTGCAGCAGGTCAATCACCCAAGCTCAATGTATATGGCAACGACTATGCCACCACAGATGGTAGCTGTATAAGAGATTATATTCATGTCGATGATGTTGCTCAGGGACACGTTGCTGCACTTGCATATATGCTTGAGCATCCAGAAGTTTCATTTGATGCGGTAAATCTTGGAACAGGAAGATGAACAAGCGTTCTGGAGTGCATCGCTATAGCAGAAAAAGTAACAGAGAAAAAAATAACTTTCGAGATTGTCGCAAGGAGACCATGAGATGTCCCAATAAGTGTTGCAGCGGTAGAAAAGGCAAAAAAACTCTTTGCATGGGAGGCAAAGTTGAGTATAGAGGATGCAGTCCGCGATGCATGGCATTTTCGGCAATCGCAAAGTTAAGGTTTTATCCAGGACATAATGATGACGTTGTTGCAGCTGGTTATCGTGCTCACATGTTTTATTTTTTTACTCTTCGCGGTAGATGCATATCAGAGGGGAAGGGTAAATGGATTACATCTCTTGGTATTTTTAGGAGGAACTGGTGCAATAGGTGCATTTCTTCTCTCGCCAACAACGTTGGATCATTTTTGAAGATTTTTTGGATTAGCAAGAGGGGCAGATTTGATTGTATATCTCACGATTATTGCATTGGGATACTTCTATTTTGAACTTTTACACAATATTACCAGGCAAAGATCCGAAACAACAAGATTATGTACAGCATATGCAATCGAGCAACTCCACAAAGAAAAATGAGATACCTTCAAGGGTAAGCACGGGACAGGAGAAAAATCTGACGTAGGTGTGCTCATAAGAGCATACAACGAGGGGAAAACAATAGGATGAGTTATTGACAGCATCGTGCATGCATGATATACCACAATTGTAGTAGCAAATGACGGATCAAAAGATAGCACAAAAGACATAGTACAAAAAAAACAAAAAGAGTATGAGCATGCACGTATTATTTTGCTTTCTCATTTGATAAATAGATGAGGCTGAGCAGCAAATAAGACGCTATATGCGTTTGCGTCTACATATGGAGATGATATGCAGATAAACCGGTGGGTGACCTTTGACGCAGATGGCCAGATGATGATAGAGGATATGCAGACGTTTGGGACATTTATGAGCACAGGAGAGTATGATGTTTTGCTCGGAAGTAGATTTGTACAGTGATGAAAGGCGGAAGATATGCCGATTGTGAGAGGGATAATCTTGCGATGAGGGAAAATACTGACAAGACTATTCAATGGTATCTGGGTAAGCGATCCGCATAATGGCTATAGAGTATGGACAAATAATGCGATAAAAATGATAAATATTACTTCGGATGGTATGCTCTACGCTAATGAAGTAAACGATGAAATCAGAAGACATGAGTTGAATTTTGCAGAAGTGCCAGTACATATCAAATACACAGAGTACAGTCTCTGAAAATGACAAAAAAATAGCAACGCATTCAAAATACTTGCAGAGCTGATTTACAGAAAAGTATTTTATAAGTAATATTTTTATTTGTCGGTAGTTGGAATGCCTGTATCTTTTGGAGTATTTCGTAGGATGCGTATAGCAGGTATACTGCTAGCGAGTATAGTGTGTGCTGTGTATACAGGAAGTGTTTATGCACAATCAAATCGAAAACAACAAGGGTTTTCTACGTTCAATCTTGCAGGGAATACAGCAACGTTTAGCTGTGAAACGCAGTGTGTAATCGTCTTGGATACTTTGGCACAATGAGATTCAATTACTCTCAAGTGAAAATTGATTGGACAGGGGACAGCAGGGTATGGATTTTTGGTCGGTTCTCAATTCGTACCTGGTACACTACAAAACATTCAAGGAGGAGCGGAGTTCGATGGCAAGTATTATTTTTCGGACATCCCTCAGTTTGGATCACTCCCAAAAACGGCTCTCATAGCATTTTTGGTGCAGGGGTCTCTTTCATCAGAATGACTGACCTTGGAGACAAAGAAAACAACAATGTTTGAAGGACGGCAGAGAATATGGAGTTCATTTTGGCGCAACGAGCCAATGACGCCATATAGCATCAATCTGAGAAGGTGAGTGATGATCGGTGGAACGTCAATTGTCTATTATGCATACATAGCGTGTATACTTATTGGGCTCTATATATTTATGAGACGATGAAGTGTGAAGTGAAAACATATGTTGGAGAAACAGATATTCATAGCATTCTTTGGAATATTTCTCTTTCTTGGATTGAGAAATTTAAGCACGTTCTTGTCGATTACAACTCAATGAATAACACATCTCTATCCAGAAGAGAGAGAAAAAGCAACGTATTTCGAACTTGGAGACTATATTGTGTTCACGGAAAAAATAAGAGAAACATTACATTTGGATGAGATAACACAAGCACAAACATGCAAAATATATGCAGAGGGTGTCTCTAATCGGCCGTACGTAGTCCATCGGAGGTCAGTCTATCTCAAACCATGTGTTGTCGTAGAGGCACGTGATGATGCGGATTATCTACTCTATTACAAAAAGCAACCTATCGAAGAAATAACTAATGAGAATCTACTTCTCTCGTTTCAGGGAAGCTATCTTTTAAAACGTAAATAATAGCTGAATGTTTTCAGTATCTTTTGGGCTATTTTTGACGCATCTATTGATGGAGTTCCTCGTGCCTCTTATACCAGGTATTTTGTTGGTATGGCTGTTGTGTGGCAGTAAGTTCAAATGATTTTTGCTATATGTATTTGGATGGTTTGCGTGAGTAGGCATTGTTGCGTTTAGTATGTTTAATCTACAATTTCTCTGAGCGGGAATTGGGCTCATACAGTACGCAGCGATTGTGGTCGCGCTAGTCTTGTGAGTGCTTGCGATACAGAAACGAAGGTGACACAGTATGCACGCCCTACTGGAGACATTGCGTCCTTGTGGGCGTATCTCTTGTAGCGAGATCAAAGATATATGGAATAAACACGCCAAGGTAGAACGCGCATTGGTGGCTATTGGTGGTGTGTATATCGTAGGTCGGCTCGCGCTAACGCTCGCCCATGTTTCCACGTTACCGAGTTATGCGGATGATACCTTCAACAATCGAAATTCTCCTGTCATCAATATTTTCCATGATGGAGGAGTGAAAATCTTTGGTGAAGAGTCAGAGATTTTGGGAAGAGCAAGACTTGGATATCCAATTATTTTGCCACTCTACAAATCACTACTCGTAACGTTTATGTGAACATATAACGATATCTACGTAAACCTACGGCAATGGATATCATTCTTTTTGTTTGCAGTACTAGTACTGCATACCACATATACTTCTTCAAAAAATCTCTTAGCTACAATCGTGCCAGGTGTACTGATTATGTGACTGCCACTGGTATTTTTTCATGCAGTAGAATGATACTTCGATCTTGCATCAGCAATATATGCCTATCTCGTTATACGGGTGTTATATGAGTATCTCCAAACCAAAGATCATAGCTATGTGCCACTTGCTCTGGTCTTGGCGTCTGTACTTGTCTATCTCAAAAACGATGGCTTCGTTGTGTATCTCCCATGAATACTCGCAGCATTTTTCTTTATCTTGTGGACAGAAAAGTATATTGTGCGTTTTTGGAAGGAACGATGGCAAACCTGAAAGGCGTCGGTGTACAGTACCATAGCTGTGTTTCTCTATTGTTTCGTGCCATTCAATCTCGTGAAGATGTACTATGGATTTGGATTTAACCAAGCTGCATGAGGCGCAGATGGAGCAGCAGGTATCACTTCAAGTATGCATCGAGAGATCTTCAAGGTGATTCCAGACTTATTCTTGAAGCAGGATACCTACAATATCGCACTTGTGTTTGTGATATGGTGCTGTATCGTCTATGTAAAAAAATACAGTAACTCTCCCAAAAGATTTTTTGTTCTTGCACCATTGCTTATTTTTGCAATCTTCTTACTCGTGTTTTTGATGACAGAAAATTATAAGTGGGTACTCGATCAGACAACAGTAAATAGAGTATTTACCATGTGTCTCGTGCTATTGTTCGCATGGAGTGGGCAGATGTGGGTAGATCATTTTACAAAAACAAAGTAATAAAATATGATGTCGATCAAAAGCATAGTAAAAAAAATACTTGCATATAAGTTTGTGAGGTATGTTATCTGATGATGAAGCGCAGCGTTAGTAGATCTGTGTATACTGTATGTGCTTACAGATGTCATAGGTGTATATTATTTGTTGTCCGCAATTATAGCTTTTGTATTAAGTCTTTTTTATGGATATCTCTTTCATAAGCACATCACGTTTCAGAGTAAATCCAAAAAACATATTGCTCATGGGTCTCGTTTCCTCTGATTCCAGCTCGTAGGTATGGCACTCTATATGTGACTGCTGCGGACATTTGTAGATATTTTTGGATGGCGATATATGTGAGTCGCAGTGGGTGCAAAGTGTATCGTAGTTATTTGGAACTACACCATGAATCATTTTTATAATTTCAAAGACTAGTAGATATGAAGGTCTTATCCATTATCGTGCCCGTCTACAACGAAGAGAAGACGGTAGCTAAGGTTATCGAAGAGATTGCTAAAATAGATCTATCTCAAATATGATATACCAAAGAAATGATTTTGGTAAACGACGGGAGTAGGGATAAGAGTGAAGAGACAATAATGCCGTATCTCCAAAAAACCTATAATGATATGACAGTACGCTACGAGAAACACGAGAAAAATAAAGGAAAATGAGCGGCTCTAAAAACGTGATTTGCGCTCGCAACAGGAGATGTCTATCTTATACAGGATGCAGATATGGAGTACGATCCAAATGATTATATCCCGCTTTTGCAGCATCTTGAGAAGTCATGATGTGATATGGTATATGGTTCTAGAATTAGAGGAATGCGCAAATTTCGTAATAATTATTCGACAGCCTCATTCCTCTTGTGATGACTGACGGTTTCTTTGATGACATCATTGCTATCTCGGAGGTGGATAACTGATGAGCCTACATGCTACAAGATGTATAGATGATCGTTGAAACCATATCTCATCTACCCAGAAGAAAATGGGTTTGAGTGGGAGCCGGCTGTAACGATGTTGTTGTTGAGAACGTGACATACATATAGCGAAATTCCAATTCATTATACAGCAAGAAAAGTAACAGAAGGGAAAAAGATAAAACGAAAAGATGGAATAAAAGCACTTACCACACTTTTAACTCGAAAGTATAAGCCACTACATATATGAAAATCTCAATCGTAACACCAACCTACAACGCTGCAGAGTTTATAGAAAGGACGTTGGTTTCTGTACTAACACAGGCGGGTAATTTTGAAATAGAGATGATTGTGATGGATGGACTATCAAAAGATGGAACACAAGATATCTTGGCTGCCTATGAACAAAAGATAAACACCTGATCGTTGTCGATCGCATGCAAGGCCGTAACATTCTCGTGGGTATCAGAAAAAGACAATGGTCAATCAGACGCAATCAATAAATGACTCCAGCGTGTAACATGAGATATCGTGACATACATCAATGGCGATGACACATACGTCCCTGGTGCCTTGCAGAAAGTGTGTGACATGCTCTCCAAGAGTGAAGCAGAGCGGTGCTATGGAAAGTGTAAAATAATAGATAGATACGATAATGAAATAAGAAAACCGATAACGCGATACAAAAACATAATGTGAAAAAAATACTCATATGCAAAACTTTTGAGTGAAAATTTTATCTCACAGATGACGGTCTTCCGAAAAAAATCTGTCATGGATCGTGTAGGACTCCTAGATCCACATGAGCATTTGTGTATGGACTATGAGTATTGGATGAGACTCGGTAGAGAAGGTGATCCGTTATATATCGATGAGTACATTGCGAACTTCAGATTTTATCGCACAAGCAAGAGTGGATCTATGTATCCGAGGCAGTTTACAGATGAACTCAGAATCGCAAAAGCATATGCTGGTGAAAACTATCCCATGAGTATCTTGATACACAAAATAAATTACCGAAAGATATGTACTGCATATAGGGTTTTAGAATGGCTTGGATGGTAATGCACATCATACATATCCTAGAGAATGCAGATGATACCTATGGTGGACCAGCGAGAAGTGTGCCATATCTTGCTGCACAACTCCAACGCTTAGGCAACAGTGTGGAGTTACGAACCACTTACAGTGACGAAGCCGAGCACAACTCAGTATGTGAAGATCAAAAGATACTGTTGAAAAGATATCGTGTTTATGGTCCCACGAAATTACGTTTTTCTCGAAGATTTTTGAAGGATTTGGAGCAAGTAATCGTAGCAAAAAAAAATGAAAAGATAATACTACATGTGCATAATCTACGAACACGAACAACCTTTGTGGCATATCTGATGAAGCGTCGTTTCCCAAAAAATGTCGTTCTCGTTGTTAGTCCTCGTGGATCTCTCTTTGCGCGATCTTTGAATCAAAAAAAGTGATGAAAACGCATTCTAGGAGCACTGTTCCAGAAACACATGCTACGCATCGCTGAGCGTATTCATGTGACATCGGAGGACGAGCAGTCAGCGGTAGAAGCATATGTGAGTCAATGCACGACACAGGTGATTAGTAATGGTATTGATCTTGATGAGTTCCAGACGCTTCCTTCCAAAGATGAGAGTGCAGCATACTTTGATCTCAACGTACAGCATACACATGTGCTTTTTTTGTGAAGAGTGCATATCAAGAAGTGATTTGATCGTGTGGTGGATGCATTCATCGCACTTGCAAGAGATTATCCTGATATGGTGCTACTCATAGCGTGACCAAAAGAAGATCTTAGCTTATGGGAAAAATCATACCTGCGCTTGCAGGAAGCTTGACTGCTTCCAAGAGTAAAAGATCTGGGTATGGTAAGAGAAAAAGAGAGGGCATATGCATTTACGTTGGCAGACATATTTGTTTTACCAAGTGAAACAGAAAATTTTTGAATTGTTATTGCTGAAGCACTGGCGTGCGAGGATGTAGTTATTGTATCTAATAATACGCCATGGCATGATCTAAATAGTCTGCAAGCAGGGTATTGTATCCCGCTCAAAGATTTTACACAGACATGGGAAAAGGTGCTCAGACTGACGAAAGAAGAAAGAGATGCAATCGGGAAAAGATGAAGAGAATATGTATATCAAAATTATGATTGGAAAATGCTGTGAGATGAATATGAGAAGATGTATGCAAAAAGTATCTAAGATATTTACTATATTAGACAAGGGTATGACAGGTAAGCAGGTGATTAGATATGCAAAACGTTTCGTTGCAGCATGTATGCCAAGATCATTCATGGCGTGGTGAAGAAAAATATATGATAGATGTTTCTATATATCATGCCCTACGAAGCAAGCGATATGAACTGAGGATATACGAAATATAGATGTGGCATGACTTGGAGAAGAGAGTGTTGTATATGCGGCAGGAGTATGAGGATCGATGACGTTTGAAGTAGAGATAGCTAAAAGATTTAATGCCAAGCTATTGGTATTCGATCCTTCTCCCTTATGAAAAGAGACAGCAGAGAAACCAGAAAATAGAAACCAGAACATTACATTTCTATCATACTGAATAGCTTGAGAAGATAAGGATGTTCGCTTTGATGTTCCCTCAGAAAATTCATGATTGTGTTACACTACAGAGTCAGATAATGAGTATATTGAGAAAGAAGTATTTGCATGTAGATCTATACCCAGCCTTATGAAAGAATTTAGACACAAGAAGATAGATCTTTTGAAAATGGATATAGAAGGATTTGAATATGAAGTTTTAGATAGCATATTTTCGAACAACCTAGATATTAAACAAATATGCTTAGAGTTTCATGATTTCTTCGACCACATTCCTTATGCTAAAACTAGAGACGCAATTAGAGAGTTACATGCACGCTGATACGTGTGTATTCATAGGAATATGAAGGATTATACATTCTTGCGTAAAGACTTACTATAACCGTTAGCTTAAATTATTTAGAAATTTGAGAGTAAAATAATAATGAAGTAAACGGCTTCGCTTTATGCTTGAAAAATGTGAATTTAGCGATGGAAAAACGAATATATAAACATAAAAAACCATTGTCTTGATTAAAAATTATTGTACATTCTAGTTTTAATATCACAATAAAATGAGCCTAATTAAGAATATAAAACATCTTTTTCGTCAGAAAAGAATTTTTAAGTATATAATGGGGCAGTTTCTATATAAGACATGATTATGTAAATTTTTCTTTATTAGGATAGACGACATTATTCTCCGTTTCCATCCTACAATACTTTCGCTTTATCTGTGGATAGATGGGAATGCTAGACTGCATGATAGAGTAATTCTCAGAAGATGTTTGAGTCTGTGAGACTCATATATAGACGTATGAACAAATATCTGAAGTTTGCTCATAGAGGCAGGTAAATTAGTATGACCTACCGGAATAGCTATCTGATGCGAGCCTCTCAAGAGAATCCATAATTATCTGCAACAGAATATAGCTCTTAACAATCTAAAAAATGTGATTACATTCAACAAAGCAGTATCAAGTCATGTATGAAGAGTAAAAATATCAGATCATGATGATCAATCATTTGTCTGTACAAATATAGAATCCTTGGGGGCAGAAGATATCGAAACTATGTCTCTGGATGATTCGCCAGATATGAAAAAAGCGCTTGGAGAAAGAGCCGTAAAATTATTAAAGATAGATGTAGAATGATATGAGCGTTATGTGCTTGATGCAAGCAAAGCTATTTTAAAGTCTACGCAATACGTGTATATAGAAATAAATAGAGCGTTTCTGGAGAGATCTCTTTCTTCCGTGGAGGAAATTTTAGATCGTCTAGGTGATTTTGAGTATGTGTATATATTGGACGAACATTATGAGTTCGTCAGGGTGGAAAGATCAGAGATCGTAGAGTGAGATTATTTATTCTCCAAGATAAAACTTCATGCAGAATTGAGTAAAGATTAGTGTGATAACTATAGCGCGTTGGCATATATTTGACTTTGCAAGATCACTTTCGAGATGCCACACTTTGCGACAATTTATGACAGCATTTCCAGGAGCGAGGCGTTATGGAATACATGCAAGAAAAATGTACACGTGTTGGAAAATGAATTATTACATGACACAGATGTTGAATATGTTGCCCATAATCGGATCTACAAAAAGTCGATTTTCTGTACAAGCAAAAGTTTTTGAAAACTACGTAAAAAAGTATATGGAGACTGAAAAAGAACTACCAAACATTGTCGTTACCAATATTGGATCAGCAGATAGTATAATACCCTATTTAAAACAAAATGGTACGAAGATTTGTTTAGAATATGGGTCCACACGAATTGAAAACCAAGACGAATTACTATGTGAAGAATATACAAGGTGGGGTAAGAAACACTATCCCAGCAAAGAAAAAGTACTTTCTTACAAGGAAATTGTCAATCAAGCAGACCTAGTTTGTGTGCCATCAATATTTGTATGGAATAGCTTCGTAAAATACGGTTTTGATATGAAAAAGTTTTTTCTCAATAGATATTGAGTTAATACAGATATATTCCACAGGGATTGAGAAAAGTGTGAAGAAAAATTTATTTTAATTAATGCATGATCACAAGAACTTAGAAAGTGAACATTATACACATTGCAAGCCTGGGAAAAACTATCTTTAAGAAACGCAGAGCTCCGGATTGTGGGTAATGTGCTACAAGATATAAGGGATCTGATAGGGCATTACAAAGGGAATGAAACAATAAAGTTTATAGGAAGCAAGCCACAGCGCACATTAACAAAGTATTTTTCATACGCATCCTGTTTTATAAGTTCAAGCATAGAAGAAGGATTAGCTGTGACCCAGCTTCAAGCAATGGCATGCTGACTTCCTCTTATCTCCAATATCAATTCGTGAGGAGAGGATTGTGTGATAGAATGACACAATGGACGAATGGCGAAGGCAAGAGATGTCGATGATATTGCAGAGAAAATACAACGAATGTATGATCATCGTGACGAATGTAGGGAAATGTGAGATCATGCAGCAGCATATATCCAAAAAGAACACAGCCGAGATGGATATGCGCAGAGAGCATACGAAAAGTATTTGACGTTATTGTAGAGGTTTTACAGATAAAAAATTCGTGTTATGCAAAGACTAAAACATCACGCGCGTAGGATAGCAGAGCATGATTTCTTCAGATTTCTAGTAGTCGGCGGGATTAGTACAGTCATAAACTATGGCATATTCTACATACTTTTAGAAATTATGCAAACTTGATATGTGTTCGCATCTGGGGTCTGATATGTGATAGGTGTAGGTGTAGGATACCTTGGAAACAAGCTCTGGACCTTTGGTCACACAGAGAAACACTCGTGGGAGTTGGTGCTAAAGTACCTAGGGGTATACGGATTTACCTTGATTCTTGGGCTGTTTTTTATATTCGTTATGGTAGATGCTGCGCATCTTGATCCACTTTTGGCGCAATTTCTGACATTGATTATAACGACATTAAGCAACTACGTTTTGCTCAAAAGAGTAGTCTTTAGGAAGTAGGTAGACAACAAGGGATGAGTAACGAAGGTCTAGAGAGAGAAAAAAATAATATCTTCCCAGAAGAAGAAAATAAGGGGGGTGTTTTTGAAAAACCAAAGATTGTATTTGGGATTACATGAATTTCTTGATCTTGAAAATCTACTTTTGCTACCCACTTGGCAAAGGTATTGATGGCATTGGTAGATGATAAAACAGAGCAGGATAGTGGCGTATTAGACATCAAGTGAGATGCTGCACACAGACGAGAAAGGGGGCACCCAATGCGAGAACGCTATACACATTATCATCCTCGTGCCAATTTATTGGGAAAAGATATTGTAAACCTTTTGAAGTTAAAACAGTGAGAACCCACACGAAGGAGAAAGTATGATCATCACAAAGGAGTATTCACGGAACCAGAACTTATTGTACCCAAGCCTGCTATATTGGTTGATGGACTCCATACACTATATCGTCCTGAAACTCGTCAAATATTTGATGTAACCGTGTTTATGGCGCCAGAACCTCAGCTAGGAAAGTACCAAAAAGTACGAAGAGATAAAACAGAAAGATGACATGAAATACCAAATATTTTGAGGCAAATAGAAAGAAGGTTACCAGATCAGAAAAAATTTATAGAACCTCAGAAAAATTTAGCAGACATCATTGTTTCATTTGAACCCAAAAAGCCTATAAGGGATGAAGAGATAACAACACCGGAACTTCCTATAGAACTTATTCTCAAACTACATATCAAGAGAGACTCGAGAGAAAAAGATCGACTAGCTCCGCTAGTGGATTTGCTCAAAAGTGAAACATGATTGACGGTTTTCTTTGAATACGTCAATTCTAGTACGAATAGAGACTTTATCCATATTGCATGAACCGTGAAAAACAACGAGCTACATGCAATAGCTGCTAAACTAATGCCAGAAGTGGGCGAAAGACTTAATCATTTTCCGCTCGAGGATGGTCTTAATGGTGTAGTACAATTAGCAGCTCTCTATGTGGCAAACCATAAGATGAAGAAACAGCCGCAACTGATTACTGAGCTTTAGCAGTTCTCTAATACAGAATGTCATATGCCAAGAAATCAATGTTCAGTATCTCAGCATATTTCAGCGTCTTTCGACTTCTTATTACAATCTTCGCACTGACAAGATTCGTCGGGCTTATGAACAAACCCGTCGAAAACGATGAGCCGCTATACATACAGTATATGCAGCAGATGGATAAGGACTTTGCAAAAAATAAATGGATCTCCGTCAAAAATTCATTTAACGAACGAAAACCACCGCTCTCATTTCGGTATGGATCATACTTTATGTGATGGTCTCAAGACCCTGTACTCAACGGAAGACTTTCTGTAGCGTTGTTAGCGCTGCTCGGATTTTCTGTGCTGATGTATCTTGTATGGAGAGTAACAGAGTCCGTGCCGTTCGTCTACGTATACGGCGCGTTGATGATCTTCAATCCTGTCTTCATGCTCTATGATAAATTTGTTATGCAGGAGGCGATTGTGTATTCGATAGGGTATATCTATTTGCTCTGTGCATATATGGTATTCTCGCATCGACTACGCAAAGAACACACACAGGCATGATGGTGGTGATGATGAGTGTTTTTGAGTATTTTGTGACTGTTTTTGGCAAAACAAACGTGAGAGGTGTTTGTGCTGACAATTATTCCTATAGCAGCATTGTGCGTATATCAAGCATTCTATAAGGAGCGCTTTGTATCGGTACTGACCAAAAAAGCACTAACGACATTCGCAGTGATGTTACTCGCATCAGGCGCAACAATCCTGGTCGCAAGAGAGATCTACAAGTGACTCTATCCAGAAGGCGTATATGCTATTAGAGAGCTCAACGATAAAACATACAATCATACATTCACTATGCAAGAGCTCGTATCATTTCCCATCTCAAATCGGCTTTCTAATATCAAAGGAAGTTTCGAAATCATCCAAGACGGGTGGTGACGATATTTTACGATCCTAGCAGTAATAGTGATTCTGACAGCAGTCATTATTACAGTCAGAAAAAGACAATGAACGTTACCGGCATTTCTTCTCGTAAGTCTTATCTTCCTGAGTGCACCGTACATAATTATCGTCAAAAACTTTCGACAAAACGCAGTCAAATTTCTTACCAATATGAATTTTTTCTTTTTGCTGATTGTGGCATGGGCAGTACGAGTAGTGCGAGAGTATAGCAAACCATATCTCAAAAAACTCATTGCGCAGTGGGGAGAGTGGAGAGTGCTTGCAGCGGGTATGATAGTGCTCCTAGGTGCACACATCATCAATACAGGATATTACACTGTCGTAGCATATGATTTTGATAAGGTGATTTTTGAATTTCCTCTTTCCAAGATTAGTGTGTGCAACAAAACCGAATCATGTGGATGGGACTCATATATCTGACTAGAGAAGTGATTGCAGTATCTCATAGATGAAAACAAAAAAGGTGAAAGAGGCGTGGTATTTGTAGATCCACAGCGAGGACACCCAGGGACCTATATGCAGATCTATCAGAGTCGTTTTCCCAATTTGCAGATCGTAGGAGCACTGAACCCACAAGTGCTTGCACAGATGAATGATATTATCGGACAGATAAAAAAACAAAATCCCAAAGGAAGAATATATTATGTTTTTGATGGGCTCAGAGAGAGAGGTCGACCACAAGGAGACGAGCAGCGATCACGTAATCTTGCTGAAACCGGTAACTGTCCAAACAAAGTAGTGATTGATAAACACTCCAAACATACAAATCTCGTTATATGCAAATTTGAGTAGATGATTTTAATGAATAATAGCTGATAAATAGATATGAGTATACGTGCATATATAGAGCTCTGTAACCGCTATGGTGCGCATATCAGCGACGTTCAGTGACCAGGATGAAATGTCTCTGTAAAGAATCCAGAAGTAGATATAGATACAGTAACGCCTGATGAAGATACACAACTCAAAGATATATTGCTGATCAAAGCTTCAGGTACGCTCATGAAAGACGTAGGAGCAGATATGACATGAGCGTATGTCGCGTATCCTTCCTTGCCAAAATTTATGCAAGAGAGAAAAGAGCATGCGCTTACACAAGCACTAGAAGACGAACTCAATACCGAGGTAAAGTGACTGACGCGTAGTGAATTGAGACCTTCTATGGAGACAGCGATGCATGCATTGATTCCATGGAGATACATCGTACATACGCATCATGTCTATACAAATATCTTCCTGACAGCTGAAGAAGGAAGAGCAATGCTACAAAAACACAACATAGAGTTTGGATGGATTCCTATAGCAGTCCCGGGGATGAACTTAGCACAGGAGATTGCAAAGGCATACCCTAGTAGTGCTCCGAAGATATTGTTTTTGGAAAATCATGGTATTGTGATCGCTGATGATGAGCCAGAGAGTCTCATGAGAACATATGATGGCCTAACCGAAAATTTACTAGCATTTCTCCTAGAAAATGACATACCACCTATGCCACAAAACTATAGCATAAAGGAGGTGGATGAATCGACATATACTATCGAGATGACGCCAGGAGTGGCTAAATCACTTGCAGATATGAACTATCTCAGTAAAAAATATATCTATCCTGACGCAGCTGTCTTTGGACAGACACTGGACCTCAGTAATGTAAGGCTTGCATGAAGTCAAATAACAATTACATGATGCTCGCAGAAACAAGCAACAAATTTTCTCGAGAATATCGCAGCAATAAATTATATTTTGTATGCACATGAGAAATTATGACTGACGACAAGAGTACTCCCACAGCGCGTCATAGACTATATGGCAGAGATGGAAGCAGAAAAATTTCGTAAATCGCTCAATCAGAAATAAGTGCACCTCAATGAAAATACTTTAGATAAAAAAACTTCGCGATGCAGATTATTATTCCCATGACAGGTATAGGAAAGAGATTCCTAGACGCTGGATATACACGCCCCAAGCCACTTATAGAGGTGGAGTGAAAACCTATTATCGAATATGTCGTCAGCATGTTTCCTGGTGAAACGGATTTTGTGTTTATCGTCAACGAAGATCACGCCAAAGAAACAGATGTGCTTGAGGTGATCAAGAGAATAGCCCCAACCGCTCAGATCGTCTTAGCTCCAAAGGAGAAATGACCAGTATCAAGTACATTGAGGGCGGAGCATCTTATCAAAGATGACGAACATTGCATCGTATGTTATTGTGATTTTTTTATGGTACGAGACTATGAAGCATTCAAGGCTCGTGTGATGGCAGGTGAGTATGATGGCGCAGTGCCTTCGTATATCGGCTTCCATCCGCATCTTTTGCATGTGGAGAAAAAATACGCAAGCATGAGGGTAGACAAAGATAATCTCATGCTAGAGATCAGGGAGAAGCACTCATTTACAGAAAATCTCATGGAGAGCCATCAATCAGCAGGTATGTATCATTTCAAATCTTGAGCACTCCTCAAAGAATATTTCAAAAAACTCATGGATAGCGGACAGCACATCAACGGAGAATACTATGCAAGTGTGCCATATCAGCTTATGGTCGAAAACGGTCTAAGTATTTATGTGCATGAAGTAGAAAAATTTTGTCAGCGGTGAACGCCAGAAGACCTAGAAGAGTACAATCAGCGATCAACAAAAATACGTAGGGAAAAAGATAACCAATGAAACGATATGGCTGAAGAGAGTAGTTCAGCACCCGACGATCGGGCAAGTGAAGATGAAGAAAAAACGTACAAGTATCGAAAAGAATACTTTGAACATCCACAGGTGAAGAGGATACTAGAGAAAAAATAATACTAGTAATTAATATCCGTCAATTTGAGATTTGTGGATTCCTCAAATTTCTCAGCTAGTGTTGCAAACAATATTCAAGCCTGATTCGTGGGAAAAGTCATAGTTCCTGTGGTGTGGAACATATCTTCTTTTGTATCCGTGCCACGAACTAATGGTAAGGGATTGCCATAAATGGTAGTAAGGTCTGGCTGTCCAGAAACTCTCATAAAGTGACGTGCGCCTGCTGTATCTCGATGCTTCCAGTCAGGTTGTGGATTGAATCATACGGTGAGTGGTGTAAGTGCATGAAACCATGCTCTTCATAGTCCTTTGTCGGCCTCAGTGACCGTGAAATCCAGACATCCTCTCAAATAAGAGAGAAACTGATTTCCAGCCCCACCAGCAGGAATATCATGGATATTGAGCATATTCTCACCACGCAATCGGTCTCTAAAGGTAGCATAGTTGTTTTGCTCATACGCAAGTCTATGAGGAAGGTTGATAATCCCATACTCATTGAAGCTAGGAGCACGATAAGAGGTAGAAATCTTTTGGGGATCTGAAACAGTATTATTTGGAGAATACGTATAATCAAGCACGTCTACATTCTGACCATCGCAAACTACCACAAGTCCGCTCATAGGGTCTATAGTAATGGTTGCTTTAGGACCAAATCTGGAACTATCGATACGCTCAAACAATGTCAAAAGTACAGTAGGTGGCATGATTTTTTTGTTAGCATCACCGCTTCCATCCATAGGATCTACCATCCAAAACATACGAGCATTTGCAAAGTTGATCTTATCTTGAGGTTCCTCTTCAGATCGTGACGCTGGAAAGTCCTTTCTAAGACCGCCAAAACCATATTCAGTACTTCAGTTAAGAAGAAAATCACTCATCTTGAGATCAGTGGCAGTCACCACCCCACCAAAGTTTGTTCAGGCATTTAATATCTTGTGCTCTGAGAGGAAGAGGGTGTGATACAGGTGCTTCTGAAAGAGGAAAACAAGTGCAGGTACAATGTCTTCTTGTAGGTAGTCTGTTACGTCAGCTTGAGATCTGAGGACAAGGTCTTTTTTCATAGAGAGATAAGAGAAGTGATTTAAAAGAGGCAGAGGTATTTTGACACATTATTTTCAATCAGGCGGGAATGTTCCGGGAGGCAGTAAGAGTCAGGGCCCCTCTTCTTTTTGGGCTTTTAGGAGATCGATCAAAGCTTTTTGTGCCTCGGCTTTTGCAGCAAGATTGGCTATTTCTTTATTATCCATAGAAATAGCAGCAAGACCCAGTATGGTGCGTAGCTCTTTCTCCGCGGTCGCTATGAGTGTGTCTGTATTTCATAATCCCTTTTTCTGTCGAAAACGTCAGAACGATGAAAGATCAAGCATGTCTAAAAAAGAAGGCATCTACAAACAGAAGCGAATGGAATAAAAGAAGGATTTAATAAATATAATATTAAGAATGTCAATAGGACGTAAGAAGATAGATATTGACATATAGAAGAATATGTGTATGTGAGATGATACATATTGTAATAAGGTCATTAAAATCTTAAATTTATGAACTACTTAGCTTTGCTAATCACGATTCTTGGCGCGGGAACGTGCTTCTACTTTGTACTCCAATACTATCTCCCATTTGGCAGGGAGGAAGGATGCGGTTACATTGAAACGGTTAATGTGGCACAACTTCGATATCACCACAGGAAGCTCATCGTTGAGCTGACAATGTCTTTCGCCTTAGGCGTTGGACTCGCGTGGTACATGGGAACGCCCTTATCAATTGTTTGCGCTCTGGCCGTTGTTGTAGTATGCATTTTATGTGTTCGCGGTATTCCATTTAGGTCGCAAGTGAAACTAGCCCGATCCAATTATTTAGCGGGAAAATTTGTGAGGGAGGGGATTGCACACAATATTATTTTGAATCGAGTCCGGAAGGAAAAGCTGTGTGACACAGCGATTGTCTTTGTAGTAACTTTATCGTTCGCAGTAAACACAGGTAGTAGCGTGCTCTATGCGGCAACAATTGTTGCAACCACCGCTTGGGGGTTGACGGGGTATTATTTTCGGGGCTACTCTCATCTAAAAGTACGCTCAGGAATATACTATACAATATCCGTCGCCACCGTGGTAATGATTACAGGTGTTAAGGTAGAGGTGATACTGACAATGGCGATAGCAACTATAGCATACAAGGTGATAAATAGATATCTCTTGCAGCAGTACGACCAAGAGAATAAAATCTACAACGAGGTCCGAGCATTCTCTCTGGATTGGGGCGCCGACGATGATGAGGCGAAAGCAGCACAAGAACCACAAAGACAGTTTTCCCTGTTGAAATCGCACAGGGAGCTGCGGGCAATGATTGCCGCAGCAAAAGCGTATGCCAAAAATATGCCAAAAACAAAATAAAGAACTAAGGGACAACAACAGAACAAACACGAAAAAGAAGGCTCACGGTACCCCGGTGAGCCGCTTTTTGTTATTGACAAATATAAGAGGAAAGATACAGTGGTCTCAATTATTTTACCTTATATATTACTATACCTATGTCTACTCTCCAAGTCCTCATTCCTATGGCATGAGCAGGTTCAAGATTTGCAAAAGAAGGCTACGAACTCCCTAAACCACTCATTCCTGTGGATGGGAAGCCAATGATTACGAGAGTTTTGGATTTCTTGCCTGCAGCTGAGAAATATGTGTTCGTGTGCAGAAAAGAACATGTAGATAGCTCACACATCGATGAAGTTATCCAGAAGACACACCCTAATTCAATATTTCACGCGATTGACTACCTTACTGAGGGGCAAGCAAGCACGTGCTTACTCGGAGAGGAGTACTGCGATCCAGAGAAGCCACTCCTAATAGCAGCGTGCGACAATGGGATGCTCTATGCGGATTTTGATGCATATATTGCAGAGCATCCAGAATATGATTCACTTATGTGGACGTTTAGAAGATACGAGTCACTCAGAACAAATCCAAAAGCATGGGGATGGGTCAAAGTAAAACCTAACTCTATCGAGGTAGAAGATCTTTCTATCAAAATCCCCGTATCAGAAGATCCGTTCAATGACCATGCTGTCGTAGCGACATTTTGGTTTAAGAGGGCAGGAGATTTCTTTGATGCAGCAAGATTGATGATCGAAAAAGATATTAGAATCAACGGTGAATTCTATGCAGATACTATCCCACTAGCACTCAACATGATGGGAAAGAAAACAGGTATTTTTGAAATTGATAAGTATATCGGATGGGGAACTCCTATGG
Organism: uncultured Candidatus Peribacteria bacterium; assembly: GCA_964403415.1. Classification (GTDB taxonomy): domain Bacteria; phylum Patescibacteriota; class Gracilibacteria; order Absconditabacterales; family Absconditicoccaceae; genus CAYOFF01. The sequence goes on along the minus strand of CAYOFF010000002.1, from coordinate 100,084 downwards.
ATCTCAGAAGATACAACTACTACAAGTGTATGTACGAAAACAGACCGATCGAAGGAGACGTAGAAGGAATAGAGTTTAATGAAGAGACGCGGGAGTACTACAAAGGAATTTTTGATGGGATCAAGAAGAGAGGGCTATAACGTCAAGGAAAAGATGACTATAGCATTAAGGAGTGAAGCAGCATACCTCGTCGAAATACGAGGTATTTTTCTTCAAAAAATATATTGACAAAGCATATAATTAAACATATAAGGGGCGTATCTATTTATTATGTGTATACATACCAATGGTAGAAATTCAGAGTCTGGAGCAGTTGAGAGAGATCCAAGCTAAAGCGAGCAAAACAAGTGACACATCAGTAAAGATAGGTAGAAACTTAGCAAAGACATTGCAGGGATTAGAGCATATCAATGTCTTGGAAGATATAAATCTTCCAGGTATAGAGGAAGCAATCGGTACAAGGAAAGCCATAGATTTCCTTTATTTAGTAGGCATATACTGAGTAAATGAAGCTGCCAATGATAAGGAGGAACGTGCTACAGTAGCATGGACAGAAAAACATGAAAATAGCGTTTTCTGGGATGCAATACGAAATCATTTTACAGCTCTCTGATATACAGACGCTGATAAGAACACATTTTTGTATCGGATGATGACCTATGTATGATCGGCTGAAAATAGAAATCGTTTGAAGGTGATGCCGCCAGCAGAACTTGAAAAAGAAATTTTTAGCATACAAACTCCTCAGGGGTATCTAGCGAAAATGGAGGGTATTTTTTGAAGAGCGTTTGGAAATTTCCGTGAAGTCAACTGAGCAGAGAAGAGAGAGGCATGACATATTCTAGGATATGAGTACCCGCGCGCATTTACAGAAAAACTCCAGCAGTGCTCAGAGGAGATTGGGAGAATAGCAGCAGAGGCATGAGTTAAATATGTGCCATATGATATCAATAACATACACACGACAGTATGACTAAATCATAAAAGTTCGGATGATAAGTCGCGAAAAGATGACCAGTGAATAGCACTAACAGCACATGATGAGGTGTTGAATACGGCACCCATACTTACGACAGGAGAGATTGCAGCGAGTAGAGATACCGTTATTCTCAAGATGATGCCAAGCGATGCAACCCACTTGCATATTGCACAGGAGAAAGTAAAAGAAACACAAATGAGAGCGGCACGATGAACACATATTACATTGTGAAGATTTGTATGAACAGCCGATGCATCACTAGTACAACGTATACAAGAAGTTATGAACAGGTATACAGTACTGTTACAAAAAGAATTCCCAACCGTTATGCCAGAAGCCATGTTTACAGGGACATTTGATCTAGATACGCCAAATACACAGACGCCTACATTTGAGCTCATCAAAAAAGAAACATATCCGTTTTTACCTATTGATCCTCAAGGATAGTATGTCCTATAAGCTCTCCATCGTAGTCCCTTGTTACAACGAAGAGAAGAATATTCCGCTTGTTCTCGAGAAGTTCAACGAAGCTATCAAAAGACCAGATATCCAGGTCGTGATGGTCAACAACGGTGCGTTGGATAACTCAGCGCAGGTGCTTGCGGAGCTTGCACCCAAGTATCCATTTGCAAAAGTTGTGACCGTACCAAAGAACCAATGATACGGATTTGGTATTCTTTCTGGTCTGCGTGAGGCAGATGGTGAGTATATCGGATGGACACACGCAGACATGCAGACTGATCCCAAAGACGTGCTCAAGGCCTTAGATATCATCGAGGCAGCAGGAAACCCCAAAAATCTCTTCGTCAAAGGCTGGAGAAAGGGGAGACCTGTATTTGACCAGTTTTTCAGCAATGGAATGGCGATTTTTGAGTCTATCTACCTTATGACACCTATGCGAGAGGTAAATGCACAGCCAAACGTCTTCCACAAAAGTTTTTTCGAACAGTGGGGAGACGACGCACCATATGATTTCGCACTAGATCTCTACGTACTCTATATGGCGCACCAAAAAAATCTCAATATCGTGAGATTTGATGTCGTGTTTCCTCCGAGAATTCACGGCGAATCCTCACGAAATACAGGTCTCAAAGCCAAGCGAAAGTTTATCAAAAGGACGCTCAGCTTCAGCGTAGAACTAAAAAAGAAGCTGAGAAGAGGGTAGAGAACGTATTGACAATATATGGAAGAAAGATATAAGCTTCTCAGCAAAGGGAAGCTTTTTTTACGCTTTTTTGTACATTTATGGCAGGAACAAACACACCATCATGAGCAGAGCAACTGATTAGTAATTATTTTGTAGAGGTGTATCCTGGAAGGAAGCTCGGTGAGAAGATTGGGAGAGCAAAACAGGCATTTATAGATCTATTGTGAGCACAAATCATAGACAATCCTGCATTTGCAAGATTTTTCCGTGATGAACCACACTTTACGATGATGTGTGCACGTACAGGAAATCTGCCAGAGTTGTTGAAAGCGATTAAAAGAGTGGCATGAGAGTTCAAAAATTTCGCATATGAGATTATAGGTACAGAACTCGAGGGAAAGTGAGGACTACTCGAATTTCACACGATGGTAGATGAGCCCACAAAAGAGTTATTTGCACAAATACATGCACGTGTAGTAGCAGAGAGTATTCCATATAAAACAGCGGGTAACTACGAAGGATTTCCACCGGAAGCATTTGGTACCAATATACCGGCAATGATAAACTTAATAAACGTCTGATTCCCATTTAGCAATCACGAGGGAAGAAACCTTTTCAAACCACACGCATCTATTGGGCGTTTGCATCCTAGATTTACCACGGATGATGTCGACGCTCCTGCTGAACGACAACCAGAATTTGATAAACTAAGACCAGCCATACTTGAGTTGCTCCAGAAATACGAAAATCGTTTCAACGGTAACTATGAGACAGATGGAATGATCGTGCGACAGTTGCCGTTCAATGACGATGAGGCGCGTAGAGCAGCACTTGGTGCAGATGCGGGCGGAGTGGTAGACAACAAAGCTACTCCTTACCATCCGTATCACTTCAAGATGAAAGGGTAAGCCAACAAAAACTTTGTATTAGGGGCAGAAAAGAGTATAGAAAATAATCTTGCGCAAAACGGCAAAGAAAGATTTTACTTGTCACACGTACTACTTCGATGATCAAATATGTCGCACATAGAGTCAACCGATTAGAGAAACTAGAAAAAGTACCACCCCATGTAGGTGCAGAGGTAGATATCAGGATAGGACATGCGAAGTGAAGTAATGAACTCAATCTTGTTATGTCTCACGAACCATGGGTAGAAGAGATATCCTACGAAGAGTTTTTGCAAGCATATAGCAAAGAGCACAAAGATGATCTTGTAGTCCTCAACGTGAAAAATACAGGCATCGAGACACAGGTATTGGATCTTGCAAAGCAGTATGGACTAACAGACTACTTCTTGCTCGATGTGGAGCCACCCTACCTCTACAACGCAACCAAGAAAGGTGTCCGCGATGTGGCAGTGAGGGTTTCCGAATATGAACCATTTGAAATTTTGGATAACTTTAGGGGAATGGCTGACTGGGCATGGATTGATACGGCAACACTCCTCCCTCTAGATACTAAGAAGATAGAGTTACTCAGAGGCTACAAAACCTGCCTCGTGTGCCCAGAGAGACGATGAAGACCGGATGATATAGCTGCATATGTGCAGCAGATGAAACAGCTTAACTTCGAACCAACAGCGATCATGACAGCCATTGAACACATTGATACATGGAAGGCTGCATGGGGAGAGTAAACGTTAAATAAAAAAACTCATATACTTATGAAGATCTTAGAGAAATTCAAAAAAGCAAGCGGGCTCTCATTACTCGTGTTTGGGCACGCACTACTACTACTGTTGGTCGTGGCCATATTGAGTATAGGGGAAGAAGAATGGACAGAGCAAAAAAAATTTGGCCTGATCATGCTGGCAATTTGGGCCGTTGCGTTCCTATTAGGAAGCACAAAACAGATTTTTTTTAAAACCCAAGACCCCGGGCCATACTAAAAACCTCATTCCCGCTTAAACATGGATGGCGGAGTCTCCTCCGTCATCCCATCACCGTAATCAAGAGGCATTTACATACATCACTACAAAATGGTTTTAGAGATTCTTAAAGGTCTCGTGAGTGGAGACGGCAAGCAGTGAGCAGAAACATCACCAGAAAAATCGCCAGAAATAGCAGGCATGCAAAAGACAGCATCGTGACTGTTTTTGCTAGAGAACATCGTACCATCAGTAATTCGTATCTTGACCTGAAATGAGACAGAAGGGGCGGGAACGGATAGTATGCCAGCAGAGGATGCAAATGCCGCAGGAGAAACTCCAGCTATAACGGTATGACAGAAGCTCATCACTGATCCAGCAGCTGTCGCAGCAAATCTTCAGCATATACACGTATGAGATGCGGATGGAGCAGCAAGTCTACTGAAAAGTCAGGACGCACAATTGCAACAGTATCCGAAGAAAACATAGATATTTAGTATATACGGACTAATGACAGGAAGTGGAAATGGTTTGGGGAACATACTTCTTTGTGACTTAGATCATACATTTTATGATTACGAAACACCAAATAAACTGTCACATAATCGTGTGGCGGCATCTTTGGCCGAGATTTTAGATGTTAATCTAGCGGTCGTTGAGGATGCTCTAAAACAGTGAAGAGATCGTACACATAAAGACCTCCATGGACAAGGGGCAAGTCATTCGAGAGGTATATACTACCACCATGCTTTGGAAGTACTTACATGAAAAAGCCAGCCAGGGCTTGCACTAGAACATGAAAAGTTATTTTGGAGTACATTCTTGGAAAATATGACACTCTACGAATGAGCAGGGGAGTACTTGGAAAGGTTGTTGCATACATGATGGCGTTTGGGAATCATAACAAACCTTACGCAGGGGGTTCAGTTTGAGAAAATAGAGAGACTGGATATAGCAAAATACTTTGAATTTGTGGTGACCTCTGAGGAGGTAGGAGTAGAAAAACCAGACGAAAAAATATTTATACATGCTATGAGAAAATTTGTGTCAGAAGGAGAGATTCCCAAAGATAATTTCTACATGATGGGGGATAGCGAATGATTAGATGTAGAAGGGGCTCGCAGAGCGTGAATTCCTAATGCGAATATTTTACGGAAAAAAGAGGTTTGACCCAAGCAGGTACTTGAAAATGGAATAACAGTGTTTAGTAGCTTTAGGGATCTTTAGATATGCATATCTAGTTTGCAAAATGCCCATAATGAGGTTCTGTGGGCTTTTTTTTGTACTCTTTTTTACTATAAGGGAACTCATTGCAGCGATATATTTATATATATTCCAAAATATGCGTCAAAAATTCTATCAACGATCTCCATATCTTCTCTTGGGAGTACTTGTGATAGGTATTGCATCTCGAATAAATCTCCAGGAACCGCTTGATCTCCATACGCTTGTGCTGAGAGATGTAGATGAAGATGCATTTCAGATTAGCATAGATCGTATGCGGCAGGGATGGTCTGCACTTGATCCGATGAGATCTTTCTCATTTGGGTTTTATGCATATGGGCGGTTATTCTGGCTGATACCTGGGATATTGTGATACGTATTTCATCTCATCGGTAATGACGCTGCACTCATTTTTATTCCGCGTCTTGTGTCCACACTCTTTGGGCTAATGTGAGTGATATGCGTGTATGAGACATTACGCTTTCGTCTTACTAGATGGCAGGCACTGCTAGGTGCAGGGTTCTTGCTGCTAATGACTGGGTTTTGGAAGAATACGTTCTGGTTTCATCCGGATCATATGATGACGGCGTTTGCATTGTTGGCGATGTATTTATTTGCGAAAGACGCGAGCAGTTACAGTAGACGATTTTGGCGGTGATGTGTGGCCGTAGGTATTGCACTTGCGTCCAAGCTTGCTGCTATTATCTTTGTCCCAGTGATAGGTGTGTATCTGATGTATGGACGACTCACCAAGAGACTCTCATTCACTCAGATGGTGAAGTATGGAGTATGTAGTTTGGGGTGTGTACTAGTCATGTACGTACTACTCAATCCATACGTCTTGCATCCTATCGGATTCAATGCCATCAAAACTCAGTTCTTCATAGACCTTTACAGTAATGCGACAAATCACGGAGGAGATCCAACAAGCATCACTCCGATGAGTATTTATACAAACGTTATCCAAAAATATTACGTGTGATGGCAGGTCTTAGTCCTGTTGCTAGTCATGTGAGTGCTCGGAACGTATCGTGAAATTCGCGTGAGAAGTAAACAACCCATCATCATGCTTACACTGTTCTGGTTGTTGCTAGCAAGTATATATATGCTCACTGCCATTCACAAAGAGCGGCAGCACTACTATGTGTTTCCTGCTATGTTTTTGCCGTTGTTGTTTTTGGAGTTGCAGGGATACAAAGAGAGGGTGCAGTGGCTGCTATTAGGTCTCATCCTGCTTATGCAGTGACTGCAGCAATTCCCCTCTATAACATGAGAGTTTTCGCACTATCTCACGCTTACACAGACCGCGAAATATACTGAGCCTCTCCGTATAGCCGGTGTTGTGGAGGCTGAGCTCAAGAAGATATGAGGAGAAGAATGATTAGCGTGAAAGAGTATGATACTGCCAAATGGGCTTCCTGTAGACTATGCATCGCTGGGGATGGAGACGCAAAGTGTTAGAAAACTCTACGGCAATTTTACGCAAGAAATGGTAGAGGGGTACAAAGATCCCACGAGGAATGTGTTTTTTGAAACCCCTGATATTATAGTACTGACCAAGGATTTGCCACTCTTGGATAGAACAAAAGAAGACGAATACAAAAAGACAGTTACGTATCCAGAGCTCCTTGCATCGAGAGCATTTTATGATCGTATGCTGGCAGGACAGATATATACGTATGCTGAGAGAAACTATTCGTATAGTATTATTCAAGAGACAAAGGATTTTGTGATTTTGCGTCAGCAACCCAAGAAATAAATTTGCCTTCGTAGAGAATATTGACTTCCCTAGGTAACTCTATATTATGAAGAGGCGCAATGTTTACGTACTGCTTATGATACAATGGTATCCCAAAAAACACCAACCGATAGTTGATCCGTCGTGCAAAGAGTGAAGGAGGGATTATGAGTATCGAATTCACATTTATTATCTCAAGAAAAGAGAGCTTTTTTGAGGGTCGCGCTAATTGGATATGATGCATTGGAGTGAAGAATAGCACTAGAAAATATTCCCGGAATAGAACATCTATCTAGAAAAAGTATACTGAATTTTCTTTATCTTATAGGAATGTATTGATTCAAAGATGAATCCATACCTAGGCCTCAAATCATCAAAGAAGCGGATCTAGAGGGGATATATAATCTTATTTCTAAACAGTTACAGGCTGAAGGAGTCGGGAAAGAAGAAATAGTAATATTGATAGAGATGATTCAAAAATATGTATGATCGATTGTTATGCAGGATGCTGTGGCAAAGCAATATGAAATGATGTGAACGGGAGATGTAACTCAAATGAAACCTATTTTATATTCTCCTGCTTCATATCAGGCCAATATGGAGTGAGTATATAGGTTGTTTCAAAGAGTTGAGGATGAAGCTGAAACTGAAACCTTGCCTTTGACGATTGATAGCCTGTCGAATAAAACATCTCGAGATAATGTATGTTATCAGTATCCTCAAGAATTTAGTATGCTAATAGCAGAATTATCGAAAAAAATATGTGAGATTACATCCAGAATATGATTAAGTTGCATAGAATTTGGTCCGGATGAGGTACATACATCGCTAGTACATAATCAATGGGTAAAAGTGGATGGGAAACACAGTGACACATACGCTCCTAATATGACAGAATTTACTCCATGATTAATTGCGTATGCATTGACAGATATAACTGCTCAAGGTGCGCCTAAGTTCAAAAATTTATGAATTATGATTAAGTGAGATTCGGTAATCTTAGCAACGCAACCTCTTTGAACTAGTCATTTGAAAAACATAGTTACGGGACTACGCGTACTACCTAATCGAAGATGAACTTGGGGTTCGCATATTACTATCGCAAAATTTGCATGAAAAACCAGTGATCCTGATACTATTAGAGATATTATTGCCTTGCTCAAAAAGTATTCAAAAATAATTCAAGATCGCTATCCAATAGTAGAACCAGATAATATATTTATCGGTACAGCTATTATGAACTTCGTAGAAGCTAATCAGCAGGAAACATTTATTAAATATAATATACTATGAAGAAAATATTTCTCATAGCTGAAATGTCATATGGCCAATCAGCATGGAGCTTCAAACATGTATTTGAGAAAAATTGATATGACGTCATGGCATATGAAATTTTCGAACAATATTTCCCACAAAATAAATGGAGAGGGCTCCTGGACAAAGTAGCATGAGGACTCAACCTGCTATGCAATATGGTGAGGATAAATTTATTTTTCCCATTCGCACAGATAGAGCAGTATCAGCCTGATGTGATCTTTATCTTCAAGTGAACACATATTTTCAGTTCAACGATTCAAGAACTGAGAAAAAGATTCCCAAAGGTAAAACTCGTTAACTGTAACCTTGACCATCCATTTGTAGACTACAATACGTCTATGAGCTATATAAAATCAATAAAGTACTATGACATTCATCTTACGTGCAAGAAGTATGTCATGAGAACGATGGAGTCGGCATGAGCAAAGAAGATGTCATATATTACCTGCCGGTATGATGAAAAGCTCATGCCAACAGATACGCAGGTGACAGAGAACGATCGCAAAAAGTACGCATGTGATATTTTGTTTATCGGAACACGAGATCACAAGAGAGACCAAATACTATGACGTATTGCAGAGAAGTTTGATGTGAAGATATATGGAAATAACCGAGATCGTTCTTGTGATCCTGCTATCAAGAAAGCATGGCAGTGAGTCGCAATATACGGAGAAGAGTTTGTAAAAGCAGTAAAGGTTGCAAAGATTAACTTTAATATCTTGCGCTTGCAAGACAAATACTCATTGAATCTCAAAAATATGGAGATCCCGTGATGTGGGTGAGTGTTGCTGACAGAATGGTCAGAGGAAATCGAGGAGTTATTCGCGGAGAGTAAGGCTTCAATTTATACCTGGAAAAATAGAGACGAAATAGAAGAAAAGATAAATAACATATTGACACGTGAATATAAAGATACACAAATAGATACAAGGTTTGAGATTAATCATGTCTTTGCATGATTTCTCAAGGATTTGGAGGATTAGATATTGACTATATCAGATAAATAAATAGAAGACAAGCAATGATAACGCTTGCTAAGCCTTTTTTTATTACTTTCACGAGATTGTACAGATGCAGAAGATTGTGATTACAGGTGGCCTTGGATATATCGGCACCGAACTATCTAGATTGTACTCAGGAGAGTCTAGATTCAAGAAAATTCTAGTAGTTGATAACAGATTTATATCTGAGAGAGTTAAAGAGTTGAGAGATTGGGGTATCGATTTCATTCAGTGAGATATCATGGATGAGACATTGATGCAGAAAATACTATGAGATGCAGATATTGTACATCACTTGGCATGAATTACAGACGTAGCATATACAAAGCAGCAGGAAGGATGAGACAAAGAGAAACTTATTATGGATATCGGTATCAATGGAACGAGGAATATAATTAAACACACACCGGATCATTGTAAAATTATTTTTCCATCTACACATGTGGTATACGAAGGATTTGATACAGCAGTATTTGATATTACTGAGGATGTACCAACAACAGCCACATTGACCTACTCTATATGAAAGGTGCAGTCAGAGCAAGATCTCATCTGATCTAATAAGAATTTTGTTGTACTAAGACTGGGGTCAAATTATGGCTATTCCAACGATACAACGCGCCTGAGTATTATGCCAAATCTTTTCTCAAAAATCACATCGCAAAACTGAACGATCAAATTATTTGCTGGAGGAGTACAGTACAAGAGTGTGGTAGCAGTATTTGATGTAGCGAGATGTTTGAAATTTATGGCAGAGAAGGAGGATATCTCTAGAGAGATATTCCACTGTACCGATGAGACAGTAACTGTAAAACAGGTGGCTGATATCTGCAAAGAGTTTAATCCAAATGTAGAACTCATCGTTACAGAAGATGAAATACCAAATCAAGGATATACGCTATCCAATCAAAAACTTCTCAATACAGGGTTTAAGTTTAGATATAATCTTAGAAATTGTATCAAGCAGATGGTCAAAAACCGATCGGTACGTATGAAGAGGACAGAGCTTGAATACATCGAAAGAGGAGACAAAGAATTTATCGATTATAGAGGGAAAATTAGCAACTACGAGCTCACAGAGCCTATTAACTGGATTTGATATATCGACTCTAAGGCAGGCGTTATTAGAGCAAATCACTATCATCCGGTGCAAGAGCAAAAGGTACTTCTCATTACAGGAGAGTATATCTCTGTACATCAAGATCTTGCAGAGGAAAAAGCACCATTAATTACACAGCTTGTACAGGCAGGAGATATGGTTGTCACTAAACCGAATGTCGCACATACGATGGTATTCACACAAGACTCTATTTTGTTGAATCTTGTAAGAGGGGAAAGAGAACACGAAAACTACGGAGAGCACACCCTACCGAGTATCATTGTTGATGAAGATCTCAAGAAAATACTTCTTACGAACTACAAAAAATCGTGTAGATGCTGTGGAAATACAAGAATGCAGAAAGTTCTGTCTCTTGGTATGTCTCCTCTCGCAAATAATTTGCTAGACAATGTAACCGATAAAGCAGAGTTGTTCCCGCTAGAAATGGACTACTGTAGCGAGTGCCACAACTGCCAGCTGTCAGTTGTTGTTCCTCCAAGCAAGATGTTTGACAACTATCTATACGTTTCATCAACAGCAAAATCATTTAGAGATCACTTTGAGCAGGCTGCAAAACAATATATCCAAGAGTTCGATCTCTCAGAAAAAACACTCGTGGTTGATATTGGATCCAATGATGGTATTTTCTTGAAACCACTCAAAGAACAATGAGTAAAAATACTAGGTGTAGAGCCCGCAAAGAATATAAGTGACATCGCCGTGAAGAATGGTATTGATACTATCAATGCGTATTTCACAGATGCAGTAGTAGATGAGATTATCAAGACAAGGGGGAAGGCTACGCTTGTGACCGCATCAAACATGTTTGCGCATGCAGACGGACTCAAGGAAATAGCAAAAAGTGTCTTTAAGCTCCTCGAAGAAAACGGTACATTCATCGTAGAGGTGCAGTATCTGCTTGATACCATCAAAGATCTCACATTTGATAATATTTATCATGAACATGTGAACTATTGGTCTGTCACGTCTATCAATAACTTCTTCAATAGGCTAGGATTGTCTGTCGTAAGAGTGGAACATATCTCTACACACGGAGGGTCTATCAGAGTATATGTACAGAGACAGGGGAATCACATTGACGGCTCAGTTGGAAGATTTTTGAAACAAGAGAAAGTTTTTGGACTACAAGACTACAAGACATATCAGGAGTTTTGACGTAGAGTAGAGCAGGTCAAAAAAAATATCAATGCGAATCTCAAAAAACTCAAAGAAATATCACCCAAAATCGTATGATATGCGGCTCCTGCAAAAGCAACTACAGCGCTAAATTACTTTGGTCTTTCAACAGACACAATATCGTATATTGTCGAAGACAATGCGCTAAAGCACAACAAAGTAGTTCCAGGAGTGAATATCCCTATCAAAAGCAAAGACGTTCTTGATAGTGAAAAACCAGACGTAATACTTATCCTAGCATGGAACTTTGCAGATGATATTATCAAAAATAATCAAGCTCTAGTAGATAGAGGAATAAAGTTTATTAATATAAAGGATCTGTCATAGAGACTGCTCTCTGTCGCTTGTACATACTTATTTCTCACCCATGGATTTCATCCCCCAACAGCTGTATGATCAAATAAAGACGATTATGCCTATTTGCTGCATAGATTTCTTGATTATACATCAGGACAAGATGCTGCTATGAAGGAGACTAAGAAATCCATACAAGTGAGAGCGATTCTTTCCAGGATGAAGAGTGCTTCATGGGGAGATCCAGCAGAAAGCAATAGAAAGAAAATTGAAAGAAGAAACTTGACTGACGGCGGAAGATATATCATCTACAAAACTATTGGGTGTATTTGATACGATATTCCCTCTAGAGGAGGTAAGTAATGCTACAGGACATACGATCAACTGTACATACATTGTTTCACTGAAAAGCGAAAAAGATGCATATAACCACTCATTAGATCTTGATCACACAGAAGAAAATCGGTTTCCAATAGCTGAATCACAGGAGTTTCATCCATACATAAATATGGTTATTTCTGAATATCTTGCACAAGTGTAGAAAAGCGCGTTGAATTTTGCGATAAATCAGCTATATTGGGCTAAATTTAAACCTGTGAGAGCGTTATTTACCCAATATATAACCTATGAAATATCTAATCACATGAGGTTGCGGCTTTATCGGCTGTAATTTCGCTATCAAGCTCGCTGAGAGAGGAGATGAGGTGACGGTTTTGGATAATTTGTGCAGGAAGTGAGCGACAGATAACTATAATTATCTCAAGGAAAACTATCCACAAATCAAGATTGTCTGTGCAGATGTAAGAATAGATAACAGAACATTGCAAAACCTCGTATCTACTGTAGACGTCGTGTATCATTTGGCAGGACAGGTTGCTGTAACGACATCTTTTGTAGATCCTCGTGGAGATTTTGAGGCGAATGCGCTTGGTACGTTCAATGTCCTAGAATCAATAAGACTCTCTGGAAATAAACCGATTATGGTCTATGCGTCCACCAACAAAGTCTATGGTGGAATGGAACATGTCAGAATAGAAGAGGTTAACAACAGATACATGTATGCAGATCTTCCAAAATGAATAAAGGAAGATACACTTTTGGATTTCCATTCACCATATGGATGTTCCAAAGGAACAGCAGATCAGTACGTGAGGGATTATTCAAGAATGTACGACTTGAGGACTGTAGTTATGAGGCAGTCATGCATTTATGGAACACGTCAATTTGGTATTGAAGATCAAGGATGGGTTGCACGGTTTACAATAGCAGCTATGCTTGATAAGGAAATTACAATCTTTGGTGATGGAAAACAAGTGAGGGATGTTTTATTTATTGAAGACTTGTTTAACGCTTGGGATCAATCAGTCAAACACATTGATGTTTGTTCAGGACAGGTCTTTAATATTGGAGGAGGCATAAACTTCACGATGTCGTTGCTCGAACTCCTCTCATACTTAGAGAGATTTCTCAACAAGAAGATTAAATATAAGTTTGGTGATTGGAGACCTGGTGATCAGCCAGTATATATTTCTGATATAGATAAGGCACAAAATGTTTTCTGACGAGCACCAAAAGTATCTGTAGAAGAGTGAGTAAAGACGCTTTCTGCATGGGTAGCAAACAACAAAGACATGTTCCATCACTTCTAGTTGTGTTCTATTTGATAAGTCAGGTCATGCCTATGAAGATTAGACTAATAGCGCCTTACAAAGAGTCACCTTCGATAAGCATGCATGTGTATGCAAATAACCTCAAAACAGTCTATACGACATTGTGACACGATGTTGAGATTATTGCGTATCCATTACGAAAGATCACACCAAGTGCCAAGCTCAACGATCAGCTGACGAGATATGTTATGTATCCGATAAAACTCTTTCGGCGTTCATTGAAAGAGAGGTGTGTGTATCATATTGTAGATCATAGTTATGCGTATTTGACGGCATGTATAAGAGGGACAATTGTTGTTACTTGTCATGATCTCATACCACTCAAATTCAAGGAACGTGTGGGAAGACTTGCATATACAGTCTTTTATGGAATTATTTTGTTTCTCAAGTGAGCAACAACCATCATCGTCGACTCCACAAGCACGAAGCAAGATCTCATAGATGTCATAGGAAAGAAGTACACTCCAAAAATACATACCGTCCCATTGGGCTATAACGAAAAGATTTTTTTTCGAGCAGATGGGGTAAAAACGAATCACAATCCAGAAAGATTCAAACTTCTTCTCGTGGGTAAACACTTCTACAAGAATATTCCCAATATCTTACAGTGAATTGCGCTCTTGCCAAGTGAGATGAGGAAGCATATAGAGATCATCAAAGTGCTTGATTTTACGTCCGAAGAAAGAGGGTTTATACGCACACATCTGTCAGATGTTCCATGTACAGAGTACGCTCGTGTCACTCAGGAAGATATCGGAAAAGTATACCGCGAAGCAGATGCATTAATTTTTGCTAGTATTTACGAGGGTTTCGGGATGCCTATTGTGGAAGCAATGGCGTGCGGGACACCGGTAATCACTTCAAATTGTTCATCAATGCCAGAGGTGTGAGGAGATGCTGTATTGTACGTAGACCCATACACACCACAAGAAATAGCTGATAGTATAGCACATCTACGAAATGACAAAAAGCACAGAGAAGAACTCATCAAAAAGTGACTCGAGAGAGCAAAACAGTTTACATGGGAAAGTGTGGCAAAGCAAGTTTTATCGCATTATGCATAACACATGTGAAAAGACTCTATTGATGGGACATGAAAAAATCGAACCAATAGTATCTCCAACGTGAAACTCAGATATATCAAAAAATACTTAGCTGCGTGACCAAAAGTGCTTGATATAGCATGCGGGTATGGACGATACTCGAAGCTAGCACGTGATACATTTCACAAAGAAGTGATAGGCATAGATCTAGACAAGAGAGAAACTATAGATTTTGAATTTCATGTATGTGATCTAGAGAAGTGAATACCAGAGTTCAAAGATAAAGAATTTGATACAGTATTTGCATTTGATATCATTGAGCATATTCACCATGAAGAAGAGCTCATTCAAGATATAGCGCGTGTCTGTAAAGATACCGTGATTGTCTCTGTGCCATACAAGGATGATAGTCTCTTGAGAAAACATTATCTCACAACGGTTGCAAGAATAGATCCTACACATGTGCGCTACTATGATTGACCAGAGCTTGCAGAAAAGTTTGCAAAACTATGATTTGAGATTCTTTCTGTGAAGAGAGAAGGTCAGTTATCACCAGGGTTTATTGCTGAGTTTTTTCCAAAACGAATGAGAAAGATCGTATGGATTTTCTTTCACGGACTCTATAAGCTAAAAATATTGTACAACGAGAAGATTGCGTGAGATGTCTTTATAGTAGCAAAAAGAAAATGAAGTTAGTTGTGGTATGACAAACATATCTCAAAGAGATAAATAGAGACAAATACAATATTTTACAAAAAGAAAATAATTATGCAGTTACACTGCTAATTATGAAATGTTGGCACGATACATTGTTTACAGCATGGCTTGAAGAGAGTAATATACTTAATGTAGAGCAACTACCTATTGTGGCTAATGGTATTGAGCCTCTCTACTTTTTCTCTCCTCGAAAATGCATAAAGGCGCTCAAGCGTATACAACCAGATGTAATTCAGATAGATAATCCCACCTGAAGTCTGGTGCTACTTCAACTTATCATAGCAAAATTACTCGTCTGCAAAAAAGCAAAGATCGTCGTCTTTACCTGGCTCAATATGCCATATCCCAAGACACTCAAATTTGTGCTATACAGAGTAATAGAAACCTTTAATATGTTTTTTGTGGATACTCTTATCTGCTGAAACAACGATGGCAAACGTCTCTTCGAGGGACGATGATATGAAAAGCCGATCCATGTACTACCTCAACTTGGCGTAGACCCTCAATTCTTCGTAAAAAAAGATGTTTCATATATTAGAGAAAACCTTCATATATCAGCTGGAGATTTTGTTTTCTGATCAATAGGCAGACTTGTCGAAGAGAAATGACTAGCAGATGAAGTAGCAGCGTTCCAGCCGCTTACAAAGAAATATCCAAACATAAAACTACTTCTTGTCGGGAAGTGACCATATAAGGAGGATTTAGAAAGGCAAGTGCAGGAGCTAGGTATTAGCGACTATGTGATTCGAGTAAATTCAGTAACACATGAAGAAGTTGTGGATTACATCAATGTGTGTGATGCGCATATATTAGCATCCTATGAAATCCCGACGCGAAAAGAGCAGTTTGGACATATTCTGATAGAATGTATGAGTGTGGGTGTGCCGGTTATCTGATCAGATTCAGGAGAGATCCCGTTTGTTATTGGTGATGCATGAGTTGTTTTCCCCGCAAGAAATACCAAAAAACTAACTGATGCAATGAAACAAATGCTCACGGACGCAGAGCTGCGCAAAGCATGTATCGAAAAATGAAAGCAAAGAGTCCAAGAACACTATACACATCAAAAAATAGCAGCATCGCTGGATGCCGTGTACAAAAGCGTGGTTGCATAGTTATATTATTCTATTGTTCTATTATTCTATTGTTCTTTCATCCGTTCCTTCATCCATTGGAGAAGGAAAAACATTCTTATCTTGTACACCACAAAGCTCTGCTCGCTTCTAGAGAGAACATTTTTGGTGTAGAATTGATATCGTTCATCAGAGAGTAGTCAGCGTGTGCGGAGATGATCGATGCCACGAGTAATCTCTTGGAGGTATTTGTCTTGTGTGATCCGCTGTTCGATAGGGGGGGTAAATCCTTTTTTTCATCTGTTGACGATCGCCTCCGGAACGATGTCACGAATAATATCTCTGAGGAGTATTTTGCTGTGCGAAAAAGTAGCTTTTCGTGGGACAGGAATCTTGCGTGTAAATGCAATGAATCTCCAGTCCAAAAATGGAGCACGAACTTCGAGCGCATGTGCCATACTCGCTCTATCTGCTTTGACAAGGAAATTGTCAGCGAGCGTATTATGGAAGAGATCGAAGTCGATAACGCTCTGAGCGAACGCACCGTTGTTGCGAGCAAGGAGTTCGCTCATGCGATCCGTCGTCCACTGTTTGTAGGCAGGAGATCTATAGATGGTTCATGACAAGAGCTCCGCAAAAAAGAACTGCTTAGGAAGGAGCGCAAGTTTACATGCTTCCGCTATTTTGCCGAATCGTTTGAACGGATTACGTCATCAAGGGAGATGAGCACATATCTTCTGCGTAATCCGTACAAGAAAACGAGGAACGCTGCGCAGCAGCTCAATGCCATATGCAATCTGGTGGATAGGATATCATCCAAACATTTCATCACCACCATCTCACGAAAGTGAAACAGTCACGTGTTTCCTAGCAAGTTGACTGACGTGATATGTGGGGAATATAGAGGGATCTCACAATGGTTCATCAAATTGAAAAGCAAGTTTTTGGAGAAGCGAATCAAAGTCTTCTTGCGTAAAATAGACGTGATGATGCGTAGTGCCAAATGCATCTTTGACGATATGAATATATTCGCTCTCATCATACACTCACTCAAATCATACAGAAAAGGTATTGAGCTTTTCTCTGTCTACTCGTTTTGTCATCTCACCAACGACACTTGAACTATCCAGTCATCCACTAAGAAATGCCCCTACAGGAACATCTGCAGTAAACATTCTGATCTTGACGGCATCAGCAAGAAGTGTCTTTCATTCTTTGATGAGAAGGTGCCTATTGGCACGAGTTGGAGCTACAGGTGTATAAGGAGGTATGACATCATACGGGACAACAAGTGAGGTGAGGCCAGAAGAGGGGAGCTCTTTGAGGGAGATAATGAGGTTGTGTCTTGCTGGAAGTTTTTGAATATCTGTATAGATGGACCTAGGTGAAGGAATATATCAGAGGTTGAGATAGAGCTCAAGAGACTCGCGATCGATAAGTGCGGGTGTACGAGCGGGAAGACATCAGCTCGCAAGGAGTCATTTGATTTCACTCGCAAAGACGATGCCCTCAGTCGTGCGTGCATAATAAAACGGTTTCTTTCATAATCTATCTCTAGAACAAAAAACACATCATCCTAGAGGATCGTAAATAACAAACGCCCACATACCATTAAATTTTTCTACGCATGATGGTCCGTATGCGTGATAGCTTGCCAGGATAACCTCGGTATCGCTCTTGGTACTAAAAATATATCATTTTTCCTCAAGTTCTGTTTTGATCTCTTGGTAGTTGTAAATTTCTCCATTGAAGGTAATACAGAGGCTGTCAGTTGCATGCGTGTCGATATACTCAGTACGGTAGGTGTGAGAAAACGCTCATATCTCTGTATGGTAATACATAGGTTGCTGACCAGCAGGAGAGAGATCGATAATTGCAAGTCTGAGCTGTCAGAGTCATACAGCATAGGGCATAGTATTTGCTGATGTTTTGTATGCTGAATCTGCATGCCCTGCAATAGGCAGTGATCAGATATGGATGCTAATTCAGGTGCAGTCTGGTCAGCGGTGAAGAAGAGCAGCGGTGGCGCGATCCAGGACAGCTTGTGTCTGCTGACGTGAGGTGGATGTTCATACGAAAATACCTCAAGTAATACCGCACATTATCTACCGACACCGACATAAGTAAAACCATAGGGAAGAACATTCGATAGGGTATACATATTTATTGCATCTACAAGATTTTTTTGACGTACATGAGAAGCAACAAAAGACCAATCAAAAGATCAAAACTCTGGCCATGCAGTCATGAGAACGATACAGTCAGATTGTTCAACACATTCTGTAGCTGATGATGCGTACGTGAGATTAGGATAATAATATCTAAAGTTATCCATAGCTTTGGGATCGTAAACACGCAGTATTGCTCCTGCAGAAAGAAGGTTATCGATGAGTACGAGAGAAGAGGAGTATCTTATATCATCAGTATTTGCTTTGAAGGCTAGGCCAAGAATACTGACCGTCTTCCCGGTAAGATCCGGAAGAAGGCGCTGTACTTTCCCAAAGATGCTATGCTTCTGTAGGTCGTTTATGGCGAGCGTAGCATCGAGGATGCCGTTGGGAGTGCCATGATCTCTAAACGTTTGCGCAAGCTCCATGACGTCTTTGGGGAAACAGCTTCCACCAAATCATGGTCACGCATTTACAAATGCTTTCTTTCAAATACGACTATCGAGTTTGAGTCATGTAGAGACCATGGTGACATCAGCTCATACCTTCTCACACAGTTGTGCAATACTATTGATGAAAGAAATCTCGACAGCGAGCAGTGCATTTGCGCTATATTTGATGAGTTCGGCAGTATGGAGATCCGTCTTGAGGATGACAGTATTGGTAAGTCATGCATAGAGGTGTTCCATCATCCCAAGTGCATGACCATCAGGGTTGTCACATCATAGCACAATTCTATCTCACTCAAAAAAATCTTCAACAGCCGTTCACTCTTTGAGAAATTCAGGATTTGAAACAACATCAAACGACAAGTGCAGTCATCTTTCGGTCAGCGTTTGGTTAATGATTCACGCCACCATATCTCAAGTGCCAACAGGAACAGTGGATTTGTTGACGACGACAAGGTATTTTGTCATATGCTGACCGATCTGTTTAGCAACGGCTTGGACATATTGGAGGTCAGCATGACCATCGACGCCAGGAGGCGTCCCTACGGCAATAAAAACAATATCTACGTCAGTAAGATGATCTATGAGTGATGTAGAAAATTGTAGTCTACCAGCACGCGTACATGCTATCACAAGCTCCTCCAGTCATGGTTCATAGATAGGAATATGTCACTGCTGGAGACGAGCAATTTTGGTCTCATCGATATCAATACACGTAACTGTGTGTCATAGATGCGCCAAGCAGGTACCGTGTGTGAGTCAAACGTATCATGTGCCAATAACAAGAATATGCATAAGGAATTATTCGTGCTGGTGTAAAGTAGTGTATCAGTTGTCTTTGAGGAGAACTTCTTTTTTGAAAATATCTATGTCATGAGCAACCATCTCTGCAATGAGTTCTTCAAACGTATATTTGGGAGATCGTCAAAGTTCTTTTTTGGCTTTGGTTGCATCTCACAAGAGAACATCGACCTCTGCTGGACGGAAGTATCTAGGATCTATCTCTACAAGTACCTCTCCAGTAGCAGTGTTGTATCATTTTTCATCTACACCAGTACCTCTCCATTCGAGACTAATGCCGACATGACTAAACGCAGCCTCCACGCATGTTCTCACGCTTTGTGTTTTTCCAGTTGCAATAACATAATCAGCGGGCGTGTCATGCTGTAACATGAGCCGCATTGCTTCTACATAGTCTTTTGCGTGTCATCGATCTCTCTGTGCATCAAGGTTTCACAAATATATAGTTTTTTCTAATCACAAATGAATCTTTGCTACAGCTCTAGTAATCTTTCTCGTCACAAACGTCTCTCCTCTTAGTGGTGACTCATGATTGAACAAGATGCCATTGCATGCAAACATGTCATAACTTTCTCTGTAGTTTCTCGTAATTCGGTAGCCGTATAGTTTTGCTGCACCATATGGGCTTCTAGGATGGAAATGAGACTCCTCAGTGTATCAGGTAGGTGGCATATTATATCCGACGCCTCCAAACATTTCAGAAGTCGCCGCTTGGTAAAATTTACATGTTTTTGCGAGTCACAAAAGTTTGATAGCTTCCAGCAGTCTTAGGACGCCTATGCCATCTGCATTTGCAGTATACTCAGGGATATTGAAGCTGACGTGGACGTGCGACTGTGCAGCGAGATTGTAGATCTCATCTGGCATAACAGTAGCTACTGTCTTGATAATATTTGCAGAATCCGTCATGTCTCCATCGAGCAAAATGAACCTTCTTCAACTAACATGAGGGTCTTGATAAAGATGATCTATCCTAGAGGTATTGAATGACGATGTTCTTCTCTTGATACCATACACCTCGTATCATTTTGAGAGGAGAAGCTCAGCAAGATATGCTCAGTCCTGACCTGTGATTCAAGTAATCAAAGCTTTCTTCATAGCAAAAAATAATTCTAAAATCACACAAAAATTAATCAATAAGTTTCTACAAAAAGACATATACCGTTTCCGATAAATTATACAATATCAGTCTGCGACGTTGCAGTGATATCGTTAGCAGAAAGCCTATACTTTTTGATCTCTTGTGTGAAAAGAAAAATCTCACGTCTATTGAGTAACGCCAAAGTGCAAACATATACACAACAATATCCGGCAATGATAAGTATATTTTGGATTCTACTGTCTACGAGCCCATTGTCGGGCACAAAGATGATAGCTTTGGTAAAATACGCGAAGACGGTGACAAGAAAAATAACCAAAAGATTTTTGAGTACAAAAGATCGATTGTAACCAAAGCGATATGTCTTCGTAATAATATATGTACTAATAGACATAGTAAAGATTTGACCTATAACAGTGCCGATGACGATACTATAGATTCATCGTGTCGTAGTCACAAGAAATATATAGTTGAGGAGAGCAGTAACACCCAATCACGTCGCAATGATAAACATTCTCTCTTTGACTTTTCACATGCCAGCAAGGATCCCATAGTTGAATAGTTGAAGCAGAGGAAAGATGATAAAAAATGCAGTGTACGAGGTGAGTATCCCTGAGAAGACATATTGTTTGCCAAACAAAAACGATGCGATATCTGGTCAAAATGCTATGAGTACGCCAGCGATCAGAAGTGCTCAAACAGAAAAATACTTATACAACATATGTATGAGCATACTAAGTTTATCGGCTTGTTTTTGCGTAATAAGTTGAACGGTAAGCGGAAAAATAAGAGAAAGGACTGGTCATGCGGCTATAAGGTAGAGATTATTGAGACTAAGATAATTGGTATAGTATCAGGCGCTTTGGGGTCAGAGAAATGCTATAGTCATTTGCATATCAAGTTGCGCAAAAAGCGTAGCCGCATTTACTCCCAAGAAAACTCGGAATGCATATCCAAACCGTGTATGGAGGTCAGTTTTTGTAAGAGAGAATGTTCATCTTGTGAGTGTATTCCCGTATGCCCATACAAAATAACAAATAGAGATGATAAGCGCCACACCCAATCCTATAAGCCATATTTCGGAGAAATTTGTCAGTGTGAGTAGTCACGATGTTCGTAATACAACAGTACCTCATAGCACAGTATATAGTCTAATAACATCAATAATTTTCTCTCGAATGATATCCTGAAACGCAACATAAAAACTCGACATCATCTGAAAGATATTGACGGCAAAAAAATAAATTACAAAAATGCGCAAAACACCAATAGCTTTCTCTGAGTGGAAGTAGTGCTCAGCAAGTCGTGGTGCTCACCATCGTAAAGCAGCTCAAAGAGATATTCCAGTGAAGAGCTGGACACAGATGGTAGTGACTGCAAGTGACGTAAATTTATCATATGCTTTTTCTATTCGGTATTTGGGAAGAAAGTATTGTAGTGATTCTGTAAGTCCGAGATCGTTGTAGATAGAAATCAACAAAATAAATGAAATGATACTATAAAACAATCCCACTTCGTCGAGAGGGATGTCATTGGAGACAATGACCCTAATAAAATATCCTGTCGGTGCCACCAACAAACTAAGTATATATGTCCAAAATGATTTTTTGATAAGTCTCTGAGCGAGTGGTTGGGAGGAGTGGTCAACGTGTGGATGCATGTATCGGACAATGAAATGAAACAATGTATAAGTGAAACAATGCGCGTACGTAATCCTTATGTAGTAGAAGAAAGAAGTGTCTTGATGTATTGGGATGATCATCTCTTGGACTGAAATACGCCGTCACGAGAATGAATAGAAAGCATATCATCCAATCAACTAACAAGTGTAGGCGATGAAGACGTAGAATAAATGAGAGAGTTCTTGGTCGTATGGAGTGCTATGTTGTTGCCGATAACGACATTCCCATTATCGTCTTTGGGGAGGATATCATAGACAGTATCTCGTGATCAAATATCAGATCGCTGAATAAACATAGGAACCACGCATGCGCGATCGGTTTTTTCCATAATCGCTATATCAATAGGGAGAGCGGGTAACTCAGTAAAGCGAGTAACAAATTCTTCAAAAGGAGCATCAAGGAGCGGTCATGCTTCAGGGATATGACGACGAATTTCATCGATGAGGGTCTGATAAGAGATCATAAAAATACCTGCATTCCAAAAATAATTTCATCTTGAAACGTATGTCTTGGCTGTTTCAAGATTGGGTTTTTCTACGAACGAGGTGATGGGTTGTACGAGTGCAGCAAGATTACTATGTTCGGCAACTTGAATATATCCGTATCACGTCTCAGGCCTATCCGGAATAATACCAAACAAGACGATCTGCCCATCACGTGCATACGTTTCCGCCTGCAGCAAGTAGTCGTGAAATCTTTTTGCGGGCGTAATCATGTGATCGGATGGGCAGAAAACGAGCACATCATCATGCTGACATGCCTGGGTATGCTCCAAGTAGCGTGCAATATACAGAAATGCAGGGAAAGTATTCCTTCTGGATGGTTCACAGATGATGTGATCGTGTGCAAGAATTCATCCAGTGCCAGCAGGATCTCATCCAGCAGAAACTCATCAAAACGTGGATCACAGAAGAGGAGAGATATGTTCCTGGATGAGTGGAATATATGTGGATTGTGTACTAATGTAAATTTCCTGAGCACCACTGCCTGGCAGTGAAGCCATTCTTGATCGTGTCTCCTGAAGGAGTGAGTGATCAGAGAAAAGACGTATGAACTGTTTTGGGTGCTCTTCAGTGGAGAGTGGCCATAATCTCGTTCCCGATCATCACGCCAAGATAATGGTTTTCATGGGTATACACGCAGGAGTACGTAAAATAGTCTAGATACTCATACGAAACGCACGTATTTTTTCAATTACAAAGCGCTGAACAGAGCAAAAAAGAGGAGATCATTTTTTGCATTTTGTCCTGAAATCTGCTATACTTAGGATCGAAAGAAAGATTTAAACAAAATTTTACCTTTGAGATAAGCAAAAGCGCCTATGCGATCATCAGTAAGCCATATAATTGCATTTATTGCAGAGCAAAACGACCTCATACAGCTAGCTGCACAGCTAGCTGTTGTGATTTTGGTGACGTGAATTTTGAAGTATTTTGGGCAGCCACTCTTGATTGGGTACCTGTTTTCAGGTATTTTGATAGGCCCATTTGGGATAGGATTGACGCACGTAGGCGACTCACACCATTTTATAGAGCTTTTTTCGGAGCTTGGCATCGCATTATTGCTTTTTATGGTGGGGTTGGGCCTTAATCCCAAAATTATCAAGGAACACGGAAAAACAGCGCTCGGTGTAGGTATTTTGCAGATTGTAGGGACGGTACTGATAGGTTTTTTGGTGGTCTGGGCGTGATGATTTTCATCTCAAGAAGCGCTCTACTTAGCTGTTGCATTCACGTTTAGTAGTACGATTGTGGTGGTGAAGCTGTTGTCTGACAAGGGTGAGGCAGATACGGTCTATGGTAAGCTCTCGACGGGTATCTTGATTATTCAGGATCTCGTGGTGATGCTCTTGCTGATGTTTATCTCAGTGGGTGGAGCAGGCGGCGCCTGAAAGTCATGGACCATGATGGTTGGCGCCGGATTTGGCTTATGTCTTTTGGTATTCCTCTTCTCCAAGTACGTCTTGCCAGTCGTTATGCGTAAGATAGCGTGAAATGAAGAGTTCATCTTACTGCTCGGTATGGCATGGTGTCTCGTACTGGGAGCATTGTTCCAATTGAGTGGATTTTCGTTTGAAATAGGCTGTCTCCTTGCAGGTATGTCGTTTGCTGCATCTCCGTTTAGAATAGAGGTTACAAATAGACTCAAGTCGCTGAGAGATTTCTTTTTGGTGCTCTTTTTCTTGAGTATTGGGATGCAACTGTCATTCGCAAGTGTGATGCAGCATCTAGGAGCAGCGATACTTTTTATCGTGTTTGTGTTTGTAGGAAAGACTGCGCTTGTGTATGGAGCAGTCAAATGGCATGGATTTACCCAGAAGACATCACGAAAAACAGCATTGAGTCTCAGCCAGATCAGTGAATTTTCATTTCTATTGATAAGCCTTGGTATCTCGAGCGGACAGTTGGCTGATGAGAGTCTCCTCTCGGTAGTGATGTTTGTAGGACTTGTGACGATCTGTCTGTCGAGTTATGTGACGGTCTACAACAACAAAGTATACGCATGGGTGCGTAAAATACAGGAACGTTATATGCCAAAGTTGAACGCATCCTCTCAAGAGGAGGATATAGATGATATTCCTGGAGAACATCTTGATGTGATTCTCTTTGGGTATGGAAGAATTGGCTCAGAGATAGGGGAGTTTTTGCAGGAGCATGAGATACCATTTGTAGTTATTGACCACAACCCCAATCTCCTCAAACCGCTAGATAAGAAGTGAATCCATCATATTTTTGCAGATGCGGGGAATCACGAGCTGTACAACGAAGTCTTTCGTCGTGGAGTGAAGATGGTAATTAGTACTATCAAGGATTTCGATGATGACTATTCGGTTATTCAGGCCGTCAAAAACGTCAATGAGAACATCGTCGTGATGGTCGTAGCGGCCCACGTGGACGATGCGCTAGAGCTTTACCATGCGGGTGCCGACTACGTGATTATGCCAGACGAGCTCTCGGCACGTCATACCTCAGGTCTGATCGAGCATCTTGGCTTCGATATCATGAAGTTTGTGGAGCATAAGATCGATCACATGCAGGCTATTCAAGAGAGGATTCAGCGTGGACTGATGAGCATTTTGAGAAAGTAAGGGTATTACATCAGCGGTAACGAGTAAGGCGTATAAGAATTGCGAAAAGTATAATAACAAAAATGTAAAGACCACAGACGACGCTTGCTTTTGCAATAAGGCGTCTTTTTGGTATAGGTATGTGTTCATAAATGAGGAAAATCTTTTAGTATCTCTATACAGCGTATATCTATGGTGGTAACACGAATTTTGGAAAAAATAGCAGGAAATCACAACGAAAAACAACTCAAAAAAATAGCTCCTTTGGTCACCAAGATCAATGACTACTATGAGAGTCGACACACACTCAGCGATGACGAGATCAAAGCAAAAACAGCAGAATTCAAAGCAAGAGTTCAAGCAGGTGAGACACTAGACAATCTCTTACCAGAAGCATTTGCTGTCGTCAAACAAGCCTGCAAGAGAATGGTCGGCATGGAGATAGAGGTAAAGGGTATCAAGGAGGTATGGAATATGGTGCCCTACGATGTGCAGCTAGTTGGTGGTATTGTTCTCCACCAGTGAAAGATCGCAGAGATGAGAACAGGAGAAGGTAAAACGCTTGTAGCGACACTTCCTGCATATCTCAATGCGCTTGAAGGCAAGGGTGTACACGTCGTTACCGTCAATGACTACCTTGCCTCACGTGATGCAGAGCGAATGGGGCACCTCTATAGTTGGCTTGGACTGACGGTAGGCTCAGTAACCAAAGGCACATCATTGCATCAGAGAAGAGCACTCTACGAGTGCGACATCGTCTATGTCGAGAACTCAGAGCTTGGATTCGATTATCTGAGAGATAATCTGGCAACATCACTTGACCAGAGGTCAGTTATTTGGAGACCATTGCACTATGCGATCGTCGATGAAGTGGATAGTATTTTGATCGATGAGGCGAGGACACCATTGATTATCTCACAGGCAAGTGATGAAGCTACAGAAAAATATGGCTACTACGCAAGGATCGTGCCTATGCTCACACCATCGAGAGTAAAGAAAAAAGTACCAAAATGATTTTTGCATGAGATCATGCATGATGAGGAGGTCGAAGAGGATGATGGTGGCGACTATTACATCGATGAGAAACTCAAGACAGTGACCCTCAGTAGTGCAGGTATCAAGAAACTCGAGTGACTCCTCAATGTCCAGCATCTCTACAAAGATCTTGGCTATCAAGAAATTCATCATATCGAAAATGCGCTCAAAGCACACGCAGTCTATCTGAGAGACAAAGACTACATTATCAGAGATGGTGAAGTACTGATCGTAGATGATCATACGTGACGTGTGATGCCAGGAAGAAGATACTCACAGGGTTTGCATCAAGCGATCGAAGCAAAAGAACAAGTAGAAGTGCAGAGGGAGTCCAAAACACTTGCGACCATTACGTATCAACATTTCTTCAAGCAATACAAAAAACTTTCTGGTATGACGGGTACTGCATCTACAGAAGCAGAGGAGTTTGAGAAAATCTACGAAGTAGAAACGCTCACGATACCTACCAACAACGATATTGTGAGAGTAGATAAAAACGATCGCGTCTACTACAATCAGGATGCCAAGCGAAAAGCAGTGATGGATCATATCTCATTCTACCACCAAAACGGTGTCCCTATTCTTATAGGTACATCATCAATCCAGACATCAGAGTACGTCTCATGACTACTGCAGAAAAATGTCTTCCCGCATTATGTCCTCAATGCAAAATTTCATGAGCAGGAAGCAAATATCGTGATGAATGCAGGTAAAATCTGAAGTCTCGTCGTTGCTACCAACATGGCATGACGTGGAACAGATATCAAGCTCGAGAAAGGACTCAAAAACGAACTCGCAAAAAAATACGTGACCTATATCCAAAAACTCATTACCAAAGGGCAGTGATTTTCGGGAGTTATTTTTTCTGACAAAGAGTACGAGTTGATTTTGGATGAGATGAAAAATGTGTTTGGGCTTACAGATGAACAATGTAGAGCAGCAACAAGAGATCGACAACAAACAGAAACGATAGAGCTCAAAATAATTTTCAATGCTAAGAAAAAATCAAAAGACCAACCACTCGCAGAGATTCGTGTAGTGCCTGTAGGGAAGCGTGATGCAGAGACAGAGGAGAGAGATATCCATCTAGGATTATTTATTCTGGGTACAGAAAAGCACGACTCAAGACGTATTGATAATCAGCTTAGAGGTCGTGCAGGTAGACAGGGTGATCCTGGTATGTCTGTGTTCTTTGTGGCGCTTGATGATGAGATCATGAGAAAAATGTGAGGCGAAAAAATTCAATCACTCGCCAAGATGATGCTCAGCAAAGATGAACTAGAGGCAACAGCATTTACGCAATCACAATTTACGTCGTCTATCGAGAGGGCTCAGAAACAGATGGAGGCATGGCACTTTGGTATCAGAAAACATCTCTACGAATACGATACCGTTATCAACAAACAAAGAACGGCTATCTATGCAAAGAGAGATTGGATGCTGCAATTAGATGCACAAAAAAAAGAAACGCAAGCAGCTCTTGATACAACTGATACAACCGTAACGCATACAGCAGCACAAACAAACGACAGTGATACAAAAAGTGATACAAACATAGTTCAGCTTACCGTCCGTGATGAGATCAAACATTTTATCGAGGACCTTGTAGCAGAGCAGGTAGGTCTCTACACGGCATATACGCCATGGAATATTAGTGAGCTATGCGAATCTCTTCAGCAAGTTACATGAAATGTATTTATCGAAGATGAGTATGCATCGATCAAGACCGCAAACCAGCTCAAAGAAACGCTGACGACACAGATACATGAAATGCTAGATATCAAACTCAATGCGACGCCAAACCAAGATCGTGTCGAGGATGTATGTAGACGTATCTATCTCGCAGTGATCGACAAATACTGGATGGAGCATATCGATGAGATGCAGTATCTCAGAGAAAAAGTTTCGCTGTATGGATATGCTCAGCTTGATCCACTCGTAATTTATAAGCAAGAAGCATTCAACAAATATCAAGCGCTCTTGATGACCATCAAAAAAGAAACGCTCTGAAGAATTCTCAGAACGGATCTTATCGGTACAGAGCAACAGCTCGCTCAAGAAGCGCCGCAACTCATAGGAGACCAAAACGGTCAAGAGGTTGTGCTCGACCTGCTCAAAGAAGTTGCGGAGCACATCAGCCAAAACCCGCAAGCATTTCCGCAGCAGTCAGCACAACAGCAACGCGGTGGACGTGTTGTTGCCGAAGGTGTCACCGCGTCAGGACAAAAGAAAACGATAGAGACCACGTATGGTCAGGCTAAGGTTCTCTCAGAATGAGATGATTTTGAAATTCTTGAAGTCGGTGATGCAGAGGGAACAGGTGGTGCAAAATGACGTTCAGCAGGATCAAAAAACAGTGGTGCGAATAGCCAGGCAGTAGCTGACAGAAAAGATCACGGGAAACTAAGACCCAACGACAAAGTCTCCGTCAAATATACAGACGGTCGTTTTGACTATGATGTGAAGCGAAAGAAAGTCAAAGAAGACGTAGAGGCGGGGAAAGCTCAGATAGTCTAACTACTTCTGTTTTTGTTGTTCTGCATAGGCAGAGGAGAGCATGCGTATTCGATCCAAGATAATATTATGATGGACCTTGCCTTGCGCATCCGTGTATGTGGCATGCATTGCAGGACAACCACTGTGGTCCATATCGGTCGGCACATCAAATGCAGGGGTATCCGTCTTGAGGTGAGCATAGACATCAGGGTGTATCTCAAGTTCTCACGCGGCATTAAGCATAAAATTTTTAGGATCAAAAGGTCTAAGCTGATGTACAATCTGGAGTTTCTCTAGGATTTTTTGCTCCGCAGGAGAAGATAGACCGAATAGGCGATGTGCCGATGCAGCAAGTCATAAAAGCTCGGGGGATGGCTTTCATTTGAGTCTGAGTGAAATATACGAAAAGATTCTCAGGTGCAAATGTGCGAGATGGTGTATGACTTTGCGTATGCCTGTAGAGGGGGTTGGTGTAATATTTTGTTGCTGGCAGAGGGTATGATATATTTCTAGGAGATGAAACGTGTCTTTGGCGGCAGTTCCAAATCACGACTGAAATGAATTCAACCAATCTTCATGCTGTCACAAGGCGTGAGAGTGTGATTGTCTATACTCATGCGCTTGTTGAAGCATATATTGATACATACGTGTTTGTTGATCAGGAGAGAGATTGTGCGCTACAAACTCGCCTATAAGTGGACGTACAGCAGTTGTGAAATCAAGACTTCCTTGTGCAGCGAGATCGTGAATCCCCTTCTCAATGTTTCTCCTTCTAGCTGTCCAAAACGAACTGAGCATAAGTTTGATGAGTGCATAGAATCCACTCTTGGGGGTGTTCACCAATGAGTCTAGCGATATCATTTGCAGTTTGAGCAGATCTTACTTGATTTCCAGTAAATACAAATCATAGGCGAGTTTGTAAATCTCTCATGACTTTGGTGAAAGGACACTTTCCTGACGGCTCAGGATTATCGGGAAGTTCAGGAAAAGAGGGAGGAAGTGATCAAGCCATAATATAAGCGGAAGAAGAGTATAAAGAAAAAATCTTTTATAGATGTTTCATATTTCGTTAGGATGTCTTTTTGTTGTATGCATAGGCGTCACAGATCATACGTAATCGATCTAGGATAATATTTGTGTGCTGTGAGTCGTCTTTGGTCTGGTATCATGCGTACATTGCAGGGCATCCATTGACATGGGGGGAGCTGGTATTTCATTGTAAGTACGCAAATGCTGAGTCAAAAACATTTTCGTGGAGCTCGAGTTGCCCAGTAGCACTGAGTGAAAAGTGCTTAGATGAGTAGGGTATTAGACTAATTCTCAATAATCGTTTGAGCTGCTCCGACTCCTCCATGAGCATGAGCTCCTCATAACTAGGAAATGTTCACTGTACGTCTTTGACCTGTCCGATAATATACGAAAATACACTAATATGCAAAGAGGCGAGCTGTAGAACGATTTTTTGTATGCCATGATAGTAATCCGGCGGAACAGCAGAATCAGCAGAAATCGGAGAGGGGGAGGGACGATCAATACGTTCAGTGGATTCGGAATGATGCAGCGATTCATATATACTGAGTAGATGAAAAACATCAGTCACAGCGGTCTGAAAACCTGCATCTAGCACATCGTGCCATTCTTTTTTCTCAGGATCGGTAGTAGAGTTGTGCTGCAAATGGCGATAGGCCATATCTAGAGCTATAATGAGTTGTGTTTTCCTCTGAGAAAAGGACTGTTGAACGTATTCTCTAGAACGGGTAAACAAAATGAGGGAAACGCTGTACGCCGAGAAGTCTGCTGTCGATGCCTGAGCCATGAGATCACGCTTGATACCATCTCTATGAGCACTCCAAAAATCACTCAAAAATAACTTCATAAACCCGTGAAACCCAATTCTAGGCGTTTGCTGAAGGAGAGCAAGTGCATCAGCGGCAGTACGTACGGCCTTTACCTGATGACCACCAGGGGTCAGTCATAGCTTAGTATAGAGGGTCGCTGCTGCGCGTTTAAACGGACATCAAGGAGTATTCATACGGTGCGAAATAATCAGATAATCAAATACTACAAAAAAGAACAAGAGTGTATAAATATAAAAGAATATATGTCAATACATGGATTGTGCCTGTTTCTTCTCAAACAGGCGTACGTAAGGGGATAAGCTCGACTTGCAAAAAGAGCCATGATACGTATACAGACCGTCATGTGGCGGTCGTAGCTTAGTCGGTAAAGCATTGGTTTGTGGTACCAAGGATCGCGGGTTCGAGTCCCGTCGACCGCCCCACTTAGTGAACAATACACGGAATATGATGAGAAAGATAAGTATATAAAACAGTTTAAAGCGTTTCAGCAGATTCAAATTACTTTCAAGCTACCTTTCTATGGCAACACCCAAGGGAAAGAACGAAAGAGGATGAAAAAAGACTCCTGAGAAGAAATTATCTCAGGCTAAGAATGATTGATCACAGCCTTTTGAATATATTTGAGAGCTAACAGATATTGATGATATGGTGCAGAAGGTAAAGAATATTTCTTTTGCTGATGAGAAGTTGAGAAAGTCCTGAATGAGAGAAACAAGTATAGTATTGCTAGAGCCAGATGGATCAGAACTTATGGCAAATGTTCATATAACAGATGCTAAGAACTTAGATCCAACTATTGAGGACAAGGTAGTCAGGCAGATGAAAGTTATTGCTGTATGAAAGCCAAGTATAGATGCTTCAGAATTAATTCGCTTTTTGTGACCTAAATAGAGGCAGACGGATAAGTGATATATAATATATAGTATAGAGGTCTCGCAGAAGCGAGATTTTTTATTGCTTGATAACAAAAATGAATATTATATAAAAGCCATATTTGACCTGTTCATGTAATACACTATGCAAGAATACTTTGATCAATTCAGTAAAAATATTAGGCTAACTAAAGCACAATCTAAGGATGCTAAAAAAAAGTATACTTGAGTATGCCGTACTTTACATAAGCATTATTATCCTGATCGTAAATATAATTGATCTACTAAATACTTATTCTGATCCTATAAAAAAAAGACTAACGTTAGACCTTTGACAACTTTGCAAGATGTTGATACGGTTTTTATTATGCCTAAGGAAGAGTTTGAAAAGTATGACAAACGTGAGAATGGACAATCAGATCTTCTCCAAAAAATAAGAGAAATATTGAAAGATACTTATGCAACTACAGAGGGGGTAAAAGCTCGATGAAAGGTAGTTAAGATAGAGTTTACTGATTGAACCCATAATGTAGAAGTATTACCAAGCTGGGAAAATGATAATGGGACATTTACCATACCTGATAGCTATAATTGATGAAGCTGGCAAACTTTTGATCCAAGAAAGGAAGTCGAGAATTTTGAAGATTCTAATTTAAAAACAGACTGACTAACCGTGAAACTAGCTCGTATAATAAAAACATGGAAAAGATTTGCTAAAGGATGTGGGATTAAATCATTTGAGATAGATAGGTTTGTGGTGGATTTTCTAGAAGACTATGAGTACGAGGGTAAGTATTATGGTGTATTAGTCTTAGACTTTTTCCAGTTTATATTCCCCAAAGTAAATCCGGAAGATAGCTCCTATGTAAACACTTGAATTAAAAGAGCAAAAAAAGCATTAGCTTATGAGGAAGAATGAAAGTATGAACATGCCGTAGAGAAATGGAGAAAAGTATTTGGCAAATGTTTTCCTAAATCTAGTAATAAAAATCTTATAAATAAGACGTTGAATGTTCCTGAAACAGAAGAATTTATTGAAGATAGAGTAGCATCGATAAATATCGATCCTACTTATATTGTGAGGCTGGAGTGTCATGTATCGCAGGACTGATGGAGAGAAACACTATTATCTAAACTCAAATTTATTAATGTTAAGAAAAAGCTAAGGTTTACATTTAATACAAACGTTCCCTGACCATATAATGTAATGTGGAAGGTTAGAAATTATTGAGCAGAAGCTGAAAAAGTAAAAAAATTGAGATGAGAAATTAGTCTAGATAGCTGAAAGAATGAAAAAAAAGAGGACTCTCAATACAACGGAGAGCACCTAATAGAGTGCTACATTATTAAGAATAATGTTTGTGTGGCTAGGGGGAGATTAGTAGTACCCATAAGACGTTGATTGCTTTAATTGATAATAACATTCTCATGGAAGAAATTCTATCTGTTGTTAGACAAAATTTTTGAAACACAGTGTACAGCCATAAGATACAAGAAATTGCTGCAGAAAGAAAGTTTGGATATAGTCATACAGTGAAAGTAATAAATATTGTCATAGTCGGATTGGTTTTGTGATTTCTTATACTATCTATAGCAAATGAGCAGAACAAATTACGGTCTTACCTATCATTGACCATGTCCGTTGCGGAAGTCGTATTTCTAATACTTCAATTAAGTCTAAATTTTGATGCTATATGAGGACAGCATAAGAAGACAGCTCTTCAATTAAGATCAGTAAGGGAATTATACATATCTTTAATATGAGATATATTATCAAATAACTGAACCATAGAGTCTTGGTCGAAGTACAGAGATAGTCTACAAGAAAGATTAGATTTAATATATGAATCTGCTTTGGAGACCACCAGAAAGGATTTTGAAACAGCGCAGCAAAGACTTAACCCTAAGTGAATTGTATATTGAGAAGATTTTACGTTTTCTGATGAAGAAATCGATCGTTTTCTTCCTAGTAAGTTGCGCTTAAACAAGCAATAAATTTCTGATTGAAAACTTCTATACAAATCTTATGGTTACTTCGCCTCACAAGCACTGTTAAAGCCCAAACTCAAATACTGAGTAGCTTTTTGTTATTCTGCAATAGAAAAATTGGGGGTACAGCCCACCGACATCTATTGCAGAGTATCGGGCTGCTTGTGAGGCACTTAGGGTTGTGCCTCCTTTTTTTGTTAAAAGGAAATAACTATTTTTACCTATTTCTTTTTAATACATGCATGATCCCAAAGAAACTTTAGAGAACAGTAATGAAGAAACTGAAGAAAATCTGTATCCATATTACTTACACAAATTACCGAAGTCTAAGCAGTGATTGTATACGTCATTGTACATACAGAAAGAGAAGAAACTTTCGACCTATCGTGCGTGTCGAATATTTGGTTGGCATCATGCATATCTAGGAAACTGGATGTTTCAGGTGGGATTCATACTTCTTATGGCTATTAGCTGGTACTACATGGCAGATTTTATTGCCATGTGGTGAGTTCCAATTGTCTGGTGGTTACTTGATGCGTTTAGAGCTGAAGAAGTGGTTAATAAATATAACAATGATTTAGCTTGAGAACTGTATGGTATGATAAAAATATAAGGTGTCGATCGTAATCGAGACTGTATAAAAAAATCCTTACTAAAACAAGCCAAGAATAGACTGCTACTTATTCTTCTGTTTTCATAAGTCTTTGACTAGCCTTTCTTTTCTCAGCTGATCGTTTCGCTTGATAAGTTTTTCATATTCTTCTGGTTCATTCTCTCTCATAATCTGTAAGATAATATCATGGAATGCTTTCAAAGGATTAGGTAAGGCTTCCGAAGGATTAGGTAACCCTTAGGATAAAACATGTTTAGCAGGTATCACATAAATGATGTTGAAAATCTTTAATATACTCCTAATGTCATAGGAGTTTAGTACTATTCTTGGATTATGCAATATTCCAGATTCGCTGATATAGACTTGCTCTATACAGAAGGTTACAAATTATTAGAGCTGATAGAAACTCAGTATAATGAATCTCTACATCAGCAAGCATTAGATGGTGCGCTTATCATAAACTTAAAACGTTACTTTTGAGACATGCGTTCATGACTGGATTATCTCGCTGGCGAAGTAGGTATGGATAATTTTCCTATGACAGATCATGTGAATTGATTTCATGCAAAGGTAAGTAATCTATGATTAGATCAGAGGATTGTAGATGTGCTTGAAAAATATCAACCATATAACAACGTTGTAGTAAGAAACTTTAATAAGTTGCGCAATAAAAATGTTCACTTTGCTTTAACCCCTCAGAAAAGAACCGAGACAAGAGGTGTAACAGTGTCAGATGCTTATGGTTCTACAGTGACTTGGAATGCAGATAGTGCAGTATTTGGCGAGGGCGTATCTATTTTAGGGGCACCTATTGATCCCGTAACACAGTTACCTATTCCTACTGAAGGTGTGAAAGTAGAAGTAATAAAGTGGATTGATTTCACCTTTGACAATAAGGATATCCCAGGTTTAGACAATGATATACATGTTTTATGATTTATAAAAGAAGTGTTTGAGATCATTACAAACTGTACCAGAGAAATAGAAGATTGCTTACAGCAGGTCACATAGGACTTTTTTATACTATGCGTGATTTTAAACATGAATATGCAACAGCAGACAATTGTTAAGATTCTGAGATCAGAGGAGACAGTGTGAGTAGCAGGCAATACAATTGTAGGAGAATATGAGGGTACAGGGTTTGTTATATGTAAATGAGGTAAGGCGTATGTGATCACTAATGAGCATGTTATTAGAAAAGCTCAAAAAGATAATTGAATAGTATGGGGTGCATTTAGAGCACCTATAAATAGTAAGCCCTTATGACTTGAATACATAAATTCAGTACATGACATAGCTATACTTAATACTGGACTGACAGCAGAAGATATGGTCGATGATGATCTTAGTAAGATTGCGTATGAAGGAATGAAAGTATATACGTATGGGTTTGATGAAAATTCATTTTGAAATGCTGAACCTGATTTGCAAGAATGAATTATAGAAACAATATTACCATATGTTAGAAGCGAGCGTATATTAATATCAAGCTGAATTTATCCGTGAGAGACTACAAAAGCATTGATGATTAGAGGAATAAATTCAACCCCATGAAGAAGCGGTAGTCCTCTGTTTGCGGAAGATTGAATGATTGTAGGATATTTGCATGCTAGTAACGATGATGGCAGGGCATTGGCTATATCTATAGAACATGCATATAAAATAATATCTCAGATGAAATAAATAACTCCTAATATCCGTAAAAATAAAATCAGGTTAGCTCTCCCATATGTCAAGCTTTGAATTGCTTCAGATAAGCCATTAATGGTTAAGAATGAAGAAAAAATAGAGCTAATATCAGGCTGTTGGGAGGCAAACATTTACCCCCTTTTTTGAAAAACTGATCTGTTTTTGGTAGAAAATGGCTTAGAATAAACATTTCATTAAAGAGCAAACGGATATTATTATATTTACATACGCGCCTAACATGTCTGAAAAACAGCAAGAATATAACGAAAAAGCAGTAGGCGTAAGCGCAAATACGCCTAAGTCACAGAAGCGCGTAGCCTTGTATGTACGTGTGAGTACAGAAGAGCAGGCAACAGATGGATATTGAGAACCATTGCAGATAAGCAAAATGATGAGCTATATAGATGTGAGAGACAAGGATTATGTATTTGCATGAGAAAGGTATATATACAGAGATGTGCCAGTAAGCTGAGCAGATGCAGTAGATGATAGACCAGGATTAAAGAGGTTGTTTGATGATGTAGAATTATCTCCACAGAAGCCCTTTGATGTCGTAATGGTGTATAAGATTGATAGGTTTGCTAGAAGATTGTCAGTATTGCTAGATATTTCAGATAGACTAAAAGCTTGTAAGCTAGATTTTGTTTCTGCTTCAGAATCTTTTGATACAGATTCTCCTTTTGGAAAGGCTATGTTTTGAATGCTCTGAGTGTTTGCAGAACTAGAGAGAGATATGATACACGATAGAACTTCAGCATGAAGAAGAGAATCTTTGAGTAGTTGAACATGGCTTCAACCTAGGCAGTATGGATATTTAAAAAATAATGACACAGGTACAGTACAAGTCATTGAAGAGGAGGCAAGAGTTATACAAAGAATATATGAGCTGCTAGTCTATGAAGGCATGTGAATAACTACCATTTGTAGGTATCTTTCTGACCAGCATATTCTTATACCAACAGTCGCAACTAGACCATTAAAGAAAAATACTGTCAAAGATCCTTATGCATGGCAGGACAAAACGGTGAGAGGAATATTGCAGAATGAAGTTTACATTTGAAACTACTATTACAACAAACAGAAGTCCGAGATAACGGATTATAAACGCAACAAGAAAAGGATTATATCTATACCTAAAGAGCAATGGATATTGTCTTCTATGCATCACCAACCTATAGTATCAGAAGAACTCTTTTGAAAGGCTCAGGAGATAATGGAAGACAAGAGGGGTCTTATTGATAGGAAGGATACGTATCTACTAAGCTGACTGTTGAAATGTGATGCTTGTAAGAAGCACAATCAAAGATGAATGCTCAGCTGGACAGGAATTGTTTCTCATGGTACTAGACTATATCAATGCTGCTGAAAGGGAATAAAGTATAAGTATCAATGTAATGCTATAGGTCTTAACCAAGGAGCTATGGATAAGTTTGTGAAAGCCGAGATAAGAAAGCTTGTACAAAAGCCTGAACTACTCATAGAATATATTAAGAAGAATGATAACTTAGTTCTTATGAAAGAATCCCTTGATAGAAGAACGAATGAATGCTCAGAAGAAATTGTGAGACTAGAACAAGCCGAATATTCCATGAAGGAAATGGTTAAGAGGTGACATCTAACAGCAGAGCAGTTTGAGAAGGATCTAGCGCATAATAATAAGAGAATAGCACAACTAGAGGAAGAACTAGTAGGGCTTCGTATACACTACAAAGACTTTTTTGATGTACAGGCACAAGTGAATGTATTGCAGCATATTTCATTGATAACAAATAATCTAGAAGAGATATTCGAGAATGATGTACAGTGTAAGAGGCTGTTTAAGATGATAATTGATGAAATAATAGTGTATGCAGACAAGAATGATAAGCTGAGGCTGCCTTGACCTGCTAAGAAGGTTCAATTAATACCTCATACAATAGTTATAAAGTTTAAGCTACCTCAGGATTTCTTGACTCATTTGTTCAGCACTCAAGATGTAGAAGAGGTCAAAAGAGTACATCAGGAGTATAATCTTAAGGGTATTGATGCTTGAGATATGCTTCTGAAGCAGCTTGGCTATACATGAGTAAGCAAAGAAAGGCTTGGTAATGACAATAATAGTATATTGAAATTATCACGTTTTCCCGTACATGCCTCCCCAGACGGTTATTATCACCACTAATGTGGTCAAAAATAGAGTAAATAAGGGATGTTTGAGGGGTTTGAAATCCCTCATTTTTTTTATAGTATAATTTTCACCCAAATAAAACTCCTATGAGTAATTGTTTCATTTCTATATTTCATAAATCCCATATTGCTACAGGGTTTTCAATGATATCTACAAATTTGTTATAGAGTTGTTCAAACTCTTGCTCGCTCAGAAACTCTGAATTGACTTCGGTTTCTAATAACTCCTTCTCTTGTTCTAGCTCTCACCATTCTTCCTCTATCTTCTTGGCAATCATAGGGTTTTTCACTTCATAATACTTGGAACTTATTTTTTCTACTTTTTTGGTTATTTCTGCTATTCTTTGCTTCTTAGATAAGAGTAATTTGTTAAATAATTTCTTTTTATCATGTGCTACGGATTCGAAGATTCACCTCAGAAGAAGTAAAATCTCAGGCTTAGGAGTAAGCTGCTGTAATAGTTCACGGAATTCATCATGTATCTTTTCAATACGAAAACTCTTCTTGAACTGCTTATCTACTTTCTTGCTGTTAATTAAGTAATAGTGATAAATGCCTCAAAGCTTACCCTTGGAGGGTCA
>CAYOFF010000002.1:30184-61142 GCA_964403415.1 uncultured Candidatus Peribacteria bacterium | reverse complement strand
GGGCAAAATAATAGTCATCTTAAAGGATAGAGATTGGTGCTATCTTTTCTTGGTCAAATCTTTGTTTGACCTTTGCTATGTAACCTTTGCAGGATTTTATGAACAGTAGAAATAGATAGGATAGGTTCCCAGTGCCCTTGAATAGGCTCGTCTATATCATAATCAGGATAAATTACAAATCAGGCATAGAACATTAGCCTTTCAAGACTTAAAGCCCTTTCTGCAAAAGATGTATGTAGTTCGCCAGGTTTTGGAGTATGGAAATTAGACTTCAATACCTTCTTATTAAAGTACTGAGTTAATGCAGTCTGGTTAACTAACACTCAGTTAGCAAACATTTCTAGCCCTTCTTTGATGATACTAGCTTGAGGTTCTTGCTGGACGATAATACTTTCAAATTTATTTCATACTTTCTCTTTTATCCTTGTATATCAAACAGGCTCGGGGAAAGGTCGATGTCCATCTAATAATCTTGCTCTCATGCCATTTTTCGTTCTTACTTTGATCTTGCGTCTTTCGCTTTTGGCAAAAACGTAGTTAATATCTTGTACCAACTCGGCATTTTCATCATCGCCAAGTATAGGATTCATTGTTGCGACTATCTTTACTCCGTATCATTCAATGGCCTGATGCGTGGAGTAGGTAGCTTTGAGATCGTCACTTCTTGAAAGCCTTGAATACTCAGTAACAACAAAATGGGTAATCTTACTATAATTCTTATTTTGCTCAGCAATGTATTTCATGGCTTCGTTAAGTCACTTCCTGTTTAATTCTCATCAACTTATTGCTTCGTCCTTAAATATTCTGTCGATTTCCCATTCTTGATTGTAACAAAAATCTTTACAGGTGCGTATCTGTCATTCTATTCAATAGCCCTGAGTTACCTGTTTTTCATCGGAAACTCTCACATAAATGACGGCTCTAGGAGAGCTGTTTATATTTGATCTATTCTTTCTCACTACTTTGCCAGTCTTAATGTCATATGTTCATCTCTGTTGAGCATAAGATTTATTTTTAGATTTTTGCTTCATGGGCAATAAAAAAAGTGTAAAATATCAAACCCTGTAGATATATAAAAAACCTGCTTAATATAAAATATGAGCGGTATATTCTTATTTTTGATAAATTCAAATTGTAATTTGTGATATAGAAAAAATGAGAGCATTTAGCCCTCATTTTCTCTTGGATGC
The DNA here is from genome assembly GCA_964403415.1 of uncultured Candidatus Peribacteria bacterium. Classification (GTDB taxonomy): domain Bacteria; phylum Patescibacteriota; class Gracilibacteria; order Absconditabacterales; family Absconditicoccaceae; genus CAYOFF01. The sequence goes on along the minus strand of CAYOFF010000002.1, from coordinate 59,952 downwards.
GATTCTATAACGGTAGAAGCAATAGCTTTCAGGAAGTCAATTATTTTTTGTATCCTTTCCTCAGATTCATTAGTCCGCTTTTCTCATAGAATCGCTTTTGCCTGAGCAATATCCATGTTTAGCAGGGTATCATCTCTCTTACAGTATCTGCAAGTTATTGAAATGCGCCCTAGTAAATATTCCTATACTATAATAGGTAATATGCTAATAGTGATATCTGTAAGAAAATCAATTTACTCATATTTAAAATGCTTTTTTGCCTTGAGAGAGGTAGACTTACCTTTGGCTTTAACTTTGGTTATCTCTCAATATTCTCAAACATATGCCTCTAAGGCTTGGTATTTACTAGGATCACTGTTATTCCAATTTGCAGTCATAAATTGTGGACAATGGTCGTTAATATCAATTGTTACTTTTAGGTCTTTAACTGCTTCTGCGGTGGTCTTCATATCCTGCATTAACTTATCTCGTGATTGTTTCTTCTTTCGTTTTTCTGTATATGCTTCTCAAGCAAATGAAGCAAACTGTTGTCGAATAACCTTGCTTATGTTAAATACATAGCATCATCTATCTAGATATAGATCTATGTCTTTTTTATCTATAATTTTAACAAAACTATTAGGATGATGTTCGTACACAAGACATAATTCTCTGGTAAGGAATAACGTACAAAAAGCTATATACTCTATGTAATGTACTTTGGTAAATTCAACATCGTATTTAACCTGTCTTAGAGTATATCAGACACTACGATCAAGCTTAAACATTTCCTTTGCCATACTTTCTCATTCGGTATCTATGGGAAATATCCTCATTTTTTCATGTGGTTTATTTCTAAGGCAATATGATTTTATATAGCAGAGATAAGCTAGATTTAATGCAGATGGTTTCTCATCTTTTCGGCCATTCTTTATATCTTCGATCTGCCATACTGCATTGTAATAGCTAGTAGAGTAGGTTTCAGTAATAACGTTTGAAAATAACCATCAAGATACTACTGCCTTTGTGCTATCCAATCAGCTATAGAATAAACTTCAATATATTTGAAATAACAAATGCTCTAAATATGTCATCTTATAGGAAAAGTCGTCCTTACTCTCATAGTGAAGTCAGAATAATACTTTGAATCATAACAAAATTTGCAAATATCATGTTGAAAACGGCTCTCAATCTTTCTGGAAAAATGTTTTATCTTTATTGAACGCCTCAACAACTACATAATAGTCACTGAGAAATTTTTCGTAGCTAATAGTACAGTCAAAATCGAAGGTCAAGCATGATGTTATAGTAAGCTTCCCTTTCATTGGTGGGGGTTTAGGTATTTATATTATAATTTATCATAAATGCAATTTTCTTTATCTCAATCCAAAGATTGAATTTTGATATCGCATTAATATAAAAATTCCATTAATGCACAAGGTGTTTTAATGTAAGAAGCTTAGGTTAGGTAATTTTTACTACATAACATAAAAATGTATTTAAGTTTTATTAGTGATGAAGACCTATTAAAGGCGGTTAAATCTGTTTGTGATGTAATTGAGAAAAGAAGAATGAACATCAATATAAAGCTTAATGAAAATGTAATTGATCCCTTTTCAGCATTATTTGATGCTTCAACCCAACAAATTTCCATAGCTGAGCGATTACAGCAAGAGAAAGCAAGACAGGTACAGAAAACTCTTCAAAACGTTATAGGAGAATTTCATCAAAATATTATATGAAGCATGGAGTGATGGGTTAATCTATGAACAGGATGAATATTGGATGTACAGAATAAAAAGATGAAAATTGTTGCAGAGATAAAGAATAAATTCAATACTACCAAAGGTAGTGACAAGATGAAAAATTATAGAGATATAGAGATTTTCTTATGAAGAGATGAATATGTAGGATACACTGGTTATTATGTGGAAATTATACCTAAAAATAAAAACACTTATGATAAACCATTTACGCCTTCTAATAACCAAGAAAAGATTAGAATGGCACATAATGAAATGATAAGATCTATAGATGGAAAGTCATTTTACGATATGGCATCAGGAGAGAAGAGGACATTATATAGACTATTTAAGGTGATTCCTACGATCCTTTCAGAACTGTGATATAAAACACAAGACCTTAACGCATTTGATGATATATTCCATCTTGCATATGATGAAGAATAAGTACCCTTGCATATGCAATGGTTATTAATATATGTAAGTATATTTATACTTGCTTTATATAATGCCATCAAATCAAGCAGTTACGACATGAGATGCTTCTAGGTTATTATGAATATCTATTGATACTATACGTAGACGAGATAAAAAATGAGTATTAAAGTCTACAAGAAACTCAAATAATACTAGATTATTTGATTTAGAAGATATTAGAAAACTACAAGATATATCTGATGATTCTAAAAATGCTAAAGAATTTAGAATCCTAAAGAGTATAGAGAGATCTAGTTATACCAGTATTGAATTGTTCGCTTGAGCAGGAGGAACAGCATTAGGTATGCATAATGCTGGTATTAATCATATATTATTAAATGAAATTGATAAACATGCGTGTAAGACATTACAAAATAATATGCCAGATTGGAATATAATACAATGAGATATTAGAAATATCTCTTTTGAAGGTATAACAGCGGATATTGTACAAGGTTGAAGTCCCTGTCAATCATTCAGTTATGCATGAAAACAGTTATGATTTGAAGATATAAGAGGAACATTATTTTTTGAATTTGCAAGATGCGTTAAGGAAGTAAGACCTAAAATAGCTGTGTTAGAAAATGTGAAATGACTTATTAACCATGATGGGGGAAGAACTATTGAAGTGATGATAAATACTCTAAAAGAGATATGATATAAAGTACAATATAAGTTGTTGCGTTCTCAGTATTTAGATATACCTCAAAAGAGAGAAAGGCTAGTACTCATTTGAATAAGAAATGATTTAAACATAGATTTTGTGTTCCCAAAAGAGAAGAATTATATTATAACTCTAAAGAGTGCTTTGAAAGATTGTCCACCATCATTAGGTCAAAAATATCCTGAAAAAAAGAAACAAATTCTTGAGTTAATACCTCAAGGATGATATTGGCGTGATCTTCCTGTAGAATTACAGAAAGAGTACATGGGGCGTAGTTTTTACTTATGAGGATGAAAAACCTGAATGGCTCGCAGGCTATCTTGGGATGAGCCAAGCCTAACATTAACCTGTAGTCCAGCACAAAAACAAACAGAAAGATGCCACCCTTCAGAAACAAGACCACTAAACATACGTGAATATGCAAGGATACAAACTTTTCCTGATGATTGGAAATTCTCTTGATCTATTTCTCAACAATACAAGCAAATTGGTAATGCTGTTCCTGTAAACTTATGATTCTATATTTGATTGAGTTGTAGAGCAATGCTTGATGGGTTGGCTGATATAGATAGTTACATTGCACAGTAATCAATGGATACAATTCAAATACTAAAATGATCTATTTTCCGAATGTTATGTAACCTCTTAACTGATTGAATATTAATACTCATTTAATATAGATTAACTTTCAATGACAAAGGTCTTTCAACGTATCTGATGATGGAATATGGTATGAGTTATGGTTACTGTTCTTATAGCACTAATATGACGACTTTTCTATCCCGCACAAGGAAGTTCAATTTCACAAACAGTAGATGGTGATTGAAATGTACAAGTTGCTAATTCTCCGAATACTGTTATTAATTACTTAGATACAAAAGATCCAAACTATATTAATAAACGTAGCGATACCCTTATGTGAAAGAATCCTAAAGAGTTAACAAAGCTCTTTTTCGAACTCCAAAATCAAAATAAGTATAAAGATGCTTGCTCCTTATTGGTCAAAAGAAAATGAACAGTAGGTTGTAGTTCTGCTGATGGAAGTAATGTCTCAGATTTTTCTAGACAAGTCAAAAAGTTTACAAACTGATATGAAAATCTCTTAGTACTGCCTTTATATGAATGAGAGTATGATCAGACAATGTGTGTAAAGTATAGTTACACATTAAAGTCAGACATAGATCCTGCTCAAGTGCGAGAATATTATGCATATGATCGGGAGAAAAGAGAAGATAATGAGCGAGAGTTAGCATCTAGAGTATGTGAAGAAATTACTAAGATTGGAAAATGACAAATAGGATGTCCTATTCAAACAAATAATAAGAGATGCTATAATTTGTTAAAGTAATTGCGAAATCACATTAATTCTATCATATATATGCTTTACTTCGCTAAAATGAGATGGATAAAGAATGGATAATGCTTTAGAGTAGTTAATATTTCTTTTAGTTTTTCTGCTATGACCCATAAAAGAAAAAGAACCACAATAACAGGAGCTACCGTATAGAGCTAGAAGCTATTAGAGAAAGGGTAAAATCCAGAAGAGGATGAAGATGATGAACTATATTAAAACTGTATTAAGATACTCATTTCATCATTTAGTTGCACCTAGTCTCTTCATTGGTTCTGTAGCATAGGCTAAGTCTGATAGTTTTGCTGCGCTTAAATGTGCATATTTTTCAATAACATCGTCAATGAACTTATAATCATCATCTTCTAAAAGAGTGTGTACATGGAAGGGATTGTTATTAGTAATTTTCTCGACTTCGCAGTGATAATCTTGACTGAAATAGACTTCAGAATTAAATAAATTTCTTATAGTATAAAGTTCCTTAGTAAAAGGTCATCTATTATATCTTACCATATGTAGCCCGAGAAACTTCTCCTTAAAGAGTTCTATACTTTCTAATTCAGTAAAATAGCATATCTTATTAAGTTTTAAAAACCCATCTATTTCTCATATCTTAGACAGCATATAGTCTATAAATTCAAAAACCTTTCGCTTAACTGTTGGCTCTCACAATAAGCTACTATTTACTTGTAGAGCATTAGCAATATCATAAAGTTTGGTAACTCAAAAATCTTTCTCTCAGCTTTCAATTTCACTAATGTATTTTTGGCTAGATCAGATTAGTTCAGCTAATTGTTCTTGTGAAAATCCTCTATATTTTCTAACATGATAAATATTATTTCATATAGAAATCTTTTTAGCATGCTTTTTAACTAATTCGGCATTCAGTGTAAACGTCTTCATGGTAGTAGAATTAAGAGTTATAATGTTTTGAAAACTGCTTTTATAGGTGCAAATGAATTTAAATTCTTAAAGCGGTCTCTAGATAATTGAATGTGTTCTGCATATGCTCTTTCTACTTCTTTCTCCTGCTGCTTCTCATAGAGTGAAGGTTTGATTAGAAAAGTGGTTAGATAGTAATGCTTCTCGTTCTTTATGTAAAAAATTCTTAAAAGGTTTTCTCATCCAGGGATCTTGATCCTAAGCTCGTGTACATGAGGTTCCTTAGTACATAGGTTTTTTGCGATGTGTCAGTCGCAGCTACCGCCTTTGTTGATGAATACCTCTAGATGACCGACTAACTTGTGTAAGAACTCAAAACGATCGAGCGATGGACAATGGCAGTCTGTTGCTGCAAGCAATTCCTGTATTAATGATTCTCAGCTGGTTGAAACATATAAGTAAAAGCTGCTGGTTCGATCCATGCGTTCCTATTATAACTAATTGGTAATAATTTAGCAAGAAATTTGTAAAAATCAACACTTTTTGTTCTGCTACTAAGTATTTTTGAACCAATACCCTCATTCTGCATACAAACCTATTCATTCTTTCCAATGTAAGCCGTTATATCTGTGGTCTTGCAAATTTCGCTTCCTAAAGCAGCCGTAAGTAGCAAAAAAGCGGTAGTGGTATTTATCTTGGACAACCATTACGTATGCCAGCTGTTCTATAGTTAGATCGGAAAACTTTATGGCATACTTAAATACTTCTCCTATGCCATTCCTGTTGAAGTGATCGGTGGTCACATTAATCTGACGTATATTATGAATGTAACTTCATTCGCTTATTTCTTTTCGTTCCTCAAGAAGTTGCGGGCTGGTAGATCATCTTATATGCTTTCATGTCTCTATCGATATTAGCTGATCAGAGCATGCAAGTATATTTATATGGGGATGCCAGCCATTGTTGCCCTTATGAGACACTTCTATAGATGTTACCATGCCGTCAAATTGAGCGAAGAAACTCTTTTTTTTCTGATTTGGTCTTTTGCTGTTTCTATAATTCCTTGCCAGGCGGTCTTTATATTGCATTAGCCTGTTTAAAAGATCTTCCAGAGTATCATCTTTTGAGTGTTTAATTGTAAGTACGATATAATATCGTTTCTTAGTCCAGAGACCGTTTTCTTTTATACCAGTAGCAAATCTTTTTATCATTCTCATAGCTCTTTTGGTGGCGCAGGCGATACAGATCCTATCATACTTACAGAAAGTAGAGGAGGATAATTGTATATCTCCTGTCTCAAGGTATCTTTTAAATGATACAATATTGCAACATTCCTGAATTCTTTCTTTTCTTGCATTGTTTTTCAGCAGGCTAGGGTGGTTGTTTTCTAAGTAGGGTATAAGTTGGGATTTGAGTTTTTGATGCTTTTTGAGTTTCTCTATAGTATTATAGAATAGTGTTTTCTGCTCTACACTTGGTTTTACTTCGTGTGTACTGATATCCATATCATTGATGTGTAAGGTAAAAGTATGAGCGCTTTATTCTTTATATATAGATGTTTTATATTCGTCTAGGTGTATAGATCCTTATTCAATAGCCATGTTTTGTACTTTTCTAATAGGAAAGTCATTCGCTTCCATCAAAGCAAGCAAACAGCGTATAATATCAGACTTTACCTGTAGTTCTGTCTTAAATTCAGATAGTATATCAATGATGGGGTTTGAAAAATCTTCCGTTTGTCGCCCCAGACTTACTCTTTCATACGTAATTGAACAATAAATGGCCTTTGTAGGTCATTTTTTAGTTGGACGTATGCGCCAACACCTTTTTTTGTACCTAAAACTGCCGTAACCATTTAGATTGTGTCCTATGATACATATCTTCCAGTGTCTCCACAACGTCCTTTTCGGTGTTTTTGCAGTAGGATATTCATCCCAGTTCTGAAAAAACTTTTGTATTATTTTTGGAGTCGTCAAGGAGGATACAGTTTCCCGTCTGAGCGTCAAAGTGTGCTATAAATTGGCTGAAGACGAGACCGTCATTTTCTTTTTTGAATGTTCAGTGCTCCGCAGAGGACCAGATAACATCAAACACAGCAAGGAGTTTATTATCAGGGACAGTCCGCCTCACGAAACAGTCCATATTATCAGTAACCAGGACAAGGTGATAATACGTCTTGAGCTTATCGAGGAGAGATATACTTTTGGGAGAGATGTCTATATCACGGCAATCTTTTTCCAGCGTGGCTAGAAGCGATGAAGCAGAAATACCGACAAACTGGGATATGTAGCCACAAACTACTTCCGCACTGACGTCTCACCTCATCCATGATTTGACGAGCTCAAGGTTTTCGATGAAAAGCTTTTGTTGGATAGTTGCAAAATACTCGGGATGCGTTTCTTTGAATGAGTTCCAAAAATTATTAAACGAGAGAACGCCATTAAAATCAATAAAGAGAATGTTTTTTTTCTTTGTCCGAGGAAGCAGTGTAGTAATATTTGCTTGATCATAGGCATGAATCTTTTGTTGCACGACAGCATATTCCTGAGTCATATCTGGGTGGTGTGCGATGTTGGATGCGATATTTTTATAATACGCAGCATTTCAACGACCAAGAGTAATATGCTCGAGATGAGACTTCATCAGATTTGTGTTCGCAAATGATATTGCTCTTTCCAAAATTCCAAGATATTTCATCTCGAGCAGTGTTCTGAGACATTTCTCACATATTCAGCAATTGTAGTGTTGTCAGATATTCTCTCGGCAGACTCTCAAGACGTTGTCTCGATGATCATATTGGTTAATAAACGCAATTTTTTCTGTTCTCGATACGCCTTCTCCAAAATGGTCCATCTGATAATATCAGAGACTTAGTAGGGTGTCTAGTTGTGGATCTGATCATGCTTTATGATCCATGGTACTTACCCAGCTAGAGATGAGTAAGCGCTCGAGAGGCGGGTTTGCTTGAGCAAGCAAGATGCCGATAGTTCATAAACACGGACCATACATGAGATCTCGATGAATGTACTGTTCAGTCACTAACCTGATATCTGTAGTAACTACCAACAACTCTTTTTGAAAATGTTGAGCAAAGATAGAAAATCTGTGTGTAACCTCTCCTCGTAGGTCTCTATCTCAAGGATGAATGTCCAATCAGAGCACAGGAACCAAAAAATCGATGTTGCCCTTATTTTTGTAGAACGTATACAGAGAATCGACTCATCCAGAGAAGAAAAGTCAGGTTGCACTACTATGATTCACATCTGAGTCATAGGAGCTCGAAGATATAGCTTGGTTAGGCATATAGTTCTCGATAGATACATGAGAAAAATGCGACTCTGGGAAACTGTTTACGTAGAAAGACATAATTTGGTCGCAGTATCCAAGGACATCGGGAGATATATCAAATCCGTTGATGTCCAAAGATTTACCTGTAATAGATCCTAACACAACCAAAGTAGGAAGAGCAAAGTCTACAAGATTCTCTGGCGGCAGATGAACTCCAGGGAACTCAAATGCAATCGTATGTATGGTGGTATCAATACTAATGACTAGCTCCGAGCTGACAATCCCAGCAGTCTTTCGACAATGGGATAAAGAACGTATCTTAAGCATGATCTTTGATGAAGGAGGGAATAAAGAGCTGCTCAGGTTGTATATTCTCGATAGCTCTATGTAGGGTATCTTTAATCTCTTGATGTGTTTTTACAATGAGTTGTATGTGTTGTTTTACTGATCTTTTTCAGGTGATGGATATGATAAGGGTTGAGAGTAAATGAGAGAGATGTAAGGAATCAAGCAATCATTTGAATTTTTGATATTCATAGTTATTTCTAGCGATCATGATAGGGATAGTCCCGTGTTTTATGGCAAAAACTGCTCAGTGGTATCTCGTGGTCAGTACGTAATCCATCTTGCTTGTATAAAATTCTATTATTTCTTCTTTTGTAGCGGTTGTTTTCGTTGCTAAAGAATGTATGGTGTTATAATCGAAAAGCGTAATATCGATACCAATCGGCATCTGTTGATGCATAAAGGAGATGTCCCCCTGATTATATTTATCAGACACGTGAGGGATAATATAAAAGCTTGCTCAATTCAGAACAGTATTTAAGAGAGCGATCGTGCGAGGTAGGTCGTGGTTATAAATGGCGTCGTGTGGTTCATGAAGAGAAAGCCCTATACGGCTAATTTCTTCTCCGTCACCAAGAATACAGCTTTTTTCTAGCTTTTTTTTGATATGTTCATTAAACGAAGAAAACGCATCATCCAATCAGAACATGATTCATGTGAGGGGATAAGAAATGTGTTGTATTGAGTATGTTGTATCTCTGATAGTTATGAGTTTACACCATCAGATAAGAATATTAAAAAGCCGCTTATCAAAGATAGATAAGGGTCATATGGTTTGTCAGGAAAGGTAAATCTTTTTTCAATAAATTCTTCCCAAAAAGCATATCCAAAAACGAAAATACAAATGACCCGACCAAATACTGTTGAGATTTCCTCCTCATGAAATAAGTATATAATCAACCATCTTTATGGTCTGTGCTATATCTCAAGGTATAGTGGATGACGGGAATAGCCGAAAGAATATACTGTAAAAAAGTAGCTGCAATCTCCCAATCACCTCGTCCCTGAAATATATCCTCAAAAACTCTCTTCAAGCAGGAATATACCAATGCGAGATACTTCTAGAGGTGGCATATATGTCGAATGATCACGTGGCTGCTAGTTGCTTATAGTTGTAATAAAACATGCTTTCATCACCTATGTGATGTCGTCCATTCTCTCATTCACCAACATCTCCGACCAAAAGTATTTTTTTTATATTTTTTTTGCCAGATCAAGTCATTTTTGTATATCTTTACAAAGTAAAGTAAGTGCGTTGCATGTTATAGGATTTGCGGTAGCGAGGATTCATCTTATTTCATCAAATGCAGTTTCCATAGCTCAATCATTATAAACTATAGAGTACTCTCAATCATGCAGATATTCTTCCACGAAGAAAGTAATAAGTTTTTGTATGTTAAGAATCGTTTCGGGTTGGTAGAAGAAATTATAGTGAGGATTCTGCCTCGTTTGTAGTCTCGCGACAGCAGTAAGATAGTGCACTTCTAAGAATATATAGTAATCAGGCTGGTGGACAGATTCCAGCAGAGAAAGAAGCTCACTAGCGAGAGATGGAAGGTCTCACAGAAGTCAGTTATGTATTCTGACGGCCTCAGTATACAATAACGTAAGCGGCGATCTTTCTGTAATGATAGGAGAATGATTTGGCGCTTGTATTATATCAAGTTCTCTTCTCTGTAACAGAGTATAAAGCTGCGACCTGATTTTTTGAAGTTCAATGCCTGTTTGTGGAGCAATACCAGGATATTCTTCTCACGCTGAGATATAGTGAAAATACTCTCCGACTCTGTGCGCAGATCACATTTGATGAAGCTGGCTAGCAAGAGTAGTTTTTCAAATCCCTGATGGCCCCTCTAGAGCAAAAATATTAGGCATGATCAGATTTATATTTGATATAGTGATAAAGTCAGAGCCTATGTAATATATACTTGCACAGAGATAGGGTGGCAGGAAAACTTCTAATACAAACGATCAAGAAACTATAAAATAAATATTTGATGTGTGCCGAGGGAATATACCCGTTATTTCTGAGGTAAACAATGGTAAGCAAATAATGTATAAGATAGATACAAATGCTTATTATTCATATTATGAAAATATTCGAAAGAGGGAATAGCGCCATTATGACCATAACGAAGATGATTGTATAAGAGACAATCAGTCGCTTGAATGCATTAAAAAATCATTGGAGGGTCATCAATAATATCCTGAACGTTGGTTTTTGGTTAAATTTCCTTAGGTAAGAACAAAAATATGCATGATATTCCATGGCTCCAATAAATCGTCACTGTGCTTGCGCCCGCCATCCTTTGAATGTAGATGGCATGTCAGCTATTTCATACGAGACCAGCGGTACAACCTTTTCTTGATTGATGCTCAAATAATATCAAAAATGCATATCTTCATTAAGTGTGTCTTCAGGGAATAATTTATAGTCGAAGAATTTTTTTAACTGGATGATCATACCATGTCCAACCACATGGTAAAGCTTGTAATGAGAAATGTACAGATTGAGTAATAATCTTCTTTGTTCGCCTGTGATAGTTCGTCTAGATTGAACAATACTAGTTCATTGTAGGAGTGGAGATAGTGAGGTAAAATTTCATGTAAAAAGTGCACTTTGCAACATAATAGTAGAATCTTTCTGTATACGAAAAATTACCTCTGAAAGGTAATCTTCTTGTAGTCTCGTATCGATATTGATGACATGGATCCGTGTTGAAGCTTTGTCATATCCGTTGGAAACAAGTCGTTGTGCTGCATAATTCACTTGGTGTGCCATATACCCAGTTTTATTAGGGCACTCGATGGTGAATATATGGGGATTCCCCTTGCCACGTTCTTCAGCAATTTGAAGTGTGGAATTAATATTATCGTGATTCCTTTCTCTACTGGTGCCGACGATCAAGAGGAGTATATTCTCCGAGAGCAGGCGCTTGAAAGAAAAGATGGTATCCTGTATCATAGCTGTCTCGTGATAGACGGGGAGTATGAAAACGAGTTTCTTATCGGTAAGCTTTTCTGGATGTATGTCTTTCTTTTGGCGTTTTAAGTAATGCATTACCCAAAAAAACGAAATTATTTTGATAATGCCATAGAGAGAGAGGAGACTACAGATGATGTAAAAAAAGTAAATAACCATAGCTGTAGTCAGGATAATAAATGGGGAAGTATTGTATATCACAAAAATACGCCTATCTATGGAAGAGTTTATAATTATCTTTCCAAAAGAGTCAATAAGTCGAATATGCTACAAAATTAAATCTCAAATTGATCTTGCTTGCAAAATACGGTGATTACCACTATATACCCGATGAGATTTATTTTCTGTGGTTTTGGTAGTATGATAGCCTACGTATGCGCTGGCCTCCTATGAGTTACAAACATGATCTTATGGGGAGTATATGGGGATCTTCTCGTCGAGAGGTTTGATATCACCAAAGTATTACGCAGTATTCTGCTGGGTATCATACGAAGCGTGGTAGTATTTTTGACCAACCCTATGTTGCCATTATTTGTTGTCGCATTAGTAGTGATTAGTTTGGAGAGAGCAACAACAGAGCTATACAAAGCATTGATTAGGCATGAAGACCAGACCAAATACCAAATTCCATCTGACCTCAATATAAAAATAAACCAAAATATCAAAAGATGCATAGGTGTGCTTTTGATTATCTTGATAGGGATCTTGGTATATACTGTAGAGATTCCAGTAGCTAACGTATATCTCATAGTGATTATAGGGTTTATCATAGCGCTAGGCGGGATGCTCAAAGATGCCCCGTACGAGGGATTCGATCTCATAAAGTTTTTTCGCAGTCCAGGTGTAGCAGTAGCTGTAGGGGCCTTGTTGATGACATTGTTTCCATCTCTCACGTGAACATATTTCTTACTAGCAGTAGCGTGAGGTGAGAGAATTATTTCAGAATTCTACAAAAAGATATTGCATGGAAGAATTCCCGGAAAGTTCAAAAACGTAGAGTTCAACAAAACACGACAAAGCAAAAGGAAACGACTGCTGCCAGTGTATATACTGAATATAGCAGGTTTGATAGCATTGCTCGTATATAGTGCATAATAGAGATTCCTATTGTGAATTTCCTCTCAATAGCTATCTATAGGAAAGTTATTTTGTACCTTACGCTTCTCAATGAAAACACGTTTGATAGCTCTCTTTTGTTTTGTTTTCCTCGCTATCGCAGGAGAGGGTATACAGCTATTCATGCCTGTATATGCAGCACACACACCCATGCCAGTCCTCTCAGCAAATCAGTGACTTCCAGCTGACTCATACGCTGTCTGTCAGAAAGAGTACCCGGGGACAGTCTACGACGCAGCCACCAAGCAGTGTGTCTGCCCCAAGTGAGATCCTCATGGATGGGATCCCAACTACGACGCATGTCCGTTTGTAGACGAAGACTGTCACAAAAAATATGGGTTCTATAGTAGAGCTGATGGGTTTAGTTCATGTGCGTGCAATACGTGATATACACTACAGGATCGAGGATGAACCATCGAGTGTGTCAAAGACAATCCTTTTGCACCTGATATCGAACAGCAAAAAAATACACGACTTTCTAGTCTTGCTAATAACTATGGCGCACTTAACTTTTTTGGATGAGTTCTTTTTGGAATCCTCGCAGTAGGACTATATCGTTGGGCGACAGCTAAGGAGGAAACGCAATAGGAGCAAAATAATAGAATTTTTACTTTGATAGCATATACGCCGATGGAAAAACCATGTACGACACAATGTCAGTCATGTGGAATGCCTCTGGATAAGGATCCTCAGCATGGTGGTACAGAGAAAGATGGAAGCAAAAGTAAACTCTACTGCAGTCTCTGCTACAAAGACGGTGCGTTTATCGGAGGAGACTGTACGGTAGCACAGATGCAAGATATTGTTGAAGAAGCGATGAAAAAGCAGTGACATGGACGATTGATGAGAAAGATGGCGAGACGACAAATCCCTCATCTGCAGAGACGGAAGAAGAAGTAAATAGAACTCACCAAAATAATCGTAACCTTCATTGTATGACAATGCCATCAAACAGCATAGAGAGTGATCATCACTTCACTACGACATGACCAATACGAAAGCGATCAGAGACGGATAAGGCATCGCGATATTTTTTTACGGTCGAAAAAGCGGTGAGTGACCAGATCAAAGAGATAGCTGCTGCGATGCCAAGGAAGTGACGATGATCGGTGAAGGTGCAAGCGAGGATAGGACGAGTATGATGGGAGACAAGCATCTTCCCCGACAAAAAAAGCGGATCGTATCTCCTGCCGATCAAGGCGTCGATCCGCAAACAACTCGATCTGCAAGAGGGGAGTGTGGTGACGGTGTTTTTGGATCTAATATAAAAAAGATACACTGTTAGATTTTCGTACGTGTACGCGGATGTTGTTGTAAGTACAAAAACTTTACCTTGTGAACGCATACCAAAATCCTATAGGTAGACCATCAAACGTATTTTTTATTCATTTCCTTCTCTCATATGTTTCTCTTCACTTCACACAAACATCTCAAGACCACCAAAATTATTTATCGGGTATCCACGGTCGCACTAGCGCTGTTCATTTTGCCTGGGATCTTTTTTATCAATTCACCTATGGCGATAGAGGGGATAAGGCATGTAGGACCATTTCCAGAGTGGTTTAGACTGGAGGTCGGTATTGCAACATTTCTTGGTGGGCTCGTAATTGCATTGCCATGGTTTGGGAGTCGTCTCAAAGAGTGGGCATATGTGGGTATTGGTATCGTGTATATCTCGGCGCTGATTGCGCATCTTGTAGTAGATGGATTTGTAGCAGTATCTATCATGCCAGTCGTTACCTTCGCTATCCTAGCAACATCATACATCACCTACCACAAGTTGCTTGATGCGAGAGAGATGAAAGCGTAGAGATGTATGCTTTATGTGCCTTTATGGTATTTATTTTTTTGTAGATTTGTATGAAAGTACTTTATATTATTCTTGGGCTTATTGGTAGTATACTTCTCCTGGGAGTTATCGTACCAAAAAAGTTTACGATCGAAACACAGATTACTATCAGCAAACCAAGGCAAGATATATTCGAGTACGTCAAACTGATAAAGAATCAGGAATACTACAGTGTTCGAGTGATGAGAGATCCAAATGTACAGATGACATACAGCTGAGTAGACGGTACAGTGGGATTCGTGTCTACATGGGTGAGTAACGACAAAAATGTAGGTGTGGGCGAACAAGAGATAAAAAGTATGACAGAGGGAGAGAGAATCGACGTAGAGATAAGATTCAAAAAACCGTTTGCGTCAGTGGCATCTGCATCTATGGTCCTGACATCTATCTCAGACACAGAGACGCTCGTAACAGATACGTATTATGGTGACGCAGCATTTCCTATGAACCTTATAACATTCTTGTTTGTATGAGGCGTCAAGAAAGACATGCAAAAAAACTTAGATAATCTCAAAACCATCTTGGAGAAGTAATCATCGTATATTTTTCTCTATCTGAAATATCGATAACGAAAGAACGAGCCTGGTGCAGGCTCGTTCTTTGGGTTTTGTGGGAAGATAAGGTGGGTGATTTTTACGGCTGATCGGAGTGCCTATTTCCAGGGATTTTTTACTCCGAGTTTTTGGAGCGTCGGATCATTGGCAGCCGACATCATTCTTGAGAATCTGCGTCTTTGCAGGTTCAACCATTCAACTGCGTAATCGTCTTGGACAGGGCCGATATCCAAAAGCCAGCCGTCTGTCGTCGGGCAGGCGTATACCCTAACTCCGCCAAACCTCCAGCACTGTCCTTTTGGGGCGGAGCAGTTTTTACCATCCAGTACCGCCGTGACTCCCTCGAACCGTACATAGGTCACAGTACTGTCTGTGGTGATTCCTACTTCCACTCCGGAAATGGTGATGGTTCTACTGACAATGTCTTCGGCAGTACTCGGCGGCGTACCCAGGTCTATTCTTTCTATGTCTGGTGGTTTGGGCGTCGGAGAGTATAACTGCTGTGCAGGTGATTCAGGCGAGGTGCCTTTGTTGTTTGTACAGGCCAGAAAAAAAAGTGCGATGATCAATAAATTGAGTTTCATACGTCTGTTTTAATTTTAATATGTTTATGTTATACGTTTACGAAAGATGGTATGTATAAAAGGACAAATAAGTCAATAGATACATAAAAAAATATACTTAGTAAATATCTCATCTATTTCCTGCCTGGAAGAAATAAATAACAACATCTCTGTCGATGATGGTATACAGGAATCTATATGTACCAATTCTGAGGCGGTAATTCGTTCATGAGGGATCGTTGTACTTCTTGATATCAAGCTGCCTATCAAATGGATTAATCTGCATAATCTTAGCTTTGCGAAAAAAAGCCGCGGCAAGAGATGGATGCGTATCAAGGAACTTCACTACTTTTTTGTGGAGGATGATCTTGTATGTCATTTCTTATACTTACTCGCAACGGTTTTTAATGCAACTATGTTTTTTCATTGCTCATAGTCAGACATGGCTTCTTGATACGCCTCTTGGTGCGATGGGGTCCATGATAATAGGTGCTCAACCTTGGTGTTTTGGGGTAGCGGAATAACCTCAAAAATGGGTTTGGAGTGAACCATAACGATATATCTAATATTCTCTTTCTGCGCTTGTTTCCGAAGCTGTCCAATATTTTCCCTATAGTCTTGCATACTTATAAATTGTGTAGTCATCGTGATGCTCAAAAAAATAAACTATACAAAATTATGTACAGAATAACTTACAGAAAGCAAGTTCGAAGTGTATACTATCCTCCAAACACAAGATACACACATCCCTCCAACAAACATTGCTTTGATGAGATTTTAGAGTATACGCTAGCATGTTGTACAGAGGCATAGATAAGTACGTATTGAGTAGTTTTGTATTTCTTAGGAAACTGTATGGAGACCGAGACACCACCATGTCCAATGAAAAGCCCGCTGACTGGCAACTGTTGATATTTTGATAATACGAAGCACTGTTGCCCAGAGACACACAGGCTAGTTACAGACATGCTAGAAGTAAAAACTGCAGTAGAGGTAAATAACGTAAGGAGAGGAATCAGACCTCTCACAGAGAGATTGACACGACTTCTGACGCTTTTCAAAGAAGTTCGTAATGGAGGGAAGGGAGAAGGGTATATCCATAGGTAAATCCGCAAAAGTAATGCTTTTGTAGATTGTAATCCATAAACGTCATACCACAGAGAAAACAGCAAGAAATACGAAAGATAGGGGACTGATAGAAAAAGTGGCACATGTAAGAGAATATCAAATGATATAGTCGTGAAACTTCAGAACAGAAGCTAATATTTGAGCATATAATTGACAAACTATAAATAGTATATATACATAGTATTTCTATTGACAAATATATCTTATTGATTATGAAATAAACTTCCCTTTCCTTTGTAATCGCAGCCGAGCGCTGAGAGGCGCTTTTGCTGAATAAAGGAGTAAGGGAATCTCGTCTTCCTTAAAATTTAACGGCAATTTTGCCAAAAAAAACAAAGTTAAAATTGAGAAAATTATGGAAACCATGCATGAATCAACAGCAACCGTCACTCCGACAAAAGATAAATATTGGTTCGGAGGGGCTCATGTGATCAGATTAACGCCAGAGCAAGTGAATCTGGTGGTCACAAGTCCATTTTCAATTGCCTTTGCCTTCGCATTGGGGGCACTGAGCATATACACCAGCCTGAATCTGATAAGTTTAAGCCCGATTGATTACTTCCGAACCGTGTCATATGGGTGGGGGGTGGTCTGGATGATCACGCTATTCATCTCATACGGCGTAGCCCTAAATTATGGCGTGAAGGAGAACGCAATGGACTTTACCGCATTTTTGGTGTTGTGTATACTTGGCAAAGGGAATACAGACAGAGAAACAAGATCGAAATTGCTCTTTAAGTTCACCTTTGACTTATGTCAAACAGCGCTTACCTTTGTACCGGGTCTGTGGTTCCCAGAACAGTTGGGGATATACAGTATGGTCCTGGGCCTGCTGGGTTTCCCGGTTGGTGAATATATCGAGAAAAAATATTACGGCATGAATTTTGCGACCTACCACACTGAAATCCGGAGAAAAAACAACATAATGATGGCAATTGGAATGATCTGTCTGGTAAGCCAAGTTTTGTTCCTCGGGTTCTCATTTAAAAAGTACAACGAATGGTACGTTTCTGTGACGAGTATGGAACAGTTCAGAGATGAAGTGGACGTATACTTTGTCGATCAACCAATAGACTCGTTACGCTTACAGTGGGTTGTCGAAGATGTTGTGCCGGAAACATACGGGGAAATTGGATTAGCTGCAACACCAGAGGAAAAAGAAACGTACTATTACACACGGTTTATTGCAGTGGGGAGGTTTTATATCCCCTCAAAGAAAACCACAGTAAAATCCATTAGGATTGCATTATTTACTGATCACAAGCTCTTCAACAAAACCAAAATTATGGATTTGTTAGTGGAGAACCGTTATCAAATGACAGAGGGAACTATAATGAAACTTTCCGGCGCAGGAAGAAAATTATCGACCTGCGATTGGATATTATTATACAAGAAATTCCCTCACAGTTTAGACGACAACATTGGTCAGGATACAAAAATCTTCTGATGTAATGCACTCGACAACTCGAATCCCTGCGTTGGCACGGCACACTTTCCCAAGCCGGCGTAGGGGTTCACGAACGAAACAAAAATTAAATCATTTAAAAAAATAAAACAATGGAAGCATCGCCAAACATTCTTTGGATGATCATCTCCTTCCTTGTTATCTGTCTAATATTCGGCCTGATGATATACAGGATGACAGATTGGGGAAGAAATATCGTTGATAAGTTCGACAAGTCAGAAACGGTTGTGAAGGCCCAAAAAAGGGCCATATCATGGTTACATGTGGTGATATGGCTAATATTCGGGATGCCTCTCGGCCTTTTATTTATAGGCTTTGGGACAGCGATATGGCAAGAACTAATCAATAAGACGCCAATGAAGATAGAGGTAGTGGATCATGTTTTCGATGCACTACTGTACGGCTTCAAATGGGCATACTACACATTCCCGGCAATGGGTAACTTTATCTTTGATGATGTATGGAGATCAAAGCCGGAAGTTTCGAACACCTGGTCATCGGCGTTCGTATTTTCTATATGGAACTCCATCTGGATATGGTCGATTTTGTGGACATGGTGGACATTTGATAATAAATGGGGAAAAATCAAGAAATTTATTTTCTACTTGGGGTCGGTGTTTTTTACAACCCTGGTAACAACAACCTTCCTATTCAACAAGACAGTCGAGCCTCTACCAAAGGCTCAGATCATAGAGTTCATAGCAAAGACAGTTTGGAAGGATGCGGCATTAACTGGGGCGGTAACTGCACCTGTCACTTATGGCCATAACGGAAATACAGCTGCAGCTCCGGGTAGTAGCGAAATAGCAGGAATACCAATTCTTTACTTGGGAATAGGATTTCTGATATTACTGGTGATTGTAATACTTCTTCTTCTCCGTCGCAAAAAATCCGGACAATCCGCGCCGGCATCAGCCGGGCAGCCAAAAGCGGCAGCGGGCGGAGGAGGTGGAGATGCAAGTACAACAGCAACATCATCCGGACCAACAGAGCAGCAGCACACGCCTCAGCACGAGAGTAAAAAATACGGACTACCCGAGTTTATGTTGGACAAAGATGCACTGCGTCGGCTCATAGTACTTTTCAGACAATACGACCCGCTGTGTTTCTATATGTTGGATGTCAGCAAAATATATGACATGCTGAACCGCATGCAGGCGTTCCTGTTGACAGTACCTGTACATAGTGATTCCTTCCATGCTACCGACAACAAGGAAATCGACTCATTGCGGAGTTTGGTGAGCAGTAACATCGCTGGACATAAACTGCCGACGGTCCCTGGAACGACACTTGACCCGACGACCTACAATAGTTGGGCATCATTCATGGGCCAAGTGATGGGCGCTTACTCCGACGGGTTTCATATGAGAGCAGGCGGCTACGGAGCCGCAGTCAACAACTTGGGCCAGTATCGTAAAGCACTCGCGGCTCAAGCAGATGTGGAGCTCAAGATGATCCCGGCAAACATCACGAATCGGAAGGATCCGGCCTGGAACAACTACAACCAGTTGACGCAAATGATTGCAATGGTAACGACCTGGATTGCACAACTCACGGCCGCGTACAAACCGCACTACGGGGAAATTCAGGTGCCGGGTGTAAATGTCGCGCAGCCGCCCGGAGTGTTCGCAACACTTCGTGCGCAATACCCGCGCCAGACGAACTACGTGATCATAGGTATTGTAGGATTACTTGCGCTGCTCTTGATATGGTTCTTCTTCCTTCGTGGTGGAAGTAAGTCGTCTGAAGAGAGCGGTACGGAAGTACAGACAGAACAAGTACAAGCAGCACCGCAACTGTCCGAAAAGGAGTTCAAAAGACAGAAAAAGATTTTAAACACGAATCTGGATCTGATTGTTGAAAGTCTTTGTGCCGGACAACCGGCGCCGCCCGGTGCGAAAGAAGCAGCCATGGCGGCAGCTGCGAAACTTGGCGCGACCAAGGAGCAGCTCAACGATGAAGTAAAAAAGAGAAAAGCAGAAAAATGTCCAACACAAACGCAACAAAAAGAATAAACAATGAAAAAGACAAAATCAATTCAAATAGCAGCCAGCATTCTGTTGCTGAGCTGGCTGCTCATCTCCTGTGGGGGGGATAAAACCCCCACGGAAGAGGACGTGTTCGGTAGCGATCCTACGCTGCCGGCAACACCTCCGACGCAACACAGCGCAGCAACCACTACGCAGCCGCAGCCCAATACGGTTATCGCCGATACCGGCGGAGACGGGACCGTCACTACATCCACGATAGATAAAAACCAAATGACCGAATCTGGTTTTACGGTTGGAGAGGAAGAAAAAATAACCTGGTTGGTAACGATTCTTGAGAAAAGAGTAAGGGGGTATCGCGATATAACCAGAAATCTGCAGGATCCTAATAAATGCAAAATGTTTACAAGCAGATCCTACACGGAACCTCTGAATCACCTTAATTACTGGGGAAGGTTCCGATTTGATAAGACACTAAAGGACAAAGCAAAAGAGGAACTCGCTGAATATTACCGGTGGCGGGTGTACAATGAAAAGGGCTCAAGGAAATTCAAACTCCTGGAAGAGGCATGGCAACGTGCCCGTCCCGAAGAAGTAAAATTATTGGAATGAGGGAAAAACGTTTCTTTTTTGTCAAAGGTTCGGCAGCATGCTGCCGGACCTTTTTTTGTTGTTCTTTTTCTCAAAAAGGCTATAAACAGAGCATAGAGGTATTGACATAAAGTAGGAATAATGTATAAGAGAAGAGACGTTTTTGCTCTTTTTGCTGAGAATCTATGGATTTATTTCAGGTGTGACAGATTTTATGATTCAAGCCCGGCGAGGTAATCGACGCAGCTTCTGTCAAAGCAAAAATAAGACAAAAAAGCTGGGAGAATCATCCAGATACACTGCAGTGAGCCTGAGCAAGTGAAGCGGAAATAAAGCAGAGAAGGAGTGTTTTTGAGACAGTCAAAGAAACAGGAGATAGGCTAGTAGACGCATTAAATGGAACAGGGAAAGTATATACTATGCCATGAGCTTCAAAGTGGCAACAAGATCTAGCTGATGTGTTGAGAGAGAAAGATGCTCAAAAACAGCAAAAAAAACAAGAGAATCGATCCGAGGAAGATAGGAGAAAATATGAAGCTGCTCAGGCAGAGATTAGGAGAAACAAGGAGGAATACGCAAGGCAGAGAAATGGATGATACCAAAACAACGGTAATGGATACAATAGTACAAGAAACAATGGTGGCTGAGAGAGAAGAAACGGAACAAATGGATCATCAGGATATACATGAGGTAGCGGCTTCAATGGAAACTGAAACGGACAGAGTAATGGAAATACCAATGGACGCAGCAAGGAATCTGAAGCAGAACGAAAGAGAAGAGAAGAAGAAAGAATTGTACGCGAATTCAATAGAGCACAAGAAGAAGCGAGAAGAGCAAAGGAACAAGCAGATAAAGCAAGAGAGGGGGCAGAAAAAATGAGAGCAGAGCAAGCAGCAAGAGAAGCAGCAGACAGGGCAGAGGATATCCTGTTCGAATGGGATTACTTCAAAGGAGGATGGTGATCTGTATCAGAGGAAGAGGCACAGAAGAGAGGCTCGACATTTTTTGAGAACTGGAGAAGAAGTAGAGAGCATTTTTCACAAGAACGTCAGCGCAAAAGAGAAGAAAGGAGAAGATATCATCACCAAAGTGAAGCTAAGTTTAATAAGAAGATGGAAGACGAGTTCGGGGAGTTTTGGCAAGAATATATGAATAATCAGGCTGAGTGAGCAGAGTTTGCAGAGAAGATAAGGAGAGTCTATGAATGGCGAAAAAATAATCCACATGCTGAAGACGATCAGGACAGAAAGGAAAGAAGAGAGAGAGATGAGGCCGCAGAAGAATTTGCAAAAGGCATGGAAGATGCGCGAGATGCAGAAGAACGTAGAAAGGCAATGGCAAAAGAGAACATCAGAAGCCGATTGAATATATGATGATTATGATTTGTTGTTATGATCTTTATAACTCTACTTGTAAAGAATCGGGAAACTATAGGTCTCTGAAAATCAGAAAAAGATTATATAAGAATGGAGGAGGAGCAAATTAAGAAAGAAAAAGAAGAAGCTGCACTCAAGATCGAGATAGAGAAAGCCCGTGCTCGTGAAGCAGAAGAAAACGCAAGAAAGATGAAATTTGTGGCCGAACTAGACACAATACAGTCGTATATTATAGCTATCCAAAAAGAGAAAAATTACTTCACGCCGCTGACAGAGTCTAATCCGATATTTGAAGGAACATACGGAAGATTTCAGTCATGAGGAATAGGTGTAGTAACTGATCGTAATGGGAGGCAGTATGACTGTAGTTTTGCACTATACAAAAAAGTAGATGAGAAAACTAAGGAGGCTCGTATATATTTTGTCCTTGTGGAGTGAAATAAAAAGACAGTGATAGAGGAGCGTAGGAGTAAAGAACTATACCATTTGGGGCCAGTAGAATATCAATTTACATTCAAAGACATAAAACGTCTCAAAGAAGCATTCGCACACACCTACTACGGAAGATAGGATACATATCATACCCTATAGGAAACATATATATATCCACTTGCAATCTCGCCACACTCGCATATAGGACAGGCAGACAAAAAAGTTCATACATCATATGATCGTGTGAACAGTTTTAGTTTGTCATCTCCACATACCATGTTTAATCTCATCAAGTTTGCAAACAGAGTCATTCATCACATGACGCGGTACGACATGGGCGTCGCAAAAATAGATCTCGTTGTGGTCGGTCTCCTCTTAGCAAAACTCTTCCCCGTCTTACTCTCACTTGAGCGAGGATGGTATGTGTGATTCATTATCCTCTGCGAAATCTATTTCATGGCAAGAATTTCAAATATGCCAAAAAGATAAAAAGTAAATTTGCGCAAAAAAAATGCCGGACTCATTCGTCCGGCGGCAGCGATGTTTCATCGCTCTTTTTCTTTCTTTTCATGATTATACGTTTCCCGGAAATGAATTTGTGGAACTCTCTTTTGGATGAGGTGATAAGTGTATTCATCCAAATACCAAGCAAAAAAGCAGTGGCAAGGTTGGTCACAAAAAAGATTCCTACAGTTATCCAGTTCGCATCTATGGCTATGAGCCATATTGTCCCAACTAAAGGACCATGAAAGATGACGGTATAAAAAGTGTACTGTCGTACACGTTCCGCTTTATTCGGCGTCTGAAACTTGTCTACAAAAACGTAATTGGTGAGAAAATTGTACACCAAAGAAAGAAGTTTCATTTGCAAGAAAGTTTTCAACGGGACGTCATTCATTACCAAGTCGGTAAGAATGGACAGCACCAGATAATACGTCGTCATAAAGAAGATGGTCTCTATTTTCTCCCTTTTCATATGGACGGTCAGTTTTGTTTACGGTGAGCCCACACTATACAGGTATTGACATAATTAGCAATATATTTTTGAGATTTTTGAAGGTGGTCTCGAAATTTGCTAAAAAAAGGGTATAAGAGCGAAGTAAAGCGGGTTTTGATACGGGATACACCAGCACACATGAGATATACACGCATGATCGGAATCCTATATAGACAGCTGCTCAAGCCGATCCTATTTCTCCGGCGTCCCGAAACAATGCATACACTCTTTGGTAGAGTAGGAAACTATCTCTGAGCCCATCAGCGATCCAAAGCACTGACGCGTCGTCTCTTTCACTACGAGCATCCAATCCTCCAACAGCAGGTCGCTTGACTGTCTTTTCCCAATCCCGTCTGACTCGCAGCAGGATTTGATAAGGATATTCTGTTGCCTGATATCATGGGAGATGTCGGATTTGGGTTTGTGGAAGTTGGCTCGATTACGTATTTGCCATATGAGTGAAACCCAGGACCTAGACTCCATAGACTCAAAAAATCACAAGGGCTCGTCGTCAACTACGGCCTCAAAAATAAATGAATCGAATACGCCGTCCAGAGACTCCAAGCCTATAGGCATCTCGCAGAGCCTATCTTCGTCTCAATCGCCAAGACCAACTGCGTACAGACCTGTGATGTAGATGAAGGCATTAGTGATTACTGCAAGTCGCTACTATGGCTATCCGCAGAGCAGCTTGGGAGTGCGTACGTATTGAATATTTCGTGTCCCAACGCGTTTGGTGGAGAAGATTTTGCATCTCCCGCACTTTTACGCAAGCTCCTCGATGCGGTCAATGAGATTAGAGAGCGTGAGACATGAGACGACAAGAAAACATCTGCGGTGCATACGCTGGCTCCGATTTTCATCAAACTCCCGGTAGATAAAAGTCGAGCTGACATAGATGCGCTGCTCGCGGTATGTGTAGACTACCAGATCACGTGAGTCATCATTAGTAATCTCACCAAAAAAAGAGAAACCATCATAGAAAAAAACGATATCGTAGATATGCCAGGAGGGATAAGTGGCAAGCCAGTATTTGAAAAAAGCAATCTGCTTATTCACAACGCCTACCAGCACTATGGAGAGCAGCTCGTGATAGTAGGTGTGGGTGGTATTTTTTCCGCAGCAGACGCATACGAAAAAATTAAACACGGAGCGACACTCGTGCAGCTTATCACGGGTATGATCTACCAGTGACCACAACTTATAGGAGAGATCAACAGATGACTAGTGGAGCTCCTCAAGCGCGACGGATACACCCATATTTCACAAGCAGTAGGCGCCTATCACAAAATAATCAAAAAATAATTCCATGCGATCTAAGAGACCTTGTGATCGTTTCGATACTCCAAGAACCACTGATAACTACGTGTGATACCATCTTCGAGAGAGACTTCAGGTCTTCGTCAGAGTGCTTCGATACGTGAGGTATCAAGCATCTTTTTGGGTGTTCAGTTTGGCTTGGTGGTGTCTCGGATGATCTCTCCAGTATGTCCGACGATACGTTGGACGAGGAGCGCGAGATCATAAATCGTGCTGTCTTTGCCTGTACCTATATTTACAAAAATATCTCAGCGTTCGTTTTGGTCAGGAGTAGGATCAAATTTCTTCATCAAAAAAATACACGCACGTGCCATATCTTCGACATACAAAAACTCTCTATATGGAGATCCATCTCCTCGCAAGGTAACAGGCGTATTGCCGGCGATCTTCGCTTCATGAAACTTTCTGATCATCGCCGGCATGACATGCGAACCGTTGAGATCAAAATTATCTTTGGGCCCATAGAGATTGGTAGGCATGCATGCGATAAAGTTTGTCTTATACTGACGGTTGAAACTTTGGCACATTTTGATACCTGCTATCTTTGCGATAGAGTAGGCATCATTGGTCGGTTCGAGTGGTCACGTCATAATATATTCTTCTTTGATTGGCTGCGGGCAGAGTTTCGGGTAGATACAGCTAGATCCCAAGAAAAGCAGTTTGGCCACACCGTGTTTCCATGCACTATGAATCACATTGGTCTGAATCTGCAAATTCCGTGTAATAAAATCTGCAGGGTAGGTGTTGTTGGCAACGATACCTCAGACTTTCGCTGCTGCGAGAAAAACATACTCAGGCTTCTCCGCAGCAAAAAATGCGTCAGTAGCTACCTGATCTCTGAGGTCAAGCTCTGACGAGCTTCTCGTGATCAGATTAGTATATCCTTGTGCCTGCAACTCTCTAAGAATAGCAGAGCCCACAAGTCCATTGTGCCCAGCAACAAAAATCTTAGCTGTATGTGTAAATGTTCTCATGACGATACGAGTATAATACAAAAAAATACTACAAAAGTAGCAAAAATATACATATCTTCCACGAGATTTCCACGGTGAATTAGCAAAGCGAATTACAGCGCTATCTGATAGCCGACGCCTTTGACGGTTGTAATAGTATCTTTGCCGAGTTTTTTTCTGAGTGAGTACATGTAGACGTCGAGTTTGTTGTCATTGCCTCGCATGCTCTCTTCTCATCGTACTTCATCAAGGATATCTGTCCTAGAGACAACCTGTCATTTGTGATCTATGAGTAGCTGCAAAATAAGAAACTCAGTATGCGAAAGTGAAACCTTCTCGCTGTTTCTGTAGACGGTGTGTTGCTCGAGATCGATAACGAGATCCTTGATGTGGAGCGGTGCTGTGTCATCAAGTTCGGCTCTTTTGGTGATCGCATTGATGCGAAGTTCGAGTTCTTTGAGATCAAACGGCTTGGTGATATAATCGTCAGCACCAGAGTTGTATGCCTGTACTTTATCATCAATCTGACTCTTGGCAGTCATCATAATGACAGGCATAGGCTTGGTCATTTTGATGTGCTGGCACAGCTGTGCGCCGTCACCGTCCGGCAACATCCAATCAAGGACGGCGCACTCATAGCGATGGTTTGCCAGCGCATGCTCTGCGGTCGCAAGATCTTCACACCACATCACGGCATGCCCGCAGAGCTCCAAATACTCGCGTACATTTTTTCCTATCGCGTGTGTGTCTTCGACAAGGAGAATATGCATAGCCTAAAATTGTATAGTCCTAAAATGGTACAGTCTAAAATGTTACCGTCCTAAAATGTTACAGTAAAGAGCGCTCACTTTTTTGTTCTACTTTTGATCCCATCTATCACATCCATCACCTCTATATGCCATCACTGTTTCTGCACAAGAAGCGAGACGAGATAGAGTCATAGCCCAAATCACTTATCGTCACTCCCAGTCGCTCACGTAGCTCATATAATTCCACGTGTATGATTCTTTCGGAATTTTTTTCGAATATTGGGTTTATCGGCATCGCGAATTCACGGTCAGGTATCAGCAACGCTGAGGGAATGCTCATCAGCAGCTAGCGTCACAACAATCTTGCCTCTTGCGGGCGTATACTTGCAGGCGTTTTGGAGAAGGTTGTAGACAATGGTGCGGAAGCCATCTGCATGACAGGTGAGCGTGTATGTTTTTGGAAGATGTGTCGTGATAGTATGTCACTTGTCTGCATAGACGTGCTTGACCATAGCAATGACATCGGTGATGATCGGTACGACATCGACAGGTTCTTTGTGTAATTTTTCGTGTTCTCGCTTGGTGATAGAGAGGAGGGTGTCAAAGAGACTATTGATATGATAAATTGTCCTTTTCGCTTCCTCGAGCGTCTGCGCATGCGTTCATGTTTTGAGTCAGAGATCTATAGTGGAGTTGAGTGACATGAGTGGCGTCTTGAGTTCGTGTGACGTATACGTGATAAAATCTCTCAGACTATCAGTTTGCTGTTTGATAGTCGTAAGCGAACGCTGCAGTGCTTCCCCAATCATGCGTATTTCATCATCCGCCGGACCAGAGACAGGTACCGGCTTCTCAATCGAATCGAGATCGAGGTGTTGGACATAAGAGACGAGCGTATTGATGTTGCGCAGATTTTTTCTGACGATAAGTCGCGAAAGTCAGAATGTCAAAAATGAAAACACAATAACTAATCACAAAAAAACATTGATCAGGCGCCGCTGTGCATCTACAAGGCGTGTCACAAGACTGATCTTGATGGTCTGTCAGCTAGTGCGATACATCAGGTACTGACCATCGATATGCGCGATATTGAGAAATATCGTATGCTCCTGAAGGAGGTCGACGGTGTCTTGGTTGTAGGGGAGTGAGTCGACTAGCGGCTGCGCAAAACGTCCACGTCCAAACCCAACCATCGGCGTAGGCATATTGCGTGAAAGGAGGAGATTGGTATCTTCCACCAGATACCATTGTCTAAAAAAAATCACATTGATCGCTATCCCAAAAAACAGCACGATCCCTATCGAATAGAGCGTAAACACAAGACTAATACGTTTGGAAGTCGTGAGATTGAGGTGCATAGATACCCGTAATAACTAATCAAAAAAGTGTCAAAAGCATACCGAAAATATCTTAGAGATCCACCTGAAAGTAAACTGAAAAACCTCTCACGAGGAGAGGCTTTTCAGACCGGTATATGTCAGCAAAGTTACCCCCTATTTATTTTGGTTTTCTTGGAATGTTTTGACCATCTGTGCAAACTCTTCCTTGGTAGGAGTTGTTGCTTTGACGAAGGCATCGTAGTTGTTGTTTTTGAGTGCATCTTGTACTGCTTCGTGTTTCTTGTGCATAGTTTGCATGGTGGTGAACTGCTCCTGAGTGACCTTCCCTTCCATAGGTGTCCCCTTGATTGCAGCAGTGAACGCTGTGTAGTCATTCGCTTCGAGAGCTGCTTCTACAGCTGCATGTTGTTTGTGTCTTTCGACCATTGTTTTGAATTGATCTTCTGAGACGTTACCCTCAAGCTTGGTTCATTTGATAGCTGCAGTGAATGCATTGTAGTCTCACTTAGTGAGAGCGTCCTGAGCTGCCTGGTTGTTTGCGAATGGTCCATTCATGCCCATGCCCATGACGTGCATTCATTTCCCTCACTTGCCCATACCCATGCCTATCATAAAGTTTCATCCGTCTCACTTCTCTCCACCCATCATACCACCAAACATACCTCATCCGAACTTGTGTCCGCCGCGTCCCCATCATCCAAATGTTTTGTTTCCGGCGTTAGGTGCTGAGGTGTTGGTATCTGTAGTAGAAGTGCCAGACTCAGCAGCGAATGTAGTAAGTGCGGTTGTTGCAGCGAGTGTCAAAACTGTAGCGACACCTGCTACCAAAAACATGTTGTTTCTCATAGTGTATACGTTACGTATAAAAGCTGTATATCACAGCGCTCTCTAATTGAGAGTATACGCACTATACACCTAGACCTGAAAATAAGATGAAAAGATATTTTTATCTGCCAGCCTCCCCGTAAGGGCGAGGAAAAGAGCTAATCTCATGAATATTTACCCAACAAGATAGTACCGACACAGTGTAGCAAGAACCAAATCCAGAAGCATTTTCCCTCAGATAATGAAGACAACTTTTTTGTCGACTAATGCTCGTGAGACATAGCTCAGCTGCGTAGAGAAAACAAAAAAGAATCGGAGTAAGAGGGCAGCAATAAGTCCATTTCCAATCTCTCCCCATCATGTCGCAAGGTAAAACTGCTGTACTCAGATAAAGAAAATAAATCTACTCACAAATTCCAGAATAAATGATGCGGCCATGCTGTCTTGCATTCAGTCGGCATTGGTATCCATGTAGTTCTCCGGAAATCTCATCCATCTCCCATAGAGTGTTCCAAAGACAGATTTGTTGTATCGCAGCGCACCAAGTGCAAATGATCACACCGTACACGCCACTACAAACCACCGGTTGGTAGACACAAGCACCGCTTCAAAAGGATTCATGAGCAAAACAATCAAAGAGTAAAAACAAAAATAATAAACAAAAATAACACAACCAAAAAATATGAACACACCGTAGATACTCGTATAGGTGATGCTTGCAAGGAGAAAGTAAGAAAAATATTTTTGCAAGCATAACGCGAGCCGGCTTCCCAAATACGGGAAGCCGGTCAAAACGTGGTGGTGCGGGCTG
>CAYOFF010000002.1:0-30174 GCA_964403415.1 uncultured Candidatus Peribacteria bacterium | reverse complement strand
TTCACGGTAGAGCCTCCACAAAAACCAAAGTATGCCTATTCCCCAGCATACAAAAGGGTGGACAGGAAAGTCACCATAGAAAATAATGCGCAAAACCAAAGCGGCAAAAATAATAACTGTGGTGAGCAACACATTTTTTATCCAAGGATACATATCCCTCCGTGTAATTTGGAGAAACGTGGCAGCACCCATAAGGATCGTCAATGCCTTATACATGGATGCAACTATGGCCGGTGCGTAAAGGATCAGATTTTCATCTGTAGGGCCGACGGCACCAAAGAGCATTGTGACACAGACGATGCATGCCAGAGTGAATGCACCAGCTATAATGCTCAGCAAAATCATGCCGAGTTCGATAAGTAATTTTTTTATCTTCTTCATATAAAAGATGTTTGTGTTTTTAGATAAAAGTAAGATATATATTATAGAGATAATGTCAATAAAATAAGGTCATCAAATAAATCATCATGTCTAGGGTCGACATTTTTCTCTTGCAATCTATCTATGCATGGATAATAGATAGTACAGACGTACTACAGATACTGGCGTCCTCACAAATATCTAAGAAAGGCTATTTTTACCTCGTACCACGAACACCTATGGCAGATCCCAAGAGAGAAGCAACCTATGAACAACGCAAGGAGGCGCTCAAACAGTTTTTTCAGGAGCAGTGATACTTCCCCTCATTTAGTGAAATGATGCACTTATTTGCGGTAAAGACGAAGTCGTCCATCAGTTTATTTTTGGAGCGTATGCTTGCAGAGGGAGCACTCTTCAAGAAACAAGGCAAGTATATTCTTACCGACACGCTTTTTAGCCTCAATATGTACGAAAGTGTGGATGCGGGCTATCCGACAGTGATGAGGGATGAGGTTAAGTATAGAGTAAATGTGCAAGATGTGCTTGTGACAAACCCGCTCTCACAGTTTCTAGTCAAAGTAGCGGGCGAGAGTATGATACAAGCTGGTCTTATGCCAGGAGATATTCTTATCGTAGATAGAAAAAAAGTCCCCAGAATAGGAGACATGGTGATCGCATATGTAGATGATGAGTGACCTACCGTGAAGTACTACTGCAAGGAACATGGGGGCAAGCCTTTTCTTAGGGCAGCTAATCCACAGATGTTTCCGCATGATATCATACCACGCAGAAAACTCGAAATCCAGGGTGTAGTGACAGGATCGTTTAGGACGTACTAGGTAATGAGAAATTATATGGGTAAAACCTTAGTTACGTAAGGACATTGGTTAGAGATGAACAAGATCAGTAGAAGAGAAACGTGCCCTAAGCGCAAGCAAATCACGAACTGCTGACGGAATAGTTGCAATCTTTGGCTCAAATGTATCGATAGTAGCGACAGGTACCCACTCGTACGTACTGTACTCATCACTCAAGATAATCGATCATCACAGGTAGGAAGCGTAATAATGAGGCAAAAGCATAGCATTCCCATTTTTTTTGACGTACGACAAAGGAAAGTACGTATAAGGAAGAATCGCAAGCGATACGTCTCATCCTATCTCCTCGCGTACTTCTCTAACAATTCATGTGAGAACATCTACATCACCTGTCTCCATCTTTCCTCAGATAAAAGAAAAGACACCATCATAATCAGCTTCTCATTTCCTTTTGCAGAGGAGTACTTCTGTATCATCATTGCGGAACACAACAATTTTTTGGCAGTATTCGAATGCATACATGAGCCGTATAGTTAAATAGCTAAAAGCGATATCATTTAAGATTATTTGAGAGCCTTAGGCTGATAGTATTTAGATCCATCTCTATAGATAGTTACTCACTTGAGTCACAAAGCAAATGCCTGCATATATATACGTTTAATATCATCAACAGTAGCATCTGCAGGGAGGTTGAGCGTTTTGGAAACGGACTCATCACAAAAAGCCTGCGCAGCAGTAACTATACGTAAATGTGCATCAATCGGAAGCTCAGTTGATGTTTTGAAGAGAGCTGCAAGTTGTTCGTGAGTGGATCCTAGGTGTTGCACAGATCACTGAGCAAGGATATTATCATACAAGTGAGTCAGGTTGTTCTTCCTGAGGTACTCTCGTAAATCTTTCCTAAGTGCCGACTGTCCCTCAGTTCTAAGATGAAAAAGAGGTTCTACCTGAGCAGAAGTATCAAATACTAGAGAGCTTCTTCACGTAGGTGGGAGAACAACTGTCGTAGAGTTTCTAAGTCCATGCGCTCTGATATCAGTATCTAGCGAAGATCGTTCCCCTGCAGAAACTGTTTGCGTTGTACGATGTGCATACTTCCTCGAAATGAAACTCTGCGGATCAAGATATGTGCTCCCTTGAAATGCTCAGAATGGAGATCTTTCTTTGGCGAGTGCAAGAGATTTCTTTTTGGATTCAAAGTTGATAAAGCTCAACATGTTTTCAAGTAATGTAGCTGCATCAGGAGAGTCGTATGGTATCTGAAGTGCAATGAGCAGATCTGCAAAGCCGCAAATACCAATACCTATCTTTCTTTTTTGGGACATAATATTCACGCTTTCTGGTGTAATATAGTGTCAAATACTATATTGCAACGCATCATCCAGATATTGAATAATATCATGTACAGCGTCTCTGAGTGTCGTGTAATCAAGAGCTCAGTGACGTAAAAAACCAGCACAGTTGATATATCCAAACTGACATGTCTCTCCAGGAGATAATCATACTTCTCAGCAAGGAGCAGTAGTAGTATACACACCTACATGAGGAGTTGTATTATCTTGATTGAGTCTATCCATAAAGACCAGTCCAGGATCAGCACATGCCCACGCAGACTCAGCAATAAGATCAAACAAGTACTGGGCAGAAATGCGTTGTCATCATCGAAGTGTAATATCTTGTCAGTTCTTGACGGCATCCATGAATGCCTGATCAATATTAACAGAAAGATTAAAAATCCAACGTGTACGATCGGCGTCAGCGGATTTTTTGATAGTAATGAAGTCTATGATATGCGGGTTATAAATGCTCATGACACCCATGTTGCCCACGGGCCTTTCCTGAGTCCCAGAGTCCTGCAACTGTATCGCTTGTTCATTGAGATATTTGAGTATTTCAATGGGATGGTCGCATTCATCAAAATTATATCCTGTTCACATGCCTCATTGGCGAATACCATTGATGATAGGCATGACTTTAGTGAGATCTCATCTAAGTGACACAGGAGGTACTGTACATGCAGAAAGCGGCTTATCCAAAGATCTCCCAGCATTCGTCATGATAGGTGTACTAGGAACAAACTGTTTGTTGAACAAGAGTGTAAGAATACGTTGCCTAAACGCTTCAGCGCAGCTATGAGAGGCTCAAAAAAACTTTTTTTCTACATCAGCTCAAAGAGCAGCAACCCTATGAAGCATTTCTGCCGGCGTCTCATCTGGTCATAGGATGCGTCACTTAACCATGACATCAAGCGCATAAGGACTTATGTTAAAAGTCCCAAAAGGCAAAGAAGGTGCCATATTTACAATATTCTACTAGGTAAAAAATATCGTCCGTCACGTTCTATAGGAGACATGATAACCTATAAGTAGAATATGTCAATAGATATATAATTAA
This sequence comes from uncultured Candidatus Peribacteria bacterium, assembly GCA_964403415.1. Classification (GTDB taxonomy): domain Bacteria; phylum Patescibacteriota; class Gracilibacteria; order Absconditabacterales; family Absconditicoccaceae; genus CAYOFF01. Next base: position 26,602 of record CAYOFF010000002.1, on the reverse strand, counting down.
AAATAGAAAAGAAGTTATGTCAAGATACTGAAAAAGATTAAGAGGCAACTACACGATCACTGAGAAAAAAATCTAGAAAGCTCACGTTCCGTCCTTAGTGCCTGTGTGTCTTATGACGCGCTTCGCTGCATTGGAAAACGTATTCTTGGTATACGTGAGAAGATCAAAAAGACAACTACCTCCCTCAGAAACAATAGTCCTCACGCCATGTGTAAATGAAACGCGATGTCATTTCCAGTGAGAGACGGTGTTAGGGAATCAAGTAGATACTTCTTTTCATACGCCACCCTCATTATCAGTTGCATCAAGGTGAACAATCAACGGATTTGGAGAAGGAGTCTTATTCATAGAAAGAAGAGTGAGCAGTAAAGTATCCGAGATACTACGTTTCTAAGAAAAAATGTCAATAGTATCTTTGGGTGTTCGGAACCATCGCCTTACGTGATGTCATGTTGTGCATTTGTCCAAAAAATATCTGCCGATATGGGTTTTCCTAGCATTTTTCCCACCGATGAGCCCACGAAGAGCACATCACAAAATCAGGTCAGTGATTTGTAGGAGTTGATGTTCATCATCACGTGAGTCTACCTCTACAACCTCTGTGAATACATCCACAAAGAGACTACGGATAAGAGAAATAAACGCATCAGGACGACAACGTGATAGATGATCTATATAGAGTTCTGCATCATGCATCCCAACGGTAGATTTGCGTAGCAGGAGCTCCGTAAATTTTTTGTAGATAATAGCGCGTCTCATGGCAGGCGAGTGCATCGGACCAAAATACATGTCATCAAATCGTGCGGCTCAGGTCTCTAGCGCAATACCTCTAAACCATGTCGTCTCAGACGAAAAAAATAAATCAAGTGTTTCATAGGCAAGCGCAAAAACCTTGCGATCATAGCATCAATGGTATTTGAGCTCTCTGTAGGTGCCTTCAGGTGTTACAAAGTGAATTTTATCCTTGAGCATACAAAAACGCTTCATAAACGAAGGTGCATCTGCAAAAAAACATGCTCCCAAGAGAAGCCATTGATGACGGTGATCATACGACTCATCAAAATACACAATCATAGATGGTTATGAAGAAGATATGGAGTAAACAGAGCAGTGTATGACACACAAAACATACACACCATTCACTGTATTGATCTGACGAAAGAGATGCAAGTATGATATGCTAGTTGATTTTAGGAGAGCAAATCTATAGAGTAGCCGAAGAAATACTTATTTAATAAAGATGCAAAAATAATGCAAGAACCAATCTACCTCATTACATCGAATCCATGAAAAGTAGCGTCATTTACGGCGATCCTTGAGAAATACGAAATAGGTATTCCTATAGAAATGCTCAATGAAGAGTACCCAGAAAACAAAGACGAAGGGACGACCGAGAGGGTAGTTTTGGACGGAGCGAAATACTGCGCACAAAAATTCAACAAAAAAGTAATTGTACAAGATACATGATTGTTTATTCCATCACTGCATGGATTCCCATGAGTAAACACAAAATTTGCTATACAAACGATAGGCAATGAGGGGATCATAAAACTCTTAGAGTGAGGAAAAGATAGAGCTGCGCAGCGAATATTTTCGCTATGATATTGTGAACCATCTCAAGATCCGATTGCACGGACGTGACATGTAGACGGGACGGTAGCAGATGCACTAAGATGAGAAAAATGATTTGGATTTGATCCTATTTTTATTCCAGATGGGTACACAGCAACATTTGGAGAAGATCCAGAACTAAGAGATATGCTAAGCCCATTTAGAGAAACAATATATCAGCTGGTGGAGTATTTGAGAGGGGCGTGATAGATGTAAAGTTATAGCTCCGGCGCAGCTACAGCTCTCCTATAACTCTTTTGATTTGAGAAAAACTCAGCGCGCCAGGTAGTGCGCTCTCGTTTTGGAAGATCATGAAATACTTAAACTGGTTTCACGCCTGCGACTGCCGTATGGTTCAAAGTTTCAGTTTCCTCTCTGTGTCTGTACTACCATCAAACTGACCTCATTTACTCTCCAGGAGCAGTATATTGCCTTTAGTCGTCTTGACGACAAAGTCGGGGTAGTGATTGATGGGGCCATTGAGATAAAATTCACGAGGATTTTTTTCTATAATTTTGTGTCGCCATACAATGTTCTCTAGATTTGCGACCTCATTGATAACCTCTTTCTCAAGTCCATTGAGTTCATATTCTTCTGTATACAGCATTTTTGTAATACTTGACTCAGTGACTCAAGGAGAAATGTAGGAGGGGAGTCTATAGTCAGATTGTACCACAATCTTGTTTGTATTGAGCAACAGAGAGAATCTCTCAAATCTGTGTTTTTCTAGTAAATTCTCGACGTGGTCTTTTATTTTCTTGGCATATATATAGACGTTTTCTTTCATATCCTGCAAGATGTCAGTGGTGAGCCCGTCCATGACTCTCTCCACATATATTCTCACCGATTTAGAGTCAATAAAATTCATATACTTCATCTCTTTGAGTACAAATCCAGTGAGAGCCGTCTTATGAGATGCTTCAGGAATATTGGAGAGGTATGAGATAAACTTTTTTTGTATGCTCTTTTCCGACTTCATATAGGTAGGTCTATATTCTTTTGCGCTGGTTTGTTCTATATCAATCTTGTAAATCTGTGAGTCTATTTCAGAGAAGTTTATTTTCGTATCCTGCTCGTTGAGATTGAATCATTCATTTAGATATTCTCTGCTCAGCAGCGTAAGATTATTCCCTCACGTAAACAGATTATTGACAGGAACCTCCAAGTAAAACTGCGGTAGTCTGAGCTCGTCGCAATCACGTACATAGAGGTCTCTCATGGGATACCCATTTGTAGAAGGTCCTCAGCTTCCTGATACGGCAGCAAAGAAAGCATCATCTGCAGACACCTCTGCCAGCTGAGTATCAAATGCTTCAATAGATTTTTGAGCTTCTTCTTTGATAGTTTGTAAGTTTGTCCTGTATGTAGTATCTCTCTGGAATGTGATATCTTCAGGTAACAAGACATCATCATCTCAGTCTATGCGTTGGATTTCTCAACCCAAAGTATCTCACAAAAGTGAATGAGTAGTCGTCTGTGAAGCATCAAATCACTTTACGAGCTCTTGTTCATCCAACTTTGTCGCAGAGCTATTAAATCACGCCTGATTGAGTCCCGCTACGATATTATCGAGCGTACTAAGAAACTTAGAAGAAGAACAAAAAACATAACAGACATTGAGAAATGGATTATTGTGCTGCTGTACATAGGGGAGACGCAAAATTCTTCAGATGAGCTGAGTAACATCTATCTCAGAGGATTTATTTGCAAGTGATGCGAGAATATAGGCAAACGGACAATCCCATCACTCCTTGAGAGCATTGATGGTGATAATATATCTGATAGGACAGTCACGACTTAGGAGATCTACGTCCTTGAGATCATCAATAGTCGCTGTCTTGATGGCGATATGATCAGCAGGTATTCATGCTTTGATAAGTGTTTCTTTGAGCTTAGAAAATGTCTCTGTATCGGCTCCTGATTTGGGTTCTGCTTGAAACAAGACAATAGGTCTGATATATTTTCATCATTGCTGTTCGAGGAGCCTTGCCTCATCTTCGAGATTTCTCTGCAGAGCAAGCGCATTATTGATAACCTCTTTTTTGTCACTCTGATTATAGACGAGGACAGGGAGTTTTACCATATTTTCTTTTTTGAGTTCGAGTGCGCTGATGTGTGAAATGATATTGCTATTTTTTCTCGGTGTAGCAGTGAGATCTAGAATAAACGAAGGGTTGAGATTTTTGAGCATTTCTACACTGAGATCGCTTTCTGCATTGTGACTTTCGTCGACAATGACAACGGGATTGAGATGATGTAAAATATGTATCAATGATGTAGTATCAGCATTTTCAACTACAGCATCTTTTTGTACAAGTTCCGCAAAATTTGCAAGATTACTATTCTCTTGATAGATCTTTCTGTCTTCCTTTGATCTGCTGCGGAATGTATCAAAACTAAGTACGCAGATGGTGAGCTGCTCCTTGATAGAGGTCTGATTGAATCATGCTCACTGGAGCAACATCTCTTTGGTAAAAACTTCGACCCTCCCTTCAAAGTGCGAAGAAATTCTCTGACGATAGGGATGTTCAGGGTTAGAAAGATTTTTGATGGTTTGGGTAAGGATAGTACGTGAAGGGACAAGCCAGACAACAACCTTCTCCGTAATACCAGGAAAATGACTAAAAATAACACTAAGTGCGTTGCATGCGATATATGTTTTTCATCATGCGGTAGGCACTTTGACACATACATGAGGGCAGTGAGGTATAGCATCCTTGTTATTGTTATTGTAGGGCTGTATTCATCTAGGATTGAGCGGATCAATCTTGAATCACTTTTCATTCCAATACTGCTCGTACGCACGAGGGTAGTCTGCGGTAAGATCGATCTGATCCATAAACTGATCAAGATCTGTCAAAACTCTTTTTTGGAATGCTTTGAGTTCCATGAGCGTCCAGAAGGTTAAAATCTCGAAATATCTCTAGGGATCTTCTTGAATATAATACTGTGCTCACGCATAAACGCTTCATCAAGAGAGCAGATATCAGCATAAATAATCCATTGATCACTAGGTGTACGAACGAGTGTTGCAAGAAAATCAAAATTAAGTGTGGTTGTCCTATCGGGAGTATAGTAGAAATAATAGTCGGTACTATTGTGGGATCAGAGAAAGTATGGATTGTCGCTCTTGGTAGTGAGAGCAGTGCTGCTACGCGTCTCTGTATACCAAATATACTCTCTAAGTTTTGCTATTCAGATATGTGGATTGATGCTTTCATCAGACAAGAAGAGCTGTTCTCCCAGTTCAAAGTAATCAAATCATCATCATGTCCCTTCGACGGATTTACTTCATTCACCATATCAGGTGATGACGCGTTTGACACGCTCCGCTGTAATAGTCTCAGCATAGTCCATAAGCTCTACAAGGATGAACTTACGATCTCATCAGTCTTGTTTGTTGAGGTTGAGTACAGCATGAGCCGTCGTTCATGATCATGCGAAGGAGTCGAGGATAATGTCTTGACCTTTGGTAGTTAGAGCAAGTATAAATTGAACAAGTGTATATGGTTTTGGATAATCAAATCATAGCTCCTTGACAAGGCTTATGCTTTCAGAGCTGTCTTTAAATTGTTGAACGGATTTTGGTGCATAGTATTTTAATCATTTTATATACATTGGCTTTCAGTTCTTCTTTAGAAAAATCTCTTCAATTGCTTGTCACTTTTCATCAATTACTACTTCTCATTTCATATATAATTCTACCTGTCTTTTGTTTCTTCGACTCGATCTGAGAATCACATCATTTTGTAATTCTCAACCTCTTAAGACCATCTCTCAAACTACTTCTATAGGCTCTCAATCTCATCATATTCTTCAAGTTATTATTTGATCTTCTCACTCATATCTAAGTCATTTTTTAAATAGAATATCAGATGTGGGGTTTTTAACTCAAGGAGCATTTGTCAGGTGCTTAATAGATTCTCACGATAACTCTTGCGGTCTGTTGAAATAATCTAGTGAGTTTATCTTTTTTGCATATCATAGTATATATTCGTGTGATCTAGCGATGTGTCACTTGTTAGTACCATCTGGGATATGTCGAATGAAAGGTTTAGTATTAACAAAGTTTCATGCTCAAAATATATCATCCATCATCAACTTCAAATTTGCTTGTTCGTTATCATCAATACTAACAAAAATTACGCCATCATCACGTAAGAGTTTATGCAAAAGCTTGAGTCTAGGATACATCATACAGAGCCGTTTATCGTGACGACTGAGGTCTTCTCACTCTTTGCCGACTACCTGATGAAGCCGTTTTTTGATTTTTGGATCATTTACATTGTCGTTGTATACCCATCACTCGTTGCCGGTATTGTAGGGTGGGTCTATGTAGATACATTTTATCTTGCCCTCGTATTTTGGGAGGAGGGATTTGAGTGCTTCGAGATTATCTCAGTGAATGATCATATTTCAGGTGTCGGTAGGTGTGTCAGAAACTTGTCCATTAGAAAATCCATAAGTATGCTCCAATACTCTATATGGTATGTCATGGTGGTGATTAACGACCTTGTGTTTGCCAACCCATTCTAACGTCGGCATGCCAGGAATTTCGGATAAAATCCAAGGCGGGAGATACCATACATATTTCTCATAAACAAAAAGCACCCCCGTGCGTGGTGCTACAACTTCTCAAACTGCGCAGTAGGCAATCTGGAAGTATCCGCGCACGAAGGTGCTTAGATGTCCATTTACCTACTGCAAAACAGTCTGAGAGTTTTGACGCAGTGTATCGAGAAGTTGTAGCAGGACGTTTTTAGAAAAGTAAGCCAGTATTGCAAGCACAAAGCGCACTATACAAAAAAGACACTCCGTTGATGGAGTATCTTTCGTTATATATCAGGAGAAAAATTTCACAGTGTAGGGCACTATATCACAATTTTTTCTCGTTGTCCGTCCTCAAGGGCGACAAGGCGATATGCAGGATGAGCAGCTTGCATCTCAGCAACTGCATCAACAAACTCATCAGTATAGTGGCAGATCGTGATGATAGGCAAAACACCACTACCAGGGAGTACCTGCTGATAGGTGTTGGAATATGCAGCAGTTGCTAGACAGTTTGCTCCTGCAGAAACGCCGACGACAAGTTTGCCATCAAGGAGGTGCAGATGCTGAGCAAGAAAAACAATCCAAGGTAGGAGCTCTTTGGGGTCTCCTCCGTTGATATAGATGACGTCAGCACGTTTGATCTCTTCGAGAAATACCTGCTCATCAGGTGTAGCATGCGAGACAGTGAATGGCTTGCCGGCAGCGTGCGTAGCCATTTTTCTCTGCGTATGTGGAAGCGAGAGATGCTCTTTGTGTCCCGCAAAAGGTACCCGCAAAATATGTGGCGTATGTGGTGTATGCGTAAGAATTTCATGAATAAACGCTTTGTTACTCGGAAGCTGGAGTGACACGCGTCCACCATGAAGAAGATAGGTAGTAGTCATAGAGCCGTTATATACAAAACAACCCAAAATACTAGCTCTAGATAAAGCCTACGTAAAGTGATATTCGTAGACATCGCTGCGCATGAGCTCTATCACAAGTAGGAGTCACTGATTGTCTCAAATCGAGTGAGTTTTTGTGATATCACAAGCACGAAGATACATGTTGAGTCGTTTTTTGTAGGAAGGAGGATACATGAGTGATGGCGCGTGTACAAAAGACCTCTGAGAGATCTGTAGTTGAGTATCATGGAGACATGTATCATTGGTGAATTTGGCATGAAGGCGTTCGATACATTCTACAATACGACCATCCTCTAACGCAAAGAGCACCTCTCTACGAGAGAGGGTATATCACGTAGTAGCAAGGCTCTGGCAATATGAGAGGAAGTCGAGGAGATACGAACGATGGGTGCGTTGGGTATGTTGGGTGCCTTGGGGAGTATGTGTAGTATACAGCATATCATGGTAGCAACATGATAAAGCGGCGCTACAAAAAAACATGCAAGTGCGCGAGAAGTTGTAGCGCCTTATTTGTAGAAAAATAAAAAATCATTGCAACTATGATATTTCAAAGTCCTCTTGGTGCTTTTCGGCATATGCCGCTACGAGGCGATGAAAATGTTGGAGCAGTAGAGTCGTGTCACGAACGATCAGCCCAGCTTGTGCATTATGTGCGTCCAGCGTAGGCGTAATCTGGCAGAGAAGATGGTTGAGATGTTTGACGTAAGAGGCATGCGAGGTTTCGTTTATAGCAGTCTTATCTACAATATCCGCGTCCTTCTCTTTTTCATATGTTGAGTCCATACTCCCACTATCTACAGCAACCATGCCGTGTTCATGTGCATATACGGTATGCATCGCATTGAGACAGAGTTTCGTCTCAGCAAGCAAATGAGCAACGACACTATACAGGCGATGCCAGATCGTCTTAAGTGATTGAGATGAGGTTCACGTGATATAGCTGGCCATCAGATCAAGCATCCTCTTGAGGGCATTGAGCTGGTTGTATGCGAGATCTACGCTGAATGAGACAGGAGTGATATGATCGGGAGTACAGTGTGCTGGAAGTGGAAGTCACTTGAGATCGTTGAGAAGTGAAACACTAGTGGTGAGTGCATCTACAAGAGCTGGTACTTCATGTGCAATCCTATAGACGCCCAAATAGTAGTCCTTGATGGTGACTAAGTCAGAATTCTTGGCAGGTTTAAGGCGCTCCATGCCCTTGTCGAGACGTTCCTCGGCAGCTTTGAAGCGTGCATCAAGAGCAGGAAGTGTCGTCTCCAAAACCTCTACTCTACGACGTTTACTTCACAATCACGAGGCGTTCAAAACAGAAAGAATCTCCAAAACAACAGGATTATGTCGCCAAAATAACTCTATAAACGCGAGATTTTTGTGCAATCGTTCTTTCTCAGCGTGCTGCTGACGCTGAAGCGGACCAAGTTCTTCAACTTCTGTAGCATCCAGGACCATGTTGATAGCATCATACGAGGTGCGCTTTTTCATAAGGTGTACATTGTAAATATCCAGGCCCTTACAGGCGAGTAACTTCTACAGGAGGATGTTTCTATGAACAATACCTCCCAAGGCGAAAAAAGTGACATATTCATATTGAAATCAAGAAATAAGTCAATATTGATAAAGTGTTCAAGTGGATGCGGTACCCGAGGCTAACAAAACCCCCAAAATTTGCCTTTTTAGGCTGTTTTCTGTAGAGTTAGACGAGGCCTTTAGATCCACATTTGAGGCTATGGTAAATGCACCATCACAAACAGTAAATGGGGCTCAAGATGGTAAGGAATGAGCCGATATCAATGCTCAGGACCCCAAAGAGACGCAGAGGCTGCAGGGGCTGAGAAATGATGTAGTAATTAAACTCATAGAAAGATTTGAGGAATTTTTTGATGATAGAAAGATTCCAATACCAACCGAAAAATATGAAATGTTTAGAGAGTTTACGAATTTCTTGGAGAGGTGAGGAGCATCAGAGGACTGTGTCTTGATGTACGATCAAATAACGGGAAAAGATATCAAATACGATGATATTAAATTTTTGGGACTTGAGTACGATCGTTTGAGTCGCTTGTTGCTAGATCGCGATATATGGGCCCGTTTGGATCAGCAGACGCAGACGTGTGTCATGGAGGCATTTGTAGATCAGTGGGCGCAGAAACTATCATTTGCTCAAGGGGTTACCAAAGAAGCCAAGGAAAGGTTTGTAGCGATGATCAAGGACACAAATCAAGTCAATACATTTGAACAGTTAGACACAGCACTGCACGCATTTTTTGATGCAAACAAGATCAACGAAGAGACAAAAAAATGACTGTTGTCTACGCGTCTAGGTATGGTAGACGTCGTTAATATTCTCTATCGTCAGCACAAGATAGACGAAGCACAAAGAGAGGTATTCAACAACGGCGTGATGCACGATTTGCAATGAGAGCCAAAGACAGTCGTGAACGAACTTCTCAAAATCTATACATTGCAGGATATTGTAGATGTCGTAGGTACAGCAGAAAAAGAAGCAAAAGATATCAACACAATGTTCACATTACCTACACTCTGATCGATATACAGTCCGTATACTACACCCGCCAAGGTTCTGTGAGACGGCCCACTTATCAAAGAGGAAGAGGATTTGAAAAGAGTTATGAAAAAGAAAAACCCGCCTGCCACAGAAGCGGAGAAAGATGCTGCAAGAATGAAAGCGCTCATGAGGCGTATACGAAATGCTGATCCTGACTTAGCAAGAATTACGAAGCGCATCTTGTCCGTTCGTGGCGATCTCAATGCGCTGACACCAAGAGAGCAGAAAGATTTCTATGCAATCCTCAAAAAAGCGTATCTTGCAGCAAATCCTGGGATCTTCCAAAAAATAGAAAATATGTTTACCTTGCCTAGGCATCAGGCAGAGCAGTTTGTGGATAAACTTTTTGATCCCACAGCGACAGAGTTGGAAATGAAGACGGCACATGGGGCGCCGTTTAGGCTGCATATGAGAAAAACATTCATCTCACCCATCGAGGTAGGGAGGATGCAGAACTTTGCCAACTTGGAAGTACCGTTCAATATTGAACTAATGCCATATGGATGAGACGGTGCATGATTTGCGAGGTTACAGGATATGTGGGTCAACACGAAGTTATGATCCAAAGAAGACTTCTTTACACTGCCATGATCTCCCGAGCAGGTGCATCCAGACTTTGCAGTAACGATCACAGAGAGGGAGACATGAGCGACGTTGCCAAATGTTTATATTTCCAAAAAGATTCACTATCCATCACCACGAGATGCAACGATGCGTATTGATGATTTGCCATTTACGCTAGAGGTTGCAGATAAGCCGCGTAGTCTTGCATGATCTCCAGCAGCGAGAACAGCACCTATCGTTACCCCTATACCGAGTAGCGATCTTGAGAGGTACGATATACAGATAGATAGCAGATCACTCTCACTACCCGGAAAAGATATGCTCAAGCTGCTCTCAAGCTATGCACTGATGCGTCGCGGTAGTGAGATGTCAGCGGCAGATAGAGCAAAAGTCGTACAGCAGAGTGAGACGGTTGCTATGGAACAGTCAAAAGATGAGATGAGAGAAAAAAAAGAAAAGACTGCTGATGACAGAGAAGCATTTCTCAAACGCTTCTCAGAGATAGCATGAGATCCAAACGCTGCGTTTGGAGAGGATACAGAGTTATTTTTGGATGTATGAGATTCGTTTCTGGAGTGATGAGGTAGAAGGTACTGGAGAGTTAGTTTTAGTGATATCGACAATGCTACGGGTGAGTTCAAAGCACGTCTCTATGGATGTGAAATAGCAGGAGAGCAGGATGGCGAAGTTATAGATACGTTTTCTCAGTCACCAGAAGATCTGGATAGACTTATCAAAGCTCCCATGGTTATGCATGTGTATAAATTCAAAAAACAGCCCAACGCAAAAGCACGATGAACATACGTCAAAGAAAATCTCAAGCCAGAATATTTTGCAGAAGATGAAATAAAAAGTTTCATAGACTACATCGGAAGCAACGTATTTATCAACAGTCTCAAAAGTCCTGATACCAAAGAACCATTTACGTATTTTGGTGAGCAGTACGATACCGTGATTACGGAGAAACCCGTATGAAGCACCGACAAGAAAGATGAAAAAAAGAGAGTGGCAACGATACCACTGATGTACAAAGTATCATATACAGGATCAGGAGTGCATATGTCATCTGATGATTGATCACGGCACAAGGATATGACGATGAATGAGTTTATGCTCTTTTGTGCGCAAAAAAACCTTAGAGGGTATACCCAGAAAGACTACAATACACTCAAAAAAGATACAAAGACATGAGAAGAAGATAAAATGTGAGGAGGTATGCAGTGGTTTTCACTAGGGAATATTATTGCATGATTCAAGTCGGCTATCGATGGTGTAAAATGATACCTCAAGGAAATGGACGATGAGAGAAGTAAGAAATTTAAGCGTAGATTATTTACCAGTGGTCTCTTCAGGTCACTGGGTGGAATGCCATATATCGGAGATGCATTTGGAGATATGGCAGATGGTATACCTATGGAAATAGACCAGGGACTCTGGAAGGATATCGAAAAATACAGAGATGAGTGTGAGACCAAAGGTGGTCTATGAAGTGCTATGCCAGCAAAGTACATTGTGAATACAATTTTCAAAAATGCAGATACCATTCGACAAACAGATCCACTCAAGGTGGCGTGATGTTTGTTGTATGCTATGTGACCAAAATGATGAAGCCTCTACTTCAGAGAACTCAAAAACTACAAAGGTACGGGTATGTGGGTAAAAATGTTGTTGGGACCACAGAAACACAAAGAACGACAACTCTACCACGAGACCCTGAGAGTGAAACTGAGCAGAATGAGTCCAAGTGACGCAGACTATGATGCACTCGCGGACGACTTTGCAAAGTCTGAGCTGAGATTTATTTTTAATGAATTCAATACCGCCACACCGTGACCAAACGGACTCAAAAAACGAGAGATGATTTTCGGAACGAAGTTTCCAGGATATGTCCAAGGTCAGGTAGGATCAAGTCTGTTTGGGAAGTGAAAGATAGATGAGACAGAGACAGAAGTGTCCTCCAAGAAGTTCGGAGAAATATATGAGGATGAATTTGTCTCAGCTCACAATAATCTCAGAATGGAACGTATCATAGGTACGCAGCGAGCAATGTGAAAGAAAGTATTTGGAAATGAACCAAGATATTATAGGTGGTGTTTTTCTATGCTTGCACCGCTCATCTCGGGAGTCTCCATAGAAATGTTGGATAAGTGATACAAAGGAAAATACGAAGAGATAGCAAAAATGTTTGGATTCCCATTTGCAGAGTACATCAACAACATGCAGGCACAGAGAGAGATGACGACGTTGTTTGATGCGATTACGTCCTCGCCACAATTTGAGCAGATTGGTCAAGATATTCCAAAAAAGTTCTCATCATATGTGAACTACAAAGATCCAAAGTATGCAAATAACCCCAGAGCACACGAGGATATTTTCAAGAGAATGGAAACATGGCGATGAAACTATGGAAAACAACTCATGGATAAACTTCAGGACTATGATTTTATTTTTGATCTTATTGCAAAAAAAAGAAGCGTGCCACTTGAGCAGCAAAGAGACCAGTTTGAAATTTCAGCACTCGAAAACTATATCAACAAAGGTGTGCTCAACTCTGATACAGAACGTTTCAGAGAGGTGGATACAGAGTCTATTATCTACAAGAAGCATATGTTTTCGTTATCTCCTGGTCTCGTCAGGCAAGCGATGGATCAGCTTGGTGGTAACGGAAGATATACAGGAAACTCAGAAAAGACAGCGCAGCCATTGTGGAAGGCACTGAATGAAAGGCTTGCAAGTATATCTGATAAACCTATGCCATCTGCAGCGGCATTCAATTTCTATGCCAAAAAATACTTTCAGTGGTTTGGATCTCGCTATCCAAATGAGATGAAGCAGTTTTTCTTGTGAGCTGCCAAGTTTGCATGAGACCCAAAGTTGTGACCATTTTTTATGAAATGATCGATCAGACGTGCATTTGATAAGATAGGAGTTTGAACAAATCTTCCCTCAGAAGTTTCCAATACACTGGAGAAGTTCGAGTCATTCTTTTTGGTAAATGCGCCACTATATATCTGTCCATGAGGAAAACTATCCAGCGAATTCTGCAAAAACATCATTGACTACGAGTTTCCAGGATTTGACGCACTGACACCTCCAGACATGATGAGACTGAATAAACAACAGAACGCATATGGTCAAACGTTACAAACTTTTGGAAGGACGGGTGAGTTAGATGATGACTACGGTCTCGCTGCATAGTACAAACACTTGTACATACAAAAATACGCGTAAGCACATACGAAGAGTACTTGTTCTTCGGGGAGAAAGTGGTATAAGTAATCATATATTACTTTGTATCAGGCAGCTTGAGGATGAAATACGCATATGTGCATGATCGAATATTTTTTTGGGGAGGAGCAGAGCAAGTGTTTGCAGATCTTATCCAAAAGTATCAGCCACAAGAAAACGTAGCAGGCACAAAAATGATGTGCGGAAGAGTTTTTACGCTTTTTTCAAATAAGCGTGAGCTGCGTGTGGGAAAGTACACATACGAGGTAGTAACAAGTCTGCCCAGATGGGTAAATGCTATTTTTGTATATTTTTCTGTGCACAAGATACGTTTTTTGAGCTGGTTATTTGATTATCGTAATTTGTTTGTGTTGTATCCGTTATTGTGTTGGTTGCTCAGCCGTAAGATAAATGCATACGCACCAGAGAGGGTAGTAATTTCATCGTTTGCAGCAGTCAAGAATATACGTACCGATGCTCCTCAGATCTTATATTTGCATTCACCAAACCAGTACATCCGAGAAAATTATAGCGAATATATAGAAAAGTTTAAATTTCCAACGCGTCAGATTTTCCAGTTGTGTGTAGGATATATCAGAAGAGCAGACAAAAAATCTCATACCTATAGTGAAATCTATGTAAACAGTGGGTACACCAATGAGAGTGCACAGCGTTATTATGGATTCCAGTGAACAGTGCTCTACCCAAAGCTCCCAGAAGAAGTACTTACGACGGATGCTGTACTGGAAATGGCTGCATCGAAAAATTTTCTGGCAAAAAGCATTGCTGCTGCATCAATGGCTGGCGGAGGAGGATACTATCTCTACATCGGGAGACTCGTAAAGTTTGTTAGAGAGGTAGATCGTATTATTGCTCTCGCAAATAGTATGGAGATACCGCTGCTGATAGCAGGGAGTGGCCCTGACGAGCAGTATCTCAAAGAAATGGCGTGACCTACGGTCACCTTTGTAGGGCAGATCACAGATCTGCACCAAAAGGTGGAGCTCATACGCCATGCCAAAGGGCTTATAAATATTGCGAAAGAAAGCTTTGGCATGGCGACCGCCGAGGCGCTCGCTCTCGGTGTGCCCGTCTTCGGCTACAACCAATGAGGCACCCGCGAGCTCGTAGATGAGCAGAGCGGCCATCTCATATCCTCCAAAGATGCCGCCGCTCTCCAGCACGGCTTCAAGACATTTGCATCTACCTTATATGATAGAAAAAACATTCAAGAGCGTTTCCGCTCACGTTATGCACCACATCTTGCCATGCGAGACACCGCCTAGTGGGCGCTATAGTAAGGCTAGTTCTAGTTTCCTCCTAGTGTAGGCTCTATAAGATACGCGGGGGATATACTAGGGGTGGGTGCGGAACAAAACTCCTGGAGTGCATATATTCACGTGTTTCACGCGTAGGAGAGTTCTATATGCTGCGCGTCTGCAGAAAGTGAAATACCTACCATATATCATGTATCTACGTGTTTGATAAGCTCATGTTCTTGAACAGTATCCAAAAAATAGACACGGGTGGACAAACTGTCTTCGTGGAGTGACTGACAGGGGAGTTTGGTATGACTCATGGTGCTAAGATCAGTTTTTCGAACATTTTGTCTTTGTCATATATATATGTATCCGTACTGAGGCAGAAGTCATTTCTTATATGCAATCGCATAAAGATCAGGCTTGCTGCATGCCCAAAAACGAAGCGTATAATTCATGAGGAGATTTATCTCATTGAGAACCATACAGCCAATCCTTAGGGTTGTAAATGATCCAGGACCATGAATGACAAAAATATGAGCATCTGTGTTTTTGCGAACATACCCAAGAAGTACCTTGGGAAAGGTTCGTTCAATATCCTTCTGGGAGAGAATCGTCTTTTCGTCTCCTAGAGTAAGTATAATCGTGTCAGAGGAGAGATTGAGGAAGATCATAAGTAAGAGGGAAACAATGATAAGCAACAATAAGAAATCTATTATACAATACGTGACTGTTCTATCACAGATACTTCTTCTCCCTGGGTAATATACTCGACCACTCTGATGATACTATAACTACAGATGACCAAAACGAGTCCTATAATAGAGTATTTGACCCATTTTCTTCATTCTGCCATTTTCCCCTCATCTGAGCCTCAGAGCACCATAGTGAGACCTCAGTAAATGATGCCAAATGTTGCCATGGTCCCAATAAAGAACGTCGCCCCCAAAAAAATGTCTTGAACAAGGGTCTCAGGGGAGTTATCAGGCGATTCTTCTCTTATTTTGAGAGTTTTGAAGAGATCGAGCTGGCAACTGCCGTCCTTGAGGCATTCTTGGGTGATTTTGAGGCCAGCGTCATTGGTATCAGAACTTTGTGCATAAACAGCAGACATAGGTGGTACCATCGAATAAAGAGAATTTGTGCTATAATAAGTATATGTACAATAGCTCCGGGGTGCAAATTTTTGCAAAATTTAGGGAAATTGGCTAGAATTGGCTATAGTCCATTTTTTATAGAGTAATTGTAGCTATGGCAGCACAAACCACCTGAGCCGCCCAAGGAAATGCGGCAGTAAACCAATGAGTGCAGGGATCCAAGGATGCAACAATTTGGTGAATAGACAATGTAGGGAACCCCTACGTCGCATTCTTATTGAAATTATTCCTCGCATTGGTGGTAGTAGCGATTTTGGTCGTAATTTCCAAGGTAATCGCAAGATTTGTGACCAAAAGAATCCAGGCACATAGTATAGCAGACGACGAGTATACACAGAAGATGAGTCTTTTGATAGGAAATATTGTCTATTATGTTTTGTTGATCTTCTCGTTACTTATTGGATTTGAGGTACTTGGGTTTGATTTTGCACTTATTCTCGGAGGTATCTCATTTGGTATCGGGTTTGCCTTCAAGGAGATTTTTGGAAATATGATAGCTGGAGTGATGGTGCTGACCAATGATGAGTTTAAGCTGGGTGATATAATAGAGATAGAAGCTGAGGAGAGATATTTTGGAAGAATAGAAGAGATTACGATTAGATATACGGTGTTGAGGACACTCGACCTAAGAAGGGTAGTGATTCCAAACCTAACAATGATTAGTGTTCCTATCAGGACGTATGACTCAGAAGAACTCGTAAGACTCGAGACGTTGATAACAATCCACTTCAAATCCAATGTGGACGAAGCATTTGCAGTCATCAAAGATGCTGTCAATAGTCTCGATTTTGTAAGAGAGAAAGAAAGTACAAGAGTTTTGATTGAGAATTTTGGGGGCGATCAAAATTTTAGTTCATGAATAAATGTAAAAATATACTTTTACATAGATCCATCAGCAGGAAGAATACCTGAGGTAGCGATTTCGGATGTTAATACTGCAATCTTTGCTGCGCTCAACGCACATGGAATTGTCTTTGCATATCCCCACACCGTGCTTACCGTGGATCACAACGACAAAGATTTGCTTGCAAGTCTGATCTACGTGGCCAAGGCGACCAAAAACGGTGGCAAGATATAGAAGTACAATAAAGTACAAAGTATATTTTAGAATATAAGAGATATGGCGAATACTACGCAAGCGCAAGCACTAGCAGAGTCAAACGCAAATAGTGTCATCTCACGAGGGATCAATGACATAGGAAATCCGTATGCACAATTTTTTATTAGATTGATGTTGGCGATCGGTGTGGTTGCCTTGCTCGTGCTTCTCTCTCAAGCAGTCTCTCGTTTTGTTGCAAAGAGGATCCTAGATATGAATATTCAGAGTAACGAGTATGTGACCAGAACCAGTAAACTCGTCGGTGATGTTGTCTTTTGGATTATGGTAGGATTTTCGACTTTGATTTGATTTCAAATTTTGTGAGTAGACTTTTCACTCATGATCGGAGGAATAAGTATGTGAATATCGGTGGGCCTCAAAGATTTTTTGGGAAATATGATAGCAGGGGTATTGATTCTGACGACCAAACATTACAAACTAGGAGACAAGGTATTTATAAAGTATAAGAAGAGATGGTTTTGGGGAAAACTGACATCCGTGAATATTAGGTATTGTGTTATCTCCAAACTCGACAAAAGAAAAACTATTATTCCAAATATGATGATGGTGACGCATCCTGTGCTTACCTATAGTGAGACATGACTGGTCAGATTAGAGGCAGAGTTCAAGGTGCACTATGCGAGTAAGGATTTGCATGCCATATCAGATCACATCAAGGATGCTATAAACAGTATGGATCGGATAGAGGAAAAGGAGAGTACGAGAGTGATAGTAGTAGTGTTTGCAGGTAGCGCAATCACATGCAAAGCATACGCATACTATACACGCGGAAAAATAAATGTCTACCGAGCGACAGCATTGCTAAAAAAACAAATACGAATGGCATGCAAGGAACATGGCATTTCAATGCCATACAATCATCTTACTGTACATGTGGAAGATGACGATGAAAATGTAATCGGACTTGCAGATGATCTTGCAGCAGGTATACATAACGATGTCCATCATACAGAAACAAGGATACAGACAGTATAGTCTTTTTATTCTACAGTAGTCGGAAATGCTAGGAAGAAACGCAGAGATCAAGATGGTTATATCAAAGAAAGAGTACAACGCACTCATCGAAAAATTGATGGGGGAGTATGGATCTGAATTTGAAAAGAGAGAACAAATTATATATTTTGCAGACAGTCATGATCTTGAATTTTTTAGGAAGGAAAAAGTACTGCTGAGATACCGCTGGAACAACCAGGGTTTGGAGGTGGTCGTTAAAAAAAGAAATGTCGATAAAAATGCGATCGCCAAAATCGATGAAAAATTTAGAACGCTTGAAGATCATAGTATAAGATTTGAAGTCGATCAAGTGTCGCGTCATGCGCATACTATGTCGTGCTCATTAAGGCATATCTTACCCAATATTCATCAGTCGTTTCCATTCTATCGTCAACCGCAAGAATTACTTTCACCATCTCAAGTAGAATTTTTATGAATGTTCACGCGCAAAAAATTAGACAATCTTATGTATCTAATTCCAATTAAGTCAAAGGATTTTACTTTTCCAATTACGTATAAAGAATTTGGTAGTGTCGCGTTAAGCCAGTGGGTAATACCGCACTTGTACGATAACAAGATACATGAAATCTCTATGAAAACACTTACGTATGATAAAAAATCTATTGATCATTTCCTTGATTATATAGATAAATTACGTATCTCTGTGAATGACGACGGAATGTTCAAAACGAATCGAGTGTATGAAATGTATTTCGGCGTCTAACATTTCATCACAGATCATCTACATTTATTCTCTATCCTGATCGTACGTATGGCAACGGTAATCTTTGTTCGTCATGCGAAGTGAGCAGATGATGATCACGTTGCAGATCGTAATCGTCCACTCGCAAAAAAATGAAAAAAACAAGTGAGATCATTAGCAAAGGACATCAAAAAATTCTTGAAGCACGAAAAGCTAAAATTAGATCTCGTCTTGGTGAGTGTGGCGGAAAGAGCAGTGGAGACAGCAGCAAAGATCAGTGAGAAGCTCGAGTTGACCAAACAACAAGTAGTCGTTCTCGAAGAATTGTATCTCGCTTCATCAGAAAAAATCGAACGTCTCCTCTCATCTTATCTTGATCGTGCGAAGACACTGTTGGTGGTCGGACACAATCCATGACTAAGCAAACTCGTTGCACGCATGACATGAGGAGCGATAGAAAATCTCAAGACAGGAAGTCGAGTCGCTGCCCAGTGGAAAAATGAATCTAAAATGACATCAGATATGAAATGATCCGACAAGAAATGATCTTCATCATCATCTACGAAAACCCAACCTAAACCTGAACCACAAAAAACATCCAACGAAGACACGACGTCTTCATCACCCCTGTCTTTACCTTTAACCAAAATAATGCCTACAACGACAAAGAAGAAAGTTACTGCGAAGAAAGTTGATGAGAAGAAGGTTGTTGCAAAAAAGCCTGCTAAGAAAGTTGTAAAGAAGGCTGTTGCAAAGAAGCCTGTTGCTAAGAAGAAAGTTGTTGCTAAGAAGGTTGTTGCAAAGAAGCCAGTTGCTAAGAAGGTCGTAGCAAAGAAGCCTGCTGCAAAGAAGGTTGTTGCTAAGAAAGTCGTAGCAAAGAAGGCTCCTGCAAAGAAGCCAGCAGCTAAGAAAAAGCCAGCTGCAAAGAAGGCTCCTGCTAAGAAGTAATTCTTGCATCCTTCCAAAAAAAGACCGCCATCCGGGAGACCGGGGGCGGTTTTTTTTCGTTCGAGGCGGGCAAGAGAGAAGGAGAGAAAAAAATGATTGGATGAAAATCTACTTCGGCGGCACTATCGTCCACCCATCTCGTAGAAGTTTTTTTACCTTACGGAGATCACTTATAGAGAGGTCTACGTACCCTTCCTTGCTCAATTTGTAGTACCCATTACTTTGCGCAGTAGGGGCACCAATGAGTCGTTGTCCTTTGCTGCGCGAGGGGTCAGCGATTCTTGCGAAAGTTCCCCGTAAATTTCCTCTCAGCGAATTGAATAAATTCTTCATGGCGGTAGTAAATTAGTTTATGTTTACGAATACGGTGATCAATACTCAAATCATCCATTTTTACAATATAATCTATGTATTTTGGCATAAGTCTACATGCAAAGATATCTACGTACTACCACCTTCTCCACTTTCTCTTGCATTTTTGCGTAGCATGTATATTATATAGGTGCTACGCTTTATAGAAAAACGGCAGAGAGAAGCGATTTTGGTATGACGTTTTTGATACAAAGCATCTCTTTTACTTTTATACATATATATAGTATGCCAAAGATTATTTGAATTGACCTAGGGACGACCAACTCATGTTTTGCATATATGATTGGTGATAGGTCAGAGGTTATCGCCAACGCTGAGGGAGACAGAACAACACCCTCTGTTGTGTACATCAAAGGTACAGAGCTTATCGCTGGTAAGCTAGCAAAGAGGAAAGCTATCCTCGAACCTAAGAATGTTATTTATGAAGCAAAAAGATTTATCGGACGTAAGTACTCAGAGGTACAGGAAGAGATAAAGAACTGTCCCTACGAGGTCAAGCAAGGAAGCGATGGTGGCGTAATCATGATCGTAGACGGAAAAGAGTACAAGCCAGAACAGATAGCAGCATTTGTGCTACAGAAGATCAAACAAGACGCTGAGAAGTTTCTCGGTGATCGTGTGACTTCAGCAGTCATTACGGTGCCTGCATACTTCAACGACTCACAGAGAAATGCTACCAAAGCAGCAGGTGAAATTGCAGGACTCAAAGTCGAAAGAATTATCAACGAGCCTACTGCCGCAGCACTTGCATATGGTATCGGTAAAAACAAAGACGAGAAAGTTGCAGTTTTTGATCTTGGTGGTGGAACGTTTGATATTACTATTTTGGAGATTTGATCTGAGGGAACATTTCAGGTACTGTCTACATCAGGAGATACACACTTGGGTGGAGCTGATCTTGATCAGAAATTGATTGAGTGGTTGATTGCAGGGTTCAAAGCCAAAGAAGGAATTGATCTTTCCAAGGATCCTATGGCGCTTCAGAGACTCAAAGATGAAGCAGAAAATGCAAAAAAACAACTCTCACAAGCAGACTCAGTCGAAATTACGATACCATTTATTACGACAGGAAGCGATGGGGTCCCAAGAAATATTCAGGAGACACTCTCGAGATCTAAGTTTGAACAGATGATCAACGATCTCGTAGAGAGATGCCGCAAGCCTGTGCAAGACGCACTCAAAGATGCTAAACTCCAACCAGGAGATATTGATGAAGTAATTCTTGTGGGTGGATCTACGAGAGTGCCACTTGTTATCAAACTCGTGGAGCAACTCTTCGGTAAAGCTCCAAAAGCAACCGTCAACCCTGACGAAGCAGTAGCACTTGGTGCAGCTGTGCAGGGTGGTATCATCCAATGAGATGTCAAAGATATTTTGTTGCTTGATGTGACGCCACTCTCACTAGGCGTGGAGGTAGAAGGAAGACTTGTTGATGTTGTAATTCCTAGAAATACGACGATCCCTGTCAAGAAAAACAAGACCTATACCACAGCAGTAGATAATCAGCCAGCAGTAACAATACACGTACTTCAAGGAGAGAGACCTATGGCGGCTGACAACAAATCACTTGGTCAGTTTAATCTCGAAGGCATTCCAAACCTCAGAAGAGGTGAACCGCAGATCGAAGTAACATTTGATATGGATGCAAATGGTATCCTCAGTGTACATGCCAAAGAGAAATCCACAGGCAAGGAGCAGAAGGTAACGATCCAGGGTGCAACCAATCTCTCAGAAGAGGAAATCGAAAAAGCTCAAGCAGAGGCTCAACAGTTCGCAGAGGAGGACAAGAAGAAGAAAGAAAGAATCGAAACCAAAAATAGACTAGATGCAATGTGATACCAAGTAGAAAAATTCTTGGGAGAAGCGCAAGAAAAAGCAACAGCCAATCCTGAGCACGCACTTGCTGAGGAAGATAAAACAAAGCTACAAGGGCTTGCAGACGAAGCAAAGAGACTCAAGGAAGATGATAATGCATCCAAGGAGGACATGGACAAGGTGATGCAAGAGATCGAGTCTACACTCAATGCACTCTATCAGAAGTACGGTGGTCAGTGGAACAGCAACGCTGCAGCAGAAAATCCAGGTGAACAGATTATCGAAGCAGACGAAACAACGACAGAACAACCAACAGAACAGAAATAGGAGAGAACGTATATCTCAAAAAAACGCTTCCGGAAGGTGGCGTTTTTTTTGTTATACAATACCTGCGATCAATCACTTAGCTACGAGAACGCGTTTGGTGACCAAGAAAATATCCTGCCTAGGGATATGTTTGTTGATATATGGTCGATCGGTAGGAATAATACTATGTGTTGTAAAATAGTCTCGGTATGACTGATATCGAGGAGATGAAGATGTAGAATCCTTAAGATCAAAGAACGATCTTCACAGAAGTGCTAAACACTCTTCTCCATTGAGCTCAGCAGCAGGGAAAAAAGATCCATTCGATCATTTCATAAGACCATACTGTCGTAGTCGACGAAGTGATTCATCAAGTTCAGCTTGTCACGGCGTCACATCACTGTACACAGGAAGCTCATTTGTCTGCTTGATGAGATGCGTATATCGGTTGTAGGTTTTGAGAGTTCTATGCATGATGAGTGCCATCTCATATCTTTGCAAGAAAGCATATGGGCGAACCTCCGGTTGAATCTTGAGGATACCGACATCCATAAGTATGAGGATAGATTCCTGATAACTCATCTCATAGGGAAGATCCTTGATGGCGCTTATAGGTGAAACTGCTCTGAGTGCACTGAGTGGATCGCAAGTATATTTTTGGATATCAGAGAGACTGCTAGATCGATAAGGATGTGAAGATCAACTAGGAAAATCTACTTGGAGATGGAGGTGGTACTGCGTAGCGTTACCGGTTTTCCCACAGAGTCACAGCGTGGTTCATTGTTGTACATTTTGTCCGAGGTTGACTGAGATTGTATCGAGATGCTCATATCCCCAAAAGTATCCACGTGCATCTTGAACGACAACACAGTGTCATTCGTTTTGACTAGAACCATCTCGCGTCTTGATACGCGTGACCTTGCCAGCAGTAAAACTTGGGAGCGGTGTTCATCGAGGAAGCATAATATCAATACCGAGATGCGTAGATTTTTTGACGTCCCAAAAAAAATACGTACATGCTCGTAATGTTGGCATAAGTAATTTTAGTGCGATGATAGCGTCTTTGAGTGAGTATTCTTTGGATCAGATACGCAATTTTTCTGATGCAGGAACAGTGAGATCGGTTGATAGTTTTCTCCCATCAAGAGAAGCGAAACGACTGATAAGTGCAGGACGTAATACTCTAACAATATCCCAAAACACCAGTCAATTACTTGGCTGTCATCCATATGGATTTTGCATAATGTTTTGGTAGTTCTCAATCGTGAAGAGAGGAGTAATCATACTGAGAAGTGTTTATAAATATCCACGTCGTTAGCTCTTATCCGTTCTCTCACAGCAGGGGTGTTGTCTCAAGTATAAAGATATACGCTTGTCGACTTCAGTATGCAAAAACAAAAAAAATTTACAACCCCTTTACGAGTCTTCCGAGATCTACGATCTGAATATCTTTCATCTGATCCACAAATGCTTGATCGTGACTGACCATGATAATTGCTCACTTGAACTCATTGAGTGACTCGGCAATAATCGGAAGGTGACGGAAGTTGATATGATTGGTTGGCTCATCCAAAATAAGAAGATGCGGTTGTTGAATAACAAATCTTGCATAGCAGAGGAGTCACTTCTGTCATTCAGACAATGAGACGATCTGATTTTTGAGGAGGTCGCCGGTGAGGAGAAAGTGTGAGGCAATACGGAAGACCTCCTGGTCGGTGACACTATTGGAGACTTCATGCAGAGAATCCCAAACAGTCATCTCCATGTTGAGTGCATTGAAGTCTTGGCTATAATAACCGACCCTCACCTCGTCTGTGATAGCGGCATCGGCATCGTGTGCATGGATAAGCCTCTTGAGAAGAGTAGACTTGCCGATGCCATTTGGTCAGCTCAGCAAAAATCTATCTCATTTTTTGACGACAAGGTCTAGCTTTTTGCTGACCACTTCATGCTCCGCATTCATAAGTGTGACATTGTTGATCGTAACTAGCGGTCACACCAAGTTTTCAAACTCGATCGTAAACGGTTTGATGGTTCTATCATCTCTTCTGACTTCGACTTTGTTTTCCTCTGCTTCTTCAATTTCGTCTCTAAGTTTGCTTGCAAGTTTGCGCATCTTTCATCACTTGTTTGCAAAAAAGTTTACTTTCTCTTTTGCGTCCTGGATTTGTTTTTGGAGTCTCGCATTTTGAGATTGTTCTTTCTCGATCTGTGCAGCAATCTGTTCGACAACGTCATAGTAGTCTCACCAGTACTGTTCTACCTGGTGCGTCATCACATTGAGATACAAAACACCATCCGTAAACATATTCAAAAAATCCGCATCGTGACTAATTACAACAACAGTTTTTTCGTAGGTGAGCAAAAATCCAATAAGATGACCAATGCCTTCTTTATCCAGATTGTTGGTAGGTTCATCGAGGAGTAAGATATCAGGTTTCTGGATAAGCGCATATGCAAGCAGTAGTCTCGCTTGCTGACCACCAGAAAAATCTCTGAGCTTCTTATCGAGAGGTGCCACGAGATTGACAGAGTTGAGTGCCTCAGCTATCTTTTTGTCGAGTTGATAGTCCTTTTCGGTAAATGCAGTCTCAAAATATGCCTTGACCGTAAGGTCGAGCTGCTCTCTGGGCAGCACCTGCTTGGAAATAGCAATACTATGCCCAGGAACGATATTTATCTTGCCCTCTGTAGGTTGCAACTCTCAGGTGATGAGTTTGAAGATAGTGGATTTCCCTGCGCCGTTTTGCCCCATAATTGTGATTTTGGTATTTTCACGAATAGAGAAGTCGCTGTGCTGAAGAATCACTTTTTTGCCGTCGTTGAACGAAAAAGAAACATCATTGAACCTCAAAATTACCGTGTTTTGAGCATTTGACATACAAACAAACTATGAAAGGTTAAAACTAACAGGAATATAGACTTTTTGGGTCATAATACCACCTCAAACGAACTTGTTCAGATGGGGTGTTGCTGCAGGTATAAATATCCACGCCCCCCAGGCGTGGGTTTTCCTGCGAACTTCTTCAAACTTTGTAAGAAGAAGGGCTACGCCATTAGCTCTTTCCCGTCCTTACAGATGGGGTGTTGCTGCAGGTATAAATTTGCATTTCTAGGGGCTCGTCCATACAATTATTGTGTCCAAATAGTACCTTACAATATTTATCTGGTGAGCAGGCACTAATATGCAGAGAAAAAACCTCAAAATGTCCCTAAAATCCGCTGTAACAAAATGATTACTGGTATTTTTTGGTACATGTATGCTTGCAGATATTGCCTCAGCGGCCGGATGGTCCAAGAACTACTCCAAAGATCCAGAAGTCATCCTAGATCAAGTTATGGACAAAGCAGATACACATATTATCGAAACGCCACTCAACAAGGTCCAAAATAACGGTGTCTACGGTCTCCAGTACAAGATTGCCAACACACTAGACGATATAAGAAATAATGTGCCTGTGTATGTGCAGTGGCTTGTATTTTTGGCTCTTGTAGTAGGTGCATTGCTAATTATCTACAACGGCCTATTGTTGGCTACAGCGCCACTAAGTGATACGGACATCGCAAAAGTACAGAAGAGAATAACGTATATTGCAATCTGAGTAGCTGTCGTTTCGGCATTCTACTTTATCATCAAAGTAACGCTCTCTGTGTTGCTCAAAATTACTTGATAACTTTACTTTGGCTATGGTTACGCCTATGTCTAGGTCTATGTCTATGTCTATGAACCATGTGTTCAAAAAAACACTCAAAAGTGCCCACAAGTGATGGAAGATTTTTGCTGTCTGGGTAGTTGCGGTGCTTATAGGGATATCATCTCTCCCATATGCTGTATTTGCACAGGGAACGACAGGTGGTACAAATCAGCCACCGACCTATACAGGACAGACGCTGTTCCAAGAAGAGGTCAAAGGTGAGCGTCGATGGGAGCGAAACCTCGTACCATGGCTCTCTGACGATACAACGCCACCAAATCAAATAGAAATAACAGGATTCCAATGGGAATGGGCACCAGAATCACCAAACCAGCCAGCAGGGGTAGAAGTCGTGGGGCCGTCTGCGGGAGATCCTTTTATTAGAGTAAAGATTGTCGAAAACCAACCATATGCTATTATTTTGCTGAAGTTTACGATAAAAGATGCGCAATGAGCATCTGCCCAGAAGGAGCTAAGGCTCATTTTCTTTGGTAGTAAGGAAGACCTACCAAAGTGAGATTGAGATTGTGATGGGAAAAAGTGTCCAGGAG
This sequence comes from uncultured Candidatus Peribacteria bacterium, assembly GCA_964403415.1. GTDB lineage: Bacteria > Patescibacteriota > Gracilibacteria > Absconditabacterales > Absconditicoccaceae > CAYOFF01. Next base: position 255 of record CAYOFF010000002.1, on the reverse strand, counting down.
ATCCAGACGAGGATAATGATGGCATACCTGATGAGGACGATACAGACTGTGATGGCGACGGAAATCCTAATGGCCAAGATGATGATACGGACGGTGATGGTATTCCAGATGACCAGGATGATGATATAGATGGAGACTGAATACCAAATGATACAGATACAACGCCTAATGGTGCATGATGAGGCGGTGGAGGAGCAGCAGGAGGAGCAGCAGGAGGAGCAGCAGGAGGAGCAGCAGGAGGAGCAGCAGGAGGAG
>CAYOFF010000001.1:913385-932114 GCA_964403415.1 uncultured Candidatus Peribacteria bacterium | reverse complement strand
GCGTGTGGAGAAACAAATACGTGATTGATACTTTGTGATGGAAGCTGTAGCGCAGGTACACCACCATTGGTAAGTGGCTACAATACAGAATGTAGTGCAACGAACGCATGTGGAGAAACCAATACGTGAATGATTCAGTGTGATGGAAGCTGTAGTGCAGTGACGCCACCATTGGTAAGTGGCTACAATACAGTCTGTGAATCAAGTTCAAATATGTGTTGAGAAATAGGAACGTGATTGATTGTGTGTGATGGAAGTTGCAATGCTATACCACCATCTTTGGTAAGTGGTTATGGGGCGACATGTATAGGCGTGAACGCCTGTGGTCAAACATGAGTATGAACGATACAATGTGACGGATCTTGTAATGGTACACCAGCATTGGTAAGCGGCTATGGAACGACATGTATAGGCGTGAATGCCTGCAGTCAAACATGAGTATGAACGATACAATGTGATGGATCGTGCAATGGAACTCCACCGCTTGTAACATGATACAATACGGTATGTACAGGTGCTGCAAACGCATGTGGAGAAACAAATACATGACTAATCCTCTGTGATGGAAGTTGTAGTGCAACCATGCCTTCCATACCTAGTGGATATCAGGCATGCGGCGGAGTATGTATCCCTGATAGTTCAGTATGTGAATACGATGCTACATGTCAATCGGTGCAGCTATCAGCAAACTCATGAGATGCACCTATGTCTCTAGATATAACATGTGCATGATCAGGTATATCATACATGATCCAGGTACTCAACGCGAGTGGTGCGGTGATGCGATCTAGTGTATGATCTACTGGTACGTATACATTTACTACCGGATGATCATATAGTGTATTGTGTACAGTTGATGGTGATGCTGGTCTTATGTGTAATGGTAATCCATTAACCACATGAAGTGCTCTTTCTCTAATTAATACATATGCTGTACAGTTGACAGATGCGTTTGATCTTTCATGAATAGATGCTAATATAGCGATCATAAATTGGACAAATCTCTCGAGTGGTGTAGATCTTACATCTTTCCTTAATGTGTCAGCGTTAGAGCTTATTGATAATCTCTATGATGTTGCGGCTGGACATTTGGTTACAGAACTTTTGATGGGTAATCTGTCAGGAGCACTAGTAACGGGACAAAATTGATGGATACTACCAAATAATCCAACGACACCACTTATAGAGGCATTAAATACAATACAGCAGACAGCATCATCTATGGTGAGCTCGCTATGTGAGGAAATGTGTAAACAACCAGTGACTATATATAATTTGCCGACATATGTGACGGACTCACGAGATGCTAGTAGTGGCACATGTGTACAACTAACTACACAAGATGACGTAACAGTATACAACGAATTACATACGATGGAATTTACATGTGAGGTACAAAGCTGATCTCAGCAACAGTTAGTGACTATTGACTGTGACAGGAATACTTCAATGTGAGGTGCCTTTACAGGATATGCAACACTCTCAAGCGATGGTGCATGGAAGATGAGTGCAATTTGTGACTATATGTGATATGGCGCATACAATCCAATATGTACAGTGGCGCCATCAAGCTTGTATAGCGATGCGTGTAGGTGAACAGTTATCCTAAAGTCATGAGGATGACCATGAAGTCCATCTTGAACTGGAAAAACAGTTACCACAACAACTAATGGTTGCGTTGATCTATCAACACTTGATGATCTCATGGTATATGCAGAGGATCACTCGGTTAATTTCACATGTTCTGTGCAGAGTTGATATCAAGATAATATAGTACTTATTGACTGTGATAAATACTCATCAGCCGGCGGACAAACGTCGGGGCATGCGACACTGATGGCTTGAGGTGCATGGGAGATGGATGCAACATGTCACTACAAAGGATATGACGCATATCAGCCAGCATGTATAGTTTTGTCTTCAACATGAGTAGTGCTCTGAGATATGTGTAACTCCATAGTAACATTAACTCAAGAAACAGAAGATCCACCAGGAACATGAGAACATAATTCAGCACCCTTGATTCCTACAAAGAGATCATTTAATGAAATACCAAAATGTGCTTACATTGATCCTCCGTCAGTACAAGTAGGTGAGTATCTGCCATTCCGATGGGATCTACAAATAGATAATCAACGTGCATATACACAATCAGATAACTGCGAGTATGCATTATCAGGAACAATTTTGGAGTCTACCATGCAGTGTCATTTTACTATCTACAATGGATCATCAAGTGAGTGAGCAACTCCGATAGCATCATTTGTAGAAGACTGTTTCACAAACAAATGGAATGGGCACACACTATTTGATGATGTATTATTACAAGAAGATTGGATAGAAAGTGCGATGTGAAAATGATACTTCAAAATATCCCCAGAGATCGCGCGTGGCGTACTGTGAGAGTACCAGATTGTGTTAGATAGTATTGCATATACTGTCTGTACAGAGAAGGGTGTGCGTCCAGCAGTGTTTGAGTGACGTGTATGTGCTATGAATTTCCCAGTATCTGACTGATATCTTGTTCATCAGTGAGTATGATTATCTACAACACCAAATACAGATCTAACTAAATTTAGATCCCTAGAAGGTGAACCAATTATGACACCAGCAGATTTATGAGCAATCTCAAAGTTAGAGCAATCAGCAACAGAAGTGCAAACTGATGAGTATATCATGAACAAAGTAGCAACCTCAATACAAAAATTAGCAAAAAATGAAGTAGGACGCCTGTGATCGACAAACATTATCTCTAACAGACTGAAAAAGGCTCCAGCGCAAGAGATCTATATGATAGACGGTGACTTTACGCTCTCAAATGTAACTACGGCTAGGGATATTCCATATACATTGCTCATACGTAATTGAGATCTTACTATAGAGTGAGATGCGGATACAAATGCACTGTATATTGTACCAAACGGTAAGATTATCTTCAAGAACAAGGATTGTGATCATAGGGATGTCGTAAAATGAATATTTATCACAAAAGAATGATTTAGCACCGATATAATACGTAACGATTCTCTCTCTGCGAAAGGATGGTGTGTAGAGTGATGACTGGTGGTTCAGGGTATCTTAGTTGGACCATGATTGGATGGGAAGTTCATTAATTCGAGAAGAGCCATCCTAGATCACTGGTTTGACGTGGAAACAAAGCGTCAAAAGGAGAAAATCTTTGATGGAGCATCACTACTGATCCAAACAAATCCAAACTTATGGAAGAAACTTCCACCAGCTGCAAACGAATTTATGGAAAATCTACAAATTCGGAAGTAGGCAAAGGCATATTCCAACGTTTCTTGTATTGAAAATCAGGGACACATGACTACCTATCACCTATCATGTGTCCCTTTTTTCTTTGTTTCTTTTTGTTGTTATCATGCATATTGCCGTTTCCTATCGTGAGTACCTAGAAGATGAGCAAAAAATGCTCTTTACGAGGACGTATCCCAATAATGTCCATGTATATGCATATATTGTGTTTCAAACAGATAAGTTTTTGGAGTACCAAAAAGACTTATTCAATGATTTTCTCTCACAGGTAACGGAGCTTTTGGCTCAGGAAGACTTGGATCCTTCTCTATTTAAGGCTCAATTTGAAGAGCAGGTCCAGGATTTTAACGGGAAACTAGGTGTTTTTGCCGAAAAAATAAAGGATGTAGAGCATATCCAAATCAAAGGAGCTGTGCATATTTTCTGGGATTGGAGATATATGGCAGTCCTTTTAGGATCGACAAGTGTGCTTATATTTAGAAAACAAAGACTTGTCTATTCAGTCAGCAATCAAACAGCAACTAAAGAGAAAATAGATCAATTTGGAGAGTTTATTGAAGGGGAAGTAATGGATGGGGATGATATTATTGTGGTATGAGAGTATGTCGAGACATATCTAGACACAGAGGACATGCAACACATGGTAGAGGTAAGTAAACACAATCAAAGCTCGCTCTTAGACTCACTTATTGATATTCTCTCAGTAAGACGCGATACACAAGACATTTGATATGGGATAGAGTTTAACGTCCAACACCCAGGAACAGGGTTCAAAAGAAGGCTAAAGGGGAAGATGTTTGAGCAGAATCGTTGGTTGTCCGGGCTGAAAGAAAAATTGGAGCTACGAAGAACACAAACAATGTTTATATGAGGAGGTATTGCGGTACTTTTGTTGGTTTGGTGGGTAGTGAGTGGATTTTTGGAAACATGAAACACAGAGACTGTAGATACGAGGACGGGGCTAGTAATCGACTTCACTATAGAAGATATTCAAAAAGATATTAGTTTGTTCCAGAGAATACCTGCCGACTCTGATGAGAAAATCAAAAAATATAATGAAATCCTCTCAAAGCTAGACCTCCTAGATGAAAAAAAGAAGCGAACCTTTGATGTCAAAGAGCTCAGAAAGATAATCGAAAAAGAATACTACAAGGGCTTCAATATCGTGCTCTTCAATCAAGATAATGGCTTTGGAGAGCCTATATATACGTTTTCTCCACAGGAAAAAAGTATTATGTGAGAAGTACATATGTTGGCGTGGAGAAATGGGTTATTTGTGTGAGGGACACAGGGCGCACTTGTTGGTGCGGTCAATGAGACGTTGAGATGAACTCTAGCAAGTATTAGCCCAGGTACAACTATTACAGACTGTAATCTCAATCTATTGAAGAATGGTCTTTACTGTGTCACTGACAAAAGCGAACTTCTCAATATCATGAGGACGGGTATGTTGCCAGTAACAGTAGCAAATGGTGCATTCCCATTATGAATTTCTCATCTAGCGACTTTCCAATCATCAAACTTTTATGTAGTGGCAAAATCAACGGTGTGAGCTGCTCCTACTATTTATAGATTTCTCAACCAAAAAGGCTCGCAGGAAGTATTTCAGCCAGGAACAGAGTACCAATTGGCCCCAGAAGTACTCCAAAATACACCAGATCTTCTGAGTGGAGGACTAGGAAGTATTGCTGTAGATGGAACATTTCTCGTGTGGATGCCAGAAGCAAAAGAGCTTTTGCAGCTCTGGAGACAAGACAATGCATGAACACTACAGGCACGTCGTATGGAGCTGATGGGCGGTGATAGAATTCGTTCAGAATACAGCTCAGAAACCAAGGTTATCTCAGTATTGAACTCCAAATACGTGTATCTTTTTGATCCCGTAAGTCAGCAGTTTACCGTATATCGTTCCAATCCACTCAAGACCAACGACGCATACACGACCTCGTACGGTCTAAAGTATTTCTTTAGTGTAAAGTTTGATTTTGGTGACAATAAAGTGCGTGATGTATATTTGGATGAAGGGGAAAAGTCCATATTGTATATTTTGAATGCAGATAATGTCTATTCGGTCAAGTTACATGAAATGATAGAGAGCTTTGTCACAAAAGAAGCAGAAGAGCAGGCCGCCAAAGCTAATCAGCAGTAATACTACAAAAATTGTAGTCTGTACTTTTTAGCTTGTTATGTAGAAACAGTTATGCATGGATCAGCAGATGTTCGTAAAATATGGAATGAATTTCGGGAAACCAAGGCTCCGGTAGAGAGAAAACATCACCGGTCTAGACCCGGGACTCTTATTATAAATAGTTCCGAAGATGGAACGACACTCTTCAACGTAGCAGGAATGCAGCCGCTTGTACCATACCTTATGGGCAAGACGCACCCTGACGGAAAGAGGCTCTACAATATACAAGGATGCATCAGAACACCAGATATTGATGATATCGGTGATGAGAGACACCTAACGTATTTTGAGATGATGTGAAATCGATCACTTGGAGACTACTTCAAAGCAGAAAGTATACGCCGGTCAGTAGAGTTTTTGACGACATGGGCGGGTATTCCCATAGAAAAACTCTGAGCAACAGTATTTGCGTGAGATACAAAGACGTGAATCCCTCAAGATAGCGAGAGTATCGCAACACTCAAGGAAATGGGAATTCAGCATATCAAGGAAATGTGATTCAACGAAAATATGGAATCAGACAACTTCTGGACGCCAGGACCTGTATGACCGTGTGGACCATGTTGTGAGTTCTATTATGATAGAGGAGAGGGGTATGGCCCAGCAGATTGGGATCTTGGAGAAAACGACAGGTATACAGAAATATGGAACAACGTATTTATGGCATACTATGCGGATGGTACAGGAAACCTTATCGAACTCCCAGCAAAAAACGTAGATACCGGTATGTGATTTGAACGCCTCTTGATGGTGTTGCAATGAACTGATACGATTTTTGAGACAGATATGTTTAGTGAAACATTGAAGCAACTCCAAGAAGTAGCAAGAGCTCCTTATGCATGATTTTCCAAAAAAACAGACCAGTTTACAGAAGATGAAACCAAAACCGCTAAGAGCTACAGAATCGTCGTAGATCACCTTAGAACTGCAAGTCTGCTTATCAATGAGTGACTAGTCCCATCCAACGAGTGAAGATGATATGTGCTGAGAAGACTAATCAGGAGAGCGCGGTATCACCTCAATAAACTCTGACCAGACAATGAAAGAATGACAAGTCAGTTTGGATTTGCAGTACTACTAGAGACATTGGTCAAGATGTTGATTGCACATTATGAGGCAGCTATCGGCCATGAGAAAGCAATCACAGATCAGCTCTTACAGGAAATGAAAGCATTTGAGATCACTATAGAGAAATGAGAACAAAAATTCTTGGAGATAGCACAGCATGCAAAAAATAATATTATTCCATGAGAGGAGGTGTTCAAGTTGTATGACACGTATGGGTTTCCAGTGGAGCTCACCAAAGAAATCGCGCAAGAGATGTGAAAGCAGATAGACCACGCATGATTTGAGCGTGCGCTCGAGCAAGCCAAGGAACGCTCTCGCCAAGGCTCGAGCAAGATGTTTGCCAAGGGGACGGACTGGTCATCATATCTTTCAGGAGTCAGTCCGACTACCTTTACAGGATACACATCGCTCCAAGAAGAGAACGTCAAACTGCTCAAAGACATCAATGTAGACTGACACCGCGTACTCATTTTTGATAAGACGCCATTCTACGGAGAGTGAGGTGGACAGACAGGAGATAGAGGCACGATTTTGCTTGATGATGGTACATCATTGCGTGTAATTGATGTACAAAAATACGGTGGCGTCTTCTTACATTTCGTACAGTAGTCATATGGGAAAGAAATTTCTCTTCTTGTATCTCAAAACAGGCTGAGGCCATCTCTCGGCAGCAAGAGCGCTTTCTCAGTATTATCAAAATCATTATAACGACGATATACAGATCTCCATGAGAGATGGCCGAGAGCATTTTCCTATACTTAAGCTCTTGTTAGAAGAGTGATACACCAAAATACAGTCACACGGCAAACCACTATATGAGTTTATCTATGCGTGTAATAAATTTTATATATGTGCAAAAACAAATCAGCTTCTCATTGCGCAGTATATGGAGCAAGATATGCTGAAGCTGATTCACGAAGAGTGCCCAGACCATATCGTGATCTTTCACTTTTTCCTCACGAAGCCTGTCAAAGACGCAGTCAAAAAACTCTGAGATACCCTATGAAAAAAAATACGCATAACCGTTATCGTGACAGATCCATTTACAGCGCCCATATTATGGTTTTTGGAGAAGGATATGGAATATGTCGTATACAGCGAGCAGGTAAAACATACCGCCCAAGAGCAGTGAGTGGCTGCTGATAAGATCACTGTACTGCCGACAATTATCCACGAAAAATTCAATCATCGTCCAGATCAGTCGCAAGTACATGCCATCAAATTATCTCGTGGTATTCCTACAGATAAGACAGTAGTCTTACTAGGGGGAGGTGGTGACGGGATGCCAAGGGGAGAAGAAATACTCGAGGAGATGATCAAAAAACTCCATAACGTACATATCCTTATGGTATGCGGAAAGAACGAAGAACTCTACAAAAAAGCAGTGAAAATTGTTGAGCACCACAGTGCAACACATGTACAACTCTATCCGTTTATAGATTTTATGTACGATCTCATGGCGGCAGCAGACATTGTCGTGACCAAAGCAGGGCCAGCAGCAATTATGGAGGTACTGAGCCTATGAAAAATACCAATTCTCAACTCCTATCTCCGAGAGCAAGAGAAATGAAATATGGAGTTTGTAGTAAATAATAAGATTGGTATGTACGAAGAAAATATCTGAAATCTCGTGGCGCATTTGGAGCATATGCTTTCGTGATGACTGAGTGAGTATCAAGCAAATCTTGCGCGCATACCCATCAAAAATGGTGTCGCCGATATTGCAGCATATCTATTATCTATATCTGTGGGAACATCCCATCTGTAAGAATGATTTTTAAATGAGCATAGAAGTACAAAAATGATGCCACATCTTATAGTTTTGGAAAATCTCCGTAGTGCATACAATACATGAAATATCATTCGTACAGCAGATGCACTATGATGGGGCGTTGTACTGTCAGGATATACACCATCACCAGATACACCATCACCAGATATACTAGCATCATCATCACCATCATCACCACCATGAGATGTCTTATCATGAGAATGACCAGGGTATGGTAAAAATCCGGTGAATCATACCAATCCAGAGAAACATACCAATCGCATAAATCGTGTTAACAAAACAGCGCTAGGTGCACAGCATCACATCACTCTCGAGCAGATATGGAACCCAAAAGAAACACTTCGTGTCCTCACCGAGCGTGGATATACGTGCGTGGCAGTGGAAGTTACGCCGACAGCGTGTCCGGTAGAAACATTTTTTGGTCAACATCCTAATCTCGTAGGCGTCCCGCTTGCACTGATTGTGGGTAATGAGAAAACGGGAGTCCTTCAAGAGACGCTACAAACCGTAGCGTATACAGTGATGATTCCGATGCGTGGATACAAAGAGTCTCTCAATGTCTGACAAGCAGCAGCAATATGTATGCGAGAACTAAGATCAAGATAACCAAAGAACAGAATATGATGAGGATAAGAAAAAATTCAAAATAAGAAAAAGCGATAGATGAATACATCTACCGCCTCCTTTGTGGAGGAGGGCGGTGGGTCTTATTAGTGACCCGTTTCATGGTATTGATGCATTGCCATAAGGCATACTGCTGGACAACACAATGAAACGGATTTTGAATAAGAGCTCGCCCTCCCCCGGTTTCTAATCTTTGCTTGTGTCCCTGTGTAGGGGCTCCTAAGCAACGTAGTAGGGATGCCTACCACAGTCGATCACACCCTTGAGTGGCGAGGAGTAACCAATCTCTTGAGGTGATGATGACTCTAGTATAGAAACATATCGTGAAAAAGAAAATAGGTATAGTGTATTATACGGAATAGGTATAATAGTATATTGACAATACAAAGTGTATATGCAAAAACGCTATTTTATGCTGTTTTTTTGATAGCTTTTGGTTATCACGAGAGGGTAAATTTGCAATTCCCCTATGATCCCGGTACAATAATAAGAGTCTTATTTTGGCTTTTGATAGGACATGAATAGTGTAGTAAGCGTGATTTTATTCCTAGCTGTACTGTTTTTGCTTGTTTTGTGGGCAGCAGATCATTTGTGGTACCTGCGAAAAGAGCTGTATTGCACCGATAAAGCAAAAGATCTCAAATTCCTGCAGATCAAAATGCCACGTACAGAGTCTGATATGGACAAAAGTAACGATGCAATTCAGTCAATGAAGCAGAATATAGAGGTTATGAACCAGATTTTGAAGAATGCATATGCGATTTCATGATCATCGCGAAAAGAAAAAAATCTTGCCCAGACATATATTTCATGCGAGATCCTCATAGAGAATGAAGTAATCAAGTACATTATAGCTGCACCCACAGACTATACAGAGACATTTGAAAAGATGATATCATCGTTCTATCCAGGTGCTGTGATAGATCCTATACCACAGCCCAAATTGCTCGATGCAGGAAAATTCGCTGCGTGAGGGTATTTTACGCTAGCCAAAAAGAGCGCATATCCACTCAAAACATACGAGACCTTTGAGGTAGATCCAATGGATAGTATTTTGGCGGCATTCTCTAGAGTGGAAACAGATGAGAAACTTTGTCTTCAGCTACTACTCGCACCTATTTGAGATGAGGATCAGAAAAACCTAAAGAAAGAGGCAGAGCAGATAAAAACAGGCAAGACAGAAAGCATACGATCATTTTTGAAGGATATTGTACCCAAGAAAAAAGAGGAGGAGAAGCCAGCAGCGCCAACATCAAAACTTTCAAGCCAACAATTGAATGATGTCGAAAGAAAATCAGAAGATGAGTGATTTAGGATACTGATGAGGGGAGTGGCAGTCTCTCCAGATCCCAAGAGACCAGAAAAAATGATGAGTGATCTTGAGAGATCGTTGCATCAGTATGCATACGTATGACTCAATGCCATAAAATACGCAAGTGCAAAACATCTCGAAAGTTTTTTGCAGGCGTTTGTTCAGAGAATATTTATGAGAGCATATAACGCCTGACGAGATGGACTTCTGAGAAAACGTGCGCAGTATCTCAATATCAAAGAAGTCTCATCGCTCTATCACTTTCCGCATATTAGATTCAACAAAAACCCCCGTATCAAGCGACAGAATTTCAAAATAGTTCCAGCACCAGACAACCTTCCGACATCAGGTGTTCTCCTAGGTACCAATACGTTTGGGGGAGTCAAAAGAATGGTCTATCTCAGTGATATGGATAGGTTTAGGCATTTTTATTGTATTGGGCAGACGGGTACGGGTAAGTCAACGACGTTGTTAGCAATGGCAAGACAAGACATGGATCAGGGGAGAGGATTCACGCTGATCGATCCGCATGGTGACCTGTGTGAAGATCTGATACGTTATTTTCCCAAGGAGAGAATAGATGATCTGATCTACCGAGATGCGTGAAATATGGAACTGCCTTACGGCTTCAATTTCCTTACGGCAAGAAACGAAAGGGAGATGGATCTGATCACCAACGACGCCGTAGATATGTTTATCAAGCTCTATGGTCCTGAAATTTTTGGCCCTCGTATTCAGGATTATTTTAGAAATGGTGTCTTGACGCTTATGGAGCAGCCTGATGGGGGGACACTTGTGGAGATTATGAGATTGTTTACTGATGCAGCCTATCAGAAGATAAAAGTCAAAAACGTCAAAAATCCGGTCGTACGCGCACGATGGGAAAAGACATTTGCGTCTATGGGTGAAAAAGAAAAATCGGAAATGATTCCCTACTTCCAGGCGAAGTTTGGTCCGCTGACAACAACGCCGATCCTCAGAAATATTATTGGTCAGGTAGAGTCGTCCTTTGAGATAGCAAACGTGATGGACACCAACAAGATCTTGTTGATGAACCTCTCCAAGGGTAAGATGGGAGATATCAACGCAAATTTGCTGGGTATGATGATTGTCTCACAACTCAGAATTGCGGCATTCCGTAGAGCAGATATCCCAGAAAAGGACAGAGTGCCACACTATTTGTACATAGATGAGTTTCAAAACTTTGTGACACCAGCTATTGAGAGTATTCTTTCGGAAGCAAGAAAATATCGTCTCAGTCTCAACATTGCGCATCAGTACGTCAAACAGCTCGAACAGTGACAATGACATGCGCATGCCGATATGAAAGGACCGATCTTTGGTAACATTGGTAACTTCTTATTTATGAGAGTATGACCAGAAGACGCAGAGTTTCTCTCGGGTGGTCTTGCGCCTTACTTCAGCAAAACAGATCTCGTCAATATCGATAAATACAAAGGTGTCGTAAGACTGGTTGTGGACTCTCAGCCTACCAAACCATTTACCCTAGCAGTCCGAAATCCTTTTGCAGATTCTGCAAAAAACACCCCAGAAAAAACCGAAGTTATCAAACAGATTTCAGCTCTCAAATACGGCAGAAAGAAAGATCTCGTGGAAAAGGAGCTTTTCTATAGAGTGGGGGCATAAGTAAGAAGTAAGAAAAGATTTTTTTCATAACAGAAAACCTCCCCAAGGGGTCAGGGGGAGGTCTTCGGTATACCGATATCGATAGATTTATTTGAATGCATCTTGTATCCGGCGTTTCCAGTTACTCAGTGTCTCATTTATTTTTTGTTCGGCTTGTACGGGAACTGCAAGTTCTTCTATGATGGGATCAAGCTCTACGGTGGGTATCTGATTATCTTGAAAGGCCCCTGTAGAAAAAGGCTGGTTGTTAAACTCGACACGGAACCTGTAAGGTTCATTTTGCATACGTACATCAAGCATAACCCTAATGTTCATTGCAATGGCATTTTTAGCGTTCTCTACAATCTCTTCGGCTTTCAAAGGGTCTTCACGTATTTTAGCGGTGATCCTTTGACGACATATTGGTTTGATGATGTATTCGAATGCTGTATCTTGATCGATCTCACCAGAGAACCATGAATCGTCATTTTCAGTATACGCTTCAACGGATATCTGACCGATTGAAACGGGCATAAATTTTGTACGCAAAGTAATTACTTTTCCTAAAGAATCCTCATTCACGTAGAAGAGGGCATCCGGTGAAAGATACTTTTTCCCTTGTGCGAGATCATATCCAAGAGCGGCAACAACAGGCCCTCTGAAGTTAAATCCTTTGTCAGCAGTGGTTCCAGGAATATTGTAAGATCCCAAATGAGTCTCTTCCACGTAAGACATACGGCAGTATGCCCTGGCAAAACTGACAGTCAGAACTGCTGCAGGATTTATGCCTATAGAGTCGATACTATACACCCCGTTCGGAATATGCGAAAATTTAGGGATTACACCGGATGCACATTCCTTGAGCTGTATAATAATGAAAGCAAGGAGTCCGAGTACAACTGCGGCAAGAGCAAGTGAAGTGATGAAGAACCGTTTCATAATCAAATTTTTTGATGGTGGGAATTTTAATGAAGGCGAGTTTTTTTATATACATTATATCTTTGCCTCACCAGAATATCTCAATACATAGATAAGTCAATACAAAATTTGTCGCTGAGCTTTTACGCTTTGGGTAAATGGGGGGGAGTCGGTTGTTTTTCATCACCACATAGCTATAGTGGCTCTGTACAACGTAAACCGTTGGATTGCTTTTGTTTCATGTTATGGACATACTATGGTCTTCTCTGCTAAGAAAGTATGAGACATGTCGTCTCATTCACCGTTTCATCAGCTGTTTTCACGGAAGAGTTCGCTGAGGTGGTGACTCGTGATCGTATGTATTACGATCATTTTCGCCTATGCAGGTTTTGCATATCAGGCGAGCAAAACAGCTGTTTCGTATGTCACCGTAGGTGCAGTAAAAGCGATATGAGCGCAAATGGGCGAGCCAATGGAGGCAGATGAGTTTGGAAATATCAATGTCCTGATAGCAGGATACGGTGGGGCAGGACATGCAGGGAGTCTGCTGACCGATACGATGATGCTTGCATCATACAATCCCAAGCTTGGAGCAGTAACGTTTCTTTCCGTACCGAGAGATCTCTATGTGAGTTACGGAACAGGTCGTTATGGCAAGTTAAATGGCTTGTTTTGGAACCATTATGTGAACAATGACAAGAATCTAGAGGCGGGTGCGGCATGACTGCGCAACAAGATGGCACAGATCACGGGAGTCCCCATACCATACTATATGTTTGTAGATTTTGATGGATTTGTATCACTGGTAGATAGTCTGAGCGGCATCAACGTAAACGTCCCACAGTCGCTGGTAGATACGAGCTATCCTGGACCGAACAACAGCTATGTCGTCTTTAGTATTCAGTCAGGACAGCAGGTGCTAGATGGTGAGACAGCCCTCAAGTATGCGAGATCTAGGCACTCTACATCAGACTTTTCACGTGCACTCAGGCAGCAGCTGATCATCAAGGCGATGGTGGACAAGGTATTGGATAGTATTTCTATCACCAATCCTGGCTCAGTAAGAAAAGTCTACAAAGAGTTTACAGAAGTAATGAAAACCAATATCAGCTTCAAACAGATTATGTGATTGGCACCATATGTCGACAAGAAGAAACAGTTCTTCTCGTTCGTTTACACCACAAACTGCAACAAATACTATGCAAGAATGACTCAGCCAGGATGTTTTCTGTACTATCCCAATAGAGATGAGCTGGGCGGAGCCTCATCTATGCTCCCAGACGGTGCAACAGCCTCCAATCTAAGCTACTACAAACACACCCAGGACTTTGCCGCATGGGTTATCCACCATCAGGAACTCCTCGTAGAATGAGCAAATATCGCAATGCTCAACGGGATAGACAAGGACGAAGCCAAGAAAAGAAAGCTAAAGACCAATGGATTCGCAAATGATATAGCCGTAGAGCTTATTTTGAGAGGATTCAATGTGCCTATAGTCCAGAATGCCCTTACTGGAAGCGCAACAACCAAAGTATATGTCTCAGATCCAGATAAATATGCGCAGACATTAGATCTGCTCAGGGCATTTGTGGATATAGCAGAGGTTATTCCTGGCCAAAACCCCTATACGGGGAGTGATATAGCAGTGATCATAGGTAATGACTATCTAGATAAGCAATAATCAGACAAATTAGGCATAGATGCGTAATATTGGTGATTTGACGGTAATTTGACATCTCAGCGGGCTTTTGGTATACTTATAAAGAACATTTTAGGTTACCAAAGCCATAACGTCCATGAAGATCTTTATTCCTAGAAATATCAGCGGAGGGCGGTTCAATATGTCCGTCACTATTGGACCAGCGACGATTACGGTCGTTCAGCTTCTGATTTTGGCGATGGGTATAGGATTGTCACTTGGTATTTGGAACAAGCTCGTGACAGGAAACGTAGATAAGCTGATAGCTTTTCTTTTTGTGATGCCTATTTTGTTACTCTTCATTTTTATAGCATTCTTTAAGTACTCAGAGTTGACGCTGATCCCATTTATTGCAAAAATGATAAGAACATATTTTTTGGATGTGACGCTCAAATTTCAGGTAAATTGGGATAGACCAGATCCATTGGCAATCACACTAGCAAAGATCAGAAAGACAGAGCACGATCATTCAATAGAACAAAAAAATCTCTACATCGACAAAGAGAAACTCAACAAGCTCAAAGTATTTACCAAGCAGTAGAAGTGGTTCTTAGTTATTCTTAGTCGTCTCGCGTAAAGTCTATTCTGGCAGAGACAGGAGGAAGTGTCTCATACCATGGTGGGCGTATACGAATACGAACATCTCATACTTGTGGATATGCCAAGAGAATAGCTTTTGCTTCTTCTCTTGTTTTTCATGCAATCTTAGAGCGCATATCTTCGATAAGATTGGTAGCATCACTCGAAAAATTATATCACCAGAGAAGATCAACTTTGGTAGGTACCACATACACACCTGTACTGATAGCTCTCTTGCTATAAAAAATAACACTCTGACGCTGAAGTGCAAGTAAAGAGAGATCGTTTTGAGGTCTTTGCCCCACATAGGTGTGCATCGCATCAGAAATATCTTTTCGTGAGACAGTGGCGTAGTCAATGCTATACGTTACTTCTCACTCGACCGTAGATCACGTAGAACCTACAGGAGTAGGTGTTGAAAATTTATCTATGTGCAGTGAAATCATATCATCAAAGGGGAGTACAAAAAATTGAGGATTTTTGACGTGCTGGTAGAGGAGCTCTTTTTTTCTGAGCTGAAGTGTTCTGTTGAGAGACACTTGGATGCTATCGAGATCAGATGCGCGTACAGTACCATGCTCTGTGGTAGATCATTTTTGGATGAGTTGTGTGGGAGTAGCATAGATGAGGTGACTTTTGCTACTTTCGGGAAGTTGTTTGATATAGAGGACAGCATCTTTTTGGAGATTTCATCTCTGTCCAACAGGGATACCATCGTCCTCATACGGGAGTGCCTCAAGCATAATAGTGACGCTACTAGGTTCTTCTTCACTAACTCATGCAGGCAGTGAAATAGCTTCATTGGTTTTGAAAGGAATGCCATCTTTGGTAACGAACGTAGTTCCCTGGATAAGAGAATATGTCGACGGCATCGTATTGTAAAGGGTAGCTTCTATCACTGCATTGGTGATCTCATAGTCAATTTTTTGGATAGGATATGCCATCGACTCAGTGGTTTTGACGGATCCTGTCTTGTAAGGAATAACCAACTGGTCTGAGCTATTATCAAACGAGAAGCGATCTCATGATGTAGATGCCGGCATCATAAGAAAATTATAGACGATGGGTTCCATCTGATGCGCGGGGATAATGGTGATGAGTGCGGTAGGAGAGAGGAGTCACCAAAAGATATACAAAATTACAACGATAACACCTGCCTCAGCAAGAAAAACAAGTGTCGAAAGTCACTGTTTCTTAGGCAAAAGTCACGTACTTCACAGTCGTCATCACTGCTGAAAAAATGTTATGATACGTGCACCCAGCGACGATCGTGAGTTGGGCAGCTGGAGTCTAGTGGAGAGTCAGATACGATCAAAATAACGCTTGGAGTGTAAATCGCTACACGAAAAAACGACTTGGAGCTGGTATGTTTGAATCGTTTCGTGAATTTGTTTTCCCCATCGATCATGCAAAAAAATCTCATGATCCGGTACGATATAAATCGTAATGGATTTGTATGAAGGTAATTTTTCCAAGGTATGTAATATCTTGGAGATGCTATCTTTCGTCGTAAACGTCAGTTTCATGAGATGATTTGGTAGGTGCCAACAAAAGTAACTGCAATCGTAATGCCCAAATGGTTCATGCTAGGAGCATATAGTTTTTGAAATCAAGTGTGAACATTCAGAATTTGATAACAAGAAATCTCGGATACACTTCAAAGAGTATCAAAATATTGAGCCCAAACAGTGCTATAGCAATGACGAGATAGCTCCACTTCCATGGAGTGTCTTTTGGAAGTCGCTTATGCATTCATCGTAGGCAGAGAGCAGCCCAAATACTAATAAACAATCAGAGCGGAAGAACTCTGCCATACGTAGCGACGTTACTTTCTCTAGAAAGCGCACTCACGCCAAGTCGACTATCAGTTGCCATGCCGATAACATTGTCTCCCAAAACAAGGAATATTCACAGTGGGATAGTCGCAATTAGCGCGCTTTTTACAAAGATGAACATCCACTGTGCACGTTGCTTGGTATTCTTAACAAATTTTTTGAAGTAGAACCAAGCAAGTACGGCGCCACCCAGAAGCCCAACGATATGAAATCTATATCATGCGGGCGAAAGATAAAGCAGGAGCTGGTCTACATGAAATGGAATAATAACTCTTTGCTGGATGAGATACCACGTATATGTCGCACACAAGTAGACGATAAGAATAAGTAGTACAACTTTCCTCGTAAACAAACTGAACGGCAAGCGATATGTCTTGGTGACAGCTCGTACTCTCCAAACAAAAAAGACAAGAAACAAAAACATCCCTATTCACGTCATATAGTAGGTTGTACCACCAATGAGAAGTGATGGAAACATACTGATTCCGAATAAAGTAAAAGTATCACAAACGTCAGCTGAATACTATCTCAAAATACTATCTCAAATTGTATGCTACTTTGTTTTCTCTAATACCAACTATTCTGATAGCTCCTGGATAGTCGAGCTGATCTTCGATCTTTGTACCTATTTCTTTGACGAGTTCTTCGAGCTGTACATCATTAATTTCTTCAGGATTGACGAAGGTCATAATTTCTCTTCCTGCCTGCATAATAAATGCTCTGTGTACGCCCTTCATAGACATAACGAGATTTTCAAGATGAGACATTCTTTCGATAAAGAGTTCTTTGGTATCGAATCTTGCGCCAGGTCTACTTGCAGAAATAATGTCAGCAGCAGTTGCAACCCATGCTTCAGGAGAAAGAAGCTCTACATCAAAGTGATGTCCCTCAGCAGTATTGATGATAACATCATGCATCTTGTGCTTTCTCAAGATCTCAGCACCTACTTTGGTGTGCGCCTGCCCATTACCTGCTTCTATCTTTCCAATATCGTGAAGCAAGCCAGCTTTTTTTGCGAGCTCTGCATTGAGTCAGAGTTCGTTGGCGAGCATCTCAGAAAGTCTTGCTACTTCGATACTATGCAACCACAGATTTTGACCATAGCTATATCTTAGGTGAAATCTTCACACGAGCTCAACAATCTCAGGCTTCATCATAGGAAGATTGAGGATAGTAAGTGCTTCTTTTCATTTTTTCATAAAGAGTTCTTGAATTTCTTTGCTTGTCTCTTCAAAATATTTTTCGATATAGACGGGATTGATTCTACCATCCTTTACAAGCTTCTTCATGGTTTCAGCAGCAAGAAATCTTTTTTCAGGATCATACGAAGAGAGCTTGATGGTAAGCGGTGTGTCATCAATAGTAACTTCCACGCCAGTTGTTTTTTCAAACTGTGAAATATTTCTTCATTCTCTTCCGATAATTTTCCCTTTCATGTCCTCTGTAGGAAGATCAACCATCGTGACGAGATGTTCGCTGAGCCCCTCAGAAGCAACTCTTGGGAGTACCTTAGCAATAATTTTTGCAGCCTCTTCTTTTGCTTCTTCTTCTTTGATAATTTTAAACTTATTGATGAACTTCTTGATCTCTTCTGAGTTACTTTCTTCGATAGCTCTAAAAAGCTCTTCTTTTGCTTGATCGGGCGTGAGGTGTGCCATATCAGAAAGAACTTTTTTCTGATCCTCTACAAGCTTATCAAGCTCGAGCTTTCTCTCTATAAGTTCGTCTTTTTTCTTATCGAGCTGATCCGCTTTCTGATCAATTTTCTCTTCTTTTTGAGCAATTCTAAGCTCTACTTGTTCGAGTTTTTTT
>CAYOFF010000001.1:881440-913375 GCA_964403415.1 uncultured Candidatus Peribacteria bacterium | reverse complement strand
TTTGTTTGTGGTCAAGCTCTTTCTCAGTTCTCTCTACGAGCTGTTGTGCCTTCCTCTCTGCATCTTGGATAATATGCTGAGCGTCTTGCTTGAGCTGTTGAATTTCTAGAACGAGTTTTGATTTTGATTGTTTGAGTTTTTGTGTGAGTTGATACTTGCCGAAAAAGATGCCGCCTGCTGCTCCGATGATGAGGCAGAGCACCAAAAGTAGTGTTGTAGTACCCATGATATGAATGACATTATGATTGCTAAAGGTAGAGTAATGCGAGTTACAGCACTATACTTCCTGTGTATGGCTTTACATGAGAAATGCAATGCTAGCTCATGCGCTGTTACTGGACAAATAAAAAAGCTGTGAGATGGTTGTGTGGAGGTGCTGTAGACGTGAGTGTGGCTTGATATTTTTTGCAGAGTCTCTATGGTGCAGATCGTGAATGTGCGTGGATATTTATTTTTGTGTGTTTGCGAAGAATGGCAGAGAAAAGAGAAGCAGAGTACGACAAAGAGATGCTTGCCTGGACGCAAACATTTTTGTCTACAGCTGAAAATGTTACACAGTTACAGTCCAAAACAGAAGATGAAATCAAAGAAATGATGCAACGCCTATCACGTGTGATTACGTATCATAACTATGCATATTATGTTCTCGCTCATCCGCTAATTGCTGATGTGCAGTATGATAGCCTATTTAGGTTGCTCGTAGCACTAGAAGAAATGTATCCAGCATACGTGCTTCCAGATACACCGACACAGGTCTTTACGGGACAGCTTCTCGAATGATTCTCAAAAGTAAAACACTTTACACAGCTGTTGTCTCTCGAAAATACGTACTCAGCAAGCGATATTACACAGCGATGTGATCGTGTAGCAAAGATCCTTCAAAAGCATGATATAGATAGATGGACATACTGCGTAGAACCAAAATACGATGGCTCATCAGTAGAGCTGATCTATGAGTACGGTCGTTTGGTGCAGGCAAGCACAAGAGGGGATGGCCTTATAGGTGAAGACATAACGCCTCACATAAAAGGATTGGGCGTTATCCCTCATGAGATAGCAGAACTAGCGGAAATAGCGCGCGTTGCATGCAGAGGAGAGGCGATTCTTCCAAAATCTGCATTTGAGAAACTCAACGCGCAACAACTCAAAGATCATCAGGAAATTTTTGCAAACCCCAGAAATGCAGTAGCTGGTACGCTGAGACAGTTGGATCCAAGTATAGCGAAAAAGAGAGGAGTAACGATATGCGTCTATGAGCTGCTTGGCTATGAGTTTGGAGATGAGCGTGGGGGCGAGTCTAGTGATAAAATCAGTAATCCGCATAATGTAGAGAAAAAAGCAAAGCGATTGGAAAATATAGACACACAAGGACAGATATTGACGAAAATGCGTGAGTGGTGATTGCCGGTATTCAATTGGTGTATACAAGTAAATACAGTAGAGGAATTGACACATATCTGTACTGATAAGGAAATTAAGCGCCGCTTAGATGAAGAAAATATCCTCTTTGATGGGCTGGTGATCAAGGTCAATGAAGTAGCTCTGAGATCGCTTATCGGAGTGACAGGCCATCATCCGAGGCGAGCGATGGCATATAAGTACCCAGCCCAGCAAGTAGCGACGCAACTAATGGGTATTGCATACCAGGTCGGGCGCACAGGAGCGATAACTCCTGTAGCAGAACTGGCGCCCGTTCAACTTCAAGGATCTGTAGTGGCGAAGGCGACCTTGCATAATTTTGATTTTATTGAGGGCGCCGACATTAGGGTGGGAGATTGGGTGCGACTTCAGAAGAGTGGAGAAGTAATTCCTTACATTGTAGGGCCAATTGTAGAGAGGCGCACCGGCCAAGAGCAACCACTCAAGAGACCGGAGGTCTGTCCTTCATGCGGCACGCCGCTACAACAAAGCGAAGATGGTGTCGCATTGACGTGTCCTTCGGACACCTGCTGAGAAAAACGCGTAGCGCAGCTCTTGCACTTCGTCTCAAAGCAAGCAATGAACATCCAGTGACTTTGAGAACAGCTTATCAAGGCTGGCGTTGAGAGATGAATATTCCAAAGCTGGGTAGATATCTTTCGTCTCACAGATCCGCAGAAACTCATGTTGTTACGCACGGTGCCCGGTGTTGCAGAAAAAAAACTTGCACAACTCGTTCAGGAGCTTCAGCGCGCCAAGTCCACAACAATGGAAAGATTCCTTTTTGGCTTAGGAATAGGGTTTGTGTGAAAGAAAGCCGCAGAAGAAATTACAAAATTTGTAGCTTCCCAAGCGCCTCAGACACTCGATGAGCGACTTGCGCTCCTCACCGCTGAAGATCAGCTTAAAAATATCTATGGCATATGATGACAAACTGTCAAGTCATTGTGTGCATTCTTTTCACACCCTCGTCAAAAAGCTCTCCTGGAAGAGGCAATTGGACTTGGTGTACAGTGCATGTTTGTATGGAACGGAGCAGATGAAATGTGAGGAAAAGATCTAGAATTTGTCACATCATCACCAGATAAGGAGAATATACCATCTTCCGATCAAATGTCACTATTTTAGAGGCGAGTTTCTTATGGGTTTTTGCTTTTTTCTTGAGTTATTCCTACAGTTTAAGCATCATCTTTTATTTGCGGATGTGGGTGATGCTATTTAGGCTCAAGAGACTCTGGAGAGAGATTACCGATATAAATGGGCGAGCGGTGTTGTCGACAATAGCACTATTGAGCATGCTAGGGTTTATAACCTGGTATTTTTTATTGCAACTAGAAAGCAAGGATCTCGAGCTTCAACTAGGAGAACGCCAAGAGAAAGTCCTTACCGCACAGCAGGAACTCCAAAAAATAACAAGTCAGTGACCATACAGAAGATTTAAGATTGCACAGCTTATTCTTTCCACAGAAAAACGTATCTCACGGGAGCAAACTATCTCTTACCTGATAGATCTTTTTGACCAGCTACAATCACTTGACGTAACAAGCAATATTTCGCTAGACGATTTTCAGATTCATACGGACAAGGTAACGCTAAGAGGCACGGTAGATGATATGCAGACAATATACGGATCAGGAGGACTATTGGATAGATTTATTGCATTGGATTTCGTAAATCATCTAGAAATACCGTTTTACAAACAGGTTGGTAACGGCTACGAGTTTATTTTAGAAGCGACACTAAAGCCCTATGACGCTAACGAGTAGTGATCCAAATCAGTTGGACAGCGAGCTCTTGGAGCAGAAGAAACGCAGAGTATTGAACGTAAAGTACAAGATATACTTACTCGTTCTTCTTATTGGATGGTACGGAATGTGGCCATTCTTTATGGAAGGATTGGAGAGAGTAAGGGGAATAAATGCATTACGGACAATTGTAGAGACGGTTATGGACGCACCACGATCAGAAAAAAAAGAGATGTTTTTGATGACCAATGGTGAAGGATGACTACGCAATGAGGTAGTAAGTCTTGATGCACAAAGTATGGATATCGAGAAACGTATTCAACAGGCGACGTCAGAGCAAAAAGTAGTTACCTGGATGAACACCAAAGGAAATGCGGATAAAATATTGGCATGTCTCAATAACGATCAGTGTAGTGCTCTTCCAGATGCACTCAAAAGAAATCTCTCATTGCTAAGGACATATATGGTTGTAGATGAGCTCAAGGTGAAGAAGATGGATTTTGATCAAAAACTATTTTTGAAAAATATTAATGAGTTCTTGTTGAGAAACTCAAATGGGACAATGAATGGGAAACTGTTGTCTATCACATTCTGAGAACCAAAAGTGCTTAATGCCAAAGAAAAAGTCTACAAACTTCCGCTGACGATGAGGATAGAGTTTGAGCACAAGTCGAGAGTATTGTCGTTTTTGAGAAACGTAGAAAAAAGAGTAACGTTTGCATCTCCGATCTACTATACCATAGATGCGATGAACTACGATATCGTAAACTATGGAACAAAGCAGCAAGTGGACGTAACGATGAATGCATACTTTTATCAGTGATAATGCGATAAGGATATGCTAGATAGTCTTATAGAACGTTTTTTGTACCAAAGAGACACGGCATTCTTTTCTATCAAGGAAAAGGTGTTTTTGCTCAGAGAGCTTGCATATCTCATAGAGGGCGGTGTAGCAATTGCTGATGCAGTAGATGTCATTGAATCAAGTAGTGATAAATGAGCGATCAAAAAAATCTGTGATGCAATGGCGGAAGCACTGAGAAGAGGTGAGTCACTTTCGCGTGCAATGCGCAGGCTTCCCAAGTATTTCAATGAATGAGACTGTAATATTATCAAATCAGGAGAGGGATCATGAGACCTCACAAACGTCCTCAAGTACTTAGCACAAGAGTATGAATTTTTGCATATGATCAAAAATAAATACACGAGTGCTATGATATATCCTGGATTTTTGTTTATTGTATCGCTTGCAGCTATATATATTCTGTTTACCAGTGTCTTGCCAGGAATCTTTGATATGGTAGAGCAGTTCAACGTAACGTCAATTCCACCAACCACTAAGTTTTTGATGAGTATGACAGCATTTTTGTCGAACAATCTTAATCAGGTACTTGTGGGAATTGTCTTGGTGGTATTTTCGGTATCTGTCGCATTCTCTACAGAAAGCGGGAGACGTTCGTTGCAGTTGATGAGTTTTCGTTTGCCGATCGTGGGCGTATTGACGAGGTATTACATGCTAATCAAATGTTTGAGATACATGAAGTTGTTGATGTATTCAGGAATGAACTACCTCGATGTGTTCGTCTATCTAAGAGATATTATGCAAAATACAGCCTACAAAGAGCCTCTAAATCTCGTGATCGAACGTATTCAGACGGGATGAACGATAGGCTCTGCGCTCGAGGGCTATGTAGAGTTTATTCCCAAGGATGTCATCGCTCTGATCAAAGTAGGAGAGGAGACGGCGGCACTTGAGAAGTCTATAGAGAACGCCGTCCTGATGTACGAAGACGAATTCCAAAAATTGCTCGATGGCGTTTCCAAAATTATCGAGCCGGTACTTATTGTATTCGTCGGAAGTATCATCGCAACGACAGCGATATCCGTCTTTGGTATTATTGGTAGTATGCTTGAGTCTCTCCAGACGGGAGGGTAGTTTTATCTTCTAGTCTTACGAGATGCATACTACCAAGAGAGCAACTAGCATCACTGATACGCTCACTAGGAGCATAACCGGCACCATAACTGACACCATACAAAACACAAAGCGTCACGTGATGCAAGGATTCACACTCATAGAACTCGTCATTATTATGATGGTAATGGGCATAGTGCTGACGATGACGATGCGTCTGTGACGATCATACACACAGCGTGTGCGTTTCCAGCAGGAGAAAGAGCAGTTTATTTCAAGCTTTATGCGCTATACGACATTTGCGAGAACATCTAATCTCGCATGAAATGCACCCTACAAAAACCTGATCGTCACCATAAAAGAAGACTCTATATTTGCGTGAACTGACACAAATGTAACAGTAGGCTGATACAATCTAGAGCAGAGTACACTTGTAGTTCCATGAAATACATATACATTGACGATGGCTCCTTACACCATAGGATGTGAACTCCAGCAAGACCCTACAATGAAAGAAGTGGAACTTCGCCAAAAATCATCAGTAGGACAAGGAGAAGCATGCTATGTACTGACTTTATCTACCTGTAAACTCCAAGAACTGTCATGTGAAGAGTAAATCGTTTCACGCACTACACAACACTTGCATGAATGACACTCCTCGAGGTGATGACAGCTCTTTTGGTATTTTGAACAGGAGTCTTGGTGATTATGCTAACAATGACCAAAAATATTGCACGAGTCCAAGAGATTAAACTCAAAACAACAGCAACTATGCTTGCCAAAGAGTGAATAGAAACGATGTACTATCTGAGAGATACCAATATCAAGCAGGCAATGTATCGAGATTGTGTAGAGAAAGATGAACAAACATCTGCTTGTCTGAGCCGCCTCTTAGAACAATGAGCGCAGGAGGCAAAGTATGTAGTAAGCGTGAATCTATCATGAACCATGAGTGTTTTGCCGCTTACTGATACCCAAAATGGCAAACTGTATCTCAAGTCATCAGATCAGGGGAGTGTACGATATGTAAATGAACCTGGAGAGATAACACCGTATACGAGAGTCATTACGATACTTCCTGTCCCAGCGTTTGAACAGAGTACAGACAAAATACTAGCAATACGTTCATCGGTAAGCTATGCAAAATGAAATACCACGGGAGAAGTAATTCTCGAGAGTTTTATCGGTAGTCTCAAATAAATGATCAAGACACACGTACAGCTACCAAAAAAACTACTCTCATGATTTACGCTCGTAGAGCTGATGATTGCGACGAGCATTATGGGAATCTTGTTTGTGATAGTATTCCAGATTTATACAACGATAGCACGTCTGACGGTAAGAATAGAGCAAGAAAAATACCTCAATCAAGAGCTTATTTATGCAATACAAACCATACAAAATATTGTCGATACGTCATCTATTGATCGAGATGCATATGATCTGGGGACGTTGGAAGCAGACATGTGAAGAAGTAATGTACTGTTTCTGACGGACGGTAAAATAAAATATTCGCTACAGCGCATCTGTGAGTGACAGAGGAGTTGTAGTCTTGTTCTCGATAAAGACGGCAAAGAACTTGTGCTAACACAGGACAATAGAGCATGGATATCTACATTAGAGTTTAAGTTGATGCCATGAATGTCTGATCCTGCAGAAAGAGAAAAGTATCATGATGGATTTTGGATGAACATAGGCGCTCAGAGCATTCACTACAACCCAGCTCAACGACAATTCAATGTATCGACAACACTGCAGACATTCTTTACTATGAGAAGATAATCATGCGTCTCAAGTGAAACATCTTAGTAATAGTGTTGTTTGTGATGATTGTATCATCGCTACTAGGATTGTTGGCATCTCAATATGTGACAACACTCAGTCAGCTCACTTGATCGTTCAAAAATTACTATACAGCGTACTATTATGCATACGGTGGTTTGGAGTTTTCGTTAGCACAAGTGCGCGTACACGGGTATGGATTTGAGGATGAGCATACGTTGCTGTATCCAACCAAATGCGGAGGAGCAAAATGTAACACAGAAACAACCGTAACAGCACGCTCGACCTATATAGATCAAGGCTCTACAAGAGTAGCGTCAGGATGCGCACCTGAACAGATGGTTCCACTAGGAGAAGGAGAATCGCTTATCATACCGCTGTATCGAGATGAGAGTGAGTGATTTGACGAGATCAAATATCATATCATGACAGTCCAAGAACTCATGCAGCAGACCCCGGTAGTGGAAACACAGTGAGTCCCCGGTCAAGAGTACAATGTAAGAATTATCGATGAGGATGTAACCTTCTATGCCACAGTAGCTCAGGGTGAGGTAGGAAAACCGATGAGTCTAGCAGAGGAGCAGGATCTTAGAGTTACAGAAGATAGCATAACAAACAAAAAATACCTGATTATCTCTAACCCGGCACCTGAAAAAATGGATGTATGTCTTGCGTTGACCTCTCCATCAATGCGTTTACCGCTTCCTCTCGTAACTATTAGTAGCAAAGGAACATATGGTACCACCCAAGTTGCTCTAGGAGCAAGCAAAGTGGTGCAGTTGCCATCATATCTCGTCTTTGGAACGATCAGTAACTAAACAACTAAGCAACTAAACAAAAATTCCGTCAACAAGGACGAGATTTACGATAAGATCACTCATAAAAGTAGAAATATTTATAGCTGGTTCATAAGATCTCACAGCTTCGCTTCTTTCTCTTTTTCATAGGCACCCTTCATTTTTTCTTTGTCCCAGTTGTCGAGGACGAGTTTCCATCTCTGTTGTTTTTGCTCTCTCTGACTGAGGATAGCTTCTTTTTCTTTCTCTTCTTCGTGAAGAAGGATTTGGAGGTTCATCTGTTCTTCGATATAGATATCGTAGAGTCTAAGAACTTGGAATCATCGGAGTTCAGACATTTTTTTGACCACAAGCTGATCCCCACTCTGTACAGAAATAACGAAATCAGGAGCGCTCGCAGCATCAGCGTTGTCGCTTACAGCGAGGAGTCCATCGCTGCTAAACGAAGCAGCAACCAATTGCATAAGCAACTCCCAGTCGAAGTCCTGGCGGAGTTCCTCAGGCACACCATAGTCTACAAACGGGAATGTACTCACATACTCACGATACCAGACCTGATCTCTCACATCATCGAGGATGGTTCCAAAATACTTTTCATACTTCTCGACGATCTCTTTTTTCTCAGGATTTTCTCTCAACTCATCCAAAAATCTTCTAAAATCGAACAACATGGGAAGAATAATATAAACGTATAAAGTGGCCGAAGCCGATTATGGTACGTAAGGGAAGTAATTAGGACTTTGGCATAGCGTCTTTGCCTTTCTCAATACCTTTCTCAAAAGACTCAGAGATGTCTTTAATCTCAGCTTTGAGTTTTTCTACAAGCTCTGTAAGCTGATATTTCTCATCGATCTCATGTGTAAATGAGAGTAAGCGTTGTTTGAGATCTTCTACATCCTCCTGGAGGTCTTGGAGTACCAGCGTAGCCTTATCACGAGCAAGTCCAGGAAGCTTTTCCTTGAGCTCGAGAAGATCTGCACTTAGGCGGTCTTTCTCGCTGAGTACAAACTCACGAAGTTCGTTGAAACGGAGCTGCACATCGGTATTTTTAGCTTCTACAACGAGACGTTTATTGAAGTTGAAGAGTCACTGGAACGCTACACCGAGTTTTTCCCATCCAGAAGCTGCTTGGACTTTATTTTTGAAGGTTCTATCTTTGTGCCAGAGCGTAAGAAATTGGCCAAAAAAGAATGCGAGTATTCAGAGGTTGAGTTTTCTCATGACGCAAACATTACAAATAAAACTCTACTGAGACTGAAGTGTATGTATACGTATGGTATTTTCAAGAGAGAATAATGGCGTGATGCTCTTGTATTGGACCCAAAGTTCATAACAATCCAGGGACATTTACTGTGATATACCTCAGGACATATGGAGCAGATAGCAGAAGGCTGGGTAGCAGAAGGGCGGAGAGGTGTTGTGTATCGCAAGACCAGAAATGGTGCAGTCTACGCTGAAAAAAGAGCAAAAACACCAGCTGTATACGGTGCGCTTGCCAAAGAAGCGATTCTCCTCGAAAAGCTTACCAACGCCAACGTCACGTGCGTCCCCACGTATATTGGAAGCGGGGAGTGACGGCTAGAGAGTGAATGGAGAGAGTGAGAAGGGTTTGATAAGGTACGAGAAGATACAGCAGAAGAATGAAGACACATATTGACACAAAATTTGATAGATGCAGCGTACGAACTCGATAAGCAGGGCGTCATTCACGGTGAACTTCATCGTCCCATGAGTAATGTGCGTGTACAGCTCATGGAGAGCAATAGTACGCTCTCAGCAAAAACCACAAAAGGTGCCGACGGGAGATATGAATACAAAATAACAATTCTGGACTTTGAAAGGGGTACGATGGGTGATGATTCGGGCAGAAATATGAGAGCTATTGCACAGTGGATGCTTACAGAAAAAATGCTCCAAGTAGGCGATTTGAAACGCCTCTGAACAATGACGAGAGAGGAAATCTATATGTTTTTGTCTTCTCTATATACTTCTACTATATCCATGCATCGCAACACTACGCATCGCAACAGTGCAGTCAGTACCAGTACGTGATCAACTGCTTCAAGGCATACCATGCTTACCTCATACACTCTCCTCGGAGGCATACTTGTCTGAGTTATTGTAGATTTGCTAACCAAGTACGTGCTCTTTGATCTGCGTATAGGCGAAGAGTTATGGCGACTAACCCCGATCTTCAATCCAGGGAGCGGGTGGAGCATGCCTATCCCACGACGAGTCAGTGCAGCACTTGCAGTAATTGCGGTAATGGGAATCCTACGATTGTACAGACATAAACACATTCCACTCCGAGCAGCGATGTGTATCTGAGCAGGTGCACTAGGAAATATGTATGACAGAGTAGTCTATCATGGTGTGAGAGATATGTTTGATCTTCAGGTATGGCCAGTGTTTAATGTTGCAGATATAATGCTTACCGCAGGTGTCGTGGTATATATACGACGAATATTTTTCAGTAAGCAAGTATCACCGCATGAGTAACGTCTACGAGTACCGACGCAATCGAACGCAACATCTCCCTCTCTCGTATCGCATTATGACGCTGATGCAGAATACATGATTTTTGAGTTGGTTGGCGTCACAAACTGTCCCTAAGTATCTCGGCGGGTGGTCAGAAAAGCGAGATAGAGAGTTTGCCCAGGATCAGCAAGATTTTTTTGTTTGGTATCTTGCGTGATTGAGTACGACGGTATTTGCACATGACAAACAGCATCAGCAGCACTTTGAGGGGAAGCGAAGAAAGTGAAACATAGATGATCTCTACGAGTGCCGAAAGACAACGTATGATATGTATGGGTACAGTGAGTTGCGCGACTATATCCATATGCCAAATGGTCTACGAGAGACAGAAGAGGAGGAGCGCTATTTTGCCTTATCAGGCGGCACAACTGATATCAACCAGACCAACAAAAAATTTATCTATATCCCACCTGTCATCAAAACACTGACGAGAAAAGCATTTTCTCGCCTGCTACTGTCGTATTTGTGTGCCTATCCTGATACGACATTGCTCTCCAAAAAAATCCTGCCGCTCTGAGGATCTATTCGCCAGCAGGAACCTACGTGGAGAGCAGGAGATGTCTCGGCACTCCTGATGGAGCAGCAGTCATGGTTTGGGCAGGCGCGGTATCCATATCCCGTAGAGGTGCTCACCGCGCCGCGACAGGAAAAATACGATATGCTGCTGAGTACGATTTGTGATCCACTTGCCTCATCGACAGCATCAGCATCGGCGACAGCATCAACCGCATCGGCCGCAGTATCGGCAGGAGAAAGATCTTCGACAGAAGGATTTCCGACAGAAATGTCGCAGACAGGAACAGCTGTATCATCAAGCCAAGTATGAGCACTACTTGGAGTAACCAAATGGACGGCACTCTTCCTCGAAGATATTGAAAAAAAATATCCACAGCACAAAGAACATCTGCAATCTTCGCTCGAAGCTATTTTCCGATGAGGTGTAGACTGCACCCCGTATCTACCTACGTTTGAGAGGCGAGGTATCACACGTCTGGTCGGCATCTACAACGCAGCAGAGGGAGTGATCTGATATCAGATTTTGGAGGATAGAGACGCAGCACAGAAAGCGAGTAATGAAGTGTGGTATCGCTTTGCACCGACATGATTTTTTGAGTTTGCGCCACCGACATCGTTTGATGCGGAGGGGAGGTATATTTCGTGAGCTCCTGTCGTTGCGAGTTGGCAGGTGACACCTGAGCTTCTTGAGCAGCGATGAAATACGGTTGTTCTTATCTATAGTACGCCAGGACAGGTGCGCTCAGTTATGGATATGTTGCATCTCGAATGTGTACCGCTTCCGCAAGAGGCTCCATCGATCTCGTGATGGATCAAAAAAAATATCTCACCCGATACAAGCGAAAACACAGATATTACCTATCGTCTGAGATTTCAGATCGTGGGGAGAGTGACGTGATTTATCAATCTCGTCTGAGAGGAACTGCTAGAGCAGCAAGCTCGCCTCGCGCTCTACAAGACAGCAGAGGAGCTCGGTATGCGTATTGCGCAGTACACGGTTGCGCCTGCACTCACATGAGCTGATGGCGAGCAGGCGCACGAGTGGCTAATAGAGTCTGCAGATGCTATTCCTAATCATGCACAGAGCGAACAGTTCGCAATCCGTCTAGATGAGCGACTCCAGCGCATCAATGGCGACTATGCTGATAAGCGTCATGTCGCTTGGCTCAACAGGCAGCAGATTACCCGAGTAGCATCGGGGAGTTTTGATAGATACTTAGCTGCTCAGTCCAAACTCTGAGGCCAAAACAAAATCCTCCCCATGAGTAGCAAGAGGACGTATATTGAGCACGTGAAAGCGGTGTTGGGGGTATAATGGTGGCAGATGTTTTATTGTAGATCTTCTAGAAACTGGTCTACAGCATGTTCTTTTGTGGCCCAAGACGTAACAAGTCTTATTGCTGAACGTCCATCGTCAATGTCGACCCAAACGTAAAACCCATATTTGTTACTCAATGTTTCGACTAAGGTGTTAGGTAAAATAGGGAAAATCTGATTTGAAACAGGCTCAGTCAAAAATGTGTATCAGTGAGACTTTATACCGGCAGCCAACTTTGACGCCATTGTATTAGCATGCCTAGCTAAATCAAAAAATAAATCGTCTTTGAATAGTTCTAAAAATTGAATTCCAAGAATCCTTGCCTTAGCTAACAAGGCGCCTTTTTGTTTGAGATGAAATCTAAAGTTATCTTTCAGTTCATCGCGTACAAGCACAATTGCTTCTCCAAGTAAGGCGCCGTTTTTTGTCCCTCAAATATAAAAGACATCTACATAGGTGGCAAGCTCAGCGAGTGAGAGGTCGTTGTGTGGAGAGGTGAGCGCAGAGCCTAAGCGAGCTCCATCGAGATAGAGGTACAAGTTGTTTTTCTTACAAAATGAGGAGAGCTGTGCTAGCTCACTTTGGGTATAAATACTTCCGACTTCAGTGGAGTTGGATATGAACACGAGTTTTGGTTTTACCATATGCTCATCGGTGTGTTGATCTAGAATTGACTGTATATGCTGAGCACTCAATTTCCCATCATGCGTTTCTATGGTATTTATTTTGTGTCCTGTTGATTCGATAGCACCTGCTTCATGAACAGCAATATGTCAGGTGGTTGCAGCAATCACAGACTCATAGGGCCTCAGGATAGACGAGATGACAATGAGGTTTGCTTGCGTGCCGCCTGAAACGAAATGGATATCAGCTTTAGGATTTTGAATCTTTTTACGAATCTCTTGTATTGCTTGCTGGCAAAAAATATCTTCCCCATAACCTTGCTCTTGCAGCAGGTTAGTATCGCTAAGAGCTTGTAAAATCCTGTCGTGAGCCCCTTCACTATAATCATTCCTGAAGCTGTATTGCATGACAGTATCATAAGATAAAATGTACCAAGTACACTATAGATAAGATAGTGAGATGCAACCTATCGTAGGCTTGCTTCGATATATACTAACGCCTGTCATCGAGTCTATACAAAAACCCATTCTTGCTCCAAAACCACAGAGGAGGGTGCATCGTGATAGGCGTAATATCCGTGCCATGGAGAAGCTCACGTCGTCTCGCAGAGATCTGCTCTTTGGAAAGAGAGACAGCTTCTTCCTGTGTAATGACGCCTAGCAATACCGAGCATTTGGTCACATGTGTATCAGGTGCAATGTCTATCCATTCGCTGTTTTTCAGCGTCACCTTCCCATACTCCTGCAAAATAAACGATCGATAGTTAAAAATCTTTGGTCCAGAAAGATACGGGAATCCGCTTTTGTAGCGCTTCTGTACCATATCCCTAAGTTTCAAAAAATCATACTCAGCTGCTGCAAGCAGTCCGCTGAGAGTTCATCGATGTTCCGTAATCGTCTTGGCAATTGTTCACCAGGTGGCAATATGTTTGTTGGGCTGTAAGGCGACCTTATATCTCATAAGAAACGTTCTCAGTATCTCTGTATCCAGACGTGCAGAAGAACCCACATCAAAAACTATGCGTGTCTCAGGATCGTTGAACGTACGTAGTGCAGCCTCTCGCAGCTTGTAGCTATCTCTCTGGTAGTTGAGACTCATCGGAAGCGTAAAGTATGCAAGGCGTGTTTCGTGGTGTTCAGCAGAAAATGCAGGGCTAGCGTCCTCAGGCATAGTCGTAGTTCACAAGAGACCAGTACGATACGCATGCAGCAATAACTTGCAGTCAGTGATAATATCAGCGCGAGGTCTCATAACAAGGCAAACAGTAAAATGTTAGTACCATCATTTATCTTTGTGTATCCAGGGGATCAGCGACTGAACTATATTTATCACAAATAACATTTGCCTATCTACAACTCATCACATCAAAAATCATGTCACTCACTGTCACTGTTTGATGTTTTGTGTGTGTATGGTCTTATCCATAGCATCTCAGAGCTCGTCTCATGATAACAGCAAATCTCTCAGCACATTAGGAAGGCGTAAGTCTCATGAAAACGAGGTATTGGTATATCAATCTCTATCAACAACGCAGACTACGGCAAAGAGATATGCTTTCTCTTGTGTATCATCAAAAAAGACTCATCACTCGAGCCCTAGAGCAATATCACAATTCACAAACTTCTGTAAACAATAGGTGGCTCTATTGTGAGCTCACTGTGCTGTTGCTTCCTTTGTGAGTGGCTGATGATCTATTCATCTCATATCTGCATCATCGACTCACTGAACCTCAACCTCCGAAAATCACAACTTCTCAAAAGCATCTTTTACTGCATTGAGTTTGACAGGGTTCTTTGATCCAACCGCGATTACCAGCCCATTTCTTAACGTAATCATGTCATTATTTCCAAAAACTAAACATATTTGATTATGCGATAGATAAAGATCTCAAGGAGAATTCATAGGGGTGAAAAGAGGTTCTGAGATTGACTTGATTATCTAGTTTTATTTGGATAGAACACAAAAAATACGTCATAAAGAAAAAATACATCGAACGATCAACCCATAAAGTTTATATCTTATCTCAAATATCATGGCTACTAAAAAATTAAATGTCGAATATGAAGCAACTTTTTGCGATATCAATATTGATGAAATTAGAACGAAGATTAAAAGTCTAAATGGGAAATTGCTTAAACCAATGTTCAATCAAAAAAGGACAGTTTTCAATCTTCCCAAAGGACATGAAATTAGATGAGGTCGACTGAGGGTAAGAGATGAATCTGACAAAATCACTATGACGTTAAAAATTATGGAATCGAATGGCTCTATTGAAGGGCAGAAAGAAATAGAGCTGATTGTAAATAGCTATGAAAATGCCGTAAATTTATTAAAAACAATTGGCGCAGAAGAAAAAGCAGTTCAAGAAACAAAGAGAGAACTTTGGGAATTAGACGGAGTAGAATTGATGATTGATGTGTGGCCATTCCTAGAGCCTGTGATTGAGATAGAAGGAGGGAATGAATCTGATGTAAAAAAAGTGGCTGAAAAATTAGGATTTGATTGGAATAATGCTATATTTGATTCTATCGATTATGTGTATAGTAAAAAATACAATATTTCGACTGACAGAATAAACAATGAAACCCCAAGAATCATGTTTGATATGGAAAACCCATTTGTTAATTAGTCTGAACAACTATTTTTTCAAGACTCGTAAAATGAAATCCAGATCAAGAATTATTTTTAATGAAAACGTTTGAATAAAAATGGAAAAACTACAGAAAGACGGGCCAGAAGAAATTGTCTACAAAGGCAACATATTTGAAGTTATTCAACAGCCAATGACAGCAGGCGGGAAAAGAGTGGTGTTTGAAATCGCTCGCAGATCTCCTGGGACTCGTCTTATCATTGTTGATGACAATAAACTGTTGATTACAAAAGAATTTCGTACCGAATTACATAATTATGATTACCGTCTTCCGGGAGGGAAGGTGTTTGATACATTGGATGAGTATAAGCAGCATTTTTCAGACGATATCTTGCCTTTTGCGATTGAAGCTGCAAAACGTGAATGTAGAGAAGAAACGGGGTTGCTCGCAAAGAATCTAAAATATTTTGTAACGGCGAAATCCGGAGCAACTGTTGTGTGGGATTTGATATATGTTATTATTGATGATTTTGAAAAAATCGAGAATGGACAGAAGCTTGAAGCTGGAGAGGTCATTGAAGTTGAATGGAAGACGTTTGATGAGATAAAAGAGTTATGCAAAAACGGGAGCATAAGTGAAGACAGAACGTTAGGTGTTTTATTCAGATTCTTCCTACAATACCCTGAAAGATACATTAGATAAAGGATTTTTTTAAATCTTAACCACTACCATGAACCTCCTCACAAGAAGAAATGGAATTATAGTATGTGCTATAGGAATAGCAGTTTTTCTGCTCAACTTCGTCACCTATGGATTGTGGGAAATCGATATCGATATTCTTGGGGCAATGATTTTTATTCTTGGTCTAGTGATTACAATAGCCTGCGGACCTTCGATGAAAGATTCCTCAAGACTCTTAACAAGAAAGAATGGCGTGAAATTATCTGCGATCGCAGTGATCATGACAATACTCTTTGCATATTCTCCTATCCCGTATCTCAATGGAGATGTCGGCGGGTTCCTAGGGATGGTCGCTTTTGTACTTGGGATAGTTATTATAGCAGTAAGGCGGAACTACTAGGGTGACGTAATTATATTTTAAATTGATGGCTATATCATCTATGAAAACACACGTATTAGAAATTTCAAACAGCGAACATCAAACACTGAGAGGTATTATAACTTTGCCTGATGATGAAATTCGTAAAGGGGTAATTTGCCTTCATGGATTTGAAAGATGCTCTTCTACTGAAAAAAAATTTAAAGCACTTGCAGATAACTGCGCTGAGAAGGGGATAGCAGTTTTGAGGTTAGATTTTGTAGGATGTGGTCTGTCTGATGGAGATTTTAGGGGCACAACAATAGCAAAACAAGCTGACGATTTTATCATAGCGATGGGAAAGCTAAAAGCAGAAATAGGAAAAGAAAAGGTAAGTGTCATCGCTCATAGCCTCGGGGGCTGTGTTTTAGCGACAAAGATCGATGAAATAAAAGAAGAAATAGAAAAAATTGTTCTAATTGCTCCCGCCCTAAATCAAAGAGAGCTTATGAGATACTGGTTTGTGACATCTCAAATGAAAAAGATGAATCCAGAAATTGAAATAACTTGGCACAATTACGCGCAGTATTTAGATGAACGTGATTTTCAAAAAGATTGTGAAAGAACGGACAAAATGACAAAGGTAAATTATATTGATGCAACATACTTCTTAGAGGCAAAAGATGCTGATTTTTCTACTAAATTCGATACAGTGAAAAGTAAAGTCTTACACATTCATGGCTCAAGGGATATTGCAGTTCCAATTGAGAGTTTGCATACAAAATTTGATAATCAAATAATAATAGAAAACGGTGATCATGATATCGAAAAACCAAATCGATTGGAACAGTGGAGGAGTAGCGTCGTAGACTTTTTGCTAAAGTAACATACGTCAAACTAGAGATATTTATTATTCACGTTCCCATGACAGACATCAAAGTATTTGTCGCTACGAAAGCGTTTATTATACATCAGGGGAAAGTACTCTTGCTCAGAGAGGCATCAGCGTACAAAGACGGCTCGAATATCGGAAAGTTTGATGTCGTGTGAGGCAGGGTTGAACCGGGACAGAGATTTGACGAAAGCCTACGCAGAGAAGTCCAAGAAGAAACAGGACTAACGGTCAATATTGGTCGTCCTTTTTTTGTAAATGAGTGGAGGCCTGTAGTGAGAGGTGAGCAATGGCAGATTGTAGGCACATTTTTTGAATGTTTTGCTGAGTCAGACGCCGTCACACTAAGTGAAGATCATGAAGCATATCTCTGGATCGATCCAAAAGAATACCAAAACTACGATCTCATTCCCAATTTGATTCCGGCATTTGAGAGTTATTTGGATAAATAAGTATAGATATTCTGTATTCTCATACCGTCACAATATCTAAGCGTTTAATTGTAATAGGAAATAAGTATAAGTGCTATGACATGAATTTTAGCTTAGATGTGAAATGCTTTCCCTCTACATCCATATTCCGTTTTGTCGCTATAAGTGCACATATTGCAGTTTTTTTGTGCTCCCTGAGGAACATGCCAACAAAGATCTCAACTACCTCAAAGACGACTATCTCGCCCAACTGCTCAATGAAGTACACCAAAACCGTGAACGTTATCCAAATGAACAGCTCAGAACCGTCTATATCGGCTGAGGGACACCACTGCAGCTTGGTAAAGAGAGGCTCTGGCAGCTGCTAGATACCATACGAGCTACGCGATGAAATACCGATCTCGAAGAGCTTACGATAGAGCTTAATCCCGATCCACAGGATGAGGTCCTCGCATTTGTGCAAGAGACGCAGGAGCGTTACAAAGATCTGCCGAGGATGAGACGAAGTTTCGGGATACAGACGTTTGATGACCATATTCTCGAAAAAACCAAAAGAGCATATACCTTTGGGGCATTGACGATGTTTTTGAGGTCACTTCCAGAGCTCAAACAGCAAAACACCATCTACAACCTCGACTTCATCGCGTTTGGGAGAGGAGAACAGGGGAAAACAGCTGAGTATCTCCCTTGGACCAAGACGGCAAGAGATTTTTTTGAGCGTCTAGTGGGGAGTTATGCGTTTGACGGGTTCTCGGTCTATACGCTTGAGCTGTTCCCAGGCAGCGATCGATACTACCAAAACCGTCATCTAGAAGCAGAGCAGCGTGTGCGATGAGATGATGATCATATCCTACAGGAAGCAGCATGGATCAGAAAGGTGATCGGTAAGTCTGGCTATCAGAGATACGAAGTTTCCAACTTCGCGCTCTCCGGTAAGCGCAGCCTCCACAACATGGTCTACTGGACGGGTGGCTCATACCTCGGATTAGGTATGTACGCCTCATCATATCTTGCCAGGGAGCATATCGAACAGGAAGTACAGGAAGCGCGTGCAGATGTGACAGGAGAAGACTTCAGTAAATCCGCAACGACCGCCACGACGACTGCCACTACAGCCGCTTGCGGGAGACGTCGAAAACACACAGAACACCGAAAAGACTATCTGGCTGGTAAGTACGTAGACGAAGCGTCAGTCCATGAGTTAGATGAGAAAGAATCTCGTATAGAGCGTGTGATCCTGGGGCTCAGGACGGATAGAGGACTACCGCACTACGAGTCATATGCAGATCTCTTTGTACCAGCTTGGAAGGATCTTTTGGAGCGTTATGAGGAGGAGGGACTGGTGATAACAGACGGTGATCGTTTGGTCTTGACTCCTGCAGGACGAGATGTATACAACACTCTAATCACGGATTTTATGGGAGAAGTTTAAACGCACGCGCCTAGAGAGACGTGATGATTGCTTATGGCTTATGTTTATTATTTTTGCACTAACACTATGCACAAAGACGACAAGACAACAGATGATGCTATGACACCTGAGGATGGTCTAACGATCGATACTATTGAAGTAGATGAAATACAAACAACGAGTGAAGATGGATCTACCACAGAAGATCACGTACACACACACATTCACGGACATACACACGGTCATACGCATGGTGGCGGAGGATGTTGCAGCGACGATAAAGAGGGTGGCTGCTGCAGTGATGATGAAGACGGATGCTGCGGGGGAGCATGTAGTGATGGAGGATGTTGCAGCGATGAAGGAGGAGAGTGAGGATGCGCATGCTGTGATGATGACGATCAAGAGTTTGATATCGACTTCACCAGCGACGCTGTTACCAAAAATTTCTCAGCAGAGGAAATCGCAAGACTCCAGGCAATGTTTGGTGATTTGGATCTTGATGCAGAAGAAGATGAAGAAGATACAGAAAAAGAGCTAACCGAAGCGGATATAGCTCTTTTGCAGCGTCTCTTCTGAGCAACCAAGGGTGAACAGAAAAGCGAAGAGTAACATTTCTAGATCTCTGTCTCCAGATCTATAGATCTCTAGTAAGGACAAGAATATGTTATGCCTTATCATCATCGTCATCATCCGTTTCGAGGTCTGGCCATTTGAGGTCAAGCCCTTCAAACGTCTCTACGATAACTTTTGCTATTTGATTGACCTTGTATCGATTGTCATCAGAAGGAATAATATGCCGAGGGATCTCATTGCACCTCGCAAAGATAGTATCATACACATCCATATAATCATCCCATTTTTTACGACTATCTCGATCATCGTCGTTGTGTTTCCAGTACTTATGAGGATCTTCCATTCTCTCCTTGAGTCTTTTTTTCTGCTCTTTGGAAGAGATATGCAGATAAAACTTGAGTACAATGGTATCGTGATCAGTCAGTAGTTTTTCGAAATTATTGATGTGTTCGTATCTTTTGTCGATAACTTCTTGAGGCAACAGCTCTTCTACGGTAGGGACAAGAATATCCTCATAGTGCGAGCGGTTGAAAATTTGAATCATTCACTTCTTGGGGGTGTGTTGGTGAATTCTCCAGAGATAGTCATGCGCTAGCTCTTCTTCGGTAGGTCCCTTGAAACTCACTACGCTACATCCCATAGGATTCACACCACTAAAGATATGCCTCACAGCACCATCCTTACCAGACGCATCCATACCCTGCAAGATAATCAAAAGACTATACTTCCCCTGAGCGTACATGATGTTTTGGTAGTTGTCGATTTTTTCTACGAGGAGATCGGTTTCATCTTTGATGTTATCCTTGTCGAGAAAGTCAGGTGCAGTAGTACTAATGTCGTCGAGATGTTTCTTGGCGTGCATGTGTAAATGAGAATGCTAAAGGAGTTCGTGAAGAGATCTACGTATTATGTATGCTATGCTGTTTGTGATCATGTGTCAGTAGAGGAGTTGCTCTGCGTCGAAGGTGTTGTAGCAGCTGCTGACGTAGGCGTAGCAGATGGAGATGCACCCATTGCGATAGGAGTCATTTTGTTGAGTGTCTTCTCTGTTTTGTAGCTCTCCCGGTCTTTCGCTTTTCTGATTGCTTCGATCGTAGAGATAGCATCCTTGAAGGTGTTTCGGCTATTTACAAGATGATGATAGTAAAGACCGAGGCAGTACTTGCTACATCCTGAAGCATCTTCGATACCGCGTGACTTGAGAATCTCGCGACTCTTGCAGGTATTGGAGTTAGATTTGCTTTCAATAATGACGAGGTTTTGAAGTTTTACGGGTTTAGCATCAGGGTTTCTAGCATCCCAGAGCTCGATATCAAAATCTATCGTAAGTCTTTCGTCGTTTTTCTTGCTGCAGAGGGTAAATCTTTTGTAGCTATTTCTGATTGCTGGGAAAATGATATGGTCTGGAGCATCACCGTACAGTGACTGATAGACACCATAGTAAAAGCTCATAGACTCATTAGTCATCTTGCCTGTATTGTCCGGACCGCACTCGTATCTAAACTTTCTGATAACCTTTCACTCTCTTTGTTTAAACTCAAAGTATCCTAAGCTACTATCTACATAGTGTCTAGTTCTAATCTTGGCTCTCTTGGTCTGCTTATTTTCGTGCTGATAGTAGAACATATAGTCCTTGGTATCCATATAGACGTTGTCATAGTCGAAAATAGACTTTCCATTGATGGTAAGCACGAAGAAATCGTCCTTAATTTCCTGGAGAATCGACTTTAGCTCTGATCCATGGATGATGTACTTAGTCTCCATTCTTTCCATAAGTGCAACAGTTGCATTAAGCTGGTCAAGACTAATGGGTGCAAACCCCTTGAGGGTCTCTGCAAGAAGGAGATTTGTTTTTTTCATCACCAAACTATGGGAAATAAACGAGAATGAGCCCAAAGACAACAACGTAACTAGTATAGATCAAAACGCAGAGTTTGTCAAAAAAATAACGCTTTTGTTGTACGTTTTTACGGGCATCTTGGAAGGCGGACTATCTGAGGAAGCGTAGGATTTTTCTTTACAAAAGAGCGAAAGATGGGGAGCAGTGTGTGCGGCATACTCCATTCCATGAAATACAATATGCTCCACCATAGAGACACACCATCAGACACAACACGCAAAAAAGAACAGCAGCACAGGGCTGTCTCAAAAGTAAGATCAAAAACAAGAGATACCATCCGAGCAGTCACCAGTTTCCAAAAAAATAACCCACAAGAACCCCACACACAAAAGATCTTTCACCAAATTTTTTTTACGAAAACATCCCTTGTAAAACTTTTTTGTCGGGGTAGCTATGGACTACTAGATATTGTATAGAAAAGAAGAATTATACACTATATCTAGTATTTGAAGTGATTTTTGATTACATTTTTATTTACTAGTAGGAGCAGATGACAATATTACAAGTGGTGAAACGTTCAGGAGCTATTGTGCCTTTCGAGGCTATGAAGATACGTGATGCGATACACAAGGCAATGGAGGCAGCAGGAGAGGATGAGGCGGCAGATCTTGATAGGCTTGTGGAGCTAGTGGTGGTGCGTCTAGAAACGAAGTGAGAGGTATGTCCACAGATCGAAACCATCCAAGACATGGTGGAGATGGTGCTAGCTGAAGAGGGCTATATTCATGCGGCAAAAGCGTACATTCTCTATCGCCAGAAAAGAACAGAGACGAGACAGGAAAAACATGTAGTGATCGAGGTGGGGAAGAGTATCGAAGAGTACCTCGAGCAGACGGACTGGAGAGTGAACGCAAACGCCAATCAGGGCTACTCACTTGGAGGACTAATCCTCAACGTATCTGGTAAAGTAACCGCCAACTACTGGCTATCACATATTTATCCTGAGGCAGTATGAGTAGCGCACAGACAGTGAGATATGCACATTCATGATCTAGATATGTTTAGTGGATATTGTGCATGACGAAGTCTAAGGCAGCTGATAGAGGAGTGATTCAATGGCCTCTCCAATAGAGTAGAATCTACGCCGCCCAGAAACTTACAATCAGCGGTCAACCAGATGATTAATTTTCTGGGAACGTTGCAAAACGAGCGAGCAGGTGCGCAAGCATTTTCGTCATTTGATACGTACCTTGCGCCATTTGTACACAAACACAAAGAGCAGCTCAGAGCTGAGCTAGACGAAGTAGGTGCAACGTTTGCGAGCGACCAAGAAAAAGAAACATATCTCCATGACAAGACGTATCAGTACGTGGTGCAGCAGATGCAGAATTTTATCTTTGGACTCAATGTACCATCGAGGTGGTGAACACAAACGCCGTTTACCAATATCACGCTTGACCGAGTGTGTCCGGATGATCTCAGAGAGAAAGCGCTCTTCCTCGGAGGCATCAGAGAGTGAGAATATCCCAAGAAATTTGGAGAGCTTCAAGATGAAATGAGAATGATCAACAAAGCAATCATAGAAGTCTACACCCATGGTGACGCCAAGTGAAGGGTCTTCACCTTTCCTATTCCTACCTACAATATTACTGAAGATTTTCCCTGGGATGATCCAGATATCGAGTCACTTTTCGAAATGACAGCTAAGTATGGCATACCCTACTTCCAGAATTTCGTAGGATCACAGTTCATCTATGAGAAACAACCAGATGGGACAGTCGAGAAACGCAAAAACCCACACGCATATACACAATGAGCAGTAAGAAGTATGTGCTGTAGATTACAGCTTGATCTTACACAGCTCACCAAAAGAGGAAACGGACTGTTTGGATCAGCAGAGATGACCTGATCAATTGGCGTCGTTACAATCAACGTGGCACGTATCTGATATCTCTTCAAAGGAGATGAAGAAGGATTTTTGGGACGTATTCGTTATCTCATGGATCTTGCGAAAAGTTCGCTCGAGATCAAAAGAAAAGAACTCTCCAAGCGACTTGATGCCGGTCTCTACCCATACACCAAAAGATATCTTGGCTCGTTTAGAAATCATTTTTCGACGATAGGAATCAATGGTATGAACGAAGCAATTCGTAACTTCACAGGTGACACTGAGTCAATTGCCACACCTGCATGAAAAGCATTTGCGCTCAAGGTGCTCGATATGATGAGAGAGGTGCTGACCGCATATCAGGAAGAGACAGGAAATTTGTACAATCTCGAAGCGACACCAGCTGAGTGAACAACATATAGATTTGCAAAAGAAGACAAAAAACATTTCCCAGATATTCTCCAAGCGTGAACCAAAGATGCACCCTACTACACCAACTCAACGCAGTTGCCAGTAGAGTGGACAGAGGATATCTTCGAAGCGATGGAGCAGCAAAACGAGTTGCAGTGTAGATACACGGGTGGAACGGTATTGCATCTGTATCTGGGAGAGAGAATGCCAGATGCAAAAAGCTGTATGGCACTCGTCAAGAAAGTGCTTACCAGATACCAGTTGCCATACATTACGGTGACGCCGACATTTAGTGTGTGCATGAAGCACGGACATA
This sequence comes from uncultured Candidatus Peribacteria bacterium, assembly GCA_964403415.1. Classification (GTDB taxonomy): domain Bacteria; phylum Patescibacteriota; class Gracilibacteria; order Absconditabacterales; family Absconditicoccaceae; genus CAYOFF01. The sequence continues at coordinate 889,329 of CAYOFF010000001.1, read as the reverse complement.
TTGCAGGCGAGCACGACTACTGTCCGCGCTGTGATGAAGAGATCGGCTATGTGTGATGAGAAGAAATGGATCTCGCCTTGAGAAGCGTCTACTCAACAAACATCTCAAGACTACCTGTGCAGACGCAGTAACATCATGCAGTCCAAAAAAATAATTTTTAGTATATTACATATATTATTATGAGTACAGCACAAACAGCACAGAGAACGAAATGCGAGATCTTTACACGTGTTATGGGGTATTACAGGCCGGTATCTCAATTTAATATTGGCAAAAAAGCAGAGTTCTATTCAAGGACATATTTTGATCCTACGACAACTGATGCAATGAGTGACATGGCGACTGATGCGCCCGATGCGAATGAGATGACTGCAGACGGTCAGAGAAAAATAGTCGACAATTGCGTAACGACAGTAAACACAGCAAGTAAAATAAACACAGCAAGCACAGCAAACGCAGCATTTAATAGAACATATCAGCGCACATGAAGATCTGAGGAGTCCAAAAGTTAAGTTTTGTAGACTATCCAGAGCACATAGCAGCGGTATGTTTTACGGTAGGATGTAATCTGAGATGTAGGTACTGCTACAACCCCGAGTTTGTCTTGCCTGAGCAGATTGCACGTACTTCACAGGATCTCATAGATGAAGATGCATTTTTTGCATTTCTAGAGCAGAGGAGAGGGCTGCTAGATGGTGTCGTGATCTGCGGCGGTGAGCCTACATTGCAGGCAGATCTCGAGACGTTTATTAGAGAAGTGAAGGCAAGAAACTACAAGGTAAAGCTTGATACAAATGGGTTCTTGCCGAACGTCCTCGGACGTATCTTGGAGCAGCAGCTCGTGGACTATGTGGCAGTGGATGTGAAGATGTCGTTTGGCCACATGCACGAGCTTATTCAGCAGCGCCTGCCATTGAAGTATTTGCGCGCTTCTTTTAAACTGCTTCAGAGCGCGGGCATTCCCTACGAATATAGAACCACGCTCATCAAGTGATGGCACACGCAAGAAAATATGCAGGCGCTCCTCGAGGAGATCGCATGAGCTCCAAGATACGTCCTCCAAAACTACTTTGCCGCAGGCAAGACCGTAGATCCTGAGTTTGTGGGATGATCGTTTACGTCAGGAGAGATGAATGCATTCGCAGATCTTGCATGTAGATATGTACAAACATGTGTGGTGCGTACGTAAGTGTTGTCTGTAGGCATATTTTTGATATTCTTAGAAAAATACGTATACTCATCCTGCATCAAAATTATTTAGTATGCGGTAGAAGTTATGGTACAGTGAACGCCAAAGCAGAGTACAAACGACTCTCCTCACAAGAAACCATTAGTCAAAAGGAGACGATTTTTGGGGCTTGCAACTGCAGCTGTGGCTGGAGGATCAAAATTGTTGTATGATATGCTGTCCTGACCAAAGAAGAGAGAACTTTTTTTGATCACTCATACCGGGAAAAAACAAATATACGAGCTCAAGGACTTTGAAGAAGAGATGGTAGATATCCGTGATCAGACTGAGCAGGTGAGCGATATGAAAGCATTTGTGAAACAATATGTAGATGGTGTTTTGGATAATCTGGGAGATCAGTACTTAGATGTACGTAGTAAACATGAGCGCAAAGAAGTAAAAAAATGAGCAACGGATCGTACAGAGGCAGAAAAAGTAGCATCGGCGTGTGTAGATTATGCGCTCATCTATGGCATGCCATTGGAGTACCTTATCGCTATGGTACAGAGTGAGAGTCACTTTGGTACACAGTGAAGAGGAGATACGCATGATAATCCCATGAACGTAGGAAATACAGATGATGGGAGTAATACCAAATTTAGCAACGTGCTATGAGTCAAAGCATGAACACTTAATCTTCGATCGAGAAGACATGATTATTTTGCTGCATTCCCCAGTAGAGATCATGTCGAGCTCTCAGAACTTGTCAGTAATAGAGACAGAAGAAATGGATATGGATTTATGAAAAGAACATCGCTTCGTAAACGATACAAACATCCTAATCCCTACCGCTGAAAATGACTAACTCCACACGGAAGTTTCATGACAGCAAGAGAGGGAATGGAAAGAGTCGACAATCTCGTCAAAAGATTTCTTACGGCAAAGCAGGCGTATGAAGAAAAAAGAAGAGTACAAGATGCTAAGATAACCCCCTTATTTACCGTAGATGCTGCATGCTGTTCCAATAGACCAGACAGAGTCTACTACGAGCGCACAGTAGTATTCAACAGCAAAAGCGGTCCTCAAAAAAAATATATGTTTAGTCTCTTTCCTTCCAAGAGCATGACCGTACATGAAATCAAAGAGCTCATGAACATACATCTCAAAGACAAAGATATTACTATCAGTATTCAGCCTGCAGAATTATTCCGCAAAGATGAGGTGCCAGCAAATGAGATACTCTCAATAGAGATAACGAAAACGAAGTAAATACTCAGCTAGGAGAGAAGTTTTTCAAATAGAGACAAAAAAGAAACAAACTGTTTTTGCTCATCAAAGTGTTCAAACACATACTGTTGTCACTGCGTAGCCAAGGTGGTATACATATCATCGTTTTGAACAAGTGTTTTCATATATGAGTAGAGTTCATTGCTATCACCAGGTGTTAGCAAGAATCAAGTCTGGCCGTGTTTGATGGCTTCTTGTATACCTCACAAATCTGAACCAATAACAACTTTTCATATAGCCATAGCCTCAAGCAGAACATTTGGGAGTCATTCTTTTTCTCTGCTCGGAAGAAGAAGTACATTGCATCTAGCGAGAGCAAGATATGGCTGATCAGTAAAAGGAAAGAGATGTAGAGCATGTGATGCAGATGAATGTGCAATGGCAGAAAGTACATCCTCTTGGTCCGGTCATTCTCCTACAAACATAAGACTTGTCTGAGGATACTCCGCATGAAGACGTTCAAATGCTTGGATGGCAATATCCCGTCACTTACGATATTCAAGCATGCCGAGTTGCAGAAAGACGAAGGTGTCTGAGTCTCCTACACGATAAAGATCCTGAGCAGTGATTGATAAAGAATTTCATATCTCCTCATCTTTAAGTGTATCAAGAGATGTTCACTGGTAGATCAGGCTGATATGAGATGAAGGAATGCCATACGTGTTGATAAGGTATGCTTTTGTGAATTCCGTAATACAAATCACATGCCTACGTATGCCATCATCTGCGTAATAGTATTCAGGAAGATACGAAGGAACAATGGTTCATGTTTTAGGCACAAGAAATGTCGAGAGATGATTTTCACGTATACATGTTGCCGCGAATACACTACAGTGAAAGCTATCTCTTGGGGGATGAACGGTACAAATAGCAACATCCATATGGGAGAGTCCTTCGACCCATGTCGATGCGTAGAGGTGTGGATGGAGAGCAATATCATCAAAATCATAGGTAAACGTTTTGAGAGATGCTTTTGCTTGGGACGGAGTTGATGCAGAAGGTAAAGAAAGCGCATGCTGATGGACAGGACTTCACAACGGAGATATAAGGACTATATCATGTCAGAGATTATGAAAAAATGTCATAGCTCTCATAACTCGTAGTTGCGTTCATCCACGGAGATGAGTGTCCTCAATAAATCAGATACGCATAAGCGGGATGCCAAATAAATATAAAAAATCTGTTGCACTTATGTATATAACATATATTATGTCAACATTTAGTGACAAAAAAGATACATGTCTACAAACACACCAAATGGAATACCAGAGACCATAAAAAACGCCGGTATAGCGACAGCTGGAGTGGGCGTAGCATCGATAGTGGCGGGTACAGTCTTTAATCTTCACGGCCTGCTCAGTTTTGGCGCTGATCTTACGGGTATTGGAGCAATAACAGCTCTGGTGTGATACGGTCTAAGAAAATTATTACAGCGAGGAAAATCAACTGTCTCAACAACGTAAATACAAACAGGTACATATACTATCTAGATATCTATGGCGTAATTCTATTTGCATATCTAGGGAACGGAATTGTTTCTCTGATATGATGTAAGCCGCAGAACCACCTAACGATGCGTTCGAGACCATAGCCAAATCACGCGTGTGGCACAGAGCCATATGTTCTCAAATCAAGATACCAATCAAAATATTCTACCGGAAGATTGTGTTCTTTGATCTTGGAGAGGAGGACATCATAGTTGTCTTCCCTCGTGCTACTTCAGATAATTTCACCACATCACTCAGGGGCAAGAAGATCGCTACACAAGGCATATCACGGCATAGCGGGATCTTCTTTGGTATAGAAGGCTTTGATTCACATGGGAAAGTGCGTGAGAAATACTGGCTGATCAATCATCTCCATATATTGCATTTCCATATCAGATCAGATATCATCTCACTGCTGCACATCAAACCCTTTTGCTTTGAGATCATCAATAAACTCCACATGCGTCATCCTCTTGAAAGGGAGGGTGATTTTTTCGAGTGGTGTGATATCACGTCCAAGGGTTACAAAATCTTCTTTGTGGTGTTTCAGAACTTCTTGGAGAATATAGTAGATAAGCTGCTCTTGGAGCTGCATATTTTCTTCTTGCTGAATGAATGGAATCTCAGCATCCATCATCCAAAACTCATTGAGGTGACGGCGTGTCTTGCTGTGCTCAGCACGGAAAACAGGACCAAAATCAAAACAGCGTCCTACACCATACATTGCCGCCTCGAGATAGAGCTGACCGGATTGACTGAGATACATCTTTTCGCCATTGACGTGTTCAACCTCATAGAGTTCAGTAGTTCACTCACAGGCATTTGGTGTAAAAATAGGCGCATCGATCTTGGTGAAGTCATTTGCTTGCATCCACGCATACGTAGCGTTGATGATGGTGTTGCGAATTTTTTGGACAGCTACTTGTGATTTTGATCTGAGATAGAGATGTCTCTTATCAAACAAAAATTCTGGACCATGATCGTCCTTGGTCCCAAGTGGGTAGTTGTTGGTTTTGCAGTAAACAGCGAAATCAGTGACGTGTACCTCATACTCGTCTTTTTTTGGATGTTTTGCAAGTGTACCAGTGATGCGAAGTGATGACTCCTGACCAAGCGCAGAAAGCTCATCAAACTTCTCTTGTCAGATGGTCGTCAACTCAGCAATGCACTGGATATATCCTGATCAGTCTCTCAGTTCGATAAATGTGATCTTTCCGCTAGATCTGATATTTTGCACCCATCAATTGAGGGAAACGGTTGTCGAAATAAGTTCGGGTGTAAGGTGAGTAATAAGCGTAGACATGGCGAGTGGGCCAGAGAGTAAATATACAAAACAATACTATAAACTTTGGAGCGCTTGCATTTCAAGCATGGTGACAAGGTCACTTAGTCATGCAGAGAGAAACCACGATGCCTTGATAACCACAAGCAACACAAGGGCATAGAGGAGTCGTCTAAATGTTTTTTGCTGTTCTGATGATGTCCAGATAGACTTCCATCCAAGCGTGAAGTGTTCTGTCCCGAGTAAGATCGCAGAAGACATAAACAAAATAAATCCTATACTTGCTCAAATTCCCAAAAGTGTCTTGGCTGATGTCCAAATATTTCGGAGAACGGGGAGTGGATCAAATCATGCGGGAAGTGCACTAGTGTCTCCGTAGAACTGGAAGTATGAGACCAAAAATACCGGCGCATGAGATGCAAACTGAATCATCTGCGTCATGTAGACAATAAGTAACACCGTGAGAAGTGTGGTGCAGACTAAGAAAACCTTGCCGATCCACATCATCACATGTTCAAACGAGATGAAGAATGATCTCATGATACCTGTATAAATATAAATATCCACGCCCTTACAGGCACGGATGCGTCCTACCTCTGTCTCGTATTTTTGATGAGTTTTTTTCTGAGCCATCCCGAGAAAGGGATCTGCACAAAATCTCAACCACCACTAGGGAGTTTGACGTATCTGTGACCATCTGGATCTACTCTGAGTCTCGTCTCTCGACAGACTTTTCTTCCCTTGAGAAATCGATTATAGGTGTGGCCTTTGGGATTGGTTTGTGCTCAGATAACACCCATCTCTTTGGCATCATCTAGAGAGAGCTTTCTCTTGGGATACTCAAATCTCTTGGCACCTTTCATACGAGATGCCTGCTTTTCAAGTTGTGCTTTTTTTGCTGCAATTCAGCGTTTATTGGTACGTGAAGCCATTGGGATAGCGGTATTTAAATGTAATGCTTATAACCATAAGGGCAGGGTTTGCAAATGGACGTAGCATGTATGCCTGTGTAGTATATGATAGGTTTACTCCACCCAATAACTATACAAGGCACCTTTCTCAAGTTGTTTGGCTACGCTTTTGAGATCGTCCATCGTGACAGCTTCGTACTTCTTGAGGACGTCCTCAAGCGTAAGAACCTGCTCTTTGAAGAGGACCTGGTCGCCGATGAAGCTCGCAAGCTGATCGGATGTTTCGATTCACATTTGCGTGCTTCATTTGATATTGCCGAGTGCGGTCGCAAATTCTTGCTCGGCAATATTGCCGGACGCGATGTCTGCAAGCTGCGCCATGATCGCATCGCGTCACTGCTGAAACCTCGCTTTCTCGAGGCCAGCTCTGATCAAGAAAACACCATTATCGTCATCAGAGCTGTGTCTCGCGCTGATATAGTAGCAAAGACCTAGCTTCTCTCTGATATGCGTCCGTAGTCTAGATGACATCGTTCCACCAAGGAGTGTCCCAAGGAGACTAATCGCATATCTGCGTGGGTCGTGCATGCTAAATCCATCAGCACTCATCACGAGATGAATTTGCTGCGTGTTTTTGGTGTAAAACCCTTCGTGTTCTGCTGGCCTGTACGTAGGAAGCGCAGGTTTTTGGTAGGTTTTGGTAGCTGGAAGTCCACCGAAAAGCGTCCCTACAAGCTCCTCATAACGCTGACGTTCGGGAAGTGCTCATGCAATGACTATGACAAGATTATCCTTGGTGTAGAGCGCTTCTTTGTGAGCAAACAGATACTCTTGTGAAAATGATTTTATATTGTCGACAGGACCAAGAGTAGACCATCCATAGGGATTATCTCCATAGTACCATGTCTGTCGTTTTTCCATCACCTGGCGTTGTGGCATATCTTCGTACATCATGATCTCTTGGATGACAACGTCTTTTTCTCTTTCGAGTTCGTCTTTGGGAAATTGTGCATTGACGAGCATATCAGCAAGTACATCCAACGATGTAGGGACATACTGTGGTGCACACTTGATATAGTATCCAGCATACTCATCGCTAGTATACGCATTAAACTCACCACCATACGCATCTACTGTTTCAGCAACGGTCTTGGGATCAGGGTACTTGATGCCGCCTTTGAAAAACATGTGTTCCAAAAAATGCGAAATACCATTGGTCTCTCTCGTCTCATAGATGCTTCATGCTTTCACAAAAATTTCAATAGTCGTAGAGTTGGCATCGGCGAGCTCTGCAAATACAGTCGTAACGCCGTTGATCGTAGTAATGTCGTAGTGCATAGGTACAGTAGAGTATGAGTAAATAGGATAGTAATCTAGTAAATATCCAAGATATTCCAGGATACTAATTGAGTTTTTTGCCCTGAAGAAGGCGTCCATCTGCATCAAAGGTAAACTGATATGCAAGATCTCTAAACAACAATAACTCAGGAATCCAGATACGATCGTCTTCTCGCATATAATCATAAGGGATCTGATCTAGAGGGTATCGCTGAGGTTTCATCTCATCAGTTTCTTGGAATGATCATGCATAGTTGTCATACCTAAAGATGTGACAGTGCTGATCTCGTTCAGGTTTCCCTTTATAAACAAAATACAGATCACCAGCGGGAAGAAGTTCATCAGGGCGGAGAGAGATTCATGTCTCTTCATGGAGTTCTCTCACTGCAGCCTGTGCAACAGACTCTCACTCTTGT
>CAYOFF010000001.1:623993-881430 GCA_964403415.1 uncultured Candidatus Peribacteria bacterium | reverse complement strand
ATTTCGTTTACCTTCACCGAATCATCTTTTTTTGAGGCAAAGGAGGATCTGTCAGCGGGGAGAAAACACAAAAACGAGAGTGGTAAGACGCATATACTAAGAGAGAATAAAAATGAATAGAAGAAAGGGATTTCTCCGCGTAGATCACGGGAGAAAATATACAAAATTACTCAACAACTTCCTTTCTCATATTCGCAGCAAATCTTACAAGGACATCATGAGGAATAGTTCACGCCATCTTTGCAAGCGAGATGATAGAGTTGGCATCGCTTGCAAGAGGACTCACAAGTTCAACCTCGTCACCTATCTGTATAGGATGTTCACCACCATCGTAGCTGGAAAGATTCATAGAGATTCTTCATGCAGCAGTGATGTAGTGTGTTTTTCGTTTGATCTGCATCTGGTTACTAAGGACTCTAGGCAGTCACTCATAGTATCCAAAAGGAATAGTTACAATAGTAGTAGGACGTTCGGCAGTAAATGTCCTGGCATAGCCAACGGTATCTCACGTATCAATCTGTTGGAGACTGATCACTTTGGAGGTGATACGCATGACACCTTTGAGTGGTTGGTAGGCAGATCGGAAAGGATCATTATCGCCAAGCGGATTCCATCCATACAAACACTTCCCAGTTCTTCGTGCAGTAAAATAGGGATCATCAAACTTAGCGATACCTGCACTATTTCAGATGTGTTTGTAGCGAGGGGTAAATCATGCTTGCTGGACAAGGACTCACATTTTTTTGAAGAGATCTATTTGGGTATGCATATAGGTAGTATCAGTATTGTCCGAGTTTGCAAAGTGTGACATGAGTCATTCGAGTTGGAGGTGAGGTGCTTGTGCAAAGACATCCAAGACGGCACCGAGATTGTGGAGCTGTACACCCTCTCTATTCATTCATGTGTTGAGGAAGAGATGCACTCTTCGTGGGCGAGATTTTTTGGCGAGATATTTGAGGGTAGAAATGTTGTAGACGCTGATAGCAGCATGTTTGTGATCGAAGAATCGATAGTTCTCAGGTAGTGTTTCGCCGATGATAAGAATATCTTTGTTGCTATATTTCCTCGCGATCTGATATTCAGGATAGCTATCTACACACAGATAGGGCGCGGCGGTGTCTTTGAGAATGCCTGCAATCTCTTCGATGCCATGCCCATATGCATTGGATTTGAGGACAGGAAAAATCGCATCAAGTGGTTTAAGTGATTGGAGGAAAGTATAGTTATCTAAGACTGCTTGCTTACTAACAGACATCACATTCATAGAAAGGAATTTTTTTCAGAGGATGCGCGGGAGAAGTCACCACATACGTAATACGAGAAACGAAGTAAACAGAAATAGATTCTCATCACGCAGTACACATAACACACTGTATGTTAATCGTCCAAAAGTTCAAGCTGACCACCAAGTCTATTAAACTGTTCTACAAAGTTTGGGAAACGGCGAAAGAGAGGCGTAATTGCATGCAACGTGCTTGTGCCAGGAGCAGATAGTGCTGCAAGAAGTAAACCAAAACTTGCTTGAATAATATCGCTACAGTGAATGTTTGCTGCTTTGAACTTGGTAGGACCTGTTGTGATCACCGTAACAGGATTTGCCATAATGACGTTTGCTTTCATCTTTGCAAGCTCTTCGATGAAGAACCATCCATACTCATAAAACAAATTATCAAAAATTGCCATGCCCTCTGCTTGCAATGCTAGGACGACCATGCTATGAACAAAATCTGCAGGAAGTAAGGGTCGTTGCAGAGCATGTATTCTGAGAGGATTTCATTTGATAGTTTTTTGGATGACAAGTTCTTGGTTGCGTGGAACAAAAATCGTATCCTGATTGTGATCGAGTTGCACCTTTACCCCTAGCTTTTCGAAGACTTGTAGAATGCCATGCATGTGCGGGATAATTGCATTGGTGATGGTAATTTCACCATTGGTCATAGCAGCAGCAGCGATCAATCATCACACATCAAGGTGATCAGAGATCACTTTCCAGGTGGTACCATGCAGCGATTTGACACCATTGATGATGATCCTATTGCTTCAGATACCATCAATTTGTGCTCACATACTCACGAGCATATTACACAAGTCTTGAGTATGTGGTTCACATGCTGCATTGTAGATAATAGTGGTGCCAGGCGCTTTGACGGCAAGAAGAATAAGATTTTCCGTGCCGGTTACCGAAGGGAACCATTGCCGTACTTCGGCGCCTCTAAGTTCTTTTGCCTGGATCACATATGCGCCATCCTTGTAGGTATATGATGCGCCGAGGCTTACCATGTTTTCAATAAACACATCCATAGGGCGCGTACCGAGTTTACATCATTGAGGATTGGGCATGGTTACTTTGCCAAACCTCTGCAGCAGTGGTCATGCAAACATACTTCCTGCTTTCATCTTATCCATGAGTACAGGATCGAGCTCAAACGAATTGACGCCAGATGCATCGAGCTCGAGCGTAGCGTCATTGAGCCAGTTAGCAGTACCTCAGAGACTTTGGAATATTTCAATCATAAAGACAACATCAGAGGTTTTGGGGACATTGTGTATCGTGACAAGCTCATCAGTAAGGAGAGCGGCAGGAATTAATTTGAGGATACTATTTTTATTGGGAACAGGATGGGCAACTCAGATAAGAGGTTTTCAGCCGTGTACTATAAGTTTGGACATCAGAGGCAACAAAAACTAAAATCAAAATGACCTGCGCACTTATACGCTTTCGGACAAAAATGTACAGGTAAAAGAGAACGTCAAGATCTCTAGCATCACGAGACATGTATCTCAAAAGTAATAGTAAGAAAGGCCTATTTTTAGAGGATATTTTTGGGTTCTCGGTCCATTTTGAATCATTTTTTGGCAATGGCTAGCTTGGATCGTGCGATATCCATAAACTGTCTCAGCTGTGGTCATTTGAGAATGATGTGATATCTGTACTTCCCGAACATTTTGTAGACGAGGGGAGGCGTGGAATAGATCTGAAGGTCTGTTTGTTTGTAATGTTCTTTGAGGTAGAGGAGCTCTTGGTAGAGCGTATTGACGTGTCCAAACAGTCTCGTCTCGATTTCATGTTTATAGAGGAGCATACACATCTCCGTATAAGGAGGATAATTGAGCTGCTTCCTGTAGGCGAGCTCGCGAGCCTTGAATCAGGCATCATCTTGGGTGCAGGCTGCAATGAGCGTAGGATGTTCAGGATTGCGTGTCTGCAAAATAATAGGGCATGACGTATACTTGGAGATGAGCTCATGCAAAAATGTATATTGCAGCCGGTTGCTCTGGTAGTCGGGACTTCAGAGTCCACTATCGGTGTTGATGACGATGAGGGCATCGGTTTGGAATGCAGGCGTTGGTTGGCTAAGGAGGGAAGTCCCGATAAGTACGTGAGCGGTCTGCAACTCAGTGATGAGTTGCAGGAGCTTCTTGGGAGAGTTGGCGCGCTCACTTTCGACAATAACAGATGTCGCGCCAAACTCCTTGCGAATGTACTCAGCGATCTGCTGAGTTCACATGCCATAGAGGTCTACTTCGTGACCTCAGCAGACACCGCACATCGCGTCGGCATGATACTGTCTCTTGCAGATATGGCACAGTCAGATCATGCCTCCCTGCATGGTCTTGTGGTATGCGACAGGAATATCGCAGTGCGTACACTGCGGAATATGTCCGCATACCTTACAGATCATCCCTCAGGCAAACCCCTTTCTGCCAGCGATAATCGTAATGCGTTTGCCTTCTCCCAACATTTTTTTGAGTGTTTTTAGAGCAAGTTCAGAAAAAGGAAACGTCTGTTCCTGCTTCATATCCACGACCAAAACGGCCTGATCACCTATGGGATAACGAATATAATTCATGCATCCATGGTAGTTATCTTATGTGTTTTGACAAGGCGAGTGGAATATATTTGTAATACAAAGATTTTTGGATAGTGTTAGATCCATCTGAACCGCAGCGTGTGTATCGCAGAGTCTATATTTTTATATTTTGTACTGCATATCTTATGGCATTCACACTTCCTCAGCTTCCCTACGCATATGATGCACTCGAGCCAGCGATTGATGCAAGGACTATGGAAATACATCACACCAAACATCACAATGCATACCTTACCAATCTAAATACTGCACTCCAGTGAACAGAATATGAACAACGAACCATACAAGATCTCCTCAAAAATATCTCAACACTACCAGAACAGCTCAAAGGTGTTGTCCGCAATCATGGCGGTGGCTTCTACAATCATAGTCTTTTCTGGGAGTGGGTGACACCAGGAGGTTCTACGCCATCTGCAACACTTGTTCAGATGCTAACGACGGCATTCGGCTCAGTAGAACAGTTCCAAGACCTCTTCACAAAAGCAGCAACGACACAATTTGGAAGTTGATGGGCGCGGCTTGTTAAGAAAGCTGATGGATCGCTTGCTGTCTATGGACTTCCAAATCAAGATAGTCCACTCACGCAGTGAGATACGCCGCTTCTTGGGCTTGATGTCTGGGAGCATGCGTACTATCTCCACTACCAAAACCTCAGAGCAGATTACATCAAAAATCGATGGACAGTCGTTAATCGAAACAAAGTAGAGGCGTGTCTTGCAGGATAATAGCCAGATAATAGGAGAGGATAAAAATACGAACGCAGAGATTTTGTTTGTTTTGGGAGATATGGAGAAATTTTCAAAAGATCAGATTATAGAACTGATAACCAACTTTAGAAGCGAACATCCAAACGGTGTTGTGGTTATTTGGGGTGCAACAACAACATGAAAGACGCGTCTCTCGCTCGAACTTGCGCAGACATTTCCGATAGAAGTGATCTCAGCAGATAGTAGACAGGTCTACAAATATATGGATATTTGAACTGATAAACTTTCTAGAGAAGATCAGCAAAATGTACCGCATCATTGCATAGATATCGTTTTGCCAGATCAGACGTTTACTGCAGGGCAGCGAAAAAAATATGCTATTCAGGCGATCGGAGACATTCAGCAGAGAAAAAAAATACCCGTTATCGTATGAGGTACGGGATTGTACATTGATATGCTCTATAGAAATTACGCAATGCCAGAGATAGCACCACAACCGGAATTGAGAAGTGAACTCTACGAAAAAGAACGTCAGCAGCCTTGACGGCTTCATGCCGAACTCCAACGTCTCGATCCCGAAGAAGCACAAAAGCATCACGCAAACAGCTTGCCTTATCTTGTGAGAGCACTTGAAATTATTCATGTCTCATGAACAACCAAGACAGCTCTCGCTGCAGAGAACGCTGTCGAGTGGCCGCTCTTGATGCTCTGACTCCGAAGAGACAAAGATGAAACTAACAAAAAAATAAACAAAAGAATAGGAGAGATGCTTGAGGAGTGACTCATCACAGAAGTGCAGCGACTTCTAGATAATGGCTATGGACCAGAAGCAGTCGCAATGCAAGGAATCTGATACAAAGAAATAGTCTGATATCTTCAGTGAGTATACGATCTAGAGAGAGCAGTAGAACTGCTCAAAAGAAATACCCATCACCTCGCAAAAAAACAAAGAACACGGTTTAGAAGATACATCATGGACGCAAAAATGTCTCCCAAAGCAAACGTGACGTACCGTGTGTTTGAGGTAGAGTAGGGTGAGTGAAGTAGGAGGTCTGATTACTGCTTGATGATATCGTCTATCGTTTGGGCGAGTTTGCCGGGCGACTCTTCTTGAAGGTAATGGCCTCAGGGGAGAGTAATGATATCGTTGTCGGTGAGACTGAAGTCAGTTTTGAAAAAGGGGAGTTGTTGGCGACTATCGAAACTCATATTGGTTGTGGATCGGATAATGCGGAGAGGAGTTTTGAAATTTTTGTACATGCTCTGATAGACATCGAGGAGGTTGTTGTAGTCGTCGAGATGTGTCATGATATACATATAATTACGCCAACTATGGAGCTGATATGGTTTGGCATATCATTGGATCATAGCGTCACCCATCGCATGAATTTGCGGGATATCATGGTAAAAGAGTAACTTGAGAAAGTATTTGGATCAGAGGGGAAGGCTTGCGAGGTATGCTCATGCACTCGTAAGCAAGGGGTGAGTGTTTACAAATCGTGGTGGCGTATAGCCGTTGGTATACCCAGGCGCATTGACGATAATGGCATGAGTTATTTGGGGACTAGTAGGCGTGCCATTGATGGTAATGTCCTTGATCTGATTCCAGAGAATGAGCGACGACCAGTCATGAACGACTTCGGATCGCTTATTGATACCAAGTGCATACATAAGCCTCATCACAACAGGTCACTGGCGATCAATCACATGTGCCAGCGAAGGATTTGTACTTTCACTAATGCCATAGCCAAGGAGGTCAGGGACAATAACTCTATATCCTCTATCGAGAAGTCTAGCGGTAATATGTCTTCGCTCCCGTGACGATCCGAGCGGTCCATGGAGCAGGAGAACAACGGGTGCATCTCTCTTGCCGCGATCGAGGTATCTCAAGGTGCCATAGTCGGTCTTGAGAGACTCCATATACGAGATATGTTCTTCTCGACTATCAAATGTATACTCAAAAAAACTATTGCCAGCGTTATGACCGATAGATAGCTTCTCTCGGGTCATTTTTGGGAAAAAGAAATTGATGCCTGCGTATATGCCAATACACAAGACAATCCAAAAGAGAATCTTTGCTATAAACTTGAAGAAACGCCGTATCATAGCGGGAATGTAGTCGACTGCAAAAAATAGTCAATAGGATGTTTGTGCTTGCAGCAACAGACAGAATGGATATGCTAGCATAGATATTTATCAGATCATACGAGGAATATGCCGGAGTTACGTGAAGACGTGTTACATGCAGCCGACATTGTAGACATTGTAAGTAAGTGGGTAAAACTCAAAAAAGTCGGCAAAAACTGGACGGGACTATGCCCATTTCACAAGGAGCATACCCCATCTTTTACGGTTGCCGAGGATAAACAAATCTTTAAGTGTTTCGGATGCGGAAAGGGTGGTAACGCAATTACGTTTCTTATGGAGATTGAGAGGATCGACTATCGAGATGCACTAACGATGATGGCGCGTGACTACAATATCGATGTGGCGAGTTATCAGCGTAATCCTTCCGACGGCTCATCACAAGAGAGACAAGAAAAAAAGAACGATATCAAAACAATCAATACGCTCTCGCAGGAGTTTTTTGTGCGTTCGTTTGAGGATGCGCATGTAGCGCGTGAGTATATCTACGACAAAAGAAAATTGACAGATGAGATCGTTCGTCGTTTTGGGATAGGGTACGCACCAGAGAGTCACTATCAATTGATCGAATATCTCCGCTCCAAGGGCTGTGATCCACAGGCTATGGTACAGGCAGGTGTAGCCAAAGAGTGAAACAACGGAGGCGACAGATATGCATTTTTTAGGGATAGGGTAACCTTCCCCATCAAAGATCAGTTTGGGACGATAGTAGGCTTTGGTGCAAGGGCACTTCATCCAGAGCAAATGCCAAAGTATCTCAACACCACAGAAACACCACTCTATGACAAATCAAAAATACTCTTTGGACTCGATCTCGCCAAGCAACATCTCAATCAGGTGTGACACCTGTTTATTGTTGAGTGATATATGGATGTAATTGCGATGCATCAGTATGGACTACCTGTCGCGATAGCGACATGCGGTACAGCATTGACGCAGCAGCATATCAAAGTTTTGCAAAGGCATACGCAGAAGTTGGTGTTTTTGTTTGATAGTGATGCTGCGTGAAGAGAGGCAACGGCAAGAGCGCTGAAGCTATGCTTCCAGGCAGATTTGTTTCCGTTGGTCTTTCCGTTGCCGGCAGGATATAAGGATATTGACGAATTTTTGACGGCGCAAGGCAAACAGATGACGATAGAAGATCTTGCGCCATCATTCCAAGACGCGTTCCAGTATTGTATGGAATCGTACGCGTCTCAATATCCGCCACATCTTCCAGGTGAGAGAAAAAAACTGATGACGTTGTTGTTTGATATTCTCGTGTATATCAACGACTACAGCATGCTTTTGTTCTATCTGGAGATGATGGCGAAACCGTTTGGTGTAACGGCAGATGCGCTCCTGCCACAATTCAAGCGCTATCATATTCAGCAGAGAAATGGCATCTCATTATGAATGTGATCTTCTGCTTCATGATCATGATCCTCCACATGATGAGGATGATCATCCGGCAGCAGATCGACACCATGAAGCGCCTCATACCAGATTGATGAAGAGACACTTTTGCAGGCGCTTCTCCATAATGACTTTTGGCGTAGTCTTGATCTCGATCAACCAAGTCAGGAGCAGATAGCACAGTTGCTCGGGACGGTCAAAGATCTTTTTGCTATTTTACATATTACTCCTGGTGTCCCCTCAGCAAGTAGAGACGCGCAAGGAGTCGAGCAGACAGCGGAAATGCAGCAGCAGCTCATGGAAGCTCAGCTGTGGCGAGAACAGCAAATGACGACACTTGCACAAACAAGTAAAACGCATCATCTCATACATTTTGTTACGGCATATATCCACAAACGCTCCAAGGTGGCTCTCGGTGACAAGACGCTTTCTAGTGACCAAAAACAGCAGATCCTTGCCATCAGTAGAAGGACTGCAGAGAAAAAATAGACATTGTCAATCTATCGCTGCTACATTTTCCATATAAGTTGCTTCACGCTGGCACCATCACTACACTTACTGTAGAGACGAATATCTCTCTTTATCAACGTGTATGCCGGTATGTGAGACCACCTGATTGAAATAGAAAAGTTGACGCGAGCGTATCCTGGAGCAAGCCGTTATCTGTTCCAGAATTTTTCGTTAACTCTCAATAAACAGGATTTTTGTTTTGTTATGGGAAGATCGGGTGTAGGAAAAACAACGCTGGTCAAGCTCCTAATGAGACAACTCAAGCCCCAAACAGGGACAATATTTCACAAAAAAGATGACCTTGCAAGACTAACAGATCATGAGGTACAAGCATACAGAAGAAGTATAGGTGTCGTCTATCAAGACTATAAACTCGTGGATCGAAAAACCGTACGCGAAAACGTAGCATATGCACTACATATCCAGGGGATATTCGCAGATGAAGTAGAGGAGCGTACCACAGAAGTGCTCAAACAAGTAGGGCTGCTCGACAAGGAAAATGTCTTGCCACAACTCCTCAGCTGATGAGAAAAGCAAAAAGTAGCTATTGCAAGGGCTCTGGTCCATACGCCAGATTTCCTCATAGCGGATGAGCCTACAGGCAATCTAGATCGGAAATCTACAACAGATATTGCGGATCTCCTAGGGGAGTTACACGCCCGTGGAAACACGATATTGTGTATCACACATGATCCGCAATTTGTGGAGTATTGCCGTGCCAAGAGACAGGTACAAGTAGTTCTTTTGGAAGGATAGTAAAAATTTGACTTACGAGCACGGCAAGGGTAGAATAGATATACATGATGGGTTTTAGCAGTATGTACGACCAGATATATGAATATTCCATTGTCTTCCGAACAGCAGCTTGCACATACGATGAGAAGAGCACTACTTGTACAGATTGCGGAGGTTGATCTTCCACAATTTTTGGTCGTAGAGATGGAACAGGTCTTATTTGGGCTCAACTATTATAAGCTGGGTAATTTGGTCGATCACAAGGATGAGTTTTTGGTATTTTTGAAACATCTTGCAACAACATATCAAAAAAGCGTACTACACTGCCTTAGAAAGAGAGAATCAGAGCTAGCAGAAGGGGTAGAGGCTAAAGAGTTTGCGACGACCTATCTCCACAAACATGGATACAACGTAGTACTTTTGTCCAAGGAACGCGTAAAGCTGAGAAGTACCTTTGCTGTGATGTGTACATTGCAAATGAAAGAGTTTATCTACAGAAAAAGAGGTACCGCAAAAGTACCATCGACACCGATATCTACCCAAAAACATAGTTAGGAGAGGTGATGATATTGCATTTCTGAGCAGATTCCCTATGGTTTTAGGGATTTTTTTTAGTGTCTCACGTAGTCAAATGACCGTCAAAACGCAGTATATTATCGAAAAATACGGTGATATTATCAAGGAAGAGGTGAACGTTAAAGACGTGGACGTGCTCTCTCAAGAGGTACACATCACCAAGCTGTATGTGCCGGTAGGAAGTATGCTTTCACAGCATTTTGGAAAGGATACCGGCAAGATTATCGCCGCCTCCAAAGCAGGTCAGGCAGAAGAAGTCGGCGGCGGCCGTTTGCGTGTGCGAGATGGAGACCAACAGCGGGAGCTTTCTCCTGAAGACTATGAGGTCAGATACGAAGGTATCAACGAGCAGACACAAACCGTAGAGCAGTGAGTCATGGTTGAGCTCGACCTCACAATGACCGATGCACTCAGAGATGAGGGAGTGGCACGTGAAATTTCAAGGTTCCTCAATCAAATGAGGAAAAACGCCAATTACAACGTTGACGATAGGGTGTTATGTATCTATACAACAGCAAGTGACTACCTCAAGGCGGTCTTAACAACACATGTCGATATGCTCAAAAGTGAGGCACTCCTCAGCGATATTCAGGAGGGCACATGAGCAGGAGATATCGAAGAAACATTCGAAAATGAGGGAGAGATATGCATAATAAGGCTGAAGAGGTAGAAGGATAATACGAGGGGGCTCCACAGTACATAAAAGAATGAAAAGACGGGCGATGTCAATATAACTCAAAAGGGCATATCGCCCTTTTTTTGGTTGATGAAGCCAAAATCACTACAATAGTATGGGGCATCTCTGAATATTTTTGAAGAAGAGCGTCAGAGGTACGACCTATTGTATGGTTTTAGTATGAGATGCCAGCAAATGCAGCAAGAGTACGTAGAGTTATTGGAGCAGCAAGGCCTAAGCGAGAAAGAATCGCTTGTCTATTTGACGGCCCTGGAGCTTGGAAGTGCTCCTGCAAGTACGATCGCAAGGAGAACCTGAATTAAGCGCGTAACGGTCTATAGCGTACTCAAGGATCTCGAACGTAAGCAGATCGCATCTTCACTTGAGAAAAAATGAGTAACGTACTTCCAGGTGATTGATCCAACAAAGTTGCTCGAAAAAACAAAAGAGAAGTACGAGCTTTTTGCGGAAAAATTACCAGAGCTGCTTGCATTCACCAATGTGTACAACAACAAACCCAAAGTAGCATATTTCGAATGACTCCAAGGCGTCAAAGAAATGTATGAAGATCTCCTCGCAAGTCAGGAGCCGCTCATGTCATTTCTTGGTATGAGTGTTCTTGATCAAGAACTCCAAAACTATCTTGAAGCAGAGTTTGTCCCACGTAGAGTAGTGAAGAAAATTTTTGCTAAAGTTATTGTAGCACAAGATCAGCGTAGCACAGACTATCAGCAAAAGGATAAACATTTTTACAAAGAAACAAGAGTGGTCGCACATACTCCATTTACGATGAGTGCAGAGATTAATCTCTATGGGCCAGGTAAAGTGGGGATAGCGTTGTTTAGTAGTGATGAGATGAGTGCATTGGTAATTCATAGTCAGAAGCTATACGATACATTGGCGAATATTTTTATGGTACTCCGAGAACAGGGTACACCTCCTAGCAAACCGAAGAAAGGATGAGGCAGATCGGTGTAAGACGCTTAGGGCAGACAGGGAGACCTAAAGCGCCCAGAAGGAAAACACCAGAGCAGCGTGAGAGCGCATACACGCCGGAGGCATTTTGACTATCTGAAGAAATGGTCTACGCCTATCGTGAGCGTCTCTTCACGAGTGATGAAAATCGCGAAAAATCAGGAGCAAAAGAATCTGATGGTGTGTTTTTGTATAGTCGATCGAAGGAGTGAGATACAACCAAGAAAGAAAATGGCTGACGATACTTTGAGCAAGTTTCACAATGAGAAACATACTACCAGTGAGTAACAGCACTTGAAGGAAAAATCTTTGAAAAACATCCAGAGATTGCTGAAAAGCTTAAAGAGTATCGTAATCACATAGAGCTATGACCAGGACTATGACGTGCAAATAAGTTCAAAAACTATATCTATGCGCAGTTTTTGCGTCAACGAAAAAAAACAAAAGAACAATGAGCAGATGCAGATGGTGAGGGAATTGCAGAGAATCTCTACCAAGAGTTGATGCAAAAATGATACACACACTATGGATTGGACGTCTCATGATCGGTGACAGAAAAATTTTCTGACGAATACAACAAAAAAGATCCTATCAAATGAACAGGTGTAAACGACAACTGGTTTACCACAAATTTTTTCAATGAGATCCACGATAAAGCGTATTATATGTTGGGCTGAAGTATTGGTAACTTTGATGATGGTGACGCGGTTACGCTGCTCCAGCGTCTGACATCAGACAACTATCGACCGATGAAATGAAGTCCAATTGTCCTCTCTCACTTTATAGCTCCTACAGGAGAAGATGCACAAGAAAAACAAAAAGAACTTTGTAGACAGTACAATACGTCCGAGTGAAAACAGTTTATTTTCAAGTGACTAGAGGCACTTGGAATTCCAACGAGTAAACTAAAATTTGCAGTCGTATATGAGGAGTGAACAGACGGTCGTCCGGATCGTATCAAGATAGGCGCTGAAATCCTGGAAGATATCACAGTAGAAGTGGGATGATGAAAATCTATGACGAAGAAAAAATGAGAACATATTCGAGCAATTAGTTCGAGAAGATATACGCAAGAGCAGTTTAAGATGTTAGCAAAAAAAGCGTGATGCAAAATAAGAGAGACACGGACCGAGTGAGGTGTAGCGGTATCTCATCTCGAGGCTGCTTCCAAAAGAATAACAAAAAAGCAGAAACTAACGGCGATGTATAGTATGCTGCTCATAGCAGCATTGTGATGAGTAAAGGCTGCGAACGATCGATACCATCAGATGGGACTAGCACAAAAACAAAAAGAAGTATTTGAGGAGGGATTTTTCTGATGAACATGAATATATAATAGTTTGGAGACGGTCTTGAATGCCAATGAAAGACAACTAGAAGAAATAATCGCACTCATAGAGAATCGTTACAGTGCTGCATTGAGTGAGGATACAAAGTCATCCCTAAAGACGTTGTTTTATAGTCGATCGAAAAAGAACAAAAACTATACGGGACCCATCAGTCAGTCATGATGGGGATGAGCTCATATGTGATGAGCAACATATGATGTACACCTGTACTCACCACATTACCTCGAAAGATTTGTGTGGGAGTACAAGGCGGTATTGTTAGATCTGTGAGTAGATCCTACACCAAATGCGGAGTTACTTAAGCAGCGGGTGCCGCTACAAAATAGTTACTTCTATACATGACCAAAGATGGAATTTACGGAAGTAGATCAAGAGCTTCCTCCCTATCAAGGATATCTATTTTCTATAAGCTCAGAATGATCTATGTCATACTGGTCACAAAAAACATGAATAAAGATGATAGACTGAAAACCATATATAGTCATTCAACCCCGAGAAGGAGCACCATATGTTTTGGAAAAAAGACCCGCAAGCCTTACAGGGTATGAGCTGAGTCCCCAAAAAGCCATCCGTAATATTATTCAACAATGAGAGGTAACATTACTGGCAGAGGAGGTACGTCATTTTTTGGTAGAATCAAGCTATAAACCACAAGATATTATCTATACGAATGGCCAAAAGCTGCTAGCAGAATTTTTGACTGATCTGTATGCGCAGTGATATGATTTCTGATACCTGCAATGATGAGATGATATTGGGACTCATCTAGAACGCGAGACAGTTATGAGATCTTTTGTATATGGATATGTACTCCCACAGATAGGGGATCGTTTAGAAAAATGAGAAGATAGCGGAGATAGAATGGAGCTGGATCGAGAGAGTATTCATAGAGATATGGAGTCACGCCCATCGCTTGCAGCAATGGTAGATAGCGTAGTATCGCACGCAAGTCGTTATACAGCACAACCAATAAACGGAGAGATATGAGAGATATGACCGCTCAAGAGTGATATTCTCAAATGATTACTCACAGGAATAAGCTGGCAGCGAATAAAAAATGATGCTGATATGAGAGTGCGAATTATGAAGAATGCACAGATATTTGCGAAACACGGCATCTTCGTGCCGAGTATATATGGAGCTAAGTGAGTAGATCGAGTGCAGGGATATGCAAAGTACCGTTCGCAGCAGAAGGGATTTATATGTGCATGAAATGATAATAATCTTAGGGGTGATGGTGGAGGGCGTATCTATGTGATGCAAGATGGTACTTGGATAGTATTGAGAATACATACATCCATGTTTGGACTCGGATCATCAACGCTTGTAGGACAAAAAATAACGTATCAAGAAAGACAACAAATACTCAACATGTACGATAAAAATAATAGTCAGCGAGTACATCCTTGAGCGCATGGTACGACCACGGTAACAAGGGATCCACAGACGATCGTGCTTGAGTTTGAACAGAGAAACAAACCATGTACTACGAACGCTGTAGAAGAGATGTTTCGAGATTATGACGATCTGAATCTCCGCACACAGAAGTGAGGGAAGGTATCACCTAGATTTTAAGTCCCTTGTTGGCAGCTGCTGACAACACGATTATATTGACAAGTGTTGATATAATGTGTTTTTTCGTCATAGTGCAATCACTGACATGTCAAAAAACAAAAGATGGATTTCTATTTAGTTCGCATCGCTCCGTACCAATGGAAAACAACGAGCATGAGCATCCAGATCTGCCCGGACTTCGTAAGGCATTTGATTATTTATTTATCTGTGCAAAAAAGTCTGAGCAAATCTTTCACATGCTGCACAAGTATAATCTCTTGGGGTATTTAAGTGCACTCGTATGAAAGGTAATCCATAAATATACGGATATGCCTGAGTGGTTAGATACACACAGAGATGTGCAGGTAAATCTTGATATCATCAAGTTGAGCTTCCAGGTGTATTCAAATGTATGAAATCCATTACACTACAAACTTGATATCCCGGAGGAAAATGGGGCGTACAAATTTGTAGTTGTCTGAGAGCATGGAGAGTATAAACATGATATGTGATCAAATGTAGTACTCCATGCTGATGTATGAGAGTATCACAAAGACGTCAGGGCACGTACAGCCGCACACCAAGTCTTGGATTATGGATGAGGTAGAGTGGCGGTGGATCACAGCAAGAAAACACTACACTTCTACGGATATTCCTCATGATATGGAAAGGCTAATAACGCGCTTATTGCTGCGATTGCTGCACAAATAAGGGCACAGTCTAGCGCCCAGTATCCAGGATATACGGTAACGATAGAGATGTGAGAGTGATATTAGTGAAGACTCCATCCTAAACGCAACTTCAAAAATTCATCTCTCCAAAACTTCAAAAACTGAACCTTAAAGATTCTGCATCCAACAACACAAAATAACAGTCAAAATCAAGGAAGTATGAAAAATCTGAAATCATTATTCGTCATCATTTTTGCCCTCACGATGTCCTCCAGCACGTATGCCCAAAGTCTGCAACTGCAAAAAATTAGTTACGGTGCATTTGGGGTCGTAGGCGCAGGCCATGCATTAGAAGGGGAAGGAGCGTCGTTTGGAACCGCCATACTCGACATAAGTTTCCTGACCAAAAAGACCTATCACAACATCATCTGCGACGTTGCGAGAGAGCAGGTCGGGATGATCAACGGGTTTATCTACAACAAAAGAGAGGATATATACGTGTTAACCGGAAAGTATCTCTCCAAACCTGGTGGAACTTTGTCTCTGGGCTGGGAACACAATTTTGCTGATCCAGACGCAGACTTCGCCATCTACGGGTATATAGGATACGATGTAAACTGGGTTGATATTACGAATTTGCGCGATCATTTTCCCAACTTCGGGTTTATTGTCTCAGGGCAGTTACCCGCCTGGAACAGGAAAAAATAATTCGCGGCAGAACAAAAGAAACCCTATCTCTTAACGAAAAAAAGAAGGCTCAGGCACCCCTGGGCTTTCTCCTGTTGTTGTGAAACAAGAGTATTCTTTAGCCAGTGAGCGTATAGAAATCTTTGCTAAGTCATTTTTGTTCAGTTTCTTGAATCGATACATCCAGATTTGCATGAACTCCAAACATCTCTAGCATTCTTACAATCTCCAAAAATGGGAATCCCACGATACCATAATAACTTCATCTAATCGAGTCTACGAGATTCCCCCCAAGTCACTGAATCGCATAGCTTCAAGCCTTGTCCATTGGCTCTCATGTTTTGATATATGCTCGAATCTCTTCATCGGAGTAGTCTCTCATTTTCACTTCTGCCGTCATGACACTTACTTGGGTGCGTGAAGTAGCTACATCAATAAGTGCAACACCCGTATAGATGTAATTTATTTTTCCTCTCAGACGTTGAAGCATAGCAAAAGCATCCTCCTCGCCAGTAGGCTTCCCAAAAATCGATCATTCGAAAGCACCAAGCGTATCACAGCCAAGTACGAGTCACTCGGAGAGCTGTTGCGCTACAAAGAGTGCTTTTCTTTCAGCCAGTGTAACAGCAGCAACAACAGGCGTACATACATGATCAAGTTCTTCAGAGACATTACTTGGTATTGCTTCAAACGGCACACCAAGAAGCTTCACCAGTTCAATCCTTCTAGGAGATCATGAGGCGAGAATAAGTTTGGGAGAAGGCATAGGCGTTAGTATGATAGTATAAATTATTTTTTAGCGATCAATAAGACATCTCTTTCAACTCTATCAAGAAGTTCAATATTTTGAAAACCAATATCCTTTAATATATCGATAGTAGCAGAAACATCCATTCTATAAGTATCAAGAAAATCTTGATGTTCGTGACTGATAATTTCTTCAGCCAATGCCGTGGGTAAATATTTGAATCTGTTTATTTGGGTATGCAACAGCTCATGAGACACTTCACAAGAGTCAGGATAAATTTTGTCCATCAGCAAAAAAGATCCTCATACATGTAATGAAGAAAAAGTGGCTTTCAAAAAAGATATTTTATCTTCCCACGAAAAATTATGAATGGTCCATGCAGACACAATAAGATCATACGTCACAGGACAATCCTTGAGGTAGTCTACGGCATCCGCCTGGATAAAACGTATTCTGTCTAGGTATGCCGCTAGTAATTTTTTAGATGAATCAATCATCTCCTGAGAAATATCCAAACAGGAGATAGTAAGAGTTGGATTATATCTTAGAATATATGCAGTTAAATCGCCTTCCCCAACACCAATCTCAAGAATCTTGATGTCTTGTTGTTTTTGAAAAATCTTTTTTATTTCAAAAGACAATGCCACCCTTAGAACAATATTCCCTGGAATCAACGCCAAAATCATGTGATTCCCTTCCCTGAGCTTATCATCATACCTATTGACGAGCATATCCCCACAGATGACATGATAAATATCAAATTATTTAGAATATTTAGATCTGTGGCTCCGCTGGCGCAATACTCTGAATCCAGAGCTCCTTCAACTGTTCGTCATCAATGATGCTTGGTGCACCCATCATGACGTCTTCGGCTCTTCATGACTTGGGAAACGCATAGATCTCTCTAATATTTGATTCATCTTTGAGAATCATCAACAGTCTATCAAATCCAAATGCAAAGCCGCCATGAGGAGGAACACCGTATTGGAATGCTTCGTACATAGCTCAGAATTTTTGCTTTACTTCTTTTTCACCTTTGCCGACAAGTTCAAATGCCTTGATCAATACCTCGGGGTCATGATTGCGGATCGATCACGAAAGAATCTCGTAACCATTACACACCATGTCGTACTGCTGCGAAACAATATGAAGAGGGTCAGTGTTTTCGAGGGCTTCTTTGCCACCACTCACCATAGAGAACGGATTGTGGCAGAAGTCGAGTTTGCCTGTAGACTCATCACGTTCGTAGAAGGGGAAGTTGGTTACCCGGCAGAACGCAAGCTCGTTGTCGTTAGCGAGATGATAGGTGTCTCTGAGATGTAATCTAATTTTATTGAGTACTTTGTTCACAAGATCTTGGTGTCCTGCGCCAAAAAATAACATATCACCAGATGCTAGTCACGTCGCTTGCACAAGAGCAGTGAGTTCTTCAGGAGAGAAAAACTTAGCGATAGATCATTTGATTTCATCACCTTCTTGTATGAGATACGCGAGTCATCACGCACCGGCTTGTTTTGCTACGTCAGTGATCTGATCAATCTCTTTCCTGGTCATCAATATGCCTGGAAGTTTAATTGCTTTGACGACTCATCACTGAGCAACAGCTTCTGCAAAGACACTAAACTGACTCTGTGCTACGAGGGGGCTTACATTTACAAACTCGAGTCCAAATCTAAGATCTGGCTTGTCGCTTCCATAGCGATCCATAGCCTCAGCATAAGGAATCTTGATGCAGTCAACGGTGATGGTTTTGTGAGGGACGAGTTCTGCACAGAGTTGGCGAACATATGACTCTGCAACTGCTCGAATATCTTCTTGATGCACAAAAGACATCTCTACATCGATCTGATAGAACTCGCATGAGTGTCTGTCGGCTCTAGGATCTTCATCACGGAAACAGGGAGCGATTTGGAAGTATCTATCAGCGCCGCCAATCATGAGGAGCTGCTTATATTGCTGCGGCGCTTGCGGCAACGCATAAAATTTACCGGGATTGACGCGACTTGGTATGAGATAATCGCGCGCTCATTCAGGTGAACTGACCGTAAAGATCGGTGTCTGTACTTCAAGAAATCACTCTCCAGTAAATCGATTTCTCGTGAAATGATTCATACGCGCTCTAAACTCTATATTTTCGAGAACTTTGCGTCTTCTGAGGTCGAGATACCTATATTTGAACCTATTTTCTTCGCTCGTCTTGGGATCGTCACCAAGATTAAAGGGGACAGTTTTTGCCTTACTTAGCACTTCCAGTCAAGTGACTTCTATCTCAATCTCTCACGTGGACATGTCTGTGTTAGCTTGACCATCGGGTCTTGCGCGTACGATACCGGTAATTTTGATGACTCATTCGTTTTTGATGTGTTCTGCCACGGCATAGAGTTCGGTTGCACTTGGATCTATGTGAAGCTGGGTAATACCATATCTATCTCTCAGATCAATGAAAATCATACCTCCAAGATTTCTAATGGTAGCTGCCCAGCCAGCAAGGGTAACGGTTTGGTCAATGTGTGATGCTCTGAGCTCTCAACACGTATGCGTACGATGCATGTGTACAATAACACAAATAAAACGACAAAACACAAAATTATATAATAATGTCCACAACAATAGCTAGAGCGACTCTACCGCAGATTATTATCTTGTTGCCATATACTTAGCAAATGCACGCAAGGATGCATCATCACGTAAACATCATACATAAAATCACTTGATTTTGTAGATTTTATTTATAGAACATGTTCGGAAATAAGAAAACATGTTTTTTAGAATAATAGGCACGCGCTCATGAGAGGACGCAAAAAGAAAACAAGATGCCTTTCGTATTCAGCAGAGCAGATGATATGTAGCTGTTTCGGACCGCTCAAGTTGCCAGCAGAGCAGCTTGCACAGAGACCTAAGGTAGCGCTTTCCGCGGATGAGATGCAGACGCTCGTAGATAGAGATATCCAAAACATATCAATGGAAGAGGGGAGTGCGCGTATGCAAGTTTCCAAGACCGTTTACGCAGGCATTTACACAGCAGCGCGCAAAAAACTCACGACAGCTCTGGTAGAATGAGCAGTGTTAACCGTGCTATGTCCAGAGGAGTGAGGAGAGATATTTACAAAAAATACGTAGATCGCTTTTATATATTATTATGAATATACTATGACAACATCACCGACATCACGC
This sequence comes from uncultured Candidatus Peribacteria bacterium, assembly GCA_964403415.1. Taxonomy (GTDB): domain Bacteria; phylum Patescibacteriota; class Gracilibacteria; order Absconditabacterales; family Absconditicoccaceae; genus CAYOFF01. The sequence continues at coordinate 861,656 of CAYOFF010000001.1, read as the reverse complement.
ATCGTACATGTGACAGACCAGTCATTTCAGCAGATCATCAAAACACAACCAGGACTTGTGCTGGTAGATTTTTATGCAGATCGATGTGGTCCGTGCAGAATGATCGCTCCCGTCATGGAAGAGCTTGCAGCTAAATACGGAGAAAAAATTACTGTCGTCAAAGTCAACGTAGATGAGTGCCAGGTCACCGCTATTCAGGCAGGTGTGACAAGTATTCCGGACGTCAGAATCTACAAAGGAGGTACGCCAGTATGGCAGCAGAGATGAGCTGGGCCTGCAAGCATGTACCAGAGCGTTATTGACCAGCTCTTGCTCGAGGAAAACAAAGCAGCGCGCACTGCGTAATCGCACACGGTGGGAATGAGAGCTACCAGTGTGAATATGTGTATTACTCCGACTCAGTCACAGGCTGAGGCAGGTCTCTATAGAGCACTTCTCGTCAGAGGAGTGCTTTATCAGTTTCGATCCATCAGTGTTCCATATTGCTCGTGATTGCATCACAGAGTGTTTCGCCATCAAGCGAGAGTCCGGTGATCGTCAATTCTCCGCTCGTATCACCTACAAAATACTGCAGACGATCACCTACATGCAATTTTTGCTTTGGCACAAACATATGAAACGTGCGTCATGCAAGAGTGCGTCATGTAGGAGCATGGGTCTCTGAAGGTCCACGGGGGACAATCACACCACAGTATTCAACCTCTGCAATAGGTCAGGGTGTAGTCTTGGTAACGCCAGTATTGGTAGGATCAGAAAGATGTTCTTGTTCTTCGGTGCTCAGTGGTTCACCATCAGGAGCAGTTCTAATACTATTAAACAAAAATCCATCCCGATAAAATCTATGAGGGATCTGATAGACTAAATCTTTTGTAGACGCATCAATAGGTGTCCCGGCAACTATACTATCTCTTACATGCTTGTATGCTTTGGTGACAGCTCAAACATAGAGCTCACTTTTGCTTCTTCATTCTATCTTGAGCCCATCAACATACGGAAGGAGTTCTCATAAACGTTCGATCGTACACAGGTCTCTGGATGACATCAAGTATGTGCCGTCCTCATCCTGTCAGAGTTCAAAGGTACGTCATGGTCTTTTCTCTTCTTCGAGATGTACTTTGAAGTTGTATCTACAGACATGGGAACACTCTCACTTATTGCCATCGCGTCCGCTAAAATATTCTCCCATGAGGCAGCGTCCAGAGTACGCAATACACATCGCACCATGGACAAAAATCTCCAGCTCCATGTCAGGGACTTTTTGTTTGATCTGTTCGATTTCTTTGATGGTCAACTCTCTAGCTAGCACAACTCTCTCTACACCAAGATCATACCAAAAACTAATTGCCTCGTGATTGAGTGTATTTGCTTGGGTACTCAAGTGTAAACGAGCGTTTGGCATATGTTTACGAATGACCCTAAACGTTCCAGGATCAGAAAAAATAATTGCGTCTGCTCACATCTCAGAAACTCTTGCCAAGACAGATTCAAAAATTTTGATATCCATATTTCTTGGAAAAATATTCATCGTAAGATATGCCTTGGTGCCAAGCGCATGCAAATCATCTATCGTCTGCTGGAGAATTTTGTAGTCTCTGACTTTGTTTTGGCGCATACGGAGCGAAGTGAAGGGGACTCCAAGATACACAGCATCAGCGCCGTTGTGTGCGGCAACCATGGCTTTGTTGTATGATCATCAGGGAGCAACAAGTTCAGGAAGAGCAGGCATAACAAAAAAATATATCTAAAACGACAATGATATAATAATAGAGAGTGATTACGCACCATCATAGTGCCAGTGCCGTGGTTCTCGTTTGTAGGGCTGGGAGAACTGGTATTTAGCAAGAAGCTTTTTTGTGAGAGCATGTCATCTCTTATCTCCGTAGGTATCTCCCAAAAGCGTAACAGAGTCATTTGCTCTCGTTTTGAGTTTGAAGTCAAATGCCCTTCATGTCTGGTGTTCACTAAATCCAGGAGGCGCAACGTACTCAGCTCTCTTGATGTATGCTGCCAGGAAAACTTTGTACTGTGTCTCATATCATGGTTTAGGTTTCCCGGACTCATCGATCATCTCTACAGGTATGAAATTAGGTATCGGAGGTACGACGACACCGCCAGTAATTTTTAGCTCCTCATCTCCGAAGAACAGCAAAAACTGATCTTGTGGTGATCTATACGAACTCGAAATACTAAGGACATATCATTGTTTGTACAGAGTCGGAGCGATCTGTTCTTTGAGAATTTTTCTCGCATCCGTATGCTCAGCTCATCAGTCCACCGTTTGTTTTTGGTAGACAGCCTCGCCGTTTTCTTTGATTTGTGTGGCTACAATCTCCAAAAACGCACGTTCTCCTACACTCATTTTTTCGTATCACGCAGCGAGTTTTTCTGCTCTCACTTCTGATCATGGCGTAACTTCTTTTTTGAGAGCAGCAAATTTCTGCTTCAAGCTACCTGTTCCCTCAGAAGATGCCTCAAGGGGAGCGTATGTATCAATACGGTCGTTCATTGAAGATGGTATGATAAAGTAGAGTCGTTAGAATGAGGCGTGTCTAAGCAACATACTCCCATCCTGGTTGTCGCGCTTTTCTTTTTCTCCAGTCTTCAGCAAATGCTTGCTCTCGACTCTTTCCACCAATCAAGACATCCAAGGCAAGCTGTGGTGCCTTGTGAGCGACAATCGCTACAGATTTTCCATCGTAGTTGGCTTTCAAAAACTCCAAAAAGTCTTGGATTCTTGCTTTGACATCCTCGTAACTTTCTCCCTCAGGAAATCTATTGGTAATGTTTTGTTCTTGAAGTGGTTCAACAATGTCTGAGGCATGAGCATTGTATGTGCCATAGTTACACTCTCTGAGTCTTGGATCAGGAATGATTTCGACGGTATCCTCGAAGGTCAGTTTAGCGGAGGTGAACGCTCTCTGAAGATCAGAACAAAAGACAACATCAAAGTGCTTGTCTTGGATCTTGTCTCTAAGATCTATAGACTGCTGAACGCCAAGCTCAGAAAGGGCGACATCATATCGACCAGAAGAAATGTGTTGTTCGTTATCAGTAGTCGTCCCGTGAACGAAGTACGTGATATGGACCGCCATGGTGAGAGAGGAAAGTAAATAATCTAAGAAGAGCTTTGAGGTGATTTTGTGGGTTATTGACTTATATTGATTTATGTGAGAAATTATTTATAGATACATATATTTATTTTGAAGTAAAATACTATGAATTTGCGAGAAAAGATTGTAGAGCTCAGCTGAATGGAGCCAGAAGTATGGGAGGATAGAAAGTGAAAGACTGTAGTACATGTAAAGGCGGTGCTCCTCAAAATATTCAACCCAGCTGTAAACGAAGAGGACTCACTAATAGTAACAGAAGAAACAGAAGTTTGAGGGACTGAGGGCGTAAGTGTGAGACTCAAGTCAAGATTGCGTGCAATATTTCACCTCACACGCGATGACCGTCCTATGGGGACTAAAAAAATAGTAAAACTGCTAATGGCACAGCCTTGAGACAATAAGGATAAAAACGAGAATAATCAGCAGTAGTCAATTTTGCGACCTCACTAGGTCCTTCTTAAGCCGAGCCGAGCATGATCACCCCTGAGAACATATCCACCATCCTGGAGCACGCAGCACTGCTCAAAGACGACCATGCAAAGGTCTATAATTACAATGATCTGTACATTATCAAGGTGGTCCAAAATGCGTCAGCAGCGCAGCTATTTCTTGCAGAGCAAAAAAGGTTTCTGATGGACATGAGAGAGCACGGAGTGTCCATAAACAATCTCGTAAACTATTTTGAAAGTGGCGAAACGACATATGCGATATACGATTTTGTGCATGAGCAGTCTGATACATACGATTTCAAAAAGATAGGTGAAAATCTGAAAAAAATGCACGATCTCTCAAGAATGCAGACATATAATTTCCCGCAAATAGTCTGTCCAGATCTTAATACATCACTACTATCTACCATCGTCTCAGCCAAACAATACCAAAACATATGCAGCATTGCACATGAGATTCAGGAGGAGTACAAGAAAATAGCAGAGGCAGCAGTCTGTGACGTAATTGTTCACTACCAGCTCATCCTCAACAATATTATCAAACCCTACACGCTGATTGATACCGAAGGTCTATCAAGATGAGTCGTACAAAACGATCTTGGATCTATAGCAAGACTGGGATATAGAAATCATCAATACAAGTACATGGAGCAAATTCTATCGTGATATGGCTCTGAATTTACAATAGAGCAGTTGCGTATCTACATATATATCAAAGACATCGCGGTATTGAATCGACTCATTAATAACCACAAAAACATCCCCGAAAGACACGAAGAAATTCAAAAAAGAATTGAGCACTTTTTTGATTTTGATGTTCCACGAAAAGTCTTCTAACGTCTAGTTTCACATCCTATCTTACCACAAACCCATCAGCATAATTTGCTCGACTTTTGGAGTAGACGACGCCGTGGATAAAGATAATGATACACGCTTGAACAGTTTTATCCACATGGTGATGATACTGCCAAATCTCTGTCTGCCCTGTGGTATCCTTCTTGGACGATGTTTTCATGGTTGGCATACCAAGAATTCATAACACGTCATCGTGTGCCATTCACTTTTGGAGTTGGTCACAATGTTCTTTGGATACGGCGACTTCGGAGTCATTGTATTCGGTTGTAATAGCAGGTATTTCTCCATCTCAGCGAGCGGAGGGAGATGTCACACTATTGTACCAAATATTCCCGATTCATACAACGAGAAAAATGGAGAGAAGGGCACTCATAATTCTATGACCTGAAAACTCGTGCGGCAGTTGCACGGACTGTGGATCGACACCATCCTGTGGCACTGACATAAAAACAGTTAAAAGGGTAAAACAAATCGCATGATTACCGTTTCACCAAGAGGTAAGATATACCGAGAATAGCACTCACAGAAGTACGAGTGAGTATCAAAATATAGTGCTATAAAAGACGACGTACAAAACACATATTCTTCATGTTATGAAAAGCAAGAGGTTTATGTGAAGATACTTTCTTGCTCGAGTTGGAGGAGAGATCTTTTTCTTGCAATCCCACCATTATATCACGTGAGCGATCCTCACGATCACAGGACCCTATGACAGGGAATAATGATATCAATACTGTTTTGACCAACGGCTGCTGCCACAGCGCGTACTGCGTCTGCTCTTCATAGTTGTGTAGCAAATGTGGCATATGAGCGCGTCTCTCAGTAGGGAATAGTATGGAGTGCTGCTCGCACCATCTCTTGGAAGTCTGTTCATGATTGGAGAAGAGGTAGATCAAATATTTTTCTGGTGCGAGCGAAATACTCTTCGAGTTGAGACTGACAGATGCGAGTAAGTTCGCTAGGAGAAGAGGGCATGTGTAACTCGGAAGATGTTTGTACATTTGCAAACAAGACGCTTGTGATATGATCATCCGTAGCAGTAATGTGGATCGTTCAAAGAAGCGACTCGTAGAAGTGATGATACATGAGAATCAAAAAAATATGTAGAAGCTCAAAAGAGAAGAGAAATATACAGAAATGCATCAAAAAATACAAACATGAAATTATACCTACGAGAAGACACTGTATGTGTGGTTTTTGCACTTGTATTCCCGACTCATACGAATATTTTGAAAGTAGTAAAAAATAACTGTTTTTAGTTGCTTTTTCATGCTGCCATGATACGTCGTTCAAAGCTCATTATGTTGTCTCTACTAAGTACAGGAGTGCTCTTTTCTGGGTGCTCATCTCAGCCCTCCACAACCGAGTCACAAAGCAATGGAACGATATGAGAAATAAGTGATACGCAATTGCTCCCATCGGGTGTACAGTGAACTAAAAAACTGACACTCGCGGGCAATGGACTATCTGTGCAGGACGATGGTATGCGCGATGTATTCGTCAAGGATATAAACGCTGCTGATATCTCACAAGATATCATTAGGTGGTTGACGACCAAGATAAATCCTGCAACACACACAGCGCAGCAAGTGAAGCAAGCTACCATAACAGTAGGAGGCTCATCATTTGTTATCCCAGAGGGAGCTGCGCTTGCTCCATATCTCACGACATACAACGCAACGACGACAACATCAGGAAATGATCTCGTGATCAATGGTGTCTGGACACAAGATCCATACGAAAGTTATGTAGTGATCAAAAACACGTTGCCAGAAAACTATCTCGTTACCAATCCACGAGACTGGTTTGGACCATCAGTGTATATGATTCCCAAAGACTCATACTCTTTGCTAAAACTCCAGTGGGGAAGTACTGCTCAATCAATGACCTTGCGATATGACAACAAAAACATGTCACAGAGCTTAGCAATGGGATATGAGGACAGATACGCAGGACAGTCAATCCCCTACGAACGCATAGTTGTACCCGAGGGAGTGTCAGTTCGTCTAGCAGGAGTAAACAGTTCTCCTACGATGCAAGTGTATCATCTCACTCTCAAAGCAGGAAGTGCATGAGTAGGAAATATGTGAGCTATTGAAAAACAAACCAACAAAAAAGCCATAGCAGGATTGCGTGACTATCTCTCGCAAAATAATCTTACGATAGATGCGATAGATACACTCAATCCAAACAGCTCTGGAGAGTGGACTACAAAAACGACCTCTGCAACTGAGCAACTGATAGTAGCGGTAGAATCAACATACAGCTATATGTTTCCTATCCACAACGAGCCATTTACGCTCAAGCTTGAGCAGGATACAAATGATCAAAATCGTCCATACCGCTCACGTTTCGTGACGACGCATTACCTCGATGAGGAGGTGGCGAAGGCAGAACTGACAAAATTATTTGGAGACAAAAATTTTACCTACGAGCCACGAGATAAGTGATTTATTTACCAGATCCAACCCAAAAAAGAGTACAAACAAACATTGCGCATACGTAATATTTTTGGACAAGAAGTGGCGGTCGATGCAAAATACTACATTGATGCGATCGACAAAAGAGCTATCACACAAGATATCGTTTCCAACAATACGATCAGTATCCTTCCCAAGTCAGGAAGTTTCAAAGACGTACTGATCCAGTACAAGAATATCGAAAAATTTCCAGTGAGCTTCCAGTCATGTACCATAAATATGCGTCCAAATATGTTTGGAGAGTACAAAGGTGCAAGCGTAGAAAATTATCTCTTTGACTGCAAAGGAGCGATTGTGCAGCAGGAGATCAAACCGCAAGGAGAGGCATTCACCTACCGAAAAGCATTTAGAACGCCGCTTTCTATACCTGCTGCACTGAGCGGCTCATCAGCGTTTAAGGTATTCTTCACCAATCAACGCTGAGAGACGCAGTCGCACTACATGCTCAAGTCTGATACAGGAGTGCGAACCAAAATCGCAAACAACCAACTCAAGATACGATGATTTACATTTGATGATGGCAAGCCACTTACAGAGTGAACCGTAAACGTAACAACGCTAGATGGGAAAACGATCGGCACCGCAACAATCAGCAACTGAACAACAACGATCGATCTTCCCAAAAACTCAGACACGGACATGGGGCAGTCAGAGAAAGATACGTATGTCGTACAAGTAAGTACGGCAAACGAGAAGACGTTTGTGCTTGTGCACAAAGGTGGCTGGTCAGACCTATCAATTGCAGCAACATCACCAAAAGAAAGTCAACGCTATCTCAAAATAGAGAGTAAACTCGAACCTACAGAAGTTATTCCATCAACAATGCAACTGAACCAACGAGATGTAGTTCAACCACTCAAGATCTATGGGTACACAGATAGAGGGCTCTACAAAGCATGAGACACGATACATTTTGGCGGATGGGCCAGAAACGTGATGAGCTTTGGATCGCTTGATTACCTCAAAGACAAAACGGTCTCAGTCATGATCTACAATCCTATGGGCGGGGATCCAATTACGATCAATGCACTCCCTCTCGATAAGTATGGTGGTTTTGTGGGTTCATATCAACTTCCCAAAACACTCACTCTGGGAGATTATATGATAGAGTATCGTCTCGATGCGATAGATAGTGATCAGATTATCTATGCACATAATATCAAAATAGAAGAGTACCAAAAGCCTACATTTTTTGTGAATATGACACATCAGACAAAGGACGGCATGGTGGCGCTTGTAGTAGAACCGGCGTATTTTTTTGGAACATCTCTCAAGGCATATGATCTTCAGGTAAACTGGTCGCTCGTGGGGAAAGATATTTGCTGGTATTGTCGATGGCGAAATAACGAGCAGTATTATTTTAATCATGTATTCAATGATACGATCTCGACAGGCGGTGCATGGACACTCTACAATCAGACAGCAGAACAGCTGATGCATCCCCTATATGCAGAGGCGCTCCAAGCCAACAAATGATACCAGTATACCCTAAAAGTCGATGCGATTATCAAAGACCGTCTCTCAGATGAGACACAGTTTGTAACGAAATATATCGACTTCAAACCGCAAGTAATGCTTGGACTTGCAGGACAACCATATGAGTGGTTGTATCGAGATGGCATGAGCAAGGATCCTCGTGAAAATTGGAAGCTTGAATGAAAAATCGCAGACGGAAAATCTCTCGTAGACACCCTGCACTATGAGGTTTATCGATGGAGCTATGACGAGCAGTTGCAGCAGGGAATAGATGGTAATCTTTACTACATAAACGGACAAGGATATATTCCTGTGACCTCGGGTGACGTGAAGGTGAGTGAAAACTTTACGATTCCGTGATGATGGATCACCAAGCCTGGTGAGTATTTTGTACGTGTCGTAGCTCAAGATAAACAAAAAAACATCATTGGCGAAGTACAAAAAAGAGTCTCACGATATCAGTCATCTGCTGAGAGTGATCTTCTAGGTGCAGTGCCAAACAACTACACACTTACGGTCGATATTCCCAAAAAAACTTACGAAGAGGGTGACGAAATTCCAGTAAATCTTGTTCCCTATCAACGTGGTGCATGGGTGGTAATAACGGTCGAAAAATGACAGTACGTCATAGACTCATTTATGAAACAGCTCGATGGAAAACAACTCACGATTCCCGTGAAAAAATGATACGCACCAAGTATCGTAGTCAACGTAATGATGTTGCAGGGGACGCAGATAAATGATTCTGTCAGAAAAGAACCAAGATTTTTTGCAGGATATGCACAGGCAGAAGTAAGCACAAAAATGCATACACTCAATATCTCCGTCGAAACAGACAAGAAAACATACGCGCCGTGAGACAAGGTGACCATGACGGTAAAGACAACAGACGATGCAGGCAGGGCAGTAGATGCACGTGTATCGCTGTCTGTTGTAGACCAGGCACTCGTGAGTTTGTATCAGATCATCAAAGAGCCAATTCCATATTTCTTCAACAAAGTAGGGACGAGCGTGTTTACGTATACCAACATGAAATTGTTGTATCAGTCATTGAGAGTGTTTGCAACGGGGGGATCGAAATGATGAGGAGGTCAGTGAGGCAAAGCAATGTTTAGTTATATTAGAGACGAGCTCAAGGATGCTGCATTTTGGTCTGGTGCGATCTATACCAAAGATGGCAAGGCGACCCTCTCATTTATCGCACCAGAAAATTTGACGACATGGTTGATTGATGTGATCGGCATTACTATGGACACAAGACTCGGAACGACCACAGCAGAATTTGTCGTCAAGAAAGATCTGATTATCGAACCAAATGCTCCACTCTTTGTAACGATAGGGGACAAACTGCAAGTGCCGGTCAAGGTACTTGTCCCCGAAGGAGCAGGGAAGGGAGGTAACGTAAAATGATCAGCATGGATCGAAAATCAGTATGGCGAAAAAGTAGAGCTCGGCACATTCAATGTCGCTCCCAACAAAACACTCTGACTCGACATCACCATCCCACAAGCACGATGGACGAGTGCGTACATTCAGCTCGTAGTAGAGTGATCATACGGATCATCTAAGGACGGGATAAGACAAACAATTCCGCTGAGATCAGAAGGACTGATGAGCAGGGATAGCGTAGGTGTAGTCAACAAAGCCTGAACACACGAATTTGGATTCCCAGAAAGTTTGACGCAGTCAGCTTCTGTGCGTCTTTCACAGTTGCCTACCAACTTCATAGAGCCAGTTGCAAAATATTTGATACGCTATCCATATGGGTGCACCGAGCAACTCTTAAGCTCACTACTGCCGCTCGTTGCACTCGAAAAACTTCACAAACAGTGAGTCTTTACATCATCAGTGCTTTCTGGCGATACGGTGATTACTGAAAACGGTCCCGTACAAATTCAGACGGCACTACAGAACGGTATCAGCAAACTGTTAGCAAACCAACGTAGCAGTTGAGGATTCGGATACTGGCCAGGGGATGAGTGAAATGATCAGGCAGATGTAGTAGATCTTCTCAATACACTACAGGGAGGAGATGGCAACGCACAGTGAGCTGTTTCAAGAGCAAACTACATCCTCTCTGCATACGTCTATAGTTCGCTCAAGCTTCTAGCAACAACCAAAATCATGGAGTCACAAGTGCTCGCAGCCACAGAACGCCTCCAAGCATTTTTGAAAACATATCGTACGGTAGCACCGGAAGCGTGGTACTGGTATCTTCTCACCAAAGTATCGTATGGTGAAAAGCTAGATGGAGAAGAGCAGTCATCTCTTGGAAACATTGCGGCGAACGAACAAGGGTATCTTCCATTGCTTCGTTATCTTATTGCTGTCGCACAGAAGGATACAGATGCAATCAAGACACGAAGACGTGTTGCGAATATACCTACCAATACTGAAGAGTGGTCAGATACAAGTGTCTTCTTCAATCCCATAAGCGCTGAAGCAATGAAGTTACGTGCACTCATTGATGATCCACAAGCGACCCAGCAAGAACGTAGTGACGCATTGCTTTCACTCTTGAGTAGGAGAGAAAAAAATGGTCTGCGATGATGGAGTACACAATCCAATGTACAAGTCATGCTTACGCTTACGAAACTGGCAGAGTTCCGACAGCCGAAATGAGAGATTACGTGTGATGTTACTATCAATGATGAGAAATTCCAAGTCGTAGTAAGTTCATGAAGCGAAGGTGCAATAGATTTCCCTCTCCCAGAGAATACAGCAAAAATAAATCGGTCATGTGATGCAGAGTTGCTTGCAGATATTTCTGTTTCATATCTTCCCAAAAAACTCGAAGATCTCTTGGGAGCAGCAAATCATGTTTCTGAAATGGTACGATCGATCTCAGATCCCAAAGCAAGCATATGATCAGCCGTAGAAATCATTGGCAGTTTTGCAACCGACATAGCAGGAGAGCAGGTGGCAGTAGAGCTCTTCGTGCCAAGTGACTATAAGTTGCTGAATGTTATCTCTAGTAAGCAGTCACAACAAGTCCCATTCACGACGTCTGATCCACACTGTACACCGACGCATCGAGAGACAAGATTTGATAGATTGTTTTTGTATTATGATATTTTGGAAGCAGGAGTCTGTGATATCACCATCCCAGCACTCAAAGCATACAACGGTACCACGACGATTATGCCAATGCGTGTACGAGAAATGTACAAAGGAAAGGTTAATGGAAGAAAAGTGATTGTGAGATAATAGTGATTGCGAGATAAGAATGATTGCGAGATAAGAATGATAAAACAGTGATGCAGAGATTTACTTGTATAAGCTAGAAGGTGGCCATAATAATATTTGGTATAGCAGTGCTGATGCATTTTTTTGGGGCAGGGTATTTTTTTGCTCCGTATCAGCTGCAACTGTTGATGCCGTATGAGTTCCAGACCCCGCCCATAGAGACGCGATATGATAGAAACGGTAAAATATTGGTTGGGCACAAACAGGAGCAGTTCGCATCATACGATGAGATCCCACAACGTCTCAGAGATGTTGTGGTAGCTGTAGAGGACAAAAGATTCTGGTCACATCCCGGCGTAGATCCGTGGGCAATGCTGAGGGCAGGGCTCCATAATCTGACCGAAAAAGATAGTGCGGTGCAATGAGCATCCACGATAGATCAACAACTTATCAAACTTGATCGTAAGCAGTTTGCGAGAGGGCGAGTGGCAAAATTGACAGAAAATCGACGAGCCCTCAATCTCCAGCTGTCGCATACCAAAAAAGACATCCTTCTAAAATACCTCAATATCATTCCGTTTTCACATGGTATCATCGGACGGAAATCTGCATGTCAGTCGTATCGATGAAAGTGATGTGCATATTTGAGTGATGAAGAACTTTTGGTGACACTTATGGTGTCACAGCTGTGAGCAAATCCATATCGCACGCAAGATTGGCAACATATTCTTGCAAGAGCTAAGATGTATAGTCGCGTAAGAGCAGATCTTTTTTCGTGAGCATTGCAGATAGATGACACACTCACGGATAGACTGCAGTCATTTCCATGACCGATCGATCCGAGGGTAGGGCTATTTTTGCGTGATGATGCTCCCGTAGGGATCACCTCATATGATCTTGCACTGAGCAAACGTATTGATGCACTCCTCAAAAACACCAGACTCCAAAGAGAACAGTACAATATTCGTGACTGCTGTGTAGTCGTAGTAGATGGTCGCGGCGAACTCGTGACGATGAATATGTGTTCAGATCGAGACAATCCAGACACCGGAAAAATAAATAGCTGCCTCGTCCCTAGGCAGACAGGTTCTGCAGTAAAACCATTTTTGTATCTGTATGCATTTAAGCAGTTTGGTCTTAAACCGACGGATACGATTGTCGATGAACCCGTGCAGTTTGATCTTGGTGGTGGTAATCTCTACGATCCCAAAAACTTTGATCTCACGTATCATGGAGAAGTAACATATGCATACGCACTCGGAAACAGTCTCAATGTCCCAGCTATAAAAACACTACAAAAAATATGAGTAGAGCCCTTTTTACATTTCTTGCAGACACAGCTGCTTCGTGTCACACCAAACATTCCACTCAACGCCAAAACAGCGGAAGACGTAGGTCTCTCGCTAGCGCTCGGGACCTACGAGCTCTCTCCCTGGCAGTTTACGCAGCTGCGGCGCACGCTTTTGCCTGAAGCAGCAGCGCCTGGCTACGAGCCACAGCGCCAAGCCATTATTGATATCCTGCGCACACCGAGCAATAAGCTTGTCTCATTTGGGCAGGATAACTTTCTCTCGCCACATGGCCGAGCCGTCAAAACCGGCACTTCCAGGAAGTTTATTGACGGTTGGATCTGCGGTGCACAAACATCGCAGCAGCTCACCGCATGCATCCGGCTCGGCAACTACAACAACGAGCCCATGCTTGGCGCAAGCTCGGAAGTCGGCAGCTATCTGCGAGACCTCGTCGTGAAAGCAATAGGGGAGTAACGTCCAATTTCGCAGAAGAAATAAAGCAAAATCTCACACACAGAAAAACCGCTTGATAATGGAGGTCACATCTCTATACTAACCGTTATCGTAAAATAAAAAAACCGTATCCTATGCCGAACCACTCAGGTGGAAATGGCGGGACGATCAAGACTGATGACAGCGGGCCGCATATCGGCCCGGAGAAATAGTCTTCGATCTCCTGTCCTTTCCTTTTCGACGCACGCCAGGCCCGCCTCCGGGATCCTGGCATTTTTTTTAAAAATTTTGATCTTATAGTTGCAACGTAAATATATATATATACATGCCCACTAAGACACAGCAATACACAAAAATTCGCCACATATAGCCTGCAGAGAAAAAGATTTTTTACACATACAATACGCATGAATACATCTCCTGCGACACCCACATCGCCATACGTTTTTCCGGAAGCTATCACGCAGTTGCACCATGTCTATAGTCCGGAGATACCTGATTTTTTGGAACCATTCATCTTGGCGCCAGAAATGCAGAGACTAGGAGGTGTCACGCAGACGTGTGGCGTCGCGCTTACGAAATCATTCGATTATAAATTTATCCTTACGAGACTCGATCACAGTGTCGGTGTAGCGCTCATCATCCGACATTTTACGCAGGATAAGGCACAGACGCTCGCTGGATTATTTCATGATATTAGTCATACGGCATTTAGCCATGTCGGTGATTTTCTCAGATGAGATCATGAAAATCAAGAGTCATCAGAGGTATATCATGATCAGATTTTGATGAACTCAGGGGTGATCACAGCAGAACTTCAAAAGCTCTGAATACCCATGGATGCAGTCAATGACTATACGCTCTATCCGATCGCAGACAATCCATGACCACAATTAGCGGCAGATAGACTAGAATATAATTTTTGTGAGGTGGTCTCTCGTACAGGAGACGTCACGATCGTAAGAGGAATATATAACGATATCACCATCCTCACCAACGAACACGGTCAACCAGAATTATGATTCCAAAACATAGAAATGGCGACAGCGTTCGCCTATATGGCACTAGAAAACGACCAACAGTTTTTTGGATGATATGAGTCCAAACTCACGATGTCGTTTCTCACGATGATTCTCAAAGAAGCATGCGACAAGCACATATTTACGCTAGACGATCTCTATACGCTGCACGATGAGCAAGTCTTCGAACTAATTTATGCATCACAAGACAGATCACTCATAGCCAAACTAGACTACTTCAAACGTATCAGATATTACAAAGTACGACAAAAACAACCAGACACCAAAGAGTTTACAGTCGATACAAAAATTAAAAAAAGATTTATCGATCCGCTCGTACAGACAGCGCAGGGCATCGTAAGATTGCGTCAGATAGATCCGCTCTTCGCAGAAAAAGTCCGTTACCATAGAGAAAAACCCGTAGAACGGATCACGTGTGAGTGGATGATGGAGTAGTATTTCTACGTCAAAAACTTCTCAGGAAATTGACCACACTGTTCCAGCAAGAAATCATGTCTTTGCTGGAATGCTGTTCTAATTTCAGGAAGAACGACTCTTTTGTTTCGATCTTTGAGTGCTTTTCTTGTGTTATCTTGCATGAGTTCTTCAAATGGCTTGGTAGGATTCTCATACCATCGTAGCATAAAAAACGGACCTATAAGATGAGATGCTGCATCAGCAGAAGAAATGATTTTTACTTCTATAGGTGCTGCGTTGAGATCCATCTCAAGTTTCTTGTCTATAATATCTACATACGAAATAACTTGCTCAACAAGTGCAGGAGGAAATCCCAACTCAAGCAATTTTTGTTTTCCATGATTGAGAGTAGTCTCATATTGATTATCAAAATCCAATATCTTTCCATAGTCATGAAGCCGTACAAGGAGAGATACGATATCTCTATCTGCATCAGTGTATATATCACATAACTCAAAAGCAATTCTTTCTACGATATTGAGATGATATGTGACGAATCGTTGATGGTGGATAAATGAAGGGTTTTTGGAGGCCTCGATAACATGAACCTTGAAAAGTTCCAAAAATGAGGTAAGTGACATAGAAAAAATCAAAGATACATAAAAAAAACAAGACACATATATGTAGTGTTTTTTGGCAATTTTGCTATGTAGATTCTACAATAGGAAAATGAAAATGTGTTTATTTCTCTGCCTGAACCGCTTTCAAGGCCTTGCCAAGGGCGGGGATCTCTCATATAAGTGTATTCATCTCAGTAACCAACTGATCTATATCTGCGTCTACAGCAGGGATTGTTTTTTGCGCTTCTGGTGATCGTTCCACGATACCTGTTCGTTTATCTCCGCCTCACTTTTTAGCATTCTGGAGAGCATCACTCATTGTTGCTTTGTCTACCTTACTTTGTGCATCAGTAATACCGCATTTACCCTTCTCAGGTGTAGGTCATCCTCCTAAATATTTACTCGCATTTTCAGGGTCTCTACGATTACCATTTTCAGCTTTAATTTTAGCTTTTTTCTCCTGATCTTTTTCAAAAACTCTTTTTCACTTGTATTCTGTTCAGTACAAAATTACTTTGTGTTGATCAAGTTTATTTTCCATCATACTTACAAAATCATTTAGGAGTGTGTTGACACGAGGCTGAGCAGCTTCAAAGCGTGTTTGGAGCTCCTTTATTTTTGCTTGCTGTTGAGCAATATTTGCCATTTCTAGCGTAGGAGCAGCTCATGCACGTTGTTCAGCTTTGAGTGCATTATATTGTCTCTGGAACGCCCAATATTGACTATCAAGTGCTTTGATACGTGTAGAGAAAAATCCACGGGCATAGTCTTTGAGATCTATAGCTGCTTTCCGACTATCAGTAAACTTTGCTAGAGCTGCGATGCCTTCTCTTTTACAGGCTCATACTGACACGAACGTCTTTTGCTCAAGGTTCTGCAAAAATACTTGCCAGTTTGTATCAGCATCTTTGATGGATTTTTCAATTTTTGCACGTAGCTCTCAGATATGATCGGTTTCAGGGTTTCACAAGGTTTCTAAGACAGACGTCACCTCATGTGCTGAAAGGGGCGTGACGAGATGCTCCATATTGAGCGTAGGGTCTTTGGGTTGATCACATAGAGATTCTTGAGTGGTAGGTGCCATAGCTATGATGGGGTGATGGTGGTAAAATCCTATATTTGATCGAGTAATGTATTCAAATCCGCCTCTTCTTGTTGCTCAGCGATCTTATGACTACTACATAGATCATGATATGCGCCTTTCTGCTGATCAGTACATTCCTGTAGTCACTTGGTATAAGCATGCTCAATACGAGTGAAATAGGTGTCTAGCAGGTCTATATCAGTCGTATCTCCGATAGTAGTCTTCCGCTGCTGAATACGTGGTGTCAATCAGATTTTCTTCTCACACGCATCAAAAAAGCTGAATAAAATAGCTCTTTTTTGGCTAATATCTGCTTGTAATCGTTCCTTTTTCTGCTGTTTTGTCCGTTCCATAGGATAAGTAAGAAAAATACACAAAAATCCCCATACCTAAGCATATAGGAAGAGCAGGGGAAAAGCAAAAATTACACAAAAAACATCCTTACGTCTCGGTATATAGCAGCTTGAAAATTCTCAATATCTCTCTACAGCTTTCTTCCGCCTCAGCTTTACATGCATCCAGGGTGAGCAGAGACTTCTTTTGTTCCATTTTTTGAATAACTTTGTCTACAGCCTCGTCGAGAGGGACTTGTCTCAGTCAGAGCTCGTGTAGTCGAATAAGGCTACCTTCTATAGTAATAAACTTGTAGCACTCGGCATTTTTGACGATTTCTGCAATGAGCGACTGTGTGGGAACATGGTTGTGGTGGGCCTCGATAGCATTGAGGATAATAGCTTGATCATCAGGAGAGACGCATCGTTCATCCAGATACGGCTTCACGAAAGCTGCACTGAGTTGTGGATGATGTTTTTGTACTTCTCATTTCCACTCAGGATCAAAAACCGTATGGGCAAGGTACAGCGACACAACAACGAGTTCTTCATTCACGGCATATATAGTAGCAAGTTCGCGTCATTTCTTGACGGCAAGTTCAGTAAGCAACCATGACGGTGCTTTATTTATTGCGGTTTGTTGACGCATAAGCTCTCTAGAGAGCGATACAATATCCATCTAGGGTGTTTTCTTAGATTGAGCCTTCTTCTCGCTTTCTACAACAGCAGCTTTCACAATCTTTTTGATCAGCATGTCAGGAAGCGGATGCTCAGAGGTAAAACGAATTGTTCACTTGGAGATACTAAATCACGCGAGTTCATCCGCAAACTGTGCGACAAGTGCGCCCGTCGCACCGTACAACGCGCAGTGATCTTTTGCAGCACCGATATACATGAGACGACGTCAAAGATGCTTGAATAAAATAATACCATAGCTGATATGCTCAGTTGCTTCTGGTACTACAGAAAGAATAATTTCACGCACATGCTGAAGCAGCGTATGCATATCACGAGGCAGAGCATCGAGATACTCCTGCACAGTAGAGGGTTTAGGGATACCAACTCAGCGCATACATGAAAGAAAATACTAAAATCATATCCTCTCCAAAATTATCTTCACCACGTCTTCACTCGAAATCTCAGAGGTATCTATGCTCAGAAAGTTCTTTTCATCCTTCATCGCAAACAATCAGATATTATGTCGAATGCGTTCTTCAGGCACATGGAAGTTAGGAGTTTTATCTTTTTGGCGGTTTATGACTCTCTGAAATGCGTGCTCAGGTGTCGTATAGAGTTGGAACCCATAGAGAGGGATATTGTACTGACCTGCAAGATCAGCGTAGGGAGAGATAGCCGCATCGTTTGCAAATGGTTGATCGATAATCACAGAGATACCATGTTTAAAATATATTTCCGTCATGCCAAATACGATATCTTTCGCAATGCCATTATCTATCTCTCACCTCTCAAAGTCCGAGAGGAATCTTTTGACTCTGTCCATACCAATGATCGCGGTTCTCGGAAAACGTTCACCCAACAAGCGAGCCGTAGTCGTCTTACCTGCTCACATCATGCCGTCAAGGATAATGAGGAAAGGTGTAGCCATACTCATACAGAAAAACAAAAGCAAAAATAAAAGATGCAGATTCACAAAGAGGGGTTCACTACTCCCAGCCAAACTCACTATAGAAGACTCCATTCCTAATATGTTCAAGGACAGCTCTGACACACGGCACCATATTCTCAGGGAGCTTGTCCATCTCAAATCGGGAAAGATCGCTGCATTTACGGGTTTCTATATTTTGGATATCTCATGTCCATGACGTAGCAACGAAGTACGTATGTACTCTCTCTGATCCATCTGTGTCAGACTTCCTATGCTGAATATGTGCGACACCGACACTATCACGATGGAGAAGTATCCCAGCTTCTTCTTTTGCCTCTCTCATGACGGTATCAGTAAATGTTTCGCCTTGTTCCACGTGACCGGCAATGACGCTATAGTCACCATCATGATATCCAGTATTTGCTCTCTGCAAGAGGAGTACTTTGTTGTCTTGCATAAGTACAAGATAAGAAGCGGGGACATTGGTATTTCTAGGGCTCATGAGAATGGAACTACTAAAAAGGTAGGGAGGCGCACAAACGTTTATATTGTCTTTATACAATATTGCAAAACTCACTGAGGACGAGCGTAGCCTGTTGTAGGTTTTCTTGTCTGACGAGTATGTAGTCGGTGTCATACGTCGAAATTGCGAATATACTGATCTTGTGTGTCGCAAGGCGAGTAGCTATAGAAGCCAAGATTCAGGTGAGCGAAAAGTCGAGTGGTCACTCTATTTTGAATGCACGTCGTCATCTTTCTGCTTGTACGTCCTGAGGGGCAAGATTCTCAAAACATACAATAGAAAGCTCATCCAAGGTCTTGGTGATACTGAAAACAGATCCCGTAAGCGCCCATGATGGGATGTGTGCATCTGCACCCAAGCGACAGACGGCGAATATTTCTGGTAGTATAGAGAGCGTGAGTTGAGACATGGGACAGATTGTTAGGGGTATAAACGTTATCATAGATTGCCGCCTTTTCCGTTACTTTATAATCTCAATAAATGAAGGCAGGTAGACGAGTTTATTATTTTTGAGTTTCATGGTTTTAATAATTTTTTTTGTCTCTAGGTTTTTGATGAGAGTAGAAACAGACTGTCTACTGACTCACAAGTGATCAGCAAAGGACTGCACCGTCATAAAAGGATACGAGAAAAGGAGCTGTCAAATAGTATGGTACTCCCTAAATCCGGCGGACTTCAGACGTTGTGTAGTGGTTTCCATGAGAGACTGTATCGATATAATTTTGTCTTGAGTAGTCTGGGATTGAGCAGCGATACCGCGAAGTATATATATAATAATGTCATCAAAAATAACCTTCTCATCTAGTCTGTGAAACGACGCATAGTATCACTTTCTTTGGGACAAAATATATGAACTCAGGAAAAGCACAGGTTTTGAAAGTTTTTTGGTGAATATAAGGTACAAGAGAATAAGTATCCTTCCTATTCTTCCGTTACCATCGTAGAAAGGGTGTATTGACTCAAACTGGTGATGAATGACGCCGACTTTAAGAAGAGGATCAATTCCGTCATCCGCATTGATGAATGCTTCGAGATTGTACAGTAGTTTCCTGATAACATCTTCTCACTCTGGTGGTGTATAGAGAATCTCTCCAGCACTATTTGCAACGACGGTTCCTGGAATTTTCCTAATACCTGGTTTGTTTGGTTCAATCATGGCCTGGAGTTCTATGAGGAGATTGATAGAAAGTCCACCTTGCTGCTGTAACTGCTGTGCCCCGTACATAATTGCAGAGCGGTAGTATTGGACCTCTTTCTCAGCTCCTTGGAGACTAGCAGGTCATATAGCCTCTTGCTGGAGGAAGTTCATCATAGTCGTATTGATGTTCTCAATCTCATTACTGGCGACGGACTCTTTCGCCAGAAGAGGATGAATAAGGACCTCATAGTTTGGCAAAACCACAGTAAGTCCATCAAGTTTTGCCAATGCCTGACTTGCCTGTATGAGCGGGGCAGTAAATTGCTGTTTGTGGTAGTCAAACTTCCCAGGAAGATGCGGCAAACCATTGTAGGGAAGGCGAGAATCAAACATTGCTGTCTATCTATGTAAAGGTTGCTTTACATACTACCAAGCTATGTAAAGAAATCAAGCGTTTATTTTACATAGGTCATTTCTAGGTAAAGCACGGTATTGATACCTTTACCTTAAAACTACCTCCAACAACCTAGGAAACTCTTAGGGATCGTTATCTCCATGGAGTATAGCCATTTCTTCTACATTATATCCTCTCCAACTCGTCTTTCAGCCAAGGGAATCGATTTTCTTGAGGATGACCATAGGTTCAATGAATGATGACTATTCTCATATGAATCGTTGCCGTAGAGTAAATGAACTATTTTATTTCCTATTCACCACCACTTCCGAAACCTCCATATTTTTGGGTAGTTCGAGAATCTGTACCATAAACTTTGCAAGCTCTTTTGGCTCCATGTAGGGAGAAAGATCTACAGCTGTTCACGTGGCCTTCTCAAACAGAGCAGACTTAAATCCTCCTGGATTAAATCCAATTACTCTACATTTCGTTTTCTTCAATTCGAGCTGGAGGTTTTCGTTGAATCATCTGATGGCTCGTTTGGAGCTACCGTAGGCACACTGTTTCTCATATGCTTTGAATCCTACCGTCGATCATACGTTGACGATATCTGCCTCATTTGCTTTGATCTCCGGCAAGAGAGAGGAGGTCAGAATAATCGGTGCAAGCACGTTGACATTGAAGAGATGCTGCAATCCTTTGTAATCAACTGCATCAAGCTCTTCGACGCGCAGTACTCATGCGCAATTGATCAGGCAGGAGAACGCAGCATATTGAGCCTTGATCTGAGCTACAGCGTTTGTGATACTTTCTTCATCGGACAAGTCTGTTGCGATATGCACAACGTCTAACTCAGGTTTCTTCCTACACAAACACACGACCTCAAATCCCTTCTCCAAAAAAACTTTTGCTACTTCATATCACAATCATTCACTTCATCAGGTGAGGAGGATGCGAGGCATGGGAGTTCAAAATTAGATACTAAAGTACAGTATACACAAAAGACTACAAAGATTAGCTATGACCACCATCAACTACTAACACACTGCCGGTGATATAACTAGCATCATCACTCGCAAGAAAAAGAATTGTTTTTGCAATTTCTTCGGGTTGAGCAAATCTTTTGAGGTATATTTTTTCTATTTCATCTGCTACAAAATCAGCTGGAAGATCTTTGTTCATATCAGTATCTACTCGTCATGGAGCAATCGCGTTAACTTGTATGGTAGGAGCAAGTTCTTGAGCAAAGTCTTTGGTAAGCATAATGACTCATGCCTTGGATGCATCGTAGTCGAGTGCTTCAGGACTGAAACTATTGATGGCATTGGTGGAAGAGATATTGATAATTTTCCCAGATCCTGCTGTAAGCATATGTTGTGCAGCATATTTACTACAAAGAAACGTCCCCAAAAGATTCACATCAAGCGTTCTCCTCCATTGTTCGATACTTTTTTCGAAAAGCGGTACATCATAGACAATGCCGGCATTATTGACGAGGATGTCGATGCCTCAGAAGAACTGGATGGCTTGCTCAAACATAGCATTCACTTCAGACTCTTGTGATATATCACATTTGATAGCAATGGCATTAGAGCCAATACGTTTTACTTCATTCACTACGTCATGTGCTTCTTGCTCAGAGGAAAAATAGTTGACGACAACATTCGCTCACTCTTTGGCAAACAAGAGCGCAGCAGCTCTACCTATCCCTTTGCTCGATCAAGTAATCAAAACAACTTTATTGCGAAATCTCATGAGGCCTATAATATATGTTATAAAAATCTACAAAACTTCTTTAATATTGGTGTAAATAACAGTAGGGAAAAGACGTAGACTATATACTAAAATCCTCCAAATATATTTTCATTTTTGCGACGCAGTCTTTTACTTCATCAAAAACTTCTTGGCTGATCATATATTCTTTGGCAAAATTCATAATAGGCCTAACAGATTGTATTCTTCTTCAAAACTCTTCCATCCATGGATGACGTGGAAATATTCGAAGATGAAATCAATGAGCTGAATCTTCGTTTTGAAACAGATATACCTCATCAATATGAAGAACGTCTCTCATGCCTTGACGTATTTTACGTGTAAGTTGTATAAATTCCAACGCTTCCTCATCAGTAAATTCCACAATAGATTTGACTTTGCGTAGCGAGGCAACAATAAAAAATCCTGGAATAGGAATTTCCCGGTCTTGCTCAACACGAAAATGAGCGGTAGTAATGAGCTGTTGGTCGGGGAAGAGAATGGTATTATCCATATCACTTAAAAGTATAAACTTAGTAATTTATTTACCAATCCAATGACCATTTTCATCGAAGTTGTAGGATCTTGGATATCAACAAGCATTTCGAATTAGATCAAACATAGGACGTAATATATCCTCAGGCGTGTCTTCATAATTCTGCAAAATATACTCAGGTAAACTTAATATATCACGGTCAATAGGATAATAGTCGTTGAAGAATCTACTTCAGTCTACTCACATTTCAAATCACTTGGCTCCAGTAATAGTAAGAAAAATTAATATAGGCGTATTGCATCCAATCGTTTTTAAAGCACTCAAATAGGTTTTTAATCCTTTCAATAACTCTGATTCATAATCTAAACTTGGAATATATTTCTTCTCTGATGAAGCGGATGGGGTATTATTCAATTTTAGAAGATGAGCTTCCACTGCCTCAATTATACCAACGCGATAAATATGAGTGTAAGAATAGCATATAAATCCCTCACGATCTTTTGCAAATGTGACAAATCATTCTAAATTCATTCTATGACCCCAACTATTAGTATACAAAGGTTTTAAGAGAGACGAGTTTGCAATCATTTCTTTAATATCAAACTCTGTTTCGGGAACAAACGACTCCGTGGGAATTATATGCAGAATTATTTTTCACCCTTCACACAAGGGCATAGGTGTCTTCTCAGAAATGATTTCCACAATTCTTTGTGCTTTAAAAGATTTTATTTTATCAATCAAGGTAGTGGATGTAACAAATGCATTTCTCAACTCGCCAACATCAAGCATGTACTTTCAAGCAGAATTCCTTGCGTAGAACTGATCTTTTGTCTTATTATATCAAGTGAATATGACTCTATGAGGAGCGCTCCAGCTTTTGGCTATTCTTATAATTAAAATCTGTGTTCACAAATCACTTAGTTCAATGAATTTCATTTCAATATTTACTCTTGGCGCTATGCCATCTCTAATTAAGTTTTCTATCTTTTGTTTCTCTTTGTCTATATCCTCTATGTATATGCCAGTTATATCTGTGGGTATACTAAATTCTTCTTTCACTCAAAAAATTAGATCCCCTCAATTAGTATTAGCAAATGAAGATATATCAGCAAGAAATTCACCTTTCTCAGGATCAGAAGATAGACTATAGGTTTGTTTAAAATCTACGGTTTTACCCTCTTGTATTTTGTTAGTAATTAACTCCTGTATGTCGCCCAAACCAGACTTAGACAATTGCTGGTTAATCATAGAATATGAGGTGACAAGAATAAAGTATATAGAATACAAGTCGTACATGTATATGTAGCTGTTTGAGTACTTAAAACGTCAGCATTTGCAACACATCACCAAATCCCTATAACACCGCAATGCAAAACGTGAAGATACTCGTTCAAGATATTCTTTCCCTACCTCCTGAGCAGCGCACAGCTGAGGAGATGATTTTGATGAAGAGGAGATTTGCCAAAGAGCAGAAATCCGCTGATCTACCGACCAATATGCAGATGCTCAATACCTATCGTGAGATGCTTCAGCAGGGCGAGATTACCAAGCAGCAGCGATTCGAAACCCTCCTCAAAAAAAGATCTATCAGATCGGAGTCAGGGATAGTGCCTATTCAGGTTCTCACCAAGCCATTTTGGTGCCCAGGGAAGTGCATCTTCTGTCCCAATGACGCGACAATGCCCAAGAGTTATATCAACACGCAGCCAGGCGCAATGAGGGCATTGCTCAATCAGTTTGATCCCTACAAACAAGCATACAATAGACTCCTGTCACTTACGCTTACCGGGCATGCGACCGACAAGATCGAGATGATTGTCCTTGGTGGCACACGGGACGTCTATCCCAAGAAATACAAAACCCGGTTTATCAAGGGGCTGTACGATGCATGCAATAGTTTTGATAGGTTTATGGAGCAGATTGATATCGATTTTACGGCCGCAAAAGCCGCAAGATATACACCGCTCGAACACATGCAGCTCGACTATCCCGAGACGATAGAGGAGTCGCTACGCATCAACGAAACCGCATCACATAGGATTATCGGTCTCACTATAGAAACCAGACCAGAGTACGTCACGGACGTAAACTGCCAGTATTGGAGATCCATGGGTATTACGAGACTTGAGATGGGTATTCAGTCGCTCGATGATACGGTACTCGATATGAACAAACGTGGCCACGGCACCAAGGAGATTTTTGCTGCTATGCATAAGCTCAGACAGTATGGCTTCAAGTTTTCGACACATCTTATGCCTGGACTCTATGGCTCATCGCAGGAGAAAGACATTGAGACGTTCCAGATTGCTTATAGTACACCCCGAGTCAAGCCAGACGAAATAAAGTTTTATCCGACAGCCGTGATACCAAACACCGAACTTTACGACCTCTACAAGTCAGGCGAATACAAACCGCTTACTGCAGAAGTCCTCGAGCATATTATCAGAGTAGCCAAGACGCAGATTATCCCACCCTATACGAGAATCAAAAGACTTGCCCGTGATTTTGATACCAACGAAGTGGTTGCGGGTGCAAATACCCCCAATCTCAGACAGCTCGTGATGAACGAGATGGAGAAGGAATTTGATGCAGACGAGCGCAAGAGAGTTGCGCAGTATTCGCGTCTCGAAGCAAGTGATATGCCAACGCACGATACGCTACAGCTAGACGCAGAGAGTACACATGCGCCCGTGCATCACGTTGCTGATGCAGCGGCACTTTTGCAGATTCTTTCGACGCCGCTGCATCCACTGACGACGACTGCTACCTCATCCGGCGGATTGACCTATTTAGCAGATGCGCGTTACGAGACGATTATGCTATGAGGGACATTTGATCTCAGAGCGCAGAGAGAGTTTATCTGTCTGTGTACGAGGTGTAGAGAGATCAGAAATGCAGAGCCAGGAGAAGATAGTATTTTACCATTTCTAGTAATCAGGAGATATCGCAGTAGTGTAGGTGAGGAGTGCTTTATCTCATATGAAGATACGCTCGGGTATCTGTACGGGTTTACGAGGTTGCTTCTGCCAGATCACGGCCAGAGTGTCGATCGAGAGGGGTTAGGGGAGTGAACAGCCCTCATCAGAGAACTACACGTCTATGGGCAAGTAGCAAAGATTACCTCTCGTACTGAGGCAGGTCCGCTGTCAGACAACCCCACAGAAGACGATAAGGCTCTAGACCACAGCGAGAACAACACAATCAATAACGACAAAGAAAAAACGCAGCACAAAGGTATCTGATGACTCCTCATGCAGATGGCAGAGCAGATCGCAGGGCAGGCAAGAGGCTACAAACGTCTCTCTGTAATCTCTGGTATTGGCGTCAGAGGGTACTACAAGAAGCTGGGATACGAGCTCCAGGGAACGTATATGGTGAAATCTCTTTCCCTATAAAAAGATTATGTCCTTTCACATATATTGCTAGCGAAAAAACGATATCCAATAATCCTCATATGGTCAAGGTAAGAGAGCGGTTTTGGGGAAACTGACACTAGAAATTATCATCGAGATCTCTATAGCAACGACAGAGCACTTTTTTTAGTCTCATAAAATGAGAATGATACGGCAACATATTGCCAAAACGACGAGAGAAATTTTAGATTTTCTTTTCAAAGACTATCCAGCATTTTTTTGGCAACGTCCCTCGATACGACGCCTACTGAGTCGACCGTTTTTGTTGCTCTATGTTATTGTCTACGGGAAGAAGACATGATGACCCTCCAAAGATATTTAGCTTACATACCTAGTGTATGAGGACATTAGCTATTGAAACAAGCTGTGATGATACATCACTGTCTATAGTAAACAATGACCAAGGCGTATATACGGTAGAGTATTTGCGCGCATTTACACAGCTAGACATACATGGACAATATGGTGGTGTCGTGCCCGAGTTGGCATCAAGATCTCATGCTGAAAAGATTGTTGATCTTATAGCAGACGTCAAGCAGCACTATGATTTGGCAGCAATAGATTGTATCAGTGTGACAGCATATCCGGGATTGCCAGGAGCGCTACTCGTGTGAAAAGCGACGGCACATACACTCTGAGAGTGGCTACAGAAGCCTGTAGTAGAAGTAAATCATATCATGGGACACGTCTTCTCTATCCTCTGCGGGAGATCACATGAGATTTTGAAAACACCATATGTGTGCCTAACGGTAAGTGGTGGTCATAATGACCTCTACGTCGTCACAGATGATGAGTCGTCCGAGGTGCAGATACAGACGTGACAACAAGAGACTGCTGGTCTGCACAAGAAGTTTATGCATCTTGGGATGGGAGAGTCCGCTCAGGTATGACCATATACCGTCACCAAAATAGGACAAACGATGGACGATGCTGCGGGTGAGGTGGGAGATAAAGTGGCAAGGATGCTTGGCGGCCCAGTTCCAGGAGGAAAATGGCTTAGAGACTTTGCTGAGAAGTGAAAAACAAATGAAGATCTGACAAGTATCCATAGTGCACATGCTGTCTTACCGCCCTTTTGTTTCAGTTTTTCGGGCATAAAGTCACAAGTAGCAAATTACATAGACAAATATAGACAACAAAGAAAAGATAATACGCAAGATAATAGTGAGGATAGTGAGACTATTGTAGATATTCCTGATCACCTCAAATCAGATATTGCGTACAAGCTATTCCAAGAGATTGATGAGTCGCTCACCAAGCAACTGATAGCAGCAGGCCGTGAATATGCAGCAGCCACGATAGGCCTGTGTGGAGGAGTCTCTGCAAATCCCAAACTACGTGAGCGTATTCAACAACGCAGAGATACAGAGCTGCCAGATGCGGCATACCGATCTCCAGCAGAGTTTGTCTACTGTACAGATAACGCAGCAATGATCGGTGTAGCAGGACTGATTATGCATATGCATCACGTTGATGGCTGATGAGAAACAACGCGGAGAAGCAACCTAAACACCTAGACATTTATTTTTGAACCATTGAGAATGGGAGACAAACACCATACCAAAAAACCTATGAATCAGCGGACATTGCGGGCAATTATTGGTGTAATGACAGTCCTCGTAGGCATGATTATTTTCTATGGTACCAATCTTTCTGAGCGTCTATTCAAGAGTGACAACTATTCTATGCAAAACCGCAAAGAGATGTCCAACGAGCTTGCCGCACACGATCAAATTGATCAAGAAATCCTTTCTTGAACATATACCGCCAAGAAAACAACAAACAACACGGAGCAGGACCCCTCAGAGATACTAAAAAATGCTGCGCAAGAGGATGCGCCCACCCAAGAACCACAGACCACGCAGGGTGTTTCAGTAGATGCATGAGTTTTTGCAGAAATTATCAATCTGAGCGGAGAGGGAGGAGATCTTTTTTCATCGGGTATGCATCTCCGTTATGCCAAGCACAAGATTTTGGCGGATCTCTATGATCGTACACAGCGTTACGAACTGCTTCCGTATATGATAGAATACGCACTCCAGGTCTACGATTACGAAGCAGCAGCATGATACTTACAACTTCTCAAACAAGCAGATCCGCAGCTTGAGCGTATAGCTCCAGAACGTTTTCTTTTCTTGGCAACCAATGTTATACAGCTCAATTTCAAAAATATCGACGAGCTCAAAAAAACTATCCAACAACTCTATGAGTCCAAGAGGATACAAGAGGATACGTATATTTTCTATGATGCAGCGGTCACATTCGCCAAAAAAGACATGAACAATTATAGCTACTTTATGGATCGTCTCCAGCAAAGTCCTGTCTACTCATGACGATATAGAGCCTACCAGGAAGACAAGAAACTTGCTGGAAGTTATCAGGACGTAGCAAGTTACTATTTGCAATCACTAGTTGCTATCCGTTATTTGCAGCATGGCTATCCAAATATCGCTAAGACAGTGTGAAAGCTCGTCTTAGATCAGGATGACAAGTATATTCTTGCTCATCAGCTCGTAGCATATGGAGCACTGATGCTATGAGAGTGGACAGAGGCGCGCGCAGAGTTAGAGCGTCTGACACAGTTGGATAGCACCTACAAAGAGCGTTACTTGTTTTACAAAGGCATCTCTCAGTATATGGAGGGTGCATATGATGATGCGATACTTTCATTTAATCAAGTCAATGACCCATCATTCAAACATGATGTATCCAAATATCTTCTTCTCAGTTATAGTCATCTCAGAGATCGGACGAAGTGGGGAGAGATAGCTCAATACGTCAGTACAGTCGAAGGGATAGATGTGTATGATTACTTCAATATATTTGAGACACTCTTCTACTCTGATCATGCCAAAGAACTTTCAAAAGTATTTGATAATACACAGTTACGTACAATCTTACTTGACTGTTATGAGCACTTACCGAGGGAGTTTTCGTATGTCTGTCTCTATGGGAAGGCATGATTTTTTCTTCAAGCAGGTGATGTGGAAAAGACATATCGTTATCTCTCGCAGCTCGTAGAGTGGTATCCATTGCCAGAGTTTTACGAGCAACTAGGAATCTTGGCGCATGAGCAAGAGCTTGATGAGGATGCTAAGAGGCGATATGCCAAGGCAATTTTGTCTGCTGCTGATGAGCAGCATATCGCCGCTCTCAAACAAACGTTTACAGAGCTCTTCCGCTAGTCGCAACCGCTTGCAATGTGATATGAAATGCGTAGAAACCGATGAAATGTGCTTTATATTTGCATCCACTCACATGGATATTCTAGCTACAGTCCTGACTGTATCGAAAGCAATTCTTATTATTTGAGGCGCAATATGTATGATCTTATTGCTGGTGTGGCTCTTGATACTTATCAGCATAGCCGCTAGGGTAAATGCATTTGTGAGTGACATCAAGATGAAGTACGAGATGGTCCAAAACTTCGTACTCATCCCTTTGCAGTTTATTATGCAGTTGCTTGATAGGTGGACAACTCCTACCGAAAAATCATCTGCAACCACGCGTAAAAAGCGCTAATTTTTTTATTTATTCACTTCGCTGTCCCCAATGAAATCTCGTTCGTTACGCATATATGCGGCTGTGATTGCACTATGTTTGTTTATTGTTTTCTTTGTCGGAAGGACCTACGACCCATCGACAGGTAAGTCAGGATTCACCATTAGTTCAAATGGACTCTCTTCCTTCAAGAAAGGTATGGATATAGCCGGTGGTGTGAGACTTATGTACAAAATCGACCTTTCCAAGTACAAGGAAATCTACCCAAATGCAACGGAATACGCAGAAGTCACCAAGAACATCAAAAATATTATTTTGCAAAATATTGATGGCAGAATATCTAAGCTCGGTGTAAGTGACTACAACAGCTATGTACAGTCGCTCTCGGATGGAGATTATATCGTCGTAGAGATAGGTGGAGTCAACGATCTTGATGAAGCAAAGCAAATTATCGGTAAGACCGTGGAGCTAGAATTCAAACTCCAATACGAGTGAGATGGTAGCGATGTGCTTGCTACGAGACAGTCGCTCGCTGAGGATTTGCTTAGACAGAGCTCTGCAAATCCTACGATCTTTTCGGGACTTGCCGGTAACAGATCATCTGATAGCGTCTTCTATGTAGAGCATGTGCATGCTACATTGGAACAGCTACCACTGATCTACAAGACCAATCCGCAGGTGCTAGATCCGCGTAATGTAGGAAAAATCTATGGCACACTCCTAAGTGGTGTCTACGAGGAGATAACAGTTGCTCCTACAGCAGTAGAGGATCCAACAGCTCCACAGCAGCCTACGACAGCGGAAGGCCGGACGATCAGCAAAATCAATGCAATCACAACAGGTACGACCACCGTATCAGGAGAACAGAAAATTGTGACTTACTACGATATAGAAGATATCTACGTCGCGTTCAAGCCACAGTGGATTGTTGCCAAAGATCCAGTCACCAAAGAAGTCCTCAATGGTGCATTTTTCAAATATGCAAATGTAAGTCAGTCAGAGCTCGGTCAGCCAGTCGCAGTAATCAACTTCGACGACAAAGGGAAAAACATATTTTGTAATCTTACACAATCTATCGTAGGAAAACCACTCGCTATTTTTGTGGATGGTAAACTCGTAACCGCTCCTTCTATTAGAGAGAAGATTTGTGGGGGAAGCGCACAGATTGATGGACAATTCGATATGGACGGAGCAAAACTACTTGTCCAGGGGCTCAATGAGTGAGCGCTTCCTGCACCATTGCTCCTCGCACACGAGGAAAAAGTAGCACCGACGCTCTGAGAAAGAGCGTCGTCATCATCCGTTGTGATCGCTATCGTGTGATTCATAGTAATTTATGCATTCATGCTCTATCTGTACGATCTTAGAAAATCAACTATAGCGATCATTACGCTGCTCGCATTCTTCATCGTGCTTGCCGCTGTCATCAAGATTGTCGGATACGCACTCTCACTCAGTGGTATCGCAGCAGTGCTTCTCAGTATCGGTATGGCGGTAGACGCAAATATCTTGATCTACGAGAGACTCAAAGAAGAACGTGATGCAGGCAAGCCTATGGACAAAGCTATCGAAGAAGCATATCACAGATCATGGCCAGCAGTAAGAGACGGTAACCTCACCGCAGGACTTATCTGACTATTGTTGTTCTTCATGGGTACAAATATGTTTAAGTGATTCGGTACCATGATGATGGTTACAATCGCATTGACGTTGGTAGTTATCGTGCCATTGACGAGACATCTCTTGCATGAGGTCATGCCATCTACCGCAGACAAAACATCTAAATAACATTTTACTTTTTATGTTGTAGCTCACCATGCTCAAAAAAGTCTTTCTTGTTGTAACAATTATTGTACTTGCGGCGCTATGAGTAGATATCTTCCAGGAGTATATGGCGAATCACTTGTACTACAACGAAATGTGGGCAAGTACACAAAACCGAAAGATTGTATGAGCAGGAATTATCTTTGCGCTACTACCAACGCGGTATATTCTTGGCGTCAAGAAATGAGGATTTTGGTGATTTTTAGGGTCGGTATTTGTAGCACTTGTAGCGTTTATGGGGACGTATTTGACCATCAAATGATGACTTCAGTGAGGCCTCATGAAAATGATCTTCAACGTTGCTATGCTCTTTGGACTCGGTGTAGGGATGTGTGTGACGTTCACAGTACTAGGCGGATATATCAAAGAGCGTTGGCTTGGTATGCAAACAACAAGTGTGTTTGGTGTTGTTATCAACCTTGGTCTCGGACTATGTGCGTTCATCTTGGGAAATCACATCCTAATTATGCTAAACCTCTTCTATCCCATTGTGACACGGCTGATACTCGCATGAGCGGCGTTTATGATATGGAGATTCCAAGATACGCTTACGAAATACTGGCATCTCGTCCAGCAAAGCTATGCACCACGACAGCGCAACAAAATAATGATCTTATGTATGGGAGTGTTACTCGTCCTTGCAGGAGTATATTTCTTCAATGGATTTACACTGGCATTTATCCCTTACTCAACAGCATGGGATGCTAACCACGCCTACATGTTTCATCCAAAGATGCGAGCACTCAACAACGGATACTATTGGGATGTGCCCGATATGCTTGTCCCACCACAGGTCTGGTACTCATTCATAGCATACTGGTTTAGTCTCTTTTCTCCATTTACATCATTTCTCGGGCTTTCAGCAGATACATATGCTATTGAGATGAATTTTTGGAGTGGTGTATTTGTCCTCATCTTCGGATGGGCAGCAATATCAGAGGTTATTGCATATGTAAGTGTCTTCAACGAAAAGAAATGAGACACGCAGCGTACAAATACGGATCTCATCTTTTTTGTAGGAGCATTACTACTATTGCTCTGGTTGACGAGCGGTATGGGTGCGTTCCTTGTATTTATAGACAATAAGACGGACCTCGGTATTTTTGCGCTTATTTTACTTGCGATATATAGTGGATTCTATTTCTTGCGTCTTCTTTTGGATCGTAACGAAGAAACGCAAAAACATATCATGACATATATTATGCTCTCATGATTCTTCTACGCAATGGCTGTATTGGCAAAACCAACAGCGTTGTTTGATGTAGCAAACTTTTGATTATTTTTGTGGGGAGCATGGTTTGGATTGATAGGTGTGGTTGGTATGTTCCTAGTGATCATTGGACTTATGGGAGCAATTCAGTTTAGAGGGGCAAACGAGTATCTCACCGCTATGTTAGGGACAGCGATAGGAGGTGTCTGAGCAGGGGCTACGATACTTGATATTCTCTTGGTTATCTGGAAGCGCACATGGACGATGACGCGTTACCTTGTATTGTGGGTGTGATCATTTCTTGTTGTATTTTTGGTTATCAAGCTGCCAATTCAAATTGGATTAGAAATGGTAGATAGTGAGCCGTTCAACGTAAGATGATTCGCAGAAAAATTATTATTTACAGCAGCACCAAGCTCTGAGCAGCCATCAAAGAGTGAGAATGAAATTGAAAAAAATGATATTCAGGAGAATGGTCTTGCAGCGCACTTACGTATACCGCTATACGCACAAGTAAGTGGGACGGTAGGTGTCAATAACTGTACGCTAGAGTCACAGTGATTTACAACCAGAGAAGATCTCTACAAGGGACTGCAAGAGCGTCGCGGAAGTGGATTTAGCGAAGATGTAGGAAGATACGTAGGATATGGATGGAAGTGATGAACTACAGATCAGAGAAGGGGGCTTTCTCCATTTGTAGATCCATGGTGGGGATTCTTATTTAAAGATGGATGCCATACATTTTCACTAACACCATGGGATAAGACAGGTAAGTTACTCTGCGAAAACGAAACAAAGTGGAGAAGCAACAATGCGACACAGCTCCAAGAAGTACAGCAGCTTTTGCCAACAGACGGCAAAGCATACGAGCTCGTAGGGAAGTTGATCGATCTTAGTAGCCAGTGAGTATCAGGGACTGTACAGTCTCAGCAGTCTGACAGTATGACAACATTGGAGGCTCTCATGCAAAATGAGTCGGTCAAAGTTGTAGACGACGGAGGCAAAAAAATTATCTACTTCCCGTACAAGTATCTTAATATCTTCAATATTACCTTCAATCGATCACTTCAAAATCTAAGCAGTTACTATACGGATATTGGTGTAGTACGGTTGTTATTGATCTTTACGACATTGATTGGATTAGTATATGGCCTTATAAGAGGCAAGAGATTGCTTTCGGTTGTGAGCCTGGTGACGTTGTGTGGATGGCTCCTGCGATGGATGATTGGTGGAGGTATTTTGTGGTACGGCATAGGTATTATAGCATGGACGATTATTGCATTCGTTATCTACCTCGTGTATCTACTAGGTGACGAAGACGACACCAACAAAGCACTAAGTACAATTTTGCTTGTTGTTTTGGGAATTATTTGTGCATATCAGATGTCACTCAATCTCGTGAGGATAGCATCCCAGTGAGGAGGAGGAGCATTCTTGTGGTACAAGTCGAACGCAGGAGTGAGAGAAGAATATGACGAACAGCTCAGACGTACGACCAAGAGAGTAACCAACTATAGCGCTAATGACGTCTTCAACCTTCAGTTTCCACAGTACAACAAGATTATTAAGCTTGCAAACGAGAGAGGAGAGAATGATGGTCTTTTGATAGCGGGTACATATCTCAGATACTTCGTCAACAAACAGCATTACATTATGGGTGATGGATTCATGGAGTGGATGGCAAAAATGTTCTCAGACAGTAATACATGTAATAGTTACCTAAGACTAAAAGACAAAAATCTCAGATACCTCGTGATAGATCCGAATATCGGAACGGTGGTACAAGGATGAGGAAACCAGACGCTCTTTGATAGATTCTTCGCAAGGATAAATCCAAGTGATGGGTCACTCTTGGAGCATGGTGCTATATCTATGCTTGTTAAGCTACAGCAGGAGTGATATTTGAGATATGTAAGTTCAAATAATTTGGGAGCAAAATATGCATTCATCTTGCCAGACTCTCAGTTTGGAAATGGAACACCAGATCAGATCACAGTAGCAAAAGCAAGAATGGCGATAGCTAGATTCTGGTGACAAGACAATGCATTCGTAAAGTCTGCAATTATGATTGCAGAAGATAGAGTAAAATCAGGAGAATTTGTAGAAGATCTCGCAGATTTGATGGGCAAAGAGATAAGAGCAGATCATCTCAAAACACTTGTAAAACAGGCAGGAATCAAAGCAGCAGACATCAAGGACCTTACACAAGATGAGAGAATCGTGCTTGGGCAGTTCCTCACGCTTGTGCAGATGGCGCAACAAAGTCCAGAGCAATTCCACCAACAAATGGTTAATCTCATGAACTCAAGTATAGGGGCAGGTAGTCAGTTGATCGTATTGGAACTGTTGTAGTAGAAACATTTTATTTTAGTATATGTTGGTGCTTCATGTCGACGGCAAAAATTGCACTATGGGACAAACTGCGTGATGACATCGCAGAGCTCACTCCGAATCTTCAAAAGTTACTGAGATCAGGACTTGATAGAGGATTTATGACGGAGGACGAGATTCTGTCAGAAGTAGATGATATTGATAGACAGGTAGAACTCCTTGAAAAATTTTATGAGTTGTCCGACAAACTAAGTATTAGAATAGAGACGATCGAGGACATCCTCATCAAAGAGATGAGAGAGACCCAAGCGCAGAGCAAGCTTGGTAAGGTGACACTCTATGAGACTACGCACACCATCAACGACAAACAGTACAACGACTTCATCAAGCTCTACTTCAATGAGATCTCCAAGATCCCGTTACTCTCTGCAGATGAAGAGAAAGTATTAGCCTACAACATCAGATACCACGAAAACGAAGACGAATCCAGAAAAAAACTCATCTCATCCAATCTCAGATTGGTGATTAGTATTGCGAAGAAGTTTTTGGGATCAAGATTGTCATTCCTGGATCTTATTCAGGAAGGAAATACAGGTCTCATCAAGGCTATTGAGAAGTTTGATCCTGATAAGGACTTCAAATTCTCGACCTATGCCACGTGGTGGATCAAGCAGTCAATCACCAAAGCAATTGCTGATATGACCAAAAACGTGAGAATACCTGTGCATCTTATCGATGAAATCAACGCCTACAACAAAGCATCTCAGATGCTGTTTCAGAAACTAGGAAGAGAACCCACCTCCAAAGAAATCGCAAATAGTCTTGGATTTCCTATCAAGAAAATCAAAAAACTCGAGGAGGTGATTTTCTGAAATGTATCGCTCGATGCAGAAGTAGGTGACGATGGAAAGGACTCACTGTGAGACTTGATTGCAGATGAGTCAACGATGAGACCAGATCAGCACGTCCAGAAAGAGTCTCTCAAGGAGAATCTCGATCATATCCTCAATATGCTGGACGAGAGAGAAGCAAAGATTATCAAAATGAGATATGGTATTGATGGCCCCAAGTACACACTCGAACAGGTGGGTGCCGAATTTCAGGTAACGAGAGAAAGAGTCAGACAGATCGAACAAAAAGTCCTTCAAAAGCTCAAAGAGCACGAGGGACTCCAGAAGATGCTCGGTCTCGAGGATGACTTTGAGAAATATAAATATTTCGAAAGCAAAAGAGGCAAGAAAAAGAAATTGCTCAAGCCTGCAAAGGTCGCTGACGATGAGGAAGAACCGTGATACAACGCATATGCATTTGAAGATGATGATGATGATTATTTCGACTAGAACTCGTCTTTGAGTTCAATCATGATTTTAACAGCTAACTTCTTTTGTGATGGCGTTGACGACTCGTGAACAGGACTTTTCTGAGTGGTATAATGAGCTCGTAGAGCAAGCAGGACTCGCAGAGACGAGTGATGTGCGTGGATGTATGGTCATCAAACCATATGGCTATGCAATCCGAGAGCGTATGAAAGATATTCTAGATGCCATGTTCAAAGCTACTGGGCATGTAAATGCATATTTCCCGTTATTTATTCCGAAGTCATACCTTGCAAAGGAGGCAAATCACGTAGAGTGATTTGCCAAAGAGTGTGCCGTTGTGACGCACTACCGCCTCAAAGCAGATCCAGAGCAGGGCGTCATTGTTGATCCGGACGCAAAACTAGAGGAAGAACTTATTGTGCGTCCGACATCTGAGACGATCATCCGAAACACCTACAAGAAGCGAATACATTCGTATCGTGATCTCCCGCTTCTTATCAACCAGCGAGCAAACGTTGTGAGATGGGAGATGAGGACACGTATTTTTTTGCGTACATCAGAGTTTTTGTGGCAAGAAGGTCATACAGCTCATGCTACCGACGAAGAGGCTGAGGCAGAGACAAGAAGAATGCTCGAAGTCTACTTGGATTTCTTTAGGAATGTCTTGGCAATAGATCCTGTGCCAGGAAAAAAATCTGAAAGTGAGAAGTTTGCAGGCGCACAGCACACGTACACCTTAGAAGCATTTATGCAGGATGGGAAAGCGCTTCAATCGTGCACATCTCACCATCTCTGACAAAATTTTGCAAAAGCATTTGATGTAAAATTTACAAATAAGAATAACGAGGACGAATATGTCTGGGCGACATCCTGGTGAGCAAGTACACGTATGATGGGAGGACTTATTCTCTCACATAGTGATGACAAAGGACTTGTCCTTCCACCGCTGCTTGCGCCTATACATGTAGCCGTCGTACCCGTCTTCAAAAATACCAATGAGCTCAGACTGGTGCAGGAATATATCTCCCCTGTGCTCGCAGAGTTGCGTGGAAGAGAAATTATCTCGCACTCTTCATTTGGTGGCATCTCTTCAAAATCCACCTTCTACCATGAAATTTCAGATGCAGATTTTGGTATCGATGCCACCGGTATCGAAGTCACAAAGCAGAGAGAAGCAGTCAGAGCACTCCTGCTAGACGACGAAGGTAACGTAGGTGTCTGCTACGTAAAGAGTTGAAACTACTACAAGCTCCCTGGTGGCGGAGTAGAGGAGTGAGAAGATCTTGCACAGGCACTTGCTCGTGAAATAGAGGAAGAAGCAGGTGTCAAAGCAGTCGTGCTCAGAAGACTTGGCACCACGGTCGAAAAGAGGATTGCGCAAGCGCAACAAATCCAGACGTCACATATCTACCTTGCTAAGGTCGTCTGACCCAAGTGAAACGCAAACTACACCCAAAAAGAGCAGGACGATGGCTTTGAAACCCAATGGATGCCATTGGATGAGCTGCTCAAGATACTAGCGACCAATACACACGACAACGACTATATTATCAACTTTATGGCGAAGAGAGATAGCTTCGTCTTTGATCGATATAAGCGTGAATCTACGCATGCATACAGCATACCTGTAGTTACTGAAGTAGACACCGACGACCAAAACTCTCCGGGCCGGAAGTATGCAGAGTACGAACTCAAGGGAGTTCCCGTGAGAATTGCCGTTGGGCCAAGAGATATGCAAAATGGTACTGTAGAGCTCTATCGTAGAGATACGGGAGAAAAGCAGACCATCAAAAGAGAAGATGTAGTCGATGTAACCATGCACATCCTCCACGATATGCAAAAGACACTACGTGAAAAAAATAAGTTACTGAGAGAAGCTAATACCGTCTCTGTAACTACCTACGAAGAGTTCAAAAAAGCCCTAGACGACGGAAAGTTTGTGATGGCTCATCGGGACGGTACAGCAGAAACAGAGGAGAAAATCAAAGAAGAATGTAAGTGTGTCACAAGATGTATCCCATTCAATGCTGAAGAAGAGCCGGGTATCTGTGTATACACAGGAAAACCTAGTACAAAAAGAGTACTGTTTGCGAGAGCATACTAAATCACCATGACATCATCTCGCTTCTCGACACGATCTACGTAGAAGTATTATCCTCCTTTTGCTTTGGCGGCACGCTCGTAGTCAGCTGTAGTAATTTCAGTATATGTAGCTGTTTTGGCAGTCTTATCAAAGCTAACTCTGAAATGCTGTGTGTCATCATAGGAAATATAGAATCAATCTGTTCTTTCGAAGGCTTTTTTTGTCTCTACAAGATCTTCCCCATATGGTGAGTAAAGGGTAACTTGTGACTCTTTACCAAACGCATACATCACCATGAGAGCCTTGCCATCTGCAAGCATCATGGGAATATGTGACATCTTGTAAAGACCATGATCATCAGCATCTACTCATGTAGGAGGTGAGCCTAAGAGAAGATATAAGTCCTTGTTTTCAAGATCGTGGAAAATATGTGATCTATTTGTGCTGCCTCATGACGTATATGACTGGAAGAGTATCCTTCAGTCGTGCTTAACGAAAACGCGCGTCCTTTCCTGTCAGTCTGAAGGTCTTTTAAACTCAACCTCTTTCTTTTCTCATTCAGCAAGATCCATAACCCCAAGCGTGGTAACTTGTTTGTACAATTGCTCGGCAATATCGGGGTAGTTTTCGTATATTTTGAGCTTGATGGCTTGCCTTTTTTCTTCTCTTATCGCATCTGCGCTTTTGGTAATTCACAGATCAAGCCTGTTGTTTGTATAGGAAATAATAAAATCGCCATCATATGAGCCATTATACACAAAGAGCCTAGGATCACTACTTCATACAGGATGCTCAAGTGGTATACCATGCTCATTGAAGAGTTGGTTGGGCATACTCGGGTTGTACAGCACATATGACTTGCTCCCTACAGAGAGATACACGGATTGCATCTGGATCATGTTCCCGTTCTGTTCAAGAAATCGACCAGCATTGTGTACAGATCATCGAGTGGCATCAGGAGTGGCTCATACAGCTCCATCAGTATTGAGGGAGTTGTAGTAGATTTCTCCTCATACTCTCTTGTAGGTACGTCATGATGCCACCTGCTTGGATTCTCACTCTTTGAGATCAACAAGTTGGTTTTGCGCGACTTCAGTATATATAATAGTACTGCCAGAGGGAATAGTCCTCAATTCTATATCTTGTGGAGTAGCTGACGTATTGGCACGGCGCTTTATATTAGCTTCATACTGCTCGACAGCACTTTTCTTGACGCTTTCCCACGCTGGTTTAAGAAAAAGTCAGAGCGTACGGTTCATGGTAGTCTTATCCTTCACTTTTTTAGCCTTTTGACCCAGTGTAATATCTTCTCCATCAATGAGTACAGAGGTTCACCCCTTATGTTCTACAAAAGATCAGTCAGAAACTCTCATAGTGACGAAGCTGTTGCTTCCCTTATCATATACTTGGAGGTCAGTTTCCATAACAAAAAACTCATAGGAGTCATGAGCACCAGAGTGGCCGGCATACCTAATTGATTGAATAACCTCTGGCGCATAGTAGGAGACATAAATGCCCTTATCTTCCATTCTTCATTTCAAATCATCCACCATGCGTTTTCCATATTTTTTTTCGATATCACCAAACGTCTCACTTATGTCTTTGACGAGATCATCAAAATCTGCTGACTCAAGGGCATTGATACCATTAATCCTCTTTTTGAGATCAAAATCATAGTTTACGGTAGATGAAGTAGATAGTTTCTCATTGGCTGTATGAGAGGGAAAATCCTCATAAAGCACATCTTCTCTGTTTCATGCCATATTAGAAAACTAAGACATATAAAGTATGATATATGTCAAGTATAGAGATGCTGTAGAGAAAATGCAAAAAATATGCTTATTTAGACCATCGAATGATCGCAGATACAAGGCCTGAAAGTATCATTCACCAAGCAATATCTATAAGCATAACCCACCATGACCATCAGGTAAGGGTAGCATAGTTGGTAAGGTCATACACAGCATAGGTACATCCTCAGAGTATAGCTCAGTACATAACGGCATGGAACAGCGTATCGCTATAGGCGGGTGTCCCATGAACAAAGACCAACAAACTTATTGTCATCACCACCCAGGTCAAAAGAGCTGGGATAACGAGTGCGTCAGCTCTCATAAGATGTCACATGTGCTGGCTGAAAAGGGGGCCCATGACGAACTTGAGCCATACAAAATCAATAGCAACCATGCACACAAATCAAATACCAAAGAGTTTGAGAGAAAGAAGAGAAGGAAGTGCCATGTCTGTCTATAAGGAGAAATAAAAATCAGGTACGGGTAGTATGTCATCGCGTGCAGCATATGTTTATATACACCAAAGGCAAGCTATCGAGAAAGCATATTCAGGTTATTTTCAGGTTGAGGGATAAGATGAGTCATCTTGCAGTTTTGATGGTCTTGTGTACACAAAGAAGGCGCAGGGATGTATCTTGGAGTAGCGTCTTTTACTATTCAGGCTGTAGATGGTCAAAATCTTCTCGAACTTCGATACCAACTTGGCCCATGAGTTACTGACCAAGTATCAGCAGCAGTACGGAGTAGACAAGGTGATTTTTGTGCGCAGATGAGGGATATACCTTGTATTCAAAGCATTTATCCCCTTATTCCGAGCGACAGTACTACTAGGTGGAGGATTGATTGGATATGCATTTGCTCTTGAGTATAGTGCGGTACTTGCGGTTTTTGTACTCATTATTGTGGCTGCATTGTGTATATTTTGGCTATGGATATTGTGGAAGGCACTAGCGGCGATGATCAATTTCTATCTCGACTTTACGATTGTGACGCCACAGCAGATTATCTCGTACGATCAGCATGGCATCTTCACAAGAAACACAAGGACAGTGGAAATCGAAAAAATCAAGCTGCTGACTGTGAACAAAAAATGAATTGTAAGGAGCTTCTTCAACTATGGCTCTATAGAGTTCTTTGCAGAGTGAGATGGTGTATTTAGTGATCTCAACCTAGACTATATTTATGATCCGCTCAGTCTCAGAGATAAAATGGCGATTGTGATGGGCATGCTAGATGAAAACAAAAGCCAAAGCCATACACACAATCATCCTCCCAAAACTGGCGAAAGAAAGCGACGAAAGAGATTTACAGGATCCGGAGATGCAGGTGCAGCAGATCCTCAAATACCACCACCACCTTCACCTCAATAAAACAGCGAGTTGAGGTATGATAAACGTTTTTATTTTGAATAGGATATACTTATGAACTTAGGAACACGTATGATGATGTGAATGATGGTTGTACTCTCAAGTATTGTTTTGGTAGGATGTACAAGCGAAAAAGAAGATGATGCTAGTGATGACGTGCAGCAGGTACAAAACGCACAGTCTGGCACACAACAAGCTTCTGAGGAGCAGGAAAACAACGATGATGTAGCTACCTCAGGAACAATGACCAACACCTGAAGTGCAGACGCAGATGACGCAGCAGGTGATGACGAAAGTGATGATAGTAAGAGTGACGGAGACGACGATGCAGCAAAGAGTGCGGATAGTTCAAAAAAAGCCGGATTTAGTTTGGCGGACGTACAGGCACACAATACGCCAGAGTCGTGCTGGGCTATTATTAGAGATGATGTGTACGATCTTACCGCATGGATCAGTCAGCATCCAGGAGGAGACAAAAACATTTTGAGACTTTGTGGACTAGATGGGACAGCTATGTTTGATAAAAAACACGGTGGACAGGAAAAACCAGAAGATACACTCAAAGGATTTGAGATAGGAAAATATTTGAGGTAAAAAAGTGTGTATTGCGTATACCAATTTTTCGATAATAAAAATCCCCCTGTGTCACACGGTACGGGGGATTTTTTTTTAAACATCTTTTTACTAGTGAGTCTTGCTAATGAGTCTTATCTCATAGACCACTCCTATGAGAAGAGAGGATAGAGAGTCAGATAAATACAGCACCTATCAGACCAGTAATAACCTCAGGGATATGTACATATGCTCCTACCATCATCATGACAGCGAGCGCAATGATTGCATAAAACGCTCCGTGTTCTAGGTAGCGATACGTGCCTAGTGTCCCTTTATCAAACAGATACATCGTAATACTGCGTACAAAATACGCACCAATACCCAGGCCAAGCGCAATAACAATAAGATTGGTAGACAATGCAAACGCTCCAATGACCCCATCTAGAGAGAAAGACGCATCTAGAAGCTCCAAATACACAAAGAGAACAGCACTATTCTGGCTAACAACCGATGCTGTTTTTCCCGCCCCCAGCAGCTCCGAAAATCCATCCATAACAATATAAAGCACGACGCCCCATACACCACTCACAAAAAACTCATATCCTTCAGCGACAGGAAGGAATCTACTTACCAGTGCCAAAATAACTAAAACAAGTGCTGCCTCCACAGCCTGAATCTTACCAAGTTTGGTGAGCCAGCGCTCTATATGGTGAATCCAGTGTACTTCCTTCTCCTTATCAAAGAAAAATTTACACCCAACCATAAGCAAAAATGCTCAGCCAAAGCCAGCAATAGCAATATGACTGGATTTGAGGATTTCACCATACTGTGCAGCATCAAAGAGTGCTAGGTGTATAGCCTGCCATGGAGAGATATGTCCAAAAATAGCAACAATCAGAAGAGGAAAAACAATTCTCATGCCCACTACAGCAATCAGTATTCACCATGTCAAAAATCTCTTTCTCCATACAGCGTCCATTTTTTTGAGAACGGTGACGTTGATAACAGCATTATCAAACGACAGTGACGTCTCTAGCACCCCAAGCACAAACACAATAAACAGAGTAGAAAGTGCGGCCGTAACAGTCCCTCCTGACATATAGCCCGCAATGCCTCAGAGAATAAGGCAGCATACCGTAAAAACAATACTATGTCTGAAGTGAGAGGACATGCCGACGCAAGAAACTAAAACAAGGCAACCTATACGAGAATAACCCAAATTATCAAGTATCAACATCCTCGATCTCGTACATAATCTCATTATTGCCACCCAAAAATTGCTTGATACGGGTGTTTTGGATATCATTATCATGCAAGTAGTGTGTGGAGAGTATTTTAGGTCTCTAATCCCATGGGTATGTGATGAGAAGTAAGCGAACAGCTAGGATTGACGAGTAGATGGTTTGATGCAGATCACGCTGCAGATACAGATCATAGAGGTGATGAAAATAATAAAAAAGAGCAGTCGTCTGTACAGATAAGTGAACATAGTACAGAAATAGTTCAAGCGCCTGAGGCTCCCAAGACATCAGAGACCCCATACTCTCTGGATCAGATGAGTGGGATGTCTCGAAAAGAACTCACAGCGAGGTACGATATGTCGTTGCCAAACATAGAGATGTCATGAGCAGACGCAGATCATGTGTTGGTCAATGGTGAACGTTTTGCTGTCGTAGAGGATGAGATGAAAACGTTTGCGGGAAAGTGATATACTTCATTGGATGGGAATGGAACGGTGTGAGATATGTATTTTGGAGATTTTGTAGACGGGAAGCCAGAGGGAAAGTGAAAAATATTGTATCGTGATGGATCTGTCTATGTAGGCGAGATAAAGGAGGGGAAGCCAAATGGGAACGGCATGTTACACAAGATTATTTTGACGCCTTCACTAGAAAATCCCCAAGAGTTGGTGATGCACGAGTACGAGTATGTGTGAGGATTTGTAGATGGCAAAAGAGAAGGAGATGCAGGATATTATAGGTGGCCAAATGGATCGACACTATTGTGTACACGGAAAAACGATCGCCCAGCAGCTACAACGCGAGGCAAGATGACCTATGCTGGAAGTACAGCACACAATACCAATGGTGGCACACCAGTAGCAGGAAATGACAGCTACGAAGGGATGCTAGCGACAGTAACTGATCCAGACAACGCCAAAAAATGGCAAATCTCACGTACAGGAGAGTGAACGTATACATATGCCGATGGCAGAAAAGTTACAGGTACACGAGCTGATGGCGAACTCGTAGAGGAGAAAATATAGAGATAGGGGAGAAGAAGTGCTTATTCTACATGCGTAGTAGCAAGGAATTTTCGATTGAGCACAAGCATGACGCACGCAAGTGCGATACTTCACCAAAAGACGCTAATATGCAAACTCAGTAATATTCATCCCACAATAGGGCCGATAATCATGCCCACAGAGTGTAGCGATCCCAAAACACCGTTGATTTCTCCTATTTTCTTGGGATCAGTATGTGCGATAACTTCGCTATTGTAGACGGGCATGACCGGCCCTATAAAAAGCGAAATAAGAATCCA
Source organism: uncultured Candidatus Peribacteria bacterium (assembly GCA_964403415.1). Lineage (GTDB taxonomy): Bacteria > Patescibacteriota > Gracilibacteria > Absconditabacterales > Absconditicoccaceae > CAYOFF01. The sequence continues at coordinate 817,034 of CAYOFF010000001.1, read as the reverse complement.
TGCGCTGACAAACAGCCGGAGGAGATCAGGTGTTCTGATTAGCATCATACACGTGAGGAGAATAACATACGAGATATTTCCAAACCAGATCAGTTGTTTGTGGGTAAATCTTTTGAACCAAAATGCCTTGAGAAGGAATCCCTGATTGATGGCAGACATCAAGCCTATAGCGCTCAAATAGTATCAGACCATATATCCAGGGATACCAAACAAATCACTCATATATACAGAAATAACAGACTGATACACAAACGCCGCCGTAACAAACGTCGTAAGAATCCACAAAATAATACCTATTTTCTTGTGACTAAAATGTACCAAAAATGGTTTGAATGGTTTGAAACTGAGATGCAGTTCGTCATCTTTGGGTTTGGTCTCACGCAAGAAAAATGCAATCAAAAATGTCTCTACAAGCGCAAACAGCGCACCAAACACAAAAATACCTTCGACACCATACCGCTTGAGTAAGAACGTACCAAGCAATGGTCAGATAATAAATCCTATCCCAAACACCGCACCAAGAAGACCGTAATTTGCTTTACGCTCGGCATCATCTTTTGAAATATCTGTGAGAATTGCCTGAAGAATAGAGAAATTTCAGCCAGTAATGCCGTTGATGACTCTCGCAACAAGGTAGATCCAGAAGTTTTGGGTCACCAAGAGAATCAAAAACTGTCAGAGTGTCCCGAGGATACATGCGAGCAGAACGTGCTTGCGACCGTATTTGTCAGAGATCTGTCAGAGCAGAGGAGCAGCAAAAAATGCACAGAGTGAGTATGCCGTCAAGCTGAGTGAAATCCACAGATCAGAGGTACCATAGAATACTTTGAGGTCAGCCATGGCAGGGATAAACACACCCAGACCAAGGACATCGAGAAACATTCACAGAAGAATAGTGATTTTTTGAGCAGACATGAAAAACAGGAAGTAGAGAGGTAAATGAATAGAGTCTACATAATAATCCAAGACCCGAAGAGGGACACTGGAAGGCACTATAATAGAACAGAAGGAGAATGCAATATACGAGGCAGAATCATGCTGGGGAAGGACTTGTTATTTTGGAGAAAACAGATATTACACGCATAGAAGAGCTGTTTTAGATTACCTACGACAAGGCATGTCTACTACCGAAAATGTCTTTAGTGCTGAGCAGGTCGCTGAGATCAGAAAGATCTTCAATGAGGAGCTTGAGAAGCATCTTGCAGATCTCAAACACGACCTTCCTGAAGGGCAGGTGTCTACAGACGAAGATCTTACAACAATCACGGGTATCAAAAAATTCCTCCAAAAACTCTTCTTATCAGAGCTTGTAAAAGGAGTAAAAGGGGAGGGAAAGTAGTTTTTATTGATAAAAAATATGATCATGTCAGGAGAAGGGCTGGGTAATGGACTAGGTGTGAGTTTGCACGTTCCTCAATCAGAATGGGATCAAACAGTACTAGCAGAGTGACAAAGGACTGATCCGGGCGGCCTAGTGACACTTGCTTTTGGAATAGGACAGATCAAGACTATGCTAGGTAATTTGCTTATGTGAAGAGACAACAAGCAGGTCGGCAATGCTACTGCCGATACCAAAACTGCATGATAACGGCACGAGAAAATATTTAGGTCATGATTACGGAAAGTATATGGAGGAAAAAGATCCTGATCTCCGGAAAAACGACAGTCCGGACTTACTGAGACTATACGGATCTCCTAAGTACAAAGATCTCCTGTCACTGAAATATATAGTAAGGACATGTAGGACGTCAATGCGTTTAGCATTGGTGCTGATTTTTGGAGAAAGTAAGCAAAAGAAACCGTGAGATGCAGATTGAGAGACACTAGATACGTGACTACGTCGTAGTAGCGAAAACTAAGTGAGAAACCTAATAGATAACCGTTTTCTGATAAGAACGAAACATTGACTATATGTAAAAGATATATACAGTGTGCGGATTGTAAACGCATACAAAATCACCGATCATGATAAACAACTTGAGACAAGTAGGACGAAACAAAAAAAATCGCAAAACTTCAAAAAATCAAAAAGACAAAGTTTTTCCAGGTACAAAAGAAAATCCATCGCAGGGCACAGGGTACAGACGCTCACCAGAAGGCGTCTTGAATGTGATTCGACACATACTGTATATTACGACAATAATTATAGCACCCCCTTTGTACGTATCACATCGTATTGTAGGGATGGAGCGCATGCGAATGCTTCTAGCGGCGTGCATAATTATATTCGGAGTACTCACAGCAATTGTCTCTGACAAAGGAATTAAACGATTGATAGAGGAACAAAAAAATGGAAAAAGAGCTATGCAAACAGACGGAATTTTTAGTGTAAGCAGACATCCGTTTTATACATCGCAGACGATTATTATGATCGGTGTGATAGCGCTATTCCCATCCTGGACAACGATTGGCACATTTCTATTCTACGGATTGATGACCTGGTTAACAATGAAGGAAGAAGAGGAAAACATGATCAAAGAATTTGGTGAAGAGTACAGGAAATATCGCAGTGAAACACCGATATTCCCAACTAAAATCTGGAGACTCATCTTTCCATAAATCAGTATTAAAATGAAGAAGACATTACAAGCACTAGGAAGGGCGCTTTATGGAGCTAAAATGTGTATATTAGTCCAACTTTTGTGTTGGTACCTATGGATACACGAAGCACTGAAAAAGAGACGCCTGTTTTAAATGACTTTACCCGTACTATTATGGCCCGCCCCTCACGGGGCATTTTTTAGTATTTCTCCCAAAACCTCCCATAGCACTTGATATAAAACAGAAAAACCGTATCACGACACGCACACAAAATTAAACTAACTATTATGATTAGACGTTCGCCGCCGCTACTCGTAGTTGGAATACTCTTTACGTTGGGATGTATAGCATTAGTCGTACCAACATTCATTACGCCTTGCAATAATTCAGTCGCATGGTATGGTATGGGGACACTAATATGCGGAGTAAGTGCCGTAGGAGGGTACCTCACTTATCAAAGAGAGAAGGTACCGTAAAAAAACGTGGAGGTTTATGTCACTACCAGCAAAAAATAGCTGTCCCGGATCCTCCGGGAGGCTTTTTTTAATGCCTGCGAAAAAGTTACTCCTGTAAGGACGGAAATGTATATGCCACAGCACACAGGGAAAGTATTGACAATGTATTAGAAAGTATATATCGCAACAATTGTATTGACATGATAGTGGAAAAGTTTATCACAGCGTCACATTGTTAACCAGTTTAAAACAAAATTGTCATGTTAGTTAAACGCTACATCGGACCGATCGCAATGCTCATCCTTGGACTTTTAATGGTTGCTACGCCTATTATCATGGATGCTGTCGGAGGTCCCTTAACTTCGGAAACCGCAAAAGCATCTATCCCTCTCTCCGTCAAATTCTATGGCCTGGGCACAATATTTCTCCTGTGTTCGCCCATCTTTGCATGGTACATTTACGGCAGAACGCGACCCTGGCATGAGGAGCCAAAAGTAACTTTGAAGTAGCCTGCAGCCCCACCCCCTTCGAAAAAAATCAACGCAGGACCGCCCCGGCAACACCGGAGCGGTTTCTCGTTATGCAAAAAAAATCTCTTGCAAGTCGCATATAATTTCTTATAGTACTATGTGACGCAAGGTACTATAAAGGATCTACAGATAAAAACAGTAAGCTATGATACAACCATTTACATCATAACCCCCAGCCATGGAACATGAAAAGGTGAGTACACAGATGAAGAAAGGTGTTTTGGAATATATTATTTTGGCAATTATAGCAAAAGGGGAGGTATACGCATCAGACATCCTCAGCACCCTCAAGGAGAGCAAACTTCTCATCGTAGAGGGGACGCTTTATCCCTTACTCTCCCGTCTCAAAGACGAAAGAATGGTCACCTATAGCCGAGTAGAGTCGCAGCAGTGACCACCAAGAAAATACTATACACTGACGCCAAAGTGAACAGAAGTCCTAGAAGCTATGCGTGAAACACGAACAATACTAGCACAAGCAGTCAAAACGATAGATCGCACCAAAACCAAATAAGCGATACCACAGAGACAAAAAATAATTATCATCCTTTACTTTTACACCCTTTCTTATGAAAAAATATACCATTCTCGGACATCTCTTCGAGTTGGATGATCGTGCGCATCACTTCCTCGTGAGATACATCGAACGTATCGAGCACTATGCCAAAGATCACGGGATCACACAAGACGTCGTAGACGATATCAAATATAATATCATCGAAAAACTCTATCGTCATGAATCTCCCATCACAGAGAAGGCGGTGCTCGAGATAGCAAATGCACTCGGAGAGCCGGAGGTAATGTTTGATGAGGACGAGTCGGCACAGAAGTGATTCAATGTGCATTTCGACAAGATAGATCTCTCCAAAGGCAAGCTAGGCATCATCGATAGAGAGAGACCTGTGCTGCGAGGCGTCTGTTACCGGCTCTCCAAGTCGCTCAATATCGAGGTCAGGATCATTCGTATAGCATTTATCATCCTGACCCTCCTCAATGGTGTCGGTATCATCATCTATATTCTCCTTGCTCTGTTCGCTCCGTACAGAGATAAAAAAAAAACCACAGGGACAATAGGTAATTTTATTTTTGAGGTTGTGCGTATAGCGTTTTGGGTAATAGTACTTGCGGTACTTGGACCGTTGGTCTGAGCTACGTTGTTTGGGACGGGGATTCTGTTTTTTACTCCGGAGGTAAGTCATCAGTCATTTGCTGCGTGGATACCACAGTACATGTATGGCACGATGGGAGTAGTAACCGTATCTCTCCTTGCATTGTTTATCGGTGCAATAGGCGCATTATTCAAACAAAGACGAATCAACAAAACCTTCGCATTGCTGGCGACAATGGCGGTGATAGCGGGGAGTGTAATTACTGCTGGAACCGTATACAAGACAGTGATATTGGTCACTGACAACACAACAACACTCCAGCAGACGGAAAATTTTCCGTTAGCTAAAACCACGCAAACAGGACAACTCATCCTCGATATGACAACCATATGAACAAGTAGTCCTGACCAGTTTTTGAACAAACCTATAGATACAAACCTACGGTTTATTGCGGCTACAGGAAACGACGTACGTATCACCGTGGAGACACAGTTGAGTACCGTGACAAGGACCTGACTTGAACAAGCGATCAATGCATACGTCCCGCTGACTATAACCAAAACATCTCCATCAAAGATTACATTTACCGCATCAGGAGATCTCTTCACGCAGACAGTGCCATTTACTATCGTGCGTAGAACAATTACGGTAGCTGTTCCGGTTACGCAAGAAATTATGCTCCAAACAAACAACGCCAACATAGACATCTGAAGAACTCATCAGTACAAAAACATGAGAAGCGACGGAAGAGTACGTCCCATACGCTCTTGGTGATGCGAGAGTCAGATATACGTATACGATACGATACAGCAGCTTTTTGTCTGCAAAGACGAGATGGGGGATGAGTACGAGGGGTCATACTAATTCGTACTAGTTCAATACTAGTTCATACAAAATCCTAAGATCCACCTCTTCAAAAACACTCCAAAAACCGTATAAGAAACCAATGTATCTCCACGTTCGCAATATCCATAAATCATTTACCGACAAACCCGTCCTCGACGGTGTAGGATTTTCGATCCTTCCGGGACAAAAAGTCTCGCTGGTTGCCAAAAACGGAGCAGGGAAGTCGACGCTCCTGCATGTCCTCACCGGCAAAGTCGATGCAGAAGCAGGAGAGGTAATCTTTGCCAAAGGCATTCGTGTTGGCTTTTTGTCGCAAGAAACAACTATAGACAAGGATATGATTGTACTGGATGTGTTACTCAACCATGAGACAATTTTTGGTGAACTCATAGGTCGCTATGAGCGTCTCTTACTAAGTATGCAGGCTACTACAAAAGAGGCCGATACAAAAGAGACTGATACACAAGCCGACATGGTAGCTCTCCAAGACATACTCGCAGAGATAGAAGAAAAGCATGCCTGGGAGTATGAGGTCAAGGTAAAGACGATCATCTCCAAGCTTCAGCTCACGCCATTTTTGCAACAGACGTATGGCTCGCTCTCGGGATGAGAGGCTAAGCGTGTGGCACTCGCCAAAGTCTTGCTAGACGAGCCAGATTTTTTGTTATTGGATGAACCGACCAATCACCTCGATATAGAGATGATAGAGTGGCTCGAAAGGTTTCTCAAGGACAGTGCGCTGACGTTGCTGATGGTAACCCATGATCGTTATTTTCTTGAACGCGTCTGTACACATATTCTCGAACTTGATAGAGGAAAAGTATATAGTTATACCGGTGGATACGATGCATTTCTCGAGCAGAAAGCACTACGTCTTGAGCAAGAGCAAAGAACAATGCACAATCTCAAGCAGTACCTCAAGCATGAGCTCGAGCGAGTACGCAAAGCTCCCAGAGCAAGAGGAACGAAGTCAGTAGAAAGAATCGCAAGATTTCATGATCTCCATGACACATACGCTAAGACCAAAACCATCCGCCAACAAGAAGCAATGACACTAGATCTCCGTATAGATCCTCAGAGACTCTGATGAAAAATCCTCAAAATCCATAACCTCCAAAAATCATTTGGCGACAAAGTCCTGCTCAAAGACTTCTCGTATGAGTTTAGGAAAGGGGAACGTGTCGGCATTATTGGCAAAAATGGGGTAGGCAAGTCCACATTTGTGCAGATGTTGATGGGGACAGAGACTGCTGATAGTGGGTCGATCAGAGCAGGAGAGACGATTCAGATGGCCTACTATCAGCAGAGAGAGATGCAGATAGATCCTGAGAAAAGAGTGATCGACGTCGTCAGAGATATAGCGGAGTATGTGACGTTCGGGAAGTCAAAGCTATCTGCATCAGACTTGCTGGAGCATTTTTTGTTTCCAGCCGCTCAGCAGCATATGAGAGCTGAGAAGCTGAGCGGTGGTGAAAAAAGGCGTTTACACCTGCTCACGGTCTTGATCAAGAATCCAAACTTCCTTATCTTGGATGAGCCAACCAATGATCTGGATCTAATTACGATTACTATTTTGGAAGATTTTTTGTTGCAGTATACAGGCTGTCTCATAGTTATATCGCATGACAGATTTTTTATGGATAGAATCGTCGATCATCTCTTTGTGTTTGAGGGGGAGTGAGTCGTGAAGGATTTCTGGTGAACATACAGCGAGTATAAGGAATACACATCTGTTGCCTATCAGACAGCAAAACAGCAAGCAATCGAAGAAGACGAACAACAAAAAAAACTTCTCGCTGAGCGCATGACATTCCCTCCCAAGCAGAAGCTCAGCTTCAACGAAAAAAGAGAATTTGAACAGTTGGAACAAGATATCAGCGATCTCGAAGCCAGAAAAGAGCAGATAAATATCTTATTCCAAAACACCGAGCTCGATCATGACCAGATCAAGGTGCTCGGCAAAGAGCTTGGCACTATCTGCGAACAGCTCGAAACCAAAGAGGCAAGACGGTTAGAGTTAGCAGAGAGGGGATAGCTACACGTTGCTTTTCACATATGTTCTTCCTTTCAGTTCATCAGGGAAATGTTGCTGGTCGATTTTTGCATCCTTGTAGTCATGAGCATACTTATATCATTTACCATATCAGATCTGCTTCATGAGCTTGGTAGCAGCATTGCGAATGTGAAGCGGTACAGGAAGATTCCCATACTGGATCACATCAGCCTTGGTCTCCTGAGCAATAACGTAGCAGATGTTGTTTTTGGGCGCTTTAGCTAAATAAAGTGCAAGTTGCATGAGGGCAGTATCGCACTCTGGCATACCCAGTTTTGCGCAGGTCTCATAAACGGTATTGGCGAGGAGGAGTGCATTGTTGTCAGCCGGTCCAATGTCCTCGCTCGCAAAACGAACGAGGCGGCGGCAAATATACAGAGCATCTTCCCCTCACTGCAGCATTCTCTGAATCCAGTAGCACGCCGCATCTCCATCACTGTCGCGTAGCGACTTATGCACGGCAGAAATAATATTGTAGTGTTCTTCCCCATCACGATCGTAGTAGACGGGCTTGCCGTATGCACTCATAATATCCTCTTCGGTCACGACATCTCCGCTCAGCATTAGTCATGACTCCAGAAGATTGAGTGCATTTCTGAGGTCGCCATTTGCGAGGAGCGATATACGTGTGATGATATCAGCAGATATTGTTTTAGTAGGGTAGTGTGCGGCAATCCTGTCGAGATTACGACCTACAAAATCAGCAATCTCCTCGCTACTCAATGTCTCGAAGACGAGAACTTTGCAGCGCGACAACAACGCGTTGTTAATCGTGAAACTTGGATTCTCCGTCGTCGCGCCAATCAAAATAATCGTCCCATCTTCCACCGACGGCAGAAGTGCATCTTGCTGGGCTTTGTTTCGACGGTGAATCTCATCAAGGAAGACGATTGTTCTCTTCCCATACTGTTTGTTGCGTTGCGCCTGTTGGATGATCTCGCTGAGATCGCTTTTTTTACTACTCACCCCAGACAGCGGAATAAACTGCGCATCAAGCTCGTGACTTAATACCGTCGCAAGCGTGGTCTTTCCTGTGCCCGGAGACCCCCAAAAGATCAACGACGGGATTTTTCCAGATGCCAAAAACGAACGAATCTGACGCAGCACAGCCTGCTGTCACACAATTTCATCAAGTTTCTCTGGACGTAGCGCTGCGGCAAGGGGCGTATGAGTACTCATGACAATCAGAAAATAAACAAAAGTAAAATAATCAAAAATATATAAGTACGATCGTACTATATGGAGATGAAGTTCATACACAAGACGAAACAAAAAACCCCGACAGGCATTCCCGCGAGGCTTTTAACATAATATGGTTTCAAGTTGATTGATCTTTTGTTTAGAAAAAAATGGTTAGCAGGATTAGAAAGAGCAAAGGTCTCCACGATTGCTGTATCCACTCCCTCCACATGAGATAATATGAGGGTGACACGGCGCAGAATGTTATTCCTTGCACTGAAAGCAGGGGTGTTATCATGGCTATGGCAACCCAATATTTATTTGGATGCAAGGCGTCAAGGCCCAAGAGACTGCATGCCATAACAAACATCATAGCGGTCATTCCCGCTATGTAGGCTCTTTTTAACTCGATCCAGATCCTTCTATCGGTTATGTACGCGACGAAGATGACGCCGCCCGCGATGATAACTCCGTATATTAGGTGGCCTATGACGGAGAAAATAGCGATTATTAATACATACATCAAGCTGAGGAGGACGTGTTTTGTTATTGTTAGCTTCTGCACCTGTTTCGTAGATGGCGTATCCTGTTCATGCGTTAGCAGCGCTAACAGTAAAACCCCACCGATCCCAATCACTTTAAATAGGATGTCGGCAGCGCTACCTAACATCGTTGCAGCAATTAAAAAAATGGTTGCCCATGGATCAGAGGAATGACGTAACATCATACCCCCGATTATAAAAGCCCATAGCGGGTGAATGAGCCAGGCGGCGATAAAGACTATAGTCAAAATAGCCAAAACAAGAATTTCATACAGTTTCGGGGTAAAATACTGTGATATCAAGTCAATGACACGTTCTCCTTGTCTTCCTTCATGGAACAGCCATCCCCCGAGGGTGGCTGATACAACCACCATCATCACGCTGAACGCATTAGGCATTATAGTTGATAACATGCTTAAGTCTCCAGTCGCCAAATGATAGCTCGACACAATCAGGATAAAGAGCAAAAATACGTACCAAATCCAATCCTGGCTTGAGTCTCGGCGGGAAAGCCGCAATTGCACCAAATATCCAGTATGGGCGATAATCAGAAATAAACCAATTAGTACTACAGGTTGATTCATCATAGATGAGTTATTTATTTTAAGTTACGAGTTAAGTTAATGATCACATCATGTGAGGTAATATATATAGAGAGATATAAGTCAATATAGATGGTGTGTAATTTAGTAGCAAAGTTAAAATATCACTAAAAAGTCCTATACTACCTGTCTCCTTCATTTCCCAGCCCCTCCAGGAGCAAGCAGTGGCTCTGCCTGCATCCACAGAACGTCAAAAATCTGCTCGATCGTGGTATAAGTGTTTACGCTTTCCATAAGCACGCCAGACATTTCACTAGACGTGAGGTTCGCAAAAACAATCTTATTCTCATCAAATAGAATGATTTCATTGGTCGGATCAAAAACAGAGGAGTTGAGGACACGAGCTTCCGTAAGCGGTGATGCGGTTTTTGCAAAATACTTATTTGCAGCGCTCTGAGAGACAATAGTCTTACTTTTGATTTTTCTTTCTAATCTTTTGGGAAGATAGATAGTGTAGAGATACTCTCTAAAATGTGGTTCGATGTGATCAGCACCGAGAAATGCTTTGAAGTCTGTCTTGGAGTCGAGGAGATGCGTATAGAGCGTTTTCATGCTATCGATGCCTTGGAACACCTGCACACGAAAGCCTCCAGACGACTGGAGAAGCATCGACTGCAAAGAAGGTAGAAGTGTGCCAAATGCATCAGCTTTTTCGAGCAGCTTTTGGTGTAACATCTTGGGGTCTTGCATAGCGTAGTAGCCCGTTTTTCAGATAGTAACACACGTAGCTAATCCTTTGGTGCAAAGCTCCTGTAGTACGTTGAAGGTCAAGACTCTCTTGAGTCCTGTATATTTGGCATAGGTAGAAACAGAGCGTGATCAGATCATCAATCCCGCCTGATAGAGACGTGACTGATTAGGGGTCAGATCAAATGCGGTGAGGTCGTGTAGAGACATGTTAGCGACTGTCATAAAAAAAGTGACGTCATGGCTATATATAAATATATTGAAAAGTCAATCAAGTAGTGCATAACACCATCACCATAATATTGATGTAATCAGATGAGGGAAAACTCACGTATAACCGCTGAGAGATTTTTGCATACTTTTAGAAGTTATCACAAAAACAATGACGTATTTCATGAGGCATGGTGAAGATCAGCATTCAAAAAGCAAAGAGTGAGGGAGTCTAAATCAGACAGGCGTAGAGCAAGTAAAGCGTGCATTGGGAAATATAAAGACAAGACTCCTCAAAAATTTAGGAGGACTCGTGGGACAAAGGATAATTATTTTGCATAGTCCGACACTAAGAGCTGAGCAAAGTACTAAAATAATTAGTGATGGATTGGAAGAAACAGGATGTAAAGTAGTTAGCGTTGTAGAGCCTGTAGTGTGATACGAAAATGACGGTCATATCGAGCGAGAGTTTGCTAAAAAGTATATGATGACAAAAATTACCGACCCAGAAAGAACCATTATTGTTAGCCATAAAAACGTTCTTATGGCGCTTTTGCAAGCATCATGGATGAACTGGTGGATCAAAACTAGGCCGACAACTTTTGATCCACCTGACGCAGTCCTAAGACACGGCGAAGTCGCAGATGATAACTACACGAACGAGAATCTTTAGGTTTTACACCTGCCAGAACACCCAATCTGTAAGGGGGTGAATATTTACTCTACCAAACACAAGTCATGAAATTCTTAATGAGACATGGGGAAGATAATGAGTTACAAACTCCGGAATGATGAGATCTCACGCAGACAGGGATAGATCAAATACGCCAAAGAGGAAAAGAGTTGTTACAATTTTTATTACGTCAAAAGCCAGAAATTACAGAAGTCAGTATTTATCACACACCTGCAAAAAGAGGAAAGCAGAGCGCGGAGGTCCTGGCTCAGGAAATACAAGAAGGACTGCATATCAAAAAAATTGTTCCTGAAGATTTTTTGCAAAACACAGACATGCCAGCAGATAAGATAACTCAAGAGACGGTAGAGGCGTTTTTGGCTAGTCGTCAACCATCAGTGGAGGAGACGCAAATAATAATAAGTCACTCAAATGTGCTTTGGCAACTGGCATTTACGATGTTCAATATGTTTCGCGCCTCATTGCGTACACAAAATAAGCAGCTGCCCTTTTCGTTTCCAGGACATGACTATCATCATGGTGACCTCACAGACGAGTATGGAAATCCGGTGCGTACAGAAAGTGGAAACCATGAGAAAAAATAACTTGTTTTTTGTACAAAGATAGTGACAGTGCGAGGAGATACAGCATCATATGGATGACTTCAGGACGTCCGTAGGTATTTACCTCTTATTTTTGTAACTCATGTATAAACCGCTCTCGCAACGCCTATCTTTTGTGTTTTTTATGATGGGCACGGCAGCGATGCTCAGCGGTTGCACGCCATCATCATGACCTGAACAATCTAATACACTTGGATTTTTGGATCCTGCATTCGATGTGTCGAGCGTCCAGTGTGCAGAAATAGATGCTGCAAGGCAGCGTGTCGATGAGGCATACACGAGAGTAACCAAAGAAATTAGCGACACCTACGTGGATGCCATCAAAGCATTCCAGGCTGAACAGCGCGATTGTGAAAGAGGTATCCGAGATAAGTGACCATGCGATGACCAAAACGCAGCGCTACAGCAAGCATACGAGAAGGCCATCAATAACATCTCAGATGATACGCTCTACAGCGACTACAAAGCAGCCAAGAAAAATCGAGACGAATGTTTCGCAAATAGAGAGCAAAAATACGAAGACCGAGCCAACGACAACAAACGCAAAGAGCAGGACTGTAGAGACACATTTCAGATGAAGCACGATGAAGCAGAGCGTATCTACTACAACCAGAAAAATGCAGCAAAAGCCCAACGCGATGCAGCTCTTGCCAATCTCGATGAGCTTGAAAAGAAATGCAAAACACCAGCAAGCGGGGGTCAAACAAATGGTGGAGGCGTCACCGATGGCCAGACAAACGGTGGGTGAGGGGAGACAGGAACCCCTACAGGAACACCGCCATCGACGGAGACAGCCGATCCAGGAGAAGAAATAACGCCTCCAGATACAAGTAGAGATCCACAGGCTGAGGCGTGTGTGGCTGCTGCTACGGTTGTGGATGGCGGCAGACCAACAACCACCGAACCTATTCCATGAGCAAATAGCCAGGTTCGTACAGGAAAAGCCGCTCCACTTGGTGCAGCAGACGTCCTCAAAGAATTACTGCAGGCAATAGCCGAGGACGTCACAGGAAGTCCGATCCCTACCAGCGCGATTAGCGATCAGGTGTTTGCAGGGATCGTCTGCGTCAAGATTAGGTCCCGCCTCGCCGAACTTGAAATAGAGCAGTCAGATGCTCAGCTCGGCGGAGACAGAAAAACAGAGATCAGGCTGCGCAAAAAAATCCAAGACTACAACCATGCTATGCAGGTACGATGCGGTATCGCTGAGTGAAGACCACCGCTCAACCTCAAAGATGATATGCAAAAAATCCAAGATGCAGACTACGGTGAGCAGCCAACCGGAAATACGTGTGAGGCTGCATCCGAATGTGGCGAGTCTGCATGTTGTAGCGAGACGGAGCTTGCTACACGGACGTGTACCGGTGGGAAATGTCTCGCTACCAAAAAAACTTGCCCAACAGGCTATGTCTGTGGCGGTTCACCCGCAGCATGTCTCAAGGCCGTCAAGGCGATAGAATACCAGGGTATGTACATCCCTCTCGACCAGGTACATAGCTTCAAGTGACCAGAGTGTGATGAAGCAGAGCACCGACATGCAAACAACAGAACGGTCAAGACAACAGATGGAATCAAAATTACAGATCCCGGCGATTGTGGCTATGGAAAAGTCTCAGAAGTGAAGGTAGTCACTGTGTTTGTAGAGTAAAAAGATACAAAGAGTTCTTGATTCAGTAGTATTGACAAAACGGAGAGAAAATATAGATTGAGAGCGATGATATGACGCCTACATCAATACATAGACCGCACTTCACGATGAGTGAATGTACATGCTCCAGCACTAACGCTCGTAGCACATCTTTTGGTACAGGTGCTTTTGGGGAGTGGAGAGAAGGCGATGCATACAACAGCAACCACAGCGCAAGTTCTCCAAGAAACATTACAATCATACAGAGAAAGTGCATGAAATAATCAGCAGGCATACGATCGCCGGCCCAAGCATAGAAAAACTCACGTGGTAGATGAGATAATCCTGCCGGATAGTACAATAACTCTTTTGGAGGAATTTCCTGATACACTTGACTGATTAATGACCGATTATGATCTGCAAGCCCGTCTCTATACAGAAGCTGTAGGCATGCCACCCCAGGAGATACTTACCATACAATCATTTGGAGGTGATGGATTTAGAATACATACATCTGCTGCTATCATCATTATCAATCCATGGCTACTTCCGCATGTCCCGGTATGTAAAATATGAGCAGATCATGAACTTATCAAAATTGAGGATACAGAAGAAATAGATCGTTACAGCGGCGAACACACAAATGCCTTGATCCTAAAAATAAAACATGAGGGCACAAAAAAAAGAAAAGCGGAGTATACGCAAGAAGTATGGCGACCTTTTCAGTGAAATGGTACAGCGCGCGACATACTGTGAGTGCGAAGACCGCTCATATACGCACAATTTGCTGTAGAAGATATAAATATAGATGATGGTGACGCAGTATGACAAGTACATGCTCCTACGAGAGAAAAATATCTTTTTGTATATGATGAAAAACACCTATTACATATATGTTCTCCCGATGGTATTGTATACTATACGGTGAATGTGGAGCTGCCAACATACCCTATAGAGGATATACAAAAAAAAGGAGATGATTTCGTGGTTATACAAAAAATGTATAATCCACAAGAGAATGATTACGAAACTATCTATACCCTAGTCAAGGTTGATGTTTGTAAGAAAAGCAGCGGAGACCAGGACGTTAGTCGTGAGGGTCACGTAGTGGTGAGTGGCACATTCCCGATCAAAAGTAAAATAGGCGCATCTGCGCAGTGAGAAATATGGTGGTCAATGGAATGATATACTGACCTCCATCCACTTACATTTATTCCACAGTCTAGGAATCCAAAAAAAGTGATACAGTGCTACGCAAACCGATGACATCTCTGAGCATTTTTTGGGGATACGTTTTATCTGATCAAGAGAGAAGGATTTGATACCAGAAATATAGAGATAACCAAAGAAGTCAAAATCGATACAGCGCGTATAGGTCCTATCAAGTGACTTCTAAACAACAACCTACTCATGGGCGAGAGAGGAGTGGCACAATATGATGAAGAGCAGAACGAACGACAATATCTTGAATGACCAGAATACGAAAACTTTAGTGTGGTCACTCACTCATGGATATACACATATCAAGGGGCTCCTCTATGTCTACTAGGAACACAAGCATGAGCTTTGCTGGTGTACGATAAAGCACAAAAAACCTACAGAACGTTGTGTGAGGAACCATGAGCGACACGAGATGTGCGTACATTACATAGTCTTACATCTGATGATTGATCGCAAATACAACAGTGAGAGATACAGCAGAAAGAGCCGTTTTACCTAGTAACATCTTCTCATGGCACGATGCGCTTCTTGGATACAAGGACGATGTTTTTGGGTGAGCCATTGGTCGTGTCGCCTACCGATACAGCTCATGTAAATGCACAAACATATACTGCGGGGCATATAGCAGACACGACAACACGGCAACTAGAGTTTACAGATAAGAAGTATAAAAAACGATTCTGGCAGCATGATCCTACATGAGATGTGCGTATTAATGCCGACTCCGTCTCGTGAACACGAGATGTACGAGAGAGAGAGTGATATTTTGTAGATAAGAAGAATGTTCTCTACGTTACGGATAGCGTCAGGTACGTGAGAAAGATCTGAACCATTAAAACAGTATATGACGCAGATGATAATAAGTATGAGGCACTAGAAATAAAAAACCTTGGCGGGAAGCTGCACAAGTTCGTACTTGTCGATGGCAGCGTAGTAATTATAGATGAACAAACAGGGGCAGTGACGTATACCACAAAAGATATTCCGTCTCTACAGGGAGAACCAGTTATGTCTGACTCCATCAAAACAGAGCTCCTACGTCTGGGTATTGATAAACGAGATCGTGGGTGGTGACAGGCATTTTGGGAGGAAGTAATTGCCACGAGAAGACTACGAGAATCAGGTGACACCACAGGTCTCAGAAGCAAAAAAATGGTTTATGTCTGCGACCCAGAAGCAGATCGAAATGGCGCATTTATGCTCAATGAGTACCGCTATAGTGAGTATATGACACTCTATTTTCAGCGATCTAGGGCCAGAGAGATCAAAGAAATAAACCAAAGATTAGCATCTATGGGAATCATTCCAGAGTATATCATCATCGGCGGGCATGGATTAGTAGGAAGTATGTCCCCCTGAGAAACACTAACATGCGGTGACTTTAAAGATATATTTAATATACAACCACCAACATTGCAGTCTACTGTTGTGCCATGACGGCCCTATGGGACAGAAATTTTTTTTCTATCTTGTTTTTCATGAGCGGAAAGCTGACTGGTGGAGTGTATGACAGAGGCAGCTCCATACGCGAGACGTATATCTTGAGAGCAGATAGCAGCAAATGTGGCTATTACTGAAGAGAAAACCGAAAGCGGCGAGACCATACTCCACTACAAACCAACATCGGGTGGCAAAGCAGAGAAACCCTGAGTAAATCGAGTGAAAGAAAAAGAGGCGGAGGATGAAAAAGAAAAAGAAAAGAAATAAGTTGCATTCAGCGTATATCTGTACATAACGTCTTCCATGACACAGCTCACCATCCAGAGAAAACGTATGAAATATATGAGAATCAGAATAAATGCAGACGGCACGGTCAGTGTCTCGGCGCCCAAATACGTCTCCCAAGCAGAGATTACAAGATTTGTAGAATCCAAAAAAGATCGAATAACAGAAAAGCAAAAGATGTTCGAACAAAGAAAGAAGGAGTACGCACCACATCTCGATGATCACCAAATATTATTGCATGGGGAAATCTATACGATCATACACCCATCAGCTATACACCCATCACAGTGGCACACAACAGTTGCTCAAAAATCATCTAAAAATAAAAAAAATATGATAGATCATGAGCACAAGCAGATCATCACAGACACACAGCTACACACCAAGGCACACCAAGAGCAACGATACAAAACATACGCCAAAGCATATCTTTTTGGAAGACTTCAGGAAATAGCAGAGTTTCACGAACTCTCCTACAACAAGCTCTATCTGAGGAGTGCAAAAACCAATCGATGAACATGCTCATCTACCAAGAACATCTGACTCAATCGAAAACTCGTCAAAATGCCTAGAGACATTAGTGACTATGTGATCTGTCACGAACTTGCACATCTCCTAGAAATGAATCATTCCAAAGAGTTCTGGAGGGTAGTGGATACCCTGTATGGCAATAGAAAAGCTGCTATCCAATGGCTCAAGAAATATGGAATGAGTGTGCAGTAGCTAATGCCAAGATGCCAGAATAATGTAGCAGCGCCTTGAACACACCTAGACATCAGAGAGAAAATAAGTACTATACGCTCACAGTATTTCACAGTATTTAGAGCTACGGGAAACCCCCATCATTATGGCAAGCATTACGTTTTCAAATGAGCAGTTCAGGAAGATAGTAGAGTTGGTCTATTTGGGGAACCGGATGAAAAACTCGTTTCACGTGCCCGAAGAAGCAGAGTATGACACGCCTGCTGACGATATTTTGGATTATCTCGCTATGTTTGCCAAAGAGCATGGCATGAAGGAGTTTTTGACGTCATCTGATAAGCCTACACGATCAGCAAGAATAGATGATATGACGAGCGCTGCTATCGATTCGTACAATGCAGATAATATGTTTGAGGAGCTTATTGAGCAGCTTACGTATAGAGCATTTGACGAAAAACATGGCAGACTCCCAGCCTTCAAGGGAAAACATACCTCACATGAAGAGCAAGAAGAATTTAATCGTATCAGAGCAGAGTTCGAGATGGAATTTGAACAGAATGGACTCAGGAGAGTAGTGGTAAATAGGAAAATGAAATAGATTGGCTTAGGAGAGACAAAAAATAAGATGTACTAAGGAGGATAACTATGCCTAATGGCACCAAGCTAAAAATTATGATAATACTAAAGAAAATTACACAAAAAATTGGGGACGGAGTATGGATTATGGCGATGACGTTGGTAGCACTATTTTTCTGTATAGTGATCACAGCATGCCAACTCTTCAAAAAACCAGAAGATCGTCGGCAATTCTGAAACTCTTCCTGCATCCTCATCTCCCTCAACATTAACTATTTTGACCCCCACCCTTCGGGTGGTTTTTCTTTTCTTCAGTCAATCCTATCTTTCATCGCCCCTTATACATGGCTATAGGAAACGGCATATACCAAGTTATATTTCCCCCAAGGGCTCGTGTCTTCCTCGTATACCTGAGTCTGACACCCTATCTTATCAAGCATTTCAGATAACTCTCAAGTCTTCAAATAGGCGTTTGTATCTACTGAAAAATTTCCATTACCCAGTAGATTATACCAAAGATCATAACTAAATAACTGTACCTTTTGTCGTCGGGTATCCCACGACTCATCTATAATGATGAGCCTTTTTGAAACACGTTTCATCTCTTGAAGAAAAGGGGGAATATCATCCTTAGTTCAGATATGATGAAGCACATACATAGCGATGACGGTATCAAAAGTTTGATCCTCATATGGCAACACACTGCCATCATATACCTGTGTAGAAATCATATGCCTAAGCTGAGGATGTATAGTATCAACGACATCTATATTGCTTACCTGATATCAGGCCTTCTGTAAATAAAAACTTCCAAAACCTCTTCAAGGACCTATCATAAGCACCTTAGATCATGGAGGAATTGCATCAATAACTTTGCTAAGCTGACGTCACTGATTCATAAAAAAAAGTTTCTCAATACTTTTCTGTGCAGAGAAAATATAACGAAAATAAATATACTCGACAGATTGTTTGTAGTTCAAAGACGAGATCACAGGAAGTCCGCTAAGTTCATTCATTGATATACTGGTTCCATCGTTACGGGTAAATTTGAAAAGCGAGTCTGGCAGATGAAGTGACACCTTCATAGAAAGCAGGGTAGTAAATACCCTAGGATATTAACTTATAGCATATTGACAATACAAAGTCTTATATTGCTTGATTTATTCTATCTTTGCTTTATTACATTCTAATTTTATTAGAAAATACATATGTTTTTCCCCAAAAAGTTACATAGTGAGATTTTGAATTGTTTTGTAATACATGAGCAACTGACAGTGCAGGAGCTGACAGAGCTTTTGGCTGAGCAAAAAGAAATCATAATTTCTAAAGCACAATTGTATAATGTGCTTACTCTGTTTCAGGAACATATGATTTTGATAAAGCAGGGCGTTCATTATATGCTGCATCCGCATTGGATAGATCTGTGTACGAGCTATGCAAAAAATCTCAGACACAGGGAAGAACATGAACAATATATGTTCAAGCCAGGATTCTATAAGAAAATAAAAACTGCTTCTTTGGCGGAGTCTTCAATGATACGATCAGAATATGTGACACGTTTGTTACATGTGACCAAGGAGAATAGTCACTATGAATATATTACCCATAATGATTTTCTGCTGAGTGATATACCAACCAAAACCAGCTTCCCTGAAGAATATACCCAAAAATGACATCAAACCTATGTAGTTTGTGCAGGAGATACATTCTTGGATAAACGAGCACTAAAGAGACATAAGCTTACGGACTTTCATATGGTTTTCGGAAAGCCTCTTGTAGAGTCAGGAGAGCGGTGCAATGTAGTAGTAATAGGTGACTATTTGGTTCAGTCGTTCCCTTCCGAGTTTTTGATCAACTGTATCAGAAACATCTTCTCATCAGTAGAAAAAATAGAGGAGTTGGACTATGCGTTCTATTGTTCTCTCTTTCAGCTCAAATCAGAATGTTATCTGACAATAACGCATGATCCAATAAATGCGAAGGTGTGGAAGGAAAAGATTGGGAAGGAATAAGTCAGGCATCTCTCATTGCATACCCCCTATACATGACTATAGACCCCAGTAGCAGAAGTTTTTTTAGTTATTTTTCGTGGGAGAGATGCAAATCAGTCGTAACGAACTTGAACAGTTACTTACTCAGGCAGCGCAACGCTTTGTCTCAGCAGAAGAGGCCGCATACTTTGCAGCAGAGCAGGTAGAGACACATATCAGAAAATCCAATAGAACCAATGTCATCAAAGAAGCACTCGATGATATAGAGACTTGGCAAAAACATGCAGACAAAAAAATGGAGATCGTTCATGAGAAACCAGGGATGTTTAAGCTCAACTTCAATAGTCTCTGACCATCGCTCAAACTCAAGCGGATACATGATACCTTGCAGCAAAAAGCTCAGGCAAACGGCATAGCAATCTGTTCACTCGATAATACCTGAGGTATGCATACGATTCATCTGTGGACGCAGGGCTTAGCAAAGAGGTGACTCGTAGCACTCGCAGCCGTAAACGGAGGACCTGATGCGGTCGTGCCACTACATGGGACCAGAGGTATTTTGGGGACAAATCCATTTTCGTACGCGCTCCCTGATGGAGGACATGGGAAAGTGATTGATATGGCAACGTCTGAGATTCCGTATTTCGAAATCGTAGGAGCCAAGAAAAACAACACGCCGCTCAGAGCAAACTCAGCTGTAGACCAAAACGGCAACGTCACGACAGATGCCTCACAAGCGCTGGATGCGGACGGTGTCTCAAATCTCTTGCCGATGGGAGGCAACTACAAAGGTTACGCGTTCAACTACCTGATGGAAATTATGACCGCATCTATGATAGGTGCCAAGCTCAGTAATCAGCAGGATCCCTCATATATCTATGAAGACCACGGTGGCTTTATTATCGCTATCGATATCGCATCATTTACCTCACTGGACACATTTACCAAAAACACATCAGAACTCGACCAGGTCATCAAATCCCAACCAGCACAAGCCGGTCATGAGATCATTATTCCCTGAGAAAACAACTTGGAAAGACTAGCGGAAGCGGGAGAGATGGTGGAGGTGGAGGTGGAGGAAGGGTTGGTGGAGAGGTTGAGGGGGTAGGGAAGAATGACATATAACAGCTAAAATATCATACTTGCATCGTTCATTCTTTCTAGCTATACAGAAGGATAATTCTTCTTATGGCATTCTCATGCATATAGCTTACATAGACGCACAAAATATACACAAAAGTATACAGTCACTATGACGGACAATTGATCGATGAAAGTTGTACGGGTATCTAAGACATAAGTACGTGATCGATCAGGCTATCATATTTTTTGGTTATATTCCAAAATATCAAAAGTTATACAAGTTTTTGGAGAGCGTATGATATACTCTTGTATTCAAAGAAGTCAGTCAACGTTTAGATGGGACTACCAAGGGAAACGTAGACATAGATATAGCCATACACGCTATGAAAGACGTTATGCAAAAGAGACTCAAAAAGGCATATCTGGTTACTACAGATAGCGATTTCAATACATTGATTTATGAGTTTCGTAGCCGTAATATATGGTGAAGGTTATTTGTCGCAAGCTTTGATAATACATCGAGATATTTGAGAAAGGCTTCAGGAAACAACATTCAGCCGTTGACGGATATAAAACATCTCATAGAATTTTCCGCATAAACAAAAAGAGCCGGGCTAAACCGGTCTCTCTTTGGGAGGAAGGAAGCAGGGCTCTCTATCCTCGGGTGAAACGTGTACACTATAAGGATATTTTAGAAAAATACAAGAATGACACTACGGTATTTCGGATTATCTCTCATTGCATAACCCATATACTTGGCTATAGAACAAGATAGTTTATCTGTTCTGTGTCTATGGATATAAAAGAACTCCAAGCAAAAGTGCTTGCCTTCAGAGATGAGGGGTGTGAAAGGCTGTTATGTGTATTTTGTGGATAATAAGACGGAGGAGTGGGTGAGGAGAAGTTTATCGAAGATATAATATGAATTGAATTTATCTCTTTTTTTGCTACACTCAAATCGCCCCTGTTTGTAGGAGTAGGGTGTGGATTATTAAAGTCTCCTTGTCGTCCTCATCAGGTTAGACAGTACGTCTGACAGATGATACGCAGGACTCCTATCGCTAGAGATAGTATGGGATGTATGGCTTCGATCATTCTATACATTCGTATGGAGTTATCAAGATTATCACTTGACGTCTAGAACTCATTTCCGTATAGCAGTAGTCATAAGGATACGTCACCTGACTACTGCTTTTAATTATGGTTGATTTTTATATGCAAGATAATATTAAAAATCGACTTAAGTATGAGAATGCTTCTAGAGGACATCAACTAGTTAGATGAAGAATGTATAGTCACTTTGATTTAAGGATATGAAAAGATTTAAAACAAATAGTCCTAAAAGAGTCTTTGCAAATGTTGGCAGAAGGAAGGTATAGATTCTCCCCCCTTATACGTTTCCAAAAAAAAATAAGAAAATACGATAAAGTTAAAAGAAAAGTTGTAGATAAACCACCAAGAGATATTATGTATGCTAGCCACAATGATGCTCTTGTTTATTCACGATTCTCCTTCGTAATAGCACAACAATATGAGCTCTTTTTAGAGAGCAATGTATTAGATAAAAATGTAATATGATATCGTAGCTTAGGTAATTCTAATGTGGGATTTGCAAAAGAAGTTTTTGATCATATTGATGCACTTGAGGGGTGTATCGTTCTTACTTTTGATGTAAAGAAATTTTTCGACACTTTATCACATGCGATCATAAAGAAGAATCTTGCTAGAATATTATGAGTTGAAATTCTTGCGCAAGAATTATTTGAAGTTTACAAAAGTGTAACTAAATATCACTATATTGACGTTGTAGATATATTGAAACTGTTAGATGTAAAAAATATTAAAGAATTAAATAAGAGAAGTGTAGTATGTGATCGAAAGCAATTTAGAAATGTTCTGAAGCAGAAAGTAAGAGAAAATAAAGAAATTTTCTGAATACCTCAGTGAACACCAATTAGCGCATTGATTTCGAATGTATATATGATAGAGTTTGATATGTATATTAAGAGATCGATTGAAAGCATGTCATGAGTTTATAGAAGATATGCAGACGACATCATTATAGTAATACCTTGAACTGATGAAAGTATATATGAAACACTACACCAACTAGTTCAAACTAAACTAGCCGAGATTAAATTGCAGTTATCAATACCCAAGACAGAATGTTTCTTAGTAAAATCAAGCAAGGAGAAGAAAGAGATAAAAATGTTTAATGAGGGTGGTAAGAAAGAAACAATAGATTACCTGGGGCTTTCTTATAACTGAAAAAGTATATATATTAAATCTCAATCAGTATACAGATACTATAGAAAGGCGACGCAGTATATGAAGCGTTATATAATGATGAAAAATGAAAAGAAAGCTAAAAGTGTATCTAAGAAGCCGTTTTTCGAGGCATTCTCTCCTTACAAGTATTTTTGAACGAAGAGTAAAAACGTATCGAACTTTATTACTTATTGAAATAAGGCATATAAAGTTACTGAAAGTAAAACATTATATAATCAGATAAAAAAAGTAAATAAGAATTTAAATAGAATATTCCAAAAGGTTAAAAACAAGTACTTTAGAATTCAAAAAGTATAAACGAAAAGTAAATACCGATTACATTATGTAACTAAAGATATAACTTTATGAAAGTATACGATTTCCAATGCCCCACTCCATCACTCCAGCCCAACAACTTGCAGAGCTCACCAGTCGTGTGACGCCTATTCTCAATGTGGATGCGGTCGTCTTTAGACGCAAAGATCCTGATGATACGACGTCAGATCCTGAGTTTTTGGTAGGGCATAGAAATCCTGACAAGTACCCTGATGTGGTCATAGATGAGCGGCTATTCCCCTGAGGACGTATGCACTACGATGAGACACCACAGGAGGCAGCACACAGGATCCTAGAAAAAGAGCTGCCAGGCGTACAGGCTCACTTCAAGAAAATTATTGCAGCACAGTCTGATCGTGGGTATGATCACCGCGCCTATGGAGTGACGATTTATTATCTTTTTGAATATATTTCTGGGGAGCCCGAGCAGAACCAGGACTTTGACGCATTCAAACGGATGGACGAAGAGACCATGAGAAACCACGAAAATATTTTAGCACTAGATGTGCAGTTGCTTCCCGAGATACATACGACCATCAGGACCATGAATAGCACCCAAGATGAAATCCTCGTAGAGGTAGATGCAGACAACAACGAGATCGGCAAAATAGAAAAGAGAGTAGCCCACAATACGACCGAGAGATACCATAGAGCCGCGCATATCATGATCTTCAACACACACGGACAGGTCGTCCTCCAGAAGAGATCCAAAAACAAAGAAAGAGGAGCAGGCAAGCGAGATATGCCTGGTGGACATCAGGCGTACGGACATACGATGGAGCAGACAGCCAGACAAGAGCTGATAGAAGAGATGTGAGTAGAGACGACACTGACATTGCAGCGTATAGGACTCAAGCAGACCTCTACACAGTCCGAGCGATATTATCTGTTCTCTGGAATTTCTGACGGTCCGTTTGGATTTGATAAGAACGAAGTAGAGGCGGTAGCGTGTTTTGATTGTGAAAAGCTCTTAGCAGGGGAGTATGATGGAGAATACGATATCTTGCCGCATGTATACGAGTATACGCAGGAGTTGAGAGGAGTACGAGAGATATTGACTCTTACGTAAAGATACGTATCACCATAGATATGAATTGGACCAAAGATATATTTTGAAATACGCTTGAAGGACGCGTACGCAATCGCGTAGACACATTTTTGTATACGGAGATATCACAGAGATCTCAGGAGGATCTCATGCTATATATGCAGATTCGTGATCATCTTCCGCCACTCTCCAATATGCTCACTAAGTGGGATCAGCTACTGATGAAATCTATATGCGAGCAGATCAGAAGAAGGGTCGTTGTCTTGTCAGCTACCTATCCACAAGCCAAATACTTGTATGACAAATACGGCCAACTTTTGAGAGATGCGCTGGTACAAAACCTCCAAGACTACAAAACAGAGTTGCACGAAAAACAGCAACAGGCAGCACTGCTTCATTTTGCAAAACATATCGCTAAGCACCACGGCGGCGTATTCACCCCAACGTTACTCAGAGAGTTTGTCGTACGGTGAAAGCCCGTAGGCAAGAAACTCTACAACCTCTACCAGTACAAATACGGGAGCGAGCGAATCTCGGTAGTAGAAGAAGAACTTTCTCATCTTACACCACATGCACCTGTACGTGCACCAGAAAAATTTCCGCCGCTCACCATAGAGCAGATCAACACCTGACTGCATGATTTTCTCAAATGACTTCCTACAGGGACAAGACGGACAGGAGGCACGTTGGCAGGATACGAGCAGAAAGAATGAGACACGATCTGATCGAGAATAAAAAACTGGCTACGTGCAAGATACGGCACAGAGCGACATGAATATCTGTATATGCATGTGCCGCCTAAGCTACTTGCAAAGCATACGTTTGTGAGACGTATCAATAGAGAAGACGATCAGGTACGAGAAGAAATTCTCACATTTTTACGTGCCTTACCAAAAGGTAAAGAGCGAACCCAAAGCGAGTTGAGCAAATTTTCTCTCCAGCCAGGAGATAACTGGGGAGTAAACCTTATAGAGACGCTTTGAAGAAGATTTGGTCATGATCGATATACACAGTTAGCGGCAAGACTGCCAAATAAATATCTCAAAAGAAATCCATTTAGTACAAAGGGATTGCAGATGAGTCCCGAGATGGTCGCGGAATATTTTTTGTTATTTTTCGGATCACTATGACTAGGAGAGCAGCGGTATATGAAAAGATTATACGATTTTGAACATAAACCATGAGATCATATGTGAAAAAATCTCTATACACATTTGAGAAAAACATACGGCAAAAAACGGGTGCAAGCACTGCAAGACATCGTATGACCAGACTATGACGTCGTAGACAGATACATCAAAAAAAGCGAAAAACTCTCAGATGCAGAGATTTCTGAGAAACTACATATGTTCTTTGCATCATTACCACAAAACGGTTGACGATCGCCAGTGGTATTTAGGACATTTGAGGTGGTCCCGGGAGATAATGTTTGAAAAAATTTGGAAAGAGTATTGTACACAAAGTATGGAAAATCCTTGTATACTAAGCTGGCTACATATGTCCCTCAGTGACTTCTGGATCAACACGCATTTACACAAAGACATAAACACACCAACGAAAGTATTACACGCATTACGGAGGAAGTGATTACGTTTGTAAGAGAACATCACCTCAGTTCACGAGGACCACGGCTTATACAGAAGTACTTTAGTAATCTTCACCACCGGATAATAAGAAACTACAAAACAGAACAGGGGATAGATCGGCTTTGATTTATTGTCTCATATGTGTCGTTAGAGGATCTAACAAACTATTCTTTTAGGTACTGGGGAAGAGATATACTACTTGATGATGTAATACCTATCAAAAGATCCAAAACGCCTGCAGATATGAACTTGAGAAGGTGAGTAGAGGATGTGACAGTAAATATCGAAGAAGAATATCTCATCCGTGAGGAACACGAAATACTAGAGCGTGTACTAAAATCGCTTGCTAATAACGATAGAGCATTAGTGCATGATTTTATGGAAGGAACACTCTCTTCATCAGATCCCAGAATGCAAAGAGTACTTGGAATGCTCAAGAGGGAAATAATGAGCTACTACGAAATATAAATATCTCTCCCTCATAGAGCGGGCATTCTAGAATGTCTTGCATTAAAGATGCCGTCTTTTAGAAAGAAACTATTTCAAGGAACTATCTTCGCATTTTACTCTACATGACGTATGCTTTCTATCCGTCTCGCCTCTCACCTGCTTACGCCACACGTCTACACACAGGTCAGTGATGTCGTTAGACACTATGGCTGTATGCAAGCACAAGATATTCCTCAGGCGATGTGGGTAATATGATCTCGCCTCATCCAAACTCAAGATACCGACTCAGACCCAGACACCAACAAACATAACAATCAAAGTAATCAAAGCCACTCCATGTGAGTGACCGTACAAGACGTCAAAAACGCCTGTGCTACGTGAGAAATTATCCGTACACGACCGATGCGTGGCACATTACACTATATGGCACCAGAGAATGTCCATCGGATGCTAGATCTCTGCGCTTCCAAGACCTTGCCTGGATTTGCCAAGCGCAGAGAGTTTTTGGGGATCTCTGACAAACATGCAGACAGAGCGCTAGAGATCATGGACAGCGCGCTCAGAGGAGGAAAATCACTGACACGCAGCGCGCTAGGCGAGACGCTCAAAGCCTGAGGGATCCCCATGCAGACACAGCGGGTCTATCATTTGGCATGCTATGCTGCGACCTGCAAGCTCATTTGTTTCTGACCGCCTACCGATAAAGAAGAGACGTTTGTATTGCTCGATGAACGAATTAAACAGCCCTCCCAAAAACTCCAAAATCTCACGCGTGACGAACAGCTCGCGAAACTCGCAACCATGTATATCAGAAGTCATGGCCCGGTCACGGTAGACGACCTTGCACGATGGACCGGCTTATCAAAAGGCGACTGCAAGCAAGCTTTTGCGCTCGTAGCAGAGCAGTGTGAGACCATCGAACAGGACGGCAAGACCTATTATTATATGCACGCCACGCATACCACCGATACAATCACAACCCCTGCCTCCAAGACTACAAGATCTCCAAAAATCCCCACCTCATCCGCACTTCGCCTTCTCGGAGGCTTTGACGAGTATTTCATCGGCTACAAAGACAGATCACCGGTCGCGGACACCCAGCATCACGGCAAACTCTTTACCCAAAACGGTATCTTCTTCCCACTACTTCTCCTAGATGGCACGGTCGTAGGTACCTGGAAACGCACCCGAATCAAAACTACCAAAAAAAACGCTGTCAGCATAGCACTACAAACCCTTCCATGAGTCACCTTGCCTCATGATAAAATCATGCAAGAAGCACAAAAATATGCCGCATTTCGAGGAGTAGAGGAAGCAGAGATTAAACAGGCCATGTAATTGTCCATCTCCCTATATTTCAAGGGAACTGAATTCCTTAGATCCATCCTCATATTGACTAAACAAGGGAAAAAGATATAGAAAACCAATTCATTTGTCCCTCCATGAAATGCGCCTAAATACCCCACGTACACGAGCCACGCTTTGACTTGTGACTTTGTCATATATGTCATGTACCTATAATACAGAGAAAAAACTCTGTACAAACTTAGACGTGCAATGATTAACATACTTTGATGGCAGAGGAGAACCGTACTTCGAAAACTTTTTTGTAAATGGGATTGATTACCCAGAGTTTGAAGATCGATCAGTCGAGAGAAGGTGTACATTCATATACAACAAACTCCTACGCGAAAGGACAGATTTCAAATGATTCTGCGAACAAGTGCAACTTCCAGCTCATCATAGAGGAGATAAAGGATCACGCATGTTTTCCATACTATTTCTCTATGGATTGAAGCACGGGTACTTCCTAGAATGAGTATCTTTGGGCACAAAACTCTTTTCTAGAATTACAGGAAAATTTACTGTATCACTCGCTGATTATCCAGCTATAGTAGATCTTTTGGGAATTACTGATCTCAAAGCATACGAACATATCGAACTCTATCTCGTAGATTTTGTTAATCCTGACCAGAAATGAGGATCAATACTCTGAGTTGGCGCAGTAAGACCTGAGGAGTGCATTGATAAAAAAATAGTCGCAAATGAACTCCTTCATATGATTGCTGCCAAAGAATGACTGGTAGAGCAGGATGAGGACGAGGAGATCCACACCCCCAAGCGAACAGCCACCGAGCATGAGGCAAACGAATTTTTGAGTAATGCAGCAAGTATCGCTACCATTGTCCAAAACTGATGAAGGGTGACGGACTTTACCTTATTTACCAACGATGTGATACTGTACTGTCAGTCACAGATCTACGCTGAGCAAACACAGCAGCATGGAGGATATATGTTCAATAGCAAGTTCGCTCGACACATCTTTACAACATATGGTGACCCTCAAGTAGTACATGATGTCCAAGGCGCTCTCAAAAGACATAAGGACCTAAGAAACCAACTCCTACAAGGCACAAACGAAGAGCTGATAGCATATATTTCACAGAGTCCTATCTTTGAAGAAAGTTACAAAAACTACTGTATCGATTACCTGAGTCAAGAACAAAGCATTGATCCACAAGAAAGGACTAATATGATAGAAGCAAGTGTCTATGGCGAGCTTTTGGCAGAGGTGGGATCATCCATAGAAACAGACTATCCCAAGTTTTTGTCGCCAGAGCAACAACAAGCTATCGCTCAAGACTATCTCAATGTCGGCAAATCATTTGCAAAAGCACTTAGACAAAGAAATCAAACAACAACAGCGAATTAAATCCTCATATACATGATCTTATCACAATCCACCAAACATCCTATACACAGCATATACAGTCCCGCAGGACTACTTTTGGTGACGAATCTTTTATTGTCGTTACTTGCCCCCCTCTGAGCATACGCACAAAACATCAAAGATAAAACAGGGAAAACCCTTCAGGATACACTAATGACGACTATACGTCCGACCAATGAACAAAAGGGATATCATATAGAAGACGTTGTCCTGTGTGACAATCCACTGCGAATAGACACAAGCAATATACGTACTCTGGTAGAAGACGAACTACGAAGACAGGGTATTTTTGAAAAAGTAACATGACGCTACGAGACATCGATCTCATATGCATGGATAAGTAAAAATACGATACACAACCAATGTATCCTCTATACCAACGGCACTGCAATTACGATAGACGCAGATGCTCCTACACAAGTGTCCATTCTCCAGACGCCAAGCGGGGTCCTAAGTGTAGAAAAATGACACCGGACGCCATCAGGAATGTTTATCGGACTGCATGTGACAGATGATGCATGATGTTCTCATCAAAAGGAGTATCGATGGCCCAAAGAGGGGCTCTTGTTGAGTGAACAATTAGGAATATCAGCGCCTATACAATATATAGCAACCACAGATGATGCTGATCATGAAGCATTACGACTTGTTTATGCAGGAGATAGTGTATATGTAGCTACATTTGAACGAGAAATACTTACAAAAGTACAAGTAGGTGAGTACAGAGATAGTGACGAGATCTCATTTAGATGGGATGGAAAAGATGTACACGTAGGAACCAAAGAACCGGCTAAAATACCCAAAGAAATCCCGCAGTGACAAGTCCCTGTCTCTGATTACGATGAACGTGAAAGAGGCATGCTCAACAACAGAGGATATCTCGTGGACAAAAATGGGTATCTCATCATGCAAGATAGTTTTGGAAAGTATATAAATCTCGGGAAAATGGTATTTGCTCATGACGCACGGGGCAATCCTCTACCAGACGACCCCAAAATAATAAGACGCGGAAATATACGAAAATTTGCCCTAGAAGGAGATAGATGCGTAGCCATCAATCCTTACGAGCGTAGAGTACAGTTCAGCAGCTATGACATCAATGGTATAGAGGGTGAACCGGTGCTTTCTGATACGACGCAAACAGACCTTGCAAGGTGGTGAATAACTAGGGTAGAGTATGGGCGATCTACAGTATTCCGAGAAAAAGTAGCAGAACATAGACGTGCACTAGAACGTTGAGATACAAGTCTTATTTCAAAAAAGCCTATCATAGTTATCTATGCAGCCGAACATGATGGAAACGGATCGTTTATGAGACCGGATTTTGATTTTGATAATTTTACGGTACTTCGACGACAGCGAAAAAATGTAGAAGATATAGCGCAAGCAAACGCATTACTCAGAAAAAACAATATTAAGCCTGCGTATAGATTACTCAATGGACATGGCATCAAGCAAGGTGGTATAGAATGAGCGAAAGGATCTATACTGAGTTGTCAGGATATAGCGCGTCTTTTTAGTATCAGTACAGATAGTACAAACGCCGCGAACGATCCAATGTACGGTGGTGAACTTATACTCAACTCGTGTCATGCCTGAGATGTTACTAGTACGGGTACCGCGCTTGTAGAATGTTTAGTAACACAACCACTTTACTTTGAATATATATCGGGGCTAGAAGGCCGCTCAAGTATGAATATCCAAGAAGGAGCTTTTGAATGAAATGTCTGGCTGGAGCTGCATGCTACAGAAGGATGATATATTACAAAGAAGAAAGGAGGAAAGCGGAAATAAAAGTAAGAAGTATACGGCTTCTAAAGAGCAATCTTCGAATTGTCACAAAAAATATGATAGTATAGTATTAAGATTGCGTCTTGTAAAGACAGAAAAGGGGAGTATTTACATCCACAAAATACTGTATGTGGTGAGAAAATGCTTTAATTTTCCTTTTACAAGAATGAGTGGTATGAGGTTTCTGATGAGGCATGGAGAGGATCACGAATCAGACAAAGAGGAAGGCTGAAGTCTGACAGTATTGGGAGTAGAACAAGTGCGCAATGCAGCAGGAAAAATATTAGCAAAGATCCTTGCCGTAAAATCACCTATGGAGGTAACTATATTGCATACCCCCATGAAAAGATGAGAAGAAAGTGCGTATATTATCAAGCAGGAACTTTCTCAAAAATTGACGATCAAAGAGGTAAAACCACATTCGTTTCTGAAACATAGAGAAGATCTAGAAATTCTGAAAGACGTAACAGAAAAAACTGTCAGAAACTTTTTTCTAAAAAATAAGCCTTGAAAAAAAGAGGCTCATATACTAATTAGTCATGCAGATGTACTAAGATTAACAGCAAAGTGGCGAGCATCCATTAAGAAAGACTCATTTGCAAAAGTACACAAATACTATGAACATGGTGATGTTACCAACGAATATGGGGAGCCACTAGATACAAATGATTCCAACAAAAAGTAATAACGTAGGAAAAGAATTATATTTTTACTTGATTCCACATAGGATCACCCCTATCACAACTACAGCTATGAACGCCTTGGCGTTTGCATCTCTCACATAGCGGTTGATCAGGAGTGAAAACATCCTGAGTTGGACGACTTGCAGTATTTTCAGCAAAGACCGCTTGAAGCCTCTCAGCTGCATTCCATCAAAGCCTCACGACAGCCGAAACTGCACGCAAAACAACATTACTGCCCTCGGCGGTCTTTTCAGGCACGTTACCCATAGTATATCAGACAAAAGATAAATGCTTCGCAAATATCCTTCGTAAAAGATTTAGCAAGAGATAAAATACGAGAAGTTATCTTTCTTTTTTGTCACTACTCATCATTTTCCTCTTCATCGCCCATCATATCACTCATCATTTTGGCTGCATTTGCATCAATAGGGGATCTACTATCGTAATACTTGATCATTGCACTGGTACTATGGCCGGTTGCATTCATGATCTCTATGTCGGTATACTTGTTCTCAAGTGCAAACTTCACAAAGGTCGTTCTAAACGAGTGAGGAGTGATGTTTTTGTCAGGGTCGATTTTGCCGGTCTCTTGGAGGAGTTTGGTGATTTTTTGAACAATTTTAAAAATATATGAAGGGGTGATTGGTTTCATGAGGTCATCGGTAGAATGGTTCTGGAGTGGAGAGAGAATATATGCGGATTCAAGTGACGCTTCAGATTTTAGACGCTGAAATTCAGTCAGGAGTGCAATGCTGTGTGACGGAAGGGGAATATACTTGAGCTTCTGCCCCTTGCCAAAAACCGTAATCGTATTGTTCTTTGTGTTTCGATCGTCCCATCTCAGGTTGGCTACCTCATTTCTTCTGAGTGAAAGCATGAGAAAACTGAAGATAATGGCTTGTTGGTGAGCAGCCAGTTGCTGTGAGAGTCACTTGGTAGAGGAGGTGGAGAGTTGGTCCATCACATGTCTCCAAAGTGCCTGAAATTCTGGCTGCGTCAGGTCGTCGGTAGAAGTTTTCTGTGGTGTGCTATAGGGAGTGAAAACTGCCACCGGATTACGTGGATATCCATAATGCGCCACCAAATATTCAAAAAACGACGACACCGCATATGCTTTTCTATTTATTGTTCTTGGATTGAGGACTCTATCGGTACGGTACGTGTCGGATTTTTTGAACTGTTCGGTATATGCTAACAGTTGGTTAGAGAGGTCGATAACCGGATAGCGTTTGAGATCATCAAGTGTATAGATCTCTACAAACGCAAAGAAATCAGAGACATCACGAAAATACGCTCTCTGTGTCTGGGATGATTTCTTGCTACGTAGGAACTCCTGCAGCACATCCACCAGTTGTCTTGTCCCAAAATCAGTAGCAGAACCACCACCGAGAGAACGTCACAGCGACGACGCATGTGAAGGCGCTGTGCGCTTGGCAACAAGAGATGTTTTTGCTGGTGTTTTTGGAACTGGCGTCTTTGCTATCTTAGTTCTTGGCATAGAAGAAAATCAAAAAGATAAATTTATGGACGAACGATATGTCTACGCGAAGGCGCTTTTTTGTAAGCTCAATGTTGAAGGTTTTGGAAATCTGGATTTTTGAGTGTTCTGCGATATGCATCATAGTTCACTTTCCAAAGATGCGCACGTTCAGAAACAATCGAAGCAAGCAAATCTGTATACGAAGAAAACGGCGCCGTTACGGCGGCACCATCATTTCTTGTTGTCGCTGCTGTAGGATATCCCTCTCTAAAACTATATTTACCGACAAGATATTTTCTTACATCTCTGGAAGACAAAGAAGCTCCATCAGTCAAAGAGAAGACCGGAGAGCTACCACGGACGTTACCTCATGATGCAGATATATCTCACATGAGTCACGCAGTCATCATGGGAATGCACTGGCTACTCAGTCATCATGATATAGCAACTGTATCTTGTCCATCAGTAGCTGATTGTATAGCATATACGTCCTTGTACGAAACTCGTCATTTATCACTATATACGCTCTCTGTCCAGAGAAATGGCTGTGCTCAGCAAGTTATCTCGAGGAGATGAGCAAGGAGCTGCACATTCTGTTGTTCAGTAGTATTTTCGTCGGGATTGCTATCAGATGCAGCGTGCTGAGAGTTCTCCAGTCCAGGTAAGACAAAGAGGGGAGTGGTAGTAAGTGTTTTGAAGGTTTCATACTCTTGAACAAGCTCAAGAAGTCATGTATATCATGTTCTATTTTTCAAAATCGCAGACTCAGCGTCTTTCTGGAGATCAAAAGAGGAGTGGAGCACCAGCTCAAGCTCAGTATTGTATCTATTTGCTACATCCACAAAAAGTGCCTCAACATCGGTCTGATTAGCAGTCTCCATAAGGCGCATTTTTTCTTCCGAAGTAAGTACGGCATATAACGAAAAAAATGGATGCATGACAATGTGGTCTATAGACACAGCGTCTCAAGCATCGAGAAGGTGCTTGTGTTGGCCTATAAAGGTCTGTACATAGAGAGAAAGTTCCTTGGATCTAGGCTCTTTTGATAAGACACGAGCCAATTGCGTCTTGCATCACGCCACAACCAGTACAACACAAAACAAAAAACTCCATACGACAGCATTTCATTGCGTGCGTGATTCAAGAGATCAATTGTGTGAAGAAGAAGGAACTTTAGAAACTGACATAAGAAAGCCGAAAAACACAAAAGTCATATGCGCCTATATGTATCTGGTTACGATAATATGAATTATCACAACCAGATCAAGACGAAAGAGGATTAGAATAATGGTGGCTCAAAATCCGGGTTCCCAAGCTCTATTTCAAGCCTTTTGCCATAGACCAAGGCTTGTGTTACCTTAGTCGCCGCCTGTATGACTATCGATGCAAACAAAGATTTTGAGATTTGCATCTGTTTTGCTGCCGTAACAATGCCTAGCTTATTGATGTATTTGAGTCTCAGAGCTTCTAATTCATCGTGGCTGAGTCTGACTGAGAGAGAATCAACAAGTCCATCAAGGGGCTGCCATATAGTCAGGGTAGGGGTATAGTTGATGGCTCTAGGTTTTTTCTTTCTTCATCTTTTGGATGTATGTGTTTCATTAGAAATGGAAACATCTCATGTATTTTTTGAAAGAAGAGAAGCGGCAAACGTAAAATCAGCAATAGTAGTAGGCATGACAGGACTTGACAAGATAAATCTATTTTTGGAATAGTCCAATATAATAAGATATATGGAATAGTCCAAAAATACCACATAGCACGGTTCTAGGATTTTTCGTTTCAGTTTCAAGAAAAAAACATCTTAATGCATCACATTTGTACTTCAAAAAAGAATATCAGTTTTTTTGAAACAGCCACTCCCCTCAATTTTGAAAAAAGGAAATGATGTACTGAGGTTATAATCGGAGACGACTCAAACAAAAGATATTGACATAACACAAATAAAAGATATAGAAAGGGTGTAATTAAAACTCGTAACAAAAAAACAAAAAAGCATGGAAAAACAAACTGCAGTACTAATCATCGCGGTAGCCGTCCTGGGAGTATGTTTAATCTTCCTTGGGTTGGCAATGAAACAAACGGTTTCATTCCTGGAAAGGTTTCTTGTAAGAAAATCTGGCGAGTATGAAGCCATGGAGAGCGCCCAGGCACGAATTCACAAGTTCATCAACGTCGTAATTGTCGTTGGTGTGATGATGGTAGCGCCTTTTATCTTTAAGGCATCTATAGTGCTTGACCTTCTCCATTTGCATTGACACATGATTTAGACCGTAAAAAACAACCGGCCCTTATCTTATTCTTATCCCAAGAAACACATGAACAACGAGTCAGTCCCTGGCTCGTTTTTCAATATGCAAAAATATAGATAGTACACTTTTACGTCTACTTCAGAATAATTGACATATACCAAGGAAGAAGTATAATAAAGTAAGGTTTATGTCTTATTCTCTCAAAGATGAAACATTCAGATAGACATGGTTCTACTGAGCCGGTACAACGAACTGTAGATGCCATAGAACGCACAGGACAACCACGTGTTGTGCTTTATGGTAGTTCTAGATTTGTAGCATCAGGTGTTGCAAAGAAAATTAAACAAAATCTCGAGAACTATGGGTATGCAGTAACGCGACGGTATCCTGATATGCCAGGGGCAGAAAACGATATGAGTGTAGCAAAAAACATTACATCCTGAGATGTAGTGCTTGCAGGAGTTGATGTAGAAATGTTTGGAGATAGTAACGCACACTATAATGAATGGCTTAGAACACATCCAAGAGTAGGTTACTTTACGTTTCAACCGTATGTAAAACCATCTGACTGAGGGCCATTTTCGGCATGAGCAGAAATTAATTCCACTGACATGATATCAGAGAATCAAGACACAGTCGCAGCATATATAGCCTATAAGTTCGACATCATGTGTCAATGATGGTGAATCGACTCAGTAAAGAGAAAAATCTCAGGGCAACTTGCAACCACCCTCAGTGTGCCATCTCGTATTACAGGTATGGCATGAGGTGAAACAGCCACCCCTGCAGCATCGCCACCTCCTCTCCCACAGCAGCTCGAGAGCAAAGAATTTTCATATGAAGAGGCTGCAACCTCACTTATAAATATAATGAAAGTAGCACCACAGATTACCTGTTTTTTTCTAAAACAACAGATCCCAGAACTATACATGACGATTTCCAAAGATATGGATGCATTCAAGAAGTGGTTTCTCCTCCAATATGGCATCGAGCTTGAGATAGAGTTTTCCCAAGCACCCAATTTCAAAGATCCTCCAGAAAAGTGATCATTTGTCATCAAAAACATACAGGCAAAAGCTTTTGAAAATCCTGTTATGGGTACTGTATGTAGAGTACGACTCATGAGGGCTATGGAAAATTTGCTCAAATGATTTGAGAAAAAGATCCCTGTAGAGGTTCCAGCAGCCTTGATAATGATGATTAATATGATGTTATTGACTCGCCAGTTACAACGAAAATGATCACCATTTCTCTATAAATCATTTAATCACGTAAATGCGAATATTGTACGGGTCGAAGAACCAGAATATACGCCAGCATTTGTTCAGAGCATATACAACGAGCAGACATACCCTGAGGTCATACCGCTAGTAGAACGCATCTACCAGTGTTATCAACAAGAGCGTAATCATCTCGAAAAAGCAAAACAAGCAGACTCTCCTCTTATAAATGAAGCAATAAGGCTAATAGACGAGTGCATAGTAAGTGTTATTTTTATCGATGATGAGATGCTTGCAGAGCCAGGGTTCATGAAATTAGTAGAATATACCAACAGATTAGAATGATCAGGGAAAAGGATACACTTCATACCACTGACAGATCTAAGCAGCTTTACCAAGATACAAAGAATAGCCTGACTACGACCACAAGACATCTTTCCAACCACAGGTGAGGAAAAGATTTGAGAGATATTTGGTACATGAAGATTTACTACAGAAATTCGTAATACGTTCTCTCCAAATGAAACCATAGCAATCATATCAAGCACCACACCAAGAGCACAGATGATTGCATCAAAATACGACAAGAGTCTCACAATTCCAAGAGTATGAAAAGGAGTAGTCAGCAAAAGAAATTCGCTATGACTACCCCTTTAATTGCTATTTAGTTAGATGAGTTTGTAATCCTTCTCCTACTGCATCGTAAAGAATACCAACACAGCAACAGCTAGCAACGCTAGGCCGATAAAGATAACATTCATCATTCTTTCTTTTCTGATCTGATCCTCGAGGTTGAGCTTTTGAGATTCAAGGTGCTGAAGTGATTTTACAAGGTCTTCTTTCTGCAAGGTATGATCAGGAAGCGCTATCATCTGCTTCATTTGCATCTCCATTTCACCGATCTTGCGTTGAAGCAAAAAGATCATCTGATTTTTCTCTTCGATTGTTCTATCCTTCTTATCAAGGACCTCCACGAACTCTCTCACTGAACCTGATTCAGGACGAGTGCTTCCTGAGTGTCCTGCATGAGAAGAAACAGGTGTATTGGACGATCTCTCAGCAACAACATGCTCTCTACTCCCCTCCAATATACCATCCTGACGCAATAACTCAAAATCACCTTGCAGTAAATCAACTTCCTCCTTGCCGAGCAAAACCTTGTTGGCTATTTTTTTGTAGCTCAATTTTCATTTTTTGACATATCTATCAATTGTTCTCGTGGAAACGCCCAGGTATTCAGCTGCTTGCTCCCTTGTCATATTAAACGTTAAAGTCGTCATCTAAGTTATCTCAAGAAGATAAAAATCATGATATACCCAAAGTAAAACATACGCCTGTAATCACAGCAATCGCAATGATATACAACGTAAATGCTGTCATAGATATATATGTGTTGAAAAACAATACAGAGTACGCTCCACCAGCTATGAGCTGAAAGTAGAGAATCAAAATGGCTACTACGCCAAGACACCCAATCAAAAGGTAAACGAATTTCATCAAACACTATTTTAGGAATAAATTACACACACTGATGACAAGTGACGTCACAACAACCTCTCGTAAATTTCCCATAACAATACTCACTCCCAGGTCTAGTCTATTGACGATAAGTGCAAATAAATACAGAATAGACACAGTGATAATAAGATTGGTAAGTCACAGCGTTAGCCAAGATAGAGGTTTTGTAAGAAGTTCCAAGAAGGCTCTCACACCATCATAACAAATCCAAAAGACCGCACCAAGGATAAAAAATAACAAAAGACTAGCTCATTCGGCGGGTTGAAGTGTCATACCATGGATGCCTACCTGGGGACCAATAAGTGTCACCAGGTAGACAATCACACTATTTACAATGATAGAGATCAATATTCTACGAATCATCCAATATTCATGTAAGAAATCAAAAACTATTTCTTACTTACCTGTACCTGTATCAGTTGGTGCATTCTCATCAGGTATAACAATACTATCAGCCGCCGCAGCCCCCGTTGCACCCGTACCCTTGGTAATATCTACTACTGTAATTTCGAAGTTCAATTTCTTTCCAGCTAATGGCGGATTGAAATCGATCGTTATTGTTTTTTCCTTGATATCTACAATCTTGCCAGGAGCAAAACCAAAGTTATAGGTTTGTCCAACCTCAGGAGAGATACCTGATCCTGAGAACACATCAGAAGGAACAGTTTGAATCAATTCTTGCTGAGGTTGACCATATGCATCTTCTGGAGAAAGAGCGATTGTTTTCTTTTCCCCCTTCTTCATTTGAATAACAGCTTTTTCAAACCCAGGAATCATTTGTCCAGCACCTACGGTAAATTCGAGGGGTTTATACTTACACTGTGTCTGGTCTGCACCATCACATTTGTCATAGTCTGCGTTATAGACGTTTTTTGCCTTAGCAGCATCTTTATCATTGGTATCAAATACAGTACCATCATCAAGTGTTCACACATACCATACTGTAATTTTATCACCATTCATAACCACATCGCTATCTGATCCATTAGATCCAGACTTGCCACATCATACGAGCATAAGACTTAATCAAAGAAGTAAACTACTTGTGAGCACTTTTTTCATGGGAAAAACAGCATAAAGAAGTAAAGTCGACAGCGTCAATATGCCAATCTAGACATGATTTTCAAATTGAAATGCCGCAAAAACGTTGTTTTATCTTTACTTTTTGGCGGAATGATGTCTACATGTCTTGTAATGTCGTTACATTACTTCTGTATTGATTTTGAGGAGAAGATATGTACGGTGTTCTCTCAAGTGCATTTATCTCGTCTTACCATCCAAAGATGACATTGGTTCGGATTATATGAAGTCTACTCATAGTAAGTCTCATTTCTTGTGTATGAGTACTCACATTAGGCATCAAAACAGAAATACTCAAAAAATATGTCCTCCTTCTGGTATGACTCTCAGCAGGAGCACTCTTTGGAGATGTATTTTTCCATCTCCTCCCCGAACATATTGAGACATCGTGATTTGGTGCAGAAGCATCACGATGAATTCTAGGCGGGATTCTATTTGGTCTCATAATAGAAAAAGTCATCCACTGGAGACACTGTCACATCCCTACTTCACATGCTCACCCGCATAGTTTTGCATATATGAACCTAGTGTGAGACATGTTTCACAACTTCATAGATGGACTGATTGTCGGTGCAAGTTATCTAGTAAGTGTAGAAGTCGGCATAGCGACAACGATAGCAGTTATAATTCACGAAGTACCACAAGAAATAGGAGATTTTGGTGTCCTTGTTCACGGTGGGTTTTCCAAAAGAAAAGCACTCATGCTCAATTTTCTGACAGCACTCACAGCTCTACTCGGGTGACTCACTGCATATGTGTTGACTGATGCACTCCCCGCTCTCCAGGAAGTATTGATTCCGTTCACTATATGATCGTTCTTGTACATCGCATGATCTGATCTCATCCCAGAAATGCACAAAGAAGTGCGCCTTCGTGTTGCACTCACAAATATCTTGGCTTTCGTAGTAGGTATGACACTGATGTATGGATTACTCTTCTTGGAATAACTACTTTTCTATCAGAATACCTGACTGTGTAACTCTATCATATCACTAGGACGATTTCAAATACTTAAATCTTGTCGCTGCCCATGTCTCATTGAGAACTATCTCTCTCATAACATCTCGCCCCAAGTTTTGCATAAGCTTAGAAAGTTTGTCACGACTGAGATCAGAACGGATACTCCCCTCCCTAGGATACGCAATCCAGAACAATTGTTTGGACTTCATAAGATGATCAAATCATTTTACATACGTCAAAAATTCTTCCTGATCACGGAGAAAAATAATGACAGCATCCTCCTCACCTACCTCATGGATATATGTAGCTTCATCGAGAAGAAGATCATCGTCGTGCGTATCAAAGGTCTCTCTAAGCTCTTGTGGCATGCGAATACATAGTCGCTGATATCACGGTTTATGTTGAAGTTTCGACCAAAACTGAGGCGGCATGCAGAAAAAAAAGTATAAATAACACAGCCCTCTCTATATTTTTTGAAGGTATCTGCAAGAGAATATCTCTCATATCCATACGTTACTCTTGGGTTTCGTCCGTA
Source organism: uncultured Candidatus Peribacteria bacterium (assembly GCA_964403415.1). Classification (GTDB taxonomy): domain Bacteria; phylum Patescibacteriota; class Gracilibacteria; order Absconditabacterales; family Absconditicoccaceae; genus CAYOFF01. The sequence goes on along the minus strand of CAYOFF010000001.1, from coordinate 776,121 downwards.
TCCTTGATAACACTTGGTGCAGCAAAGTATGTTGTTGTTTTCCAGCTAATACACTGCTCAAGTTCTTTTGCGAGATCTGTTGCGTGCTCAAGAAGTTTTTGAAGTTTGTTGGTATCCACCTTGATAGCTTGTTCTAGAAGATTAAGTTTTTGCAGTTTTTCTCTGGCAAGTTCTTCATTGGTAACACCAAGATAGTCTTTGGAAACCAACGATAATTTGTATGCATTTCCAAAAATTTTGGGCAGCTTCGTCTCAGCGGCGTAGATAAGAAGTTCTTGTTTGAGAAGGTCTTTTTGCTTTTCGAGAGCAGAGATTTGCTTGGAAAGTGTGGCATACTCATCAATAATTTTTTTGATGGTTGTCTGCCCAAGCTCACCCAACGTAATAGCCTGATCATCCATATATTTATGTTTCCATGCAGGACAAATTTGCTGAAATGGACAGTAGTCACAATGCGATCATACTTGGTGCGGAAATGCATTCTCCTCTCATCGTCCCTGCATATAGCGTGTTGTTTTATCTTCGATATCCGTGATGACAGCAAGATATTTTTGTCTAATACGCTCTATTTCATCATAGGTGATTTCAAATTGGACTTCTTTTTCGAGATGGAGGTAAATAAGCTTCCCAAGAAGTGTTCTAAATTTACCTCCATATTTTTGTTCTATACCAAGCCCATACAGTGCAAGTTGGTCGTGATGCGTATCGTGATCATTGGTAGGAAGCGCTTTGTTTGTCTTGTAGTCCACGATCGTGATAGTGTCTCACTCGATATCTACCCTATCCAAGATTCCCTGAAATTGGACCTGCTCGTCAAGAAGGAACTGCAAACGATATTCGACCTTCATAGGCTTAGGGCGTGTGAATGGAGCATATGTCTGGTAGTATCGTTTTAGGTAGACCACTCCCCTCCTATAAAAGGTCTCTTGTGCTGAAGCGTCTGTTGACGCAGCGGCATCTGTTCCTCAGGGGCTATTAGATTGTTCCGATGAACTATCTCACATATCAGGGACAGCTGCTTGCCACGCAGCATCATATGCCCACAAAAGCTGAGACTCACTTACCTTTTCAAGGTCACTTACGCGTGTATACAAGTCCTCTAGAGCAGCATGCACACTCTTGCCAAGAATCAAACTCATATGTTCCTCTTCTATGTCCTTACCAAGACCATCCAAATACTGATAGCGATATTTGAGTGGACATGTCTGAAATGTACTCACTCTAGAATGCGAATAAATCATAACACAAAACAACAAAAGATAAATATCCACGCTCCTAGCTCGACTATCTCTAGCTATTGATAGTCAGCAAACAAGAGCAAAATTACTAGCATCAGGACTGCTTTTTCATATAGACGACATGTTTATACTTGCCAGAACACAACCATCTCTATAAGGGTGGGCGCTAACGGCGTAGCCCCTACTTACGAAGTTTGAAGAAGTTCGCAAGTAAATACCACCCTTTCAGAGGTGAATATTTATCACATATCATAGATTTTTAGATGCAACTACAAACATTCAAAGATGAGTTTGATAGTATCTTTCAAGACCATATTGCACAAAAAATAACAGAGCTTAAAACGCTCTATAGTGAATCATTATTTGATGAGCTACTCAAGTATCTTCACGAGTATGTCCAAGAATGAAAGCGTTTCAGACCATATTTGGTATATCTATTGTACATGGCATGTTGAGGGAAAGATCTAAAATATATTATGAAGGTGTGAATATGTTTTGAATTCTTACATGTTTTTGCCCTTATTCATGATGATATCTGTGACAAAGGAACAATCAGACATAGCAGAGATACCTATCATATATGGTTAGGAAAAAAGCTATGAAGTGAAGATGAAGGAATAAACCAAGCGATCCTTGTAGGAGATCTGATCCTTTTTCGAGTGCAGCATGACTTTTATGAGATAGTTTCAGATCCTCATGCAAAAAAACAATTTGGAGCTAATCTCCAAGAACTTGTATATGGTCAAATGATGGATGTGTATTTTTCAGGGACGAAAACAATGTTTTCTCTAGAAGACATCTCGCTCAAAGACAAGCTGAAATCATGACGTTATAGCTTTATGAGACCAATGTGTATAGGTGCCGCACTCGCAGGGAATGAAGATATCAAGGAAATAGAGCTTCTAGGAGACCTCCTAGGAGAAGCATTTCAATTACGTGATGATCTTATTGATATACTAGATACACATAGCAACAAAACGCCGTTTTCTGATATTACAGAAGGAAATCAAACACGTCTTTTCTCGTATGCTTACACGCATGCAACTCCTCAACAAAAAACATATCTTGAAGAGGCTCGTCACAGACATCTCTCCGACATCGAAAAAGAAGAACTCAAACGTATATATACAGACACGTGAGCAATTGCGTACACTATAGAAACACTTACATCACTACTTCAAACAGCAAAAACAAAGGTAGAAACAATAGCATGGGCAGATAAAAGCTATCAAGTACATCTGTTTGAGATTATCACACTACTAACAAAATGGTAGTATGTATTGTATATTGCAGCATCTAACCTCATATTTTAGTATCTCAAAAGAAAATGCGCTCCATATGATCATATATCAAACAACGATGAACAAGTTACTATCGAGCAAGTTTATTTCTACCACATAATATAAGAGAGGATGTAATTCTGCTCTACGCCTTTGTAAGAATTGTAGATAATATCGTAGACGCTCCCACAGGTAAGACTTCCCATGCAACAGGTCAACAAAAAAAAGAGGTACTTACTGAGTTCTATACAATAGCTATGAATACATTTCGCAATAATAGCACAAATAGCGCAACTAAATATATAGGAGATCTCTCCTGAGAATGGGAAGCAGTTATCCAAGGTATGCATAAACTTATTCAGAAGAAAGAAATCCCACTCATATACATTGAAGACTTTTTTGAGGCAATGTATGCAGACACAACAAAAGAAAGATATGCCACTTACCAAGATCTACAACATTATATGAAATGATCTGCACTAGCGGTAGGACGTATTATGAATAGAATCATAGGCGTACAGAGTAAGCTTACCAATGCGATGGAAGAAGCAAATGCCTATGGAGACAAATTCGCCGAAGCTATGCAATACACGAATATGCTCAGAGACGTCCTTGAAGATTATACTATATATGGTCGTATCTATCTCACACAGGATCGTCTCACAGCATTTTGATTATCCCACAAAGAAGTTATCTCCTTGTGTAATTGAACCATGAAACCCACAGAACCATCTTGGCAAAAATACATGACTGAACAAGTCAATCTAACAAAAGATATATATGCGCAATCATATCCCGGCATCCAACTTCTAAACCCATCCTGTCAAAAAGCCATCTTTCTTTCAGGGAAACTCTATGAGGCAATCTTAGACAAAATTGTCGCCAACAAATACGATGTCTTCAGCAAATCAGCAAGGACTTCCAAACGAGAAAAATGCAAAGCAGTTTTACCAAACATATTGAAGGATGATTACTCGCATTAGTGTGAACACGCTGATTCGCATCTCACGTCCAAGATTTTGGTGATATACTGCAGGTCCATTTCTCATAGGTGTAGCTGCAGCAGGCATTTTTAACGTACTATACAACACGCATTCAGGAACAGATATCGGCATTTTAATGCTCTATTTCGGATATTTTTTGTTTCCAGCAAATTTACTTATCTATTGAGTCAACGATATAGCAGACAATGATACTGACCAGTACAATGCGAAAAAAAACACATACGAACAACGTTTACCTATACGTTACGCCAAAAGATTAAAAAAATACATTCTACACCGAAACACCCGGATACATCTACTAGGAGTAGGTATACTGATGCTGTCTATAGAGAGATTTGATATTCAAGAATACAGTACGCATGTAGCGACACGATATCTAATGTTTTTGCTATTTTACTTTTTTTCAATTAGTTATTCAGCCCTACCTATAAGAGCAAAGCGCCTACCATTTCTAGATGGAATACGAAATGTATTATATATTATCCCAGGCATTATTGGATATATATTGCCGACCTGAGCACTAGCTCTATGAGACGTACAACGAACGTATGTTGTAGCTTGAATTTTGCGAGCAATGGCCATGCACTGTTATTCTGCTATCCCAGATATTGATCCCGATCAAAAGGCGTGAATCACAACAACTGCCGTCTACCTATGAACACAAAAAAGTCTTATTTATTGTACAATACTATGGTGTACTGCTGCATTTCTTAGCTATCCTACATTAGGACGACTTAGCATAACATGAGCAGTAGTATATGGAAGTATCGCTATAATGAGTATGCGGTGACGTATATTTACATTTTACAAAATATTCCCACGAATAAATATGCTCTTCGGTATGGGAATATTTTTCAAAGTTCTCCTTACGTAAATATCTATTTATGAAACCAGTCTATCTGCCACAAGTTTTCATGAAAGCAAGCACATAGGCATACCAATACCAGGATTTGTATATCCTCCAACATAATAGAGTCAAACAACGCGCTTACTATACGTGTTTGGTCTAAATAATGCTGTCTGTCATAGTGTATGAGCTAGTCCAAGTGCTGTGCCTTTGTATGCATGATAGCGTTCTTCGAAATGTTTCCCCGTAAACAAATGTTCGGACACAATCCTATCTCTAAAGGTCTCTCCTATTGTTTGCTCTATCAACGTATACATCTTATCTTTGTATGCATTCTGATCTTCAACACTCATATCTGTCCTACAAGGAAATGGCACCAAAATAAACATATTTTCATGTCATACAGGAGCTACCGAGCTATCAGTTTTGGAAGGACAGCAAATATACAGCGAAGGATCTTCAGGGAATTCATATGTATCAAAAATTTCTTCAAAGTTTTTCTCTCGATGCTGAGAAAAAATAAGTGTATGGTGACGAAGTGATTTCATCTCACCACGGACCCCTAAGTAAACAATAAATCCTGAAGGAGCAAGTGTTCTGGAAGCTCGATATGCTTCATCATATGTTTGTTCGCTTCCAGAGAGCAAATGCGTTTCCACTCGATGCATGTCAGCATTGGCAACGACATAATCAGCTTTTTTTTGTGTCCCATCAGTCAAGGTAACGCCCGTTGCATGACCCTCCTCTACATTGATGCACATCACCTCTGCATCTGTAGTATACTGTACACCATGTTTGGTTCCTATAGCAACAAGTGCCCTGATAATCTCATAAATGCCTCCTTGGGGATACCATACACCCAAACCAAAGTCAACATGCGACATAATATTATAAAGGGCTGGCGATTTATGCGGTGGTGTACCAAGAAAAACCATGGGATATTGAACAATCTTTTGCAAGAAAGGAGTCCTAAAGAACTGTTTTACATAGCCACTAATGGTACTAAACAATGGGACGCGCCAAGCCTTGAATAAGAGACGAGGCTTAAAAAAATCAAAAATACTATCGTAATTAAAGGGAATAAACTCACGAACAGCTATATCGTATTGTTCTTTCGCGCGAGCTACATAGCGGCGAAGTTGAGCTACAGAGCCAGGTTCTACACGTTCGTATCGATCTTCATTTTTTGAAATATCTTGGTAAATATCGATGGTCTCTGAGGTATCTTTGTAATAGATGCGATACATAGGATCCAAACGTGTAAGTGCAAGATACTGATGAATATCCTCTCATCGATCAGCAAAAACCTGCTCAAAAAGGTCTGGCATTAAATACCACGATGGTCACATATCTCGACGAAATCCATCAGCCTCCAGAAGACTTGCTCTCCCACCAAGATGGTCATTTTTCTCAAGAACTTCAACACTATATCAGGCGCGGACAAGGTAAATTGCCGCACTTAAACCTCAAATTCCACCACCAATAATACAAATATGTTGAGCCATAAACAAAAAAAGATCTAAAGAGCGAAAACTGACCGTTGGCATAGTAGCTATTTCAAGGACCAATGCAATTACGCACGATAGAAACACAGTATAAATATCCACGCCTGTAAGGGCGCGGTATTTTCCTGCGAACTTCTTCAGATGATGTGTTCTCGCAGGTATAGACCACAAATCATACAGAACCACATATCCTACTGACAAATAAAATAGACACTATCATCACTTGACTCTATTCCAAGAACATGTATATCCTCTGTGATAACAGGTATATGTTTTACTTTATTACCCTATCACCATGAAAAAAATACTTCTCGCTATGGCTGTAGCAGTACCATTTTTGGCGCTTTCAGTACCTGCTGAGACATTTGCAGCATGTTCATACGCTTATGAGGTCAAGACAAACTATGATGAAGACTATTACAGAACAAGTCATGTCTACAAGGCACTTAAGGCATGGAGAGACTACAAGTACGAAGCACCTATGTATAGAGCTGCAAAGCAGGTCTACAAGGCTCCACAAAGAGACTGGTACGAGGTAAGTAAGGACAAGGACTACTGGTATGACAGAGACAGCAAAAGCTGGTACGAAGTAACAAGTACAACCTACTGGACTGAGCAAGATTCTTGGAACTACTTCAACAGAGACTACGACTACAACGAGAACAGCTGGAGAAGTAGCTACAGAAGCTACTGGAATGACAAAGTACCTGCTAAGAAGGCAACCGTCAAAAAAGCAACGGTAAAGTACTATCAGAATGACTACAACGACTATTACGACCGCAATGACTACTATGATTATGACTATGACTACTATGACTATGACTACGACCGCGATTACGATAACAACTACAACAGAACATGGAACCGCACCAACTACAACAATAGAAATGATAGAAACTACTGGGATAATGACGACAATTACAGATACGAGTACAGAAGCAGCTACAGATACTGGGACAATGATCCACGTTTCATTGGTGGGTAAACTGGGTAAACAGCAAATAAATATCCACCCCCTTGCGGGTTATTCGCAGACATAAAGCCTATAAAGCTATTGTAGTAAAGTCGACAACAAAGAAAAAGCCTCTCAGCATTCACGCTAGAGGCTTTTTCAAAAGCACAAATCACTCTTCTCGTATTTCCGTCTGTATTTTTACCGCCTGCTTACTTTACCGTAACACTCTTCGCCAAGTTACGTGGTTTATCGATATCTCTTCCAAGAATATCCGCTGTATGGTACGCCAACAACTGCGTCACAATCGTTGTCAAACACGGCATAAGAAGTGGATGTGTTTGCGGAATAATAATATTTCGATCAGCCTGAGAAATAGGTTTGTTACTAATAGCAAGTACTTTCCCCTTTCTCGCTTGAACTTCAGAGATACTAGAAAGGTTTTGCTGAAAGAGTTCATCATCCACAGCAATACAGACACATGGCATACGCTCATCAATAAGCGCTAGAGGACCATGTTTAAGCTCTCCCGCAGGGTATGCCTCCGAATGAATATAACTAATTTCTTTCATCTTGAGTGATCATTCACAGGCTACAGGGAACTGCACTCCCCTACCTAGGAAAAACATATCTTCATAGCCTGCCAATTCCTGAGCAAGCGTACGAATAGGATCTACACAATTTACTAGGATCTCATCAATAAGCACGGGAATATGCTGCAGATGATTGAGAAGATCGGTATAGCTGGCTAGCGTAAGTCCTCTCTTTTTAGCTAAGAAAAGACTCAACAAAAACAGACAAATAAGTTGAGCCGTAAATGCTTTAGTAGAAGCCACACCAATCTCAAAACCCGCCCTCATAAACAAGCCATGGTTTGTGAGATGAGCAATGCTTGATCCTACGACATTTACGATACCAAATGTTGCGCCACCATGGTTTTTGATATGTTTGAGCACTTCAAGGCTGTCGGCCGTTTCACCTGACTGAGACAAAAAGATATGTAAAGTCTTACCGTCCGTAGGAATACGCTTTGTAATATATTCAGAAGCAATTTCAGCTTTTGCTTGTATGCCAGTAAGTTGCTCAATCCAGTATGCTCAGACAAGACCTGCATTATATGACGTACCACATCCGACAAGGATAATACGTTCATAGTGCTCATCTTGCATACCGTGGAACGCCTCTGCCATCAACGTTCTATTTGCAAAGTCAGCTCTACCTCTAAGGATTCTATTGATAATAGCAGGCTGTTCGTAGATCTCCTTGAGCATAAAATGCTTGTATGCTCCTTTACTAGCTTCCATTGCGCTTATATCGAGTATTTGTGTAGGTTTTTTGATGACGTTATGTTCTGTTCTGATGGTATAGGTACTGTCATGAAGATGAATAAGTTCTCCATCCAAAAGATGAATTACCTCTTTTGCATAGCCTGCCAACGCTTGCGCATCAGAAGAGAAGAAAAATTCATGAGTATCTCCATTAATTCCGAAGATAAGCGGACTACCCCACTTTACACCTATCATCTCTCATGGCGTATGGATACAACTAATGAGTAACGCATAGGCACCATGCAGCAAAGGAAGCACTTTTTCAATCGTCTCGAGAAGATTCCCATTTCGATATTTTGCCAAAAGCGCAGGAACAACCTCGGTATCTGTCTCCGAATAAAACGTATATCATTCCTGTTCAAGCTCATTTTTGAGCTTACGCTGGTTTTCGATAATACCATTGTGAACTACAAAAAAATTGCGACCAACGTCATGATGAGGATGCGTGTTACGTTCAGCGGGAACGCCATGTGTAGCCCAACGCGTATGGGCTATACCCTGCGTGTACGCTGAACCTTCAACTGACAAGGAGGGATTTGTTGCTACAGCATTTGAAAGTTCGCTCACTCTGCCTACCGCTCTTATAAGCTCCACATGTCAGTCTGTGGTCATTACCGCCATACCGGCACTGTCATACCCACGATATTCCAATCTCTGAAGACCATGCTCCAAAATAGTAGCAGCAGGCTTAGATCAATAATAGCCAAAAATTCAGCACATCTTTTAAGAAGGAAAATAAATATAAGTCAATATAGTAGAAATATGATTGGCAGTCTATCCTAATACCCAAAAAATGCAAGAGACAGGTGTGATATTTACTTACACTTGCAGCCATGATATTTTGAGTATACCAAAGCATACCAAGGGTTTGCATTCCTGCCTAAGGTGATTATATTCCCCAAAATACCACTCTCTATTAAGAGCGTGACTTTAGTCTTGAGTATACACATGTATATCATTCATCCGCTTACATTAGACCTTCTTCTGAAGTATCGCGAAAGTTATTTTAGTACTCTTGACAGTTTAGTAGAGTCTCCCGTGCTAGACGAACATATGACCACAATTATTTTCAAACGCATGGTCCAGCAAGAAACACAAATCTTCGTAGCCGTACACGAAACTGCTTGAATCATAGGGTGTATTACAATATTCCTAGAGCAAAAACTCATTAGAGGAGGAGCACTCGCCGCACATCTCGAAGAGGTAGTCGTCAGAAAAGGATATGAGTCTCAGGGCATAGGAAGTGCTCTTCTCAAGACAGCCTTGGCACACGCTTTTGATCACGGATGTTACAAAATAGTACTAGAATGTAGCGACCAACTTGTCCCATTCTATGAGAAATCTGGGTTCAAAAAGTCAGAAGTCGGTATGAAACTCTACTTATAGGGAAGATACTTAAGAAGAGATATATTTTTGAAGATTTTTTAGAAGTAATATAACTGACCTGTGAGTATAACACACACTCTCTCCGCCACTTCAGCACACATTAACCGCGCAGCTACATATATACACAACGGCGATGTTGTAGCATTCCCTACAGAAACCGTCTATGGCCTTGGTGCAGATGCAACCAATACATTAGCTGTACAAAAAATATTTGATGCCAAAGAAAGGCCAGCAAATAACCCACTGATCGTGCATGTAGCCCGCCGCGAAGAAATCTCGCTGTACGCCACTATCACGCATCCGCTAGAGCAATTACTAATAGATAGGCTTATGCCATGACCACTCACACTGGTCGTGGACACCAAAGACATGATCTCACCACTCGTGCTTGCCGGTTGGCCAACCGTAGGTATTAGAGTGCCTGCACACCCCATAGCACAAGCATTTCTAGAGGCTGCAGGCTGCCCTATTGCTGCACCGAGCGCAAATCGCTCAGGTCGTCCAAGCCCTACCACAGCAGAAATGGTCTTGGCAGACATGGATGGTCGCATTCCCTGTATTCTTGATGGCTGACCATGTGCTTATGGTATCGAATCCACCGTTGTCAAAATCGTTGACGGCAAAGTCGCCATCCGCAGACCATGATTCGTAACAGAAGAAGATCTCCAGCAAGTAGTCGGAAACGACATAGAGGTATACTTCGCGACCACCCAGCTAGAGTCAGCACCAGGTAACATGTACAAACACTATGCACCGACACTTCCCGTGCATATTATATCTAACCTACAAACGTCGCTAACAGAAGCGCTCTCCCAAAAGAAATTCAAAAAACTCATCGTTATAGCTACAACAGAAACTCGGGAACACATAGATGATATCACCAAAAACGCAGAAAATATCATCTATATGAATCGATGATCACAGAATAACCTTGTAACCTGTGCGGCGAGTCTCTACCAGCTCTACCATCAGTCAGCAGACTACCAAGCAGACGCCATCTATATAGAAGCGCTCCCAGAGCAAGGTTTGGGTGTAAGTATTATGAATAGAGTCAAAAAATCTGCTGCTACTACTTAGATATACAAAATATCCTCCCAAGACGTCCTATACAATCACTCACCAAGTCTTTTTTGGTCAGCATAGTGACCGATCAGACCTATGGTTCTAGCTAGGACAAAAAATCCATTAAATAGGCCGCTATCTATCGTCTCTTTGAGACTGTCCTGCGTATATCCTAAATCAGTAAGCATATCCAGGAGTAATGCAGCTATCATGCCATCTACATTGAGAATAAGATTAGGTTTTTTTTGAGTGGTAAGCTGTTCAATAGCCTGCGCAAACGAAAGATATGTTTTGCTCGAAAACGTCGCTGCATGTTCTAGAAGTAGCGAACATCTTTTGTCGGGATTGTAGATTGATTTGACCTTATGCCCAATCCCGGAAATAATAGGTCCGCTCTGTGCTCTCTTGTGGTTCATGAAAGCAGCTGGTTCCATACCAGACTGTACGCCCTCGAGAAAATACTGTCCAGCTGCAGTAATAGCGCCGCCAAACCTCGGACCTATCGTAAGCAGTCCAGCTGCAACACTATCGACAAGATCTTTACCAGCTCTTGCCGTAATAATCGTATTGGTCGCACCACTCACCGCGGGTCCATGATCCGCAAGAAGGATCAAACATACCTCCAAAAAGCGCAATGCATAGTCAGGAAGTTCCTGTTTAAACCATAAATGACCGATGACACGAGTAAGTGATCACTTCTCCACAAAATCACTCACAGGGATTTTATTGTACATCAACTCCTCTCCTCTCTCATCAGAGATCGTCGAAGTAAATGAGGTTCAACGACGTGTACGAAGGAGGTTTAGTTTTTGCTGAATTTCTTGTGGTACCTCACCTGGTAAGATTGATGTTCCCTTATCTCTCGATACGGTCTGTCATCATGAAACATCTCCATGTATGTGTGTTCTATAGACCTGTCCGATAAGATCACCAAAAGCAGCATAACTCTCAGGGACATAAGCTCATTTCTGAAGCAGATATGCATTTTTGAATGCCGCCGTTTCGCGATCAGAGTTGGCTTGCGCTCAGGCATGTCAAAACTGAACGTTCTTTCCAAGTGCTCATGCCGAGGTTCACGCTACTCGCGCAACAAGTGGCTTGGTAAGCTCACCACGCTCTATCGTATCCGCAATGATGATCTCTTCTTCATTGCCTACTTCTCCTAGCATAACGATCATCTTGATCTCCGGCACACTTTGATATCGGCGAATCACCTCACTAAACGTCGTCATCGCATAACGATCCCCACCCACCTGCAGCGCCGTATGTACACCATCTGTTTGTTTGCTTACTACACGACAAAGCTCATTCATCATGCCTCATGACTTACTCACAATGCCTACAGATCATGGTTTCCATAGCTTAGACAAGGTAATATTTTCAAGTGATCATCACGTATTTCCTATACGCAACACACCTGCAATAATTCATCACACAATCGATGGTCCAAACAGCATACAGTCTTTTCCAGCCGCATATGCAATAAGCTCTCTCGTAGTTCTTTCTGGAATACCTTCAGCAATGGTAAATACCGCCTTAAATACACCCGTATCTATAGCACGTTTCACGACATCAGGGGCCGAACGTACGGATGCAAAATTGATAAGCACATCGCATGGTGCATACTGCCCCATCGTAAACCAATCTGTACAGTATGGAATAAATATTTCTTGAGTACCAAAAAATACTTTTGCATGATGTTGACTTGTCTCAGGCACCAAAATCGCCTTTACACTAGGCGTCCTTCCACACACAAAATCGTAATCCAGCATACGCTGAACCACATCAAGGTGATTGCCATAGATAATACATGAAGTTTCGCTAGTGAAGTGCATTGAGTATAACTAGGCAAATGAAATATGTTCAAAAATATCTGTCAAATACGTCTCACCGTCAGCAACCACATGAGGAATGCCATATTTCTCACAAACACGACGAATAATAGCAAGTCACTCTTGATCATTGAGTCCGCCACGTCTCATCAAAATATGTATATTATTTTCCAATAGACGTTCATGGTACAATGCAATAAGATCGGCAAGCGGTTTGCACAGACGGTCTATACGCGTAAAATTTGCAATCCCTCAAATCATACACAAGTATTGTTTCTCAGCCTTATTTGCAAACATCATTGCAAAGAGCTCTTCAATATATGCGCGATTGCTTTCTGCATCGGGATTTCACGAGAGCTCGCCATAATTAGCAGCGTCAGCAAGGAGTCATTTGTTGGCAAGTGTATCCAGAGCAATGACTGATGCCCCACCTCATCCCAAAAGCATCCAGATACGCCCGTGTGGATTGAGAATAGTTAGCTTGAGACTTGCTCATGTCTTGCTATCAAGATCAGCTATACGCTCCTCTGCTGGATACACTGTACTTCCAAACGGCTTGACTCGAGCCAAAGATGATCGATTATTTCCCTGCTGTTCGGCTTCACAGGTATCGACATGCGCTACCATATCCAGCAAAACGATTTCATCATGTTCCGTAAACACAAACGGATTACACTCCAACGATACAAATCCTCTACTCACAAACGTCCTATACAAACGACAAACAAAAGTCTTTAGAAGAGATTTTTGGCGTATGGAAAGTGCATCCACCTCAGGAAGTGTATCGAGCCAAGTTGTAATATGCTGATCCAACACTTCCAAACCCTGATTTGAACTATTTGGATCAGTACCTACATTCAAAAATGTAGGGAATAAGGGTATTTCACACCTATGTACAAATTCCCATTGCTCTTCTATATCTACACCGCCATGTGCACTAATCAGCAACTCATCATGTGTTTTTGTAGCTTTGAGACTAATATATCGCTCCTGCGTATGCGGCACAAAGGGTTCAGCAAGAAACGTATGTAGCTCTCCTGTCACCCCTTCAATACTGATCGTTTTATGCATATGCGCATTTACTCGCTCCTCTACCTGACTTGGAGTCAGTTTGACGCCTACTAGTCCGAGCTTTCCCCTCTTCCCAAAGAGTTGATCAGGCTTTACAACCCGTGAAACCTGTGGATCCAGTATACGACATGCCTCTGGATTTGAAATAAGATGCCCCGCATAGGGCATCTCAAGCGCTGTATATACTATCTGTTTTGCATCATATTCACGAACTGCAGCATGTGCCATGAGTTAATCTCTTGAGTTACCAAAAAGTCTCAGCAAGAATAAAAATAAATTGACAAAACTCAAGAAAAGATTGAGAGCAATTAATATTTCAATTCTCTGATCCGCAACCGCTGCCATCTGCTTCAATGCACTGATATCATATACAATAAAAGCAGAAAAGACGATTACACCTATGACACTTAGCCAAATATTAAACGTTTCATTTCACCAGAAGGCATTGATAAGACTACCCAAGATAAGCACAACAAGCGCTACCGTCAGTACTCCTCACACGCTTGCAACATCGATCTTGAGTGCATATCCCGCAAATGCCAATGCGAAAAACATCCCCGCAGTCAGCAGAAACACATTATAAATATCTCCCATATTGTACATCCAAAAAACACCCGTCAATCCATACCCTTCCAGTAAAGCAAAAAGGATCAGCATAATGCCTAAATTTTGGTAGCTAATACTTCTTCGTTTCCGGCTCATAGCAATAATGATACCAAATCCAGCCAACCAAGACACCCAAAACAGTGTAGACGAGTAAGGAAGTGGCAAAATACCAATAGCCGTCGTATACGCTACACCAAATGCAATAAGCAGCGCACTTCACATCCACAAAAATGTCCTCGTCAATGTGCTTTCGATTTTTTGGTGAAGTTCTGTCTCAGAGAGATGAAGCGTGTGTGTATGACCATACTGTAACAGTTCTTCTTTGAGCGACATAATGCATAGAATAATGAACTAAAACTTAAGACGCATACTCAAAACTATTCTTAATACACGATTATTTCCCAAGCAAGACTTTGGCAGGCGTAATAACTACCTCACGATCTTTGCCTTTGTATACGTACCCATCTTCCAAAATTTTGACGATCTTTCCTTGGAGTGTAGCGTCTGCCTCCTCTGCTCCGAGCGGAAGATGCAGATGCAAATCAGGATCATCTCCTACCGTAGGAGAGATCGTTGACACACTCAATCCTTCAAGCTCAGTGAGGAGTTTGTTGTATGTCAACGCAACACCTTGTGTCCATGCATTATCTGCAAGCTCTCCAGGAACGGTTTGCACCATCTGCTTGAGCGTAGTAAATACAGGCACAAGGCGTTTCACGAGCTGCACAAGGTTATCCTCTTTCGTCTGGTCTTTTTGCTGTTCTTGTCTCTGTGCATACCCATCAAAATCCACCTTAAGCATTACATAGTCAGCTTGAGCTCTCTTAGCAATCGCAGTCATGTCAGCAAGTTGTTGTTCTAGTTTTGCAATCTTAGCCAACAATTGAGTATCTCCATCTGCTTGAGGAGCGCTACCACCTTGAGCACTACTATCATCAGAAGACACCACTCACGTCTCCTGCACATCCTCTGGAACGGTTGTATCAGTTGTCATATATATCTCTACAAAAAAAATCTAAAACACCCAAAACACACCAGCATACTACAGGATTTCAACACAAAAACAAGAGAAAGAGCACGTGAACGAAACAGGTGATACGCTTACAAATCTTCCTGTATGCCGGCTATGACATGATGACCGTTTCAAGTAATCACTACGGTATATTCCCACTGTGCTCAGAGGTCTCCTCACGACGTATAGAGATTCCAGCTATTGCCAGGACGTTCTACAAACTCCGTACTGGAGACCGCCGTAATTGGTTCCAAAGCAACAACCATGTTCTCCTCAAAATAAACTCCCTTCGATTGTGAACATGCTCGGTTATAAATGTATGGTCACTCATGCACAGCGGTTCACACACCATGTCCTGTGAGATGTTTGATAATACTAAATCCTGCCTGAGACATAGTCTGCTCGACCTCTCTCCCAAATGTAATAAGCTCCCCTCTAGGACGTAGATGTTTGAGTCATGCATCAAGCGCACGTTTGGTTGTATCAATGAGCGCTTGTCATTGAGGGTTTTTGTCTGGTCATCATACGATTACACTGATTGCAGCATCAGCGATACCTCCCTCATAAATAACTCCTGCGTCTATTTTGATGAGGTCTCCATCCTGCAATGGCGTAGCATCAGGAATACCATGTACCAGACAACTGTTTACAGAAAGACAAAGATTTGCTGGATAGCCATTATATCATTTAAAAGCACCTTCAACACCATGAAATACCAAAAACTTACTTGCTATTTCTTCAAGCTCAAGTCACGTCACTCCAGCATGTGTATGCCCACGAATAAGATGCAAAAGTTCTGTAAGGTACTTTCACGCCTCAGTAATCGCAGCTATCTGTGCAGGCGTTTTGTAAATAATTTTCTTCATTTGTCCTTCGACTCAAGAGGTATAAATATCTTACTCTCCCGACAACTCTTTGAGCTGATCTCTAAGAACTGCCGCTTCCTCAAACTTCCACGCAGCAATAGCTTCATCAAGTTGTTTTTTGAGATTAGTAGCAACGATTTCTTTTTCTTTTTTGGTCATTCTTTTGAGTCTCTTGACCTTCCCTCTTGTCATAAGCTGAAACGACTGAGAGATATCTTCATCAGACTTTACAACATCCAGCGACTTTACATTGGAGATAGCTTGTTGTGGGGTGATATCATGGACGCGGTTATGTTCCTGCTGAATGCCTCTCCTGCGGTAGGTCTCTCGGAGCGCTTTGACCATCGACGGTGTAAACTCATCCGCATAAAGCGCTACCTCACTCATAGGATTTCTGGCAGCTCTACCAATATTTTGGATTAATGCAGGCGTAGACCTGAGAAATCCTTCCTTATCGGCATCAAGAATTGCAATAAATCCTACTTCCGGTAGGTCGATACCCTCTCTAAGAAGATTAACACCAACAAGCACATCTATCTCACCTGTTTTGAGTTTTTTGATAATCTCCCAACGATCCATCGTATCAATCTCGCTATGAAGATAGTATGTCTTGTAGCCCTTAGCAAGCATGAAATTAGTAACTTCCTCACAAGATCTTTTGGTCAACGCCAAGACAAGCACCCTATGACCGGCAGCTATCGTCGCATCAACTTTGCCCAACATATGGTCAATAAATGGTGGTACGTCCTGCTGAATTTCCTGCTCTTGGTGTTGCAGAAAATCTGTAAGATTAGGATATGTTGTTCGTCTCATTGACATGCAACACCACACTAGAAAATCAAAACACTATTCTGGTTGTGTCCCATTGAGATCATCAAGTTCCTGTGCAGCATAGGTATTGGCAGGATTGATTTCAAGAACTCTCTTGTATGCTGCAATAGCATCTGATTTTTGTCATAATTTCTGGTGTGCTTGTGCCTTGTAGTACCAAGCATTCTCATGATCATTTTTCTTTGCCACAGCCTTATCAGCCCACTCAAGTGATCCCGTATAGTCCTTGAGGTCGTTGAAGGTGATAGCCTTATAAACATATGCATCTACATATTCCGGCTTGATAGTAATAGCCTTATCAAACGCCTCTATAGCTTGTGTAGAAAATCCTGTATTTTGTGTCTCAAATCCAAGATCACTAAGCACCGTTCCCTTATTATAATAATTCAAAAAATCATTTGCATCGAGTGCAATTGCCTGATCAAAATACGTCAATGATCCACTAAGATCTCCATTATCAGCAATAGCCACACCTTTGTTGGCAAGTGCTTTTACAAATTTAGGATCTACTACAAGAGCCTTATCATAGAATTTGATAGCTTCATCGTACTTGCCCATCACATACCACGTGAATCATTTGTTGTTGAGCGCATAGATATCATTTGGATCTCTCTCGAGCACCGCATCAAAGAGCTTGACTGCCTCATCAAACTTCCCCATTTTGGTCAATGCAAGTCATTTGTCTGCAAGCGCAACATTGTATAACGGATCAATCGCTAACGCCTGATCATATGCTGTTACAGCTTCTGCATACTTAGTCATAGCATATAACGATAATCATTTGTTGTAGTAGGGTTCCTTGAGCTTAGGATTTTCTTTGATTGCTTCATCAAATTTACTAATTGCTTCATCATATCTACCTTCGACATGAAGTTTTGTTCACTCTTCATTGAGACTAATCGCTTTTTTATTGGTACATCCAACCAGGAAAAGCAATGAACAACATGCAAGAAAAGCTACTCAGAGACGTTTCATGAAAACACAATAATAGAGTAAAAAAAGATTTATTCTGGACTATGTTCACTCTCTGTACCAGTACCAGTACCAGCATCAGCATCATCTGTACCGTTCTTTTTCTTTGTCGCCTTATCATTTTTTTCTGCTTTCTCCTGCCATGGCACATACATTTTTACAATTTTACCTGACGTAATTTTAGCAAGTTCGTCCTCAGGCATCATAAGCTCCATCTTGTTAGAATCAAGGAATTCTACCTTGCCATTCTCCAATAAGAGATTGACAGATCACTCATCTATGGCTATAGCACCCCTTATTTTCTGTCCCATAAAGACAGGCGCACATGGTTGCCCCGCTTGTCCTCTCTTTCTAAAAAGTTTTGCAACATCTTCCACAGCTATCATCTTACCACTCTGCTCATTGTGTAAGAAGATAAACGGCTCATCTCTATAGATAAACATATCAGCAACACTATCTCCTTCCTCAAGCTCGATAGCTTTGACACCACCTGCCGTTTTCCCCATATCTCTTACTTGTGATTCCGGGAAAATCATCATCTTACCTCATGCCGAAACCGCACCGATTTTATCTCATTTTTTGAGCGGCAAGACTTTGATAATGTGTTCGTCCTTACCAATATCCATCACAATAGTAGGAAATTTTCTGAACGATAACAAAAGATCTTTTTTGATCTTCTTGATATTATTTTGGTTGGTGAGCATACAAATGAAATCAAACTCATGCGCCATCGTCTCAGAAAACACCAAGTTACCAGTAAGACCAAAATCTTTTTTCACATTTATAGGCTCACTTTGGACTGTATGCTTTCCAAGATCCTTGAGTCTCTTGATAACAAGCTCTCCCGTATCAGAGATCGCAATCATATTATCTTGATTGTGTGTATTGGTAAGCGTCAAGGTCTCAGGAGGAATATTCATAATTCTAGACTGGTACAACACTTTGATATTATAGTTGTTCCCAATCCAAGTGATTACAGGTTCTTTGTTGAGCTCATCAAGTCTTCTGAGTGCAGCAATGTTAGAGTTGAGATCATAGATACTCGAGTCATTGGAAACTTCAGTTCTTCTAGCATCACCATATGTATCCTTGATGTAGAGCATCTCATCTATTACTACTTTGTCGCGCTTCTTCTCATCACTCAAGATACCTTCGAGATATTCGATCGTTTTCTTTTTCTCATCTATTTCATCAAGAATTTTTTGAATCTCAAGACCTACCAACGTTTGTAATCTAAGCATCAAGATGTACTCAGACTGTTCGTCAGAAAAATCAAAGCGCTCCATCAAACGTGTCTTAGCTTCATCTCTCGTTTGAGATGTCTTGATGGCCTCAATAACTGCATCCAAAATATCAATTGCTCTCTGCAAACCTTCCAAAATATGTAGTCTATTCTTAGCCTTATCAAGCTGAAACGCAGATCTTCTAAGAACCACTTCTCTTCTAAACGCAACAAATTCAATAAGTAGATCTTTGATATTTAGATGTCTTGGCTGAATACCTTTTTCGACAAGTGCAACATTATTGACATTGAAGTTGGTTTGAAGTTCTGTGTGCTTGTAAAGTCTTGTAAGAACATCAAGCTTACTAATACCCTTTCTCACTACGATAGTCACTCTAATAATATTTTTGCTAGACTCATCTGTAATGTCTGTAATTCCATCTATTTTTCTCTCATTGACGAGCTCACCGATCTTCGCAACAAGTGTTGATTTATTGACTTGATAAGGAATTTCATCGATGACAATCACATCTTCTTTTTTGGCAGTCTGCTCAAAATGCACTTTACCACGCATAACAATTCCTCCTCTTCCTTTAGCGTAAACGTCTTTGATATTGAATGAATCAAAAATCATACCACCCGTTGGGAAGTCAGGTCCCTTGATAATCTCCATAATTTCATCCACAGTAATTTCTGGGTTTTCAATGAGGGCAAGCGACGCATCCACAACTTCTGTAAGATTATTTGGAGGCATGTTGGTCGCCATACCTACAGCGATACCCATAGTTCCATTACACAACTGGAAAGGGAATTTGGTAGGCAACGTAATTGGTTCTTTGCGAGACTGATCGTAATTTTCACGCCAATCCACCGTATCTTGATTGATATCTTCAAGCATTTCCTCAGCTATTTTGGTGAGTCTCGCCTCAGTATATCTCATCGCCGCAGCCTCATCTCCATCAATACTACCAAAGTTACCCTGCCCGTCTACGAGCGGATATCTCAGAGAAAATGGCTGTGCAAGTCTAACCATAGCATCATATACACTCGTATCACCATGTGGATGGTACTTTCCAAGTACCTCTCAGACAACAGCTGCTGACTTTCTATACTTTGCTGATGACGTAAGTCACATATCATACATCGCATAGAGGATCCTACGAATAACTGGCTTGAGACCATCTCTGACATCAGGCAACGCACGAGATACAATCACCGACATCGCATAATCAATATACGATTGCGTGATTTCACTCTCTACAGAACGCCCTATCACAAGACTATTTGCAATAGCGCTCGCATCTGCATCAACCTCAGGTATTTCAATCATTTCAGGAGTTTCAGCACACATAGGTTTTCAGCCGATTTAAAACAAAAAAAATCAAAAAAATCTCCGCCAATGCTGGCAATATATGAATTTTGGTTCGAGAAACAAGGGTATGAAGCATCCCTCACAGACACAGACCTTTACAAACTATATCTCATCTTATCTATAGCCATACCTTCTCTATAGCCGCTCAAGGATTGTATGCCCATTACTGCTTTATCCTGATATTCTGCTATCGTCTTCGCTCCTACATACGTCATACTAGATCTCAACCCAAAAATAAGATCATCAATAATATCTCATAACCCTTCTCTACCCTTCTGAAGATAAGCTTTTCCATGAGAAATACCCTCTTGGAACAATGATTTTTTCATAAGATCGAACTCGTCCAACCCATCATTTCTTCCCGTTACTGCCCTACCAGATGCCATGCCAAAATTTTCTTTATACATCTGGCCGTCAGAATCCATCTTGACGGTACCGGTGGACTCATACGTACCGGCAAAAATAGAACCAAAAAACGCATGGCTTGCGCCAGCAGCCAAAACGAGGCAGACGTCTCTTGGCGTCCTAATACCGCCGTCTGCCCAAATGAATCATCATCTTTTTTTGGCTGCTAGGCTGCATTTGTAGACGGCGGTAATTTGCGGCCTTCCCACCGCCGTCTTCATCCTCGTGGTGCACATGGCTCCTGGTCAAACTCACACTTTGATGCCATCTGCACCTGCCTCCAACAAATCTTCCACTCACTGCTCCACAATAATATTCCCTGCGACCAACGTAATACGCTGACCATATCTTGCTTTGATATGTTTGATCGCTTCGATCATATTTTTCTGATATCCATGTGCTGTATCCAAAACGATAGTCGTTACACCAAGTTCGATAATAGGATCAAGTCTCTCTTGATAGCTATTGATGCCTACTGCCACACCGACATCAAGTCTTCCCTGCCCATCAAGTGTAGGGGTATAAATATCCTTTCTGACACATCACTTTTTGGTAAGAATACCAACAAGCTTTCCCTGCTCATCAACAATAGGAAGCGCATTGATACGCTCATGATGCATAAGATCGAACGCATCACGAGAAGATATCCCGACTATTCACGTAACTACAGAACGTTTATTTTTGATGATATGGCTCACTGCAGTAAATGGATCAAATCACTGGAGATCTTTGACCGTAAGCACAGAAATCGGCTTCTCAGCTTGATCTACAACTATCACACATCCATGATCTCTCTTGTAAATAATATCCAAACAGTCTCTCACAAAGTCCTGTGGCGTCACCACAAGCGGCGTATCATATTCCACTGAAGCCGATTTTATATGCTGTACAATCCTCAGCATCGTCTCATTACTCATATCCTGAGGTAAGATACCAAGTCCCCCGTATCTCGCAATCGTTTCCGAAAACCTCTTTCCTGTCACAGAATTCATATTTGCACTTATGATAGGGATCTTGAGATTCAAGCACCACGGTGTCAGATCCAAATCCTTCATTCTGGATGTTCCATCAAAATATCCTTGCAACAAAAACACATCATCAAAGGTCAACTCTTCATGCTCATAGCGAGGATTTATAAACTGCATCGTCTCAACATACACAACTAAAAAAAGCCGAGACTATCTGTAGCCATAAAACCAAATTTAGCAAGGATTTAATAAAAAAAAGTATTTTTCCAATTGTATATTGACAAATGTTATATAGACATACAAAACATTTTGATACTCTTTAGATAACGTTCTTTTACTCATGGATGCACAGACATTTTTGGAAAAAGAGATTAGCGGTTTACTTTCAGAAGAAAAAGCTCCCTTCACCGCTGCCGTAATAGCAAGATTGCAAGAACTACTTCACCATTGCATAACGGAAGGTTGTACATCAGTGCAACAACTAGATCCTATCTTCCAACGCACTCAAAACCATCAAACAGAAATACTTATTCTAAGTGACGGCTCAGCATGTACAATCCACAATACAGAACTGGCAACATACATGCATACTAAGTACACTAGTAACAACTTCCAAACTCTCGTTTATCTTCTAGAACAAAAATGAACATCGCATATGCAAACGCATACTGCGACTATAGAATCAGGAGGTGAACAAAGACCAGTAACTATTCTCAATGCCTCTGCAGGTGAATGATATAATATGACAGATGTGCGACTTAGAGACCAAACTTTTGCGGCTCATAGTGAACTCCGCAGACGACAGTGTAATGCACAGCAATATGCTGCCAGTGGAGTACAAGCCAGAGACATGCTAATATCTTTGCTCAACATCGTTTCCAATGAATCAGACCTATGAAGAATAGATCAACTTATAGAACATCAAAATGATCCCGAATATATGATTGACCATCAAAATCATCCTCACATAAAACGACATGTAGTAGACAACAAGATCGAGGGCATCAATAACCGATCACATAAACAAGATGCTCGGCAACAACTCGTAGCCGTCTTATGCGAGGCTATTACGTCCAGACTTATCACTGCAAACGATCTCCAAAGTCATCACAAAACACGGCTCGCACATATTACAAAACTCATGCAAGCACTGCAATATAGCACATATCGAAATGCATGATCATGGGAAGAAATTGATGCCGAAAGACAATCCACAGTACTATGCGCAATCAATGCACTACTAGGGCTAGAAAATATACAGCACATCGATGGATTCGAACGATTACAACTAGAATCTTCTCTAAGAAAAGAGTTATTGCAGACATGAACAAGAAAAGTAACAAGCATGTGACTACACGAAAGCCCAAGTCATCATAGAGACTCCCTTAGACATAGAAATGCTGATGCAGCTCTCCTCTATCGCCTTGTTATGGATACACAAGAACATTTATCGCAACTCTTGCAAGACGCACCATTACCAGAGGATATTATTGCACACGTAATGGAGCATCTCTATGATCCCACAACATGAGGAATCAAACGCTATCGCGGCGATAGCTATCAACAGGCTGGTATGTATACGCACGTTGTTTGGCATCAAGGACTACTTGCGCACAATGATAATGGACAGCAAGCAGAATGATGACTACGAGTGCATCCAGAGTTTAGAGATAAGACCTGAGTCATTCACTATGCCGGGAGAGCTTTATTGCTAAAAGCGATCACGACAGGAATACAAAAAAAAGAAAATGAATCGCCTTCGTCACGTGCACCTCTATCTACAGAATGACTTGAAGCATGACGAACACACCCCCATTTTCAAATAGCCGCTCGAGCTGCTCGTAGATATGTAGAAATCATAGAACACAGCAAAAAAGATGAAACCGAACAGATTACAAGCAGTGCTACATGAATAGGATTGAAATATGAAAAATATCTTCAAAATCTGTACACTCTTGCTACAGATGCATATAATAGATGACTAGCTATGATTACCGGAACAGACGAGTACGTAGTAAGACCAAGCCATGAAACAATGGAAATACAACAAATATGAGCATGGCTTGTTCCCGAATGTAGACTCTACCACATCAATGCGTGTGGAGAGACAATCACCACACCATGACCACGGACACCGCTTTTCTGGTGAGTCGCTTGCCTCAGAGAAGCAAGTACATATATGGAAAAGATGATAATATTACACGAATCAGTATCGACACTAGACTAGATCAGTATTCGCTCCTTAGACATCTCTGGCTGCTGGATATTGCTATATTTCAAAACACTTCCGTCTTGGCTTATTTGAAGTGATACAACACTCAACGTCTGTATCGGGATATCTTTTCCTTGTGCTTGTACACTAACTGATCAGAAATATCACAAACGCTCCAAATCATTCCGTACACGATCTATCGTTGAGCTCACGTTGAGTGTTTCAGACAAATCCGGAATATCTTTTTTGATTTTTGTCTCATAGTATTCTCCTATCTTATAGGACATATCTAATTGTAACAGCTGATCTTCACTACAAAACCTACCTACATGATGAGCGTCATATTTGATAATAGGTTGTTGATCAGCATCAATATCCAAATACCGATATTTTTTTTCTAAACGCTGATATCACTGCCCACTATATACAACACTATCGCTGTATAGGTTAAAACTATCAAATGTATATCATACAACGTGCTCCTTCCATGCATCACCATACAGAGCCACATAAAACGGCAATATGCCTCTTGTCATCTTAGTATCTGGATCTGCTTTGAGGTCAGGATTTCAATTTTGAACAGTATAGAAAGAAATTTTTTCTATAGACTGCACGTTCATATCCATTTGTATTTGCACCAAACAACTCGTTCATCAGGCCAGCGGATCAATTGCTGCAAAATATTTACTATGTGTCGGCAATGTATATATCTTATCTTGGATAGTAAATACTGATATTTCCTCCATCTGATGCTCGTCTACGCCCAAAGGGGTCTGTCTCATCACAACAAACACAGCAGCTCTCTCATCTACGTAAGATACCTTGATGCACATATCACGTCTATATAAGAAATGAGGAGCATTGCAATCCAGAGAAATAGTATTCCAGTATATCGTTTCTCTCTGAGCACACATCACCTAAAACGTAGGATACACCTTTGCTGCACCCTTTCGCATATCCAAGAATGCTCTCTGTACGACATCAGTCTTTAGTCAGTCCGTAACTTTTTGTACCTCTTCAAAAAGCAATTTATCCTCAGCAATCGTCCAATCAGATTTTTTAGAATGTCACACCTGTAACGCACGCACAGGCGCCCAAATACCAAGTTCTTCTAGTATCTTCGTAAGCAACTTTGTCGATCCATAATATCCCACATCATCATCGCCCATAGAGACATCAAAATTATTATTCACAATTCTCAAAAATAAAAACTGAGCAAGCTCTTGCTGTACATTGTCAGAGACGAGTATACTTGTCACTACACTTCCAAACTCCTGAAGATCAGCATATGTAAGCCCTGTTAATAATGTCGCATTACTCCCTGCCTCTGCAGGATCTTTGAGATCGTACTCCGTGTACCGCAACTGTGACGTTACATGAAACAACTCGTTCGCAAACGTAGGGTACGCATCTCATGTAAATCCAAACTGACGCTTCAAGAAATCTAATTGACGCTGATTCAAAAACACAACACCATTTTTGGTATGTCCCTGAAATGAATATCTTGGATCATTAACCACGTATACTCTCTCTTCCCTGAAATCAGAAAATGGTGAGATATCAAATCCCATCTGATGCAGCGCATGTAGAAATTTATCTAGAGACATGGTACGCGTCTCTGCCAACCATATCATCTCGTCATTATCTCACAAGTACATCCCTTTTTCTGCAAACAGCAAATACATAGTCGTATACACAATAGAGGCGTTTGCGATCTCTGTAGGATGTTGCAAAGCAGCATCACGTAACAGAGCAAATGACTCAATCCATGCACTATCAAGTGGCATACTGGTATCTCTTTTGAAAAAATCTTTCATAAATCCATCTGGAAGTCATGCCACAATAGCTGGAACAATCTGCTTCACCAGTAACGTATCAAACTGCAATTCATCTCCTACGCGCGGATTGAACTTGGATGCATACAGTCATTTGAGATACGATGTACGCGACCCGCCTCACGTCTGGGCAAATGTAGGTGACGCCAAAAGCAGCAACTGTGCAAGCACAAATGCATACAAAGACAATTTTAAATGTCCTACCACAGTCTCTTTACTATTAAAAGAACTAAACGTATTAATCATATACACATCTAAAATATCAGTAAAAAATTATTAGGTAAGCACATACGAATACAGAATAAATTGACAAAAGCGAGAGAGTATGTGTCGTATTTTGTAGTTAATTTTTGACAACACCTCTGTGTCCCACCTATAAAGAGCGGTACTTTGAAGGGGTAAACCACGGTAATTTATGGTTTCTCTCCTTCGAACTGTAGAGATACAACGTCGGAACATTGGGATAGAGAGATTGTAATTTATGACTACCAAACGTGATAAATACAGCATCACCAAAATAATCCTCCAACATAGTTTTTTCGATCATTCTCATAGCCATATACGATTGTGCACCCTCTACAATATTATCTCATTTATAGTACTTCTGAGCACTTCTTTCCAAAAGATATTGAATTTCACAACGTTCCCATCGCCCATGTTGTTGTTTTGCCAAATACTCCTGAATAGACCTCTCTCTATCTACGTTGTACTTAATATAAAGCTCGGATAACATACAAACACGCCATCATGACACCTTTTGTATAGCTCTCGAAATTTCATCTAGATACGACTCAAAAAAAATTCTCGTATACTTATTATTCAGAGCGTGTTCATCCGCAAGCCAAAACGTAACATTGATATCATAAGGGAACAATTTGCCTAGTCCGTCAAAAAATGTTTGTACATACAACAAACATTGGACATCAAAATTATCCATATGCTCTTTTTCAGAAGCGCCCCAAAACAGGAAAAACGACAAAGGTATACGATGCACCAACGCTTGCTCAAGCATAAGATAAAGATCTTGTTGACGATAAGGAAAGTGCCTCCTATACATGCGATCATTTATATACTCCAAAATAGAATCTATTTGTTTTTGTAGTCTTATTCTCTCGCAAGAAATCATATCTTTCACATTACGATCCTTAAGCGTATCTTTGACCAAGAGCCTATGATCTCCATCTACTAGTTTATCGTACCCATGCTTCTGATATGTTAGAAAATGATGAATTTCTGTATTCGTCTTCAATCCATATTTTTCACGCAATTGATCATCTAGACAACTTACAAACGATCACAATCCATCTATATACGCAGATATCTCACCATCTGATTTTTTGTAATTATACCCTACATCCATCCCTGCCCCATTTGCAAAGGGCTCCTTGTATCTCCATGCAATATAGTCTGGAAGAAATTGCGCCGCCACTTTACGCAGAATATATTTGGTGATAGTTGTTTCTCATGATTTTTTGATCTTATAAACACTCGGTATACGTACACCCAGCTGCACAACCGCATCATCCAAAAACGGACATCTTGTCTCCACAGTATGTCTCATAGCCAAGCGGTCTACTCTCTTGAGATGACCAAATTCCAAATCTTGCAAAAGATGAATACACGCAGAATTTACAAGATCTCCCGGGACATGCATAAACTCATTATATCACGCAAAAATCTCGTCAGATCATTCACCAAGCAATACTACACGAATGCCAAGCTCTGCTGCAGCCCTGCTACACATATCATTTGCAAAAGCATGACGAATAATAAGCGGCTCATACGTCTCTGTATGGTATATCATCTCTTCTACGTGCTTTCGATACTCTAAGTCTGGAGTGACTACATGATGTTTGTATCATTTTTCACGACACAATCTTAGTGCAAATTCATAATCACTGGATCCCTGATGTCACAAAATAATCGCTGTCACATTATTATGGTATCTCGTAGCTAATTCCATTATTAGACTTGAATCCACTCCCCCACTGAGAAATACGCCTATAGGCAGGTCAGTTTGTACTCTCTTTTTGACAGCATCTTCTAGAAGTTCTGAAAGACGAGGAATAAGTGTTTCTTCACAAAGTTCTCAAGCATCAAAGGATTTCTCTACCCCACACACAACCAACTCTGTTGCATACCTACAAAATACACCATTATAATAGTAGCTCCCTTTGGGGAATATGAACACTTTTTGAATATCCTCAAATTGTGTCAGTTGTTTGAGTTCAGAAGCAAAGTGTATATTTCCATCGCTATGAAATCCATAATACAATGGCTTCACTCCAAGCCTATCTCTACCCACAAAAACAGCTCTCTTCTTAGCATCATATACAACAAACGCAAACATTTCACTATCCACTTTTGCAATAGCATTTACCCCAAACTCTTCATACAAATGTACCCACAACTCCGTATCGCAATCTGTCTTAAACACATGTCCGACGGCTTCTAGCTCTCCTCTCAACGCGAGATAATTGAAAATTTCACCATTCTGGCAGGCCCAAATTGTCTCATCTTCGTTACATAGCGGCTGTATACCAGTTTCTCTGCCCTGTATAGGCAAACGATTTGCCCCCAGTACTCCATGCGGAAACTCCTTCAACTCCAAAACACTACTCCCACGATAGCTCACTTTTTGAAGAGAACGTACTGCAAGACTCCTCTCTACACACTCGCCAAAAATACCAACTATACCACACATACCACAGTAATAAAAAAACAAAACCATCTTTTGATGGCTTGACAAATACAAGAAAAAATAATTTAAGCAACACACGCTTACAGATACACGACGTCGTATGACGACGACATCTTAGGTATTTTTAGGAAACTCCAACGACACCCAAAGTGCATCAAACATCTCACACATTACTCCATAGAATGCAGGATCTGTCACCTGAAATCATTGCTTCTTAGTTCCATATGACCCATGATAAACGCTCCCATCCATAATCATCAGATCAGCTTTGCTGCACTTTTCGGGAGAGACTAGTTTGAGCTGATAATTCTGTGACTGATGCGCAGCAATATAGGTTCTTGCCAAGGGTGAGTCCACAAGGACTCTCTGCGTAATTCAAGGACTCACCCTTGGCAGATGCATCACCTGCGCATCAGTTAATCCGAATACCTCCTTCCCTCGATCCATATCCCAAATACTCCTTACATGATTCGCAAGCAAGATTTTATCGTACATAAGTGTATTGAGCTCTTGCGCTGTATAGTACGTAATCAAAGAATTGGAAATTCTCGTCTGATACAGTCATTTGAGATATCACTCTTGTGTCTGCAAGTGTGATAATAGCACGACGTAATCCACTTGTTTACGCTGTACCAGTTGCACAAGCTGATCATACGAAATTGCATCATACAAGGTCGTCGTGCTAAAGTGATTTGGCGTCAAAAATTCTTGTGCTTCCAATCTTCCAACCACACCATGTACGGTAGATCTGGAAAGTCACAACATCCTTGCTATCGACGCCACCGACAGACTTCCGTGCTGATAACAAACCTCAAAAACCTTTATCTCTGACTCATCCAGTCATAACTGAGTCAATATATCAGACAATACCGTATCTTTCGTCATATTGTTTACTACAGAATAAATATAAATATC
The DNA here is from genome assembly GCA_964403415.1 of uncultured Candidatus Peribacteria bacterium. Taxonomy (GTDB): domain Bacteria; phylum Patescibacteriota; class Gracilibacteria; order Absconditabacterales; family Absconditicoccaceae; genus CAYOFF01. The sequence continues at coordinate 746,699 of CAYOFF010000001.1, read as the reverse complement.
ACACTTACTAGGTCACATGCTAATATACCACGATCCTATACGATAAAAGATTTGTTGCAAGGGTAAATAATGCACATACCAAATATATTCATATACACACCATATATGTCTTTACATCTCACATATAGCATCATACGACATTATATTGACAATACAAAAAACAGAGATAATATGTCAATAGACATTGTAATACTTACAAATTAGAGTATATGCCGATCATTTACAACCAAACAGAGGTATTTTATATGTATTTCAAATAACCATGAGAAACGCACCAGCTGAGGGACAAGCAAACACACTATTAACGGAAGTTCAGTTTTCACAATGGCTATGACAGCACCACGAAGAATTTTTACAACGTGCATATAGTCTCACATGAAATATCGAGGACGCCAAAGATCTACGACAAGAAGTACAGACAAGAGCACGAAACAACAGGCATACGTTCACTCCCTGAACAAATTTGTGAGGTCGGATATATACAATCATGTCCAACGCACATACCGATACATTTAGAGCAAACCAAAAAAAACGTACAATAGACTTCAACGCATATCCCTCAGCTGTATCGTCTCACAACGAATGACCTGCAACTGTCTTGTGAGAACAAATCCATGGCATTCTTTCGAGGTTCAGCCGGAAAAACGTGCAAGAAATTATGAATCTTCTCTGACAAGGATATAAATACGAAGACATAGCAAAACAGCTTGAAATGCCAAGAGGAACCGTTGCAAATACCATCGTAAAAGCAAGAAGAGCTATCGCAGCTCGACTAAACAAATAGAATGTATTTTTTGACATCTCATCTCCTAGTCTGTATACTCAACAGTGTGCTAATTTACTAGCTAGGTCATACCAAGATGTCAATAGAGTCAAAAGACTACGACTATGATGAAGAACAACAAACCTCTCGCAACAAATCACCCAAAGACACATACATCAAAAACAAATATGCTCAACGCACACATTATCCAGAATTGGATGACGATGATGACGTTGATCAGAGTTTGGAGTTTTTGGATGACGATCTCAACATTCCCTCTGCCATCAAGCCGCTCACGATCTGATGAGGAGAATTTCCTATCAAAAAAGATCAACTTCTGACACATCAGCTCAACAAACTAGGCGCCGAATACAGCTATGTCGTCAAAGGCGTCTTGGGAAATGCGACTGCCGAACAACCTATAACCGATCCAGAAAAAGTCACCGTAGCATTTTTGAAAAACCTTAATGAATTTCTCAAAGAAAATTCTGTTACCACGCTTAACATCTCTCTAGGAGCCGGTATCTCCACACCTGTCAACGGAAAAACAACTTCATGAAACTACGTAGCAAGACTAACTGCCACCTTCAAACTCGATGAGCCCGGCAAAAAAAGAATTACATCTATCCAGGGTGTCTCCTCATACCTCGTACAAGATATCGATAAACAAAATCAACCAGACCCATCTCTAGCACATGCTAAGACACAAAAAAAATTTGACGGATACACAACAACAAACGCGGTAGGACAAACGCTAATCGACACAAGAAGCGCTGGATCACGACGTTCTCTCTTTGCATTTGGATATAAACTTGGGTATGGAACGACAGCAAACACAACAACATGAACATGAGAAACCGCACGCCCCATAGAATCAACCAAAAAAGAACAACCCGAAAAATCGACAAATCAACCATTATCTCCTACAGAGCGCATTGATACACCCGAAGGTGTTGTCACAATAGGAAGCAAAATAGAACGCCTTTCTTGACCCGCAAGTATCTGTGTCCCGCTCCTCCTCAACGGGAAACAGGTTGGATCTCTCATAAAGTGTCAAACACAAAGAGAAGATCCAGAAGATGCAAATAGCCCGCTGCGAGAGCCGAAAACGATGTTTATGAGTGCAGCAAGATGTCAGACCATTCCCGAACTCCAAACATGCTTCGAGAAGGATAATGACTGAAATTATTTTCCAAACCCAGAAGCAATCAACACCTACGTCACCACAAAAATGCCACCACTCGGCAAACAAAGAAAAATTTCTATGATCACCACATGACCTTGTTTTGATGGATACGGCGATCCTACAATCAGCGGTGTGGCATATGACAATGGGACATTAGTAGGAAACGAAACATCCATAGAAGAGGAAAATAGCATCAGCAAATGAAGATGAATCGCAAGTATCACTTGATGAAAACTCTATCTCGAACACACGAGCGAACTCCTAAAGAACGGTCAACCAGGATCAGCCGATGCACAACTCTCCAGATATGTGTCCCAAGGCAGAGATATTATGACGATGCCCTCTCTCATTCGCAATGGGAATATGAATCCAGATGCAAGTTTACGACATCACAACAACTCACACTCTCTTGTCACATTCAAAGACGCATCATGATGAGCTAGCACTCCTCCAACACGATGAGAAGTGATTATAAATGGGTGTACTCCCGAACAAAAAAAAGCCATCATGTGAGCGCTTATGAAAAGCAAAACAGGCTACCAGATTGATCGTGCACTCTACGCAGATGCAGATGCCGGGAAAGAATTTCTCGATGGGATTTTTATTTCCGACAATGGGAAACTAAGATATTCACATCCGACACTATGAGATGTATTTAGAGATCCTACTGCAAAATCACCGCCCCTTGTCAAAAATAACATGCCAGGAATAATTATTCACTATGCTGAAAAGGTAGCATAAATATATTATTTCCAATCTTTCTGCATCAATTTCTTTCTATATGCGTTTGCAAATCTATGCGCCTCATCTCTGAGACGTACAAGCAGACGATCTGCATCATCGTACTGAAGCACATGTGCATGCATCTCTCACGATGGGTCCAATACCCAAAGGACTTCCTGTTCTCATTGCACTTTACCTGCTCTCTTTCTTGCTTTTCACTTACCGAGACTACAAAACTGTACCTGATACAAAAGTTTTTGACTCTCTGGAAATTGCTCAAGGATACGCTGTACGAGGCTCAATTGTTGTTTCCCTCCATCCAAAATAAACATATCAGGGAAAAGTTGTTTTTCGCTTTCGTTTCCGCTTTTACTTTTACTTTCACTTCCTTGGACACTTCCGCCCTCCTGCATTCAGGCTCTCCCTAATCCAAATCTTCTCACAAGCACCTCCGTCAACGCCGCATAGTCATCATGCTTACGTTCAGTGGTAATCTCAAAGCGCTTGTATCCCGCTTTAAATAATTGCCCATGTTGCATAGCAACAAGTCCTCAGGCAGTGTATGATCACGAAAGGTGAGAAATATCTACGCATTCGATATGCACAGGTAGCCTGTGAAGATGATAGGTCTTACGCAAACGTTCGAGAAGGTATGAGGTAATCTCATGCGTACTCTGCATATGCGACTGCAAATATGAGTATCCAAATGTCGTCGCATGAGACTGCAGAAGTTCCTTTTCATCTTTACGCAAACGAGCAGCTCCATACCACAAAAGTGTATATGTGTCCTGCTCTTCCAACAAGGTAAGCTGATACTCTCTTTCAAGTTGTCTAAGTACCTCATCATACTCATCATCTATAAGGTGCTGTCAGATAATATCTATCATTCTTCACTTGTGCAGTTTAATCAAGACCACCAAAAGTCCTCACTGCACACGCTCTATCATACCAAATATACCCGTATATTCCTCAGGTAACGTCACAGTCTGTCTTTGGGTCACAAGCTCTATCTTGAAGTACATATCTCTCAGTTTTGCCGCCCATTCAAAGTGCTGTTTCTCTATAGCCTCATCAATTTCGCGACGCATGTATACCAGAAGTTCCTCACTCTCCCCCTCAAAAAATTTTGTCAAATAACGTACTATCTCCTGATAATGCTGTTCTGCATCACTACGAGTTTCATAGACCGGAAAAAATCATGTTTTCTGAGCAGTTGTCTCGACTTCACTCTTTACGTCATTCTTTATCTCACTCTTTACGTCACTTGGCACATTATCTTGTTTCTTGTTATCATGCATTTTTGCGTACACACACCATCCTTTACACAACCCAAAAAAATAATCTGAACACACATGCCCCTCACGAAACTGCATAGAGCCGCACTGTCTCCACTGAAACACATGCCTCAGAAGTTGTAAAAGCTCTTTGAGCTCTCTTCTTCGGACCTTAGGGCCGATATAGATGGCTTTATCGTTGTATTTGTATCTCGTCAGTTGAATATTTGGAAATGGTTCGCGGGCGATCTTAATATACACATATGAGGTATCGCCCTTGATCAAGTTATTGTATGGTGGTTTGTGAGCAGAGATCAGATTGGTCTCCAAAAGCAATGATTCTTGCTCAGAAACCACCTCAAAAAATTCCACATATCACGCCTTAGCCACCATATCCTGTTTCCAAAGTGATCACGGCGTAAAGTACTGCCTTACTCTTTTTTTGAGTGATTTTGCTTTTCAGATATACAAAATTTTCCCTCAGGTCGTCTTGAAGAGATACACACCCGGCTTAGAAGGAACATGATCTCGCTGAACGTCTGAAGCAAGCATATGATACGCTAGAAATAATGAACACTTATTTGAGTAACAGTATTTCTTGGGAAGATAAGATGAGTCACTCCTCTGTACTACACACGACTTCAGCAGAGAGATCAACCAAACGTCTACATGACTCAAAATTAGCTGAACAATAGTACAAGGTATCTGTTGTTTTAACAAAGCTTATCCCATTTGCTTCAAACGCATTGGTGATTGGAGATGCAAAGCAACTCTTCCCTGCACAATGTGAAGAGAACTCCTGGAAATTAAGCGGAGAGCACACCCCAAATAACGAAGGTGCCGCATACCAAGGCTTTTTTCACTCATAAGTAAGTACCACATCGCTCTGTGCTTCATCTTCACCTATACACACCTGCCTTTCTTTGTTATTGTAGCTAAGCATATAGCATCCCTGTTCGATATTGTAGATATTTACTTTGCGCTCATGTGGTTTGTATGGCATACCAGAAAAGACAAGTTCATTTTTGTCAGACCAAAAATTTATTGTCAAAAATCCATTATATTGCCTAAATACCTTATTTTCCGGATCAAATCTATATCCATAGACGACAAAAAATAACACAAAAATAAGCAACACAAAAAAGGCTGCTACCTTGGCAAACACTCTAAACCATACACTTAACATTGGTACATTGGTACTTAAAATCATCAATACATTTTACCTGTATCCTAACAAGGGAATACAACACACTATCTTACTTGATATCCACGATTGTCACATTATATTTCCTCGATGGAGCTCTTACTTGCACAACGTCTCATTTTTTCTTTCATCTCAATGCTACACCTAGAGGAGACTCAAAAGAAATTGTCCCCTTGAGAATATCTACTTCACCACCACCTACTATTGTCAGCTTAGCTTCTTTGTCTTTATCATCTCTAATAGTAACGAGAGAGCCATATCTCACCTCGTTACCTCATCTCGCGCCACCCGCAATAATTTCTACGTTTTCGAGTGTTGTCTCAATCTCAGAGATTCTTGCTTCGAGAAGATCTTTGTCAGACATCGCCGTATCGTACTCAGCATTTTCTGAGATATCTCACTGTGAAATTGCTTCTTTCAATCTCTCCAATATCTGCGGAAGTTTCTCGTCTTTTAGTAAACGAAGCTCTTCCAACAGTTTCTCATATCACTCTTTGGTGAGATACGTTACAGCCATACCAAAATTCAAAAAAATATAAAGTACAATAGTCCCTTACCTATACGCTTTTTGACCTTTATTACAAGGTAATTAATCCTTCTGATCTGCAAGATACTCCTTGAGACGCAAAAAAGCATGGTTTACTACATCAAACGGTTCCTTGAAAGGCACGTCCGTACTATATACAAAAGGGGTATCACTATCCAAATAGAAAGAAAAGGTCGCCTCATACTTATCTTGTTTGGTTTTCTCCATCGACACCACGAGCTTAATTTCAGCAGATTCCTTAGCTAAAAATGCACGCAAGTATGTATCCGACCAATTTTCAAAATATCACCATATACGACTTACAAGTTGCTCTTCAAGCGGTTGTGTGATATTCACAAAATAATGCTGTACGATAATTCTTTCTTTTAGCATAGCTGTCAATGTACGAAATAAAATAGCGTATATCTTATACAGATACACGCCTACATTGCAATATGGGACAGCTTAGAAATACATATATCACACACTTGCCTTACATACCCTTAGTCTTACAAGACCCTCAATACTTCCTCTAGTGTCGTATCTCACTTCAGTACTTTCCCAAACGCATCCTCACGCATTGTAAGATATCACATTTTTTGAGCCAATTGCAGTATATCATGCGTAGATTTCCCATCTATAAGAGCATCCTTGAGAACATTTGTTACCTCAAAACACTCATAGACACCGATTCTTCCTTCATATCACTTAGTCCAATCATCGCCATCTACGGCCGTATATACAGTATCGCGATACAAATACGCATCATCTCACGTTATTTTTCTGAGATGTTCAGCTGCTTTTTTGAGTTCAGCCCTCCACTCTAGCGGTACAGGAAGCTCTTTTTTGACGACGAGTCTTCTCAGAAGTCTCTGCCCTACTACCAGTTGTAATGCTGGTGCAAGCATATACGGTTTTACACCCATATTGAGCAATCTCGTGATTGCCTCCACTGCCGTATTGGTATGCAACGTACTAATCACCAGATGCCCAGTGAGAGCGGCATTTATAGCCATTTCAGCGCTCTCTAAGCTTCTAATCTCTCAGACCATAATAATATCCGGATCATGTCTGAGAATACCTTTGAGTCATTCCTCAAAAGTAAATCACTTCGCCTCATTAGTCTGATTTTGCTCCAATCCAGGGATTTCATATTCGACAGGATCTTCCAGTGTAATAATTTTTTTGTCTGGCATATTGAGCATCTGAAGCATCGTATAGACCGTCGTTGTCTTTCATGATCCAGTAGGTCACGTCAATAGGATAAGTCATGAATTTTTCTGTAAATAGCGGGCCAAAATGTCCTTATGGTACGGAATACATCCCAGCTGGTCAAGATTGAGTAGACTCTTGGAACCATCCAAAAATCTCAAAACAATACTCTCTCCTCTCAGCGATGGCATGACAGAAACTCTGACATCTATCTTATTGAGGCCATTCTCCACGGGAATATCCAGGTCAAATCTTCCATCCTGAGCTACAGACTCTACATTCATCCTTACCCCAGCCATAAACTTGATTTTGAGAAGGTATTTTTTGAATTCTTGATGCGTAAACACAATCACTGTCTGCAAAATACCATCCTTTCTCACACGCATCACCACGCCCATCTCTTCCGTCTGGAAGTGCAGATCCGAGCATCACGCCTGGTAGGTAAGCCTCAGCAGCTCTGTCATAAACTGTCACTCAGTAAATGACTCTTTTTTGGCATATGTATCCTTGATAAGTGCGATTGCCTCTCTGCCAGATACATGTTGTCTGTACATTTTGTTTTGCTCCTGTGCAGAAAGTTGGGCTGAATGGCGCTGAAACCATTCAAGTCCTACAGCAAATCATGCGTCATCAGTAAACCACGTCTGAGTTTGCCATCCCTGCGCATGGAGTCTATCTATCATCTGATAATAGAGCGCAGGAAATGCATTGGTTGTCAAAAGTGCCAATGTTTTGTCTTCCTGATCAAAAGAGATCGTCTGCGCCTTAGTGGCTATATCTCGGGGAATATAATCCAAACAAGAAAGCTTAGGCTGGATCGCCTTAACATCAGTTGCTTCTAAGATAGAGTTGGAAGGGAGATGTGTAAACATACCTAAATTGTACAAAAAAAGCTTTGAGAAGTCAAATCCCAAAGCTCTTGACAAAAATTTAGTGGATATTAAGATATCGTTATTTTACAAAGTTGATAGCAAAACGATACATTCCCATGCTACACATGCCCTGTAAGGTTGTTCATGGCTCCTGAGGCGGGATATCTACCGTAGTAGTAGATGAAGGATCCAAACGTCCTTTTCGTCCAAGAGAAGGAATAACCATGGCCGTCTCACAGCCATACGAATCATTTGTCAAAACCTTCAACGTCGTCGACATATTGGCTTTTGCTATGGTATTTCTTGGTTCATATCCACCCTTCGCGGTAAGATCTATAAACTGTTTATCTCACTCCACAGACACATTTGATGTCAATGTTTGTATCTGATTATTCGTAGATCAGCTATCTGGGCTGCTTTTGAAATAAACAGTCGCTCCATATACTGCTGCAACGCCAAGAACACTAAGCACCACGGTCAAAACCGTTCTCAAAGATCACGAACCATGATGAATTTTTGAAGACATATACTACAATAACAATAACTAAAACAAAACAGGGACACCAAGAAGTATAAGACTTAGATAGATATTGTAAAGAGAAAATACTATCAGTAACATGCCCACTGCTTTGAGGAATATACCCATAAACGAGGAGTGTTGCAAGAGTTTTCAACTACTACTCAACAACAAAAGCATAGGAAGCGTTCATACTGCGAAAGCCCCCATAATCAGAGCTCCTTGCATGGCATCGCCTGTAGCAAGAGCGATAAATTGCATCGATTGAGTAAATCCACATGGTAGGAAGAAAGTAATCATACCAAGCAACACAGGTGCAATATAGAGCCACAATCCAGATGTTCACTTTTCGGTAATCTGTTTTTTGAAGTAAGAAACGGCCCCAGAACCCAATATCGACTTCTTACCCAAAAGACCTACTTGTTGGGCACCAAGAATTAGCATCACTACAGCTATCGCAAGTGACATCACCGTAGTAGCTGTCGGTGAGATCTGTAACGCACTTCACGCCAGTCCAAGTAGCGCACCTCACACCACAAAGCCACCAAGTCTACCCCCATGAAATGAGAGAATAGGCGTCCACGAAGACGTAGACTGCGCATAGGCACTCCCGACAGCCAAGGAAAATCACCCAACTACCGCAAGACATGTTGAGAGAGACGCGACAACACCTAGGACAAGGGCAAATAAAGGTGATTGTTCATCACCAGAGACTATACGATCTATACCAAGCTCTTGGAGGCCAAAAAATATCGCAACACAAGCTATAGCTATGAGTACAGCCCAAAGATACTCTCTCATCGAGCTTCCCGCAACGACCGGTACTTCTGTAGTAAGTTCGTAGCCATGCTCTTTGAGTAATGCATTATATTTTGTCTTAAGTTGCTCAAGTTCATGATGGTCAGACCAATCACCCTGTAATACAAGTTTTTTGTGAGCCAACGATACATCCACATCCTGTACTGTTTTGGTAGACTCTATCGTATCTTTGACAACAAACACACACGATGCACACGTCATACCATTCACATAAAATGTTGCCTCTTGCGGCTCTTTTTTGAGGGAAGCTTTAGCTTCGATAGGTTCACTCATAGCTTTAGCCTTAGTAGATTCGTTCATAAACACACAAAAAACAAACTAAAAACGCTTACGCTGTATTCTCAAACTATTGGTTACCACACTAATACTACTAAATGCCATTGCAGCTCATGCAATCACAGGATTGAGAGACCATCCAAACAAAGGAATAAATACTCATGCCGCAAATGGTATACCAACTATATTGTAAAAGAAGGCCCAAAACAAATTTTGAGAGATAGTACGCAATGTAAGTTTTGCCACATGGAATGCTTGGACAATCTTGGAGATATCTCATGCCAAAATAACAATATCAGAGGACTGCATAGCAATATCCGTACCTGTCGCCATTGCAATACTTACATCAGCTTGTGCTAATGCAGCAGCGTCGTTGATACCATCTCCGCACATAACAACGCGGCCGTGCTTCTGTTGAAGATCACTAATGACGGCCGCCTTCTGGTCAGGCAGAACCTCTGCGATCACTTCTTGGATACCTGCCTGCCCAGCAATATGCTTAGCCACACTGCTGTGGTCGCCACTCAGCAAGACGGTCTTGAGACCTAACCCATGAAGGTAGGCGACAGCTTCTTTGACGCCTGGTTTCATACTATCAGTAATACCAAAGCACGCCTGTATGCCACTTGCATTTGCCAAGAAAACAGGCGTTTCACCAGGCGTAAGTGCATCATACCACATATCAATACTAGTGACATTCTTCTCAGATCATGTAGTTCATCCATTTCATGCATATCATAACTCCTGCATGAATGTTTTGTTACCTGCATACCAACGTTGCCCATCCACGACTCACTCGACTCATTTTCACGGATGATTTTTGAACTCTTTGAGGGAAGATGTGTCAGCAGATCATACAGCAGATCATACAGTAGATCATACATCATATCCTTCTTCACGTGCAGCCTGAACAAGTGCATGTGCAAGCGGATGTTCTGATCACGCTTCAAGCAGAGCTATGCGCTTGAGGTCAGCTGTTCTTTCCTTGCCCTGATAAGAACCAAGGACAGGTTTACCATAGGTCAACGTACCCGTTTTATCAAACACAATGACTTTGCTGGCAACAAGTTTTTGGAAACTTGCAGCATCCTTAATAAGAATACCATGGGTGGCTCATACACCCACTCACGCACTTATGGCTGTAGGCGTGGCCAATCCAAGTGCGCAGGGACACGCAATTACGAGGACTCCAATAGCAGAAACGAGTCCCTGAATAGGATTTCACGTATATCGCCACACCACAAATGTCACGACCGCAATAATAAGCACAATCGGCACAAAAATACTCGCCACTTTATCTACGAGATGCTGGATAGGCGCTTTGGAAGATTGTGCCTGCTCTACCAATGCAATAATATGCGCAAGCATTCATTGCTCTCACGTAGAGGTTGCTTGCATCTTAATAAACCCATACGTATTCATTGTTCCTCAGATGACGCGATCGCCCACCTGTTTGTCCGCAGGCAATGGCTCTCCTGTAATCATAGACTCATCTAATGCACTAAGTCACTCTACAATCATACCATCCACAGGTACTTTGGATCATGGCTTGATATGAATAATATCTCACACGACCACTTGCTCTACAGGGACCTCCACTACCTCTCATCACCTCTCCACCAATGCACTTTTTGCCTGCAAATGCAGTAACGCCTCTATAGCAGCACCTGTCCTACGCTTTGCCTTGGTCTCTAGGTATTTTCCATACCATACCAGACCGAGCACAATAATCGTAACATCATAGAAGTGCGCTTCTACATTGAGGTATGGTTTCAACACATTTTCAAACGCACCCAGAGCAAAACTATACAAAAACGCAATACCTGTTCCCAATCCCACCAATGTCTCCATATTTGCTACACCTGTTCTCAAAAATCTTCCTACCGATGCAAGATAGGGAAGACCAATACGAGCCATTACAATTGCTGCCATAATAGGGAACAAGTGATGCCAAAACGTAGACACCCATCCTGGCATAACTGGCAATATTGTCCAGGTTACTGAACCAATATCTCGCACCATATATATCACACTAAGGAGAACAAACGGGAAAACCAAATAACGTGTCTGCTTCATAGTAGCAAATTCTGTATCTGCTTCCGCATGATCATGTTCTCATCACACACCATGATCATGCATATGGTCTTCTGTCATGGTATATCAATATGGTTTGAGCATTTCATTGAGTGCATTTGTCTCGACTCTAATCTCTCACTCCGTCTCGATCGCTGCTTTTTCACTGACGATATTGACATCACAGGCATTTACTCACGGGATCTTGGAGACAATTTTACTAATAGTTGTTGCACATGACGCACAGTGCATTCATTTTACTGCATAGGTGGTTTTCATAGATACTGTACAAAAAATAAAAAAGACATATTATGTATATTTGTGTATTTACTTCCTCGTAGAGACATCCCACACTCTAATAAGTTCATCTACAAACGTAGAGACTTTCTGAGGGTCAGATGATCCAAGTTGTTGTTTGCCGCAGCACATAAGATGGCTCTTGAGCAACTCATTATTTGCATTTTTGAGCAACCCAATAGCAGCATTTATTTGCTGTGCAACATCAGCACAGTACCTCCCCTCCTCTACCATTTGCATCACCTTATCGACCGTCCCCTTCGCTTTCTTGAGACTCAAAATCACTTTTCCTTTGTCTTTCATTTCTGTAGTACGCATAGATATATAGTAAACATGTAAATGTAGTATTTTCCGAGACATATAACACCAATTACACTAGGTATGTGAAGACAATTTAGATATACCATAACCATAGGTATAGGTTATGTATATTCCGAAAAAATAAAAAAGCAAGAAAAATCTTGCTTTATTTTATTCAACAGATCAACTCGCTTATATACTATTGTTTTTTGAGATGCACATTGATCATCAAACCAATAAGTTCATCTATAGCAGCTTTTGAGACGTCTATTTTTCGTAACGCTGTATCTATAAACGCATCTCCCACAATACTTAGCTGATCGTCAGTGAGTCCGACACGAGCCATAAACGTAATAGTTTCTGTGACACCGTTGATTGTCAAATCTCCTTGTACAATACTCTCCTCAGCATTTGGATTGACAGACGTAATCAATAGCGTCGCCTCTGGATATGTTCCAATCTGAAAGACATTATTTTTGAACTGTTCTTCAAGTTCTTTTATCTCTGCTCATGTACCCGTCATACGCAACGCTGCAAGATCTATAACCATCTTACCACTCTGTACACGCCCAGAAATAGTAGTAAATGATGCTTCTTTGAGCGGCATAACACCTCTATACGATACCGTACCCTTGTCACCTTTGATACCAATCAATCATCATGATCAGAGTACATAGGTAGACACTCCTTTGGCAGCATCAGATCATTTTCCTTCTGTTTCTTCAAACCTCTCTGGCATTTTTTGCTCACCAGCAGTATCATTTCACCACCATCCATCACTATCATCTACAGAAGAAGGTTTCATGGCCAGATAGATTGCCACCCCCAAAAGCACAATAATTCAAATCAATATCGTCACCTTGCGAGATGTAAACATCATCGTACAGATAAAAACTAAAACGTTTAGACACTCTACAGACTTTATCTCAAAAATCAATATTGTAAAAACAATCAAAAACGATAGGAGATACGTAACATTTTGACTTTATTTTTGCTATACTTTCCCGTCTATGAAACTCATCTGTGTGACCTGAGGCGTTTTGTCTGGTATCTGAAAATGAATCACCTGAGCAAGTATCGGCGCACTACTCAAAGCAGCAGGCTACAATGTATTTATGCAAAAGTTTGATGGATACCTCAACGTAGACCCAGGAACGATGAACCCTACCCAGCACGGTGAAGTGTTTGTTATGAACGACGGAAGTGAAACAGATCTTGATCTCGGACACTACGAAAGATTTATGGATACAGATCTCAATAGGTACTCCTCGCGAACCACAGGAAGAATTTTTGAGGAAATCTTAGCTGCAGAAAGAAATGGAGAGTATCTTGGACAAACCGTACAGATTATTCCTCACGTCACCAACGTTGTCAAAAAGAAAATAAGAGAAGGCGCAGAGATAGCAAACGCCGACATAAGCATCGTCGAAATTGGTGGTACCGTGGGAGACATCGAAAATGAATACCTCATAGAATCAGTCCGCCAACTCAGACAAGAGCTTGGTGCAGACAACGTCTTTTTTGTACATCTTACCTATGTCCCTTTCTTGGCGGCCTCCAAAGAACTCAAGACCAAACCCACTCAGATGTCCATCAAAGATCTCATGATGAAAGGCATTTATCCTGATCTTGTCGTCGTCAGAGCAGATACAGATATTGGAGAAGATATTATTACCAAAATTTCTTACTTATGTGGCGTACCGTTTGCGCAGGTTATTCCTGCACCTACTGTTTCTACGATCTACCAAATTCCACTCGACTATCACGCCAGGCACGTAGGAGAGACTATTCTCGATCATCTCAAACTTCCACATACCAGCTTCGATCTCGCCAAACGAGAACTCCTCAACACAAATATCAAAAACTCTACCACCGAAACACGTATTGCCATGGTAGGCAAGTATGTCTGACTAGAAGACGCCTACTACTCTCTCAACGAATGACTCAAAGTCGCATGATTTTATAATACCACCAAGGTAAAACTCGACTTTATTGAAGCAGAGTCACTCACCACAGACAACGTCAACGAGATTCTCGGCAAATACAATGGTATCTGCATTCCCTGAGGATTTGGGAAAAGAGGCATCGAAGGGATGATCATCGCCTGTCAGTATGCGAGGGAACACAACGTCCCCTACCTCGGTATTTGTCTGGGCTCTCAGATCATGGCTATCGAATTTGCAAGGCACGTCTTAGGCTATCCAGACGCCAATAGCGAAGAATTTACACCGGACTGAGCACACAACGTCATCCACATGATGGAACACCAGAGATCTATAAGCAAAAAATGAGGAACCATGAGACTTGGTGCTTACGAGTGCCTCCTCAAACCATCCACTAATGTCTCGCGTATATACGAAGACGTACAGCAAAATAACACAATCACAGAACGCCACCGTCATCGTTACGAGTTCAACAACCAGTATAGAAATGAGTTTGAACAGCATGGCTTCATTATTTCTGGAACAAGTCCTGATGGCAATCTTGTCGAAATGGTAGAGCTCGCCGATCATCCCTTTATGATTGCTACACAAGCCCATCCTGAGCTCACCTCAAGACCCACAAGACCGCACCCACTCTTTGTCGAATTTGTAAAAGTAGCAAAAAGATAATAGTATTAGAAAACGCAAAAGAGTATTGACAAAAAGAATAGATAGTGTATCAAGATGGCGTTTGCTTTTACACTACTCATTTTTCATGTCCTCCTCTACTCCTTCTGCACGACGTCACCCTGAGTATCTCACAGCAAAGACAGACTGAATATGACAAGAAGACCGCAGAGATCAGATCTTACAAGCCAAACAACAGTTTGCCGCTGATCTCGATCTTCGACTACAGCTTACGCCTGCACAAGTAGAACTTGTCACGCAGCTCAATCTCTACCAAGACACACTTAGAGAGTTCACTTATCCAGGACATGCAGAGCTAGATGCAGCAGTCACCAATCAACAAAAGGAACGGCTCACTACTCAGATACATGACATTCAAAAGCAGCTTGCCACATACGATCTCCCTCGACCCAAACAACAACTCCTCTACGAGTACGTATCTACACTTCCTGCTAGAGTCCAAAAACTGGATCATTTCTACAGTGCAGATACTGTCATCCAACGCACACTGGCATATAGCGACAGAGAAACATTTCTTGATGCTATTCAAACGATAGACATCCAAATAGAAAACCTCGAAAGGCTCTTGGCCCAACACGCACCTCGAAAAGATACCACCTCCAAAGATCTCTGCACCACACGAGAAAATCAACTCCGTCTCCTCCAAGAAAAAGGCGCAAATCTCATTGCTCAACAAAAAAAATATATAGACATCCAAACAAATCCCAAGTTTGCGAGCCAACATCAAAAGATAATACAGAGATCAGCCCAAAGGGCGCAAGAACTGATTGAAGCATTTACACAGATAGAGCAAAGATACGAGGAGACCAGACATCTCGAACACAGCAAAACGTTGGCCACACAGGCAGCACGCACTCTTCTGCACGCAAACGATGCCCTTCCGGCAAATACTTCACTCCAAGAGATAGGCGCAACCATAACCGACGAACATCCCCTTCCTCTCGTGACTACATATCGTCGAGCCGACGAACACCTGACTACAGAATGATTTCAAGGTAGTATCGAAGGAGAACTTACTCCTATCATAGAACTTATTCAAGATCTAAGACAGCTCATAGACGAGCATGCTTCGTTCCAAGAAAACCATCCCTACATCAATGTCTTGGGTCGCCTACACCCGCAACGATACAGACGAGAATCCATTATACTCACCAAAGATTCAGTCATTCGCCGCATGCAAGCCCTCAGTCTCCTCTCACCCCAACAACGAGCACTCATAGAGAAATATATCCTCTCCAAAAACGGCACGCATGTTAATCGAGATCATCTCTATCTCTACAACTACACGTGAAAAGATGATCAAAAAGAGTGATACGTTTACGGCAAAAAACACGAAGCAGACGAAGCAGATATACAAGACATCATCCAAACGATCAAAACCTACCGCAGGCTCTTAGCTTTTGAAAGAGATCTGCGCACTCTCGCATACAATATACTCACCTATCTCAAAAAAATAACTGCAAAAGAGTACACGACCAACTGTTATATAGCGCACCAGTTTCTCATCATGCAAAGCGACAATCCAGATCACGATAGAATTATCCTGGACCACGTGGCCACACACCTCGACCAAGACCCACAAACACTCAAACGTACCCTCTCCCAGGCCATACAGGTCGAACTCAACACAGAGCTTCCTCTCCTTGGAGAACACACACAACAACGACAAAAACAGCTCGGAGCACACAAAGATATATCATCAAAAATATCCTTCCTCATCAGGCAACGGCAAGAAAACTCCACGCAACTCCTAGATAACCTCTACCCACCACTAGATATGAATCATATCAACAGCAATGATACACTCCTTGCCCAACACGCAAGTATTGTCGGGCTTATCGAGCAGATGAACCGCATTCTTATAAACGCATCCTCTATAGAAAAAGCTCCAAAAGCTGCTCTTTCGTAATCATATCGTCGCGCATCATTTTTCTATTCTATGTCAATATCCACTTGATTTTTGACCCAATTTTCGTATAAATATAGCACGCACCAAGACAAGGTGCTCCCAATATGTTTAGTATTGGGCATAATATTCTCTTTAATCCTATTATCGGCTGAGTCGTCACAAAACTATTTGGACAACACATGTCGATACCTGATGATGATCATCAGGGACTCGTCTTCATTAACATCTAGAGGGATCAAGTACCCCTGTCTGGCAGACAACCAGTTCAGACCTTGAGATCTCGAAACACAAAATCCTTCTTGCGCATGAGCGAGAAGGTCTGGAGCAGTTTACAAACGCCTCCAGATGATATCTTTGTCATGTCGCTCATGGCTGCAGTTCTGCTGCAGAGACGAGCGAGAGTAAAATATATAGATGGCGAAGCTTGCCCTCTGTAAGCTGATCCATCCCCCTTTCGATCACGTATAATGCAAGTTCCCCTAATCTTTAAAAACACTGTTGTTTAGAAGAAGGGAAAATGGGAAATAAGCAGTATACAACATTGAAAGGGGAAAAAACAATTCCCTTCATCTAATGGTTAAACCCGCCGCAAGGCACCGGCCTCGCCGGAAAACAACAACAGTTCACAATTATGTACACAACGTTAATTAAATTCAAACCTGCGTTTCTGATTTTCGCAGTTCTGACGGTAGCAATCGCGCTACCCACCCAGCAAATAAAAGGTCAATGTGGAGCTTGCCCCGATATAATCGGATACGTACAAGCCTACGACAACGCCGATTGCGACAGCTGCAACGCGTGGATTAATCTGTGCGTAATCGGTAATCATTCGCCCTTCACATATCAATGGAACAACGGCGACACTACCGAAGATGTATCCGGACTTTGTGCTGGTTCCTACTCCGTCACAGTGACGGACAGTCAAGGACACACAAAAATTGTTACATTTGAAATCTACGAAGACGAATGCCCGCCATGTGAAGCAGATGGGTATGCGTGGCAAATCTCTCCGGCATCTTGCCAAGATGGAGGCAAAGCCCGCGCCCAAGGCATCGGCCCTAACGGTCCGTTTACATACCTTTGGAACACGGGTCAAACGGGGAATATCATCAACAACCTGCTCCCTGGCACCTACACCGTAACTATTACTGACGCGAATGGCTGCACAGCAGAACGCGAAGTTAAGATTAACGGATCTACAGGTTTATCGCTTGCTGGTATCGTGACGAACACGAATTGTGACAGCACAAACGGAAAAATCGACTTAACAGTAACCGGCGGAACGCCTGGCTACACGTACAACTGGAACGACGGAGCAAGCACGAAAGACCGCACCGATTTGGCTGCGGGGATTTACTCGGTAACGATCACTGATATCAACGGATGCAAAGCTTTTGGCAGTTTCAATGTATTGCCCAGCACCGCTCCTACGGTATCTTTGCAAGTTACGAATTCGAAGTGCCAAGAAGCAAACGGTTACATCTTAGCAACTGGCAGTAACGGCAGTGGCCAATACCAATTCAACTGGCAAGGTCCCGCCGGCTATACCGCTAGCAGTGCTTACGTAACAACGCATGCAATCACAGGATTGGAAGAAGGACTGTATTTCGTAACTTTGACGGACGCAGCGGGATGCAGTGTCAGTGCAATGGCAAATTTGCAAAATAGCGGTGTCCCAAAAGATACAACTATTTTCATCCCGGCCTGCGATACTACATATCTTCCCGACGGCACCGAGGTTACGGAGAATTCCGTTATTGAACGTATGTTTCAAACTGCACTGCAATGCGATTCTTTGGTAACCTATGTCGTAACCTTCGGCAACAACGGCGGACATTGTATTCGTGACACTATTGGTTGCGAACAGGTAGTCTTTAACGGACAAACCTATACCAGCAACGCAACGGTACAGCAAGTGGTTACCTCGAGTGAAGGATGTACGGACACGATTGATTGGCACATTAAGGTACTGCACGATGTCATTTTCAATGATACCCTGCGTGCTTGTGCCGGTCTGGTATGGAATGGACAACAGATAACCGCCGATACGACCGTCACCGAGACGGTTTTATCCGATTATTGTTCTGCAAGCAAAACTATCTTATTCGAGTTCACGCAACCAAATCACGAGAACATTTCTTATTCGCAGTGTGGATTGCAATCACAGTTAACGTTTCAGAACGTTGTTTTGGATGCCCAAACCGGGTGCCCTACAACCATTCAACATGTTACGTTAACACCGCAACCATTCGACGCGGACACAACCCTTGCTAATCCTTTGTTTATTTGCAGCGATCACGATACGACTTATGTGCAAACGGTTGATGTTCAACTCGACTTCCAAAACTGTAAAAAGATAACGGTTCAACAGGAAGTAATAATCCAAGAAAAACCCGCTGACGATTACATTATGGAAGAGAGTTGTAACCTTGATTCCGTGGGGCTGCATGTTACAATAGGAGAAAATTGCACTGCTAACATCATTCGCTTCGTAAGTTGGAGTGGAATTGCAGAACATCAACAACAGGATTCTCTGGTATGTTTAGACGACCCCCTCGTGAACACAGTTTCAAAAGACACGGTCACCAATGTCAACGGATGTTTAGTCGAATTGACGACTTGGTTCAAACCTCGTCCTCAAGTATTCAAAACCGTTGAGTTGAAAACCTGTCCTAATGAAACTGTAGTCTTCCAAGGACAAAGTTATTCTACCGGGATATATCCGATTGTAATCCCTGCAACTACTGACGACCAATGCGATACCCTTGGTACTCTTATTGTAACTGATCTTCCCGTGCAAAAATTTGAAATCAACCAAGACACCTGCAATAAAAACGCGGCAGGACAATCGTTTTGGACGATTCAAACGGGAAACAATGGCTGCCAAGATTCGATCAAAGTAACACTGGATTGGGAACCTGGATTCTATGTTTCCACAACTGTAGATACCTGCATCCAAGGACTTACACCCATACGAGACACGATTCAAATCGGCGATTGCTTCGGCATCTCCGACACGATCTTCAATTTCGTGTCTGGAAACAACACAGTCTTGGATCCGGTAACTATTTGTCCAAACGAAACGGTTGAGCTGGAAGGTGTTATCTTTGGCCCTTGGTCTGCCGATACGGTAGTAACAATATTCGCAATTCACCAAACGACTCAAGGTTGTGTTGACACCATCTTCCAAAATGTGTTTGTCCGTCCTTTACCGAACATTTCTCTGTTTGTAACCCAGCCCCGCTGTGGTGAAATATTCGGAAAAATCGCATTAGGAAGTCATCCCGCAGACTGGATCGTTTTTTGGAGTAATGGATCAATTTCCGATACCATCGTGGTGGCGCCGGGAGAATACAGTGTGGTAGTAAATGATGGAAATGGGTGTGAATCAGAAGCAGTTGTCACAATCCATCCCGCGTTACCTTTACCGGAAATCGTGCTTGCCTATGACAGCATCGCTTGTGATCACGCGGGAAAAGTATGGGTATATGACGCTCCTCCGGGTGCTACGTTCACGTGGGCATTCAATGGAGTAATTATACCCAATGCGACCACCGATACAATCACTGCAATGATCGGCGGCAATTACAACGTAACAGTTACCAACAGTGCAGGATGTACCGCAAATACATTTGTCTACCTGGCAACGCCAAATTGCAGGCCGAAGATAAAATGCGAGGTGCAAATTGTACGCAATGCAAATTCAGTAAGTGTGAGCATAAAGCCTGAAGGTGGAGGAAACGTACAGCTTGTAGAATGGCACTTATGGGCCGCTTCTCAGGCTAATCGGCTGCCTATTAACGATGGCATAGAGACAGATTCTCCATGGGAGTTTGAAATACCGCTCCCAATTCTCCCCCTCGGATTCAGTGATTATATTCTTACCATGCCGCTCATCGTAGTGGATGGTGTAGAATATGAATTAACAACAGCTGGAGGAGGAAATGCCTTCTGCTTCCATTAAATTAAAAAATATCAAAAACAGAAATTCATGAAACGGATATTTAAAATGCTGCTCCCGCTGTTCATCGGAGCCTGGAGCATAGCAGCAAACGGTCAGACCGCCGACTCCCTCGTTGCCGCAGAGAAAGCGAAACAGGGACCATGCCCGAAGGGCATGATATTTGTGAAGGCAAGTGGCCAGACCACGAGCGACGACTCCACAGGGATTCCGCTCAAAACTGTTGATTATTACCCTGCCTGGCCATGGCAGGACTGCAAAACTGGCCAATACTTTGACAAGCCTGCAAAGAAAAAAACGACGATAGAAACGAGCGTATATTACTTTACGTACCGGACAGATACCGTGTTTTGTGCCATCGAGCGCGAAGTAATTGTACCCAAAAAAGAAGTGTGGGTTGAAAGTCGTTGTGAAATCGAAGACAGGACGCCTAAAGAACCGGATACCAGTTGGGCCAACTACAAAGCCTATCCTCTGTTATCAGCCGGGAAATCAAAATTTACGGTAAAATTAGGCACCGGATTTCGTGGAACGCAATATTGCGCGGTTCGCAAAGATAGCCTCGCACCTTGGCAGAGAAGGTATCTACAGGTAACTTGGGGAGCAGAAATGGCCGCAGCCGTAGCGACGGAAGACAATCCGTTACGGCCGAAGTGTACAAACTGCGGGAACCTGACAGAAAAGAAAGACCCGGGAATGGACATTGGCTTCGACAGCAAAATCTTTGTGTATGTTGAAGGACGCGGTAAACGCGCACTGCTTAAATCCTCTCCTAAGTATGAGGTCAGATGGTTAGCTGGCACAGCGTACCACATCACCGAACTCTACGAGGGAAAGACACAAAACCGAGGAGAAGACGGCATCGCCGTTGTAGGAGGAGTCGGGATAGTGGCAAACAACCCAAAGGGTCTCGATAAGAAATTCAATGGTCCGGAAGTAGAGCTCAATGTAGAAACCAGACCCTTTGCGGACTGGGAAGTACACGTAAACCTCGCTATTCGCGGACTTTTTGGAGGATCTTTCGAGCCCGGCGCCAACACCAACAGCAACTCTCAACCCGGTTGGATTCAAAAAAGCGGAAACTGGTTTACAAAGATTACCTGGGGAAAAAGTCTCAAACCTGCGACAAAGTGGACAGCCAGAAAGACCGCACAACTCTGGAAATGGGCAACTAAAAAGAAGTCCAAAGTTAAAGGTTAGACAGCATTCCTCTCTGCGCCTAGAGGAAATGTGATGACGATGGCGCCCTGCAGACTATAACGCTGCAGGATGGAGATAAAAAGAAGATAAAAGAAGACAAAAACACAATCACCCGTGCCTAAGGAAAACCTTCGGCACACCCGCCTCACGGCAAAGCATGCAACGTCCTTGGCTGTAACCCAGCCCAGGACGTTTTTTTTTGAAAAAATTTTTAAAGAATTTTTAAAGAATCTAATAGATCACAGCAAACGACTCCATATACGTAGGTCCTTGTATGCTTGCAACGGTGACATAATATGTTCAAGAAGGTGCTCACAATCACGAAAGTGCCGCTCTAAAATCGACCTGCTCTCAAACCTGTACATTGTAATCACTCCGTACAGGCGTACCAGATGCGCTACTAATCACTACAGAAAAAACAACATCCTCTGTACACGTCGATGTCATCTCAAATGAGCCACTCCCCATTCTATGCACTCAAAAGCAATTCTCAGGCATCGTAGACGTACTATCACTGACGGAAGTATCTGGCAAATCCGTCCATGTCGCATTTTCAAGATCTGTACGAGCTTGTAGTGCATTGTACATCATGTCATCCGCACTCCCAAATCCAAACATCCTCCAGCTATTGAGGCTTCCAGGACACGTCGCATCATAGATATCATAGCTTCTGCGTGTAGCATCTATCTGTCTACCGAGGTCAGCAAGCCATCTACTCTGATTAGACTCCCGATAATATCATGCCTCATCGTATGCTACACGATACGCACGATCTCTCTCTGCCTGTGATGTATCAGATGGTTCTATAGAAATATGTGGAGGAATAAGTCCCCATTTCATAGCCTCTGCCGTACTGCTCGCCTGACTAGCAGAAGCATCCAAGGGAACCGTAGCGAGAATAATTCTATTGAGCGGAGAAAGCGAGACACTATCTGATGTCGAAGGGTTCATATCTACCAATGACACATAGGTTGCACTCTGTGTAGAGTCTTTTATATCTATACCTCTCTGTACCGTAAGCGTCAAAGGTTCCTCATAGAGGGTATCCGGTATTTTTAGATAACTCTGCAAAACATCCATCTCTTCTGGTAGCGGATCATCTGGACCAGGAGGAGATATCCAAGACATCTCGGACCACACAATTTTTCCTGAGGATGGCGCTCCTCTAGGTGTAGAAAATGAACGATAGACATTCTCACCAAATGGAGGCGTATTTTGGAGGTTTTGTACGTCTTCTGGACCAAACTTATCAAGCAACTGCTGAGCATCGTCACACGTAAGAAATCCCTCGGGTTTGACGCCGAGACACGCTACTGCATGTTCAAGACTTGTAGTGTCCATCTTCCCGGCAGCATACTTCCCACTCGTAGGGTTATAATAGACAAATGCCTCTCTGAGCTGCACCTTTGCCGTATCTGTAACCGCAAGAGCACGATCAGCTACAACTGGACTCACATCCATAGGCGTCGACAGATCCACCTGGAAAGCAGGATGCGTCTCAGGAATTCGTACACGACATCTATCAGGATAAATTGCATCTCACGATCTCAGTGAAGCTTTGCTAAATCTACATCACTGTCCAAGTAACAACGCAAAAAGTGCGATCTTACACGTATGTATAATCGCAGACGGTCAATGCACTCCCAAACTCGCGCGAGAAGGAAGTAGCTCTGTAACCGAATTGAAGAGGGATGATATCCTAGGCATGATGGACATACAAATACACAAAATAAGAAATAAGTCAAATAGATGTATCAAACACCACTGACCAAAGGTTGCATATTCATGATATTCACCTATAGTGTATACTAAGAGTGTACTATACACTATGTACTATGCACAATAGAGTATACACTCCCCCATTTCATATATTGTGCGCTTCGCTTCTTTATCTACGCGTATGGGCTATGAAAACCAATACGAGAGAGCTCATCTTAGCATATATACACAAGCATGCACCATTGCAAGCATCTCAGATAGCGAGCCATTTTTGATTATATCCCACTATCATACACCGTCATCTGAAACAGTTGATCCACGAAGAAAAGATCTACAAAGAAGGAACACCGCCCAAGGTACTCTACTATCCACGCTGAGGAGTTACACTCAAATTTGAAAAAGAATGAGATTTTGTACGACTCAGTGCTACAAAAAACGGAAAAGTTCTTACAAGATCAGACCAAACTATCCTCAACGCATTTCTTACAAAGAAATGACAAAAACATGTCGACATAGTAGCACAAAAAACAGTTGCGTACATAGAGAAGCTACTCATAGAGAGTCACGCAAAGCTCAAACCAAATCAGCTATACAACACATTTGCTTACTATTACATCACAGAAGATCCTGCTTTACAAAAGGAATTTACAGAATATACACAGTATGCCTTCCCAAGTGATCAGAAAGGAACTAAAGTTGCCGATAATATCGATATCTCACACAGAATATATGGTGTATATTTCAATCTTCTGCAATTCCGTACACCAGAAATGTACTACAATGCAAGTAGTAAACTTATCTCTCTACGTGATGAGTACCAGGCAAATGCCGAAAAGATTCACATAAACAAACTCTACTACCGAGGTGTCGACAAAATTGATGACATAAAAACGCAGACATACAACGATATTCTCGACATCAAAGCATTTCAGGACACCACACGCATGCGTACATTATACGATATGGTTTTTGGAAATAATTTTAGAATATTTTTAAAAAGGCAGAAAATAGACTACATTTGCATCATTCCAAATAATGTCACAAGAGTACGTAGCTTCAATGCATACATCCAAGAACGACTACACAAAGATTTCCCAAAAATCCCACATATCAAGCTTTCCACAAATGATTTCGTCTGAAGAAAACCACAAAAAGCCATAAGATGACTCTCAAGTAGAATAGAAAACGCTGAAAAGCTATTCTCTATACAAAATCCAAGTGCCTTAGCAAAAATTAAATCCCAAAAGAACGTATTGGTAGTTGATGACCTTTTTGGAAGCTGAGCTACTATGAACAGTGTATCAAAAAAGATTAAAACACTACTCCCAAAGGCAAACATTATATGATTTAGTATCATAGGCTCATATCGCGCAGGATTTGACGTTATCAATGAAATATAGGTTTTCCCACATGTGTTCACCCCTTTGTTTCCTCTTGTCTTTGACTGCAACTTTTATATAAGGGCGCACATCTACCCACTATGGGCTTGTAGCTCAATTGGTTAGAGCAGGGGCCTCTTAAGCCCAAGGTTCCGGGTTCGATTCCCGGCAAGCCCAAAAAAAATCTCAGTCTTCGGAGTGGGATTTTTTTGTATCTAAAACTCTTCTAGACTTTTGGTATGATGCATAGTAAACAGACAGAGGTGCTTGCACACATAAATCCTCTTGTACTCATCGCACTAAAACATAAAAGCGTGAAAACAGATCTCACCTTTAATTCGCTTCAATACATATGATCAAGAAAATTATATGGGTACTTGCGATACTTGTCCTAGCACTCACTATCTACGGAGGTATTATCGAATACAGACAAAGCGTAACTATCAAGATGCCTCTCGATCAGCTCGCAGTACAGCCTACAGAGGAAGGTGACAACGAAGAAGATGATAAACAAAACAACCAAAATACTGGCGACGCAAAATCAACAACATGAACAAACAACACAGGAAGTACTGCAAAAACTGCATCAGGCACTGATACTACAAAAGACATAGCACAAACAAGTGGCAACAAAACTAAGACAGATACAGCCGGTGACGCTGAGACCAAAGACAGCATATCACCAGATGACGAACTCTCTTATAAAGGATGATTGATTCCAAACCAAGCATCTGATAGTGCGGCAAGCGCGGAGACCAAAGCTCTCATCAAACTATGGGAAAAAGACATTGCCGCATTCAAGAATGCCGAATATATGCAACCGAATGCTGTGTTTGACACCTGTGGAGACAGCAAAAAATACACCTCCCAGGTGCGATACAAAGATCTTTCAACGCAGCTCCTAGATCTCTGATGAGGCATTATAGAAAAAAGTGGCATCCTCAAAAGTATATGATGAGAGACGCTCGAATTTTGTTTCTCGACCCTACGCAACCAAGTCATCGTCAACGTACCGTCACGAATCAATATCGATGAGAAATCATGCAAAGCAAACGAGAATGACGATCTCAGTTATTGTATCGATGCACTCACTATTTTCTCATACGACACTACTACCAAAACGCTCGAGCAAGCAAAAAAAGATCCAGAAACTATTATCTACAAAAAAGACGTTCCTACGGCAGATGCAGCAGGCACAGTAAGTATGCATGCATTCAATGATACACGAGGAACATTCCAACACGCCTCCCCTGCTATAATTTTGAATAACGGCTTTGGAAAAAGATTATGATCATATATCGGTATGAGTTCATCATATAGCGAAGGATGATGTTTCAACGCTTATCAGTGGAAGTACGACTACAGCGAAAATACGATCACGCTCGCTGGATCTACAAACGGATGTGAGTAAGGGACGGATATTTTTGATATGTATAACAAAAGCGTTACATCTTAAATCCTATACGAATCGTGCTTGTCATATCATTGCCACTAAAGCTAGATACATAGTACGCATTATGTGAAAATGGTGTAGCAAATATATTAGACTCAGATAGCGTACCCGTAACATTCAAAATCCTTGCCTGAGGAGGGAAATACACAACACCTCTCGTTCACCAGTCAGGAAGAAGTCACAAAATTTCACGTTCTCTAACTCATAGTGTCACGGCATAGCGCTTTTCTAAAGCTTGTATAAATGAGATGTAGTGTTCTGGAACAAACAAGTGATATGAAATTTCCAATGTATATGTTGTTCCTCAAGACAGCTCTCAAGAGATCTTTCAACTCGCTATGCCGGCAGACGATGGCGCTTGAAGTCATTGGTCAGTATAATACTGACGTCAGGTAATGCCAAGCGCCTCATCAAGCGGTACAATATCATGCTGACTTTGCCGCAAGACAGCTCCTTTGTCATTGCGGATAGTAATCGTCTTTTCTACGAACTCATCAATCTTGTTGTAAGACGTATTACTATCCCAAGCATAGAGCATACCTTCTTCAAATCTCGTCGTAAGACGATTGTCACGCAAAAATTTATGCATCGCTGTAGACGCACGTGACAGATAAATATTGATCATATGGTCCTCAATAATCGCATCTCCATGTGTGAGCATTCATTGTATCAACTGCCCTGCATGCTCACGTAGATACTCCCCTACATCCTGTAGGTAAAGTTCTTTTTTGCCAAAGGTCGTTTTTTTTCTGATAAGATCTGTCGCTGCATTGATAAATTGTCGTTCTCGTTGTTGTTCTCTAAAGCTAGGAAGCAAGCGAGCAAACATGTCTGTCCTCAAAAAGACCACTCCCCTCACCCTCTGTCACGGATAGGTTTTTTCGTAGAGTTCTTGGATATGTGCACCATCTTGATAGGTAAATCAGACTTTGTTGGCTGAGACGAAATAGATGTTACGGTCTGGCAAAAATCACTCTAACCAGCTCGGTCAGCGCACCACGACGTCAGGTCTATCATACGCTGGGATATAACTATCCACGAGAGAGAACTTGGTCACCTTCGCACGTGAGACTTCAACTACAGCAAACGAGCCAAAAAATCAGCCATTTGGTCTCTTCTCTGAGGTATTCTGCAAAATAACCAAATAAGTCTGCGGACGATCAAACCCCAGCAGACTACGCATATCTCCTGAAAATCCGCTCGCTTCCTGCACCAACTCATATCGTTTGGTGTATTGTTTGGGCAGCAGAAGCGATCGTCCACGCATATGCTCCATCACGAGTTCTATGGCCTGCCGCGGCTCTTCAGCCGGCAGTGGCTGCGCGGCAGGAGATCACACATACGTAATTCGCTCTTCTATGGTATGCACTGCGTGCGCAAATGAAGGTGCGTATCATCGACTACGCTCAGCAATCGCTCCTGGATCTGTACGCACCTCACTCCCTGCACGCACCAGTGCGAATATACACAACAATCCAAAAAGATACCCTCGATGCATCCGCACCAAGAGACGCTTTCGTGTATACGGTGAGCGCTGCTGCTCACGCTGATCAAATCACCAGCTACTCATATGTCTTCATAAAATAATGCCTCTCGTACTACTTTATCTATGCACATCGTATTTTACTCTATCTCATCGTTTGGTGCACCACAAAACGGACAGTACTCATAACTCGTCGCATATGGTTGCTTACACTCTCTACATAGATGTTTGAGTTTCTCACCACAAAACGTGCAATAGGTAAACTCTTTTGCATTTCTTTGCTGACAGTACACACAAATGACCGTCTCCGCCATCACCGCATCTTGCCATGACGCATCTCTATCATATGCCAACGGTCTAATCAACAAATACAGCGGCAATCCGATAACCGGGGTCAGACAAAACACCAACAAAATACTTCCCAGTTGCAATCAAAAATGACTCGTTCTCAATGAAATATCTCTCGCTACCCACAGAATACAATACACCCACAAAAAAATAAATGCTCCAAAAAATAAATACGACACTAATTCTCCAGAAAGACTACGCGTAATGTCAGTGATATTCATAGGTCTGAAGCGATAGAATAAATATCTTAGAGGGTCTTAGAGAATCTGCAGAGAGTACATATCTAGAGAATTTCTTTGCGAACTACTTTGAGGATATCTTTTTTATTCTTGAGTTCTTCAAGGACATAAAACATCTTATACGGGTTTTTGATATCAAGATCAACGGTAATTTCCGTCAACTCTTCCAGATGCTTAAGGCGAAGGTCATGTATATTGACAACCAAAAAGTCAAAAATCTTGAAAATCTGATACATGATACCCGATGAGTTTGCCGCATGTAATACGAGTCTTAGCTTGTATTCAGTTTCAGGAGCATTCTTCCAATGTGCCTCAAGAAGTTTATTGAACGTAATTGTTTGCAATGCCTGACAGTCTACCGTATGCACTTTTATGCCATTTCTATCGCTCTTAGCAATAATTTTTTGATGAGGTTGTGGCATACACGCCTGACAACACTCGTATTTGAGAATCTTATCACCATCAATGATCACCTCAGGAACCAAGCTATCAAGATTGGTTGCAAGCTGTGTTGAGGTCTGTATTTCTCTCTTTCTTTCTTGTTCTTTGAGATGTTGAAGATGATCAAATGCAACGGACTCATAGTTTTCTTGCAACACCTTCATCGGTGACGTCTGCTTGTCATAGATTCTATACATCAGATTTTCGTACGCGATACCTTTGTTGTTTTTGGTGATACGATCGTCTTTGGAACCCAGCAGCGGCAACTCGTAGAACGCCAATTTTTCATTGAGCTGATCCGTCACATACTTCACGATCGTATCCTTCTCAAGTTTTCTCAAGTATCTATTGAGTTTGGATTTCGCAGAAGGTGTATGCAAAAAATCCAGCCATCATTTGGAGACTGTATACTTGTTTTTGTAGGTCTCTATCGCGACGATATCTCAGGTTTTGAGCTTGTAGTCAATTGGCACAATTCTTCCATTGACGAACGCATTTTTGAATTTGAGTCACACGTCCGTATGTACCCTAAACGCAAAATCCAATACCGTCGATGCCGGAGGAAGTTCGATAATATCTCCTTGTGGCGTATATACATAAATACTTTTTTGGAGGATCTCGATATCTAGTTCGCTTTTGAAGGTTTCTTTGTCAGGAGAACTCTGGTATTTTTGGACGATATCCTGAATGTGTCTGATCCACTCTGCTTGACTATCAGAAATGCGCACCGCACCATCATGTTCTTTGTACGCAAAATGTGCTGCTACACCATACTCCGCAATTCTATCCATTTCTTCGGTTCTGACCTGAATTTCCACAGGAAAATCAAACATACCAAGGACCGTCGTATGAAGGCTTTTGTAGCCGTTTCATTTGGGGATAGCAATATAGTCTTTCATCTTCGCAAAGATCGGTGTGAAGTGTTTATGGATCACACCAAGCATCGCATAACAGTCAGTAACCGAATGCGTAATCACCCTAAACGCCAACACATCCATCACTTTGTTGACGTCATTGGTCTCGTATTTTTTCATTTTTTTTCGAATCCTGTATGGACTTTTGATTCTTCATTTTACGTCCGCCACTGTAATATGTTCTTCACTACACATATTCCAAAGTCTCTCAATACCCGCCTCCCTAAGCTCGTCAGCAGACGCATATGATTTAGCGAGATGATCTATAATCTTCTTGTACTCTGCAGGATACAAAATCTTGAACGCTCAATTTTCAAGATAGTTTTGGAACACATACAATCATAGTCTACTCGCAATAGGCACAAAAATTTTGATTGTTTCTTGTGCTATTCTGATTTTTTTCTCATGTGTAGGATGATACTCCAATGTCTGAATATTGTGTAAACGATCTGCTATTTTGATAAAAATAACTCTGAGATCTCTACCCATCGCCAAAAATGTTTTCTTCAATGTTTCAAGTTGCCTGTCCTCTCCCCTATATCTTACCTTCGCTACTTTCACGAGATTTTCACACAGTCATGCAACCTCATCACCAAAACGCTCAGAAATATGCTCCATAGTCACCTCTGTATCTTCGATAATATCATGCAAAAGTGCTGCCTTGAGACTTGGCAGATCGGGCTGAATATCAATCAAAAATTCAAATACTCTGATAGGATGAATTATGTATGGTTCTCCGGAATGTCTCTTGGTGTCACCATGATGATGACGAGCAAATGCATACGTATCTCTGAGTTCATCTTTTTCGTGATCCTTCAAGTAGGTAAGACGCTGGAGAATATTTTCGAATAAGAGTTCTGGCTGTTCTTCAAAGTACGGCTGATAAGAAAGGTACTGCTGGATCTTCGCTATGTCCATATAAACATTCCAAGCTAAAAGAATTGTCGGGGAATGTAGGCGCTACGGAACAAACCTTAGCATTGCATTATGATGATAAACACATATATAGAACGCATATACGGGTCGTAAATAGTGATTTTAGTCACAATTACAATGCTTTACCATGCAGTATGTGGAAACCATTCTGTTGGCACTTATGGGTATGTTGGCGATGATGTCACTCATCTTGTGACTCGAAAAAATGGTGAAGATCATCTTGTGAAACTACCTCACCATCAGCGTACTCATAGGCCTCTCTAGTCTCATAGATCTTCTTAGTATACAGACAGCATGATGATGAGCGCCAGGCATGCAAACATTTTTTCTGGATCTCTTTCACAAGCTTCTCTCCAATGGTAAACCCACACTACTGCTCACCATCTATTTTTTGTGTCTCACGCTCGCTACCACCAAACTCAATATAACGGTCTGATGAGCAAAGTCAGATCTCCAAAAACGACTTCTCTCATTTCTTTTTGTGCCGCTCACCGTAATGAGTATCCTAGTAAGTATTGCGATGGCTATCTTCGGAACGGATCTTCTCAGCTTGACAGAGCTCACCAAACTCGCTCAACCATTTTCCAAAAACGTCTATCTCTACACTACTATTATATGGACGCCGCTATGGCTCGCCTTACCTGGCCTCCTAGCACTCCTTACCTCGTCGCTCCTCCTCTCCCCCAAGCCCGCATCGGCACCTATAGAAGCCTAAAAAAACCTACTGCACTACGATACACGACTCCCTGTAGACAAGGCAAGACCTAGATATCCCGATTTCCCTTGAAAAGAGCCTCAACAACTGTATACAAAACAGGTATTTTTTACTTTATGCACGATCTCTTCTCCATGATTGAACGCACACTCATCCTCCTCAAGCCAGACGCTGTTATGCGTGGTATTGTAGGAGAAATACTTTCTCGTTTCGAAAAAGTTGGTCTCAAGATAGTTGGTACCAAGATGGTAAGACCTGACAAAGACTTTTACTTCCACCACTATGAGACAATCGGCAAAATGGTCAGTCGTCGTGGACAGAAAGTCTTTGATGTACAGCTCGAAGTCATGACAGCTGGTCCAGTTATCGCTGTCGTACTCGAAGGTATAGAAGCTGTATCACTTGTTCGCAAGATGGTAGGAGCTACTAACCCCAAAGAAGCACTCCCAGGAACAATCCGTGGTGACTACTCACATATGAGTTTCTCATACGCAGATCATATCGGACAGGGACTTCCAAACACGATCCATGCATCAGGTGATCCTGAAGAGGCAAAGATGGAAATCAACCACTGGTTTAGCGAAAACGAGCTCTACGATTACCAAAAAGCAGAGCACGAGTTCATCTATGGCATGAAAAAATAGTTCAAAAAAGTTTAATACAACACGTTTATTATTTTACCGGTTTATCCATGGCAAAGAAAGATATTCATCCTACGTACTACAAGAACGTAGAAGTACATTGTATCTGTGGTCACGTCCACAAGATCAGCGCAAGCGTACAAGGTCCGATCAAAATCGAAGTATGTTCTGCATGTCATCCTATATATACAGGTGTCAAAGAGACAAAGGTAGTTAAGGGTAGAATGGAGAAGTTCAACGAAAAGATGAAAAAGATCGAGGCTTTGAAAACTAAGCCTGCTGCATAATGACGCTGAGGCACAAGCTCATCAGTCATTATCTCCCCCATCACGAACTCTATGATATCATCCCACATCACGGTATCGTCTATCTCAGAACATGTGGCATATATGGAGCTATTTTGGCACTTCTCGCTGCTTCATATCGAGGGATCACCTCATATGTACAGCACGAAAGTATAGGGACGATGCGAATGATTCTTGGTGTCCTCACCTACTGATTTTTTTTGGTAGATATTGCAGATAAATATCTTGACGGACTTATTGTAACCAATATGTGACTGGTACACTTCACACGAGATCATCTGTTCAAGCAGACCTCCACAAATCTCCAACGAGTATCTATCGAAACTGTATCGGACGCTAGAGACTCTCTACGAGATAAACTCTTCAACAAAGGTGATATCACCCTAGCTGTCGAAGACAAGGAGTATGCATTCAAGGATATCTCTGCACCAGCCGATCAAGTAGCCAAGATCTTGTTCTGGAAAGAAAAGATTGTCGGCAAGCACCATTACGCTGAGAATGTACAACCCGAAGAAGCACAACCAGATCCTCAAAAAGAACTCAAAAACGAGATTTTGATAGAAGCACTCAGTGAAGTTATTCTTGAGTATATCGACAAGAAAAAATAGAAGAAATAGTTTGTTTTTACTCTCTATATTGTGTCATCCATGCAAGGAACCATCAGCGCCATCAGAGGTATTGTCGTAGAAATGCACTTTCCTGATAATCTCCCAAAAATTTACGACGCCGTCATCGTTGAGTGAACAAATGCTGCCTGAGAGCATGTAACTATAGAAGTTTTGCAGCAGCTCGAAGATGGGTATGTCAGAGGGATTGCGATGGCTGCAACAGATGGACTCACGAGATGAACTCCTGTCACTGGTACAGGCGCTCCTATCAAAGTACCTGTAGGACCACAAGTACTCGGTCACATCTTCAATGTCCTTGGAGAAACAATCGATGGTACAGATCCCGTCAAGTGAGAAGAACAATGGCCAATTCACCGTCCCGCTCCTGAGTTTACCAAACTCTCTACCAAAGCAGAGACGCTCGAGACAGGTATCAAGGTTATCGATCTCCTGGCACCTATGCTGAAGTGAGGCAAGGTAGGACTTTTTGGAGGAGCTGGTGTAGGTAAGACCGTAATTATGCAAGAGTTGATTCACAATATCGCCAAAGAACACAACGGTGTATCAGTAGTCTGTGGTGTGGGAGAGAGAACAAGAGAAGGTAACGACCTCTACCACGAGATGAAAGACTCTGGTGTAATTGACAAAACAGCCATGGTCTACGGACAGATGAACGAAACACCTGGTCCTAGAGCAAGAGTTGCCCTCACAGGACTCACGATGGCTGAGTATTTTAGAGACAAAGAAGGCAAAGACGTGCTTGTCTTTATTGATAATATCTTCAGATTTACACAGGCAGGTTCTGAGGTATCAGCGCTTTTGGGAAGAATTCCATCAGCTGTAGGATACCAGCCTACGCTTTCGACAGAAATGGGTGCACTCCAAGAGAGAATTACTTCTACAGACAAAGGTTCTATTACGTCTGTACAAGCCGTCTACGTACCAGCTGATGACACCACAGATCCAGCTCCTGCTACGACATTTGCGCATTTGGACTCTACGATCGTTTTGAGCAGAGCTATTTCAGAAAAAGGTATTTATCCTGCTGTAGATCCGCTTGATAGTACATCTACGGTACTTACAGCAGACATTGTCGGCGAGCAACACTATGAGGTTGCCAAAAAAGTGCAGGAGATCCTCCAGAGATACAAAGAGCTCCAGGACATTATTGCTATTCTTGGTATGGAAGAGCTCTCACATGATGATAAGCTCGCCGTCTTTAGAGCGAGAAAAATTGAGAAATTTTTCTCACAACCATTCTTCGTTGCTGAGCAATTTACAGGAATTCCTGGTACATACGTTCATCTCCAGGATACGATCAGATCATTTGAGATGCTTATCAACGGACAGTGTGATCATATCCCAGAAGAACATTTCATGTACAAGGGAACTATTGACGATGTGATCAAAGCATATGAAGAAAGTCAAAAAAAGGCTTAATACCTCAGCATTTCCCCGTTTGGTGCTTGAAAATACACGCAGAAACGATATGGTTCTTCCATACTCCTCTGCGTGTATTTTTGGTATATGCTGAGACGTACGTTTTTAGTTGTTATGATATCACGACATGAATATATTTACGCTCCTCGCAGTAGAGCTCATCAAGCGTCCAATTTTCAATATACTCATCATCCTGCTTGCTGTCTTCCAGTGAAATCTCTGACGAGCAATTATTGTCCTAACACTCATCATGAGACTGCTCCTGTACAAGAGCACACAAGCCGGCACAGACATGCAGAAACAAATGACAGACTTCCAACCAAAAATGCAGGAGATCCAAGAAAAGCACAAAGACGATCCCAAAAAAATGAGCGAAGAAACCATGAAACTCTTCAAACAAAACGGCGGTGGCCCACTCAAAGGATGTCTCACGATGTTGCTTCAGATCCCTATCTTTTTGTGACTCTTCTACGTGGTACAAGATTTCGCCAAGCTAGAAGTACATACTGAGCTCTATAGTTTCTTGCAGTGGCTCAATGTAGACTATACGCATCCTATTACGACATTTTTTGGTATAGATCTCTTGGTCTCTCAGAATATTCTCTTGACGGTACTCGCTGCGCTCCTCATGTATCTCCAGATGCAGCTCACGACGCTCACCAAACCTGCAGCGGCACCCAAAATGCCCGGCGCAGAAGCCATGCCTGATATGACCAAAATGATGGGATCCATGAATATTTTCTTTGTTGTTATGATGTGACTGTTTGTCCGATGAACACCTGCTGCTGTCGGACTCTACATCGTCACAAGCACATTCTTTGGCGTAGCCCAGCAGACCATTCAGTACTGGCCAGTTGTAAAAATAAAACTCAAAAGTTTCTTCCCTAGTAAGAAACCAATCATCATAAACGAGTAAAACAAAAAGCGACCTCCGGGGATACCGGAGAGCGCTTTTGTAAAAAATAAGTGAAAACACATCAATCGATTTCTTCCTCCCCCATCCACTCTGTTTCTCCGGGCAGCACCTCCGTTTTCTCTTCTTTCTTAACCCCCAGAAACTGTAACGTCCTGTAGAATGGTAAACGAATATACTCCCACCAAAGCCAATCCCATCCTATCCCGGAGAAAATGAAAACCCAACTACCCACAAACCATCTCCACAATCCCGCCCAAAAGGTATCCGGAGGGAAAATAAAGAAGAAAATAACTACAGTAACAATGTACGCGAGGATAGCTCTACCGAGTCCACGCGTCATGAAAATGTGCCACGTAATGATCACGGTTGCTACGAAAAGCAAAATTGAAAACAAGAACAAGATACTCATAAGGCATTCTTTTGTTTTGGTTAGAAAATCCATACTTCTTATCTATTTCACTTATTATGTCAATTACAGACTCTCTAGCATATCTAACCTCCCATCTCAATGCAGAACAGCTCGCAGCTGCAAGCTATGTGCAGTGACCAAGCCTTATTTTGGCAGGAGCAGGAAGTGGGAAGACAAGGACACTCACCTACAAGATCGTACATCTCCTGCGATGATATCGTGTGCACCCACAAAACATCCTCGCTGTCACATTCACCAACAAAGCAGCACAAGAGATGAGAGAAAGAATTGCTCAAATCTTGGAGGATATTCATGCATCTACATCTACACCTACATCCACATCAACCACTAACGCTTCTCACAGCGCCGAGATAGATGATTTCGATGCACTTATCAGCGGAGCTTCTCCACACGAAGCATGATCTTGAGCTTGAGCATCTTGAGCTTGAACTTGATCATCTTGATCGTCGCAACCACCCAAAGTTTCACCACAAGCACTCACCTGGGTCGGGACATTTCATGCGATATTTTTGAAAATTTTGAAACAAGATATTGCACAGCTAGATATGGGCTATACGACAAACTTCTGAGTATACGATGCAGACGACTCCGTCAAATTGATCAAAAACCTCCTCAAACAGCTCGGTATGAGTGAACACGTAGAGTACCAGGAGGCAAAAAGAGTCATCAGCAGCCGAAAAAACAATGGATGGATGCCAGAACAAGCAGGACACTACGCAGACACCAAGCAGGAAGAGCGGATTTGGAATCTTTACAAGGCCTACCAAAAGGCGCTTCAAGACGCGAATGCACTGGACTTTGATGATCTGCTGCTACTGCCCAAAGTCCTGTTCGATAAAGCGCCTGCCGTCCTCAAGAAACGACAAGAAAAATTCAAATACGTCCTTGTCGATGAGGCACAGGACACCAATACGATACAGTTTGAGCTGATGAAGTTGTTGGTCGGCGCCAACGGCAATATTACGTTCATTGGTGATGACTATCAGAGTATCTATAGACGACGTGGCGCCGTGATGGAAAACTTTTTGCAGCTCCAGACCTGGTGGCACGATCTCAAGATGTTTAAGCTTGAGACCAATTATAGATCGCTGCCACATATCGTCGAAGCAGGAAACGCCGTCATCAAACAAAATACCAGACAGTACGACAAACACATGAAACCTGACAGAACATGAGACCAACAAATCAGGCTATTTACCTTCGCAGACGAGACAGACGAGGCGGTTCAGATCATTACGCTTATCAAAAAACTTCACGAAGAAACCAATAAATCACGAAGTGATTTTACCATTCTCTACAGAACCAACGCACAGTCCACGCCATTTGAACAAGTACTCATTACAGAAGCAATTCCGTACAAGGTCGTAGGTGCATTCAAATTTTTCGAAAGAAAAGAAGTCAAAGATATTTTGTCTTATCTCAAGTTTCTCCAAAACCCACAGGATATAATTGCCCTCCAGAGAATCATAAACACCCCGCAGAGAGAGCTTGGTCCTACCACTATCGCTAGGCTCGAAGAAGCTGCCCAACGCGCTGGCGTCACCTTCAACTACGCTGTACTCCACAACGAGAGCGTACCAAGTGAACTCACGCCTGCACAGCTCACCAAGCTCAAGCATTTCGCTACGCTCATCAAGAGCATGCTCGATGGCATTGATCTTTTCACGCCACAGCAGCTCATCGAGCAGATCGTCCAAAGCATTCGCTACAAAGACTACCTCATCAAGCAAGATGGCCAAGAACAAGCCGAGGAAAGAATGCAAAACATCGGTCAGCTCATCAATATGGCAAGTAAATTTGAAACAACCGGCAGCGAGGCACTGGGGTCATTCTTAGAAGAAGTCTCGCTGATGACCTCCGTCGACGACCAAGATGAAAACATCCACAGTGTCAGACTCATGACTGTCCATGCCAGTAAAGGACTTGAGTTTCCATATGTTTTCATCACCGGTCTCGAAGAGAATATTTTTCCGCTTCCCAAAGCAAAGTTTGATGATGACGAACTCGAGGAAGAAAGAAGAGGCATGTATGTCGCCGTCACGAGAGCAAAAGATCATCTCTTCATCAGTCATGCCACGAGCAGAATGCAGCGATGACAGCTCAAATACAATCCACCCTCTAGATTTATCGATGAACTCCCCTCTCATCTCATCAAACCTTACGATCTCAGTACCGATAGAAGAACCTCAAAATGACCTTCATTTGACGAAGGCGATCGTGTAACCCACAAACTCTTTGGCGCAGGATCTATCCTAGAGGTACGAGACAGCATTGTTATTGTGCAATTTGATAACCCCAAAATAGGCCTCAGAAAAATGGAGGGTAAGTTTTTGAGTAAGATATAGTAAAACCTACACTGTAAGATCACTCTGCGGAATTCTTGGCCCAAAATAATCTTTTTCAAACAATCTCTGTATTGCTCTCATTCTAAACGGATGATTGGAGTTCCGGACATCCACACTAAGTCATAGCTGCTGTGCATATACAGCACGAGGAATAGGTCATATTTCCGCAAGAATATCCAGAACCGTATGCGCAAACCATTCGTTCTGACCATCTCTGAAACTTGGTTGCATCTTATCAATCACCGATGACGATGTAGTATCATGAGGTGTCACCATAACATAGTTTTTTTCAGAAAGTCACTGAAACGTAAGTATCGGCTGTAATATTTGGAAAAGGCTGTACGTAATTTTATCTCACAATCTCGCTAATGGTCTTGCCGCAAGTAATGCTGGATTTTGGGCTAAGTGCTCAGGCGCGTACAACGTACTGTATGGTTCAGGTTGTAAGTTTGTTATCACAGATCTTTTTGGCTGTACAGAACTATGTACAGTGATTTTTGGAGTATCACTTATCGAGAATTTCATCACTCTCTTTCCACCTATCTGGGGATCTTCTTCTGTATATGTCACACTTGCATCATCACATTCTATTACATACGCATTTGCCACTCATATATAGCGCTTCGTATGACGTCTAAGCCCAACATAATCAGACACAAACGAAGGTTTAGTCGTATGTATTATCGGTGTTCTTGCTGCATACAATGCATCAAATGGTTCTTTGATACCAGGTCAGAACACCGGCACGTACTGGACATTTTTTCACGACAACAGAGACGATGAAAGTACCGCTCACACAGCACGTTTCCATCATGATGCATGTTTGTCTGATGATACAACTTCAACAACTGCGCTTGCATCAGCTCAAAGCGCACCAAATAAAGCCGCTGCAATATGTTCTACCACGTACCATACACGACCATTCTGCGTTCATTCAGACAACTCCAAAAATCTTGCTGTAAATTCCGTATGTGCACGCAGCGTACTCACCTTGAGCGGTGTGAGCATATCACCACGTTTAAACCATATTCCATCACCACTAGGACGTGGATGTACTATTACCCTATCCGGTTGTCCAGCAAAATACGGCTCCCCTACAAGTTTTACGGGCTCTTTTACGGTATAGCTCGATGTTCATAGTCATCATATTCAGCCTCACATAAGGATTTTGAGTCACTATTAAAAAAAACATAGTAACCATTTACTATAAATTGTCAACTATACAAGTGACGCCTACACCGCTGTAAGAGCGTGGATATTTATTTTTGGATGCTCTTATATACTCTATGTCGATAGCTCGTAAAAAATGCCTCTACGATACCATTGAGGTACGCTGTCAAAAAAATAAGTCCAATAATAACGCACAAGATCAAGGTCTCTATCCACGGAATACGATCTACACCCAAGATCGTGCTCAGATAAATCAGTCACATAGGGACACCCACCACGATAATTGCATTGATCAGTAGCCTGACATACAAAAAATACGTGATCAGTGCATACCTGATAGTAATACCAAT
The DNA here is from genome assembly GCA_964403415.1 of uncultured Candidatus Peribacteria bacterium. Classification (GTDB taxonomy): domain Bacteria; phylum Patescibacteriota; class Gracilibacteria; order Absconditabacterales; family Absconditicoccaceae; genus CAYOFF01. Next base: position 707,125 of record CAYOFF010000001.1, on the reverse strand, counting down.
ATTATCTATACTCAGTGAGATACTCGCTTTCATCGCATCTATAAAAGCCTTGTCACGTAGTACAATCTCATACCTTGCATATGGCAACAAAAGCGACACCATCAAAATCATAAATCACCAAATCAACGACACCATAATTATCAATGGCTGATCCCAAATATCAAGCAAATAAAATCTCGAAACAGCGACAAAAAAGAAAAATAGCCCAAACAAACTCACCGAGGCATCAAACTCAAACATCATGAAAAATTTATTGAGTCCTGTGGTAAACGATGCCGTTCCACTCTTCTGCTCACGATCTAGGTAACTAATCATTGCAGACTCCCCTATCGGAGGCAGAATAACATATCCAAAAAACAAGACAACCAAAAGAAGCAATATGATCCACACAGGCGGAAATTCGGGCAAAATAATCGCCACATATCTCTGTAATAAGTGGATAATCCAACTATCAGTACCACCGGTATTGCTTACAAACGTATACACATTAAACAGAATCACGATCACAAACACCACAGAATGCACAAAGGTCGTGATCGTAGCAAGCCTAATAAACTTGGTATCTTCACCAATCGTTTCTGCTGCATCCTGAATAATAGTATTTTGCATCGACGATCCGCCTATCTACTACTAAAATACCTACATACCTTCAAAAAATAATCGACTACGTACTATGTACCTATATACCATCGCATCTCAAGAGCTACATACAAACAAGCTACACAAAAATAAATTACATAGGAACAATCTGCTCAAACTCCGGTGGCAATGGTGCCTCAAACGACAAATCATGTTTCAAAAACGGATCATAGAACGTATACTTCCGGCTATGTAACAACTGTCTCGTAATACCGCATTTTCTAGCAAGCAAACGATTGAGTGCATTGTTCCCATAGGTCAGATCTCCCAAAAGTGGATAGCCATGATGTGCCAGATGTACTCTGATCTGGTGCATTCTTCACGTATGCAGGGTCACACGCACGAGGGACACATCTCCTAGATCTGGATGGCGTACCGTCTTGACGCCTCGCACTTCAGTACGTGATGGCACTCACTTCTCCGTATTCACAAACATATGTGACTTCTCGGTATCTTTGTGATATCCTCTAAACAGCGGATCATTGATATCAAGGTATCCATCAAAACGCCCTGCTACGAGCGCAAGATAGGTCTTATGTGTTTTCCTTTCTCTGATTTGCTCGTTGAGTCGCTGCAGGGCGTCATAGGTCTTCGCAGAAATCACGATACCACTTGTATCTTTGTCGATTCTGAAGCACAGCGAAGGCGTAAACGTCGGTGATTTCTGCGACTGACCGGTCTGATGAAGATACGACTGCATCAAATCATGTAACGTCACATCAGTCGTATGCTTATTACCCGGATGAACCACCATATCTGCAGGTTTATTTCGCACACATCGATGTTCATCCTCAAACAGCAGCATATCTTTTATTCTGCCCGTTGAGAAACTTTTGACTTTATGAGCTTTTGGAGCTACTGATCATGAGGCTTTGGCACCCGCAATCGTGTCCTCCCAGCTGAGAAGATCTCCTTCACGCAGTCTATATTCTTCTTTGGTTTTTTTGCCATTGACTCTAATTGCTCCCGTCCTAATCCACGCATAAATATCTCCCAGTTTGATCTCTGGCGAACTTTTGAAATATTTTCTCAAAAATCTATCACACCTCTGGTCTGCCTCCAGCTCACCTATCTTAAGTTCCATAAGAGTCTTCCATTTGGTACTAAAAATATACCCCTACCCGCAGGTAGAGGCATAGTACAGGTTTCCCCAAAAATATCTAGATCAAGACAAAAACTCACCACCAGTAACTCACTGAGCGGGCTTAGTTATGTCTTAGCGACGTGTAATCTTCTGATTTCCCTTGGAACATGCAGCTTTGAAATTGAACACATCATTGCGAAGTTGTGCTCTATCGCGGCCATAACTCCATACAACGACTGGTTTTCGCTTATTTTCTTTGTGGATATTTCCTGGTTTCCGGCCATGATTGCCATTATTTCCGTGTCCATTTCAGTTATTTCCATTTCAATTGCCGTGATCATCATCGTCATGTCCATGATCATCACCGTGACCATTGTTACCATCATCATCGTCGTCATCGTCATCACCATCGTGACCGTATCCATGACCATTTCCATGATCATCGTGTCCATGCCCATGTCCGTATCCACCATACTGCGCAAAAGAAAACACTGGTGTACATAAGAGTATAGCACATGCAACTGTCGCTATGAGTGATCTATGAATCATGAGTATACAGTGAGTGATAAAAAATATTTTTTCACAGAACAAGATATGTATTTTTTATAGAGATGCAAAACACCAATGCAAGTGCAAACCCCACTCGAAACAATATATTCCAATAACATATTTCAATATACCATTATAATATATTGTTACGATCACTCTTCATCAAAAAATATTGTCATCCATCATACCCATGGTTTGAATGCATCAAAAGCCAGCCTCCAGAGCTCCTTCTCAGTTAGTGACCCATCTTCAGCTCACGGATTTTCATCCGATATATATCATCACGAAAACAAAGCGTCAAGATGTTTCTTTGCTTCCTCATCATTATCTTGTACTCTTGCAAGAGCTCGATTGAGCCATGGGATCTTGAAATTGTCAGTACCCATGATACCCCTACCAGATGCTCATCACAGCGATGAAACACTTCATTGCGCCTCGCTCAACAACGATGCGCGTACAGCATCAAGAACTTCTTGAGCCATCTCTATATTTCCTACAAATAGATTGTATCGCACCCAAATATAGGCTTGATCTTGTTTATTTGCAAGTGTTGGGATTTTTGCAAATAGTGTAGCAGCACTACTCGGCTCACCCGCACGCAACATTGCAAGTCACTGCAAGAATGCAATCTGTTCCGGATTAGCATCAAGTTTTTGGAGTTGTGCTACCATCGGATATATTGATCTTCACTCCTGTATAAGAGCAAATGCCTGTGCAAAAATCGTAAGTTGTAATTGTGTAGTAAGTTGCTTCGTCTGCACATCGCCACTCGCATATTTCATTCACTGTTCCAAAACAACATGTGCTGCATCGTACTCCCCTGCTTCTCTGAGTTTCCTGCCAGCAATCTCGTACGAACTCACAACTGTTTTTACCTCTTTGAGAATCGTCTTCTCAAGCTCAGCAACAAGCTTCGTATCACCAAGTCTTGCGGCAGGCACCACCATGTCGGTCACCAGCTCAAGTGCCGTCGGAAACTTATCGTATCATTTACGATATCGCTCCAGCGCACCTGTCCAGTTTTTTTGTGCCATCTCTACTCTTCCCATCCACAAGGCACTATCTCGTTTTTCGGTTCATTGCTGTGCAAATGCTTTTTGGAATGTTTCTGCGGCATCAGCATATTTCCCGCTATCCAAATAACTTCTTCACAAAAATATCTTGGCCTCGTACCCATATGTACTATCATCTACCACACGCGAAAGATCTTCAATCGCTCATGAAAACTGACGCATATAAAATGACGTCACTCCACGATTAAATCGCACTCGATTATTTTCTGCGCCACTCAGTGCGGCAGCTCTTGCATACAGTGCCGATGCACCCTTAAAGTCTCTCTGCACTCTTAGTACCCATGCATTGAGGAGCATACCATATGGCGCGAGAAGATCGAGCTCTACGCTGCGCTCCGCAAACGTCTTGCAGTCGCTCCGTATTTTCTGGTCGCACATCCACTGCGCTCTTATAGCAGCGACCAGTGAAGCGACTGACTTCTCCTGAGGTCACATTTGCTCCATCACTTTGTCAGCGCCTTTGAGATCTCCCTTCTCTCTGAGGATAAGCGCTTTGCTGAACTCGCGCAATCGCTCCGTATTTCAGACCACGGACATCTTCTCTAGCTGTGCAACTCCTTTCTCATAATTCCCTGCCTTGATAGTTGCAGCTATCCATGTCGCTGCACGATTATCCCAAGGCGCTCTACTCTTAGCAATTTGTGCATATGCTCCACGTGTCCACAATGCTTCCATTTCACTTCCACCCAGTGTTGGTTCTCCAGCTATCCATCGCATAAAAAACATTACAAGCGTCGATATTACTGCCATACCGGCCGCAACTCATCGCCACATTTTTGGCCCCATACTTCATCCAAACAAGGTAAAATATTATTTTTTGGTATCTTTTATCAGTGGGATCACACTCCCCGTCCACAACTCCATAGGGACATACTGAACCCTTTGAACCACAACTTCTTTCTCTACGATACGATGTTCCATGACAATCATTCGCTCTTTGGTAAGAAACCATCAGACAGAGACAACCCACAGCACCACCAGTCCCCAAAAACTCATCAACTTAAAGAAATCTTTTGATCTTTGGTTTCATCGTAAATGCCCAAGCGAAAAGGCGACCACACCATACGTTGCACTCACTACATATACATGATGTGAAGGCAAAAACCAGACAAGACGTGGCAATGAAATCATCACCAACAGCGTAACTGCAAGAATCCACTCATCACGTCCAAAACGCTGCTCTCATCGATACAGTTCACCCTTGCTAATACTCGACCAGTGCCACCAGATCAGGCTAATCCACACATTTACTCCAAACAGCAACATCATATCGTATGTCCCCGTCAAAATCATCCACAACATCCACAGCAACAATAGAACGATTCATCGATGTTTCGTATAATACGCAAGCGGCTCTATCACAATCTCTGGTATAATATCACGTCTCCATACTACTACCAACAGCAAAAAATACCGCCAAATAACAAGCAGACAAATCATAAGGATCGCATTACTCTCCAGCTGCCATCCCCAAAAAAGCAACGACACGATGCCAACAAGCATAACACCCTGCACAATGAGTGTCGATCATGTCATTATACTTGGTTTTACAGGAGATTTACTCACGCGTCCGGTAGAAGATCTCATAGGAATAGGGAAAATCCCCAAAATAAAATATACTACTTATCTACAAATTGAGAGTCTATATACGGAGACATCCAGCCAATCCAGGGAGAGAACCAACGCATACATTCTTGTCGGAGCTCTTTGGTCGTCAATAACTTCACATCGTCTACACGCAAATCACCTCGTTGACGCAGCTGTTCGAGATACGTGTGTGCTGTTCATATTTCTCAGCGTTCCATAGCTATAGCTCGATTGATCCATGCGACCTGTGTGTCACCTTCTTGAATATCTTCAAGTCTACTGAGGAGTGACTCAGCTTTGTTGGGGTTATCATTGAGTAATGCATATCGTATTCTTACGAGTCTTTGTTGGCGTGGAAGTGCCGTCACTGCCATACTTCTAAAAAGCTCCTGAGCTTCGACAGTCCTATTGTACACACGCAATAGTGTCAGCGCACGCGCAAGGGTGATGACGTCAGGATTTTGATCAAGTTGCCATCACAGTGACTCTGCCTCAGACAGCAATGGTCTAGGATCACGTCACTCCTTGAGCATAGCGTATGCTTGACTGAGAAGTGTTCTGTATTGTTGGATTGCAAGTGCCTTGATCTGAACATCACCGCTTGCATAGATCATCCCTTCGGATGCCACTTCTTCAGCAAGCAGATATGCGCCCGCCTCTCTAAGCTTCCCCGCCACGGTCGCATAGTTGTACGGCGATCTTCATGCTAATATGCGCGCCGTATCCACCAGCTGTTCAAACACAACGACGCGTCCGAGTTTTTTCTCAAGGAGGATTCTATCTGCAGCAACTTCTACTGCTTTGGGGAAGTTGGTTGCTGCCTCCTTGTACGCAGCAAGCGCACCAGACCAGTCTTTCTGTGCTACAGCTACTCTTCCTAGCCACAGATCATGCTGGTATGCTTTGGTACCTGTCTCTGCTTTGGCTGCTGCAAAATGTTCTCTTGCGAGATCGTATTTTCACTGCTGCGTATAGATTCTTCCCAGATAGATCTTGGCATCATATCCGTACACGGGATGTGTCTCTACACGCTGCAGATCACTAATAGCTTCTTTGCGTTTTCATTTGTAGAACTCTACAATACCACGACTCAGCCATACAAAAGGCGTCTCTGCTCATCCAAGCATTTTTGCTCTCTCATACATTTCCATCGCAGGCGTATACTGTCCCTGTGCTCTCAGCGCCCATCAGTGAACCAGGAGCGGATATGCTGCAAACGGATCCAATCTACTACTTAGTTCCGCCATCTCCACACACGCTGCTCGACGTCTCTGCGTACAGACAGAGGCTGCATACAGTGATGCAAATGTAGCCTGCACCGTCTTGTCATCGCCATAGCCATCAAACACAATCACTTTCCCTGTGCCGCCATCAGAGACACTACTACTCACGGCACTCATCACTCCTGCGGTATCTCACTTCTCTCTTAGCAAGAGTGCTTTTGCGATTTGTTGCAGTCGTTCGGGATACGTATCTAGTGGCGCACGCTTGAGCTCATCAAATGCCCCGTCGATATCTCATATCTTGAGCAGTGCAGAAATTTTGAACACTCTCGCTTCACCGACCAGTCATTGTTTCTGGGCAATCTCAGCATAGTCACCGCGCCTCCACTGTGTTTCTATATCAGTAAATAATCACAAAAATATGCTATCGCCACGAAAAGCGATCCACAAGATAGTATTTAGTATTATCGCGCTTCATACAATTCGCCATTTGAGATACTGCATAGAGCGTGTGGGTTAAATACGCGCACCCCTCTCTTTGTCACTCTCTGATCACGCATGTGATCAAGAATATATACGCATCTGAAAAAATAGAACACAAGTAGTTGAAAACAAATAATAGATATATCATCTCAAGATACAATCACGAAAACACGTCTACGCTTGACTCACACACAAAAATAATACCTCTTCATACTTGACTCCAAAAGCGATTTATCAATACAATTGGTTATGTGTCCCTACATCTACTATTTCTACAAGCTCATACCTTCATTCAGATAATTCACGAAAATGTATTCTATAACTTCACGTTACATCTACACTCCTAAACCCAGAGAATGTTCAATGTAACTCGTGATTTCTGAGTTCTCTATTTAAAGGATCCATAACAAAAACATCCAGCACAGAATCAACCTTCTGCCTTACATCAAAAGAGAGCAAAGCATAGTGCTTTACGAACTTTTTGGACACTTTTAGTATCATAATTATCTACTTAACTTGCGTGTGTAAATATTTCTTTAGGTCTTCTACATTTGTAAACGTCTTATACTCATTGGGATCATTTACTTTGCCCGATGAAATATACTCAGCCAAAGAAGTTTCGTGACCATCAGACACATTTGCTCTCTTTTTGTTAGCAATAGCTCTCTTAGGCTGAAGTATGTGTACTGAATGTTTAGGCGAAGTATGTATATTAGTCATATCATGCATACGATCTAAAGCGAACGGCAAAATACTTATAGACAAAAAAAAACGCATTTCAACTACGACCCTACACCACCCTTTCAAATATAGTCTCTCTCATAACACAACATATAAAATACGAACATTTAAGCCAAAATATCATACTTGAAACGAATTGCACAAGCAACTATACATAACGAATTTTACTCATACAACACATATGAAAGACTTCGACACACGGAATACCCTAAAAATAGAAGTAGATAATAAAAATCTCAATTTTTTGATATTACCAAATGAAATACGATTCACTCATCTCGGTCTGAATGTATGATCCGAACAAGATTGAAGAGGTACAGAGTTTAAAAGACCAGTGTTAGTCCTAAAAAAGATATGAAATGTTTTTGTCGTATTACCCATGACCACATGAGGTAAAGACTCAAAGTTTTACTATAGTTTAGCAACTACATACTTTGGGAAAATATCTAGAATAATTTTGTCTCAGATTAGGGTTCTAGACAAGGCTAGATTCACACATAGAATAGCAACAGTATCAACATCTGATTTCCAAGAGATACAAAAAAAGCTTAAAGCTCTCGTGCTTTAAGCCATCCTAACCATGTTTGCTCCCTCAAGATAAGGGAGGATCCCGAAGGACGATTTGTAGCTCAATACTAATGAAATAAATTCCTGTGTCAAGTATCATCTGCATATAAAAACTTCATACTTCCTCACATTTGACTCCGCACCCAAGTCAGCTCGCAATCGGCTCATACATTGCTATAGAGAACACATGTCTCTCCTCACACACGTCACCAGACTCAAACAGTTTCTGCTGCACAATACGAGCAGCAAACAAACAGTCATCAAAAATACCTTTCGGCTCTTACTTGCAGAAGGCATAAGCAAAGGATCACTTGCGATCCTGATCATCATGATCGGACGTCTTTTTGGCAAAGAAATTTTTGGGCAGTATTCGTATCTGAGTGTCATTCTGACGTTTCTGGTGGTCTTTGCAGATCTTGGGATTACGCAACTCACGATTAGGGACTATCAGCATCTCGACACTACGCATCGCAGACAGTATCTCATCACGGGGCTGCATACCAAGCTCCTCCTCAGTATTGCGGTAACAGTCGTATACATAGGTATCCTACGATTTACGGCAGACACGTCGTTTCTCCGGCTGATTGGAGTGATTCTCCTAACCAACACGCTGACCAACTCATTCCTTGAATATATCAGAGCTACGTTTCGTAGTCTCCAGCGTGGTGAAACAGAGCTCAAGATCAAGCTCGTGCAGGGCGTCTGAAATCTCCTCCTCATCCCCCTGCTCTACCTCTACCAATCGCTCCCACTCAACCTCATAGGTCAATCTCTCGTCACGCTCATCACGATTGGTTATGCCCGATACATCGCACACAAGCGCCAGCTCCAGGAGCACACCACAGAGATCATAACTTCAAAAACCCAACTCATCAAAAACGGCTGGATGTTTAGCATGAGCGCATTGTTTGTAGGATTGTACTTTTATGTAGATGGGGTCATCTTGCAGTATTATCATGGCTTCGAAGCGATAGGCGTCTACAACGCAGCATACAAGCTTCTTATCCTAATAATGATTCCCTCAGGAATTTTGATACAATCACTCATGCCTTCATTACGCGCAGCATACCATCAGGACTCTGGACATTTTACATCATCAGTCACTCGACGACAAAAAAGAATAAGTATCATAGCAATCCCTGCATTACTTATCTGTGCGCTTATTGCTCCTCGACTCATGACAACACTCTATGGCAACCAGTACGCAACATGATGACCTATCTTACAGATTCTTATTCTCTCGCAAATAATTCCGCACATCAATATACCGGTCTGAGCCTGACTTCAGATTGCACACAAAGAGAATATCTTTATGACATTGACCTGAATAGGCGCACTCATCAACTGTCTCTGAAACCTCTTCCTCATCCCCACTTACTGAATGTTTGGCGCAGCATGGATGACAGTAGCGACGGAAGTAATGGTATGCTGAGCAATGATTTGATATTTCCACTGGAAGTTTAATCGTATATAAACTATGACACCCAAAGTATCCATCATCATACTCAACCGAAATTGACGACAAGACACAATCGAGTGTCTTGAGTCTGTCTATCGTATTGACTACCCCAACTATGAAGTCATTCTCGTAGATAATGGTTCATCCAACGAAAGTATTGAGAAAATCAAAGATTGGACTCAAAAACACATTGAAGTCTCTAGTAAATACTTTGAAACTACTACGTGCACGCATGATCTCACCATATACGAGTATACCAAAGAAGAACTAGAAAATGGTTCGTATCTTGAAGGCAAAAAAAGATTAGATCCACTACCAAGCAATAAAAAATTATTCCTCCTCAAAAACGATCAAAACTACGGCTTCGCCGAAGGGAATAATATTGCCATGAGACAGGTACTGAGTGAATCCAGTAGTGAGTATGTATTACTGTTGAATAACGATACGGTAGTAGACAAGGCATTTCTTAGTCATTTAGTCGCAGATGCATCTACAAAATCAGATCTCGGAATGATTGCTCCTGTGAACTATAATTACTATAACTGATCAATTGACTTCTATGGCGGAGCAATAAATCGACGACTAGGTAGACCATATCATCTAAAAACACCAAACAATCAAAAATCATACCAATTTCTTACTGGATGCTGCTTGCTAATCCCCCTGGACATCATCAGAATTACATGATGATTTGATCCAATATATTTTTGCTACTTCGAAGATGCTGATTTAAGCCAGAAAATACAATGTCTCTGAAAAAAGTTATACATCTGTATAACAAGTAAAATAACACACAAAATAGGAGCAAGTAGTTGAAAAAAGAGTAAATTCTACAGATATTATTTTTCCAGAAATAGGCTTATCTTTAATAAAAAATATAATAAGTCACCTATTAAAATATTACACTTTCTTATGACACACCTGCTCATCAAGTCAACTTTATTACTAACAACCATGGACTATCATCAAATCTCTTGACGATATAAGTGAATATACGATTGACTTCACTATATCAACAAAAACTAATTTATCTGGTAAAGCTGGAACTGTACCTTATCATTTGAGAACAAAAGTATAGCATTTCTAGACATAATATAGTTTGTTAATACTCAAATATTATTGGGATCAGGTATAATGAAAAAATTTAAATGATTCGTCTTAGTATATTCTCTTAAAAAATCAATGTTTAGAATCCCGACATCCTTCAACGTATCAATACGCACAATTTTAATTTTATTATCACCATTTCAAAAATAGTAATTGTCAATAAATATCTTTGAAAAGAAATTAGTCAGTATTATAGAATTACCTGTGAAATAAGAGGAAATAATTTTCTCAGTACTCTTTTTCTCTCATTTATAGGATGCTTGTTCATAAGTGCCATATCAATTTTTCACAACATGAAATACACTATACAAAGAAATTATGGTATAAGTCGAAAAACCCAGAACCATTAATAGTCTATGCATAAATAATCTTTTTCGATTTAGCAACACATATAAATATAAAAATAGAAATATGGGTAAAACATAACGATAATACGATCCATGAAGTGAGTATTTATACAAGTAATCTAACTTGAATCACGTCAGAAAAAAAACCAGTATCAAGGAATTACTAGTCAATATGATAAATCGTTCTATCTTTGAAAATTTACTCCTAAGAAATAGAAAAAAGAAAAAGAATACTAGAGGAAGTACTATATTTATATTGTGACTAAAATATAAATCATAAAATTTGTAAATATTAGATGTGAACAGGTTTTCTTTTACTGCTGAAAGATAGTTCGTGTCATTACCCGTATGTACTGTATTAGGTATAGTCAAGTATGAATTATAGTATATTTTATTGAAAATCAACAAAAGCGCTCACATAATTCATCATAAAAGTAATCATTTCAAAACGATTCTGTATGATAATGAATTTATCCTATAATTCCTATATTGAGAAAAAAGATACAAAGGAATAACGAAAAGGATATTTGTATAACGCACATATACCAGCATACCAAGAATAAGAATTTCTAGCAAATATTTATTAGAAAAGCCGGCAACATAAAAAAAGAATATAAAAAGATAAAAAGAAAACATATCTTGGTATAAGAATTGTGCCTGATGAAACAAAGTAGGGAATAAAAGCAAAAGAAGAACAAGCGGTGATTTCTTTTTTTGAGCAATAACTAAGAGAAATAAAAAAATACCCATCATCAAGATGAGATTAGTATAAAATATTGCATTAGTTCCTAATAAACTAATTATATACTGTAAATAGCTATAGTAAGGGAAGAAACCTGAAACTAAGCTCTCTCTAGTCGGATTAAAATTAACTCACTGTGGTGCCGGAATAAGATGGTTCTGGATCATAAGACTCTCTTCTCCCGTTATTTTTTTATCGTAAGTCCCATAATTTCTCATAAGTTTAACTTCAAAAAAATGAGCAAATTCATCAGGAGCAACAACTGTATCAACCTTATTTACATAAGTAGAAAAAAGTAAAAGGAGTAATAAAATACCTATATAAATCTGATTAGTCATAGATTTTGCTGTATTCATAAATCATCCTACGTAATCCAAAAACACGATCTATATATTCTACACCGTTTTTAATGCAAAGCTTTGATGAAATCACACATTTAATAGCACTAATAAACGCCTCTGCACTGTACTCATTAACCAAGTATCAATTTTCTCCATGTAGCACAATTTCTGGCATAGACGAATAGTTATATGTTACTACAGGTAAATTACAGGCTATCGCTTCTGCGAGAACATATCAAAAACCCTCCAATCTCGAGGGTAGTATCAACATGTCAGCAGAATTATATTCCATAACTAAGTCATGTTCACTTAATCGTCATAGATTATACATCCTAAATTCCTCAAGCATCTCATTTTTACCAGTATAGTACATCTCAAAGCCATCACCCAATCCTTCCATAATTTGAGGCAAAAGTGCTCGTCATTTTCTGCGCGTATGATTTCACAGGTATATTATGCGAATCGCGCTTCTACCTACTATCCTTGTTCATAGATTTTTATATATGCATGTATCTACTCAATTATATATTCTAATAACATTAGTACATCAAAACATACTCTCATATGAAGATTTCGTATACTCACTAACTGCAACCAATTTATCTGCTACACGAAGGGTTTTCTTCAAGTTTGGGTGAATTATAAAACGATGAAATATCTTCTGTAATAGTGAAGTGTTTCATTGAAAGTTAGCATCAAAGATATTATGATGCAATGTAACAATCAATTTCACATTTTTTACTTTGAAATAATGAGCATATCGCTCATCAGAATGAATAACATCATATATACTCAAATCTACTCACTTATAGAATAAGTAGAAAGGTATGAAAAAATAATACATTTCAAAAAACCTAGGAAGCACAAGATTATGTGCAATAATATTATCCTGCTCCTGTAAATGTTTTAAAAGTATCTCAAAATACCTATTCGCACCACCAGGACGGTCTATATACGCATACAATATAGTTTTTTTCTTCTCTTGAGATAACTCGTTAAAATATTTTACAGATATACTTCACCACGAATACTGATCAAATACAGAAAGACGTATTAATTCTTTCATACCATCTTTATTTTTTTGAAAATGGGTAAGAACAGTTTGTACACACACTTCCAACAATTCATAATTATGAACTATGTATCCATTGAGTCAATTCTTCACTAGGTCCACAGATCATAATCCCTCATTAGTAAGAACTGGGGTTCAAGACATAATAGCTTCTAATTGTACTAACCCAAACGATTCTTTCTTTGACGGTGCAATCAAAAGATCCGCCGTCGCATAATATCTAGGGAGTTCATCGTTAGCTATAGCTCCAACAAAAACAACATGATTTGCAAGTCATAATCTATCTGAAGTTTTCCTCAAAGAACTAAATAGAGGACCATGACCAATAATTAATAATTTAATATCATCATAATTCTTGGCAATATCCTGCATAGCGTAAAGTAAGTCCTCTACCCCCTTTTCCGGAGCCAATCTTCACACAAACAACAAGAACTTACCGGTTATACCATATTGTTTTTTGAGATTCTCATCATAATACCTAGGATGGAATTTTTCCTCATCCACGCCCATAGAGATTACTTTTGCATCTGTTGTATATCACATAAGCTCATCTAGATTGTTTTTGAGATACTGACTAACAACCGTAACTTTATCACACTGTGCAATTGTCCATCTCTTGAGCCTATCAACCACTCCCCCACTCAGTGTATGAAGATCGCTACCATGTGACGTACAAATGAGCTCTATACGTTTATTCAAAAAACGCTTATATAAAGCTCAAACAAATCAATTAGAAAAGATTCGATGAGCATGTATACAAGTAATTCACTCCTTTTTTACCAATTTTCTCACCCACCAGAAACAACTGATAATCAAAAACGGTATCTCCACCGCCAACCACTTATGTTTTTTGAGGTTCGGTAAAATCGCGCCATCAGCAAGTTTTTCCCGGCGAGACCTAAAAAAGTAAGGATATCTGTAAATCTTTACGCCGTCCTGCTCTTCATAGGTTTTTGTTCATGGTCTTCTAGGTGCCAGTACAATCATTTCCAATCACTGAGCGGCAAGTCTCTTGGTTAATTCATGCACAAAAGGAGGTGTCGCATCACCCTCCAAAAACGTAGGATATGTCGTTGTAAGGACAAGGACTTTTTTTGAACTCATATTTTAGCTGTTTTTAGATGAAACTCTGCTCTAGCAGCATACCCAAGCCACACACACAATCAAGGTAAGGAGGAAATGAGGAGAGGTGAAAGTCGTGTTTGTAGGTATAGTAGGTGAAGAGGAACAACACATCTTTCTCTTGCAAAATAGAAGGAGATGGGTATTGACAAATCTCATATAGTATTAAAACAAAATTGTCCAGATTATGAAAACGGATGTTTTAAAAGCAAAGGTGATCACCAACCAACTCTTCGCCATCCTCGGCCTGTTGTTCGCATTAGGAGCGACCAGCCTCTTTGGCATAATGATTGCTGCATGCTACTTGCATTTCGACCCGCCGGCCTGGTTAGGCACCCAAGATGACGCCGTCCAACACATCGGTATGTCGTATTTGCTCTTCGGCCTGTGCGCTTTGGGAAGTGCATTGTATACGCTCGTATACATGCCCCCCTTCTTTCAAACACGCACTTTAGCCTCAGCCCGGGCGTAAAAAACAACCTTTATCATCCCATTCACTGAGCGGACGGAAATCCGTCTTGCTGACCTCCGGCTTCACCACGCCGGGGGTTTTTCTTCACAGAAAAAACTCTTGTAAAACAAAAAATATCATATATTCTGCTGCTGTAGTTCAATTCTGACCGCTTCACATAGGTGCAGGGATTTCCCTGCGGACCCACCGGATGTATTTTTATTCCGGGGGGTTTTTCGTTATATTTAAGGCGAAATATCATAGTTGAAATCATTTTTTGAAGGGATAATATATCGCCGTAAATAAGGATTTTAGCTACATAATCCTAACATCATGTTTGACCAAGAAAAGTTTGATAATCAGTACAGATATTTTGTGAAACATAGGGATGAGCTGGTCAAGAAGTATTACAAGAAATTCGTGGTTATTGCCAACGAAAATGTAGCAGGTACATATCTGACCTTCAGAGAGGCTCTTTACGCAGCAGCTGATAAGTATAAACCAGGTACTTTTGTGATACAAGAGTGTTTACCAGAACATGAAGAAAAAGTTCTGAACTACGACCCTAGAAGAATACTTCATACTGTTTAGCCCACATTACCCACATATGCATAATAAACCAATAAGATATTTAGCCTTTACAAAGACATATCCCACACAACCTAGAAAGAAGTAAAAAAGATCAAAGGCTAATTACCTTCTCTCCTCCTCTTCTCTCAGCAACATCCCAACCATCCAGATCAATACGCCAGCAAGTATCGCTATCACCGGTCAGATACGACCAAGATCTGCGACCTGTTGCATAATAATCCACGTTCCTAGCAGGGACAACGTACCCGCCAGCAACACATACAGATACGCCAATGCACGTGAGTGCACCACGGTCTCGTATACCGCACGCTGCTCCTCTCCTCGTACCGTCAATACACCACTGCCAATCACTATCCCCAGTAGCAATGTCTGATCTATAAGCAAATATCGCCACGTCACCTGCAAATCAAACACATGCGTCTGATCAATCAACAGCACTGCGAGATACAGTGTCAGTACCGTCGGGAAAATATAGGCATGATTAACAATCAGTCACTGCATATATCGTTTGAGTGTTCATAGCTCACGATCATGATCAAGGCGTTTTCTATCAATACGATGCATCTGCATAGGCTGAATCGGATCACTCATGACGAGATACCGATGCATCACCACCCATGGTACGAGCAGCACCCACGTCTGTGGCGGTACCACTGCAGGCCATCGCATGCCGCCATAAATGACCACCAGACAAATCAAAACATCTACCAAAACATGCGTAAGATACGGAGATCCTACATGTTTATGTAGACGACGTACGTGTTTATGTAGACGACGAAGATGCTGCATATGTCACTTCAGGAGATGATAACGCATACGTCCCCTATATTCATTACTAGAGTCTTTACAATTCATCGTCTACGACGTCTCATCCTTATACAACAGTTTCTTCGTAAGTCTAAGATTCTCTTCGATCAGGATTCTATTTCTGCTCACCACATCCCCAATAATTCCCACCGACAAAAACGTACAGCCTATTGTCGTAAGGATACCACCGATAATAAGCGACTGTATCTTCCCGCTACCAATCTCTGTAAAAAAATAATACCACAAAAATCTCAGCACAAAAGCCAATCCCACAAGCATAAACGGTACTGCAGCACTTAGGAAAATCTTGAACGGCTCGTACATCGTATACACTCTGATAATACTACTCGCCGACTTCTTGATGTGCTGCCAGATATTCGAAAACAACCTCGAGGGACGCGTTGGTGGATTGGTCGTAATCGGCACCCACTCAATATGCAATCATTTTTTGTATGCCTGGAGAATTGTATCAATCACATAGCTAAATCTCACCGTCACATTCAAGATCTCAAGTGACTCTCTGCTATACGCTCTAAACCCACTCACCGCATCAGGAATGGCTATACCCGTGAAAAACGTCATAATCACATTTCACAGTTTTTGAAGTTTTTTCTTGTATCGACGAAAGTGTGCCACCTTCGCAGGTTTACGATCACCAATCACAATATCAGCCCTCCCCATCAGGATAGGATGTACAAGATCTGCAATATACCTAGAAGGATACTGATTGTCAGCATCGGTATTGACCACAATATCTGCACCCTGTGCAAGACAGTATGCTACCCCAAGTCTAAACGCATTTCCGAGTCCACGATTTGCCGGAAACGACAAGACATGCTGCACTCCATGATTCTTAGCAACTTCTACGGTACGATCTCTACTACCATCATTGATCACGAGCACCTCAATAATATCAATACCATCGATATGTTTAGGCAACTCACGCAACACAAGCGGGAGTGTGTGTTCTTCGTTTTTGCAGGGAATTTGAATAATGAGCTTTACGTCAGAGCGTTTCATGACGAGAGGGTTCAGCGTATAAAATATATATCAGTACAACAACACGATTCAATCTTAACGGTTCACTGTACTTATTGTGTTCTTACTGGTCTTTCGAAGAAGATATCCTCGACTCCCTCAGATGATAAGTGCACACACACCGACCACCAACCACGCCGTAATAGGCACACCAGCGAGATTTGCATAGAACACAAGCAACGGCACCACAGAAATAGAAAACGCAAAACTCAGCGCAATGACCTCCAGTGTATCTAGCACTTTATCAAAGTAAAGCGCCTTCGTCAGCCAATACCCCGGGAGAAACAACAACGCAATACTACCAAAAACAATACGCAAAATCTCCAAAACTCACACCGTCGGAGTAGGAGATACAGCTCAAGATGTTCATGTCACCAGTAACAGCACAACCAACACCAAAAGCACGCCTATACTTATCAGGAATAGTATCTGTAGATGGTTTGTAAATATTTTTTTGAGAAATGGCGTCTTGACATGCATGTTATATCATGCGTAACACAAGTAAAAAAGCCACATCTACGTATGTCTATTCCCAAAAGAAATTCCAGTCAATTGACGGAGAAAAAAAAGATAACCAATCCTCACAGGTATAAATTGACTTAACAGTTGGAACATGTATAAGGGTGCTATTATTTATCATATAAATATACACATGTCACTAAACAGTGTACCACAATGAGAAAGAGCAAATGACAAACTACTAGAAGATATAGAGAGAAATTTACGTAAGATAAAAGCGTACTTCGCTAGTCTCCCTCTAGAAACCATGAAAATGTCAGAGGGTCTGAAAAGAAGAATGGCTGCTCTTCTCCAAAGAAACTGAATAGAAGAATAAGAATATACATATCCATCTACTGTAAACACGTTACAGTAATGTATTTACAATTTCACTTCCCAGAGTCTCATTCTGGATTTTTCATCATACACTACCTCGGTAAAACACGTTCCAGACAACATCAGAACAGGCTCTCTCGGTCAGGTCACGACATACAGCGGACGCTGATAAAAGCTATACTTCTCCACAATCGCAGCACAGATCTGATCGCCTTCACTATCTAGCCAGATCTGTGCCCACTCGTCTTGCGTCCGCGTATTATAATCAAACAAGGCTGGTGCAATCACATCACGCTGTGACCAGCCTCACACCCAAGGAGAATACCATCGACTCGGCACTATCACTAATGCATTCCTTGGCGTACGTGCCGACAACGTTTCTATGAAACGCAACTCAGGCGCCGTAATCCATGCTTCTCGCCTCGGCGCCTCCACACTACCCAAACGCAGCATCCTCCCAAAAAACACTGTCGTCACAACAATCACACTCCCAAGGATTACTCACAAGATATTTTTTTGAAAGATTTTCAAATGTGTACTCGCTCGTATCTCACCACACAGATATGCAAGCATCAGCATCAGAAACACATCCAGATACCCTATCATACGCTGAAAGAAAAATCCCTGTCCAAACACTCGTAGAGCCAACAAGAGTGTCCCTATCACAATCATTCATCGCTCATGCTGCAGTGATGCATATGTTGATGTTGATGTTGATGTTGATGTTCACTTTCATTTTCGGAATCCATATATCCGCATCCCCATTGCTACTATACCTCCCGCAATCGTCCATCGTCCTGCACGTATATACTCTATTGTGGTCAGAAACGATCATCACTGCTGATAGACATCATTTCGCTGTGGCAGATCTGCAAACGAATCCCAAAACGCTCACCGCAGTGCTACAATCTGATCATGTACAAAAACTCGTCCCACAGGCAGCGCAACAAGTATCCCCGAGACAAGGACACCGATCGTACGCATCCGGATAGTTCATCTCTTCACGCTCCACGGAGAGATATATTTTACATTCCCAAACATCATCTGCACTAGTGCTCGTATACCTCCTATGAGAACCAAGACAACACCCGCTGGTCTATTAACCAACAATACAGCACTCACGACAGGGACACTCACCCATCGACGATGATCCATCCACAACCTCAACGTCACGAGCAGTAAACAAATTCACAGCAGTTGTTTTCGATACGCCCACCAAAACACCTCCCACTGCGTACACGATAACACACCAAAAACCAATGCAAAAATCGCCACGGGTTGCGATATTTTTCTCCCCACAACATACAGACACAACGGCAAAAACACATTAACACCTACCCGTCATCGCGTAAGCATCCAATCTGGAAATACAGTTGATACTGCTAATGCTCAGCTTCAGCTCATCACCACTGCGACCAATGCTCATCGCATTCCCAATAGCGGCTCGTACATATGCTGAATCCACGCAGGCAGAAGCGAAAAATTTCGCTGTGTTCACAGCTGTATATATGCCTGCCACATAAGCTTGTAGAGACCTGGATCATACCCAAGAGGAATGCCTCCATCTCCCAATAGCAGAGGAAATACTCTCGGCATTAGAAACATCCCGCATAAGATAATCATCCAGACAACCTGGTGCACACGCATCCGGTATGTACAAATACATAAAATATGATATAACATCAAATATATTGACTTCTCTCATGCAGTAGATACCAATGGCATAATTTATTCACCGATCAGAAATCTATGTCTACCAACACACCAGACAACGATCCTTCGTCACTATCATGAGTACCCACTACACCCAAGATCTCAACACCAAAACGAAGATTTCTGTGACCATTTGCAGCAAAGACCAAAAAATTACTCATCGTAATTTTAGAAAATCTCCCTCTCAACATAGTAAGCGAGGTAAATTGGAACGCAGTAGATACAGGTGCAACGGATAGAAAAGCAGATACTGACGCAGGCACAGGCACAACGGGATTAGATACAGATCCTGAAGAATCATTCAGAACATTTGTTAAAGGGAATCTTCCCGAGCACAAGACACCTCCTAATCTACGCGATCGCATCAGAAACATACCCAAAATAGACTCCAACTAACCTTCATCTCTCAAAAACTCAGCGCTTGTCCCATATGTTTTTATATGTATACACATACTGTACCCATGACACTCTCAGAAGGACACACCAACATGCCACTACTACCAAGTTTTAATGTGGATATATCTCAAACAAAATTGGGACTATTTATCCAAAGAACATGCCCGACGCTTTTCAACCTCCTAACAGCTTCTAGAGATTCAAAAAGAAACGAGAATAATGCTATTATAGCTGCTAACAGTCCAAAAAATGACGGAGATGACGCCGAAGCTATTGCAGCAGCAGAGCTAGCTGCAAGATTTACCGATCAAGAATAATCCCATGACAGGCTTAGATGATTACGATTTTGTACCAGTGACGGATTTGTGAGAACCTATGAAAGAAGAACAGACCACTCTTTGAACAGTGTATACCCAAATGCAATGCTATATGTGATGGCTTAGAGCCCGTACTGCCGCTATTCTCGCCGGGACACCACCACCTAGTTATCAAGAATTACTGGATGAAATCGCACGTCTTACGTGAAAGAAAACAACTGGTCTCGAAGTAACAGAAAAACCCCTCACAACAACACCATGAACATCACCAAGAAGATCAGACGAACCAGACTGGGACGTGTAGCAATAGACTAGAACGTGTATCCTAAGATCTTAAGCCGCACGCTCTTCTACCGTTGCACTCTCCTGGAGTTGCGCTTGCGTCTTCAAAAGGGTGCTATGACACAAGTCATAGCACCTTTTTGCTTCATCCTGAAGCGCAACCATCTTCTCCACATCAAGCATCTCAGATGACATACACGTCTGATAGATCTGCTCAAGCCTCTTATATGCCTCTGCAAACGTCATCTGCACATCAGTCTGTGTAGTCATCCCTGCCATGTAATGTAAATACTATTAAGAGTATCTTTTACGTATACTCATATCTTTTAGATATCTTTTTTGCCTCACATATATGGCTGCAAGACAGTAGGAATAGCAATATTTCACTCGGCAGTCTGATAGTTCTCTACGATCGCTGCAAGCGCTCTACCCAGTGCAACTGCCGTTCCATTCAAAGAATACACAAACTCTCTTCTGTCACCATCGGTAAATTTGATATTTCCTCTACGCGTCTGGTAGTCAGTGGTATTTGAGGTACTCGTTACTTCTTTGTAGGTATCGATACCAGGGAACCATGCCTCGAGATCGTACTTTTTTGCAGCAGGGCCACCGAGATCACCCGTACAGATCATGAGTTTCTGGTAGGGAATACCAAGCTCCTGGAAGATCTCCTCTTCGATACTCACGAGCAGCTCATGTTCTTTTGCTGCATCCTCTGGTTTTACAAATGAGACCATCTCTACCTTCTCAAACTGATGTACTCTAATCATCCCTTTGGTATCCTTACCATACGTTCACGCCTCCCTTCTAAAACATGCAGAAAATCCTACATATCTCAGTGGCAGATCATCAGCTGATAAGACTTCATCCATATGCTGTGAGACAAGCGCAACCTCAGCTGTCCCAATGAGATAGAGGTCATCTTCTTCCCATTCCATCTGCTCGACAGGGCACTTGGGATTTACTCTATAGAGGTTTGACGCATCATTTGGCAAAAATCCTGTCGTTATCATAGCTTCCTTCTTCACAAGGTTTGGGACGATAGAAAAGATAAATCACTTTGCCGTAAGCTTATCTACTGCCCGCTGAATCAGCGCAAATTCAAGACGTGCAAAATCACGTCTAATAATCTGGAATCTCGCACCGCTCAATTTGACGGCTCTCTCCTGATCCGCCATTCATTTCGCCTCCAGGATCTCCCAGTGTGGCTTCGGCGTAAACTCAAACTTGCGCTTCTCACCGACATATTGCATGACGACATTTTCTGCATCTGACTTTCCTACGGGCACATCATCAAACGCCGGACATGGAATACTCAGCCACATCCCATAAAATTCTGCATACAGTGTATTGTACTCCGTCTCGAGTTTCTCAAGATCTTGCTTCAGTGCTTTGACACGGTCCATGACTGCAGTAGCGTCACCTCATGATTTTTTGGTTTGTTCTATGTCTTTGGTAAGAGAGTTTCTCTCTCACTGCAGCTGTTCGATACGTACGTTAAGCTCTCTACACTGTGCATCCAACTGATCGAAACGCGACCGATCCACCGAGTGCCCCTTGTTGGTGGCTCCTTGGTGATAATACGCTGGATTTGCGCGATACGCTTTGAGATCGATCATTGGTGTTGTATAGCAAGTAAAATGCCCCTATACATACGTCTTTTTGACAAAGATGCAACCAAACATAACAACTAAAAAGTATGTACAAAGACATCTAAAACTATATACAGACGCTAAATATTTTATTTTTCACCTTACTCAGGTCATGCACGCATCTACGCACAGCCAGCAACGCTACACAGTTCTTCAGTTTATCACCTGATGACGAGAGATTTTCCGCAAAGGGCGATGGTATTTTGTAGGGATTGCAGCAATCACCGCAGTTGCACAGGCTCTGCTTCCTCTATGACAAACTGCGCTGACCGAAAGCAATATGTTTACAAACGGCTTCCTAACTATATTCACGATCGTTCTTCTTAGTCTTCTCTTGATTGCCGGATATCTAGTACTTACCTACATGGCTCTCTACCTTATCAAATATCTTTCTCTCGGACAATCATTTACACTCAAAACACTACGAGAAGATACGCACAAAAACTTCGTCTGACTTTTTGTGACATCAATACTCAAAGGAATCTTTACTATAGGGCTTTTGATTCTGCTCATAATTCCTGGACTCATTTACAGCGTATACTGGCTCTTCAACCAATTTGTAAATGTCTATGAAAATGTATTTTACACTCCTTCGCTCAGCCAAAGTTACTCACTTATCAAAGGAAGGTGGCGAAAAACCGTTGGGAATCTAGCAATAATACTGCTTATGACCATGGTTTTTTATGCTGTTTTTGCTCCCTTCCTCGGACAGAATGACATCAAATCAAGCAGCACTATATCCACCCCGATGTGAAATATGATGTGATATGCGAGAGGAACTGACAACGAATGACTCAATATGCTCCGAGCAATTCTCTCTGGGACCTTCTCTATGTTCTTGCTCTGTGTTATGGCAAAAATGTACTTAGCCTACAAAGAGACAAGTACAGAAGGTGGCATGATAACACATGCACATGCACATGCACATGAACCTCAACATCCACACCATGAGCATGAGCACACATCACATACGCATACATGACATGAGCATGGGCATACCTCTCCCCATACCCATCATGAAGAGCACACACACGAACATCACTCGCATACAGAACACGTCGCTACCACAAAGCCCGCACCCAAAAAATCTACTCCAAAACCTAGAGTCAAAAAAGAAAGCGATACTGCATCCTCTTAAATCTCGATATGTCTTCTCAATATACTACTCACAAACTCTCTATACTCAGGATGATGTTCACCCCTGTGATCTATTTTATATTTCAAAAATCTAGAGATTTCTTCGAGCTCATGCAATGTCAACGTAATAAACTGACCACGAAAATGTACCTCCAAAAGAATAGTATCCTCAAATTCTACCGTCTGAGGATTAAGCCTGTTGTTTTCTTTTAGCCAAGCAAACGTAGGTCATTCCGCAAATCATGGCTGTGTACGCCACTCTGGAATACTATCGACGCAAAGCTCTCTGAGGAGTGGCGTAACAACAAACTGCTGAATACCAATTACTGCCATCTCCTGCTGCTTCTCCAAAGCATCCGTGATACCATTTGGATTTGCCTCCAAACGCTTCGCATATTTCAATATACTCAGCAGCTGCT
This sequence comes from uncultured Candidatus Peribacteria bacterium, assembly GCA_964403415.1. Taxonomy (GTDB): domain Bacteria; phylum Patescibacteriota; class Gracilibacteria; order Absconditabacterales; family Absconditicoccaceae; genus CAYOFF01. The sequence continues at coordinate 683,352 of CAYOFF010000001.1, read as the reverse complement.
TTCTGGCTAACACATCAGGTCGATATTTCTGATCTAAGCGGTCATTATATGCCCCATCAATCCATGCTTGTACTACTTCATCTTGCGACTTCGGCGGAATACCAGCTCATGCATCTCACGCCATTTCTTTTCCAAGCAGGGAAATAGCACTGGTAGGATCTTTCTTATCTCCCAAAAAAGTCTCTCAGAGCAGTCCATTATAGGTCATAGCATCAATAGCTACATCACCCTCTCCCTGCGGGAGTTCATCTGCTATAATTCTAGAGGTCTGTCTCACTCTCGGCTGCGCTGCTGAAAGAATACGTGTTACTTGTGCAGCCGAGCGATCTGTCTGACGCTTCAGTTCCACTCACTTCGCAGCCGCCTGTCTTTGTCACTCGAGAGTGAGTTCACCATCAGGTCATTTTTCACCATGCCTACTTACTCATCGATAAGAAAGAAGTTGTGTTGTCATATAGTATACAAACTAATAAAGTACAGATACTATATTGACATATCAGAAACAAGCAAGTTAGAAAGGACAACATCTGCTGTTATTTTTTAGTAACAATCCCTGTATTCGCATCCACTTCCAGTAGATCTCCGTCCTTCACGGATGAGGTGATATGACTGATACCCACGACACACGGAATACCAAGTTCTCTCGACACCACAGAAACATGGGCCGTGATACCTCACTCCTCTGCTACAATCGCCGATGCCATACTCATAATTGCCACAAAATCCGGACTCGTATTCATTGCCACGAGAATATCTCATTTTTTGAATTTATGAAAGTCCTGTGGTCACAGGATTACTCTCGCAGTACCCGTCGCCGATCCCTTGCAGGCTATTCTTCACTTATAGGTTGCTGCTCATTTGCCCTGATTTCTATCTGCAGCAAGTCGTTTTTTTCTAAATGCATCAACCTCCTCGTCACCCACAATAAACTGCGTATCGTTATATCCGCTAAGTACTACACAACGCGCTGCTCTCTGAGCAATATACGCTTCATCTAGGTGTGTCCCTACAAACACTCATACGATCTCATCCGGCAGAGCGTTCTTGAGCACAGAGAGGTCAATACTAAATCTTTTACTAATCTCTGCCAAAATAGGCTCTCACGTTTGTAAAATGTGATTCATATTATATTTAAACAGATCCTTGAGATACGGGACAGTACCCGCCGCCAGAGCATAAATAAGCATTTCTTCTGGCAGTGAAAACACAACCTTATCTCTCTCCTGTAAGTGATACGCATGCCCATCCATCAGAGATATGAGAAGATCTTGGGGATTCTGCATCGCATACGTAGCTATCTTATCCTCATAGTAACCAATACTCCTCTGAGTCTCATTGTAATACCCACATATCCCAAAATAATATTTCTCATACAAGGCTTGTATTTCATCATCACTGACTTTCTCTCCCTGCTTTTGCTTCTGCGCAAGATACAAAATATCTCTCTCCTCTTGCATCAAAAACGAAAGTTGCTGGCTCACAGCCAAGACAGAAAGATACTGGTCTACATTAGGATCTCATCTATAAAATTCATCAAACACCCCTCTAATCCCTCTATCAAACTTTCTCAACACATACGGAAATGTCAAAAACCTCTCCGCCATCTCCACAAAATACAAAAAACATTCTTTGAGCGACTCATTACTCATCACCGTAACATCACTAGCAAGATAGGTTATGGCATCCTGATGTGTCTGCTGCATATCAGCCTCTAGAGCCAGCAAAGTTTTTAGCAGTGTTTTTTTGCTTTTTTTGAATGATCTCGTAAATCGATCGTCGCTCTCCACCACAAAATATCGCTTAGCTACCTGGTTTTCTACATCACTTATCACCGCTGGGACAACTTCCTCATCGTATTTAGTCCTATAGAGCTGTGTATTTTTACGATTATACGCATTCATAATCAGCATCATCACAAACATCCAACTCGCTCTACCGGCTTCTGAAACAAACACCTGTCCATCAAAGACATACGCATCTCATCTCTCTCTTTTCATACATCACGATAAAGAGTAAAAAACAACAAAAAAATATGTTCTACACTTTACGCACCTGGCCCGTATTTGCATCCACTTCCAGCATTTCTCCATCCTGTACGGATGAGGTAATATGGCTGATTCACACCACACATGGTATGCCAAGCTCTCTTGATACTACTGAGACGTGCGCTGTAATGCCACCATCTTCTGCTACAATTGCTGATGCCATACTCATAATTGCCACAAAGTCTGGGCTCGTATTCATTGCCACGAGAATATCTCATTTTTTGAACTTATGGAAGTCTAATGGACTAAGAATTACTTTTGCAGATCATACGGCATGACCTTTACATGCCACTCTTCACCTATAAAACTCTCATGTGCCCCCTACAGAGACATCCTGGTGGACCAGATATTTTTTTCTGAAGGGCTCGACATCAGCCCCTGTAACCACATCAATCCCCACACTCGTTCCATAAACGATAGCGTGAGCACCTCTCTGCTGCACAAACTCTGAATCCAATACTTTCCCATCAAATAGCGCCATAAGCTCATGCGGCATATAGTCCTTGAGAACCTCTATCTCAATGCCAAACATCTTACTCATCGTCTCAAACAAATGCTCTGCCTCATAGAGTACATGATTCATGTAGTACTTGTAGAGATCCTTGAGATAGGGAATCACACCCGCTACAAGTCATACTGGCACAAGTTCATTGGGCAATGAAAATAACAATCTATCTCTCCTAAGAAGTTCTTCTTCATGCTTGCTCACAATTTCCTCAAGCATCATCTGCGTGTCTCACGCCGCATATTCATTTATCTTATCGATATAGTACTGCAACGGCCTTGCTTGCTCATTGTAGTAGCCATAGACCGTATAGTTGTAGGTTTTGTAGACGTGCTGTAGCTCATCATCGCTAATTTTTTTGTGGTGTTTTTTCTTATTTGCGAGACGCAAGATCTCGATCTCTTCTTTGGCAAGAAACGAGAGATGTTGCGTCACAGCCAAGTCAGCTATCTTCTGGTCCTTCTGCGGATCATCCAAAAAGTATGTTTCCAATATCATTCTCACTCCCCTATCCAGTTGCCTCATAATGCCTGGAGACCAAGCAAGTTTATACAACACATCAAAAAATCTTTTGCATATCTGTCAGAATTCTTCGTGCGTAGCATGCTGCACGTCTCCACTCAATATCTCCAAAAGTTCATCGTGATATCTCTTCATATCATCTTCGAGATCATTGAGAAACGAGCTATCTTGCTGAATATAGTACTCTACATATTTCACAAAATCCTGCTGATCCTGCATCAAAAATGACCGCTTATGAATATGATCATGCACATCTCCAAAGAATCCATTAACTACACTAGGATACTTGGCCGATGGTATCTTGTGCCGCATATCACAAAACGCGTAACCAATATACATCCATGATGCTCTCCCGCCCTCCGAAACAATTTCACATGATTCAAAGGTTGCCGGTTTTGGGAAGGCCGGCATGTGTCAGGGAGACGAGACTACGTGTTCACCCATCTCCGTGCTATCTCATTGATCGCTGTCTCACGAAAGTAGCGTCACCACACCTGTCTCTGCATCCACCTCGACCATGTCTCAGGTTTTGAGCAGCAGTGTCGCTGTTTTGGTTCATACAATACATGGCGTCTTGATCTCGCGTGCAACTATTGCTGCGTGCGAAGTGATCCCTCACTCGTCAGTCACAATTGCTCATGCTTTCTGCATCGCTGGTGTATAGTCAGGCTGCGTCGTTCTCGCCACAAGCACATCGCCTGGTTGGACAGCTCACATATCAGCCTTTGAAAATACTCTCACGACTCTTCATATATGCTTTCATTTGAACGCGATCGTACCTTTGATAGCATGGCTCACGACATCTTTTTTGTGCAATTGTGCTGTTATATTGTGCACCTGCTCTTTACCATACAGCATACGTATACGCTGATCCCCATCATATCGCATGATATAATTTTCTGTATCCCTTTGAGCGATCTCCTCCATCGAAGGACGTATTCACTTCTGCAAATAGTCAATAATTTCACTATTTATAAGTCTAGTCATCATAGGGAGATCCCGTACTATGCCTGTATCCTGTGCAAGATGCTCACCAACCACCATCAAAAAATTACGTAGTTGTACCTGACGTTTTTTGAATTGATCTACCCTATCTGTCCTCAGGTATGTATACGTATGGATAACATCCGCAAGATGCAGCAAATACTCATCGTCTTTGAGAAGTGCACGTGTACGCAGATACGCATCTCTCGTGTGAGCAAGATCACGTAATAGCACATCTCTTTCGTGTTGTGCTTCATCAATTGACAAGGATGCAAGCTCTTTCTCAAAATGCTCGTGCATCAATAACGGCTCCACACAGGTATATTCTGAATACCAAGAAAACTCATCCACCAATGCCTGTATATTGATATTTCAGGAAATCTTTTGATCATATAGTGCACATCTCATCTTTTGGTATTCTATGAGTTCACCCGGCGAAGAAATAATAGCAAACATTTCCTCTCATTGTTGAGCACCAAACTTCTCAATAAGTGCGGCTCTACACTCCGGATCAAGATGATGTTCAACGACAAACGGCACAAAGACGAAGTCCGTAAATATCTCTCTCATCCATTGCAATCGGTCCAAATAGATCTGCAGCAATGCATCCTTTCACAGCCCTCTCAGCATATCCATAGGCAACACGAATGTCTTTGTCTCTTCCAGTAACGTAGCATATATGTGCATATGCTGCTTTCGCCACTGCTGATCTTTGAGTTTTGTCGCAAGTGTATCATAGATAGATGCTAATTTCGCCTCATCCACATAAAATCAGCGCACATTAGAATCTAGCGGCACAGTGATCATCTCCATAGCATAGGGCTCAGACACGAAATCTATAATCATATTATCTCTCAACACCGTCTGCCATCTCGTGGCAAATTTTACAAGCTGTGGCAAACGTTTTTGAATTTTTTCAAAATCATCTACAGATTGCGTACTTGCAGCTGTATTTCATAATCACCTCGAAATAAGTTTCACAATACCCAAATCAGCATCCAGCTCTACAACATCACCATCCTGAAACACAGCTGTTGCACACTTCGTACCAATAATACATGGTTTATCCAGTTCACGCGCTACGATAGAGGCATGAGACGTCACTCATCACTCATTAGTTACGAATCCAGCCGCCAAACGCATGATAGGAACAAAATCAACTGATGTCATAGTGGTTACCAAAACATCTCACTCCACAAATTTCCCAAAATCTTTTCTTGATAACACTATTTTTACCGGTCAGGTTATTTTCCCTCTATTCGCGGTCATACCCTGTACACAGACGACTCCATACGTCTCTGCTCCCTCTCCTCACGAAGAAGACTGCACCACATGTAATCCCTTCATATACGATACAAGTGACGTGAGAGCTATATCATCGTCAAGCACACACATCTCTCACTCCCTAGTAAGATAGAGACAAACATCGCATCTATCCACCAAAAGCGATGCGACATCAATACGATTACCCAAAAACAACTCTCTGATCTCCCAATGGAATAGGTTGTAAAAAGAATCTCGTGTGACTTCATATCAGGAAGGACTTGATAACAAAGATGAAAATTTCACAAGAAATAATCTAAAAATATCTTGAAGCTCCAAAGACACCTTACAAAATATATTCTTCCTATACTCATTGAGCAGCGTAGACTTCTGCAGTGCATAACACAAGGTATGCACTACACTATCGTTTATTTCATGGAGAAGGTTCTGCGTAGCTTCGCACTTTTTTGTATGATTTTTCTCGAGACGCTCTAGTTCTTGTGAGCAATCCACGAGTAAAGTTTCTTGCAACTGACGATATGCATCATCCCAAGTCCAAGGATCTTCACAAAAATTAACTGGAATAGCCTGATAGAGTTGAAGTCGCTCGTCCAGTTCTTTTGGTATGTCCGCGTCCGTGAGCTGCCCCGATTGTATACGAATACCAATCTGCAACAATGCATAGTGCGCATCCATGAGAGGCGTATGTCACACAGGATAAGATATGATCGGTATCATAGAAGCAATGTTTTCCTGTGTGTATCCCAAATCCAACAATCTCTGCTGCAAAAGTTCTACACCAATTCTACCAATCTGTCACGTATACAACAGTCATCCGCTATACAACGTCGTCTGCTCCACATAGGCATCCCAGTGCGCAAGCGTACAATTATCTACCAAAGCATGTGAACACTGCAACAAGCGTTCTCACTCTTGGTAATATATGCGCTCCAGATCATCCATACGCTTGATATCCAGCATAATATCTATCATAGCCTGACGAAACGCAGGATACAGCTCAGTATCAATGCTCAGTGTAAGACTCCTCCCAACTACATCTACATAGGAAAGAGATCTATAAGGAACAGGAATATCAAACATTTTTGAGCCAACATAGTACCCACGAGCGAACATGCTCATCTGAAACAAAGAGACATTTCTCGTATATGCGACAGACCAATCAGTATCATCAATACGCGGATGCCCTAGTCATCACGATAACGACGTTGCATCCGCCAATGTCGTAATAGGCCTACTCTGGGTAATATAAAATTTCCCTCACTCATATGCTCGCTCTATATCACACGGAAATCCATAGTGGTTTTCGATATGCAAGATGAGTGCAGCAAGTTCCATAATATCATCCTGCGGAAGAACTTGCTGCGCACCTTGACGACCAAGATCCCTCCACTCGCTTCCTCATCACTCTATTTTGTACAATGCTTTGGTCTGCTCAGCTACATAGACATCCTCTATCTCAAAAGGTATCTTGGTCACCACATAGCTATCCGGTGTCACCGCTCAGGAGACAATCGCCTCTCACAATCCAAATCCTGCCTCTATGATAAGCTGATTTCTATCTTGTGTCACCGGATGTACAGAAAATGCAATTCATGATTTTTCTGATTGCACCATTTTCTGTACCACTACAGCTACCGAAATATGTTCGTGATGAAGCCCCTTTTCAAATCTATAGAAGAGCGCTCTCGGACTAAATAACGACGCTCGACAATGACGAATATGCGTGATGAGCGTCTCTTGTGTCGTATTGAGAAATGTCTCTAATTGTCCTGCCCACGCATGCTCTGCTCCATCTTCCGCAGTAGCAGACGATCTGACCGCAACATAGGTCGTATGCATAGCAGCAAACTGCTCCACAATCTCCTGCTGCATATCTGCTGGCATCTCCTGTCACAGGATCAATGTCTGGATTTGATCACTTGCCTCATCCAAACTATGCACAACCGTATGATCTACCTGTGCCAACACAGCATCTATAAGTACTTTGAGCTGCGTCAGCTCCAAGAATGCCTCAAACGTTTGCGCATCCACCACGTATCCATCAGGAACTGGTATTCACGCTTGCAACATTTCTCCTAATGATGCTCACTTTCATCATGCACGCCGTGCGTCTTTCGAAGACAAATTTTTGAGCAGTGTGGTGTATGCCATATTGACTCATTACTATAAATGTAAATAACATTTTTTCGTAATGTGTCAATAATGTATAACAAAAGTTAAACAAGCTCTGAAGCCTATTACGAGTTGTTATAAAATAATAACACGTCTAATACAATACTATGCAAAAAATAACCACACACCACCAACTATTGCGTCGAAAGTATAGTTCCATCATTCAGCATATCACAAATTACATCTTCCAGACCTGCAGTCGTCAGCACCGGAGAAATGAGCCACGTTCACGATCATTCATCTCTCTCAGCAGAAGATCACATAAGGTACGGCCTGCCATCACGTCCGCGCACTTCAAACAGATAGTATGTCATTCCTGTTCTCGTAACGTACAATCAAATTTCTTTTGCACCATATGTATGCAAATCTTGCACATTCACGCCATAAGGAAGCACAAACATTCCATCCAACATTTCTTTTTTCCATGGTTCACTGAGCATGTTTTCAAATGCTTCTCTATGTTCTACCGCGTGTTTATTTGGAACTGTCTGAAAAGGGAATTCCTTAGGATATCATTTCAGATGAGTAAGTTCTACTTCAAAACATGCAACTATATGATCTATCTGCCAAGGCAGCGGCGCATATGGATCATATCATGCAAACGGTCATCATTTCACATACCCACGAAACCAATAGTCTACAAAAAGATGAGCAAGATGCTCGGTATCAGATCCACCACGACTATATCATAAACGATCACCCAGCACAGCAACCACACGTTGCAAGATAGGGTATTTCCAGTAAAGCATATCACGCAAAACACCCTGTTCATGGTGGCCGGCTTCATATCATTCGTACCCTTGTGCCATAGTTTTGAATTGTTTAAATGCGCCCGTCGACTGATCTTTACTCCAAGGTCATTTTACCAACATTTGTACGCCGTTGCTATAGAGATCAAACTCAGCAACGTATGACCGCGACCATCCTCCAGACAGAGCCATACAAGGATCAAAATGATGTGTATAATCCTCAGACATAACCTCACCTCATCCATATACTGTTTGTGCGCTTTCTGCAGGAGTCGGAATATGCTCATCAGGGAATAATGTATTGAATATCTGCACTTCATACCCATCAAGTTCTGCATATGGATATGTGTTCGCTCACTCAGCAGCTAATGTAGATCTGATTCTAGGAAAAATAACATTCGTAAGCACATACATCTGATCAAATCAATATTTATCACCTTGCGTAAGATAGGTTTTTTCTATCTCTGGCATAAGGTCATAGATACTATGATAGAGTTGTGTCGTCAATGATTCTCCTCATCCATACATATCCTGACAGATATCAGTAAGTTCGTGCGCTGTCTTCTCACGCCATTGCAACAAACTATCCCCCTCCAAATCAAACGAAACATACTCATCTACAAAAGTAAGCGGTTCATCCGATCTGCGTCCTATTTTCTTAAATCGTTCAAAATTTTGGGCAATACGTTTATCTTCCTGATTTTTCCCTTGCACATACCAAAGACCCAATGCCAAAACAATCGTCAAACCAATAGCTGTGTGTTCTCTCACCATATGCGCTTTACGTCTAGCATCTGCAACAGCAAGTACAACTCACTCCTGAGACCAAGACTCTCTAAGAGAAAGCCCCGCATCCTCCACAAGGGATTTTATTTGATAATCACTAAATCTTTTGGATTTGTATACAGTTATTTTTTTTTGCGCCTGATACTGTATAGTAGTGCCATCAGACAACGCTACCTCTCCATCATGATTGGGGATGACGCCTATTTCAATTGTGCTTGTTTCTGTATTATAATGCACATCGTATATCCGCTGTGAACGATCAAATACATACCCCCTTTCTCACTCAGAAGCTCATCTAGGAAGTCATGCAAAAACCCTCTCAATACCGCTCATTACAAACTCCTCAGATGGTGCATTGAAGTATATTTGTTTTGTTTTTTGGATTTCAGCATCACTCGTAGGAGTACTAAAATACGAAAAGATAAACGTATCATCCTTTCCCGTGAGATGCGTACGAAACAATTTTGCTAACTGATGCTCGGTAACTTCTGTAGGTCTCATCCCTATATTGAATCACAGACTTGTGTAGGTAAGGCGCTGCCTATGACGACTAGCAAATGTAGCTGCCTTCGCTTCATCCAACGAGATAGTATGAAATGCAGGATCACGGAAAAATCTAATATGTTGGTCGTCTGCAAATTCTTTGAATGTTTTTTCTGATTGAACTGCCTGCTGCATACTCGCCTCCAATCCCGTAATATGCAAATTCGCCAATCCCGGAAATCCATCAAGCAGCGTCTTTTCCTTTACTCCATCGCCTGCACCAAGCATGACAAACACATCTCTCATTCGCCTCCACAACTCTTCACGATGCTCCGCAATAAGTTTATGTTCAATTTCTCCTGGCCAATAGACTCCCGACTCAATAATTTTACGATACAACTCAGCACCCGCTCACTCCCACAACCACTTAGGATCTCAGGCATCACCAGAAAATCGGGACTTCACCACTTGCTCCTGAGGAGAAAGTACAGGCTGAGGCGTTGTTTCTCTCTCCTTGTTGCCAAAAAGAGTCTTACCAAACGGCAAGTTAGACAGGTTTACCATCTGTACAACTCCACATAAAATCAAAAAGTGATTTCAAGGTCATATACAATTGCTTACTCTGTATCATTACGGCCGACATCTCTTGGGCTCCAAACAACATAATCGCTACTTTATCAGTACCATAGAGATTGATTTCACTCGCGAGTTTGAAGACCTTGTGTTCTATAATTTTGAGCTGTGTATATCATGCGTATGCTTTTTGTTTTGGACGTTTTCTCGGTGCATATTTTTCGATATTTCACTCCGTCCCACACAAAAGTACCGAAGCATGGATTTTTTTGGTTATTCTTCTTGGCAGGAAATCTGTATTGAGCCGCTGCGCGAGCTCTTCATCAGCAGCATGCGCTCCGAGCAACGCATATAACGGCTCCTGAGAGGTCAGCAGGTCTTCGTAACATGCCTTTACACCTTCTTTGCCTTCGAAGACCTGCACTTTTGGCTTTCCACGGAGCGCATACGCAAGTCCTGCCAAATCAGGCAAAAGCGCTTCCAAGCGAACTGCTTGCAGCTTTTGCTTCTCCACCAACAGCGCCGGATCAACGACCGTATAGACCTTCGTCTTATTTTTGGTCACACAACGCATCATCTGCTTACGCACGAGATCCTCAAGAATGACGTACGTTGTGACTCTTTTGAAGCCCGTATAACGTGCAATCATACTTGCCGGCGCCTGACCAAGCTCAAGTGTCGTCACATAGACATGTGCATCCTTACTACTCAATCCGTACTCCTGAAGCACTTGAAGAACGTGTTCGCGCATGAGATTTTGAGTTGTTAAAATTATATAACAAGTATACAAAAAGCACACAAAAAAGCAAAAACGACATCCAAAAAGGATGTCTCGCGTACCATATATGTAAATAGTAGATCAACACTAGAAACCACTCTGCAATTCAAGCATCTTGGAATAAATTCCTCATTTTCCAACGAGCTCATTATGTGTACCATCTTCCTTAACAACACCCTGATCCAGCACCAGGATCCTATCTGCTTTTTTGACCGTCTGCAATCTATGCGCGATAACAATAACCGTCCTCCCCGCAAAAAGATTATCGAATGCCTGCGAAACCTCTTCCTCACTAAAGCTATCCAATGCTGACGTTGGCTCGTCCAGTAAGATAATTTGAGGATTTTTGAGAAAAATCTTAGCGATAGCCAGTCTCTGTCTCTGTCCTCAGCTCAATTTAACACCCTTTTCGCCAATCTGGGTCTCCACACCCTGCGGAAGATCAAAAACGAACTCACACTTCGCCGCCATCAAAGCACTCATAAGCTCTGTTTCCGTAGGACGAGATTTTGCGGAATAGACCAAATTTTCGTAAACCGTTCCATCAAAAACCGATGGTTCTTGGGTCAAATAGCCAATATGCTGATAGAAAGAAATCAAGGATATATGGTCAGATGCTCCTTCTCTTGGTAACGCCTGTCAGTCGATCAATACACGTCATGACAGAGGATGCAAATATCATGCAATCAACTTGATAAGCGTAGATTTTCACGATCCTGACATCCCCACCAATGCAGTCTTTTTCCCTCACTCTAGACGCAACGAAAAATGATCAAATACCAGTATCTCTTTGTGATATCAGTACGATATTTGCTCCAGTGTAATATCGCCTCTCGTATACACAAACTCCTTCCCCGAATCATATCAGATAATCTGTGGGGTATCATCCATAAGACTTCGTAGTTTTGTAACCGAAATAGAGTTTTTGAGAATATCCTCAAACCACATTCCCATATCTCGCATTAATGCGCTCAAATACGTCAACAGCGTAGAAATTCACACAAATTCTCACAACGTAAGTTGTTTCTCAAATACAAATGTACCACCTATATACAAAAATACCACATTCAAAACAAAAGGCAAAATAACCGACATATTGACACCTATATGTTCCGTCTTTCTAAGTTCTTTACGGAATTTATTAATTATACTAATCTTATCTACGACGGTCACTACCTCACTTTTTTCACTATTCGTCTCCAAAATAGTATTTTTGGACATAATAACTCTCACCACGCTCCTCGAAAAATCCGCTTCTGCCTCATATCTTTTGGCTCTTCGTTTCATGCCAAGGTTTTTGATCTTAATGGCTAAGTAATTGAACGTCAGCGACAATACAATGAATACACAGAAATACCAAAATCATAAACTCAAAATAATATACACAGAAAATGTTCCCGATACAATCACCTTTACTCACCTCGAAACCCCTCCTACCAAGAGATCCGTTCGCTTATCAATGCCCTCTTTGAAGTACGAAACCATTTTCCCCGTTCAGATACCTTCATAGGTGTTGTTGTCCAGCCTGATTAGCCTAGGAATATACTTTTGATAAATCCGCTTCTTGATATCGTACTCTATCCAAAGAAAGTTTACACACAGCCGATAGTTCAAAACTTGATGCACGATGCCATAGACCGCATAAATACTAATAAGTATCAAAAAACCCCTATAGTCACTCGTGGTAATGTAATCTATTGTTTTTTTGACTGCAAAAATGGCAAACATATCATGGATATGTCGCAGTGAAAAGACGAACACCGCTAGAGCTGTCGCTTTTTTGTGATACATTAGCGGTTCCAAAAACCTACGTATGGTCGACATCCCACTAACAAAGCAACAAAAAAACACTCATAGTCATAATATCTTGCTTTTCCAGTCAATATGGCTACATTCCCAAGCATCCTAGAACGCCAGGGTAGCACAGCTGGTAGTGCAGCTCACTCGTAACGAGCAGGTCGTGGGTTCGAATCCCATCTCTGGCTAATAGTTGTAGGCCCATAGCTCAGGGGTAGAGCGGAGGTCTCCAAAGCCTCGCGCCGGGAGTTCGAATCTCTCTGGGCCTGATTCATTTATGTACATCTCACGTAATTATTTGACCGTAAAAATCACAAGCCATTGAGCAAGCTATTGAGTATAAGACGGCATATAGCATAATAATCATAATTTTTCACTATTTTTCTCCTTCCCATTCTGCAAAAAACTGCTCAAGATATGCTTCCATAAAGGCATGTCTTTTTTTTGCCATTTCTTTACCTACAGAAGTATTCATATAGGTTGCTAACTTGAGAAGCTTCTCATAAAAATGTCATATAATAGTTGTCCTTTCCTCTCTTACGCGCTCCTCATAAGCACTATCATAATGGAGATCTTCATCTGGGATATACATCAACGATCCATGCGCTCATCCAAAGGCAAATGCCCTACCTATACCTATCGCACCTATTGCATCCAGATTATCCGCATCCTGTACAATCTGAAGCTCCAACGTCTTCGCGATGGGAGTATCCCAATCATAAATATCATGTAATTTTACAATCTCCAAAATAGCTTCTTTTTGAGGAGCTGTATATCATCCAACGGCATCTAGTACCCCACCGATAATTTCCAATGCCTCAGGGCAAAAATGCGACTTCCCCGTTTGCTTCTCCCACGGCCTACAAATATCGTGTACCAAAGCTGCTGATCATACAATGAGCTCATCTCATCCAAGTATACTACATATATGCAGTGCTACATTAAACACTCTCTCTGCATGTAAATAATCATGTCCACCACCGTCATGTTCCAAAAATCTTTTGACCTGTAATTTAAGTTCTCCAAAGATAGCATCAAACATATGCGATGGTTGTGATAACATATTACACACAAAAAATAAAGCTTAATGCACGCCAAACTTCGCCGCACCTCCAAGATGCTCTTCTATCCTCAGCAATTGGTTGTATTTTGCAATACGATCTGTCCTAGAACATGATCATGTCTTGATGTATCCCGCATGCATAGCCACTGCAAGATCAGCAATAAACGTATCTTCTGTTTCTCCACTCCTGTGCGAGATAATTGTTGCCATACCATGCTGTTGGGCCATTTTGATGGTATTGATAGTCTCGTGCACCGTCCCAATCTGATTGAGTTTGATAAGAATCGCATTGGACAAGTGCTGATCGATACCCATCTGCAGTCTCTCAGGATTGGTCACATACAAATCATCGCCTACCGTACGAATGTGTCCAAATCACTGCTCCTCAAACGTCTTCTGACAGAGTGCCCAGCCTTCCATATCATCTTCTGCAAATCCATCTTCGATAGAAACAATAGGATAATCACGCACAAGACCAAGGTAATACTGTACCATCTCAGCTGGCGTCACAGATAGTCACTCCCCTGCTATTTCATATTTCCCATTCTTGAAAAACTCACTACTTGCGACATCCAGCCCTAGTTTGATCTGCTCTGTTGTATATCATGCTGCACCAATTGCTTGCACAAGCAGATCGAGTGCTTGTCTATTGGAGGCGATGTTGGGTGCATAGCCTCACTCATCGCCGACAGCTGTGTTGAGGCCATCAGCCTTGAGCAACTTCTTGAGGGTATGAAACACTTCTGCTCATGCCCTGATGGCCTCGCGAAATGATGCGAATCCCTGCGGGATAAGCATAAACTCCTGAAAGTCTAACCCATTATCCGCATGCGCTCCACCATTCAAGACATTGATATAAGGAACTGGTAGACATACATTTCCTGCATACACACGTCACTCCGCATCAACATTATGCGCTGATAAGTACTGCCAGACAGACATTTTCTCAGCCTTTGCAGCTGCATCTACCCGCGCTAAGCCACATGGCAAAATCGCGTTTGCACCAAGGACAGATTTATTTGGTGTCCCATCAAGTGCCAATAACACCTTTTCAAACTCCTCCACAGAACTATATGTTTTCCCCACAATGGTCTGCGCAATAATTGTATTCACATGTGTCACAGCTTTTGTTACTCATTTTCCAAGGTATCTACTTTTGTCTCCATCTCTTAGTTCCAACGCTTCATGCGTTCCTGTACTCGCACCGCTCGGCACAATACCCCTTCACACAAACATATCATTCATTGTAAGATCCACCTCTACTGTCGGATTTCCACGTGAATCCAAAACCTCTCTGGCATGTACCGCTGTAATCGTATACGTCATATCTATGCAAAAATAAACTAAAAATCATACCCAAAAAATAACACAACAGCTCATAACCTCCCACGGACGAAAACTATGTAATATACTTAGTGATACCCTATCACTTGTATCGTTGGATAGTTCCCCGTAATCGTATCCGTATCACTAATTACTACAAATGGCCTTTCATCACCTCACTTTAGTCTACTAAAGTGTTCTACCAACCACGCATAGTCCACTACGGGTTGCTTATTGGAAAGTGTCGTCGCATAGACACCATAGCGATATCCAAGTTGTTTAGCCACGTCTTTATCCCACGTACATGCCATGATAGGCATAAGAGGTTTATACGCCGACAAAATTTTTGCTCACGCTCAGCTCTTTGTAAAAATAACAATAGCAGCTGCATGAATATTTTTTGCCAAAAACAACGCCGATTTTAGTAAGTACTTATACTGCATTCACAAATCATCCCATCCCTCATCACTAAAGTTGTACACTTTGGTAGGTCTGTGCTGTTCTGCAACCTCTACGGTTTGTCTCATAAAACTCACAGCTTCTACCGGATAATCACCAATTGCCGTCTCTCATGAAAGCATCACACAGTCCGTTCACATCTCTACAGCCTGATAGATATCATGTATTTCAGCCCTCGTAGGGAAGGGCTCTTTGATCATGCTTTCTATCATTTGCGTCGCGACGATAACCGGCTTTCCATAATTATGACAACGATCAATAATCTGCTGCTGATAGACAGGAAGCATCGTAATAGGCACTTCAATACCTAAGTCTCCTCTCGCTACCATGACACCGTCACTTGCTTGGATAATCTCTTCAACACGATCAAGCCCCTCCTGATTTTCTATCTTGGCAATAATACTCATATGCGATGCATTATGCGCTTGGAGAAACGCTCTCAACTCCTGAATATTCTCCGCACTCCTCACAAAGCTCATCGCAATTACATCCATGCCTTGCTCAATACCAAACAACACATCTTCTTTGTCCTGATCGGTAAGTCCTGGAAGATTGATACATTTCCCTGGCAAATTGATATGTCTATATGATCCAATCAAAGCATTAGAAAGAGCCTTTACCGTTGCCTGACGATCTCCAAGTTCAAGCACTTCCACATCAAACAACCCTGACTCTATTCTAATCAAGTCTCCAGGACGCAGGTCATCAAGCAAGTTTGGATAATCACAGAAAAGATCTCTTGGTCATTCCGTTCACTCTACGAGACAAACTTTGAAAATTTCCCCTTTGGCATATTGAATTTTTTCGTCTTTTTTGCCTGTTCTTATTTCTGGTCATTTGGTATCAAGCAAGAGACTCATATTGGTCTTTCACTCAGCATTAAGTTTGTGCACAAGGTCAATCACCATGCGTTTATCATCGTATCATTTGTGAGAAAAGTTGAGTCTAATCACATTGACACCGTTATCATAGAGCGCAATAAGTTTCTCTTCGGACCACGTAGCAGGTCACACCGTAGCAATGATTTTGGTTAATTTCATAAAGACACAAAGTAAACAGAATAAAAAACTAAACTACACTACACAACCAACAAACTTCTTCCACGCATAGCCGGAGGTTGGGCAATACCCATGATATGTAAAATTGTTGGTGCGATATCCGCCAACGTACCGTTTCTAAGAGACGACTTTTGTAGCTTACCTAAAACACCTGTAGATGTTTGCATATGTGGAGCAAGTACAAAGCACGGCACCAAAGCAAGAGAATGAGCCGTATTTGGCGAGCCGTCATCATTGATCATATAGTCAGCATTTCCATGATCCGCAAGCATGATGATGGTGTATCACTGCTCCTGCAGAAATGTACACAACTCCTGAGCACACGTATCAATCGTCTCGCACGCACGTACCACAGCCGCAAACACTCACGTATGTCCTACCATATCAGGATTAGCGTAGTTGAGACACACAAAATCTGGATGTTCTTGTTCCACATGATCTCTACATGCCTGCGTTACTTCATATGCAGACATTTCTGGCTGGAGATCATAGGTCGCCACCTTTGGAGACGGAATCAAAATTCTGTGTTCTCCAGGATATGGCACCTCCACTCCCCCATTAAAGAAAAACGTCACATGTGGATACTTCTCAGTCTCTGCAATTCTAAGCTGTTTTTTCCCGTGTGCGCTCAATACAGATCACAACACGTCGTCCATTGATTCTGGAGGGAACAGCACATCTACTCCACCAAAGGTTGCATCATACTCACTCATGCAGATATATTTTAGATCCTGTATGGGTTTCATATCATATGCAGGATATACCTGCTGCGTCAAACAACTCGTAAGTTCCCTTGCTCTATCAGATCTAAAATTCCAAAAAATAACAACATCACCAGGCGCAATCACACCCTCACTCCCCTCCAAACATCTGATGGGTTTCAAAAATTCATCTGTTTCTCCTGCAGCATATTTTGCTTCAAGAGTAGCTATCGGATCTTGTGTATACTCACCCCTTCCTTGTACCAAAAGATCATATGCAACAGCGACCCTCTCCCATCTTTGATCTCTATCCATCGCATAATAACGTCACACAATACTAGCAAGAGATGCTTTGGATCCATGTATCCTGATATATGTTTGAAGATCTTGCACAAATCACACTCATGACATCGGATCAGTATCTCTACCATCTGTAAACGCATGCAGATATACAGGCATCTCAATTGCATCCAAAAGTCCGTATACATGCTCAATATGACTATGCACTCCACCATCTGACAGAAGTCACATCAGATGAATATGCTTGTGCTCACGCTGCGCATATGCTACCGCATCGCGCAAGACATGATGCTGTGCGAGCGTATGGTCTTGGACAGCACGTGATATTTTGACGAGGTCTTGGTATTTCACTCTTCATGCTCACAACGTCGTGTGTCAGACCTCGCTATTGCCGACCTGTCCCGCAGGCAGTCCAACTGCCTCCTCACTCGCCTGCAGCTCGCACCACGGCGCCGTCGCATACAACTGATCCAAAAACGGCGTATGCGCTGCCGCCGGCGCCGACTTGGACGGCATCTCCTCATTCGTCATTCCCCAGCCGTCCAATATAATAAGTGCTACTTTGTTCGCTTCCATAACAACCTAGTATCTCATATGAAAACGGAAGGATAGTCTTCACACACCAAATTACTAGATCAGTTGTATGATTGGACATATAGAAACACACTCTATTGAGGGTGGTTTTCTATAAGAAGTTGACATATAAGAAATAATATACAATAGTCATGTATCTCTTGCATTTCCGTACAACAAGAATATTCGTGCACGCATCGATCAATACTGTATTTTAAAACCAACTCGTCTATGACGCATCGCAGCACAACAAACATGTACATGTACGTCTCTCCTATGCACACACTCATGCAGTCAGGAGGATATTTGCGATAGTCCACAACGCCACTTAGTATACGTTGCCTACCAAACATCCTCTCGCTCCAGTCAGAGGATGTTTTAAAATATTTTAGATATTTTGTTTATTTTATCTTGGTCCGACAATCACAATGAGTACGCATCTTATTCACATCAACGACGTTATTGCCCCCGGAGATACCTCTGTATTTAGACTAGCTCAGCACTACCATATTCTTCGTTGATATTTTAGCGGTTCTCCCGTACACGTACATCTCATTGGCTCAAGGTTTGGAGATACAACACGAACTGCTCTCCAGCTCAAAACAGTGATAGAGCTTTTCCAAAAAGATCCATCTCTCATGCTCTGACCCATCACACTATGCGTCAATAATGCATCTAGAGCAAAACACACCAATAGCTGAGAAGCCAAAGGCAGTTCATGTTTATGGTGAACAACTACCCATAGTTTGCCCTACCCTCTGCATATCGTAGGCGTAGATGACGACGTATTTGGCGGCATACATGACATGCTTACCACACTACGTACCGTCTCTGGCATCGTACGAAACGGAGTGACCATCCCCGACATTTCCAAGTGATCACAGTTTAGATCACTAGAATTTTGGCCACTCGTACAGTACATTGTACAATTTGCAGATGATCCATATACGCATCTCATCACACACGAATACACACAAACCAACATACCCCATGAGACCTCCACACCTGATCAAAAGGATATATCATTACTTGCACAGCTCACAGATACACTTCTCGAAAATCTACATAAACCTGTCATGACCGATGGACACACTATTTACCCGCAAGGAGAGGCGCCTGTCTATCTCCAATGAGACACCCACCTTCACAAAGCATACCAATATATTCAGCTACAAGGAGAACTCCAAAAAGCAAAAGCACTCCGACAGCTCAGAGATGATATACACTCGCCATTGTTTGATATGACCAGACGTGAGGAACATCCTGCACATGCAGATCTACTGCCCAACCAGCTCATCGTCATCGACAAAGATAAGTTTGGCAATATAAAAACATGCTCAGCACACGATGATGGCACATCTGGTATTGCTCGTTCATTAGGAATTTCTATATGAACCCAGGTATTACTCACCTACTCACTCAACGGCAAATCACATCAAGAAACAGCCTATCTCGTACACACCATCAGCGACAAAACCTGAGAAAAATGTATACGAAACGGATCGAGTAGATGAGCTCATGGAAAAATATTTGTCGAACTTAATCGCTCCATAGACGAGAACTACCAGAAACGAGAAGAACTTGAAGAGCTACATATAGGGAATATTGTAACGATAACGCCCTACTCCTAACAATCAAGATCCGTAAATACACAGTATCCGCTAAAAAAACTTGACATTGTTTATAGAAACAATAGCATACCAAATACTTACACCACATATATGCACCATGTCTATCACTACACATTCATCTGTAGCTAGAAGAAACGCTGTCGTTGCAGTCTATTGGAGACCCAACGAGAGTGTTTCTTGATATACAAATAAACGAGCTGCGTAATACATACCCGCACCGTCCACCAAGAAACCTCTCAATGACTCGCTCATGAGAGGTTTTTTGTTTGTCAGACCTTTTTACCTACACGATATGATAATGCTCTCTACAACCCACACCCAACATCCGCCTAGACACGCTTACAACAGAGTCAGATATTACGTAGTCACGTTTTATTGGAAAACGAGGGAGGGTATTTTATGATGGCAAAACAGGCATAGAAGATAGCACACACGCATCGCCATCACATCATCACACAAAACCTCCCTCGTCACTCCAGACTACGGAGGTTTTTTTGAAACACATAACGCCTCTCAAGAAATGCCACACATACTCACATATAACCACATATACCGATACTATTTACTCTCTAGTATTCTCCATGAACACACACCTTACAGAACATGCTCCTACACAAGTATTTACTTGCAAAGAAATCATACATACAACGCCCTTGCTCTCATCAGGGAGGGCCTACTCCATCAATGGAAATCATATTTTTGTATGCACAATCCCTCCCGAAATCAACCTTCTTCACGACGAGACACTACATCAGAATCTCAACATAGTCCTTCAAGAGTGAGACGATAGCATTGATAGTATTGTATTGCTACAACCCCAAAATCATACCGCATACGCATATTATCTCTATGAAAACGGCGTATGATTTACCGAGATGTGCTGAAACGGCTGTGTTGCAGCGCTACAACACATACGCTACACGAACACAACAGACACACAGAATATCACGTTAATCTCCAAACGCTGACATCGCGTACATGCTTCCCAACCAGAGTCCGAGAAATATGATGTACACTTCCAAGACGTACTGCTATGAAATGACGCTCTAAGCTATCTCCATAGTATCAAAGAGTATGCATTTATCGAACATAGCCTCTCTCTCCTGCAGTTACAAATCAAAGAAAAGATAAACGGCTGAGATCCTTTTCATGCCGTGATACAATACCGATACAAAAATCCAGAAAAAATACACCAGCTCATGATGCGCCTAAACGTTCAAAATCCAATTACATATCAAGTACTCATCTCCAATATTATTCAAGTCTTTACCAACAACATAACTCTCCAAGAATCACTCAAAAATATATCCGTAGATAATATTGCTATCGTAGGAGGTGAGCCACATATGATTGTTTCCATTCC
Organism: uncultured Candidatus Peribacteria bacterium; assembly: GCA_964403415.1. Lineage (GTDB taxonomy): Bacteria > Patescibacteriota > Gracilibacteria > Absconditabacterales > Absconditicoccaceae > CAYOFF01. Next base: position 662,203 of record CAYOFF010000001.1, on the reverse strand, counting down.
CCACATTTCCCATACTGAGACCAAAGATATTTTCTTAAAATGATTATCTTTTTTGCTGAGATTTTGTCCTGTACACACACCCGTGGTAGATGTGTCCAACCCAAATAGTTTCTTCTTTCCCAACCAAATTAATGTCATGTTTCTAGAGAAGAATAATGAAACAAACCCTGAAACAGGTCCCAAATTTTACTCATGAGAAAGGATCTTCAACGGATATAATCTTGGACTTACAGCTGCCTGTGGCACGTGAGCTGTAGCAGTCGGAACACATCTCATGTGAGCAAATAGTACAGATCGTATTATGGTACAAAACACTTCTGGAGCCATATACGACATAGAAAAGCACAACACTGGAGCCACATTGCATATCAACTGAACGGCGTGCGAAGTAGCATGATCATGAGTGCCTGACATACTTGATACACACCTCCTTGCAAGAATAAACTACGACATTCGCGAGGCAAAAATATACGACCGAGCAAGAATACACAACATTCCACGAAACGGATCTGCAGACGCCACTATTGAGCAGCGATACGCTCAGCTTCCCGAACCATTTCCTTCTCTATATAACCATCTAGGAGACTTTGTAGAAGACACCTGATGTCATGAAACTGAAATATTACCGCAAGAACCCTACAAAATTCTCGCTATCACTGGAGATCTCTACTACCGTAACAAATCAAAGCATGTCTGAATATGATATCTGGATAGTGAATGAATCCCCAAGAGGATTCCTACAAATACAACGATTGGCCTCATGACCATCAAGAAGAAAACACAAAACGATCTCACCCATCTCTCAGCCCAACAGCTCTCCTACGAGAAGATGCTGATCGATATCTTTGGACATCATGAGAAGATATACAGCAGTGGACACATACATCGACGAACGCAGGCGTTTTTTTCTCGTCTCCACGAACGTATACGTACACAGGCAATATCTGATGCAGATATACACACACAGCTACGTACAATAACACAACAGCTTCTCCACGTTATAGTCGTAGAAATCGACGAATATGTGAGCACAGATCATGGAATCGCATCAATCAACACACTCATAGACGAGTACATAGCATCTCTCGATGAAAAAAATAATGTAGATGAGCCGTCACTCAAAAACATTCTTATGGTACACTACAAGAAAAAACTCAAAAAAATATATATCGCATACATCAACAGCATTGTCCAACAAGAATTTGCATCCGTATACACCTGAGATGACATCCACGTACATCTTCTAGAAAAACTGCAACAACTCACGCAGCTTGATGAAGAAACAATGCTAAGAAAAACACTACAACGATACCAAAATGCATTCCTCTCCGAATTTATGAAAACCACAGATGATTTTCACCTGTACAAAGATCAACTAGAAACAGCATGAATATACCAAAACGGAAGCTTCACTATTCCGTTAAGTTCCGAAAACGACATACTAACACGTTACGTTTCATGTATCAACATACTCACAGCAACACCTATATGAATCACATTTCTCACCCAGATTATCAAAAATAATATTCTCACAAGAGACGAAACCAAAGCTGTCAAAATCGCCGATCTCACATCCACTGCAAAACATACGAGAGTAGCACTCATGTGACATCTTGTGCAAGGAGAAGTTTGTTATTTCATAGAGTATGGTAAAGAGGCAGCATGCAAGAGCATAGATCAAGCTGTTGTTATGGAGTTATTGAGTGGGAATACACAGCACACAAATAACGACACGCTCTCACTCGCACAGTTTTGAAGTCCTATCCCTATTGCACTACTCAGGGCCGGAGGATGACTCATGCAGTGATCCGAAAGACAGTCTGCACAGTGAGCAATAGGCAGCATATCAGATTTGGCAGACACCTTGTACCTTCCACCAGCACAAAAAATGGCTCTCGTCGAGCTCTCTACCATCAACAGAATAACTACCGATAATGGTGATAATTTAGCATTTTCTGCCACATGATACTGATCATCACTCAGAGCAATCAGAAAGCCAGTACAAGGTACAAACTTCGCCTGACCGCTAGAAGATATACGGCTGGTATCTCACCCAGACACCGCTTTCAAAATCAAAGAGCTCTTAGACCACCCGTTCGATATACCTCAACTCACACCAGTCGAGAAAATAACTAACCTCATACTGCACATCCTACAAAAACCAAACACACAGAAGCTACTAGAACACTACAAACAAAAACTTGTTCTAAAGATGGCACCCACTGATACCGCGCATATACAGCCAACAGACATCGTTTCCGGCGGCACTATTATTACCAAAGAAAGCATATGATACATGAAAGAACTCCTCGTACAGCTATACACCTGTCTTGCACAATCGACAGGGAAACACACCGCACTCATCAAAAAACTACTAGACACTATCCAAAATCACCTAAAACATCGAGAACAACATCAAAAAGAAGCCACACCTGGCGACACACAAGCTGTATCATTTTCTACGCCAAATCAACCAGATCCTTTTGTTATTATTTGAAACCACGCCACAGATGCCGGGACAATACACGCGACACTACCACCGCTAGAGTGACGTCTCAAAGCTGAATATTTTGCATCTCTCACAAAAACAAGATGAAATCTACTTCAGATTCTCCAGCAAACATACGAGCAAATAGATAACGCAGCCATTTCAGGAATTTTATGAGGAATAGCAGCAACCGCCCATCATCAGTTCAATTCCCCGCTCGCGGAAGAGCATCAGCAACAACAAGACGAAGAACAACGTGTATATATTATATTATCACTGTTTGACTATGCCGTAGGTCTCCTCAAAGCAGACAACAATGAAATAACTATCGCTCCTGATCTCAAGGGGCTAATCGAAGCCTTCGCGCAATGTAGAATAAAACATCAGCATAATGGATATATCAGTCTGATAGAAAGCGCCTGTACACAACAGCATCAAAAAAGATCCAAGCTATGAAATACAGAGAGTGATGATGTCATACAATTGATTGACTGTCTACAACAATGATATACAACAAGCACACATAGAGAGATGCTAGCATCGTTTTTTGCACCCACATGATCAGCAAAAACCAGAAAATATCTCTACCAAATACTTCAAAATATATCCAAAAATCTATAGATCGCTGTACATATCCTTTAACTTCTTAGTATCCACTCATGCCGCATCCTTCCACGCAAACAGCAAAAATAGACCTTCACCAAGACCTTATTCTGTCATTTCGTCATGATACCACGAGTTTTTTTGAATATCAAGACACATACGACGATCTTCTAGGGACCAATGCCGGGAATTGTACTGACTATATCACCACAGGACTAAACATGATCTTCGGCGTCATATGGCCGTATCACATAGGCACTCACGGCGCAAACGGCAATATCAACTACGACGCATCACTCATTCCATCATCGATACAACGATACAAAGATCTCCAAAAACATGGCGACATCTCTCTCGTACGTAGCAATGAAGACCTCGAGAAACAAGATGCATTACGTATTCTCCTGCACATCGAATGATGTGATCACTGTCAGCACATCGATGACATTGCAGCTCTCTACCATCAAGGGATTAGGTCTATCTGATTCGTACGGAACTTCAACAACCATCTTTCGCAGTGCAATACCTCATCATGAGGACTAACCCGTTTTGGGTATGAGGCTATCAAGTATATGAATCATCGTTGAATGATTATCGACACTGCACATATGAATCATCAAGCAATGATGGAAACGTTAGCTACATCACAAAAACCCATCATCAACTCGCACTCAAATCTACAACACTTCCAGAAACATCCTAGAAATGTGCATGATGAATTTGTTATACAGCTTGCCAATGCATGAGGAGTGTTGTGACTTTCTATGTGTTCAGATTTTATCTCAGGAGAAGGTAATATCGCATATATTCAGCAATACATAGACCAGATCGCATATATTATCAATATTGCATGACAAGACTGTGTCTGCTTTTGATCTGATTTTCACGGCATTCTACAGGACAAAGAAACTATTCAGGAGTTCTGAAAGATAACCTCACTGCCCTCACTAGAAGAGCTCATTACAGATAAGTTTTGAAGAGAATTTTCCCAAAAATTCTTTGAAAAAAATGCGCTACGCGTGGTTCAAAATGTATTAAAATATGATACCCACAAATAAAAGGCACAAGAAACTACAATCTCACGGCAAAAAACACTTGAAAAATTGTATCAAAAATGTATTAGTCCAAGCACATTTAGTAAATTTACGGTACAAATGGTTGTGTTATCAGTATTTCTTCTCATTTCCCTCTGTATGCTCACGCTTATTATTAAGCGATCGAGGGATTTGTGGATATCTGTTGTTTCAAGAATAATCTAAAACATACACCATCTACCACCGACTCCCTCATCGCTTCAACGCCTTGAGGGAGTTTTTTTATACGATAATTTATGTATTGTCTAATGTCATTAAACTCAAGATCTGGTTTGTTTGTAAGTGAATGACCTCACAACAGGAACAAACCCGAAGAAAGTGTTACATCAACCTGATTATCACGTGAGTGGGTACTCAAAACCTTACAAAACAAGCCTGGACGGCTTTGAGTCTTTTCTCACAGACAATTTACAGAGTATAAGTCAAGACTTGCAAAAGCATGACTAACACAAACCGGATTAGTATTTCTACCGCCATTCATTGTGACTCACGACGTAGCATCTCTACGATACAACAGCGCAAAAGAGTTTGGGATTGCATTAGTTAAAAAATATGTAGTAGACACCCCCGATGGGAAGCAATTGCTTACTAGTGACATGCAAGATCCAGCAAAAGCTTTAGTCTTCTGAACTAAAACACTAGCCACCCCAGCCATAATAGAACAAGCATTTCAAGATTTACAAATAATCTACGCATCAAACGAGGAATTATCGATTTTTGTAACACAAGACGGGATTTTTTCCTCAAAGCACAACATCCCACAAATGATTGAGGTGGAAGCCGGAAGCCTATCGTATACAGAAATGATGGCAAAACTTAATGAAATATGCGTTGCTATAGAACCCGAACTAGGATCAGCAAAAGAATACGGAGTTTCTCTAGGAAATTGTCCAAATAACTACACTGTACTAAAAAGACACTATGAAATTCCTAAAGATTCAAACATACACGTAGTAGAATACGACCGAAGAAATTCTCCCATAAGATGAGATCTCGTTCTCAAAGCACAAGCTCTTACATGAAATAAAAACGTGTTTCCTCTTGATCCACGTGACATCTGGCGAAACGAAGAAAGCATGTGTTACACAGCAAAAATGTACGAACCTAGTGGTGAATATATAGGAGACGTACCCGTAAAATATGTTATGACAACAATGTTACAAAGCGATTTCAATGCCCTACATGACGAAATATGAAGCGATGTAAAAACACATCAACAGATATATAATTTTTTTACTGATGGACACACAAGGTTTATTCAACATCCTGCTCTCATAGCAATCTGATCTAAAGCAAGTATGTTAGAGTATGAGACACTTGGAAACGGGAAATACAAGAATCTCATCCCGAGGACTTACCAAAACCACGATATAATAGTAAGTCCCGGCAACTACTACCAAAAGCCTCTCTACTGAAACAGCTGAATATGAACAACTAGTTTTACACTCAAGAATAACGAAACATATTGTGTACCCGAAGGATATATCGTACAAGAGGCAATACAACCTCAACCATTTCCGCAAACACGAAATACTATCGATGGGGCAAACAATACATCTACGAAAAAACAACCAACAACGGTCGAATTCCGTATTCTCCTTGATGAACAAGGAATATGACGTTTTTTCGTAAGAACTGCCCCTTATTTCAATATAGCACAACAACGTAGTTTTTTGTCATACGGGGAACTTATTGGAATGGCCATCGAACAAATAGAAAACTCAAAAACAGATGAGAACATTCAAACGTCCCAACTGTTACGAATCATTAATAGGTTGAATCAAGATATTGTTTACAAGGAGAATACATTAAGTCCTTTAAATCTCAAAAAGCTAAAAATATGCATCCAACAACAAAGACCTTTAACAAATTATGGTCAAGCCATGAACTCTTTGTATCTTGCAAATCTATGTAAAACATTATTCACATACGATCTTTTCAAAAAAAACTTTGGAAATGCTACTAACCTTAGGCAAGCATTTGAAGAGTTTATTGCAAATACTACACATATTGGCCTAAAAAAAACACTCGCATGATACGTACAACAAGTACTTTTAGACACAGATCATACCCTAGACACTACACGAGATGCACCAGTATGGCTAGAATACATTCGAAACCATCTATGACACGAATGAGATCCTTCACAAGAGCATCAAATTAAAGCAGGTGTAGCGCCCGTATTTATTCTTAAAAACGAATAACATGTCATATGCACATTATCATACCAACCCGACTATGATAAAAATACTCGAACACTGGAAACGCATAGCAAGTATAGATTACACCACAAGACTCATGAATCGAGACTCATACACCTATCTTCCACCACGCTGATCTACCCTAAGAGGTCAAGTTGCATGACAATTGCAAATCATGAAAAAAGAACTCCTCACTACTAAGGATTTTTTGAATATGTATGAACAAGCATCCACTATCAATTCTCTTAATGAGTTTGAAAAATGAACGTTAAGAAAAGTATGAGAAGAAATTCAAAAATATAGTAAACTACCAAACGAATTTCTCGAACGTCTTTCTGAGATTACAAGTCTTTCACTCGCTGCACGAGATCATTCTAGGAAAACCGGAGACAACGATGGTGCAATTTCATTAATAGAAAAAGTCATTGAGCTGCAATTGGAGAAAGCCGACATTCTTGGATACAATAACCATCCCTATAATGCCATTCTCAATGAATACGAACCATGATTCACTATACAGGATTATGACAACATATTTGATTCCATCTTACCTGTCATAACCAGCATTAGCAAGAAAATAGTCTATGATAAACTCCCCATAAACAATCACTGGCAAAAACTCTTAAACAAATATCTAACAAAAGAAGAATCTTACCAAATACTCAACATCCTAAAAAAACACGTAGCTTTTCCTGAAGACATGTTCAGAATCGATGATACTCAGCATCCTTTCAGCGAAGGCATTTCAAATCGTGATGTAAGAATAGGACTTAGATTAGAAAACGTCCAACTCAAACACTTATACCATTACTTTCTTCACGAATTTTGACACAGTCTGTATGACGCTGGTAGCCATGAGAGTTTTTGACTGACTCCTTTAGTATTATGATCTACATTATGATTACATGAGTCTCAAGCACGCTTCCGAGAGCTGTGTGTCTGACACCATGAGCACTTCAGTAGTCAAACACTTGGTAAAATAGCAAATACAATAGGAGAAGGGGAAGAATGCTACGATAGTTCTCCCTTGCACACATTACTTGCATTAATGCTATCCAAATGACCTACCAGAACAACAGCTGATGAACTGCACTATCACACACACGTATTTATTAGATATCAAATAGAAAAATCACTCTTTGATAAGTCCATAAAACCAGTTAATCTACCAGGAATACGAAACGATATGTATACCGCCTACTTCGGCCATACGCCCACCTCACCCAACGAATGATTTCTACAAGATATACATCGACGAGAAGGTCTGTTTGGATACTTCCCAACTTATACATTAGGAACCGCCTTAGCGTATTATCGACAATATATTGTAGAAGCTAGATCATCAGAACAAACAATCACGACCAGCTGATCGCTAGACATACCTACAATAATCAATGTATTACACGACTGCGTTACCCAGTATGGAAACACGTATATCACCAAAAAGTTAATAGAAAAAACATGAGTACCATTCGACACCTCCTACATGACTATAGCACTACATAAAAAATATGCATTCCTTATTTCTTCCTAACACAAATGGCAACAAGAGTATGTATCGTTTTACCGGATCCCAAAAAAATCTATATTCTTGAAAAAGAATGACAAAAATATCCTCACACATTCTCTCAAAGGTATCTACGGTATGGGACATACCAGCTTTGTGACAAAGGATACGATAAAGTATTTCAGGTAGTCTACAAATCACCTGATCTACATCTATTACAAAAGTTTCATCATCCCTCCATACAGTATATAGTGTTAGAAATGCCCAGCACTACACACCGGTTACCATCTCTTGCTTCTTTTCATATTCCTTTCTCAGCAGAAGATACAGCAGAAGATATTGACTCACATTTTAATAGTAGAATTTCTCCTGAACGAGAACTCATCTTCAATCAGCTTGCAACACATACATGAGAAATAGACATAGATATCAAATGATATGCCCCAACCGAAGAACTACAACAAGTAAAAAATTTTATAGAGAATGAATGCAAAACTAAAGGCATCTTCCTCTGTCACTGCACAGTGATTGGAGCAGAAGACATCAACAAGACAACAGATCTGAAATGAAAAACATTTTTACATCCTCCATTTCCTATATCTGGTTCCAATATAGATTTGGATGTAACGGACGAGATCTCTTGCATTCCGGCTTTCCAAGCTATCTTCAATAATTACATACCAAGTTGATACTATATCTCACAGTCAGTTATTCATACATGATGATATAATTTATCCGATGTATTAGACAACGCATATGAACAAACCGGAAAAGATAAACGAGTAATTAAGGCTGTACATGGCTCATCATGAGAAGGCATACACATAGTTACTCGTAAAGATGACATGCGGCAATACAAGGAGAAAGATACATCCATGCATAATATAAACACTTTCCCGTTTAATATGTGAGATATTATTATAGAAGAGTTTATTTTTGGCATACCTCTAGGAAATATATTACATCATTCTTTCTTCGATATATGTGCAAACGATCCTCTAACACTGACTACACATTACCAAAAATGACGCGTATTTTGAGAACCACTCCTCCAACTCACCACCCAAAACGAACGAATAGGAGATATATATATATCTCATGAAATTCGTTTGCTTTTACAAAGATCCAATATTCTTCCAACACAAATAGACCTACTAAATACGCTTACACAACAATTTATTGATCTATTTTGACTCACCGGCGATTGATGTATAGATTGGATATATGACACCAGCAAAAAACAATTTGTATTATTAGATCCCAATATTTGCAGAGACGGATGAGACATGCCGTTAAAACGATTTATCAAGTGTAGAATTACAGCAGAAAACCATAGCAATATACTCTACTTCAACAAATTTAACTTCAATGATACTATTCAAAAGAAACTTAAAGACCCAGATTTAAACGCCTCATGCCAAATATATCCGGTATATATTTATGAGAAACAAGCAAGTCTTATCATTGTATGAAACAAGTTCGACAATATACTCCAACAAGCTAATACTTTTATGAACTAACATCTATTATCAACCCATGCAAAATACGAATATGAACAAAGCCTTTGATAGTAATACATGGACATACTATATTCACGTTTGTACAAGTATACTAGCAGATTACATAAAAAAATCTCTGAATAGATCAGACGACATCATTCCTCTGCCACAAATATCTCCTAAAGACATGTGCGACCTTCGATCCACTGACTTTCCCCAAGAACTAAACTTTGAAGAAATCCCAGAACTCATTAAAAAATTTCTCACGTTCTCCAACCATACACTTCATCCCAAAAGCATGTGACACCAAACAGCAGTTCCCTTTCCTCTCGAAGTCATTCCCGCCATGTGTATGAGTATTCTCAATAGTTCTATGTCATGTTACGAAACATGACCCATATCATCCATTTTAGAGAAAAAAATGATTGAACGATTAGCTCAACACATCTGATACACACCTAATACTGCCGGAGGTTTTTTTACCTCAGGAGGATCACTTTGAAGTCTCACCGCACTGCTCGCAGCTAGACAACAAGTAGAATGAGACATACGGCAAAACGGGATAAAAAAACATGGCAGACAGCTAGCAATCATGTGCTCCAGTGAATCTCATTATTCTTTAAGAAGATCTGCTCAAATATTAGGACTTTGAAAAAACGGGATAGTCATAGTACCAAGCAACGCCTCCTGAAAAGTCACATCAGACGCCATAGTTGCCACTTATCAAAAAGCTCTTAAACAAGGGAAACACGTATTTGCATACATCGCAAGTGCATGTAATACATGACCTGGGATATACGAAAACATATCGCATGCAGCTGATTTTTGTGCGTCGAATAATATTCGACTACATGTGGATGGAGCACATGGAGCATCCGCACTTCTCAGTACCACATATAAATATCTACTGAAAGATATACATAGAGCTGACTCTGTTGTACGAGATATGCATAAACTTATGCTCACTCCTACATTGTTGACCGCTGTAATATTCAAAAAAGAAGCAAATTCATTTAAAGCCGTAGATCACGCTGCTCCTTACTTGTATGATAACCACAAAACAGATGATCACTTCTATGATGTCTCCAAAAGATCTCTTGAGTGCACAAAATCATCTATGATATTCAAATTATATTTCGGCCTCATGACACACTGAACAAACATTTACAGCGAATATATTACCTCTAGATTTGATTTAGCAAGAAAGTTTGCTGCACAGATAGCGAAATATGAATCACTAGAGCTCGGTGTAGCTCCAGAATCAAACATAGTACTATTTAGATATCTCCCCAAGACTCCTTTAAAGCATGAAAAACTTAATAGCATACAGATCAACATCAGAAAAGCTTTACTAAAAAAATGAAAATTCTATATTGTGAAAACCATATTCCAAGAAAGAGTGTATTTAAGATGTTCTCTCATGAATCCCTTTACCACACTAGAAGACATTAACGAATTACTTTTAGAAGTTATTAAACTCTGAGATCTCTACACATCTACTGACTCATTCAAAAACAGTACATCAAAATCATATCAAGACAGTGAAATAACTTACGAAATACCAAAACAACTCGTAAGTCATATTCGCTACATATCATCATTTCTATAACCGATACACACTTATTTAACTTGCATCTGATAGTTATATTCTAATGATACTACAACATACCCCTATATATTATAATTTACAAAACAAGAAAATACCGATAAATGCTTAACTTATTGACTGATCTTTCATTTCTATTCCATCCAATCCATGACCTCCTCCTATCGCTCCCTCCTCACCCAATTCATCTCCTACCCTTCCATTTCCACAGATCCAGATCACAAAGAAGATATGACACGTACGGCATGATTTTTGGTAGATCTCCTCAGTACACATGGATTTACCGCACAAGCAATCACGGGATATAGTAATCCTATCGTCGTAGCCAGATATATCACAGATCCATCCTACGAAACGGTGCTTATTTATGGTCACTATGATGTACAGCCTGCTGATCTCAGTGAAGGACGGACCAACGACCCCTTTGTACTCAGTGAAAGAGACTGACGCCTCTACGCACGCGGTGTCGTCGACAACAAAGGACAAATTATGATTCACATTGCTACGGTCCTAGATCTTATCAGCCAAGGAACCCTTAAGTACAATATCGTCTTCATGATTGAATGAGATGAAGAAACAGGATCGCCACACCTCGAAAGATTTATCAACGAGCAAAAAGATCTGCTAAAAGCCGACTATACACTCATCTCAGATGGTGAAATTATCGGAGATCACACACCTACACTCATTGCAGCATTTAGAGGTGGATGTAATCTGACACTGACGCTGCGTACAGCAAGCGATGATCTTCACTCAGGACTCTATGGCAATATTGCTCCAAGTAGTGCGTATGAAATGAGTCATCTCCTCGGCAAGCTCTATGATGACAAAGCAATGATTGCCGTTCCATGACGGTACGACAGTGTAGCTCCTATCACGCCAGAGCAGAAAGAAAACAATACACACGTCCCTTTTTCATTTGAAGAGACCAAGCATATCACCGGAATCAAAGCACTCTATACACCAGATGGATACGATCCTGTGACAGCAAACGGTTTGCTACCTACGATCGAAATTTCATGAATACAGTCAGGATACACCGGTAATGGCTATCGCAATGCGATACCGGCGCAAACCATGGCAAAAATCAATTTCCGTTTTGCGCCGGGACAGGATGCGCAGCAGATGATGCAGCTCTTTTCTCAGCGAGTTACGTCTCAACTCCCCGCATATGTAGATCATACTATCGAGATGAGCGATGCCTACGACGCTATCACGCTGCGCACCGATCACCCCAAGGTGCAAGAAGCGCGCGACATTCTCTCGACCATCTATGGTCGCGCCCCCATCCTGAGATACTGCGGAGCAGCTATCCCTGTTACCGGACTTTTCCAAGATCTGCTCTGACAGACCGTCATCGTCGTTGATCTTGCAAATGAAGACTGTCACATGCATGGCGTAGATGAAAACTTTAGTATATCTTGTATCGACAAAGGACTCGCATTTAGTCAACAGTTCCTTTCCACACACACTGCATAGTTACTATTTTCACTTACTCTATTGACCACACATATCATGCCCCTTCACATCTCTGCAACAAAAACCACCACGTACTCCTCACATATCCTCGCTATCGGACCTCACCCCGACGACATCGAAATCGGCTGCGGAGGGATTTTATGGAAGACAAGTCAGCAAGGCAAAAACAATATCATTATAGATCTCAGTCCTTCGCAGCTTTCTACGCACGGAGACACAAGTACAAGGCTTCAGGAGTCACAAGACGCTGCACACATTCTCTGATGTACGACGAGACACAATTGCTGATTCCAAGACGGAGCTATCACCGACACACCCGAACATAGAGCTATTCTCGTAGATCTTATCAGAACCTACACGCCCGAAATTGTTCTTATGCCACGAACACGAGACAGGCATCCTGATCACGAAAACGCTGCAACACTCGTCAAAAACAGTATTTTTTTCGCAGGTCTTACCAAATACCCCGACTCAAGCCTTGCTCCGCACAAACCTAGACTCCTCCTCCACTATATGATTCGACATGACTTCGAGCCTGATCTTATTGTTGCATTGGAGACAGAAGCATTTCAAGCCAAGATGCAAGCATTCCAAAGCTACGCATCCCAGCACCCAACCAACGGTCGATGATTTGAGCACATTCGTGCGAGACACATCCTTCATGGCACACAGATCTGATCACCATATGGGGAATGATACAAACTCTACTCGCACGGCCTCGGGATCGAGGATTTCGATGGTATCAGTTCAGGATTTTTCTAAAACATTAAAAAAAGTATTTCTTATAGAGAGTCAATAGTCTCTCCTGATTGAATTACACCTCCAAATCTATACAGTGACACGTATGGATATTTTTGAGTTTGAACTCCGTTATTTGAGCTATCAAGGGCTCGTCACGAGATTCACTCTTCCCTTCACCACGGAAGATATTTTGGTTTATGTCAAAAAAACCGACCAAGGCCAACTCACCAAAAAAGTCAACGAGACATCCCTAGACGAACTACGAGAAGCGACCAGAGCGACCTATACCGCTCACAAAAAAGAGCTTATCCAAAAATATAGCGATACCGTAGATCCTATCTCTGGGAAATCATACGGCGAATACATCGAACGTCTCGAATACGAGCTCAAAGTCATTCATGAAATGCACTACAACACCTACTTCCTTGTTGTACAAGATTACATCAACCGAGCGAGAGATCAGCAAATCGTTGTAGGGCCTGGAAGATGATCATGCGCCTGAAGCCTCCTCTCCTATCTTATAGGTATCACGGATCTCGACCCCCTTACGTACGATCTCATTTTCGAAAGATTTCTCAACCCATGACGTATCAGTATGCCAGATATTGATTCAGATTTTGAAGATATCCAAAGAGAAAAAGTCATTGTATATATTAGAGAGAAATACGGCAACGAACAAGTCGCGCATATCGGCACATATATGACCATGGCTGCAAAAGCAGCCTGCAAAGACGTCGCTAGAGTCATGTGAGTCAACTTCGAGCAATCCAACAAACTTTCTGCCCTCGTCACTGGCAAAACCATCGAAGACTCAATCGCCTCCAACGACGACCTCAAAGCCCTGCTCGCTTCAGACGAAAGAATCAAACACGTCGTCACGCTCGCAGCCCGCCTCGAAGGAACCGTCAGACAGACCGGTGTTCACGCCTGTGGCATGATCATTGCACCCGAACCCGCAGTACGTTCTACGCCACTTCAGTACCCACCAAATACAAATGGCAAAACCGAAAGAGACGAAACAAGAATTGTCTCACAGTATGACGGCCCCACCGTCGAGAATGTAGGACTCCTCAAAATGGATCTCCTCGGGCTCAGAAATCTTTCGATCATCAAAAACACCATCAAAATCCTCAATGCCAAAGCAAAAAGAGAAGGAAGGCAGCTCGAACACATGTTTCAGGAATTTCTAGAAACCACGCTTTTCCATCCCCCACTCGACGATCAATACACCTTCAAAAAAATATTCCACACGGGAGACACATCATGAGTATTCCAGTTCGAGTCAGATGGCATGAAGAACTGGCTCAAAAAGCTCAAACCTACAGTATTTGATGATCTTATTGCGATGGTATCTCTCTATCGTCCCTGACCGATGGAGTATATTCCCCATTATGTAGACAGAAAACATGGCATCCAAGCAGTAAGATACGCTGATCCCGAGCTAGTACAAACACTGACCCAGACATATAGCGAAGAAACAGCAAAAGACGAACAACGCAAACTCGAAGAAGATCTCGCACCATTCATGACCATTACATACGGTATTCCTGTCTATCAAGAACAGTTGATGCGTATTGTGCAAGCCATGGCCTGATTTTCAATGGCAGAGGCTGATAATCTCAGAAAATGAGTTGGTAAAAAAATTAGAGAGGTAATCGAAAAAATCAAAGTCGAATTTATCCAAAAAGCAGGAACCTACAGAGACTACAAGCCAGAAACAGCACAGTGGATCTATGAGAAGATGATCGAACCTGCTGCTGACTACTCATTCAACAAATCACATGCGGCCTGTTACGCATATATTTCCTATCAGACCGCATATCTCAAAGCACACCACCCCCTCGAGTTTCACGCTGCTCTCCTAAGATCCGTCGAAGAAGACACCGAGAAACTTGCCAAGTTCATAGACGAGATCAAACTCCAGTGATTTGAAGTCAAACTTCCGGACGTGAATAGGTCGTTCGAGCATATCTCGGCGGTAGACTGAGCCATCCAACTATGATTTCTCTCCATCAAAGGCATCTGATGAGATATCGCTAGAGGCATTGAAGAAGAAAGAACGCAGCACGGCGACTTCACCTCACTAACTGATTTTTGTAAGAGGTGTAAACAGTACATCAACAAAAAATCTGTCGAGTCACTTATCAAGTCATGATGACGAGACAGATTTGGAGATCGCTATCAGCTTCTTGCCAATATGCAGGGGATACTGGACCGAGTCAAGAGTACCGGCAACGCCGCTACCACGCAGTGACTCTTTGATGACGAAGATATTGGCCAGACAGAAATTACCCTCAAACAAGTTGGTGTCTCTGAGGATCCTTTCCAAGACCTCAGGTACGAGTTTGAACTCTACAAGACACTTATCTCTGCCCATCCACTTGATGGTATTTTCTCATATATCAAACAAAAAAACAATATGGCAAATATGGTCAGAGACACCGAAAATTTCGGTGAGTTTCGTATCTTAGGTATGGTCAAAGAGATCTCCAGAGGGATGAGATGAGGGTATTTTCTCAAAGTGGAAGACATCTCCGGCGAGATCGAGTTCTATATGCAAAGCAGCTGCGATCTCGCCCCCATGGATGTCATCCAAATCAAATGACGAAAATGAAAATCCACAAGAATAGAATTCATTGCTGGTTTCGACATTATGAAACTCCGTGAGAAGCTCAAAAGATCTGGCTCATTCTCTGAAGAGGGCACCGTAAGTGCCATCAGAAAAGCCAGATACGAAGCAAATGCGCTCTCAGCACCACCACAAACCGCGCAGACACCGGTAACTACACCCGACATTCCAACACGAGATCAAAAACCATCGGAGCGCCTTGACACCAACTCACTTATAGATAAAACTACAGACCAAACGCCCCCTAATACACGAGATGACAGCGAATTTATCAAACCACTCAAAACAGACCGCTTCCCACTACCAGAAGACATAAAGACACTTGATCATGTACGCGAAATCATTACCAAACACCCAGGTGACCAGGAAGTTCATATCTGAGAAAAACCTAGATTCGTTAGTCCAACATGAAAAGAACTCCTCCAAAAACTCTTCAATCATACTACCTAAGTTCCTGACTTACATCCATACTTACTTTTTGTTTTTTTTAGTTTATCTTACATAGAACACCCCATGAATATCGAAGGAAAGATCACGTACATCGGTTCAGAAGAAACCGTTTGAAGTCAAGGCCTCCGCAAGCGTACATTTGTTGTCGAAGAAGTAAGTGACAAAGAATGGAAATCATCTCTTGCTATAGACCTATTCAAAGATAAAACAGCTCTGCTAGACGGGCTTCAGATCGGAACATTTGTCAAAGTAGGCATCAACTACAAAGCAAACCAGTACAACGGAAAATGGTTCAATAGCATTAGTGCATGGAAAATAGATGCAGTAGCTAACAACAACGGATCCGGTGCAGCTAGCGACACCGCCTGATTTACACCATCATACCAACAAGTAGACGAAGACTTACCATTCTAAGTTTTACGGTTCTCCGTTTTACCGTTTGATTCGTACATTTATTTTGTCATTCCATCGCCCTCATGCACGCTTATGGTCCTAGAAAACAACGTCAACAATGAGCATTTCAGTTTATCATAGGAATCACGCTCGTAGTCGTCCTCGGTATACTCGGTGTACGATACCTCTTCAATACGCTCTTCTCAGAAGACGACTCTGCCGCTCAGTCACAGTCTGGTAGCGTCTATACAGATGGAAGTACTATCATTCTTGGAGGACAAATCCGCGGATCTACCGATCTCAAAGAGTACTCACACGTACTCGTTACCGCTCAGCAAGAAAAATTTGGGCTCAAAAGTACAACACTTGATCTTTCCCAGTGGACCGGAACCGTACAGGTCAAAGGAACCGTAACCAACTCAAAAAACGGGATGACAATCATCACCGTCACCGACATCATTGGCCAAAAGTCCGATAACCAAGGTGGCGATGCCAACGATCCTAGCAACAATGACTCCTTCTATTGGTTCCAGAGTAGCTCCATAGCATTCGATCTTTCTATGAGCAAAGGGTTTACGGTAGATACATCAGCCAACGGTGATCTTATACTCAAAGACACTACGCTTACCTGAAACGATCCTACCATATTCACAATTAGTCCATTTGTATGTAAAAAATGAGACACCCTCAAGGACTGTGAAGCACTCCAAACACGATTTGAACAAACCAAACCAGAGACGTTTGTTTCTTCTGCTGGCATAAGCTACTTCAATCTCCCAGAGACCAAAACACGAGTAGCTATCTTCAAAAATCGTGTATGATTCTATCTTTCGCCTAGCAAGCCTGAATGGACATCATTTACGTCTATGATCCGTTTCTTGGATAAACCCACTATAGAAGAAGCCGTCAAAGAAAAATATCAGGATTACTGCTATGACCTCAACTCTCGTATGACAGCAGTCACGTCATTACGTCTCCAAGAACAGCAACAAGGACTATGGATAGCTACACTTTCAGGTCCTTCAAGCATCATGTCACCCGCTACATGTACTATCCTCATCAGACTTGGAACGAGACTAACCTACTTCCCACAAAGATACATCTGATGAACAGACGGTGCTACTACTGGTACGTGAACTGCACAACAGCAAGTTATTACAGCACCCTGAACTCCTACCACTACTGGAACAGCAACACCTCCTGCATGATCTGCTACCGCAGGTTCTCCAACAGCAGGCACCACAGGAACACCCACGACACCACCATCTGGCAATCCTCTCCCCTCACCTACTAGTGCTCCCACAACGGCACCAGCATGGGTTGTCTCTGGGACACTTTCACTTCCCTCAGTAAGAGGATACACCATATATTTTTCACAAAAATGAATCCGCTACAACGGAGAGATACTAGAAACACCCATCATGATAGGTGACGCAAAATGTATCTACAAGCTCGACATCTACCCATGGCAAGCCGCAAATGATGCATCACCCGCAACCACTGTCTATGAGTGTATAGGCACACCTAGCGGAAACAATGTCAACCAACTCGTCTTCATCGGACAAGTAGATACAATGACCTTCGTACTCCAACACAACACCACAGCACTCAAAAACCTCGAAGTGTATGTTGCAAAATCAGGATCAAGCGAATAATATTCACTACTACTATTCATTTCAATTCCACGATTTGCTGCATGCGACGTTCACGATGGAATCGGTGCAACACCGCCCTAGCCAAAGGCATGATCTACATCATTCGTCTCTACCAAGTCACACTTTCTCCCGACCACGGTATACTTTCTCCTTGGCTCAAAGGAACAGTTTGTGCGCATACACCACATTGTAGTGAATTTGGTCGCCAAGCACTCCAAAGATATTGACTCATCCCATGACTTCCTATGACGCTCGAAAGAGTTAGTCACTGTTTACCCTCTACCACACTTACCTACGATCCCGTCTCATACCGTATCGTATTTTTCTCAAGTGCTCCCATTAGTATTCCTTTTTTGGAGACACTTATACACGACAAAAGATTCGACATTGTAGGTCTCGTCACGACCATCGACAAACCCCAATGAAGATGACTACACACCCAAGACGGCCCACTCCTCACCTTCGCCAAAAAATATTTTCCAAAAACATACCATGAAATTCTCCGCACACCATCATCGCTCAAAGAAGACAGCCCAAAGTACGGTGACGAAGCAAAAGCCTTTCATCAGCGGCTAAGATCACGTAATGCTGACTTTCTCGTGGTTCTGGCATACGGCAAAATTATGCCAGCCACAACGCTTGCATGCTCACATCTGTGACCCATAAACGTACATGGATCACTCCTTCCTGCATATCGTGGAGCATCCCCCATACAATCAGCTATTTTGCACAAAGAGTCTATGAGCGGCATTACGATCATGCACATGAATGAATGACTCGATGAGTGAGATACCATCGCATTTCACAAAATTCCGCTCAGTCTCACGACTACAGCTGCTGATCTCATGACACTGATGCAACAGCAAGGTCCGAGGTTTCTTGCCGATACGTTATGGGACTACGGCAAACAGCGCCTCATAGCCACACCGCAAGATCACACCAAAGCGACGCTCTGCACCAAAATAACCAAAGAAAATGGGCAGGTAGATCCACTACACATGCCATTTGAAGATCTGTATGCCGCCTACAAAGCCTACATTTTACGGCCAAAAATCTACTTCTTCCAAGGAGCACTCAGAGTAATCATCGAAGAGATATGTATCGACACAACGACCTACAATACCTACAAAAAACAGCCGCTCCTCTCCCAAGATCACACCCTCAATTCGTGCGTCACCGCA
Source organism: uncultured Candidatus Peribacteria bacterium (assembly GCA_964403415.1). GTDB lineage: Bacteria > Patescibacteriota > Gracilibacteria > Absconditabacterales > Absconditicoccaceae > CAYOFF01. The sequence continues at coordinate 642,677 of CAYOFF010000001.1, read as the reverse complement.
CTCATTGTCAAACCAGAAGGCAAGAAAAAAATGGATCGATCTGCGTTTCTTGCCTGACATCAGCAATAATTTTACCAACCAAGCCTATTGATGGAGTCTATTGATCTTTCGCTTATTATAGGATGTATTTTGGGGTGTATTATAGGATATCTTTTCGCAAAGCTCGCATTTCGTAGTGATATCAAACGTCTCCAACAGCAAACCTTGAAACAATCTAAGCACGTCACTATAGGTTTTGTTCAAGAAAAAATAGCTCCCCTGCTCCCATCGTTTCCCTACAATCCCAAAGATCTTGTATTTATCGGGAAAGGTGTCGACTATCTTGTTTTTGATGGTCTACACGCAGGTAAACTCAAACAAATCGTCTTTCTCGAAATCAAAACATGAAAGTCTACTCTCAACGCAAACGAACAACAAATAAAACACACCATCGAGCAGCAACACATAACCTATGAACTTATGAAGCTCTAATCCAACAACGCGAAGCTCTAATTCAACAACGAGAAACACTACCAGTAACATAGTATCTCTTTACCACTTGTTTATACTACTACATGCATGATAGTAATCTCATCTCATTTGTACGTCATGGAGATCTTTTTGTCTACTGCAAGGAAAACAATATTTTTGATAGTATTATAGGAGCATTCCCTCCAGAACTCGCTACACAAAATATGACAACGTACAGTAGTCTAAAACGAGATTTTAGCGCGGCAGGGCCACTAGCAAAACTCCTCAGAGAAGACAAGCAACGCATTTTGCTGATTTGCGATGAGTTCTCTATCAGTGAGTTCTCTGAGATCTTACCACTCATCGCAAAACGCTCCGCGCGTACCGTTATCATCAATCTGTGATGTGGCACCTCATGATTATTTACCAAAGGTAAGGCAGAGATTGATGATATCGATATGGTATTGGAACACGGCATTGCCTGCTGTGAGCCAGCGGACGTAGAAAGTTTCCTGCGCATGCTCGAGTCATCCACCCCTACCTATATCAGAACAGCAGATAAAGATCTCCCTCAAAAGCTCTTTGAAGACAAGCCAACACCCGAGCTTTTTTCAGGGACACTAGAACTGCTTGCAGCACCCTCATTCACGCTGATCTGCTGAGGCTATCTCTTCCAAGAAGCTCTCGCATTCGCACAGAGAGCAGAACAACTCTGACAGCAACCAGCGGTGTTCTGCTTCCAAAATTATAGCACAGCGCTCTCACCTGAGTGTATTCAAGCCCTCGAAAGGAGCGATCGCTGCGTCATTCTCCTAGATCAGGCAGAAACAAACGGCTACGGAGAATACTTAGCAAGCAAACTCCCTCCTGCTATTACAGAACAACTTTCATTTCATTTTATAACACCAGATACTACACACATCACCACGCCCTACGCCGAACTCGCATACGAGCAAGCGTGAATGAGTATCTAGCGTCCTGATCACACAGAAGCAGACTGCACACGTACAGGCACAGATCCTGTCAACAAAGATCCTGTAGAAACAGATCCACTTCATCACTGCACACTACGCCATGATAGCTTAGTTTTTTTGATAACGCCAGGTTTGATACCTCCTAGCTTGAGGATGCCTCCAGAGCTCACACCATTCGTATCGCCTGCACCATGCATACCACCTCCAGTGCCACTCCCTACAGCACCAAATAGTCTGGACAATGTAGTTGGTTTCGCTTGGTTAATCAATAACGACTGTACACCATCAAGGAGGTATCTCTTTTCTCATCTACTCACAATAAGCCAATCTGCTTCATTTGGAATCTCATATGTCAGTCCATACGTATAGTCCACGTTGAAATACACAAGTCCCACAAGTTGTGGCATCGCACGTGCAAGATATGCCAGCTCGCGCAATCGCTGATTTTTTTCAACACCTTCTGTCTGTCCATACGTCTGTACAGAACGCTCTCTATTATACCCGCCATCATAAAATACTGCTGTCGTTCAGACCTCATCTATGATAAGCGGTTTTCATTTTTCTTGGAGTCTTCCAAGAAGTCACGCACCATCATGATGCAAAATTTCTTCAGGCCAAAGCCGTCTTCTATTGGAGGTAGCCGTTCATCGATTATAAAACGTAAACCCCATAAGATCCACATACATATCTCCCGGCCAATAGTCCTCCCACGTCTGACAACCGAGCATAGCCTTATTTCAAAGCGTACATCTCACACTACCCGCTCACCACACATCCCAGTGATTTACAGAAAAATCAAACAAAATATACTGTTGATCAAGCCCAGCTTTCCTCGAAAGGTGCCACACGCGCGTCCATGCTTGTTTATACCAGTATGGGTCACCACTCCAAGGATATCGATTGCCATTCATCTCATGCATGGTACGAAAAATAACCTTGAGGTTATTTTTTTTGACGAACTCAAAAAACTGCGTATAGTATTTGTCAAAAGCACCTTCAGCAACCTCCTTAGCCGTCAAGACATTGGGAGAAATTGTAAAATGTACTATCTTACCAGACAGATAGTCCACCTGTTTTTGGTATGTACGCAACGTCCTCTCTCCCAAAAATGGATCAAGAATAAACGCAACAAGATGTAGATCGCTACCCATATAACGCTCTACCTGTTGGAGATTTTTGATGGTATTATCAGATGATTTCATACCCAAAACATACCCTTGTGCAACCAACGGCCAACAAAAGAATACGCAAAAAAGCACTGTAAGACCCACACAACGTAGACGCATACTACTCATGGCTTTTGTATATCTTATACTAAGCATACATACACTTCACACCTAAAACAATATCTTTCCAAAAATATTTACACCCCAAAAACGCGATACCCACGCACTATGATGCCGTAGCACCCCAGATGACTTCATTTCTCCTTGGATGTCTCACAAATTTGAGATAGAGCTGAGCTACTGCCAAAACATCACGCTCACAGTACTCTGTAATTCTTGGAAGATCCTGATCATCCCGATATACACGCGCCACCTGCTCGCCACTAATATCGACTTTGGGACTAGGGAGTCACATCACTCTCGTCAACAAATCCAATGATGTGTATGTTTTTTTGTCTCCAAATTTCCGCATTTCCATCGTATCTAGGTGTTGTACTTCCCAGGGTTTTTTGCCATGGTCAAACAAAATACTCGGACAGTCTAACTCATTCACAAGTGCTCTTCTACAAATATATGGGATATCAAACTCTCTGATATTATGCCCACACAAATAGTGATGAGGTTTGTTGTAATGTGCATCCAGAAGCTCAAAAAACGCTAACAGAAGTTCACGCTCATCATCACCAAAAAATGATTTTGTACGAAACTGCAATATATCACCATCCTGCTTCGCAAAGCATCATACAGAGATACAAATAATCTTTCAAAACTCAGCATAAATTCCGCTACGATTCTCATAGAGCTCAGACGGAGATAACTGCTCATCAATATGTGTGAGTTTTTCAGCTTTTTTCTCCCGCAACGCTCTCAATCCATCATCAAGATCATAAAACGATGGATGTTGCGGTACACACTCCAAGTCTACGAACAGCACATGATGAAGATCAATTCCTGACATATCTATGTAGAGAGAAGGTAAAATGCTATATCTCTCCACATAGTAGATATCAAGTACAGGAAATCAACTGATGAGCAAAAAAAATTACGCCTATATCAATACCCGTATAGATAATATATTATACCTTTTTCCCCTTTTCATACGTTTGTATATATCTAGGTGCCGTCGCCAAACGCATCTGCACCTTTCATGCATCACCATTGATACTCGCAAGTACCTCAGTTGCTGTGGCAGGAACCCATGTTCCATCCGCCTTGAGATACTCCGCATCCTGTGGCAACGCACCAAATGTTCACTTCTCCTTATCATATAGTGTAACCGGAAGGCTCGTAGCCGCGGCATTCACAGCATGCTCTCACACAGCAACATCATGTGTCAACAACGCAACCAAAGATGCTGTTCCATCAATCACAAATGCATGATCCTTTGCCATAAGCTTCTTGAGTTCGTATGCCACAAAATCACCCATCAGTTCCTGTTTTTTCTTTGCTCCTGTAACCTGATCGTTCAGCTCCTGCTGTGTATATGGCTTATCTTTACGAAAATCTGCAGGCATATTTAATGATCGATCTGTACCAAATTTCGACTCAAGTTGTTGTTGTACAATATCCATACGAATATGCGACAAGAGAAACGTTAGTTGCTCAGTCTTTTGCGAAAGATCTACCATATCCTGAGGACGATCTTTCACGTCTTTACGCTTATCAGCCGCCACAACAACTTCCTGTCCATTTTTTGTGAGATAAATCAAGTCCCCTGTACCAGGAGCATCTGGCTTAGCTTCTTTCGTAAGCATCTTCTTATCAGCATTCCATACAAATCCATTGAAGCTACTAATAGGACGCACAATCACAGCATCATCTTTGGCTAGTTGTTCAACCATTGCAACTCATGCCTCATCAAGCTTTGCCAGTGGTTTAGCATCTTTGTTTTCCGCATACTCCTTTCATAGCGTAACCGCACCCACATCCAACATCATTTTTTGAACTGTCTGTTTATCTATATCCGGTGCATCTGAATCAAAAAAATGAAGAATCAGCGCGGCTAGTCACTCTTCCTGCAAAATTTTCAATCACTCTGGACCTATGAGATCAGTAACAAAATCTTTGATACTATTTGCCCGTCATTTCAATGTACCTGTCGTCTCTTGTACAGCTACCTTGGTACGCCACCTCCCATACTCCGCAGGAGTGATCCCAACAACCGCATCTGCAAACGTCTTGGGAATATCTCAGGCAAAAGCTTTTTCTGAAGGGATAACAATAGCATCTGGATTGCCTTTTCCTCACGCTTTATACTCTTCATATTTTCTAAGTACACCTGCTGTTGTATCCAAGTGCTGAGCAGCAAAAATTCACGAAAACTTTTCGCCCATCTCTTGTTTCATTTTTGGCGTAGCAGAATTTTCTAATTTTTTACAGAGTTGTGCATATGCATCCTGATCCTTGAGTCATAGCTGTTCTGAGGTGATCGTTCCTACAGCACACAACGTCTTTATGAGATCAGTAGAGATCGTAGGAGAAGTTGACGTCTCTGCCTCTTTTTCAGTTCATCATGACATATCATGACGTATAGCCATTCCACGAGAGTGTGCTCATATAATCGCAAGTCTCTCAGAAGGTGTCTTATTCTTAGTTATATCCTCAAGAGCATCCCGTGTCATCTTCGCCTTCAAAAAGGCAAATTGATGACCAGGACCATCCGAAAACGAACTACGAAACGACTGCAGTACAAGATCATGAAAGTTCTTCTCTATCGTCGACCTTTCTTTGTCCTTGTATGTAGATGTCGCCAAAAACTTCTTCAGTCCAGGCAAAATATTGTTTGCATACGCTGTAGACTCAAATTCTCTAACGAGAGCCGTCATTATACCCACCTTATTGAGTTCATAATCAGCCTTAAAAAGATCTGTCATATGATCATCCACTCACTGTTCTTTGGCCATACGCCCTGACTCATCAGCAAACCCATACACTTCTTCTTTGGTAATAGTTCGGTTTTCTCACAATTTTTCTCTACTCTCTCTCTGAGCCACTGTAAGCTTATATTCTGGATAATGAGCAAAAAATGTCTGCAATGCATTTGCTTGTACACCTTCAGGTAACGTACGTATCCACTCATAGAGTGCCTGCTGCGTCTGAACCGAATTAAGTTTTTCCAAAGCCACTTTCAATTCAGGAGTCTCTGGCTTGAGACACTGCTCCATCTTACCCTTCACTTGATTATCCAAAGGCGTGTCAGCACCGCCATTCAAATCGTCATCTATCGGTTCTTCATACGCATTTCCTACTACCATCAAGCATTACATAAGCAAATAAACATACATACATCCATAAACACAAAACCACATCAAACCCAAACCTATATCTCAGCTATCAATTTCTCCACTGCCGCCAACTCTTCAGCTTCTTCTCTACGCTCTTTCTGCTCCAATGCTTGGATTTTTTGCAAAGCAGTTAATGATGTTCCCAATTTTGCCTTCTGAACACTATCTATTGTCTCATCGAAAACCTGTTGAAAAATAGCCAAAAGGCCCTTAATTGCTGCATCATCAATATCTTTTTGAGAAATAATCTGCAAAAGTCCCTCTGCCATAGGCCAGTACGGTTTGAGACGAGTAAGTACCTCAAGAACATACTCACGCGTAGTCATCGGAATTCGTCAACAGATATAAAGACTCCAAAATCCTCTTCAAAGTATACCGAAATACGCCGTTTTTTGCAAAAAAAGACACTATATGCGCATCTCTTACAGACATTGCAATCCTATCCCGATTTCCTATAAGAAGAATGCATCACCTTGAGAGTCTACGTGCTCTTTCTTTCGAAAAAGGGCATATCAAGGCTAATAGTGACGCATCCGTACGATTATGTACATTTTAGACTATCAGCACAATATTATATGAAAAAATGAATTCTCTTTTTTCTCACCTCTGCACTTCTCATTACAGCAGGACTACGGTTCCTCAAACAAAGTACACTTACCATGTCACAAGACGGCAAGGTAACCCTAATCACGCAGGAGACCAAAGAAGTGGATCTCAATACGTTCTTGCAACTTTACCAAAACCGCACCTTCGAAAAAGTAACACTCAAAAACGAGAAAGATCTCGAAGGATATAGCACATTCACAGGAGAAGTACCACCAGCAACCATCAATTTCCTTGCTCCTACCCAAAAAAAATACTACACAGTATATACTACACAAAAGCCAGTCGACACAAGTATTTCAGAGCTCGGACTCTCATTGACATGATCTATTCCGCTTACCATAGCTAGTGAAGAACAATCTGTCCTCTCAGCTGTCTTTTTGGAGCAAATCCTCCCTTTGATATTTTTTGTGATCATTTTGGTTATTGGATTTAGGATGTTTGGACCCAAGGGAGGAGGACTTCCATTTGGCATCAAAGCAGGTGTCCTCAGAACCAAGACTGACGTCAAAACCAAATTCACAGATGTTGCGGGTATGGATGAGGTAAAACAAGAGCTCATCGAAGTCGTAGACTACCTCAAAGACTCCAAAAAATATATGGACGTCGGTGCAAGAATTCCAAAAGGTGTACTCCTCTACGGCCCTCCAGGAGCCGGAAAAACACTGCTCGCAAGAGCTGTGGCAGGTGAAGCAGGTGTGCCTTTTTTCTCCGCATCGTGATCTGAATTTATGGAAATGCTCGTAGGTATGGGCGCCGCAAAAGTAAGGGAGCTCTTTATGAAAGCCAAGAAGGCAGCTCCTTCCATCATCTTTATCGATGAAATCGATACGATTGGCAAAAAAAGATGAGCCGGATATACAGGCGGCCACCAAGAACAAGAACAAACCCTAAACCAAATTCTCACAGAAATGGATGGGTTTGAAAAAGAAACCAACGTAATTGTTATAGCAGCTACCAATAGACCGGACACCCTCGATAGCGCACTACTCAGACCAGGAAGATTTGACCGCAAAGTCTATGTTGGTAGACCGACTCTCGAAGAAAGACAAATGATTTTGGCCTATCATACCGGCAAGACGAAGCTTGCAGATGATGCTGATCTCGCAATCATTGCAAGACGCACAAGCGGATTTGTAGGTGCAGATCTCGAAAATATTGTCAACGAAGCAGCTCTCAAAGTAGCCAAAGAATGAAGAACCCATCTTACCATGAACGACTTCGAATACGCGCTCGAAAAGATCGTCATGTGACCAGAGAAGAAAATCAAAAGTCTCAAAGAGAAAGAGAGAAATATTGTTGCTTACCATGAGCTCTGACATGCCGTAACAGCGTACACACTTCCCAACGCTGATCCCGTCGAAAAAATTTCTATCGTTTCTAGAGGCATGGCACTAGGTGTCACCTGGATGATGCCTGAAGAAGACAGATATCTTCACTCAAAATCTCAGTTCCTTGATGAAATGGTGACACTACTCTGATGAAGAGCGGCAGAGGAAGTCTTCTTTGGGAAAGACGAAATTACGACAGGTGCATCCAACGACTTTGAAAAAATCACCAAAATAGCGTATGATATGCTACTCAAATACGGTATGGATGAAGAACTCGGCACTATCGTCTACTACGACCAAGACAGAGCAGAATTCACACCATTCAAGCCATACAGTGAGGACATCGCCGTCAAGGTCGATGCCAAAGTAAAGCAGCTTGTAGAAACTGCATATCACAAGGCCATAAAAATTATCGAACAATACAAAGACGCTATGGATCACATGGCTACCTATCTCCTCGAAAAAGAGTATATCACCAAAGAAGAGTTTGAGGCAATGATGGCAAACAACGGCCAGCTTCCAGAAGAGTTTATTGTTGCCAAAGCAAAAGCTACCGTTGCAACAATGAAATCACGCACACGTACCAAAAAAACGCACACAGATACCGCGCCTACCATATAACCGCATACCATCGTGAAATCCCTTGTTATCAAAGATGCATTTTGGCAGATTTTGTGAAGACTAGCAAGTGCTGTCTGAGGGTTTCTTGTGGTAAAATTGATGACACCATACCTGTGACCAATGAGATTTGGTGACTACTCTACAATCCTCAAATATTTTGCTATCTGGTCTGCGTTAGCTGATTTTGGAGTTTATGTCATCGCCCTGAGAGAGCTCGGAGTTCTCAAAAAAAACGTCGAAACGACAAAAGATGCACTAGATATAGCCACCAATCTCAACGATCCGACGCTCTCATCCGTAGATGCAAACGCCAAACACGAAACCGCACAAAAAGAGCTCGGAAGCTACTACAACAAATTCGTAACGAGCAGATTATTTATGATCTGCCTCATCTATACGATAGCACTCGTGATCGCATATCTCCTACCAGCATATACCAATAATCCATATCTCGTTCGATGATTACCGCTTGGTATGCTCTTTTCTGCAAGTTTCATGACCGCAGGAATTCTCCAGCTCCCACTCCAGTTATTTTGGAAAATGGAGCAGGTCAGCATTGCGCTGATTGTAGCAAGAGTCGTCCAGCTGACTGCTCTGATCGGCGGCATTTATATGCTCTATCCACATCAGTCGTTTGAGCCAATAGGGCAAGGAATTCCTGCTTTTGTGCGAGTACTTATTTCAGTTCTTCTCAGCGGACTCGCACAAACCCTCTACGTTCTCTACAAAGGAAATAAAATTCTCCCTCTTCGCCGAGAACGAGATAGCATCTTCACACGATCTCTCATGAAAAAAAATCGACAGTATGGATTCGCATACTACCTAAGTAGTTTTCACACCCTCATCGTGCTTATCTTGCTCTCCAACTTTTTTCCCACGATACAAGGCCATAGTTACGTCGGTATTCGAGCCCTCGCACTCAGTCTCATAGAAATTCTTCTCATTGTACCCTCAGCACTCGGCAATAGTCTCATACACAGAGTCTCGCATGCCGACACTGACCAAAAACGTAAAAGCTTTTGAGGGCTCATGAGTATCATCATCGTCATCTGATTGATTGTTATTGCAAATTTCAGTATCTTCCACACAGAAATCATTCGCCTCATCGGCGGCACCAAATACCTCTCCACAGCCACACAACGGTGATCCGATATGCTTCTTCCTTTCTTGGCAATTGTCCTTACGTTGAGCTTCATCAAACAAGTTTTCAATTATATCTTCGTCAGTGTACATCGCCAAAACGCACTCCTACTAATCAATCTCATAGGTGTCATAGTCGGTATCAGCATAGGCATACCACTCATCCAAAAATATAATCTTATCTGATGAATTGCGACTCAGCTCCTACTCGAAATATGTTTCACAACCGGCTCACTTATTATGGCAACGAAACGGTGAGTACTTCCAAAGATTTCACGGAAACACATGGTCACAGCAATCATGAGTATTCTTTTTGTTTCAACACTCTCACGACGAGCACATACACAACTCCAAAACATACATCTCTACCAAGATCTCTACAAAAGTTCGTTTCTACGGCTACTTACCTGCACAATCATGAATGGCGCAATTCTTGCACTTCTACGAAGACCTCTAAAAGTTCAAGCAAGACTCCTTTAGACGTTCACTAGATGTTATAGCTGATCAGTCTTTTTTTTCTTTTTCTTATACCAGAACCGTCCTCCTAGGGCTACCGCAAGTATAGTGCACACACCGCTCACCCATCACATCAACACGCTCGAAATACTCGAAATACTAGATCATACCGACGCCGCACCATGGTACACACTCGGCCCAGCGGTTCATCTTAGTAAGATATCAAGCGGAGATGTTCATATTTGAGTAGCACTTCCCGGTGTCTGTTCATCTCTTGCGTTTTTATCATCACTCTTTTCAGTTTCCTGATTATTTTGATTATCTTTCATGGATTGCGTCTCTACGCATACATTAGCAGGAAATTGTATAACGCCTTTACCAAGTTGTCATTCCATATCAGCAGAGACTGCTGCGGCTATCTTGGATCGTGGAACAATAATGCTGCTAACTCTCACCTCCAATGAAGCTGCCGCAGCAAGAACTCAAGCCACAAGCGGCGCCGCTTCAGAAGTTCCATCAACCGTCTTATATCTGTTCCCCGGCACAGGAACAAAAATATCCACTCACGGAGCAACTAGATCTACCCACGTACCATAGTTCGAAAACGATGCTCTCTCCATAAATTTATCTACTGCTCATATCGCAAGAGCTTCGCCATACGCAGCGGGATAAAACGGATCACTGGTATTATAATTTCAAGCTGCTGCTACCACAAGGACTCCCTTTTGAGACAATGCCTTAATAACACGTTTGAGTGGTCACACATCTATTGGCGTTCACCATGATGTGACCACAATACGAGCTCCCAACTCCGCAGCTTTAACAACTCCCTCGATACCGGCAGATACTTCATCACCATTTGTCGCCGCATTTTTTGCTGCTTTCACCAAAATCAGCTTTGCCATACCAAGATCTGATCACTGCATTTGACTAAGATCGTTTTTTTCACCAGCCACAAGGCCAGCTGCTATAGTTCCGTGCTCCCAGTCGTTTCATAATTTTGGAGGCAAGACGTCTCTATCATTATCAGCTATATCATACGTATTTTCCACACGATTCACCAATGCAGGATGGCGTGTATCAAATGCATTATCCACTACAGCAACCAACGTCTCTTTTGTATTCGGTACACATACCGAGGTCTGTGTAGGTATACGTATAGCACGCAAGTATCGTTGTTTTGTAGGATCGTAAGATCATTTTCCGACACCCATAGTTACTCATTTTTTCGAAACTGACTCCTCTACACTACTCGTCTGTTGAATCAAAAATAACGGCACAGGTTCAATAATAATACGCGTATCAAACATCTTATACAAAAGTTCTACCATCTGAACCTGCGAAATAGCCTTTGCATCAAAATCAACTCTCAACGTAGCATCTCCTACATATCAAAATGGTTTTGTAATAGATCACATCACACCTGCATTTTGCAAACTTCTCAACCTTTTAAGGTCTTCCCCGTCACCAAGCTGTACATACAACGCATCTTTTTGTATGTATTGCATACAACGATCAGTCGGCATACTTTTGCTGCCACATGACAACGAACAATCTTGTGGGCACAAAGGCTCTAGAGAAGTATATCCATTGATAGTAACCATTTCACACATTCAGTTACCGCACATGCTTCATCATAATACTGATGTAGCCATGATACTAGTCGTAGGCTTTGTTCTCTCATCCACAGTACGTATCGAAAGTCATCCTTGATATTTTTTTGCGGATAACTCTGCAAGGTGAGCTTTGAGAGAGTTCTGTTGCTGCAATTGATCCACAGTCCACACATTTATAGTACCATTACCATATATCGTCTTAGTAGTTTTGGAAATATTTTGCGAAGGATTTTGTATTTTAGCAACTGATGATGGTGTATAGGTAACTATCTTAGATCGCTGCCCACTAGGCCCCGAAGGAAATGAGGTAGTATCTAACACATCTTTCTCATAGTATGGTGACACTTCTTCCCAAGAAATTGGCTCAGTATATCATACAGTTTGAGCATCAAAAACGTATTCTTCCTCTGAAGACGTTCGCCCTCACGGTGTTACAATAACTACCTCATCATCTTCAACAGATGACACAGGCTCATCTCACACCACTACAACTGGAGGCTGTGATATTGTATCGTTTCCCCATGATTGACTTCACGTAGCTGGCGAGCCTGTCTCCACTCAGGTGCTGCTATCCGGAGAGCTGTCACAATTTACATTTTTTGTGGCATCTCTATCATCACAGTCTGTGTCATTACCAACATATCCAGGCACATACGATGCACAACCAAACAGAATACTACTACGACTTCCATACCCATCACGATCCACATCTATATAGAGTGCTACATCCATACCCTCATCCACACTACCATCGCAGTCATTATCTAGCTCATCACATATCTCTGCATCAGGACTTGCTGGAGTTACATCACACACAACATCCCTCTCATCAGAAGAGCATACCATACTGCCAGTACGCTTACATACTCCCTCCCCTACCACACACGTTGCCCCTTTTCTCGGAAAATCCTCATCGATAAGTCTATCCATATCATCATCGCGATCATTACACAACTCTTCAATTGGTTCAGTCGGCACGGTTGTATTTCATGTTTGCTCTCCCGTTGTGGACGGTGGTGTATCATCTGGCACAGTAGTATCACCTGTCGTATCATTAGATCATGTTGAATCCGTTGGATTTGGATCGACATCATCCGGAATTATGCTACAGTCAAGCGTTTTCATTGCATCAGTATCATCACAGTCATAGTTATTAGCCACAAATCCTTCTACATCGACCGCACAACCATACACAGGACTCAGCGGATCACCATATCCATCATTATCAAAATCAGCATACAAAATAATTTCCAATCCTTCGTCTATTTCCCCATCACAATCATTGTCCAATCCATCGCAACGTTCAAATTCTGCCAATCCTGGAGAAGTGCTACACATAGTCTCAATACCATCCAATGAACATATCACAGTACCCGTACGCTTACACGCTCATTCACCTACCATACACGCAGTACCAAGCTCTGCAAATCCCTCATCTATCTGTCTATTCGCATTATCATCTCTACCATTACAAAATTCTTTACCTCACTCTGTAGGAGTAGTTGTAGGTCATGTTGTATCGTTCGGCAACGTGACATCTCCTGAACCACCCGTAGAAGTATTATTACCATGACACTCACGAGTGATTGTACGATCTGTATCATCACAATCCAAAGCATTATCTACGAATCACTCTAGTACCCTATCACATCCATGAATAATATGTAATGGATCACCATATCCATCATTATCAAAATCAGCATACAGGACAACATCAATCCCATTATCTATAATCCCATCACAATCATTATCACGTCAATCACATATCTCAGGCATAACTTGTCATTCCATCAAAACACATCACTCCACAGCACCTCCACCATTTGTACTGTCCATTCATCCTGTGCTTCACGAAGTAGTCCCTAATCCATCTAGTCAACAGTTTGTAGTCCTTGTAGGATCTGTATCATCACAATCATCTGCATTTCTCACAAATCCCTCCAAATACAGGTCGCATCCATGTACAACACTCAATGGATCACCATATCCATCATTGTCAAAATCAGCATAGAGTAGAACATCCAGCTCCTCATCCACGCTACCATCACAGTCATTATCTAATCCATCACAAATTTCATAAACAGGCGCTCATGCTACAACGCTACAGATCAATCATCTTCCATCTGTAGCACATATCATGCTTCCATAACGTCTACATTCACCAATCCCATCCATACACGAAGTACCTACACCCTGCATTCCACCACAACTAAGTTCCCCTTGTCACCCATTCACTCCTGCTGTTGTAGATCATGCTACCACTCCTTCAGTCGTTCCAAGACTGCCTCACACAGATGAGGATGTAGATTGAGTTAAAAACGCAGGTATACTTACTGCTCCTGGAGAAGAAGGAGAAGGGGTAGAAGCATTGGGACGAGACACAGTAATACACTCATACACAATAACCATCCTTTGAGTCACTGGATCACGGGTGTATACCGGTACAGAAACTCACTCATCAATCTCTCCATCAAGGTCGTCATCAATACCATTGCAAATTTCCTCTATAGGTATTGCAGTCGCTATATCACTAGCATCAGAACGTCAAAAAAATCAAAACAAAACACCCACACCCACAATAATCATCTTACATGCAAGCACGAGTCAAACTGTCAATCCTCCTATCACAAGAAGGTGATGTGTGTGTTGCGCATACTTCTGTACATGTTCCCTTGTCAAAGCCATATACGATAAGATAGTCCATCTATATAAATGTCAGCGCCTTACAGATGAGTTTTCCTTCAGGTAAAATATTACTTTCCTCACCTTACTTAAGTATACGACACACAAAGGATTTTGTCAATTATAGAGCCATTTTTCAAACACATATCCACCACTTAAACAAAAAAAAGAGTGCGCTAAGGCACTCTTCAAAATCACATCTATACCACGGATAACCACGACGCTTACGCGTACTAAGGCAAAAACTTAAGCTTATTTGGCAGAACACTTTTCAGACTCCTGTACTCCCCACCCATTTGGAGGCATACGACTCCAAAGATGACTATTCAACCAAGATGTCATTTCTTGACTATATCCCGTCGTCAAAAGCTTATTATTGTCTACCCAAAGCTTAATATTTTGATTTTGCATAAACGTATCAGGAACTGATCCACAAAGGCTATTATATTCAAACGACATCTGCTTGACATCTCTCAAATTACCCAAAGATGAAGGTATTGGACCTGACAACTGATTGTAATCCAGCGCTAACTGCTGTAAATTTACAAGATTTCCAAAAGTTGTAGGAATAGGGCCAGATAGTTGATTTCCAAGCAATGCCATATTCGCAAGGCTATTCAGGCTACCCAACGTTGCAGGTATTGTACCATTCAACTGATTAGACGACAAATCCAACGTATACAACTTGATCAAATTGCCAAATGATGAAGGGATAGGACCCGACAACTGATTATCATACAAAAACAGTCCATTGAGTTCACGCAAATTACCCAAAGAATCAGGCAATGCGCCTTCAAATGCATTTTTTCCCAAATTAAGCTGCTTCAACTTAGAAAGACTTCCTAGCGATATCGGCAATGCACCAGACAGTTTATTATCAGTAAGTAGTAATGTACGAAGATTAGAGAGATCTCCCAAAGAGATAGGAAGATTACCTCTAAGATTGTTCTCAAAAAGATTGAGATGTGCTACCGTAAGCCGTCATTGACCATTAGAGGTACACTCTACACCATACCACTCGCAAGGTCTAGAGGATTGAAGCCACTTATCATGACGCGCCCATCCCTCTCCATTTGTAGCAGTATACAGATCTACCAACGCCTGGCACTCAGCTTGCGTGACTTCAGTTTGGTCGCTACATGTCGTAAACACTCACGCATCATTTGCAGCATTCGGATGAGTAGCCTTCCATTCCTCCACCGCCAATGCCTCTTCTTTTTGAGCCTCCAAAGTTTCTTTTTGGAGATTTCTTATGTCAGCAAGAGGTCAATTCTCTTCATCCTGAACTCATCCTTTGAATGATTGGGTCACGAAAGATCATTTGGATCATGACGAGATTCCACTCAGAGATGCCTTGTAGTTTCCTGCACTCAAAAACATAGCAGTCCCTCACAGAGCAATACCAGCGACCAACGGTATTCAAAAGGACTTAAACAGAGATTTTTGCATTGTATAGAATGAGAATAAAGAGGATAGCTCGCCGCAGTATAAGAGATTTCGTTCCAATTGTCAATTGCCAATGTATTTTTACTCCTTTACATTGTAGAATTTTCTGAGTATTTTTCACTACTTCCAGATATTCAATCTTTCCACAAATTCATTTGCTGTTGGCGGCAAGTTTCTCCACAATGATGGATTTGTCTTCACAAGTACAGATGCTCCTTCAAAGATTTTTTCCTTTTGTGTATCCTCGTTAAGATCAAACCAATCTGCCAAAGTAGCTCTTCTACCATCTACAAATGACTCTTCACCAATACCAGGTCCCATCAACATACCCTCTATCACAAGGCCTCATTGCATACACCAGTTAGTTGCATTCAATTCATCGTTACGCACTTTCTTGGTACCGAACCCAAATTTCGTCATATAAATACCTCTGACCACATCTCTCTGATCACAGTCTATGTTATTGAAGAAAATCTTACCGTCAGGAACAATAAACATAGCATTTGCATCTACACTTCCCTCCACCGTCAAATTACCATGACGAACAATCAATGTATATGGTGTATCATTTGCTGCCGTCACATTACGGATTGTGAAATCACCTTCGACTACATACACTTCTTTTGAAGGGACTTTCTTGAGTCTGCTGCCAAGAATATTGCTAGTACCCACATGATCAACGCTCATTGTAGCTAGCTTAGCATTTTCTTCTACCACTTTCTCAAGAAGATAATCACGCTCCGAAGATCCCGCAACAGCTTGCACTAATCTCGTAATAGAACGAAGTTGTTGTTGCGGTATAATAGGATCTCATCTGAGGCTCTTGAACATGCTAAGATCTGTATCAGATGTCGTAGAAAGACCTACACCCTGATGCATGAGATATCCATTAGCCACAGCAAAATTCATTGCACACACACGACCATCAAAGCTCTTTTGCTTGATCACCTCCTTATCACAGTACTTATAGGTGATACTATCAAGAACTATCTGATATTCACCATACGTCGTACCTACAAGATCAGATCATATCTTTAAGTATGACTTTCACATTGCCTTTTGAATCTGCGGATCCAAGAAATACTTATCTTTGAAGACCCTATTTCCTTCCCAAATATTTTCAAAACATGGCTCTGTAATAGAAGTAATAGGATTACTAGATCTACCATTATACAACGAGAAGTGACACATCATATCATCTTTGAGAATGAGCCCTGTTGGTTTCCCTACACATGAATGCTCTGAAGAATATGAGAAACGATTATTAGACTCCAAATCCCACCAGAATGGTAAGTACTCACCAACATGAATGGATGGCGGATCAATATACGCACATTTAGGTTCGTCTCCAACGATAGTCGGTGTATGAAGTGGAGAATTTGGGTTATTTGGATTACTTGGGGGATTTGGTGTATTTCCTCCTGCTCCAGACCTCAACAATACCGACTGCGAACAACTACCATCAATATCTTCACCACCAGCTACTGTACAACGAGCTTGATATGCGGCATATCCGTTGTACGTACATACACCCTCAAGCACCGCCTTTCCACCAACTACTTTAGCATATCCTGTAAGTATCTTCGTATTCCCGTTTGCACCTGCATTTGTCGTGTCACATAAGATCTGCATAAGCGCACCACTAAATGACGCTTCAGCCTCACACGTAAAGTGTACAGTATGTGCTATTTGCTTCACATTTGTATTATCCATAGTCGCGAGATCAAGACAGCTATCTACAACACCCGTGTTTGTTCCTGTTGTACCTCACGAAGAAACCGTAACATGAGCGACACACGTCTCGACACATTGTTCAGCAACCAACTGCTGCGCTATCGTCTTCAATGAAACAATAACTTGTGCAAGTGGT
Organism: uncultured Candidatus Peribacteria bacterium; assembly: GCA_964403415.1. Taxonomy (GTDB): domain Bacteria; phylum Patescibacteriota; class Gracilibacteria; order Absconditabacterales; family Absconditicoccaceae; genus CAYOFF01. The sequence continues at coordinate 625,038 of CAYOFF010000001.1, read as the reverse complement.
GGCATCGTCAACACAGGAGCTCCTCAAGTACCATAGGTAACACCCGTCATGCTTGTAGGTTGAGATACAATCTTTTGCACCAAATAGGTAGTTGCCCCACTTGTCAGGTTCGTAATCAACTGCTGCGTAGTTACATTGAGGAACGGCGCAAGAGAGATTGACGAAAGTCATCACCAGTTAATTGATGTAATACCAGATAGTAAGTTAGCCGACGATAATCTAGTTGCATAAGAGTTCAACAACTGTTTAGCACCCGTGACACCCAATGCGAGAGCATTACACTGTGTACCAACATCATTACCCACAGTACATTGTACAGTATACGTGCCGCTTTGAGCAAATGTGAACGATCACGAAGCAGTACTACCAGATGCAACTACTGTACCTGAAGCATTCCAGACAGATACAAAATATCCGTTACCTATACCTACACACGTATAGGTTGCAGTAAGTGGAGCTGCTCATGTCAATGGCGTAAGTACCAAGCTTGAACACATATTATCCGCGACACACATGCCGTTATCACAGTATCAATTAGGACAATCAACATCTGATTTACACTCTACAATTGTTGTACATGCGCTATCTGTACGTTGACCACTACTGCCAGGGAACGTCAGCGTTGCTACATTACACATCGTCGAACGCACTGTAGGACACGTAGTTCACTGACACGTCACCACACCATCAAAGACAATATTATATGTCTGACCTGTTCACAATGATGAAATATTCCACACATAGGTACTTCCAGAAATCAATGATGGTGCAGGCACAAAACTTCACGATACAAACATCGGTGGCGTATCAGTCACAGTAATTCATGAAACTGAGACCAAACCAGTATTTGTAAGCATGATTGTATACGAAATAGATTCGCCTACAACAACTCATGTTTTATTCACGACTTTCTTCATCAAGACATTTCCTGTCAATTGTGTACCACAAGTACCTACTGCTACACAGATACCGTCACAGACTTCTGTACCACTTGGACAGTTACACGTTCATGTACTTACTGTCGTGCCCGATACCTGGACTGCAT
>CAYOFF010000001.1:556510-623893 GCA_964403415.1 uncultured Candidatus Peribacteria bacterium | reverse complement strand
ATTTAGGCATTGTCGCTACGATCTTGTACATGATCACATTTCAGCTTACCACTGACGTCTTCTGGACGTCTCATGTCACTGATGGTGGATTACACGTTCATGTAGGAACACACTCACCGTTACATAATTCATACCCAGGGCCACAGATACATACTTCTTTAGCCGTCGTCGTAGGAACAGAAGGTCCGACCGTTGTTGTTCCGTTCGTAGTATCCTTCACCGTCCCACCTATATTTGTATTTGTTGTATCAGTTGGCGTCAATGTTCACCCATTTACTGCATCCTTTACAATGCCTCCGCCACTGACATCTTTTGTAGATCATAGGCTAGTACCTACAGATCATACACCAAGGTCATTACCAAGTATTGTTTTAGATACCGTTCAATCTAGACTTCATGCACCACCAACAACTGTAGGACCATCGCCGCCCACCGTAGAACCATTACTACCTACAGTTGTCACACTTCAACCGATTGTAGTTCAATTTTTTCCAGTACCAAGCGATGAAATTTGTATGACATTACACACTAGCGGACTATGTGCTGTTGTTTTACTATAACTCGCAGTATACGTAATCTTATAAACAAGCGGTGTGTTTGTTGTATTCGTCACAGTAAATGTAACCTGCGTAGATGCAGGCTGAGGCATCCAACTAAATGTCCCATTACCAGAAACTGAAGATCATACAAAATCATTATTATAGGTTGCTCCACCACTAATCTGATCATAAACCACTACTGATCCAGATGTAGGTACTGTTACCGTAACGGTATAATAGATTTTATCTCCGCTTACGTATGCTGTTTTATCGACCGTGCCAGTCACTGCTGGTGGATTACATGTACCTACAGGGACACACTCACCGTTACAGAGTTCATACCCAGGGCCACAAATACATGTAGGATCATCATTACCAGGTGTTGCTGGATCATTAGAAACTACAAATGGCGGAACGCCTACACCCGTCGTAACAGATGCTTGGTTACATATCTCAGCACTGTCATTCACAACCGTTGCTTGATACGTCATACCAAAGAATACAGGTCATGTACCAGCCCCACCTGAAGATCTCACAACATATGCCTCCAAGGTCGTTGCTGTCATATTGACACCAACAAGTGTCACCCCATTACCAAGCAGAGACACACTGCCATTGATAAGCTGTACATTACCTGAGATTTCATCTAATACAATGACTCCCTGCTCTCATACTGGGATATACAATCACGAGAGTGTATAATACAATGTATTACCATTGAGTACAACCGTTTTAGATGGCGATGGCACATCAGGACACTCACCGTTGACTGGCGGCTGTCAGTTAGATTCACACAAACATGTAATCGTTACATTTCATGTCCCACCAATATTACTGGTATGCGCATACGTACCTGCTGGACACTCAGTACAAATTTTATCTCCACAGTCATTTGGTATATCTGGATCTTTACCACACAAATCACACCCAAAATTCTCCCAGTGATGTACATTCACCCCAAGCGCTGGTCTCCATTGAACATACGCCCCATGAGCCGTTTCCTTGAGTGATTCAGCAGCAGCGACATCCTCAAGCGTAGCCCATGTTGCAGGAGCAATTTCGTATGTTGCCATAGCATACTTTGTACTACATGCATTGAGCGGCTGCTTACGACACGTCAACCAGTGTTTCCATGTTCTATGCTGTACCGTAAATGTGACCTGACCACCTACTTCTTCACACGCAGATACATTGTAATTTTGAAAATCTTGAGGTGCGCCAGATGTTCCATCACGCTCAGCAATCCTATCTTTAACATATGCACATGCACTATTTACAGAGGTAAGATTAATACTTACACCCGTCGTCCCACCATCACGATCAGACGGCAATGTAATACTACCTATCTGGCCCACAGGTAGAGTAAACGTAGACTCACCGTACACAAGTTCTGCTGGATCAGCCTCAAACGTCTCACTGTCATCACACGTTGCTTCAACTACACATGTACCATCTACACGGATAGTACCGTTTTGCGTTGTACCGTTGACTGTCCATACAAGACCTGTTGCATAGATTTGTCATTTACATGCTCTATTTTTACAGTCACCAAGCGTCAAACATGCATCATCATTGGATGTACGTGCATCAAAATTATTTCCTGGTTCAGTATCAGCTTTTGAAGTCACTCTTGCTATATTACAGTAGGTATCTCATGCGCTCAGTCACGCAACTTTATTATCAAATGTTACCCAAACATCAAATTCAAGGTACTCTCACACATTGAGTCTCTCAATATCCCACGTAAACGATCCAGCACCGTCAAGCAACGGTGGCACAAAGGTTACACCATCAGGAATATTTTCTGACCAATATGCAGTTACACCTGCTGGGAACGTATCCGTCACATGCGCATTGAGTGCGTCTCATGCTCCATTATTTACTACCTTGATATGATAGACATACCAGTCACCATGATATACAATACCATCTGCAATATTCTCTGGATAGTATTCACTCGACCATGTAGGCTGCACAAATTTTATCATCTCAAGATCGTATCCGCTCACACATGTCGGATCACTAACCGTAGAATCATTTGGTGAAGGGGTTTCTGGATTGTCCGAATAGACAACAGCTGGTCATCCATCAATCGTTGCTTCATTACAGACTTCTTCATTACCACCACTTTCTGCGTGAGCTGTAAACGTAATTACAAAAGATCCTCCATCGCTATCACGCGTAAGATCAAAGCTAAATCCATCGTTGGTATATGTGATAGTTCCTGCCGATAGACCATCATTGCTGACAAAGGACACATCTTGATTTATCGTTGCATTATCCGTCAAAATACTGTCTGCAAAATACGTAGTTTCTGGCATAAATGACGTTACCATTCATTGAATTGTATAGGTGATAGTCGAACCATACAACACCGCTGTCTTACTCATATAATTCGCTACAACGCATTCTGTACCATTCCATGTATACCCCGGATCACAATCAAAATCACATGCTTTTGGTGGAAATGGAGCAACACAGTCTTCGTTATAAGTTATAGGTTCATTGTTAGTATCTGGAATTTGTGGAGACACGCAAAAGCTCGTATGCGCTGGAAGCGTTCCTTCACATACATTTTGTACACATTCAGAGCCATTCCGTGTATATCACTGGCTACAACTAAATGGACAGAGCGTTGCTCACGCATTCGCACATCCACCATTTACATAATGATATCCCGTCACAGCTGCTGGAATAAGACCATTACTACAGATCTCTACACCAAGCATATTTGCTGGAAGTGTAGACTGATCACAAGCGGCTACACATGTATTTCCTACTCTAATTGTATCATCTGCACATGTATATGCACAAGCTGCTGTACACGACGTATCGTACACATATGACTGGTTTGCGGCAGTCGCATTTACATTACAGACTACAATAGGTCACTGATCAGAAGGTAATGTACCGTCATCACAGGACTGATCTCTACATGCACCGTTCTGATAAATCTGGCCGGCTGGACATCCACATGTTTCATCATTAGCCGTCTCCAACGTCCCAGGATTATCAGAAATATACTCATTGGTCGACCATGCACCATTGTATGTTGTCGTCCAGTCTAATCTAGCTTGATTACAATCACCACCCTGTCAAACAAGATTCAATGTAAATACGATAGAGTATGACTGAGTAGTAGAAGTCGTGTTTACAATCTGCAAGACAAATCCAGTTGCACCAGCAACACCTCATACTTGTGGAGTAAACGTCAATCATGGAACACCTGTAGGGCCATAGGTCAATGGGCCATTTTGAGTCAACGTACCATAACTATCCGAAACAATAAATGGCACACCGCCCGTAGCTACAGTGCCATCAATTCTATACGTAATTGTAGAAGGAGTACTACTAAGTACCTTCTTGGTAAATGTAGGTACAAAGCTACAAATTTCCATTTGATCTATAGGAGAGGGTTGCGCATACGTCATAGGAGCAAACAATGCAAACCATCCTCACTGATGTGCATCCGACAGTTCATATCATCCCTCAAATAACTGGCAAATATTACAAATCATACCACCTGTCGTAGGAATTACATCATATGAAAGTGTAAACCATGTACCACCAGATCACGAAATATGCGCAAGATATGCCCAAACATTTCAGTATCAGTTTACGAATCCTTGCACATCCTCGACTGCAAATTGTGCATTTGGATTGCTACTATGAGGAGCCACACTAAGAGATCATGTATCAATACTAGCAATATCAGCACCCTGAGAAAGTCCATCGTAAATAGTCGCCATATTCTGCCCAGCAGGAATATACGCCGTGATCGTATAATGAATAATAGTAATCTCACCACTCTGACTTACCTCAGCAATTTTTTGAAATTCAGGCAAAGGATCTTGTGCATTAGTCAGCATAGTCAGGACCACCTCACAACTTCCAGAATACGCCGATGCTCATGGCAACGTATTAGCCACATACAAGGTAGCAGTATACACGCCTGGCGCACCATATCCATTATAGTTATCAAAATAATACATACCATTGAGTCCCGTAAGTGTCACACCATTACCAAAATCCATGGTATACAAAGATCCCCATGACTGCTCTGTATATCACGTAAACATAACTCCAGAGCCTATATATGTCGTTCATGGCGCAGCCAACAACATACACGTAGGTGTTTCAAACATACATACCTCCGAGCATCCATCTCCAGAAGCAACACCGCCATCATCACACTGCTCGTTACCATTTACAGTACCATCACCACAATCAATTGGTTTTTCTGCGCTACATGACGCCACTGACCCATTATATGGTCAGACACACGTCCATGTCCATCACGATGGTGTCTCTGTCAATGCAGCTACCGTACCCGCCGCACACAATTCTGCTTCGGATGGCGGCGTACTAAACACCGTCTCATTAGCAGATCCACATACTCATGGACGAGTTAGTGGCTGACAATAAAGTGGCACCCAACTAAAATCATGCACTTCACAATCTTGATGATATCGATCTTTAGCATATGTTTTTGATCCATTTAACTGATAATATACGCCATTATACAAAAATGTTACTGAAGAAGAGATTTTGATAGGAAATCCTCCTTCAGAAGCCATGGCAAACTGCCAATACGCATAATTATACGGTGCAGAAATAGGATACACAGGAAGTGTCGTCCCATCAGCCGTACGCACAGTAATAGTATATGAGATATTAGTTGCTCAGAGCGCAAGCAGGCTATTTACCTGCTGTTGATACAAATTACCTGTAAAGATTTGAAACGATGCACCACCGCTTACAAACTCACGTATATCTCATGTCACTGGTTCTCCATACTCCCTAGAATAACAATATGAATGCGTCATGGTACCAAATACATTGACACATGTCGCATCTGCACCCGTATCGTACACCACTACAGGCCTAATTCCTTCACACATAACCGGATATACTCACTCTACCCCTCTATATGCATAGAAACATGAAATAGTATGATCAAAAACACCTGTAAAACCAAACGCATGGATATGATCCTGTCATGGGTAATCAAACGCTCCCGTCTGACCATCTCCATACCTAATAACACATCAGGTCACACCTAGGATATATGGTTCATTGAGTCCAGAAAGTGAAAATTCAACACCTGATCCTACATACGTCGCATATGGGTCTGCAAATACGACACATGATGGCTCATTCAATGTACATGATGTAGAACACGCAGTATTTGGTCCATTGAGTGTTCCCAAGTCGCACTCTTCCTTTGTTTTATCAAGGATGCCATCACCACAAACTGGTGTCGATCCTCCACGACATACACAATGGAAGTTGAGACACGATCCATTGGAACCACACGCTCCAGGAGTTGGCTCACACGACTGTCCATCCACACACGTCCCACCAGATCAGCCTGTAGTAGATCAGCCCGTTGTCGTGCCTCCACCCGGAGTTCACGTACCCCCTCAGCCATCTACTCAAGCTGTTCATTCGGTCGTCCCCTTAGTCCCTCAGCCAATATCTGTCTGAGCAGACACAAGCGCCGACGATCGAAGGCCAACGTACCCAAAAACCGCTACCAAAAGCGACATAGCTCCATAGACCCACTGTTTTCTTCTCATCATGTACAAGATAAGAATAAAATACCTTGTACAGATGATACCTAAAAATTGTCAAGCTGTCAAAAAACACATACCCGGAGGTCTTCTCCCCTATATTATGAATTGACAATAAACGATATTACGAGAAAATAATATTTTTTGAAGAATTTTCTAGAGTTACGTCTCTCTGACATACTTTTTGACAAACATGATCGTATACCACGACAATACCCCCTGTACACCTAAATACAAACAACTCAACGAAAAAGCAAGTTGACCAGAAATAGGCAGCAAGAAAACGAAATAGAGATTACACAGTGACGCCAACAAGATAGATCCTATCCAATACCAGTAGTCCTGCACCTGCAATAAATTATGTAGACCCATAAATCTCGTATGAAACATCGCTGCGGAATTGAGAATAGTCCACGCAATACCAAAGAGCAGCAAATAAATAACCTCTCCTCCAAAGACATGCATACTTGTAGCATACATTCCAAATGTTATCAGCAAAAACGACCCGATCCTCTGTACCTCATGATAAAACCCAAGCGTCCTCAGAAGCAAGTAATTCACAAAAAACACAATTACCCCGCTCCAAAAAATAAGCTCATGAGCCAATAATGGCAACTGATCACGGCGTGTCAAAAAGAAATATATCAGCAAAATCATAACAGCCACATTGAGCATACTCATAGCAAGCTTCGTAGATGGGTCAAGTTTTTCCAAGAACTCCTGAGCTTCTAGAAGCAGATCTAATTTCATTGGTTGCTTCTGCTCTAGGAGTTTTCTTCATGCAAGTATCGAGTAAAACGGATCTTTTTGTCTCTCTTCACGTCGTTCGATATGCGCCGTATAACGACGTACAAGCACCATAACAATATACACCAGCATCACGTACAGCAATCCAATAAGTGTGCCTATGTATGCTTGTTGCCAAGTATATCCATAGATACCAAACAGCACAGTCAAATTACCCGTAATAAATAACAAATACGTATCTGACTTTTTGTAGGTCCCACCCAAAAGAGGTGTTATAAAGACTATCGCCGCAGCCATAGCCATGGTTACCGCTATGGCAATCATCACCATATGAATCCGTATCCCAAAACTCGTATCCTTCCACAAAAAGTACAACCACAAAACTAGCGAAAACACATATCATCGTTGAAAAATACGTTTTCCATCTTCGTATCAGACTACATAAGATCACACTCGTAGTCCCATATGAGCAAGAATCAATAACAACGGTACTTCATACTGTCCGCCACTATACACATCACTGATACCCCAGATACCAAATACTACTGAAGTCCATGCCACAGGAAGAGCATATTTTACAGCCCGCGATTTCATGTCATCCGTAGAGATGCTTTCTGTTTCCAAAAAATTTCCTATATGCAGAATAACCACACTAATCACCAATAACGGCAAAAAACTCATCCACCAGTATCAGATGTATGAGAAATACCAAATAAATCCCGTATGTAATGCAAGGATAAGAAGTCACATGCATCGTGTATATTAGAATTCCTACAAAAATCTATCAAAAAATTACACCGTATATCTCATCCATTTCCAAAACATACTCAATAGTCACAGCGCTCACACACTTAGCATAACATACCGCAATACGGGCCCCGCCGTAATCATACGCAAAATATACAACAACATAATACCCATACTACTCCATATCATCACCATCTCCAAAAATGTTCCACTACCACGCATCGTCCTATGTACAGCATGTTGCGTATAGATGCGTTCTATTTTTTCTCTCCACATATCATATGGCAACGATGATGATCACGCATCAGTACCTACACTACCACTACCATTGCCCATTACAATAGATGCACCCAGTCCTTGATCTACGTCTATAGGCTCCATATATGGTGTTGCCGTATTGGTTTGCACTGCATCCAACGCCTCTTTCATGTACGTATCTACATGTGTCTCCAATCAATGTTTTCTCCACTCAAGATACGCTATCTCTATTTTTTCCAACGCCGACAAAAGAACCTCAAGCGCAACAAATAATTCACGATAATTTCATTGCGTATATGCATCATATACCACACGCTTATATGTTCTGATTTGCTCCTGTCACACAGGATCAAACTCTGGTTCGAATGTCGCAAGACGGTCTTTACTAGCAGCAAAAATCAGATGAAGAAGCTCATCGAGTTGTTTTTGGTCAAATATTGGCTGTTGTGTCTCGTTCATCGCTCACACACAGGTAAAATGCTGCACAGTACCTCTAGGCTAACTATACACTATACTCTCAAAAATAGCAAATCTAAAACATACAAATGCTCTACGTACAGATCTTGTATGGCCGTAAGCATAATCCGACTCACGTCCATCATATGCGAGAGCAAAAACGCGCGATATTTCCTCTAAAATAAGCCAGTCTTGTACGATTTTCTTGTATTTTTCGTAAAAATATATATAAGAGCGTCAATAGAAGATTTTAGGTGTATACACACCAACCACATTTCTTTCCTATGACCGCAAGCATTTTGGATAAGTTTTTTGATCCGCAAACGATGTCTGTCCATATTATGGAGCAGCAGCCTGTCTATGCCAAGAAATGAAAACCCGGTGGATGGCACATGGAAGAGCTTTCCTATCGCTTCTCAGGGAGTGAGATACAGGATATCATAGCACATCTTCATGCCGAATGTGAGAGCAGACATGATGCGTTTGTAGAAATTGAAAGACCGCACTCACAAGTGCTCCAGTTATGAGCCTACAGAATAGTAATTGTACGTCCCCCACTCTCAGACATCCTCGAGATTACGGTGGTAAGACCTACCAAAAAACTCTCTCTAGCAGATTACGAGCTCGATGCGGCCACAAGAGCAGTGCTTATGGACAAAGCAAAAGGTATTCTCATTGCAGGAGCACCAGGAGAATGAAAAACCACGTTCGCACAAGCATTTGTCGCCGAGCTCGTCCAAAAAAATGTCATCATCAAAACCATCGAATCACCTCGTGACCTCGTTGTTGATGATCGTATTGTACAATACAGTTTCTCGCATGCACCCCACAACGATATCAGAGATATTTTGCTGCTTTCTAGGCCAGATTATACCGTATACGACGAAGTCAGAAACGCAAGCGATTTCCTCCTCTACAAGGATTTGAGACTAACTGGTATTGGACTTATCGGTGTCATGCATGCTACACGCCCTATCGACAGTATCCAAAGATTTTTGTGAACAATAGATATGTGAACCATACCACAGATTGTCGACACCGTTATCTTCATCCAAGCAGGTCGTGTCTGACAAATTCTGACCCTCGAACAAGTTGTCAAAACGCCCGCAGGTATGCACTCCGAGGATCTCGCACGTCCTGTTCTACAGGTCAAAGAGTTACATCACGACACAATCCTCTACGAAATATATAGTTTTGGAGACAATGTTGTCGTGATGCCAATGGACCAGGTCGAAGCATCTACAACCAAACGTACCTCTGGCATTTTCACTATAGCCAAACGCTACCTTGAAGACTATTTCGCCAAATTACTCCGCGTAAGTATACATGTACATGTCGTATCACCCGCAGCAATTACAATCTATGTACCAGAGGACGCCAAAGGCAAAGTAATAGGGAGAAACGGCGAGCACATACAAGAACTCGAACATCAGCTCGGCATTTCCATCTCAGTAAGAACGCTTGACGAGCTTCCCCCAGAACTCATCCTAGACATAGAAAACGAAACCTCAAATAACAACCTGCTAAATACCACCACCTACCAAAGACACACCAATAAACCACCCTACTCCAAAAAAAAGAAAAGACGCTAACATTTTTTATCTGCTCGTTTTTGTACGCTCATGAATCACTTCCACAACGCAAAGATCATTGCAACTATGTGACCAGCCATCGACAAAGAAACCGTACTTTCCAAAGTCATCAACCAGATAGACACATTTAGGATCACGCTCTCCCATGGAGAAGAGGACATCAAAAGAAAGTACGTCAATATGATTCTCAAACTCGACAACAGCAAAAGTATTCTCTTGGACATCCAATGACCAGAGATTAGGACAAGAAGTAGAGAAGAAACGCAAGTCAAAAAAAATCAGAAACTCCGCATCAAATACTCAGAATCATTCAAACATGAGGATGGAACACTTTTTGTAGACTACGAACATCTCGATGAGATTAGTGTTGGCGTCCTTATTCACATTGATCACAATGCCGTGATCTTAGAGGTTACAAAAAAAGTAGCCGGCGGCTTGGAAACTAAGGTCATTCAAGGAGGAGAGATTCTTATCAATAGGCTCGTGGAATTCGAGAAATACATTCCCAAGCTTCCTTTCTTCGGTGAAGGAGACAAAAAACACGTCGTTTGGGGCATTGAGCACAAAGTCTCTATGATGGCTATTTCGTACATCAGAGATGCAGAAGACGTCAAAAAAATCAAAGACTTCCTCAATCATATCTGAGGACTTCACGTCAAAATTATAGCAAAAATCGTCACCAAAGAAGCACTCAAAAACATTAAACACATTATCGACAAAGTAGATGGCATCCATATAGATAGCAAAAAACTCGCCATCCTTACAGGGTGAGATGGCCTCAAGGAACAGCTCAACATTATCAATCTGTGTAACAAGATATGAAAGCCTGTTCTTGTCACGGTACCTGTCGACGCATCTCAAGTAAAAGCAAGTAAAGAGGCACAACGCAATATCATGACACTCATCCAGCAAGGAGTTGACGCGTTTTTACTTACCAAAGAAACTGCTGTCGGGGAATTCCCGATAGAAGCTATAACACTTTTGTACGACACCATCAATAACCCTGAAAACAAAGTCACTCACTTCTACAAGCTCGATGAAATACCAGCAATGCCCGACAATGCAGCTACCGACTACGTCAGTATCACGGACTACGTCATCTACAACGCATACAGAGCCTCCAAAGAGCTCAAGATTAAGGCTATCATCTGCCCTACAGAAACGTGATATACACCTGCTAGGCTCTCATCACTCAAGCCCGATGTACCTATCATCGCATTTACCAAAAACGATGACGCATTCAGATATCTCAATCTCTTGCGAGGAGTAAAAGGCTATAAGATTGCATCTACCTTTGATTACGAGAATATCAAACAGATTGGAAAAGAAATCATCAGAATTCTCTTCAAAGGTAACATTTCGCTCGATGATAAAATCATTATCGTCCACAGCAGTATCGAGCAAAACGTCAAACACATGATAAATGGCTTTGAAATTTATAAGTTTAAAGATATTTAGTTTATACTCATCAAAAACACCTAGGCGGCATAACCACAAACATTTTACTGCACCTCCAATAATGGCTTCAGGTATTGATATGCAAAATCTCATTACCCTCCAACAGCGGATAGATGAATCACAGAAAATCGCCATTTTTGGACATAGAAATATAGACGGCGATTGCGTCTGATCATGCCTTGCCTTATGAACATATCTCCAGTCACTGTGAAAACATGTGGACTACTACTGCCCTACCCCACCTTCTCCTATTTTTGATTTTCTTCCAGAAGTAAAAAAATTCTCACAAGTATATCTCGCATCTTCCAGCTCAGCTCCCAACGCACTCGGCAAAGAGGTCTACGATACTATTTTTTTTATGGATACTGGAGATACCGCAAATCAGTTAGGCCATTTCCGAAAAGAGAATCCTAGGTACTTCGAAGATCATCCTCGCAAAATCGTCATAGACCACCATATTTCCAATAAAGGCTATGGGAATCTCAATCTCATAGACACCTCCGCTAGCAGTGTATGTGAATACCTAGCTGAAATATTTCTCCACATAGCCCCCACTGCTATCAGTCCTCAAATAGCTACCTATCTTTTTATGGGTATTTCCACAGATACCGGCAATTTTATGTACGAACAAGACAGCCCTAGGACATTTGATATAACCACAAAAATACTAGCACTTGGTGCAAAAAAACCGCTTATCATGGACAATCTTTACAGAAAAAATAGTTCGCAAAAATTAATGTTTTTGGGAACTCTTCTAGAAAGGATGACACTCCACAAACATGTATTTTCATCTCGATTCACCAAACAAGAGCTCGCCTCTCTCAATGTCGAAGAAGAAGTTGCTGACCTCTTTATCGGCTTATTTACAACCATTGAGCACCATGGCATTTTTGCACTGTTCAAGATAGACAACACTGACGGATATATTCGCTGTAGTCTAAGGACCAAAAACCATCACCTCGATGTCAGAACCATTGCAGAACAGTGCTGAGGATGAGGACACAAATTCGCCTCTGGATGTAAATTCAATGGATCCGATACACATGCACTTCCCGCCGCCATTACAACCCTCAACGAACTCACAGATATACAATTAGCAAACACACACTAATGCTCTTATCCATACACGTCACTCCTTGAGCCAAGCACGAGAAACGAGAAGAGCAAACCGATCTGCTCTGAAACATATCGTACAAAATACGACTTACCGTTCCTCCTGTAGACGGTAAAGCAAATGAAGCGCTCATCAAATTTCTCAGTAAACAGTACGACGTACCCAAATCACGCATCAGCGTTATTCGCTGACACACAAGCCGTCACAAACTCATCGAAATTATGGATATTTAGGCAGCATTATGCCACACCGTATCGACATCATCATCACTTTCTAGCATCTCTATAAGTGTCTCCAATTTTTGGCTTGTATTCTCATCAAGTTCTACAGTATTCGCAGCTATATACTGAATATCAGCCTCATCTATTTTGTAATCAGACTCCTCAAGACGCTGCTTTACTGTAATAAAGCACTCTTTGGTGGTAAGCACTCTTCCCATTTTTTTCCCATCCTCATCATCCTCTATACTCACCTCATCAGCATCCGTCTCTAGTACATCTAGTTCAAAAATTTCTGGGTCAAGTGCTGATTGTACTTCTACCTCTCTCCCCTTCTCTATAGTCTTTTTCACTTTCCCAGACACATATATTTCTCATTTTTCCGAAAACTGCCAAGATACAGACCCCGGAGTTCACAGACTACCTCCATACTTTGTAAGTAATGCTCTAACACTTTGCCCTGTTCTTGTGGAATTGGAGGTAATAGCTTTGATATAAAGCGCTACACCACCTGGTCCGTATCCTTCATAAAAAATTTCCTGTAAATCTTCTCCTCCAGCTGCACCAGAGCCTTTATCAATAGCCCTCTGTACAACCTCTTTAGGAAGATTATACTGTTTTGCCTTTTGCAACGCCAACGCCAGTTTAGGATTCATAAACGGATCCGCACCATCTCTAGCTGCCATCTGAATAATTTTGCCTACGGTTGCGTAGTATTTGGATTTTTGTGCATCTTGAGCGGCCTTGCGATGCTTGATATTATGCCATTTCGAATGTCCTGCCATGAGATTCTCACCAAATGTAAACAAAAAAAACGACTCATATAGCCGCACATATACACAAAAAACGCCTAGTATCCAGGGAAATTACAAAAAACTACGAATAATCCGCTACAGCATAGAAAAGTTTTGCAGATATATTGTACTGACGAGCCGTAATAGTATTCTTTGTCACCTCAGGCCCATCAATATGTCTATTATACGTATCAATAATTGCGGGATTATCTTTAGCGTAGTATCTTGCCCTCTCATTACTAGAAAGTACAGATCCTGCATGATAGAGCTGTGCAGCCACAAATCGATCTCCGCAGTTCTTATAGTGATATGCCAACAGTCCAGCAGCAGCTTTAATTGCCTCCCCTGCATTGCCTCTATATGTATCATAACCCCCTACAGATATGCCCTGAGATTTTGCAAAACGCGCCCCCGCTTCCCAAGCCGCCCTATTCATTTGACCAATCGTCGTTCTCTTCCCTTCTATCATTCTAGGGTTTTCTTTGATCAACAAGTTTGCAAAGATCGATGATGGGATTCCAAACCTATCTGAAACACTTTGGATATTTTTAGCATATTTACGATAGTTTTTTGCTAGTTGCTTAGCAAGAATTTCTGACAATGGTAGTGTATCTACCGGTTGTATGGGTGTCTTGAGTTTTACATCAGGAGGCAATGTAAAAAAAGATGTAGACAACTGCTCTATATTGTGTACTCAAGCCTTGGTATCCATCACATGTTCTGTTATCGGCAACGTTGGATCCAAAGCCAAAGGCGGCTCTACGGGAACAGTTGTCTCTATGCGGTTATCACCGATAATAATTATATTTTTCTGTACCTTTTCCTCTGAGGATGAGTTCTTTACAACGCCCTCTGGCAACAATCCCTCCCAACGATCAACTTGAGTTCATGGTATCCCCATCTCCGATGACGATATATGTGCTCTGATATCATCTATAAACGCCTGCAAAAGCTTCTCTGTAGCCCCCTGCGCCGGCAAATGTTTCTCGGCCCTATACTCCGCCTCAGCACGCTGAGATAAGGTTCCCCACGCGTTATCTACTCATCCTGAGTAACGTCCAAGAATATCGAGCGCCAATTGCTTTACTACGATCAATCCATCATCTTTTTCTATTCGCCACTTGCCGCTATCGGTTTTGTAGTTTGCCTCTATCAAAGTCACAACCTGAGCTGGCGTCAAGTTCCTGAGTGCTTCAACATTACGTAAGGTCACCTGCGCTGTTTCTTTTTTGAGAGCAAATACCTCTTTTTTGATATCCTTAATTGCTTCACGCTCAGCCTGATTCGCTTGTACATCAGAAGCATCCAACAACTTCTGCATTTCTGCAGCAGTTTGCTGTTTTTGAGCAGTCGTCTTAGGTCATGAATCGATCCTCCCATCATACCTATCTCCCATACATATCGTTACAATAAACATAAAGTACTATCAGTATACTTCACACCATCAAAATTTGCAAATTATCGCGTATATCAGCTGGTTTTTTGACAAATAGGGGGAACTCGTATATACTAAAAACATACTTTTATGTATCCAAATATGCCACCTCTCGAAGAACACCATGTCGACAATCTCAATTACCGTGCTTTGAACAAACATGAAGTCAAAGCAAGTCTCGTCCAACACGAAATTATCACCAACAAGCAACGTGAAAAAAATCTTTACAAAGAAGTTCTTACCTGACTACAACCCATAGATATCGCGAGATTAATCAAAAAAAACTATACTACACGCTCCGGAGAACGGCAAAAATATGCAGATATACACAAAGACTACGCATATTACTTCCTCGTACAAACATGACTTGCCATGCTCAAGTATAAACTTCCTATTGATGGAGAAGATGGCATTCTTACGAGAAAGAGCATTAGACAGTTTGAGAAAGACTATGGACTCGGACAAGACGGGTGATATGCTGGCAGAGAAGTTCTCAAAAAACTGACATCCCTCCTTACAATGAGAAATGATATACGCCACACTCCTACGACACCACTCCCCTCTCAAGACCTTAGAATTTCACCAGCGGTTATTGATACTTCAAAACCCTATATGGCACCAACATCTCTACAAATAGACACTCCTGCCATCACGCCTATCCTTGACAAAACACCATCCCCTGGGAATACAAAAGAATCTATAACCACTGCCGAAAAAACAGCTATCGCCAAGATCAATACATATATAGCACAGATAGAAAAAAATCATCCAGGTAAAAAAATCCCTGTCACCTGAAAAGATTTTGTAAAACTTGCAAAACTCATGAATATCAAATGGATATCTCCGCTTATCTTAGCAGCCATTGCATCTCAAGAAACGCTCATGTGAATGCTAAAGCCCGACGAGCAAAGATTCGGAAGATACAATATAGGATGTGTAGATGTATGATCACGATGAAAACCCAAAACGTTTCGAAGGTGAATGCTCCTTATGTGAAGACATCTTAAAGAAAGATACGAGGCATTCAAAGCCTGCTATCCAAGTGTTGAACCGACACTGAAGCATATAACAACAAACATTTGACCAGATGGGAAAGGGTTTCTATCAGATCAGAAAAATTTCAAACAGCCAAACCCCAAATGACGAGGATCGTACTGCTGACACGAAACAGGTATATGAGGTGATCTCAATTATCGAAAAAAGATCAAAAAACACCATGACAAAATGGCTAGCTACGATATAGCTTAATAGAACAAACGTCATAATATTTCCTACTCTTTCGTCATTTCATAAAATCTCATTGTCTCATTTTTCCACAAAAGCTCTATCTCACCTGTAGGACCATTTCTATTTTTTCTGACAAAAACGTTGGCAATACCTTTTTTGTCCGTATATGGATCATAATATTCCTCCCTGTATAGCATCATCACACTATCTGCATCCTGTTCTATAGCCCCTGACTCTCTAAGATCCGAAAGCTGAGGCTTTCTATCAGCACGTTGTTCCACCTGACGAGAAAGCTGAGATAATGCAATTACAGGGACTTTGAGCTCTTTGGCCATATTCTTGAGACCTTTTGAAATTTCTCCGATTTCCTGAACTTTGTTACCAGCGTATCTCGTATCTGTCATCAACTGAAGATAGTCTACAACCACAAGATCAAGACTTCCCTTCTCTATCTTGAGCCTTCTAAGCTTAGAGAGCATTTCCTGTGCGGTAATTCAACCAATATCGTCTATATACAGTTGCGTACTACTAAGTTTTTCCATCGCTTCACCAAGAAGCGAAAAATCTTCTTCTCCAAGCTCTCCCCTTACGATCCTATGCATAGGAATGCCTGAAACAAGCGACAAAATTCTATCTACAATCTGTTCCGCTCCCATTTCAAGTGAGAAGAAGCTGATAGACTTTTTTGCTTTGATAGCCGCATTTATGACTATATTGATAGCAAAAGCCGTTTTCCCCATACTTGGTCTAGCAGCAAGAATAACGAGATCTCCTCATCTAAAGCCGCCAAGCACACCATCCAGTGACGCAAAGTGTGACAGTACCTTTTGTTCGTCCAGTTTATGCGGATTATCCACGATATCCATATAGTCCTCTACTCTCTGATTGAGGATATCTTTGATATGCTTGAGCCCATCAGAGATATGAATCTGCGTCAAATCAAAGATTCTCTTCTCAATTCTCTCTAGAATATTGTTTACCGGCTGCTGATCATACACATCACCTGAGATCGACTGACATGTTTTGAGAATATTTCTTAGGATAGATTTTTCTTTGACGATCTTGGCGTAGTCAGCGGCTGCAGCTGTAGTCACTGCAAATCCAGCAAGCTCATAGAGATAGTCTAGGCCACCAATCATATCAAGCGCATCTCCCTTCTGGAGCTCATTAGAGACCGTCACCACATCTACTGTCTTGCGCTGAAGCCACAAATCATGGACACCCTGCATAATCATCTGATGCTCTTTCTGGTAGAAATCTGTTGGTTGTAATGCCACAGATTCTATTACATACATCACATCATTATCCAGCAAAATACAGCTTAGAATACCCTTTTCGGCCTCTAGGTGATGCGGAGGTAGCTTAAGCTCTGCTATATCTATCATATCAACTACATCAAACAATGAAATGCCTCAAACGGCCTAGCTAACTAGCTCGGATACTACTATTCACAGGCCAAGTTGCAAGGAATTTCTACGCCAATATTTGCCTCTACACGTAATCCTCAATACAATAGAACTATGAACGAGATAGTCCCCAAAAGTTCAAAAAAACCACAAAAACCCGGTATACTACAACGTATAAAACATGGTGTAGAGAATTCTCTACAGAACGAACTTTTGAAACAGTCTAACACGGGCTTCCTTCTACATGAATACACATGAATAACAGATACCGAATTTTGTCAGCAATTTGATAAAGACGAGCTGACAGTAACATATCGAAAAGCCGTCACAACAGAGATGATGAGTAAGACACCCCTATCTACATTCTCTGATCAACTACACACAATAATCAAGGACTGCTCATCAGCAAAAGACTATCTCCTCATGAGCCGATTTCTCTTTAGACTACAAAAGCATACTTCTACTTCAATAACCAATCTCCTGACATATGTGCGTGGACCATACACAACCCGCCTAACCGAACATAATCTTAATATCCAAGAATATCTTTCTACATCCCTAACCAAGCGTCTTTTTCAGCTCCATGCATTAGATCCATCCTATGAATTTGGTTCTGACCTAGTATGACCACCCTGGCAAGTATTCGGAACCATATATCTCGAACGCATATTAGAGCATACTACACCACTACACCATCAACTTCCGGCGCAGTTAGACAAGTACAGCATCTTCGATAATGAAGAAAAAAAGTTGAAGGATGTACGTCTTTTACGACACAAGACCTGAATAAAACCTTCCAAAGACTATCTCATCTATGCACTCAAACCACGCAAAGGTGCCTGATTTGATCGAGACTACTTCGAAGCATACACACTACAGCAAGCTACACGAGAGAAACAACACGCAGATCACACAGGAATCAGTCAAGCATGACCCCTCGAAATCGAGACGCACACACTCAATCTTATGGAACAATTTTTTGATATCACACTAACAAAGACTACTGACCAAACACGCTACCAAAGAAAAATTAGGGTTATTTCACAGCTCTGCATCCAAAAAGCACCAAAAACACAGTCATTTCTCAAAAAATTCGGCACATACATCTGCGCATGAAGAACAACACGAGAACAGCTATATAAGGAAATACAATACTGCTTACAACATACCCCAGAGATACACCCTATAGAAAGATTTATCTGTGAAGATCCAGCAACACACGATATCAACATATACACAACACAAAAAACATTTCGAATAATCAACGTATTACATAGCCAAAAGGTATCTCTCAAAACCTGTACAACACCTCGTGATATTGAAATGACTCTACAAAAAAAACTGGATACCGAAACACCTCCCCAGCCCAGTGAACACTCCTTCAAAGAGAAAAGAGAATATATACAACGCAAACAAGCACTAGCTGCCACACTCAAAACCGAATGGACCCCTGAAGAATACAACGAGCTTTTTGGACACATGAACTTCAAAAAACGGTATTTTACGCATGCAGTACCGGATCATAATAAAGTTAAACAGTGAGCGTTGCCAAATTGTTTTTTTGTGACTATCATTTGCGGTATGCTTCCGCTCAATTTTGCAGAGGAATTATGTATGCAAATGCTCGGTAAAGATCCGGAGAACCCACAGAATTACAAAGTACGCCTCGGGAGTACATCATTTATAGTCACACCACAAGAAAGAGCTCAACGAGCGTGAATTCAAGCACCTGAATTTATAAAAATTATAGAAATTGCCTTCCAGAAGGCCCATACGAAGCGTTTTATACGTAATCACACAATAGAAGGTGCCTGATATCTCTCACTTGCTACGTTCGCATCCTTTATTACCAGTGGATCAATCGTAACCACCCGATACATGCATACAGCGGATCAAAACATTGATACGCTCAATATGTATATGACGGACACAATACTATTGCTTGTCAACGCCATTATGTGAATGCTCGTATATGAAAAACTTATACCAGGATTCAAAGAACATATTGCCTGACGAAAAAAGCTCAAAACGTGACCCACCTGAGACATCATGCACCATGGCTGATGACACCAAAGAGTAGCATTTAGACAGCTTTTCCCAAAAAAAATTACACAATCCTATGAAATAGAATTTTTGTCATACGAACGCATCATAGACATATGCTCTCAGTTGTTATGACTATCAAAAGGGACTAGCATTATCTCATCATCTACAGGGAGAAAAAGACAAGATCCTCGAGATATACACAAACATCATGCATATACGGTACTCAAATACAATCCAAAAACATATCAAGTAACACTTGTTAATCCGCATAATAACACCGAACTTATCACTATGAGCATTATAGATTTTCTCTATGTCTTCTGAGAAAGTGATATCATGAAATTCAACATCTCAAAGATGTTTACGTAGTCTCATGTACAATCTAGAACCCCAAGTATCCACACACAATCTACGATGGAATCTTAACCTCTTGCTCCTCTCCTGTCTTCAAATCTTTTTGGATATACACATTCTTTTTATGTTCATTTTCTCCGTATATAATCACATATCTCAATCATTTTTTGTCGGCGTATTCTAGAGCCTTTCACAATTTTTTGGCGCTGGTTCCGCACTCTACAGACTTCCCCTCACTCCTCAATACACGTGCAAGTTGCATCATAGGTACAAGAAAAGTTTCATCCAAAAGCGGTATATAGTACACATCTGCCTCATGTGCAGCTATCTGATCCAAAAGTCACCAACTCTCCAAAAATAATCTCATAGGTTCGTCTCATGGTGCACATCCCACAGCAGGAAACGCCTTTACTCCAAAAATTTCTGCTAAGCCATTGTAGCGTCAGCCACCAAACATCGCACGATTATTGTCCGGATGTTTATCAAAGACTTCAAACACCATCCCATCATAGTAGTCAAATCCTCTCATCAGCGCTGGCTTAAACTGGAAGTATTCTGCATATCCCAGCGCTGCCAACTGCTGGACAAGAAGATCCATCTCCTGCAGAGCAGCGTTATCAGCCAACACTGGAAAACGCATAACAATATCTGCCACTGTCGTGGCTGTCATAAACTGCATAATGTGTTGGATCTGTCCAGCAGAAGCTCATTTTTCACTACACGAAGAGGTAAATACCTCAGGAGTCAGTTTATCTCGTTTGTCCATGAGTCTCGTTAAATCTCTTTTTTGATCATCTGTACAGCTTACGACCTGAGCCAAAAACGCATCAATCAATGTACGATGATTGAGATAAATCACAAACGCATCTTTAGGTGGATTGAATGCCTTCATAATCTCCACTGCCATCTGCAATACTTCAAGATCAGCACCATTACTCTCCTCTCCAAACATATCAAGATTGAGCTGCCAAAATTCTCTATTTCTCCCTCTCTGAGGTTTTTCATTACGATAGAAGTTTGCGATAGAAAACCATCTAATTGGCTTAGACAACTGCGCATATCTACTTGCTACCATGCGCGTCACCGATGGTGTCATCTCTGGCCTAAGTGAAAGATCAGTAATATTCCCATCTCTATCCGTCAAAAGCGTCAATTCAGAACCACCTACGTCTTCTCCTGATTTTGCTCTATAGACATTCGCATCCTCCACAAGTGGTCACAGATACTCCTCATAGCCAAATTGTACACACACTTTTCTCCACGTATCAAAAATATATTTACGAATACGATACTCTTCCGGAAACCAGTCTTTTGTCCCTCTCGGCGGGTTTGTAGAAAGAACCATGTTACAAAAACACAAAAAATAAATCCCAAATATCTCTACCAGCCACTACCAGGTACCATACGGTACAGGTTCATCAGCCGGAGCATCATACAAAAACGTATCCAAAACCACTATTTTACCATGTTGTGCACGAACCTCTTCTCCAAATGCCTCCCATTGATCAGGTTCACGCGTCTGCATATATTCAACTCATATTTGATCAAGCAACACAAGTACTCACTGTCTCACACTTCAATGGGCTTCTGCAAGTTTGTGAAGATCTTCTCTAGCAGACGCTCATCATTTGAGATACACCTTTTGCTCAAAAATCGTTAAGGTACTTTCTCCATCTCCCACACCCATAAATTTTTCTATATTCAAAGTCCCTTGAAGATATTTTTGAAAATACATGAGAATATATCACTTCTTGGCATAGTTGATAACTATAGTTTCTGGACGCTCAACAAGTAAAGCCCCAGCCTCCAAAATATGCTCTTTGGGAGAAATATCATTTATATCAAGATACGCACGCAAAATATCTATAGCAGATGCCGTCATACAGTCTAATGTAATTTCTAAAACCAGTCGCCCACATCAGGCTTACATAGCAAGCACTATAGTAGTCTATCCAGCTATTACAAGGCGAGTCCCCTACCCTCATCCTCCAGTAATGCAATAACAAGTTTTACTCCTTTGGAAGACAATTCGTATATTTTATCACCGATCTGAATCATTTCTTCACCAGGATATGTCTTGACAATCGAGATAAGTTGCGTCAACGTTGGGATATCACTCGGTAGATCAAAACACAGTATTGGTGTCATTAGTGCGTCATCTGGCAAATCATTTTCGTGAGTCTTTGCTCATCAGTCACTCTCTTGCGAAACTCCATCACGATACACAATAGCTTCTGGATGCTGCACCGACTCTGGCACAAGTGGCGCTGTAATCTCATATGACATAGACGCAAGCCTTTTTTCTGCCTCCTCCACACTATCTGGAACGGGAAGCTCCTCAGGCATAGTACCACCAAGCTCTTGAATCGTCTTTCTTACTTTAGCACCGACATCATGATGTATCTGTTCTGCCTGTTCCTGACCGATCTGCCTACCATCCTGAAGGTCCCTTTTGAGCTTTGCATCTGCCTGAGTTGCACGAAAAAGATTTGCACCAAGCTCTTCACTACTCATATAATCAAAAATAGCTTCCTTGGGTGGTATTCATTTTTTTTGAACAAGGTCCGACTTTCTCATCCCACCATAGAGCCCCTGATATCCCGCATCTTGAAACTCCGCATAGTTAGTGACACCCGCCTTCTTCGCTGTACTAAATAGCTGCTTACTATGCTTTGCAAGCTCTTTCCTAACCTCTACCCTCTTCTGATCCTCTTGGTAGAGCTCTTGCGCATGCGTAATCTCTTGTTTTCTGGTTTGCATAGCAAAGTATGTCTGACCCTGCGCCACGATTTCCTTGGAAGGATCAGCGTTTTGAACGATGAGATAACACGCATAACGTGAAAGATTGACATTGTCTATCTTTCTCACAGCGTGTGATCCGATTTTTACCATTTCGTCGACATGGACGAAATGCTCAGAGACGGGGTATCAACTATTTTCACATGCCTTCTTTGCCTTAGTTATTACATTGAGAAATTTACGATAGTCAACATACTCCAGAATTTTTGCCAACTCTCTTGCCTTCCAATATGGCTGATTGTACTTATTGATGTACTTATGATCCTCAAATAACGCCAAAGACATGGGAATAGTAAGAGTTAAACCTCTTTTTTGGTCACGTAAGCAATAGATACCGCAATACATGCAACAGCTGCTCCTCATGCTAGTCCCGCATGAGGTACTCTATAAATATTAGCAAGAACAATCGCCACTAATGCCCACAAGATCGTCATCACATAGGATATACTTTTGCGAAATGTATGAATGATGTGTAAGCTACTCACTGCAACACCAACAAGCAACACCCAAGACAATAGAAGATCATCAACACCCCAAGCATTGAGGTATGGTCTCAATACCGACACATTTGCAAAGAAAGCTGCCGTGATCCAACCCGTCAAAATGCTCAGTGGAACAACCACCGTCCAATATCACGCACGCATCGCGCTCCCCAAGACATACGTATCATAATACTGAGAAATATGTCTATACACAAGTATCATGGCAACGCCTGTCCAAAGCATTACTAACATCGTCCAGGGTGCAGGTAAAAACTGCGCAACCAATGTCCACACAATAAGAGAGAGAAATGCAGACATTGTCAATGGGCGTAATTTCTCCAATCCAGGATGAGAACGCTGTGCTGGCAAATATTGCCAAACACCATACGCAAAACATCCTAGATAAATAATTCCCCAGATAGCAAACGCATATCCAAGTGGTTCAAAATAAAGCTTCGGCTCAGGAGATATCGCATCCACAGGAGCTCATCGTCCCGTCCAGGCAGGAATGTAACCAACCAACATTTGTATCACTGAGAGAACCAAAACTACAACACGCAAAGCCATATATTTCAAAAAACAGGCTAAAAAACAATAACGTCTCAAAAAAACAACCAATATATACGCTCAACCTACGCATATTCACAAAAAATAAAAGTCGGACTTGTATCATAAAAATACTTGGGTATGATCGTTTCTCTCCACGCCTCCAAAATATCTTTCACTGTGGAATATTTATCTACTATATTATCGACTATGTATTCAAAGTCTGATCTCTTACATTCACTACATCACGAATTTCGTGTACTCAAACACCTCTACGAAAAAGTTGAAGAGCAGGACCTTCTCCACAAGTTCACTGCAAAACAAAGAACTATCAAAGAACTTCTCCAATATCTTTCTCATACTATTTCATTTACCGTCAAGACAGTTATTGCATGATGAGAGGCTCCCATGGAGTATGCAGCCTACCAGCAGATGCTCGATACTACAGATGTAAGTAAATTCCCAGAATATATAGATCAGCAAGCACATGATGTAACAGAAGCCATCGAACCGCTTACTGACACACAGCTCCAAGAAGAAGTAACGCTCCGAGGAGTAATTACAGCACCTAGAGCCGTACATCTCGTCAATGTATTTGCACAAATCACAGCATACAAAATGCAGCTATTTCTTCAGCTCAAACATACTGGCAAGCACGAACTCGGAACCAGTAATCTTCGAATGGGTATGGACGCTCCCACACAAGGATAAGTATCAAAAATATCAAGACCATGGGTTTTGATCCACCTCAGGACAATCGCAAGCAGTACTTTAGTATACGCCTTTCTTCAAATGTCGTTTCTTTCCTCATACCTCAAACCGTATCGAAAAACACTCATCGCCACCCTCATCTTGGCAGGCATCAATCAAGTATTTTCCCTTATGGATCCACAAGTCTTGAGGTGGCTTATTGATAACTATCTCACTACACCCGACAAACGAACAGCAAATGAGTATCTTATGGGCATTCTCATGGGTCTAGGATGACTTGTAGGTGTTGCCATGATTTCCAGAATAGCAAAAAATTTCCAAGACTATTTTGTCAATGTAATGACACAAAAAATCGGTATGGATATCTACCAGGAAACAATCCAACATACCTTCTCCCTTCCCTACGCGGCATTTGAAGATCAGCAGTCTGGTCAGTTACTCCAAAAACTCGCTAAAGCCAAAGAGTCTCTACAGACATACATCATCAGTCTCATCAATGTGGTCTTTTTTGCATGTATTGGTATCTTGTTCGTGCTCATTTACTCATGGACCGTGGATCGGAGAGTAGCAATTATGTACTGCCTACTCCTTCCTATCATGGCCCTCACTACACTCAGACTCAGTAAAAAAATTAAAACAGCTCAAGATGTCATTTCCAAAGAATCCGCTCAAGTAGCAGGGTCTATCACCGAGTCTATCCGCAATGTCTCACTTATCAAAATGCTTGGCCTAGTTGGGCAGGAAATTCAAAGACTTGCCGTAGCCAATCTCAGTATTCTCGGCCTCGAACTCAAAAAAGTCAAAACAGTGAGATCAATCGAATTCCTCCAAGGAACACTTATCAATGCTATGCGTGTTGCGCTCATTGGTATGCTCGCCTACCTCGTCTACTCCAAAGCAATTACTGTCTGAGAGTTAATGTCGCTATATTTCTACTCATTCTTTCTCTTCTGACAGTTGTCACTCTTTGGACAAGTTGTCAAAAACTATCAGGAAGCAAAATCAAATCATGAACTACTGCAAGACATTAGAAATATGGCACCAGAGCATCTCCCAGAAAACGCAGTTCGCCTCGATCGTATTCGTGAAGTTACCTTCCAAGATGTCTCGTTCAAATACGGCGCATAGTACATAACGTGATCTATACTTTGTCATATCTTACAGTTCACAAAATATTTTAGACTTCTATTGCTCTCTTCATGACATCTGCAAGCACACTTTCTCATCTCAGCTTTTCAGTCAAAGCAGGTGAAACTATTGCATTCGTAGGTCCTTCCGGCTCGGGCAAGTCCACAATTCTTAAGCTCCTCGCCGGGCTATACCACCCTACGCAGTGAGACATCACCATCAATAATACGCCTATCTCAGAGGTTGATCTTACCGCATTCAAACAGCAAATAGGTATGGTAACACAAGATCCACAACTCTTTTCTGGAACCGTCAAACAGAATCTCCTCTTCGTCAAACCAGATGCTACCGATGAGGATATTTGGCTTGTCCTCAAGCAAGCGGCATTAGATGAGTTTATTCAGACGCTTGCACAAGGCATTGATACCTTTATTGGCGAATGAGGTATCAAGCTCTCTTGAGGACAAAAACAGCGCCTTGCTATCGCAAGAGCGCTTCTTAGACAGCCTCAGCTGCTGATTTTCGACGAGGCAACATCCGCACTCGACAGTCTCGTCGAAAGAGAAATAGCCGATACTATTGTAGAAATAACCAAGCTACATCCAGATATGATCACCATACTCGTTGCACACCGCCTCTCTACTGTTATGAAAGCAACACGCATCTACGTCTTAGAAAAGTGACATATCTGCGAACACGGTACCCACCAAGAACTCCTCGATCAGAAATGACTCTACTACGCTCTCCGAAGAGAGCAAATCGGGTCAGAAGACGAGCATATAGCATAAATATCCACGCCCTTACAGTAGCATTTACATGCGAACTCCTTCAAACTCCGATGGAGAGATACCTTCGCTCATAGCCATAGGTACATCCCTACTCTCATCCACCTCTTGCGTAGCCAGTTCGTATGTATCTGGACAAAATTTCAATTTTAGGAGATTAAACAACGACTCTACAACCTCCTCTTCATACTCTTGCGCAGCTTCCCTCAGATGCAAAAACGACTCTTCCATTCACTCCAACGAAAGTACCGAATGCAAAAGTTGATCTGTAGCGTGTGGAGTCATGAGAGAATGCAAGTAGTAAAGTACTTACAAGCTTATTCATCCCCTCTCCAAAACGCCAAAAAAACACACACGCCCCCCTCTCCAAAATTTACAAACGCATAATAGCCATCCTAGTATGCCTTCAAAGCAATAAATCTGCCTCTATGCACCCTGGCTCTGCAACCAGTGTTCAGCTTCTAGTGCTGCCATACATCACGTTCCTGCAGATGTAATAGCCTGGCGATATTTCTTATCAGCAACATCTCAAGCAGCAAAAACACCTGGTATAGTTTCATCACCTGCCTCAGGACGATATATTTGAGTAGTTCAAGGCTTTACTTGAATATATCCTACCTCGTCGATACGCACCTGCCCCCCCAAAAATTCTGTATTGGGCTTATGACCAATGGCATAAAATAACCCATTTGCCTCCAGCAAACGCTCTTCTTGCGTCTGGTTATTGATCACCCTAAGTGCCGTCATGACCTTGCCATCACCGCTAATTTCTACACCTTCAGTATTCCACAGCACCTCTATTTTTGGGTTATTTTTAACTCTCTCTTGCATAACCTTGGAAGCTCTCAGCTCATCTCTACGTACAAGCATATATACTTTCGAACCAAATTTGGAAAGATAGTTTGCTTCTTCACACGCACTATCGCCACCACCTATGACAACAAGTGGTTTATTGCGAAATAGCGGAAGCCCTCCGTCACACACAGCGCATGCTGAGACACCTCTTTGTCGATAGACATCCTCTCCGATCAAATACATACGCTTAGCTACAGCACCTGTTGCGATAATAATTGACTTTGTTTCAATCGTTTCCCCGCCTACAACCACTTTGTACGGCCATACCTTGAGATCTACGCTATCTACTGTTTTCGTTTCTATACGACATCCTGCATGAAGAGACTGATCTCTCATACGCTGCATAAGCTCCGGACCCTGGATTCCTTCAGGGAATCACGGAAAGTTCTCTACCTCCGTCGTTGTTGTCAGCTGACCTCATGCCGCAATACCTCACGCCAAAAATCCCTCAAACATAAGTGGTTCAAGCATGGCTCTCGCTGCATAAATTGCTGCCGTATGTCCTGCTGGTCAAGATCAAATAATTACTAGGTTCTGTGTCATAGCTGTGTTATGTAATAATAGTAAAACCAAAAAAACTATGTAATTCGTTTTTTACACACACTAAGAAGGCCTTTTTACTAGATGCATCAATACACTCTGGAGATCTAAAAAATTGATTATTTCATAAGCGATCTACCATAAGTTCATAATCTCTTTTGGCAAATGTAGTAAAAAAAAACGTATATCAACCGCTACGTAAGGTACTTAGCACAGCATCTTTACAAGCTTTAAGATTATGTCTTGCCGGAGTACCAGAAGCGTTATTAACGCTTGCCTCTACCGCACTATACACAGATCCTACAGAATTACGAAGCATATCCACAGATATTGATCACTCCGTAAATAACTTAAACGTATGCACATATGTCAACGAATCGTCAGACTGCACTCACGGCAGAGCTGATGGTATATCTTTGCGCCCCCCTCCATGCCCATTTTGTCATCTCCTCAGCGCATCTGGCCTTGTCGTATGTCCTGAGTTTCTCGTCCATCTCAATCAGTCGCCAGGCCCTTCCTTATCATACCCAACGGTTCAAGAGGGCTCTCGTTCATCACCTATTGGACCAACCTGCAACAGATCTTTTATTTTCTGAATTCGACGTTGCACTATCCCAAGATGTTGTCAATTCTGTTCTCCATCACGATTTTTGAGTTTTTCTTTGAGATCAATCAGTAATGCCCACATATCATAAACACTCACCTCGTCCAGTAGTACTTTTATCCTATCTCATGTTTCACGCACAACTTCAACAAATTTCTCTGCGCCATACTGAAGATGCAATATATCCAAAAGTCGCATCACAGCTGATGTTTTCTCCCCATCCTCAATCTCAATCTCAATCTTTTTCTTGCCATCTGCATCTCATCATCACTCCGGAGGTGTTACAGCAGACATTTTAGTAAATAATCATATACTAAACAAAACCGTACAACTCAACTATAGTATAACCTAGATACTACACCAACTCTCCAAATATTTTGAAACTCTCCGCATCCACAATCTTTACACGCTGATATGTACCTACTGTCACACCCTGCATACCCTGCTCTCCTGAAATATTTGAAGCTCCAGCAGGTAGTTTTACAACGACATTTTTCATATTATCGCTATATCCGATAATGGCATTATCTTGAATTTCTCTGACAATAATTTCTCTCACCGTACCGATCTCTTGCTGATTGTTTTCGTAGGAGATCCTCGTCAGCTCATCATTAAGTCTATTCCGCCTCTCTTTTTTGATCTCCATAGGTATATCGTCCACATAGTGCTTCGCTCCGTATGTTCAAGGTCTTGGTGAATAAATTCCGATATAGATCATATCAAACCTTGCATACTTTACCAGTTCCAAACTCTCCAAAAAATCCTCTTCTGTCTCACCACTAAATCACACAATGATATCTGTCGTAATACTGATTGGCCTCTTCAGGGCTCTAATCGCATCCACAAAGGAAATATACTGTTCTTTGGTATATCCACGAAACATTTTCTTCAACACCGCATTGGATCATGACTGCAGAGGCATATGAATATGTGGACAGATATTTGCTCTCTCCTCATGCAGCGCAAATATCTCATCACTATAGTAGGTAGGATATGGCGAGGTATACCTTAGTCGCTTGACACCCGCCATATCACTCACCTCTCTCAAGATCGTCGCAAATTCAGGATGTTTGTTGACGATCTGCCCTAGCAAGGTAATTTCTTGTGCTCACACATCAAGCTGCGACTGTACTTCCTTAAGGATTTCCTCACGCGGTCTATTCTTCTCAAGGCCTCTCGCGTACGGAACAATGCAGTACGCACAAAACTGTGAGCACCCAGATGATATCGGCACAAAAGCACTCCTAGAGTCCGACTGCATGAGCATATTTGCATCATGAGGTATAATTCCCATATACTCATTTACTACCTCGATATCATGAGACACTTCATACCCAAGTTTTCTCATAAAATAGGGCAAAAATCACGTATCATTGATGCGAAAAAACAGCTCTACCTGAGGGAAAATTGCATGCATCTGCCTAAATAACGGATTGAACGCATGATTCACATAGACGATATCTTTGGTATCGTCCGAAACTCTGAGAGCAAGATTCTTCGCGATATGCTTAAGCACACTGCTCTCCTTCGGATCTTCAAACCCTATAAGTATGGGTTCTTTGGTTTCGACCGTCCCCACAAAATTCCCCACATTGAGTTTTTTGCTCTTAGTGGTACCAAGTTTTTTCAAGTTCAAATTATGCTGAATCATACACCCCGTAAGCCAGACTTTTTGGTCTTTTCTCATTTCGCGAAGCTTTCATCGGATCTTATCTTCCGACTTCTGTCTGACACTACACGTATCTATAATTACCACATCTGCCTCTGTCTCATTGTCCACATGCACCCGCCCACAGTTTTGCAACACCGCCTTGATACGAGCACTATCGCTATAGTTCATCTGACACCCATACACGATGACATGAAACGTCTTACACGCTACTCCCATATTTCTCTCATATACAAAACAAAATCCATATACAACGACCGCCTACACGTACATACCACAGATACCCACAGGCAGGACGTCCCACAACATATACCGATTCAGTTCCAAAAGTGGAGAGGGTTTTGTATGACATCGTCTTGCTACTAACGATAATATATATAAGAAGTCAATATTATAAAACAAAATTCTAAAACAGTAAACGATATGAAACACAACCGCCTTTACACGCTCGTAGTCGCTTTTATGACTACATTTGTCATCATTAACCTCTGTAACGCACAAGCTCAAAAAGATAGTTCAACTATCGACACATTTCAACTTGCCTACCAAATATTAGGGAAAAAACCTTTGGATATAAAATACAATGGTACTAAGTACCGCCTCTTATGCCTCATGCACACACCTAAGCTATTAAAGTGTTGGGGGATGAGCGCTGACTTAAAAGGCATATTTTTTACCGCAAAACCAGACCAATCAGACAAAGTAGGAATATTTATTCCGGATCCAATGCATGAGTGGGAAGAATTCGACTGGAGAGCAGAAAACGAAAACCTATCACTCATAAAGGCATTAATGAAAACCGACAATTTTCATTATAAAAAGATCATGTTCGATAATTTTGGGGGAGAAGCTGAACTCACAGTGATGGTACCCAATACACAGTAAATTTTCTAATCTTCTCTCTGCAACACAGAAAAGCCCTTCCGCAGCATATCCGCGGAAGGGCTTTTCAATAAATATCTACGTCGTTAACTTTCATCTCATGCCTCACAGGAAGGGGTGTCCTCGCAGGTATAAAAAGCATCAGGAACGATTTAGTTACCTAGTGCATTCTGAAGCTGCTCAATCAGATCATGAAGATATTCTGGAGATACTGAACTACTTCCAGCTACCGTACCGTCATATGCTAGGAGTTTAGATTTTACTGACTCCCACATAGTACGGTCTTCAGCTTTTACATCTGATTTAGCCAAGATTTTATCAATTTGGCCCGTCAAACGTTCCATATTTTTGGTAAATCTTTTCTTCGTAGAATCACTCCCCTTTTTTGCTTTATTCCACAATTTCTCAGCATTTTTGACCATAAGAGACGCCCTAAGACTCTTTCTTTCCTGTCTCAATGAAGCATTTTCAGATCTTTTTGCAAACGCCTCTTCAATAAGAGTCTTTCTAGCCGCTAACAACGACTCAAACGCTGACAGTTTATCCGCATCCACAAATGGTCTAATCGCTGCCCACTTTCTTGTTACAAGATCCAATGTAGCAGTTTTCCAAGCATTAAGAATGTTTTGAATATCTCCTGTAGACCCCGTGCCATTTTTGATCTTATCAGTATACGTCTTCACTAACGCTTGATGTTCTTTTGCAAAGTCTTGTACAATCTTATTTACACCAGAGACATCTGCTGTACCTACATAGTAAACCCATGGCTTACGTTCTTTCTGATAGTCTTTTCTTTCATCCTTCACCTCCCTTCTATTCTCCTTGATCTCTCTCGTAAGCTCTTTTGCTTTCTCAGAAATAATTTTCTTATCTTTCTTGTACTCATCCTTCAAACGCTTTACCCAGTCTCACTTTCCATGGTTATCGTTCTTATCGTCGTCGTCATCGTCATCATCATGGCTACCAGTTCCGCTCGTAGATCACGTCGTCGTTGTAGTACCCGTACCACTCGTGGAACCTGTACCGCTGGTTGATCATGTACCACTGGTTGATCATGTTCCGCTGCTAGAGCCTGTTCCTTGCGCAGACGCAAAAGAAAACACCGACAGAAGAAGTACACATGACACAATACCAAAACCAAATCCTGTACGTAATTTCATAAGCAAACAAAAATAAGAATAAAAGCTATCTATATGTAGCTACTCACATTGGAGCCTCCCAATTATAGCGCTTTGCACATTCAATGCAAGCACCTTATTTTCTAGGTATGTATATATTTAGAACTGTACATTTATAACGTTTGTAGGAGTCGATAGTCATACATTCCCCAGAATACCATTTCTATCGTTACTTGAGCCATTATACTTACAATTTCCATCCATATTTACATCTTCACGATAATATCCGGCTACCTGTGCATTAGGCGTAGATGCGCCCACAAAATTCAAAATGGCATCTGCATCACTCTGTGGACCACTATAGACTATCTTATCATCACTATTTACGTCTCACGCCCACATAACATACACGCCATTTATAATTTTCTGACCATTAGCTCGATACATAGGTGTGGAGCCATTGGTAAAGTCCAACGTTACAGACTCATTGGAAACGAATGAAATCGCTCTATCAGTCATCACAGGAAGATGGTTTCTATGGCGAATCATCACATAATATTCACCAGCAGAGATACCTTTCACCTTCAACGGTGTCCCATCTGATCACATCACCATTCCATTTCTCAATACTAATCATGGAATGCTTTGAATAATATTCATCTTATCAAAACTGTCTCTCAACTCCACAAGAACCCAATCCACAATCGCAGAAGGTCATATCACATCAAGCTGCACTGGTGTCGTCATAGCTGCGCCTCCACCTCAAACCATTTTGAATCCTAGATTAGAGTATGGTTCTTTGGTAGGCACATATCATAGTGTGCGTAGGGTATCTTTCATAATTCAGGCGCCTGCATCGTATGGTCCCTGTAAGAACACTTTGACAGACAGTGTTGTCTCCAACGTATCCGTAGTAGTAGAAGGAGACGTATCATTAGATCAACCTGCATCATCAGACGAACTCGTATTATCAGAAGGTGATGTAATCTCGTCATTTCAATTCTCTTCAGATCAGTCCACAGAAGCTGTTTCAAACGTAGCCGTATACGTTGTAAGAGCATCTCTAACACCCTCTCGCATAATACGATCAGCCTCTTTGAGTTTAGGTCTCGCTAATATTGTATCTATTTGCTGAAAAAGCTTTTCCAATCTCGTCTTCAATTTTGTCGTCTTATCTTCATCCCCCTGTGCGTCATCTCGCATTTTTTGAACACTTTTGACCATAACATTGATCTTTAGGGCTCTTTTGAGTTCTGCAAGTCCATTGTGAACTATTGTTTTTGTCGTTGTCTTTTCTACTTTAGTCGTTGTCTTTTCTACTTTAGTCGCTTCTTTCTCTACCTGCGTATCAATAGCAGCAGACTCCACGCTTGCTTCAGCATATCCATCAGACATCACCAAGAACATGACAAGACAACCCGCAATAATCGGGATCAATCATATCTTTACTCCTACGTGCATACGCATGAATAGGCCAATTAGAGAATAAACAGTGCTCCTTATAGAAAATTATACAAAAACCTACGATATTTGTCAATTATTTGTATTGTTTTTACCCTCGATCTTCTGCATTTTCCGTAGCTATTCACTCAAAAAACACTACAGAAAATATGTCATTATATTTTAGAGCATCCATAACCCGTTACAAACATGTCACTCTACACGTGAGTTCAGCAACAAATCAAACAAGTCTACACACATATCAAGGCCACATACACTACAGATCTTCTCGAACGTGTCCTCTGGCCAGATCAGGTCATTGAAGTCAGTATTCCTGTCCTCATGGACAATGGTACCACAAAAACCTTTATTGGGTACAGGTCGCAACACAATAACGCAAGATGACCATATAAAGGCGGCATCAGATTCCACGAAAACGTCTCCAAAGAAGAAGTAATGTCACTCAGTGCCCGAATGTCGCTCAAATGTTCAGTTGTTGGCATCCCGTTGGGCGGAGGAAAAGGCGGCGTGATCGTAAACCCCAAAGAA
Source organism: uncultured Candidatus Peribacteria bacterium (assembly GCA_964403415.1). Taxonomy (GTDB): domain Bacteria; phylum Patescibacteriota; class Gracilibacteria; order Absconditabacterales; family Absconditicoccaceae; genus CAYOFF01. The sequence continues at coordinate 589,821 of CAYOFF010000001.1, read as the reverse complement.
CTAAGCAAAAACGAGCTCGAACGCCTTTCTCGTGGATATATGCGCAAAATAGCACCCTACATAGGCGCAGATACCGATGTGCCAGCACCCGACGTCAATACCGACGGACAAATAATGGCGTGGATGCTAGATGAGTATATGCGTACAACTTGAAAACGTACACCATGAGTCATCACCGGCAAGCCATTAGCTATCGGCTGATCAAAATGAAGAGACATAGCAACTGCACTTGGCGGACTTTATGTCCTCCAAACCTATCTCTCCTCTACCCAGCAAACACTACAGGACAAAAAAATTATTATCCAATGAGCTGGAAATGCGTGACTCACCTTTGCAAGCCTGGCCCACGAAGCATGAGCAAGTGTTATTGGGCTCTCCGACTCCTCTGCCGCAGTCATTGACACCTCATGAATAGATATTACTCATATCACTAATCGAAAAAATAGCGGCAAATCACTCAAAGACTATCCTGCAGGAAAGATAACCGACAATGCCACGCTTCTCACAACTACCTGCGATATTCTTGTACCTGCTGCCCTAGAAAGTCAAATAACAGCTGAAAATGCAGCAAAGATACAAGCATCACTGATTCTCGAGCTCGCAAACTGACCCGTGACCCCTGAAGCAGATAGTATCCTCTATGCCAAAGACATTACCGTCATCCCTGATGTTTTGGCAAATGCAGGATGAGTCACCGTAAGCTACTTCGAGCAAGTACAAAATAATACCAACTACTACCGACCACTCGAAGAGGTTCAAACCAAGCTCCTTGCCATCATGCAACAAGCCACCAAAGACGTTATTGTTGCAGCAAATGCACATAATGTCCAACTAAGATATGGAGCATACATCGTCTCTCTACGCAAGATATTTGATGCGATGCAGGCACGTACCCAATAAATCATCCTAAGCACCTTACCCTATATTTATTTTGTTTTTTTTACTGTTATGTCTATAGAACTTAGTACGCAACGCCATTCGTTGGCACATATACTTGCCCAAGCTATCCAAAGAGCAAAAGATCCTCATGTACAGCTCGGCATTGGACCATCTATCGATACGTGAAGCTATTACGATATGATCTTTACTCCAGGACATGAAGTAGGAGACGATGATAAAGCTACCATAGAAAGCACTATGGAAAAGATTCTCAAAGAAAAACAGGCATTTGTGCTGCTCGAAACATCGGAAGAGATAAGTGCTGAGCTCCTCTCTCTCACCAAGCAACAGTATAAGCCAGAGCTCAGAGCAGAGTTTCTAGCTGCAGGAGAACAAGTCACGTTTTATGCAAATACAATCCCTCTCAAAGCAAAAGAGGCTCAGCTCAAAGAATCTCTTCCCTCATACATCGCTCTCTACGACCAAGTAACCGCATATGTACATCAGCACTACCCTCATCTCCAAGACCAGTATGTCACATTTTTGGATATGTGTGCATGACCTCACATAGAAAACACATCACAGGTAGCTTCCAAGTCGTTCTGCATCGAAAAATTTGCTGGAGCATACCGAAGAGGTGATGAGAAAAACGTGATGATGACAAGGATATATCTCTTAGCATTTGCTACCAAAGACGACCTCAAAAGCCATCAAGAAATGATGGAAGAAGCTAAAAAGAGAGATCACAGAGTAATAGGTAAACAGATGCAGCTTTTCACTTTTAGCGATGATATATGACCTTGATTGCCACTCTGGCTTCCAAAAGGGAATATTATCAAAGAAGAGCTTGAAAGACGAGCAAAAGAAACCGAAGCAAAACGATGATACCAAAGAGTCACTACTCCTCTTATAACTAAAGAGAATCTTTTTTATACATCAGAGCATTTGCCTCACTATAAGCAAAGCATGTACTCTGCAATAGAAATTGAAGGAGAAAACTACTATATTAAACCCATGAACTGCCCGTTTCATCACAAAATATTTGATACCCTACGCCCAAGTTACAAAGATCTTCCGCTAAGACTCTGAGAATATGGACGATGTCATAGATACGAAGATAGCGGATCACTTCATGGATTAATGAGAGTAAGAGGCATGTGTATGAACGATGCACATATCTACTGTAGAAAAGATCAAGCTGTCGAAGAATTCATCAAAGTCATCCAGTTACACCAGTTTTATTATGAAAAATTAGGTATTTGAAGTGATGATTACTTCATGGAACTTGCTTTAAGAAATCCTGAAAATGATAAATATCACGGAGATGAGGCTATGCGACAAGAAGCAGAAAAATTAATGAAAGAAGCTATGGATAAAAGTTGAGTAAAGTATGTCATTGAAAATGATTGAGCAGCCTTTTACGGACCAAAAATAGATTTCCAAATTAGAACAGTTTCAGGTAAAACCTTCACTGCATCTACAAATCAAATAGATCTCTTCATGCCCTGAAAATTTAATCTTTTCTTCACCAACGAAAAGTGAGAAAGAGAACAGCCTGTCTGTATCCATAGAGCACCTTTAGGTACACACGAAAGATTTATAGGATTTTTGATTGAACATTTTGGAGGATCGTTCCCACTATGGCTAGCTCCCGTACAAGTCATGATTATCCCTGTAGCAGACAAGTTTGTAGACTATGCACAGAACATCAAACAACAAGCACAACAATACAACCTGAGAGTACACATTGATGACTCATCTGATAGCTTTAGCAAAAAGATACGCAACGCAGAAATCGACAAAATACCATACATTCTCATCGTCTGAGAAAAAGAAGTTGCAGATAATACGGTCAGCGTAAGAATCTACAAAACCAAAGAACAACGCACCGTCTCTATAGAAACATTCCTCACAGAGTGCAATACAGAGTACACACAAAGAGCACTCTAAAAGAGCTGTCTATATGATATAGGTTTTACCCTCAATCATAGATTAGTATGCCTACTGCTAACGTCCACCATGCAGCACACATGCGCTCAAACAAACGAGTACGAATTGCCTTCGTCGCCACAATAGCTTTTGGACTATGAATAGCAGTAGGATTTAGATTACAAAACAACGATAATACCACAAATGAAAGACATTTTACGTATACAAATCCTGTTCTCGAGTACGCTGTCTGAGATGCAATCATGAATAGTAAAGATATCAACTTAGAGCCTGTACTTTCATGATACATCGCCCAAAAAATACTTGCAGATCAGACCACTCACATCTCAGTCTACTTTAGAAACCTCAACAACTGAAATCGGTTTGGTATAAACGAAAAAGAGGTCTTTTCGCCAGCAAGTCTCATGAAGCTACCGCTTCTCATGGCGTATCTCAAAGGGTTACAAAACGAACCAGGTATCTTCAATATCAAACTCCCTTTTACTACCAAAATAGAAGAAACACACTACAAACAAGATATTCTACCCGAAAAACAAATTGAAGTATGAAAAGAATATACCGTCAAAGAACTCATAGAATACATGATTATGTACTCCGACAACCAAGCGTCTGCATTGCTAGAACAACATGTTCCACCACAAGCATATCACAACGTTTTTTTAGACAACGGATTTCCCTTCCCAGAGCAGATAACCAGAGACGGAGACTTACAAATTAAAATCACCGACTATGCCGCACTCTTTAGAATTCTCTTCAATGCATCATACATCAACAAAGATTTCTCAGAATACGCTCTTCGTCTCCTTTCAAAAACAACGTTCACAGAATGATTGGTTGCATGAGTACCCAAACATATCAAGATTGCTCACAAGTTTGGTGAAAGATGAAAAAAAATGCCAAATGGAACAATCGAAAAGCAACTTCACGACTGCGGTATCATCTACTACCCAAAACATCCTTACATTTTGTGTGTAATGACAAGATGATACGATCGAAATATTCTCAAACAAACAATTGCTGCCATATCACAGCTCATCTACCAGGAAGTAGATAATCAATATACGGGTACAACAGGAGCCGCAACTACTAACTAACCTAATTCGTTAGTAGAGGTCTTGCGGCATCTGTTGCATCGCTTCAATCACCTGAGGTACAAAAACATCAAACGACACACCGAGGTAGGTTTCGCAATACAAAACATGTTCCCTATGTACTCATGCGGCAAAAGATTTATCCTTAAGTCTTTTTTTGACCCCAGCAACATCCATTCCTTCAAACTTATTGGGTCTCATACGAGAATATGCGTACAAAAACCCTGACAGTTCATCGACTGAGATAAGATATTTTCTCATCAATCCATCAACAGGCAATCCATGTTTTTCAGGATAATGTGATCTAATATCCTCTATAAGAAGGCCTGGTAGTCCGATCTCAGCCCCTATACGATCCAAAGACTCACCCGTATGTGCATGCATATCCTTTCATGTCATATCTCGATCTATATCGTGTAAGACACCTGCCATCCATCGCAAATCCTCAGGCTGTCCGAGCTGCTTAGCAAACCACTGCATCACCCGTCCTACCTGCTGACAATGTTTTTTCGTATCCGTCAAATATTTATCGACAGCTCACTGTACTGCTTCACGTGACGGTAACGAACCATACGCAACAAGATCAATCAATGGCTCTGCAAGCACGTCCTCGCCCACAAAAGATGATGCATCTTGCTTTGCATCTCACGTTCTTGCATTACGCTCAGGCTTAACCAAAGGAAATAAAATAACATCTCTCAGATTATCCTGCTGTGTAAGTAACGTAATGATTCTATCTATACCAAGACCCCATCCAGACTGTGGTGGCATACCATGTTCCATCGCCAAAACAAAATCATCATCAGAGACTGTCGCCTCTTCATCTCCTCTCTCTTGAGCGTCTGCCTGCTCTTCAAAATTTGCCATCTGTACTGCAGGATCAACTAACTCAGAATACGCTTTGATAATCTCCCATCCATTGACCACGAGCTGGAACTGCTCTACTATAGCAGGGTTTTTGTCGCTCTGTCTCGCCAATGGCTGCATAGTCTTGGGATAGTTATACACAAACGCTGGTCCCAAAATTTTGGGTCTCAATACTTTTTTGTACAAATAATCAATAAGTGTTGTCGTTCACATCTCGTTCATACCAGCAAACTCTACTCCCTTCTCCCTAATATCATTTCTCAAACGATTCGCGTCGTCGGTATCGTTGGCATATGTCGTAACATCAATACCACACTCGCGTTTCACGCCCTCGATATAATCTATTTTTTGTCGTTCTCCAGAAAAATCGACTGTTTTTGCCACACCTTCTTTGTCTTTGACGGTAATTTGTGGAGAGATTCACAAGTGCGTGAATAGGTATGCGAACATATCTTGCGTAAACTTCATATTGTCCTCAAAGTTCCAATAGACGGCATAATGTTCGACGGACGTAAACTCCTGCAAGTGTGACGGATCAGATCATTCATTTCTAAACTGCTTGCCAATCTCAAAAACACGTTCAAATCTGCCCACCGTAGCCTTTTTGAGTCAGATTTCCGTCGCTATTCTTAGGTAGAAATCTTCATCAAAATCATTGTGATGCGTCATAAATGGCTTTGCAGCAGCACCGCTCGCAGAGCTACCAAGTACCGGAGTTTCTATCTCAATAAACCCATGCTCCCAGTAAAACTGTCTCAAAAATTGAATAAATCTGGATCTCAAGAGAAACCTTTCATACGTCGCTTCATTCATAGTGAGATCTAGATATCTTTGACGATACAATGTCTCGATATCGTTTACACCATGCCGTTTATCACCAAGCGGTCTAAGGGCCTTACTCAAAAGTTGGTACTCATGCACAAATAGCGTAAGTTCACCATGTTTTGTCATAAACAACTCTCATCTGACGCCTACAAAATCAGCAACATCTAGATATTTCTCCGCAAACTTATAAGCCGATACGTCTTGTCCTTCGACAGTAATTCCTCATACCACTTCATGTCCTGTATGCAGCCAGCAAAGATCTTTTACAAAAGCGATCTGTATATCTCAGGATCCATCTCTAATCGTTGCAAAACTTAGCTTACCATGGCTACGAAACATCACTATCCTACCTGCTACACTGTACGTATTCTCAGCACCCTCTTCCATAAGGAGCTCCGTATCGGGCATATTGTAGTTCGCAGCAAGTGTTCTAAGCTCCGCAATAGTATGCGTTCTCTCAAATCTATTCGCATATGGGACGACTCCCGCGTTCTTCAACGCAGTTACCTTAGCTTGTCTCACTTCATACTCAGAAAGTGTCATGATGATCAAAAAACAATACAAAAAATCATACACCGCCTATGTACAGATATTTCTACCCGTATCAAGCCAGAACTCACAATCAGATGAATATATTCGTCTCTTTTCACGCCATCTACCTTGAAAAAACAACACATTAGCATATGCTGACATCATCTTTTTTAGTTTTTCTTCGATCTCATATGTCAGCAGCAAACATAGCTCCACGAATGTACACCACCGCTATCATTATCTTTTTCATACTCGTTTTTGGGGTACGTATTTTGACACCAAAAAGAGCTGGCGTGGTACTGTTTCTGGGGAAAACAACTAGAGTAATTAGGGAGTGATTTAATGTCATCATCCCTATCCTCGAAAGAGTCAGATATCAGACCTTAGCTCTCCTCAATCTCAATATCAAAGTAGATGGATTTACCCGTGACAACGTAAATACTTCGGTAAATATCAACGTCGTCTACAGCGTCAAAGAAGACGATCAGTCTATCATTGATTCGCTTTTCAAAAACCAAAATGTCGTACAGACTATACAGTCCCTCATCGAAGAACAACTGAGAGCAAAAGTTTTTGAATTTGAGCACGAAGAAATCTTTGGGAAACGTAACGAGATAGGTGACGAAATAACCAGTTCTCTTGCTGAAAAACTCGCTGAGTTTGGTATGGAATTAGACAGCGTACAGGTAATTGATATTATTCTCGATGGGAACGTCGTTCAAGCTATGAATCAGGTCGTAGCAAGCCAAAAAATGAAAACGGCAGCCATTACCGAAGCCGAAGGACGCAAACAGGCAGAAATACTTATGGCAGAATGAGACAAAGAAGTCAAAAGACTCGTCGGTGAAGGTATGGCTGCTCAGAGAGAAGCAATTGCCAAAGGATTCAAAGACTCCATCGAACAGATCAAAGGCGTCGATGGCACACTCAGTGCAAAGGAAATTTTGGACTTCTTACTCAACTCCTCACGTATCGAAACCCTCGAAAAAGTCTGACAAACAAATGCCAAAGTCATCTACGTCAACGAAAATCTCGAAGGCAGAAATGCAAGTCTGATTAGGGACTAAGTAAGATCCATCAGAAAAATTCTCTACTCATCAAAAACGAACGTAAATGTTCTCGTTGGATTGCCCTTAGATTGAGTTTTACAAAGTACCTCAACAAGAGTCTGTGCCGTACTTTTGGCAACCGTTAGTGACTCTAGACTCACATCATTATACGGTTTCCTTTCAGGATTGCGGTAATTACCAGACAAGTAATAGTGTCGACCTATCTTCGTCGTCTGAGTTTTTCAATTTAATGTCGCTGCTATCGCCCATCCTTGCCGATTTGATCCATGTCCACCAGAAAATCCCCCATCATCTTCGAGACGTACAGACACGCCATCCTGTTCCAAACTATATGCCATTATCATCAGATGACAAACTAAATACGGTTATCATACTACATATCCAAGGTATTGACTTCAAGAGAAAATATATTATAAATATTATAATATATTTTATTATATTCTTCTCGCAATGATAGATTTATCATCTTTTTGACTTACAGAAAACCAGTCTATTTTGTATCAGATATGATTACAGTATGGAAGTCGCACAGTTACATTTTTGGCAACCAAAACATGATTCCATAGAGTTTCAGCATATAATACGCTCCAAGAGCTAGTACAGATAGGCTACTGTAGCTGCATCACCAAAGGAAATACAGGATACTACACAATGGTAGACCCAAGCTTCATCAAGGAGAAAATTCAGCAAAAGCTAAGAAGTTTTGACACCATTTTACCCCAACTACAAGCACTCAACTCACAGACTCAAGGTACGTTTAAGGTAAAACTCTATCAGGGTCGCGAATGAATAAAAGCTCTGTATGATGAAGTCACACACTCAAAGACGACTCTCAAAGCTTTTTTATGAGCAGATCATATAGATCCCGAGATCGAAAAGTACTTATACAACATATACTTACCCAAGAGAGTAGACGCATGAATCTCCTGTCAAGCGATCGTATCAGACACCGATGCAAATAGATATTTTGCTGACAGCGATAATGTCCCAAAGACAGAAACACGCATTATTACCACCAAGACCTTTGACTTAGACTGCGAGATGATTTTATTTGACCATACAAAACTCTTGGTTGCAACACTTTCTCCTGATGAAATGTCGGGGTTACTCATTGAGAGTAAAAATTTACACAAAAGTCTAGAAAATATTTTTGATCTGCTATGGATGTTGTATACGCCCAAAAAATAGATCTACCTATATTTCTTCATTGTTCTGTCAATCTCTCTCGTCACTTCCCTATCTTTGATGACAGATCTTTTTTCAATTTTCTTCTTAAGTTTTCCAAGACCAAGTTTGAGCTTAACGCGTCTCGTTGTCGTTTCGTAGAGCTCCAGCGGGATGATACGCAATCAGGTCTTTTGGGTTCTTTCTGCCCGCTTGGTGAGTTGATTTTTGGTCATAAGGATCTTCCTGTTTCACTTGGGGTCGTATCATACAGCAAGCGTAGGAGCCGTCTTAGCATAGAGAGGAATATCCATATTGGTGATATAGGCATGACCACCTAGTATCTTGACTATAGCATCGCTAATATTGGGATGTCCTACTTTGCAGCCTTTGACTTCATGTCAACGCAAAACCAGCCCGACATCCAGTGTATCGATAATTTCATAATCGAAGTGAGCTTTCTTATGTTTTGCGAGTATTCTCATGGAGAGTCAAGGAACAAATAACCAAATATACCTACTCTATATTGAAGTGCATGCACAAAAAAATATCTTTTTAGGGAACTTTTAGTTTTTGTGTATATTATCACATGAAGCAACTTCTTTTGTGAGCTATGATACTTGTAGGTAGCGTGACATTGGCAGGATGTACTACATCATCAGGAACAAATTCTGATACTGCATGATGAACCAACACAACAGCGTCAGCATCAGATCTTGGAACGTTTGCTGAGTGCCTCAAGGGGAAATGATGGAAAATGTTTGGAACAGCACGATGTTCTCACTGCAAGGACCAAAAAAGCAAGTTTGGCGATGCGTTTGCAAAGGTAGACTACATTGATTGTGATGTGCAGAAAGATCTCTGTACAAATGCTGGGATTCAAGGATATCCTACATGGGTAGATGGTCAGGGAAAGCAATATCCTGGTAATCAACCGCTTGAACAGCTTGCTACACTTTCAACATGCCAGTTGACGCAGTAACTCATTTTGTACGTAATTGTCTATGTCTGATACCAAGATATCTAAAGAAAGGGCAGTCCTATTATATGATGGAGACTGCCCTATTTGTAAGCGTTTTGCGCGATATTTGAAAGTGCGTGAGCATTTGGAGATCGTTTTGACACCTATGCAGGAAGCACCCCATATCGCAAAAGACTTGGTATCTTCCTGATATGATCTTAATGTTGGTATGATCCTGTATCTGCAATGAGAGATATATCAGTGAGATGAAGCACTCAAGGTGCTGGAGGAGTACGTAGAGCTTAAAATGAGATCTGCTACGCCTCGATACTGGAGAATGGTCCGTTATACATGGCTAAGAAAGGGATTATATACTGCGGCTAAAATTTTCAGACTAATGACTTACTGGGTACGTGGAAAATCATGAGATCTGACACACCAACTACCGAGACCATCAGTAAAACCAGATAGTGGCTCCATATTCCTGAAACGTGATTAGTGTAGCATTAAAATAGGATATAAGTTGCATAACGGATATTGTGAAGGTATACTTAGGTATATCTTTTTTTGTATTTTTAGAATATCCAACAAAAAATGTGAAGCAATGAATGAAAGAACTATGAGGAAGAATGAAGTGGTAATGCCCTACATAACAAAGAGTCTTTTGAGAGTAAGACAAAAATAGCCCTTCTCAGACAACAAATAGAGCTACAATCACCAAAATACGACTTAGAGATATACAAAAATAACTCATTTATTATAAAGTTATTTGGTACAGAGAAACAACTGACCGACGCATATACCAAGAAATACCCAGAAGAAACGGCGACGAGCATCCGTGAGAAAGTGCAGACACACCTACAAGAAAGTAAAAATAATGTAGCAACAGCATTGGATGTTTTGGAGGCAGCGCTCAATAGATTAGCCGCAAATAAGTCATTTTATGATACATATGGCAAAAGTATTGATGTTGTTGAACTCATTTCGATCATGTTGCAAGAAACAAGCATGCATCCCAGGCAAGGAAATGGTGACGAAGAATGATACTTTCAATTAGTGCCGGCAGGCTCTGGATGAGGTCTTGAAAATCCTACTACCAAGGCAGATTCTGTACTTACGAGCCATGGCATTACATATGAGAACAAACAGTGAAAAAGCAGCCACATTGAGCTTGCTATGAAAGGAGTAACTTATTTCCTTTACAATAAACAGCAGACATTAGCGATTATAGATGAATATGGCAGTACGATTTCTTTGACTCCTACGCAAAAATTACAATTGTGCTATTTCACCTACAATAAGTGAAGATGAAGGCTCAAAAGTATACTTGATTATCTGAAATGATCATACAAACAAGTAACTTTTACTCATATCAAACAGTATATTTTTAGTCAGACGAAGATTGATCCTGCTGTAGGCGCCTCAGAGCAGTTTTCACAGTTTTTCAATGATCCCTACACACAGTACGGTCTCAATAGAGATATATCAACTAAAGATACAATTAGCGGATTGACGCCATACCAAGCCTGTGTAGGCTTGAATTATATGATACATGTAGATGCATTGAAAAAGGGCGTGGCATCAGGAAAAGCAATTGAATGGACGGCTACTTCAACTGCGTCTGCTGCGAAAAAAGCTGCATGAGCCACTGGTGAATGAGCTGTGAGAGCATGAAGTAAAGAACATATTCCCGAAACGCACGCAACGCACGTGATTGAGACAGTGGACGTAGCATGAGTAACATTGAAAAAATCTTCCTATGAAACAACCTTTAGTATGATATCAGCTGTGTATGGTAAACAGCTACAAGCCCGTGGTAAGACCGTGAATGATATGATAAAAGTTCTCAAAGATAAGCGTGGCGTCACCTTCGACCACAATGGAAGCATCTATACACCTGCTACGCCTACAGATCAAACAACTCTGCGAAATCGGTTTCTGTGGTCATCCAAGAAATAGCACCCTGCTCAGAGGTGTTTTATTTTTGTGCATCAAAAAATTTCCAAATTTCTTGCCCTGCAAAGTCAGGCCATGTATGAGGATAATATGCACCATCACGTCATTCTATCGAATCACTATGTGGACACCAGATCACGGGAGCCCCCTCCTGACAGTCCGTATATGCCACACAATTACCTCCTTCAGGTCACACTGGCACGGTGGTGCGCCCACAAGAATTCTGAGCAAGTAGCTGTTCTAGCGCACTCACTCATGATCTAAATGATGAAAGATTATCATTAGGATGATGCATAATCATTGCAGCAACAGGACCACTACACGTATTTATAGTCGTTCATCCACCTACACTTCCTATGGCACGAATTACGTCTCCACGCGCACATGACAGGCTATTGGTAAACCATGCTCCCAAGGAGTGACCAACAACAAACACCTGATCAGTATTGATGCAGTACGCACTGCTAAACTCTTTGAGCAATTGGTCAAACAACGCAAAATCCCTCAACTGATCAGACTTATCACCTGGATTACTCCAATTACGAGAAGGTCCCTCCTCAGGAAGTCCACTTGGATAGACCACGATTGCATTTCCCTGTGAAGCCTTTTCTATACCATAGTAACTACGAACCATCGTATTGGGATTGGTACGTCCATGAAACGCAAAGATAAGCTTAGTAGGAGTATTTTTGTCGTAGTTACGTCATACCGCTGTGATGTAATGGCGTATCTGACCGTTGACAACTGACGAACTAGGAACAGAAGACGGTGCATCCATACCGCATCCCAATGAACTCACCATACGTTTACCCGTAAACACACGCTTTCCTTCTTTCTCCAAAATAAGTTGATGCGCTAAATACGCCATCTGTCCACGAGTCATCGGACTATCAGGTCTCAGACCGTATTTGGAGAATATGTTATTGTTATGTACAAACTCAATATATGGAGAATATCGCTGACGCCCACTCCCCTCTTGGATATCAAATCCAAAACTTTCTAAAGTGATTTTTAGTCATTCTGCTATGGTCACAGACTGATATGGTTTGAATGTTCCATCTGAATATCATCTCACAATACTATGTTTCTTACCATAACAAACATACGGAGCAAACCACTCCTCCTTTACATCGGTAAAACAATTACTTCACGTTCAGATCAATAACGAGCTTACCAGAGAACCACTCGCTGATATCGCAACACCCCCTGTTCAACCCATAGCATTGCCGGATCAACCCATACTAGACTCCAAAATAATCTTCATAAGTTCTCAGCGATTGATCGAACGATCAGGGCCAAATGTCCTATCAGGATACCCTTTTACAACATTACGACTACGCAAAAACTCAATACTCTCCACATAACGATGTCACACAACATCCGTAAATCAACTAGCGGCATGCACAAAGGCAGACGAAGTCCGATCTCACGCTCACACTATCACAAGTATACTCATACATAGACGAGTAAGACCACTAATATACCAAAGCCCTTTTCTCATCCTACCTACATATACAATCTAAAATATACAACCCAAAATATACTCTCCACACATCACACGTTGAGTGTACTCATATGCAAAACGTAGACAACAGATACTGTTCTTTGCTTTTTACGGACAAACCTATACAAAATCACCTATGAAACACCTACGATCACTCATCACTGCTCTAGCATTGAGCACAGTCATCATCACCATATCTTTACTCAGTATAATTTTTGATACACGTTTTTTTGATCAACAATTTGCTAAACTCTGATCATATGAAAGACAACCGACAGCCCTCACAGAAGCCAAACATCTCATGAGATATCGAACAAATACCGATACATATATCGACAGAAAGGTCTACACGCAAGATGAGATCAGACACCTCTACGACGTCAAACAACTCATACACAAAACAGTCTTCGCTACTGTCTGAGCCCTCATTGCATTAGGAGCCATAGTGTTCATCATGAGATATCTCTGAGCGTACCCCGACTTCTGGAAGACAAGTATTACACGAGGTATATCGCTCTTTGGTGTAGTCGTATGATGATGCATGGTTATAGCTCTACTCAGTTTCGACCGAATATTTGAACAGTTTCATTATCTCTTTTTTGTAGATAATCGACAATTTCCAGGCACAAGCTTTCTGATCGAGAGTTACCCTGAAGACTTCTTCGCCAACGCCGCAATACAACGGACCTTGAGAGCAACAATTTTGCGGTTACTCTCATACGTATGGGTATTTCGTATCTACAAACACCTACGCAATACTACAAATCCCCGCACACGTCACACTTCAACACTTTAGATACTACCTTCTTCATATGAAAGTTGCCTGAGCCACAACTATCGAGACATATCTTCAATGACTACCCGCTGAAGATCAACACGTACTCAATCAGATAATAACCCTTATCAATAAGCATCGTGACCCTTGATACGAAATGTCATACAGACGAAGTATGATTTGTCGAGAAATCCCGCTTACAACCTATCCTACGACATACAATAAACAACCACTCATGTTCGCAGCTATTGCCAGACAGAAAAGTAACTATTCACTCCACCTCACCCCTATATATGCAGGATGATGCGAAACATACACAGACCTTCTACACCAATGATTCAAAAGACTATCAAAAAAACCAAATATGTGAAAAGGCTGCATCAGATTCAAGAAGATAGAAGATATCCCACGACAAGAAATTACACAAATCATCCAACTATGTTCGGTCAAAAAATTAATCCAAATATACGAAGATAGTAGAATTGTTACAAAACAACCATAGATGTACCACATCCTATAGAGTAATATAGAGAGCATGTAGGTATTGACATATACATAATAATATGTATATTGCGATCATATTTACATGTCATTCTAAATATTTATGAATAAACGACCTATCATAGTTGGATTAGTAATAGCAACGGTAGCTGCTGCCTGTGATCAAGCACCAAATCTCAACAAAAAGAAGTGAGAAACAGCAAGGGATCTTGCAACAGCGATAGAAAACACTCCGACATCGCCTACTCCCATCCAAAGCCCTGAGGGATGAGATGGAGAACCACCGCTACTAGACATGGGAAATATGCTAGCTATATGACTTGCAACCCAACAAGGATCATCACAGTCATTCAGATATGACTCAGGAAAATGAATCGTCACAGTAATATTTATCAATGACCCCAAAAGCTGATCTCTATGAGAATCATGACCGTTTTTGATTTCGATGAACGTCACGCAACTCACAGCCGCTTATGAGAGGACTACTAATATTCTCTTAGAAGCGTGACTACAAAACAGAATCATTCCCCTTACGCTATTTACACAAGCGATAATCAATCAAGAACTCTATCATGCCACAAGCAAAGATGGAGGTAATGAATTAGATTCAGAATATCCGTCTCTCACTACACCACATGCATGAGAGTTCTATTTTTTATTTAGATTAAGCGGAACTATTTTCGGAGGCTTATGAGATCCTATAGGCTTCGAAAGTCGGCTAAATTCATGAGGTGTACTGGAACCAGAACAATACAAAAGAGTATTTCTTGCTTACAAAACTGCTATCCTCGCGACAGACCCCAATTTTCTAGAAAAATGTCCTGTAAAGGGGGATCCCGTAACAGACGAGACTATTTTTTCAACATACTTACAAGGGAATCCCGAATTTCTACAGAATGGGAAGAATAATATGCTCAAAAATAGACATTAATCTGACACACATACCTTTTCCCCTTCCATATCAATAAACTCCAGTTTCCATGCTGTCAACTGGAGTTCTTCCCCTGTATCCTCTCCATACAGGTAATCTCCTACCACAGGTAGTCCCTTGGATGCCAGATGATATCTAATCTGATGCGTTCTCCCTGTCAAGATTTCGAGTTCCAACGATACACGTCCATGTGCATCGCGCAGTAGATTCTCGGCTATATCAGGGACATTGGAGACAGCAAGAATTTTTGTAATACCCATCTTATGTTCACCAGGATGGGGGGTTTTAGGAATCACAAGCTCTTGGATAAGATATGGAAACTCCGTAATACAACCTAGAAACACCCTGCCCTGATCAGTCATCTCGCAGGTAGCCCTATAATATTTTTTGAGCGGAATTTTTTCTTTAGCCTCGACACTCGGTGCTTGAGATTTTTGTTGAAAAAGCTCTTTGAAGTATGCAAGTCATGTCTCGGTCTTGGCAATAATCATAAAGCCATCCGTTCATTTATCCAATCTATGTAATAGCCCTGCTCTCACAAAATTTGCCTGAGACGGCAAATCTTTGTAACGGTGATATAGGGCGCCTACCACACTTGGCTCTCCTACCTCCCAGACACTATTAGGATGAGAAAGCATGCCTTTTGGCTTGTACAAGACTAGATAATCATCCTTTTCTAATCTGACATCTAGCTCCACTGCAGGAGCTTCAGCAAGAATACCCCCATCCAAAAATCTTTCCATACTCAAAATCTCTACTGTATCAGGATGTTTAAGCTGATATGATTTTTTGGTCGGTTTCCCATTTACCAATACCGCTCCCCTCTCTATCAGATGATGAAAAAAATTCCTCGAATATCCGTAGGTGGCAACGAGATAGAGATCGATTCTCTGAGGAAATCATATAGCTCATACACTCTGATCACTCGTCATAAATACATTGACATTTATACATAAAAAGATATCAGTAATAATATAATTAAATATCAACAAAAGTCACTGCTTTATGAAAAACATTAGTATAGTCACATTAGTACTATTTGCGACAGCCCTAATCTTCGCATGTAGCAAAAAAAACAAAGGTACGACGGAAGAAATGATTCCTATAACAGTAATTCCGGGCGAAATTGAACACCTCAATCCAGACCAATGGAGCGAGCTTATTTACAGCACGAATGCCAGCGTTTTCATTACGGGTGCCTGCACAGAAAAACTCCAATTACTCTCAAAGCAAGACATTCTACAGAGAATAGAAACTGAAGGGGAATTGATACGATATCAAACCTTCAAATTCCGATGTCAAAACACAGACGTGAGGTTGGAAGTCTTAGACGTCGAGGCATACGTAAAATCAAAATGATTTCGCTCAATCCCGTCAATTCCCGCAAGAAACCCTTTAAATCCCGTCTGCCCTCAGACGGGATTTATCGTTATCAGAAAACATATAGATATTCACCACACTTTACAGACGGGGGCTTCCCACAGGGATAAACTAACGGAAGCGTTGACTAACATGCATATACTTAAGTATCTAGGTATCTAGGTATCTAGATAGCCAACACACGTCACATCACCATGTCTTTTACACGCTGTCTCTGTTCATCTTCATCTAGTATACTCAGCAAGTCATCTACATATCCCTCTACCATAAGCCTCTTGGCGTCTTTAGGAGAAATTCATTTGGACTCAAGATAGAATAATTTTTTGACATCGAGTTTTTCGATTCTGGCACCATGTGACGCAGAGACATCATTTGATCTGACATCAAGCATTGGTAACGTACTAATCTGCACACGTTCACCGAGGATAATATTTTCTTCTAGCAGGTGTCCTGACGCTTTTACAATATCTGGAGAAATCACAATACTGCCATCCATGGCGCTTTTTCCTCACGTCAACAAAAACGAAACCATATGCACCTCTATATGTGTATGCGATGCCTCAAGAAGACCACGCACCTTCACAATCGGAGATCATCACCCCTCTGCAACGACCAGCACATGACAGACGACATCACTCTCAGGAGAGATACTTTGGATATCTATGTGTATATTCGCATTTCACATACACACGCCCACATAACGCAAACGAGCTCCCTTGCCTACAATCAATTTTCTTATCTCAGCATCTTCACCAAAAAACTGGTCACAGATGACCATATCCGCACCCTCTGGTACCGTAGACTCCCTTAGTACATATGCCAATTCATCTTTCATATATATTACTTTCTGAGTGAAGCTCATGTTTTCTCTGCAGCTGCAATAGCAGCAGACAAGACACTATTTGTGTATTCTGGCGTGATCTCACCTTCTCATATTCAACGTATCTTGAGACGCAATGAAATACTTTTGGTACCAGCAACCAAGCGATCACCCTTATACAAATCCAAAAGTTCAACATCATATACACCCTCTACACTACGCACAGCATCAACCACTGTCCCATATGCACTATCTCCAGACAATGCAAAACTCACGTCTTTGAGTACAATTTGATCTTGCAACGTCTCATATGTAGCATCACTCGTAGATTGCCCTCATGGCTGACCTCATGTTCATCACTGAGCTACAGATGCGGACGCCAGAAATTCATGCACTACCGTCAGATCAATTTCACCGACTACAAGCTTGCTCTCTGAGGGCATCTTGAGTTCATCAAGTACATAAGGATGTACGGTAGCAAGATGTCAAACAACTGTTCAGTTGAGTAGAATACTTCCTTGCTGACGAGGATGATAATATGACTCCAGAGTAAGTTGGATATCATATGACTTACTTCATACGAGCTGTTCAAGGAGTCCTCATACGACGCCCCTCCCCTCCAGCCAAAGATCTGTTGTCCAGTCACCAGGCGTCTTCATCCACAAAGCGAAAGCAACCATCTTATGTTCAACTGTTGATCTCCCTATCTTTCGAGTTTTACCTAGATCGAACACACGACAAGAATCAAATGCGGTAGCATTTCTTCTGATCATCTCAACAAGATGCCACACCATGGTGTCTCTCATAAAACGAGCTTCTGGTGCCGTCGGATTCTCAAGTTCAAACAACGACTCCGTAGAGACACCAAGGACATCAAGATACTGCTGTTCATGCCATGGATATGTCTCTACCTGATCGGCATGCACCACACCACTCATATACTGTTCCAAACGCCTCTGCCGAACGATCTCTCGCTCATATGGAACAAACATCGGCTCTACGGTATACGCACGAGGTACAATCATGTCATATCACTGTATTCTCGCAACCTCCTCTACTACCTCCTCTCCATAGCGAAACTCTGCAGGAGATCTCCACACCGGCACCTGTATATGCCGTATTTCATCTCATGTACCCTTCGCACCCGACGCAATATCGCCAACACGCGCTTCCACAACACATCACAATCTCTCCAAAACACCCTGCGCATCACGCTTATCCATTATCGTTTCATCACCTCGCATAAGCATACTGAGCATCTGTGGTGAAACATCCACATGTTTTGCTGACAACTCACGTATCGCCTCCATATCACGCACAACCGTAGTTACTCCCGAGACAACATGTCTACCAAGCCATGTCGCATGCTTGAGATACGTCAAAAACACCTGCAACACACCAAGCGTATACGCAGGATTGAGATGTTTTTCGTATCTAAGTTCTGCCTCTGTCCTAAGTCCCAGCCTCATACCTGTCCTCCTCACCTGTACAGGGTCAAAATGCGCTATTTCCACGAGTACGTCTTTTGTGGTATCTGACACACCGCTCTCCAGGCCACCTATGATTCACGCAAGCGCCAAGACTTTGTGATCATCCGCAATCACCATATCCTGTGAAGTCAGATCATGTTCTTTCCCAAAAAGATCCACAAAATGCTCCCCATCTTTGGCATTTCTTACAACAATACTCCCCGATATTTTTGCGGCATCAAAACAATGTATAGGTTGACCTGTCTGATACATAAATAAATTCGAAAGATCTACTCGATTCATTCTAGGTGATGTTCACACATCCATCAGCATAACTCTTCTCTCCATATCTGAGGGTGCTAATACAATATCCTTTATTTCCACAAGATGATACACATTCACCCCTGCTGTCTCTAGACGCACATCCACAGACGATTTACTGTTGCCTGTTTCAGTTCATTGGATCAATTGTTCCCTCGCACTCATTAGCCCACCAAAACTATCAGCAGACATATCAGCCCCATAAAGCGTATATATCTCATTTGCCAAGCCAAAATGACCAAACAAATCTGGTCTATGAGTCAATGTCTTATTATCCACATCTAGTACTCGGTTTTCCATCCAGGGATACTTGACCTTGAGTGCAATACCACAGTCAGCATCGGTAATATCATGCATATCTCCTGGAGATTTTTTCTCTACATCAGTAAATCCTTCCGCATATTGCAGCGTCCAAATCCAGTGATGCTCCTGATCTTCTGCAATACCAACTTCAGATTTACTGCAAATCATGCCATTGGACTCCAAGCCTCTCATGACACGTGGTTCGATCTTAAGGTCAAGAACCGGCAAATAGCATCCCGGTAGTGCAACAGGAACATATGTATGTGCCTGAACATTTTCACCTCACGTACAGATTTGAAATACACCACGAGAACCGCAATCAATCTTGGTTACCATCAGTTTATCAGCCTCAGGATGCTTCCACACCTCCAGGACCTTCCCGATCACAACATCATCCGGAATACTCCTCACTATCACCTCTTCTACCTCACAGACCTTGTTGGTTAGATCATCAGCAATCTCCTCTACTGGCTTATTTACACGCACAAGCGGCGCAATCATACTATACGAGAATTTCATACTATACAGTGATTATATACCAAAAACATCTCAACATGACCGAGATACTACCAAAATTCTCTCAAAAAACAAAAAGAAATGCGAAATACGTCCATCATTAGCTTTTTTACTTTTAGAGCCGATAAATAGTATAATCTAGATATCTGACTTTAAAACTTCAAAAGAAGCATGTCTTGATCTCTCGAGACCCCGCAATTCGATCCACAAGACACACAACCATGAGAACCTCTCGAAGAACACACCAAAATCGTGAACAGACTTCTAAACAGAAAAAATGTCTTCACCAAAAAATGAACATATTACACTATATGAACTGCCGAGGAAGAAGCAGCTTTTGATGAGTGGTTTTCTTCATTACCCAAAGAAAAACAAGGAGCATACCTACGTAACTTAGATCTACTACAGACCGAATATCAAGCAAAAATGGCTCAAGAATGAATCAACACAGAGATAATTATCAACAACATGCATTCCGAGCTACTACATACACGGGCTACAGAGATTACTAGCCAACTATACGGCATTGAGGCGCAATAGAGGAAATAGATCTCAATCTAGCATCTCCAGACTACATTCCAGAAGGGAACGTGAGACTAACAAAGATAAAAGCTATTCTACAAAAGAAACGCGAAATATACCAAACCTCATATAATAATATACAAGAATGGCTCAGAAATCCCCAAGTCAATCAGCATTTTACACTCAACGAGCTTCCAGAGGCTGTTATCTCAGAAAAATCACAAAGACAGCTCTTCTATATCGACGATGCGATACCTATGAGAGTATGAGAAATCATAAGTAAAAAGCCCACACAAGAAGGACGCTATGATATCACAGTACTATTCAACAAACTATGAACTCCAGAGACATTTCATGACCTATATGATTTTCATATCCTCAAGCTCTCAGAAGGAGGGTATTTTGAAAGCATAACAGAAGAAAACGAATACGGTATGCCAAGTGATATACGATCAAAAGAAGCTATACAAACCGAGCAATTATACGCCACACTCCAAGAGAGAAAACTCTCTAGACATGATTATCTAGATAAATTCGATCTCTCAAAAGAAAAAATAGACCAATGACCTATCTGAGACTGCTATCTCATATCGGCCCTCAATTTTGTAGGAAGTCATATTTGTCGAGAACCGCTTATTTCTAGATCTGTAGCCATCGATAATGACAAAAAAATAATCACATTCAATGTACCACTATGATCTCGTACTCCTACAAAAACATATTCGTTTGACCTGGAAGACGTACAAGAACAAACATGACTCCAAGGTCCCCTGTGATTCAAAGCCCTAGAATACCTGTATGCAGAAATTCGCAAAGGACAATGATATACGTGATCCTACAAGGAGATTCTCGATTGATGAGACTGAGGGAAAGCCTTAAAAGACCTCTTTGGAGAGCTTGTGTCATTAGAAGAGCATCCTTTCAACGTACTAGAAAAACTCCAAGCCGACGGTGAAGACCCGAGTATTTTTTTGAAAATAGAAAGTAAAACAAACAATTACGTTAGCTTTTATACAATCGACGACATCACAGATCCTGTTGTCACAGACATAGCATGAAATGAAGTACAACTTCATAATCATCATGAGTATCTTTTTGAATCAGCAAGAGTGTGATGAACTCGCCTCATTGATCCAAATCACCCCGAAAACCCTTTTACGATACCGTACAATACAATTATACACTACTTCAGTCACTATACAGTTGGGACACTAGATCTTAGCAAAGCGACATAACGGCTTCCTTAAACAGCCTCCCTTTTTCCTCAAATCATGACCACACACTAAAACTCGGTGATCCACACGACAACAGTGCGACTTTACCTGGCATCGTAACACGAGCAGCCCAGTATACAGCATCTGCCATAGATCTTGTTTCAAAAAAATTATACTTTTGAGTATTATTGCCCGACATCTGTTGTGTCTGCAAAAGCAATTTAATTCTGTCTCATGTATCAGGGAATAGTACCACATTACGTACATGATAGCGGTCAATCAACGCAACCACATCCGTAAAATCATAGGTTCACTCTATCCCGCCCAAAAAAATCGTATCAAGTTCTTCACCAAATGCCTCCATCGCAGCCTGTGTCGCAAGTGGAGAGGTAGCTATCGCGTCATTATATCGTTTAATTCAGGCATATACACCCACAAACTCAAGCCTATGCTCGAGTCCTTTGAAGCTACGTAAAGTTTCTTCAAATGTCGAGATAGGAATTTTTAGACAATCACATACACCCACAGCCGCACACAGATTATATCTATTATGCACACCCAAAAGCTGCATCCCTTCATCACTACAGAGATTTTGTGCATTGTTCTGTGTATTATTTTTCTTGAAATATCCATCCACAAACACATACGTCCCCGACTTCCCATACTCCTCTACAATAGTTCATGCCATCAGTCCTGCCTTCATTTCTCACCATCTTCACAAACGCTCAAGCTCCTCACGTGCTTGAGTTCCCACAAAGGCGTGCCTACTATGTTGCAATAGCTTTATTTTGGCAGCAACATACCTCTCATAGTCTCCATGTTCCTTGATATGTACGGGAATAAGTGTTGTCAAAATCCCAACATCACATACAAAATCATCCAAAGACTCCACCATAAAACTCGAAAGTTCATACACTACAATCTCCGGCGGCATAGCAAAATCTATCTGATCAAGTACAGGCTTCCCCACATTCCCCGCCAGTACGACATTTTTGTCAGCGTTCTTGAGCATCTCATAGATAAACGACGATGTTGTAGACTTTCCCTTAGTACCCGTCACACCAATCACTACCCCGCCAAACAGATCAAAAAATACCTGTGTCTGCGATGTAAAGGCGGTCTTCACCTTCTGAGAGAGAGGTCATATTTCGGTTTCGATAAGATGTGTTGTAATACCAGGAGCCCTAAAGATCACATCATACATCTCAAGTTCCTGAAGATATGATGCACCAGTAATCACCTGTACACCAAGCACTTCAAGTTCACGCAGTAGATCTTCGGCAAGTTCTTTTTTGTCCAACACAGTAATCGCGGATGCTTCTACTCCTCTCCTAAGCAGCCACTGTAGAGAAGACTTTCCCTCTCTTGCATATCACAATATAGCTATCTTCCTGCCAATGAGTCTATCTCCACTCCACCTATCATGCATCATATTCTGCCATCTAAAACAATATTCACGCCCTTGGACACAAGCATGCTCCCAAAAATACCTTCAAAATTTTCTATCAAAAAAAGCACGTTTTGCAACGTGCTCTTCGTACATATCAACAAACCCTTCCTACTTGCTACTCTCCTCCTTCTGGCAGCAAACGCTGCTTCCCCTGAATAAGCTGAGGCAAGACAAATAAAGTATATTTTAGGGATCTTTCTGCTTGTTTTTGCAAAGATGCTTCAAGTTCATGCTGTTCTCTTGTGTATTTTCTCTGTTTTTCTGCATACTCATTGAGAATGTCAGCGACATTATCGTTGATATCCACACATCTTTGTTGTTCATGCTTAATATGGTCCAAAAACGCCTCATACTCTTCTATTTCTTGCTCTAACTGCTTAAGTTCTTTCGTAAGATCTAGCGTTTTATGGATTGAAAGAGATGCACGCTTATCATCAGCAATAATCCCTTTGGATTGTAACATTTCTTTGAGAAATGCTATCGTCAAACCATAAATTTCCTGCGCACGACCCACTACTTTTTGCACATATTGCAAATAATCCGTATGACGACTAATTGCCTCAAGCCAGTACATACGTTGTAAAAGGTCATGCTGACCACTCGTAATCATATCCGCACCATCGATTTCACCAAACTCTTTTTTCATTTCCTCTATCTTCTCCTCATTTTTGATTATTTCCTTTTCCTTGGTTTGTACAAAAACACCGACCTCATCAAGTTCCTTCTGATACATGGTTTCAAGCATTTTAACCTCTTTCCAAGGAGCATTACGAACATCAAGCAAAATATTCAAAATATCTTTGACTACAGTAATATATCTTTGTTTGAGACGTAAATAAAGCTTGGTATACATCTGAATTGCCTTGAGCTGAATCATCCACTCCATCGTATAACTATTGCGATGAGAAATCATGGTATGCGCATACGTTGCAGCCGCTTCATACCCATACCACGTTCTATAAAATCACGTAACATACGCATATTCTGCTTCAGCAAGATCTTCGTATTCTTGCGTCTGTTCCGCAAAAAGAGTTCTCATCGTGGAGTATGTTTTGGTATCTTTGGTGTGCACAACCGCTTGCCACTTGGTAAGGCACGCATCTAAGCGCTGCGAAATGGCGTTTTTAGCTTTCTTATCAGCAGCGCCTTGCTGGCGTGCCGCCTCAATATCGACGCGGTTCTGCTGCAGACGCACTTCATACCACTTCAAAAGCTCATGCCATCGTGTCGTGAAGTGCGTCTGAAATGCCTCATACGTAGTAGCAAATGAGGCATGAAGTTTTGCTTCTTCCTTTTTGCTAGCCTCTATATGCGTCGTATATGGTTGCAGCTCTTTGCGAAGAATATCCTCACACTGCTGTGCCAGTACTTTCTCCTGAGCCTTATCTCATTTATTTTTTGCAGTCTGATATGCTGCATAATCCCTCTTAAGACCATACAAAAGCTTCTCTATAGCTCTCTGATCGCTAATACGCTTGATGAGATCATTAACCAAGGCATCCATTCCATGAACAATCTCGTCTTTCAGCCCTTTTACCTCATCATGCAAATTATACGCTCATGGAACCGGCGTATACGCTTGTGGCAAAATATACTTTTGAAGATCTTCTTGAATATGTTCCTCATCAGTACGTAATCACTTGAGATGAGCCTTATAAAGTTCTTTTTCTTTGGGTTTTAATCCACGACTCTGATGCATCACCACCTCGCCATCACGTACAGATCCAGGAAATTTGTTACGATCTATAAGATCATCTATCTGATCAAATATCGTACGAATGATCTTAAAACGACCCGTTGTCGTCTTATTGAGCGCAAGTGTAGCCATAATTTCCTTGCCAAGCTGCCTCCAAGCACGATAGTCTTCCTCTGGAAATCCCTCTTTTTTGAGAGCTTTTTGGAAAGACTGATACACAGTATCTAGCATACGCACATATTCATCTCTTTTGATACGATCTATAATATCCTCAAAAAGCGTTGATTTAGGCAATAAGGGAAGATGTCTCACAATTGTTGTCTGTACTTTCTGCACAGGAGAACTCACAGAGTCCTCAACCGTCTTTTTGACATCTTTGCCAAATGAAGCTAGTTTGGAGAAGGTATTTTGTAGACCATCAAAAACCATTGCGTACAAAAAAAGGGATAAAAAACACTACCCAATCATACTTGGAACTCCCAAAAAACACAATTTTCTGAATAGAAATATTCACTAGTTCTGATCCCTCCATCGGAGCGATGTTCTCGCAAGTAGAAAATGTAAATATCCACGCCCTTACAGATGGGGTGTTCTCGCAGGTATAAAGCAGCTGCTAGTAGTGGTAGGTTCTCCCTTGTTGAATCATAGAAACCCTATACAACTGTTCCAAAAACACGAGTTTGGCCAATCCATGCGGCATTGTTTGCTTGCCAAACGACAGACGCATAGCTACATGCGGAGCAAGCAGTTCTTCATCCAGCCCATAAGGACCGCCAATAATGCACGTACACCAAGTATTTTGCTCAAAAAATCAGCAGAATTGCTCCGTTGTCATCTCTTTACCCTCCTTAGAAAGCAGTACCACTGGACCACGCTTGTCTTGACTCATTTTCTCAAGAGCAGCTATAATACACAATGTCTCTTTTTTGATAATTTGCTCATGTGTTCATTGGCGTACTGGAGCCAATACAACAAGATTAAGTGCATTTCATAGCCTCTTTTCGTACTCAGCGCATGCTGACGCAAAATGTTTGTCACTATCAGAGATCACAATAAGCGTACAACGCATGGTTTGCAGGTTGTAATAAAACATGATATTGGTACACTAGTACCGAAATAAACAAAAAAACCCACACTTTACTATCATTTTTGTGATGAAATTTTACGATACCGTACAAATCGTTATCCAATCCGGCAAGTGAGGAGATGGTGTAATAGCTGGAAGACGTGAAAAATACGAAGCATTTGGTGGACCAGCATGAGGAGACGGCGGGAGGGGCTGATCTGTCATTTTTGTTGCATCAGAAAACGAATATACGCTCATGCCCTACAGATTCACCAAAACATATGCTGCAAAAAGCTGAGAACCAGGTCAATCTCACGATAAATATGGAAAACGCGCAGACGATCTCATGCTCCTCGTCCCTACCGGGACAGTAATCAAGGAAACCGATACCTGACATATTTTGGCGTATCTCCAAACCGATGGACAGACATATACGGTCGCCAAAGGAGGAAAAGGTGGTATCGGCAATATGCACTTCAAAAACCCAAAAAATCAATATCCACAGATTGCCCTTGCCGGAGAACCAGGACACAAGAAAAACATCACCCTGGAACTCCTGCTGCTAGGAGACGTAGCGCTTATTGGAGCTCCTAGCGTCGGAAAATCCACACTCATCAATGCGGTTTCTTCCGTCAAAGCAAAAACATGAGACTATCCTTTCACCACCCTAGTCCCCAACATCGGTGTCGTCAATCACAGAGGAAAAAGCTTCACCATCGTGGATATTCCTGGTCTCATAGAGTGAGCACACCAATGAAAAGGCTTATGAAATGCATTTTTGAGACATATTCTCAAGGCGCGTGTCTTTGCATTTTTGCTCGATTGCTCAAGAGACGAAGCTGGCATCGAAGAACTCGCTATGCTCTGCAACGAACTCCGCGCCTATATCTCCACAAGATACCAAGATCAAGAGATTACTCAGGAGATATCATTTGCAGACCAACATCTCCGATACACCGTCACCAATAACCACTGAGAAATCCTCCTCAAAAAAGCCATTTTGATCATCATAACCAAAACTGACGAGCTCGATGACCAAGAACTACTGAACATCTACCAAGATACGACTGCAAAAAATTTCTCCGCCTATCTCAAAAAGACCTTTTGATCCAAAATATCTCCCAAAGACATCTCCTCTACTATTCTTTCGCTGTCATCATTTCATCGCGAGACTCTCGATCCATTCCTCACCACCTGCATCACGCTCATGAACACGTATGCTTATGTCTTTGAACAAGAAGTACTACAAATCACTATTACACCACCACAGAAGCCATATGTCAGAGACATCACCGAACAAGACCTACCAAAGCTCATAGATCAAGGATATATTGATGAATCCGACGCAAAGTATGTCCATGTTTGGGAGGTGTTCGAACCCGAAATATGCTATCTTACGTTCGTCTTGCCATGGTGAAATTACGAAGCAGAACTACGATATTGGACTACGTTATCCAAAGAAAAACATCTAAGTCGGCTCGAAAAACATGGTGTAAGAAAATGAGACATTCTCAAAATCATCTCTCTCTACGATGGCCAAGATGACAAATATGTTTTACGAGACTAACCGATCCCACAGGTCATGAGGTATCACCAGTTTCTAAGAAAAAGCGTCTACCGAAGATATGGAATCTTTTTTTTGACTCTCTTTTTCATGATCTCCAGTATCAAAGCCTATATGAACAACAAAAACATCGATAATTCCATCACACAGGTCAAAGAAAACATTGCAAATATCAAAGAAAAAAACACCTATCTCGACAACTTCTACAAGCCATATCTCGCATCACCTTATGCAGGATATTTTTACGGACACGAAAATGGCATCCTCTACGCATCAGAAAAAAACGTCCATTTCAAAAATCGTTTGCCAGAAGTATCCAAAGAGCATACTTCTCCAGAACAACTGCCGCCTCAGCCACTCAATGTATCTACACCACAAGCAGCTTGGCATTATTTTTGGCAAACCAAAATCATGCCTGCACGAAGCGGATCTCCGACAGAAAAAAACAGCTGAAGTACGGCTATCGACACCCTACCGTAACTACTACAGACACCATAACTACGTAATTACAGACGGGGATCTTCCGACAAGTATAATTATCTAAGGCACCATATACGTTCAAACACGAGTTCTTCTCAGCTGTGTAAGAATACCTCACAAGCCAAACTCTGCTCAAAGCCGATGTCAGATAGATCTAATATACGTCCCAGAGCCAACATCCAGACGGAGATGTACTAGCGGAAATTCATAGCTTATAATCTCAAATGCATGAAGTGTCATCGGCACATCCATAAAAATAGGATTGCCTTCTCTGGCATACTCATACAATTTTTTTCACTCGACTTTCTTGGCACTAAACGGCGTTAGAGGAATAGGATGTGTCCCCAGAATACACGTAAGTTTATCCTGCAATTGTTCATAGGTAGGAGCTGATCTCAGCTTACCATCTACAGACAGTCCTTCCCTGGTATACTCAAACTGCGTATACGTCTTCCAGTACTCAAGATCCCACGTATCGCTATCCTGTGAAAAATCGATCGTCGTCACATATGTCTTGTCCATTCAGACAAGCTCTGTAAGTTTTTTGGTATCTTTACCAATTGCGACAATAAGCAGTCACGTAGCCATAGGATCGAGTGTCCCTGCATGCCCAATTGACTCTTTGGGATAGAGTTTCTGAAGCTTCCTGATGATATCAAAACTTGTATAGCCCTGCGGTTTATCGACAAAAAGAAGCATATCCAAAAGCAGGTATAAATATCCACGCTCTCCATTCACATTCCAACGTTATTACTCTATTACTCTACTTCCGTCGGTGTATCCAATGCATGCTGTATATAGGATAGTCATGCATTTCTCAAGGCTTTTTGTTCTTCTGTATATCCATCTAGAGACATATCTTGTTTTTCTCTAATCAATGCCATAACCTCATCACGCACAATCTGTTGACGCTCAGATGCAAGTTGAAGAAAACGTTGCTGAGCGTCCCATGTTCTTATCCTCATCTCCGGTCCTACCATAAGCGCATCACCTTCAAGAAGCATACCATGTACCACCCATCTTCCCTCTAGGCCATTGGTACAACCGAATACCGTCAGTTCCTTTCCCTCAGAAGGAAGAAGAATATTTACATCATCGGGGGTGGTTTCATACGAGTATCTAACTGCATATTTGAACAAACGATATACGCTTGGAGACTCTTTCTGATAGACCCACATTTCATCATGAGCACTCACATCCACCGCAGCAAGATCAGCAAAAATAGTTTTATACTTGCCAGGTTTGTTTTTGTAGAAGTTACTATGACCAAAAACAACCATATTTCACTCCTCCCCTGGATGAGCTGTCTGTGCATAATGAATCACACCATTGACTAAGTATGAGTTGATATCTATCTCTTTTCCATTCGTCATAGCAGTATAATCAGGAGAATCCACAGGAATCCCAATAATTGGTGTCACAATACCCAGCGTCGGAATAACAAGATACATATCAGCTGCTCTATCTCATGCATACGGCAAAATAGACACCCAATCCGCTATATCAGCAGAGGCATCGAGCAAAGACACAGGACGCAACCAATCAGGAGAAAGATACTCCAATGACGGAGCTTTAAGTACTTTCACGCCTTTTTCTTCCTTGGGAGTCAACGCAAAAACACTATCTACTCATCTCTCCCCTACTCATCACAAGAAACAAAAAATCAACAAAAATACAACGAGTTTCGTCGTCAAAACCGTACATTTTGCTACACTAATATGTTTTGATGCCTGAAAGAAGGGTCATATCGTCATTTCTGATATTGATATATTGGTATGAAACACAGGTTTTATCATCTACATCTACACATAATCCTGCGCTTGTTATACTTTTGGATGTCTTCGTTGCAAGATCAACTCCATCACTCATCCCATTAGCAAAGATATTCCTATGAATCCAATAAGGTTCCCCGTCGTCAATGAAAGATCCAAGACCAAAAAATAGACAACCACCAATGACGTAATAGTGAGCGAAATAAGGATATTTGTAGCTATTGCTTCATACCACGAAAGGTCATCAGAGGCAAGCCATATACTCGTAATTCGGTATCACGGCATATATCCTACAAGTCATGCCACTGATAGCCATATGAGTCGAACTACCACATCACTACCTGTCTTCGCATACAGCACATAACATACCATATAAAGAAGTAACAATGCAGTAGTTCACACCCAACGTGTTGTCATATATAATACACTATCTAAAGTACTATGTACAACGATATCTTACATAACTATAATTTTTACCTAACTATTGCACTTGCCGTTACTGCAACTCTTGCTGGCAAGGCTACAAATCTTACATCAGCACCCGTTCTTGGAAGCATATAAGGAAGAACCAATGGAGCATAAGGTCTTCTTGCTATAGGTGGAGGCACTTGTCTAATTCTTCTTACTGTAAACTTGGTACCTACCTTCTTAGGAGCCTCCAATGTACATCTTGAACTACATCCATCGCCATTGGTAATATTACCATCGTCACACTCTTCACCATGTCTAGTGATGCCATCACTACAGTAGTTATTTCCACCACCATAACGATGATATCCACCACCTCAACCTCCTCCGTAGTTTTGATTTCTTACGATCGTAAGCGTCTTCGTAACTGTACACGAAGCACCATTGACAGCGACAAATGTAAATGTGTTTGTGCCATGGCTAAGCGTCACCGTCATGCTGAAATTTCCGTTTGCATCCAATGCGACTACGCTCGTTCCGTATAGTACTGTTGTTCCTGTCTTCACTCTACCTCTGATCTCATACGTAGAGATTGCATCAGCTACTGTTGTAGATTGCCCTCCAGCGAGGAATTCAAATCCAATCAGTGCCTCACATGTCGTATCCGTCCCGGTTGTAGTTTTGAGAATCTTAGTAACTTGTACTGTCGTACATAACGCATCTACTGGTGTAGCTGTCGCAGTAATAGTATTCAAACCCGACTGCAACGCAACAACTGCCGACCATACATTACCATTGATCGTAGCTACCACGGGAGATCCTACACTTGCAGAAACAACGATATGCTTCACGAGTGCGCCAGAAGCAACTGTTCCAGACACAACAACTGACTGTCCAGAGACAAGTTGCGCATCACTATGACTTGTAAACTGCATATTTGTAACAGGAGCCATACACTGGTTGCCCGTAGTTGGCGTATATATGACAGTAATTGTATCTACTTTTACATCACACGTAGCATTCTTTGGAACCGCTCTTACACTGATCTTATTAGCACCGCTAAGAAGACCATTGAGGGTTACTGACCAGCTACCTGATAACGTCAGATTTGTCCATGCACCACCATTGAGACTCACCTGTAGACTCTCAACATGAGCCACTGGGAAGACCATACCATTGACAGTAACTGATGGTGTTGCAACCACCGTACCACTTGCAGGAGAAACAAACTTGACCCATTCTATAGGCGTTGTACACTCATCACAGTCAAGTGAAGGATTATAATAGACGGTGACTGAGCTAACAGAAGCAGGACAATCTATATCATTAGAAACAGCCTTAACCTCAATAAGATTTGCACCTGATGCAAGTCCAACAAGTCTAGACCATGCACCGGCACTATTCAATGAAGCAAGCATCCATGTACCACCATTTACTCTAACATATACTTGGCTGACATTAGCAGCTGGAACAACAAATCACTGTGCAGAAATGAATGGACTTGCATAAACTGTTCCACTTACTGGTTGTACAATAGCTACGCTATTTACAGGAGCAGTACACTGGTCTCACTGTGTAGGCGTATAGTATACTGTCGTAGACGCCGTCATCTCTGAACAATCTACATCTGTAGAAGATGCCTTTACATCAATCACATTAGCACCTGAAGTCAATCCAATAAGTCTAGACCATGCACCCAGCGCATCTACCGTAACAGACATCCATGCACCGCCATTTACTCTTATAAGTACCTGGCTAACATTAGCTACAGGAGCCACCGTACCCTGGACTGTCGTAAGCGGTGTATTGAAGACGCTACCAGTTGCAGGCAATGAAATATTCAACGAACTCAACGGCGCAGTACATTCAGAAGAAGGAAGTACATAATATGTATACTTTGCTGTATCAGAGACATTATTACACAATGGATCCACTGATGTAGCAATTGCTACCACAGTATTACTTCCAGACTGCAACGTAATAGTAGCAGACCAGTTACCATTTTGACCCAATGTCGCTGGCTGCGCTACACCATTAACCACAACCGTCACACCTGACGTATAATTACCTCATGCTACCTGACCACTTACGGTCATTGTACCTGTATTTACAATCATACCAGAGGGTGGCGTCAAAATCTTGATCCATCCCAAAGGAGCAGTACATACTGGAGCCGCAGGCTGATAGTAGATCGTCCATTTGATTTTCTTAGGTGGACAGTCTGTATCAGGAGAATACGCCGTTACTTCTATAGTATTTGCACCTGTATGAAATATTCCAGAAAGGCTCAATGACCATGAACCCTGACCATAGATCAAAGCAGGCATAGGCGCTCCACCATTTACGCTTACCTCTACATTATCTACATTGAGGTAAGGCGATGCATTCCCATACAGAAACAAAAAGTCTGAAGTAATTGTATATCCACTATACATATTACTCGCCGTCAATGTATCCAATCCTGACGTACATGCAGCTACTGGCACGTAATTCAACGTATAATAATCAATAAACGCAGGTGGACAATCTGGATCTATAGCAACTGCCTTAACCCATATTTTTGTAGGTCCATTAGCTTGAAGCGTTATAGTAGCAAACCATACATTTCCAACAACAGTTGCCTGTACAGTCGTACCATTTGACATATCTGCACCGTAAATTACCGTAACACCACTAACATTTGAAGCAGGTGAAACAATACCAGAAATAACAACTGTCTGCGTACCTACTTGCTGACCATTCGTATGACTTCAAAGAGTTAGTGACAATGGATCAGTACATACTGGCCCACAAGGTACCCCCTTATAATTGTACGTAGGATGTACACTATTATTGAACTTATTTACATCATTTGATGCGCTAACTGATGCATTGAGTGAAAGTACTTTCTGAACATCACATGCGCACTGATTCAAAAGAACTGGAAATCCGATAGTAGCCGGCGAGCAACTTGCTCCAGCATCTACTACTCCACCCTGACAGTGCAACGTTGTACCGCCATTGGTAAGTGTACACACAAAACCATTGGTTGTTGTGATATTACCAATCGGACCAGCAACACCTCCATTTAATTGAACATCAAACTCCAATCCTTGTGTAGGCTGTGATCCGTCAAAATTAGAGATCGTTGCAACACAATTCACAGTATTTGAGCACATCCACTGCGTAGCAGATGGATCTGTACAGGTAAGCGTTACTGTAGGATCAGAACCACATACTGGCGTTCAAGCAACTCCACATGTCGCCTTGAGTGGTGACAGCAAGTTAGTATCAGCTGCCGGCGTAGGCGTCTTGAGTGCCTGAGCAGGCGCAGCTACTGGTTCTG
>CAYOFF010000001.1:0-556410 GCA_964403415.1 uncultured Candidatus Peribacteria bacterium | reverse complement strand
CAACAGGTGCAGCCACTGGTTCTGCAACAGGTGCAGCCACTGGTTCTGCAACAGGTGCAGCCACTGGTTCTGCAACAGGCACAGCTACTGGTTCTGCAACAGGCACCGCTACTGGTTCTGCAACAGGCGCAGCCACTGGTTCTGCAACAGGTGCAGCCACTGGTTCTGCAACAGGTGCAGCTTCTGGCTGAACAACAACCTCAGGTTGATTCTCAACAGCAGGCTGTACCTCAACCGGAGCAGGCTCTGTAGGAGCAGCTTCAACTGGAGTAGTCTCCACTGGCGCTGCTTCTACTGGCGCTGCTTCTACTGGAGCAGCCTCCGCAGGTTGTGCCTTCTGCGCCTCTGCAACAACCGCCGCAGATCACGCACCCTCGCCTGTATCACTTACAGCGAAAGCAAAGTTAGAAAGCGAATTAAAAAGTACTGCAAAAATAGCAGCAATAGCAAAAAATGTTCTCTTCCCACGAAACGTAGTCATAGATAGAACCTATAAGTATAAAAAAATGAGATTTTCCAAATTACCAAAAATACCTACAAAAAAGTAGTTTTGGAACAAACAAAATTAGCACGTGAGGAGTGAAAATACCTTGTGTTTTTACAATGAGTGGACAACAATGTAACACAATACGTAACCGGTACACAAATGAACCCAACTCTTTTGAAATGAATTTTTTGGAAATGTTTTTTGAGAAACAGTTTTTTGGAGCATCACTTTTTATTTATCCTTGAGATGTAAATAACCTTTAGCATATCAATGTCAATAGGAAAAACGAAAACTCATTGCAATTATAGAAAAGGTTGATAGTATATCCTCACCACAAAAGCCCCGCTGTTTTGCTTAGAGATATTCATGGCACAGTCTGACTTTATTCGAATCAATGAAGCTGTAAAGGTCTACGATAAGACGAGACAGACATTTTACAATTACATCAATAAACAGCATATTTCCACCAAAAAGATAAACAACAAACTTTTTCTCAACGTAGCAGATATCGAAAAAACGCTAAGCGAATATGCAGATGCAGACATAGACTCATCATCAACACACGAAAAAGCCCAAACATCCACTGAGAATATCGCCAAAAAAATCATAACATCCCCTACAACTCATCCACTACCCGAACAACATCGTACGCATATAGATGCACTTTCAGATACCATTTCTACAACTATTACTCCCCCACGCTATACCGAAGACCCCAGCACAACAGTCACTTACGAGCAAATGAACGACATCCTGACAAGAATGGATATTATGGAAGACGTGCTTCACGATCTCGAAGAACACCTCCAAGAGCTCCCTGAGTCACTACTCAGTACACAGGTCACACAAGCAGACCAGCTCAAAGAGCTTATATTCCGCCTCCAGGGAAGCATTACACAAGACAGTACAGCATACTACCACAATCTTACGCAGCTTGTGCAAATTTCATTCAAGCACCTCCACGAAACCATAGACCATCAGCACCAAGAGGCGGTCACCCTCACGCAGCAAACAACCGCACAGATATCCCTCAAAAAACTACGTTTCCGGATATATTATCTTGTGTTTGTATGTACAAATATCGGCATACTCATATGGATCTTTGCGCTTACATAAGCATAACTTCTCATCCCTTACGCGACGTTGCAAACGCATCAAAAAATCATATCACCAATGCAATACCTACTGATTTCTTAGGTTTTATTTGCTATGATGCATATATGAGCTCATACGTCGAGGTCCCCGTTGCTACCTGTGCTATTATTATTCGATGAAGCAAAGTACTCCTCCAAAGACTCAACAGAGAGAAGCATAGAGGGAAACGAAGCCTCCCTGGGGGGAAAATCCACGAATGAGAAACATTTGAAGAAGCTCTTCATAGAGAAGTCTTTGAACAAACCGGCATCTGACCAGAGCTCTACACCTACAAAAGAATAGGCGTCCTGCACGACTCACCAGAAGCCACCTGCAAACATCTCTTTGAGGTACATCTCCGCAAAGAATTTCACGACTTTCATTTCGATCCCGAAGAAGTCATGGAGTGTAGACGATACGCAATCAGCGAACTCCCAGACAATACCGATACCTACAAAGCAAATCGAGTGCTGCCCACCATCAAAGACTACACACAGTGAGCATTTTCCAAGACTCACCAACTCTATACACACGAATAGGTATTACTGTACCTTATATTTTTCGTTGAATGCTTGCTCATTCTCAAATGGCGTAAATCAGTGAATATGCTGATATTCATGGCCTTTGAGATTATTTTCTTGATGAATGATACCACACCGATACCCTTCGGTCCTATGTGCAATTTCTCCCCAATACGCAAAAACACCATTCATATAGCCGCAATACGCACATCGTAGTTTCTGATACCAGGTCAAGTACTTGAGTCTTGGCCTATCCCATATCGAGATATAGTCTCTCCTATTCACTTTTTCGAGTCCATAGAGCGGGAAACACACGTACTGGTACATCTCCACAAAGAGATCCAAAATCAATGCAAACAGCAATGGTGCCCAAATAAACGGTCCTCCAATAATATGTCTCAACGACTTCCCCGGATATTTCTGATACAACATTACAGTATCCCTTCTCACAAAATAAATATTCACGTCATTTCATGCACATCATCCATGAGTACTCTATCCATCCAACATACCAACCTACCTCAAAAAATCAACTCCAAAACACACAAAACAATACGTCAAAAGCCATATATCACACCACTACCCAAATTAGGCACTTGAAACCAACATC
Source organism: uncultured Candidatus Peribacteria bacterium (assembly GCA_964403415.1). GTDB lineage: Bacteria > Patescibacteriota > Gracilibacteria > Absconditabacterales > Absconditicoccaceae > CAYOFF01. The sequence continues at coordinate 553,658 of CAYOFF010000001.1, read as the reverse complement.
CAAAACGCATATAGTGCATATCTTTTAGTAGTTCAACTCACTCATGCCCATACGCTACATATGGCGCACCGTGACAGCATTCGTAATCCTCCTAAGTATACTCTCAGCAATGCTCCTAGAGTCCATCCCTCAGACATCCCGACCGACTGCCGCTGCCTCAGAGAATATCCCTGATACAAGTCTCCACCAACGAGTACGTACCACTCAGCAGGCTCCTCTCTTGCCCACAGCATACGCTTGCCCAGATCTCCTTATCATTCAAGCGATTGTGCACGAAATTGAAATTATCACAGACAATCTGCAGCAGACACAACGTCTACATCTCATATTAGCGGCATTCACCAAAACTCGCCAAAGGTATGCCGCTTCTAGCGCACAGATCGACCAACGCAGAGTACGTCTCTTAGATATAATCGTCTCCATAGTCGATCCTACACACAGGGTTACACAACCATATCTGCTCACCTGTACAACTCCTAGCTCTCGTACTACCTCTCCCGTAGCCTCTCCTACAAACTCTCCTACAGATTTTACTACAGATTCTCCTACAGATTCTCCTACAGATTTTACTACAGATTCTCCTACAGATTCTCCTACAGATTTTACTACAGACTCCCATGCACTGATTGCCGGACACGTACGCCTCTCAGGCAAGCTTCTCATAGGAGACCCTATGCCACCCAGTGGTGCAAACTGCAGAGACTTTCCTGATCAGTGCACGGATAGCTCAACCCTTGTCATACCCATCGGTATTGTCACAACCACCGTCTCTCCCCTCTTCGCAGCTCAGCAGTACCTTCCTCTAGGATGCATAGATGCACCATCAACGTTTCAGTGAAACAAAAATGCTGCTCTTACACGATCTGAGACAGCACAACCCGGGAAGAATGATCTTCAAAATACACCTCGCCTACCCCTACTCTATCAGATCGTATATCAACATCTCCTGTATCATGGCATCACCTCCATACAAATCGTCCCACATGCCCAAAGCGTAAACGCATGGCTCCAGTCCTATCTCCGCACCTATCTCCTATCTTATGCAAATTCTTATCCAAGTTCTCATCCAGACTCAACATCTCTCCCATCTTCAGTAGCATCTGTCGCATTCACTGGATATATCCGTCCTCAACCACTGGAAGATAGAGAAAGACTGCCTTGCGAAGGAGTATTTGCAAAAATTATGCCATAAGTATCCACGCAAATATAAACCGTACAGAAATTTTTTCTCCAAAACAGGAACCGGACCAGCGTGTTACGCCGGCCCGGTCTGAATACAGATTGATCGTTAAAAAGGTCATTTTAATTTTCGCTCCTCCCGAGAAATTTCAATTGGGCATTGCCCGTTTTGGCGGGCGGAACGCTTTTTTCACTTACATTCGGGCGTCTTCCTACAAATTCCAACTTCGGCTTCGGTTTGCCACGATTTTTTTTCACATCTGCTTCCCAATCCTTAATTGCATCCGGCAGCTCTTCCTCAGTATCGTCTAAAAAAAATCCCCCTGCCGTGTTAGATTTTGGACGCGTCGCCGCAGCAACAGAACCCGCCTTCCAGGATCGACGTATCGCCTTTGTTCCTTCTGACTCCTGGAGTCTGCGTTTTACCGCCTCCGTTTCTGTTTCTACAATTTCATCTCCGTAAGTTTTTGTAACATCTTTCGGCCGAATGAAGGTTTGGGTTGACTTTTGCTTTGTCGTTACGCGGGATTTTCCACGAGGGGTAACCGTCGGTAAATCCGCAGATGTCGCGACAGATTCATCATCAGTGTCCGGTGTAAAAAGGTTTTGGGTGCTTTGGATCGATCCAGACAGAATGTCCGAATCCTTCGAGGCTCGTCCCCGGTAAATGAATATCGCAAGAATAGCGAGACCCAGAAAGAGAGCTGATGCTAATAATCTGTTCATAACTTTTGAGTTTGTATATTGGAAAGAAAAATCATGCTTGTTCCAGCACCTCATAATCTACCAGGTAAAGCTGATAATACTCAATTATGAGGGTAATTTTTTCGGCATAGCTACCAGAAGTAGCATAGCCACTAGATTTCAACCCCACTGCCCAAGCAGCATAATAGGGTACGAAATCTTTCCCGTAAAGATTCCTAGGAATTCGATACATCTGCCCCACCTGATACTTAGGTATAAGCCATTTGTACCTCCCCTGCTGCAACAATATACTGTGCCTCCGATAGCTATCCGACACCTCTTCATACATCTCAAAACGATCCCAAATGTTATCGTCATTAGCCTGGAGACACCCTGTACACATCGAATGAGGTTTGAAGTCCTCATCATCGATGATGCCGTCATTTTTGAAACCTTTTCGGGCACGGCACTTAATCCCGAAGTGGTTTTTCGCTACACGAGCGAGCCTACTTCTGTTAGCATCACTCTCAAGAAGTCCCTGAGCGAGCGTAACAGATGCAGGAATACCAGTACGTCTCATTTCGTCAATTGCGAGTTGACGAAACTCTTCAATGTAATCCAGGTATGCATCCATATTCCCTCGCTTCCCGCGAGATAACACGGACACCAAGTCAGATTTTACCTTTTCTCTGTCCCAGTACCTGGGACCACTTTTTCGTGATCTAGACGACGACAAAGACTTAGCTACGGAGGAAGAAAGCGAAGCATAAAACGCTTTTACTTTCGGCCCGTATTCTTGACCGTACAATTTCGCACCAGTCAAAAAATCGTCTTTCATCTCATTCATAACTGGGAGATCACGAACCCCAGCATACCAGGCGTAAAGCCTATCCAATCTTCCTGTGGCATCCAAAAAAATTGCCAGCAGTGTTGGCGCTAAGATCGTCCAAAACGACACCCAGAACCAATATGCAAAAGATTTTTTCTCCTGAGCCATGGCGGGTATTATATTTTGGTTAACTTTTTATTTTATTCCCCTTACCTATACTATCCCTACACGCATTGTCAAGCGTTATTTGCAAAAAAATTATGGGCAGAAAACCCTCAAAAGACAACACCTATCCTAGATAACCTATTTCCCAAAAAATGCTTGTATAAGCCTTGTTGCTGTTTTTCTGATCAGTCCCTGAAATGGGCATGACGGCTTCACTCCGCGCAGTCCCTCTATTGCGTATCTACTAGCCTGCATCTGATAAAATCTCCTTACTACCTCATGATACCATGGAGTCATTGCTCACATGCCAGCTCACGCCACAGCCCTCATCACATCCTGAGACCCATAGATCTGCGTATACAGATCTGCCAAAAAAACCACTATATCCTCATGACGAGTAATGCCTGTATTCTGCGCATCCGCAATATCTTCAGCAACTCTTGCCATAATCGTCCTCTCAAACTCTGTCATACTAGCCCTTCCATTCGCTGCTAAATGCCCGACCAAGATTGCCAAAACATTCCCAGATACCGATGCAACAATATCCGGATACTGCGCCTCAAGAAATACCTTTATACTCTGCGGATCTCCCTCTTCACTGGCTTGATGTAACAACATTTCGAATTAATTCACGAAGAATAAATAAACCACATAGCACAAACTACAACGTTCAGTCAAACAATCTATATTCACAACAGTATATTAGTTCAATAACAATACAGGAACGCCCCGGCCAAATTCGACCAGGGCGTTAAATCTTTAATCTTTAAAATAATTCCAAGAGAAAAAATACAGTAATCAATAAGAACCGATTAGCAAGGCATGCGCATAAGCCGTCTAACATCACTGACAAGCTTTTTCCTCCATCTCCTAAACAGACGGGGAAATGCTGTAGGACGGTTGTAAATGAGCAACAATCCTTTGGCCGTTTCAGGCCAAGATTCAATAAGTTCTATCCAAAAAAATATTGACATCATCAGAATGATCGAAACCCAGCAGAGTATATCTGCAATTGTAGGAAACACCACAGCAACGAGGACTCCAACAATTAAGGCAAAAATATGCCTCCAGTTAGTCTGCTGAATGGAGGAACAGACATCTGCATACATTTTTTTGAACATCAACTGCCGTAGTTCGGGGTTTCTAATGATCCGCACAAAGTTTTGAAAGGGTTCAACGAGATACTGATTTATCTTTTTCATAAGTTTTAGGTTTTTTTTATTTTGTTTTTTTTATTTTGTTTCTTTTATTTTGTTTATTTTTTTATAACAGATTTATAGTAAATAAAACAGCACTTTTGTCAATAGAAGTACATTCATAAACATCCACCACAAAATCCTCGAAAATGCTCTTGCCTTTCGTAAGAGAATATACACAATAAGAGGAGAGCTATTACAAACATGCGGGACGCGAGCTTATTTTTATAGTTATACACCACACTATTATGCAAGGTAAAGTTAAGTTTTACAATGATGCAAAGGGATTTGGTTTCATTATCCCAGAAGATCTCAGTGACCAGGTATTTTTTCACATCAGCCAGTGGGACAAAGGTTTCGAACCACCTGTAGAAGGTGACGAAGTTACGTACCAACTCGGATCTGGTAAGGACGGACGTCCTGCTGCACAGAATGTCGTTCCAGTAAATGGAAGACCTGCTGCAAATGACGAAGAAATGTAAGACGAACCCAATTCGTAGTCGCATAACAAACAAAAACAGTCTCTCCGGAGACTGTTTTTTTGTATATTTATCAACGCATCTTCATCAACTTATCAACACCTGTATCACTCACTACACACACCACGACACACTACAACTCACGGCACACTGAGCCATTCATGAGATGATCATCCAGCGTCAATTTTTACTTTACCGGACTACCCGCTAGCTCTCGATGAATGCCTATGCTGTGCTGGCTTTTGAGTTGTCGTACGATGCGCTGGACGACTATGTGATGTATTCCCATGAGCGGAACTAGCGTGTGCAGAACTACCACCGCGTGCGCCATGAGCATGACGACCCTGAGGCGAAGCAGAACCAGATGCCCCCGATCATGATGATGCCCTCGTCGACGGCTCCGCATGGTATGGATGCGTATTTACTGCAGGGATGTCCTGCTTGATAAGCTTCAAAATCGCTTTGAGATACTTCATCTCCTCATGATCACAAAAAACAATAGCCTTTCCCGACGCCCCTGCTCTCCCCGTTCTTCCGATACGATGCACATAGGTCTCAGGCTCAAATGGGATATCATAGACAAATACATGCGAAAGTTCACTAATATCAATACCTCTCGCTGCTATATCTGTTGCAACTAGGACTCTAATCTTTTTTGACTTAAGATCTTGAAGAGCGCTTTGTCTTGCATTTTGTGACTTATTGCCGTGGATTGCTCATGTTTTGATACCTGCTTGGAGAAGTGATTTTGCTACTTTGTCTGCGCCATGCTTGGTTTTGGTAAACACAAGAGCGTTTTCGATAGCTCCGTCTTTGAGAAGATGAATCAATAAGTGTATCTTATCGGGTTTGGACACATAATAGAGCTCCTGACTGACTTTTTCGACCGTAGACGATACAGGGGTTACCTGTACACTGACGGGATCTTTGAGAATCGTATGCGCAAGTTCCATGATAGATGGCGGCATCGTCGCAGAGAAAAACAACGTCTGCCTCTTTCGAGGGACGGAAGCAATAATTTTTTTGACGTCACGTATGAAGCCCATATCAAGCATGCGATCAGCCTCATCCAAAATAAGTACTTTGATATTCCCAAGATGCACATGTCTCTGATTCATGAGGTCTAGGAGTCTACCCGGCGTCGCAATCAAAATATCCACACCTTTACGAAGTTCTTTGACTTGGGGATTTTGACCTACACCACCATAAATCACGGTATGTCTGAGTCCTGTATATTTTCCGTAAGCAGCAAAGCTTTCGCCAATCTGTATAGCAAGTTCTCTCGTAGGTGTCAGCACAAGCGTTTTGATGAGATTGTCATTTTTGCCGCCTGCATGTCTCTCCTGATAGAGCAACTGCAATGTAGGAATAGCAAAAGAAGCCGTCTTGCCTGTACCTGTCTGCGCGCACCCAAACAGATCCTTGCCGCTCAAAACGACAGGGATTGACTGCTCTTGGATAGGTGTAGGTGTGGTATATCAGTGTTCTTTGACGGCTTTGAGAATAGGCTCAATAAGATGTAATTGGTCGAATGTAATCGCCATAATAAGGGGGGAAATGAAAAATATGTCGCAAAAGCATTGGTAGCATAACCACGCTATATCCTACTCATAAGCAGACAAATCATAATCGTAGTCTACCTGTACCAATTTTGATGTCTGCGGGATTGCTGAAATTTCACCTCTGAGATACGCAAGAGCGGTGGCAGTCTCTTCCAAAGCATCATCACTACTCAATCATTCTCATTTAAAATAAAATTCTTGCTCATGAGCATACGGATTGACATGCATATTAGCAAGTCCATCAGCTCAAAACGATATCATTATCTCTGCAGTAGGATGCGCCTTTTCTGAAGCACTATCTGTTCGTATATTGATCCATGCATAAGCTCAAGACTTCCACTCAAACGACATGTGTGTATCGTTTCAAAACCTCTCCGCAAAAGCAGTCGCATGCGCTTTGATTGCTGGTGGGAAATCCTCAGGAATTCCACCGAGTGCCCCGGCAAGCGAGTTTTGAACGCCCGACATATCTAGCCTGTTTCATTGCAAGGAAGTGGGAGTATTCGCATCTCAGGTGGTCTCTAACTCGTTTACAGGCATATGGCAAAAACCTAGGTAAAAAATATTAGCACACCCTAATTATACTCCGCCAACATCATTTTGCAAACTACTTCTTTACTGGTGGTTGGTGGCGCATTTTCTTGGAACTACGTGCTTTGGAGTACACATCTCTCGTTCCCACACCTGTTCTCCCATATTTAGGACGTCATGTGCGCCCTTTTCATTGATTTGCACTACTAAGATGATTGTACTGTTGATCATGCTGGTGTTTACGGATATCACGTCATGGACGTCATTTTTTGGAAGAATCATAGATTTGTTTGTTTTTAGCCTCTACTCTGTTAGCTACATCATGAAGATCAATAGCTGACATCTGCAATACTCCACTCAAACGCGCTCTCGTCTTCACAGTACCTCTCATATGCTTCTGTGCAGAGAATGATTTTCTTCTCTCTTCCTCCGTCAAAGCAAACAACTCCCTATCGCCTGCGTCTGCTCGTTCAAAAATATCTTCTACTGCTGGAGTTTTCGCAGAAGCTTCCTCAAGAGCTCCATCAGGTACCCCGCCGGAAACCTCATCAGTACCCCCACCAGGAATTCCTATCATCTCAGCCTCATCAAACACCGGTATTTCAGCATATCTCAGATAAAATGCATGTATCCAACCCATCAATATCTCCTGAGAAGGTATTTGGACATTATTATTTTGGAGCATAACCAGCGTATACAGCAGTACATTAAACGCTCTTCCATGCTTTGCATCATGCTCGATACGCGCCTTTACCAGAGGCGGCAAATCCAATCAACTCAGATAGATACTAGGATCAAAAGTGCCTATAGAGAGATTCCCATAGTGCATGGGATCCAAAAGAGAAAAGTTCAACACAACCTTTTTGTCTGATTTTTGTCAGAATATCTGCACACCAATCGTTTGATTCATAAGACGTTCCTGAGCAAACTGATAGGTTACAATTCTGCCAATCATCTCCTTATCACGACGATCTTTAACATATCACGTATGAATTAGATCTGATGTATGCCTCGGCAAACGGATTTTTTTGGGAAGTTCTTTGGGAGTTGCTTGCGGAGATGATCATTCGACACGCCTCATAAGTCTACGCAACACAGGCCACAAAAGCACAAGGCCAAACCAGTACAGTGGAATCAAAAAGACATGTCACTTCTCTGTTACAAATTCTGCCTCACACCAAACCGTTCTCTTGGATCAGATAATCTTATCAAGTACCTGTAGTATCTGCGTAGGAATTACCGTCTGCGGATGCGCTACGCCACGTTGCACTTGCTCACAGTAGAGTTGATAATCAGTCAGAAGTTTTTCTCATCATCAAGCATACCTACGTGCAACATCTAACAGCTCTCTTTCCTCGTCATGGGTTAGTTGTTTTTCTACCGCTTTTTCATCCGCCCCCTGATACGAAAGGTCTACATGTAGCTGTCTACAGGCATCCTCAAGCGCAGCTTTGAATTTGGCGAGTCTAATGCGCGCAAGAGCAACATTTTCTTGATCCACGTTATCGATCATCACAGACATTAAACCGTGAATCATAGCTTCTGGAGAGCTAGATGCATGAAAACGAATACGTTTGATACGATATTGAAAACTACGCCTATCGACATCACGTAAATACTCATTTTCAAGAAAATTTTCTCCATAAATACTACTCATAATATATGTAGAGAGCCGGTCTTTGATCATATTAGTCAATTGCTCATGATCAGTATCATCTACAGACTGTCCAATATCAAACTTCCTCGCATAGATCTGAGGCGAATTGAAAGACACCGTCTGCGCAACCTCCTCCGGAGCTCATACTGCAAGATACGCTGGTTCAAAAATTCCTCTCAGCCCACCATTTGGCAAAACCATATGCCCTCATAGATGAAGGTTTCTTCGCTGTGCTCTCAAAAAATCAAACTTCAAAAAATCTTTATCAGTAGCAATACCCTGCACGGTAAGCACACCCCAAAGAGTCAGTAACGCATTTCTAGCAATTTTTTTGGCACGCTCAATACGCGGACCACTCGACGGAGTAGGTGTCGGTGAGGCAGAAGGGGTATGGCAAGGCGTTTTTTCATCTTCAGGAGTAGTATCTGGATGCATGTATCTTGAAACATCTTAAACCTCTCAGAACATCTTACATTTTCTTTTTGAACCTCTTAGTGCTTCTCCGAGAATCTCAAACAGTAACAGATACAGATTATGGAACCGTAATATTGCTAATCTTACAGTTGTAAATCATACCTGGGTCATCACTCGCATCGTAACTCTCAAGCGCACGCAACAGTGACGTATCACAGGTATATTGACTAGGGACACCGTTGAGAATAACCGTTATCGGCTGAGAGATATTGATACCCATACGCGAATCCAACCATAGCGTCATAGTTTTGACATTTTGCGTAGTAACAGCTACTTGGTTATTTGGAAGAATATTTGCCTCTACCCTACCCGCCTTGACTGGCGTTTTCTCAGCAGAGATCGTCCAACTATTCCACTCTGTATACGATGCACAAGAGTTTGCACCATTGCTATTCGCATAATCATACAAAATAGTATTTGTACCCGTCTTATCGATAGTCACCCAAAGTGTCTTTGGTGTTTCAGGCGCCGTCCACGTCACATTGTAGTTACCGCCATCAGGATGTGCCGTCCACTTACTAATTGCTATCACATGTTTACGATACGGATCTCTCACCTGATTATAAATCCAACCCGTCTTCCCGTTGATATAATTTCTCCATGCACTATCAGCAACACCATCCCAGCTATGTCCACCAGGATAAATATTAAGGACACTCTTCGGATTAATAGTTTTCAAAATATCATACACTATCTCTGAGTACTCTACCGCCGTTCTATGTGGTCTACAAGCAGTTGGACTATTAAAATACGCATCTGTCTCACCTTGAATAATATATACCGGTAAGTCAGTAAGTGATGACCATGGTGCTATATCCCAAGCCCAAGCAGAAGGCACCACAGATGCGAGTCTATCATTCAGCGTCATTGCTGCTTCTCCAGCACCTATACCGCCCATAGAAAAGCCGACTACATTGATTTTATTAGGATCGATATTGTAACGCTTGGAAAGATGTGTAATCAAGTCCTTCATATACTGAGCAACAGATGGAACTGTCCAACGACTAGCCGTATCCACAGGAAGCAAACTGCCACATGGTGCCATAGGTGCAACCAAAATATAATCACTTGCATCTGTTTCCGTACGCCAGTATGATCTCCCAGTGACTTTCTCATTGTCCATATCAAACAGTTTCAAATGTCACATTTCTGTTGGATAACCATCACATGTTCCTCCCCCATGCAGAGCAATAATAAGACCCATAGGCTTGGTTGGTGTATAATGTGTAGGCACATACATGTGATATCCTACATCCGCATACTTATTGCCAAACTCTGGATCATTAATTTTTTGGTCAAAAATCTCTCCCACTGCCGTATCTGTAGGCTTAGGCTTGACCTGATTGACTACCCAATTGATACTCGCATCATCTTTCAATGTCTGTAATGTAGCAGCAAGAGCCGCACGCTGCGTAGCTGAACCTTGCAACCACTGTTGCGCAGCAGTTACAAAATTGCTAAGACCCGTAATCGTACCCGTCGTCGTGGTACCCGTTGTCCCACCACCGGTAGATCATGTTGCCGTCGATCAGGTCGATGACGTAGGAGCAGGATTTACTGTAATCTGTACATCGTCATACGCTGTTGCTCCTGCGTTATCTGTAACCGTAAGACGGAACACGTATGTCCCTGCTGTACTCATACTTGTAATAGGCGTACTCATAGCATTTGGCGTACCAATATTGTATGTACTTGGACCAGACACTTTCGTCCAAAGAATATTCGTCAAATATCCATCTGCATCTACTCAACTACCAGCAACTGGCACAGAATTGGTCGGCAACGTAATAACCTGGTTTGGTCCCGCATTAACTGTTGGTACACTATTAGCAGGAGGTGGCGGAGGTGTGACTGTTCCTCATGTCGAACCTGATGCATTCAAAGCCGCTGCAACATCTGCCGGCATTGTTCCATTACAAAGTCCAAAAATCTCTCTCGTAACATCCACTGGTTGAAAACCAGCTCCTGCCATTGCATCTATAATACGCTGATTCATAGGCCGTGGCCACAATGGAATATTAGTCTGAACGCCATTCTCATAACGATACATAACGTTCGCACCACCATTGATAGTTCCCGGCTTTGGATTAACAATACTACCTCCATTAGCTACAATACCACAGGTAGCCGAGCTATATACACCTTCTGGCTGCCAGTCTGATGAGATATGATTACGATCACCACCAATCATAGTAAAGTTTTTGACTTTATTGGTCGTTGTATTTCCTACACTACCTAGGTTTGCCGTCCAAATATTGGTATGGCTACCTGGCTCTATATATGCGATGCTATTTTCAATCTTGATACCTTTGATTTCAAATGAATACGGTCACGCCCAATCTCTTGCAGGACTTGGAACACCGTGATAGCGCTGATCTGCTTTGATATAGGCAATTGATCCAAGTACACGTGCATTTGCCACATCAGGCATAACATCAAATCCATCAGCAGAGAACATCCCCTGAGGAGCCTGCCATGTGTAGTTATCAAAAAACTCTGGCTGAGGCGTTCCATCTGTTTCCATAAGCTGATAGCTTTTGGGCATCTGTTGGCCATACCATGATGCTATACAGTTTTGGCACACGGTACCTCGACTATTATAACTCAGAGAAAATGGTTCTTTTGGTCATTTGTTGATACTATTATCTTCAGACGCAAAGGCGCGTGTAAATACCGTACCAGAGGATCCCTGAGATGAGCTATAGGGTTTCCTAGCAGTACCAAATGCTGCTGTGTCCACAAACTCTATACCTGTACTTCCCCACGAACGAAAACAGTTTGCATCACCACGGGCATTCCACGCTACAGCATTAAGTACTTTGACATTCTCCGAAGCTTTGATGACGACGACACCTACACTGTAACTTGGGCCACCAGAATCATGAGCATTAAAGCCCTTAAGAACAAACCAATCATTATTTTCCAAGTACACCGGTTGATATAACTTTTGGCCATCTATATCCACCTTACCTTCATTGAGCGCAAATATGGTAATAGGCTTTCCTGGTTGACCAGAGAGACCGTATGGAGGAGTAATCATAGAAGAGGAGCCTACATACTTACCATCAAGCATACCTATAGTCTCACCTGGCTTCACAAGTGACCATACATTAGCTACCTTACATGGAGAAGTCTTACTCTTACAGTCTCCTCATCCATTTGGAGATACATAATACGTCGCTGTCAACGCAGATGCCGTCGAAGGAGGCGTTACCGGAGGTGTTACTACAGCAGGATTCACTGTCACTTGCATATCATCCGACACGGCTCATCACTTATTATCTGTCACAGTGAGACGGAACACATATGTACCTGCTACAAGATTTGAAACAGTAGCATTGAGTGAATTTCCATTGGTAAGTGTATACGAAGCAGGACCAGAAAGCTTGGTCCATGAGACGCTTGCGATCATACCATCACTATCTGTCGCACTACCCGCTACATTGATTGAGCTGATCGGCAAAGTAATAATCTGATCCGCCCCTGCATTAACAACTGGCAAAACATTGGTCGCAGTAGGTTCAGGCTTCACAACAACCGAAACATCATCAAAAGATGAGGTTCATTTATTATCTGTCACTGTAAGGCGGAATACATAGGTACCTGCTACAAATAGTGAAGAAAGAGACATTGTTAGTTGACTTGGTGTTCAGATAGATGCTGAAGCTGGACCAGACACCTGCGTCCACGCTACCGTAGAAATAAGTCCGTCGGCATCCGTCGCTGTACCAGCAACTACTGCAACACTAGCTGGCAAGATTATTGTCTGATCAGTGCCTGCATTCGCTATAGGAGCGATATTTGGCGCAACGACTACTGGATCAACCGTAACTTGTACATCATCTGATGTCGATGCTCACTTATCATCCGTAACCGTCAAACGGAACACATGTACACCTACACTGGTAAGTCCACCGATATTGGTTTGCAATGATGTCGGATTTGATATCGTAGCAGAAGATGGGCCTGACAGCTGAGTCCATGTAGTATTAGCAATCGTCCCATCATTATCTATCGCCGTACCAGCGATACTCACTGTGCTCACAGGCAAAGTGATTATCTGATCTATACCAGCATTTACCGTAGGAGCAGTATTGACTACACCTCAAGATGCACTTGAACCTCCACTCAACACAGTGATTTCTATGATATCTGACATTGCTTTATCTCCATTATCTGTAGCCGTAAACCAGAACACATACTTCCCTGGTGTTGATAGATTGGTGATAGTTGTAGTATATGACAAGAAACTTGTAATCGACGCAGTAGAAGGTCCAGAAAGTTGTCTCCACGAAACACCAGCTATCGTACCATCAGCATCCGTTGCCGTACCAGCAACCGTAACCGATGTCGTTGGCAAGGTGATTGTCTGATCAGGTCAGGCATTCGATACGGGACGAATATTCTCTCAAGATATAGTAGTACCTGTTGTAGAGCCACTAGATCACGTATTGGTAGAACCCGTACTTGTAGATCCTGTCGAACTCACAGTAACCTGGACGTCATCACTCACCGTCAAACCTCATGCATCAGTAGCACTCAGCTTAAAAACATATGTCCCTGGTGTAAGTCCATTCACATTTGTCGTAGGATTTATAGAAGATACTATCACAGCACCTGCTGGACCGCTAGTTTGAGACCACTGATACGTATTTGAACACGTTCCTGTTCCCTCCAAGGTTACGCTACTTGTAGGCAATGTGACTGTCTTGTCCGTACCAGCATTGACAGATAAGGCACAAAGCGGAGGTGTCACTCATTTAGGATACAATACAGCAGTTGGAACCTCCTGTGCAGCAAAATTTGAACTTTTCCAGTAGACTTTCAAATCCTGACTACCATTTATTTCAAAATACTCAACCTTGATCGTATGTAAGCCCTGTGTCAAATTGAGCCAGCCGCTTGACTTCCCTTTGAGAGAATGGATGCCATCATTATTGATAATAAGATTCCCATCAATCCACATTTTTGACCCATCATCCGAATAGAGAGCAAACATATATGCCCCATCACTAGGTATTGAAATGAACCCATCGAAACGCATCGCCATATAGTCATCCAATGTACTCTGTGAAAGGTTGATCAATGGCGTTTTGCCAGTTGTGACAAGTTTTGCCACTGCACTTGGCATCGCAGGTATGGTCTTTGGCCATCTTCCAAAAATATTCTTTTTGAGCTGATAAAGTTCGTAGTCTAAGCCATTCTCTGTGGTAGATGCAAACACCGTCCCTTCATGGGAGAATGTAGCAGTTGTAGCAGCCTGCACATGGGCAGACGACCCTACAGAAACCAATGACGCTCACGCACACATAAGCAACATTCCCAGACTTTTCGCATACTGCTTCGCAAAACTAGACTTCATAGCTCGTAAGAAAAACAAGTAAATAACAGCACCCAAAATTTAACCAAAAATAACATTACTTGACAAGTATAATATAATATTCGCAGTTTTGCAAATTTTGGGAGAGAATATCTCTAAGAGTATACCAACATCTACTGTGAAAGGGTAAAAACAAAGAACGAAACTGAAGAATAGCATTCTCTGAAGAATACTCAAAATATGCTTGACATATATATAAAGATGTTTATTAAGAAGACTTGAACTAACAAAATCTGTCCACCAAACTATTCCAGCCATGACGTACGATCAGCTGCTTCAACAAAAGAATTCCGACAACTTCAACGAACTTGTTCTCGATTTCTGCAAAAAAAACCCGGCAAACGCCCTTAGTGACGCCGAATGGGACAAAATCTGGCAGTATACCGGTGCCGGGTCCGATGCTGAAAAAACAGTACAAAACAAGCGTGATTTCCTGGCCGGTACGGCCGAAGCCGATGAATCCTACACTCCCACCGAAGAGGGAACGCCGCCCGCCGAAGAGGAAACGCCGCCCGCCGAGGAAGAAACGCCGCCCGCCGAAGAGGAAACGCCGCCCGCCGAGGAAGAAACGCCGCCCGCCGAAGAGGAAACGCCGCCCGCCGAGAAATAAAAGGCACAGGGGCCAAGTAACACACGCCAAAAGCCGCCGATCCGTAACCCGGATCGGCGGTTCTCGTTATGGAAACAATCTTCTCACACCCTCTTGCAATCTCTATCTACAACACTATAGACACCACATACTAGTATTTACTCACACAAACGACTGATTAGGCATATGCTACATACACAAACAGTAATCACAAAGAACTTCTTTTTTTTCTTCTTTCCGCAGGGGAAGGAGAACTTTCTGTGTTTTGCGTAAGTAATTGCATATCACATAGAAAAAAAGCTCCCTCCCCTTTAGCTAGGAGAGGGAGCTTTTTTTGTACTACTTCTACACCACAAACATTATATCCAGCCCTCTCCCATCAATCAAATCAATCAAATCAATCAAATCATCTCTTTACCCTTATTATCAATTGCTATGAGACAAACCATCATCATTCCGCTCGATCAGCAAAATGAGCTAATCAAGTACCTGGAACATGACGGATCTATCAACAGTCAAAGGATCCTCAAACTTCTCCATATGCCCGACCTCACGGCCATTTGAGGGCACCCTATCAACCTCATGAAAGAAAGAATCTTGTGACTTCCAAGATATCAAGCTTTTGATATTATTGATATTCCCGAAATCGTCTCCACCGACATCATGTTCGATACCTACAACTTCCCCAAAGATCATCCTGCTAGAAGCTCTTCCGACACATATTATGTAGACACCAACCACGTCCTCAGACCACACACTTCTATCATGCGACGATACTACCTCCAGACACCTGGCATCAGAGAAAAACTCTCAAAAGAAGGTCATATTTGAGTAATTTCCTATGGCAAAGTATACAGAAAAGACGAAATCGATAAGACACACCATACAGTATTCCACAACATCGATGCCATCTATATCGCCAAAAAAGACCAAGAGCAGATAGGCAGAGGTACTCTGGAGAACGTCCTACACGAGCTCATGGAAGCGATCTACAAAGATGACTATACCCGAAATATCGTGGAAGATATTAATCCTTACACAGACCCAACCCTAGAAGTAGAAATTACCTATCAGAACAAATTACTTGAACTTTTGGGTTCTTGAGTATTACGTCCCGAATTACTCAGACTACTCGATCTAGATCCAGAAATATACAATGCATGGGCACGAGGACCGGGACTTGAAAGACTTGTAATGCCCAAAATGCACATTCCCGATATTAGAATATTTCGAGCAACTGATCAGCGCATCACCCAGCAACGATCATCTCTCGAGCACATCTACGAAGACGTCAGCAAATATCCCTCTACCTATAGAGATATTTCATTTATGGTTCCAAAGTCCACACATATCAACGCCTACTACACACTCATTAGAGATCTCGCAGGAGACATCGTAGAAGAAGTCCAACTCCTAGACACTTACGAAAACGAGCAAAAGCTCTGAAAAGACATGATCAGCTACACGTTTAGAATAGTATACAGAAGCCATGAAAGGACACTTCTCAACGACGAAATAAATGAAATACAAACACAAATAAGAGATCAAACCAAAAAACAACTGTCAGCACAACTCAGATAACTTTACACATACATATCATTCGCACATGTTCGCAAGCTCTTATTATCTCAGTTGCAGCTTCTTCATATGCTTTTTTAGCTTTAGATTTTTTGACTTTAGCTTTTTTGACTTTGGCAACGAGGAGCTTTGGAGACGTAGGCAAGCAGGATGGCAATAATAATGGCACATAATCACCCATCTTCAGCAACCGACCAAGGCTCTTCTAGATCATACTAGAGGAGTTTTTGTTTAATCCCTTCACTTCCCATCATCTATCAATACGTATTTTATACACTACCCCCACACCATGCCAGAGATTATGCCGATTACTACTGACTGCGACCTCAAACAATTAGCAAGAGAAATAGAAAAAGCGCATCAAAATCCTGATTTCATGACCTATCTTCTCGAACGTCCTATGGCCGCAGATCAGATTTATGAGACGCTACAAACCAGAGTTCAAAACTGATGAGCCATGTTTGGCATCACACACCACGATCAGATGGTCTGATACAACTTGTATTTTACCAATGACAAATCGTATATTGCTGATCAAAAATGAGCACCTGATCACTGAAATGGCACAGTCAAAGCACACAATCTTGAACTTTCATTTAGAATACTCCCCTCATCACAATCCAAAGGCGTATGCACACAAGCGGTAGCAGCATCCCTCCACCATCTCTTCGAACTCCAGCCAGACCTTCAGCAGGTCGAATGACGGCACTCTGTATACAATAAATGAAGCTATCACGTCTTCAGAAGATGCGGATTTACGCTTACCAATTACGTTCCTGAGGGAGTTAATCTTCCCAATAGAGATCCCGACGGCACCAAAACAGATATTTTTGGACGAACAATTCATAGAAATGATCTCCATCAAAGAGACATACGCACTACCATTTCCTCCTGAAACGACCCCATATTACCTAAAATCATAGACCAGAACAAGCGAGAGATCATAGAGGCACTCAAATTTCACAATATCATACCCAAAGAAATGCAAATATAACTTATCCACGCTCTCGTAGAAACAGATTGTTTTTTATCTTCACGTTTCTTACCCATGCTCTCCTGACTCCAGATCCTACACGGACACCAAAAATGACCATCTACAGTTATTGCATGACTCACTCACGGCAATGAGCCCGTAGGAAAACATGTCATTGATGCACTTGCCCAAGATCTCAATATACGCAATGGTCAATTTGCAGGGACACTCTACTTACTAGAAGTAAACCAAGAGTGACACAAAAGATCTGTCAGAAGTATAGACACCGACATGAATCGCTCATTCTCCGGAGAGTGAACAGGATACGAAGCCACTAGAGCTAGAGAAATTATAAATTATTTTTCGGACAAGCACATCGACTATGTGTTTGACTTCCACTCTACTCCAGGAGATGATCTCCCTATGATGATCTGTACCCATACGACCTGATCGATCGACATATCTGCGATCTTTCCGATCACTCACCTCATTGTCTGACTACCCGAACTCGTCCCATGAACAAGTCTTTTGGAGTTTTTTCATGGACTATGAGCTACAGACATAGCCTTTGAAGCCGGCCAGCACAACAAACCAGAAACACTGCAATTCGGCATACAGCTTGGATACACGATACTTCACAACCTCCACTGAGTGACTCTCCCCCAAGAACATTCTGGAACACAAAAAATTAACGCACCGCGCCTGACTAGATCACCTATGATCACCCCACAACCACAGCAAATCATTTACGCCAAAAAAACCATAACAACATCATCTCCACGCTTCACGTTTGCTAAACAGTATCAATCATTCGATATCATCCCTACCTGAGAAATTCGATGACATGACGAACACCGCACGTATAGTTTTGATAAGGACATGGTCATTTTGATCCCCAATCACTCCATCGCAAAAGACCTACAAACCATGAAATCCACATGGATAGCGCACTTTGGAGCACTACAAGACAACAAACACGCCTAGCAACAGCATTCGTTATGTGTTGATATACGCTATTGTAGGGATAGAATGCAGACGACTTTTATCCTCTTACCCTACTCACATGAAATGATTCGTACAACACATCGAACAACTCACCCTCCAAAACCACAATTTTCGCAAGGTGATATACACGGGTAAATACAGTCAATTAGTCCTCATGCGTCTACAGCCCCACGAAGAAATAGGTCTCGAAACACACCACGACACCGATCAGTTTTTTCGCTGCGAGAAAGGTGAAGGTACATGTATCATAGATGGAAACGAATACAAGATCAGTGATGGATTTGGCATTATCATCCCTGCAGGAGCAACGCACAATATCATCAACACCTCCTCTACTGAGCCTCTACACCTCTACACTATCTATTCCCCTGCACACCACAAAGATGGGACTATACATACTACCAAAGCTGCCGCACAAGCCGACAACGAAATATTTGACGGTAAGACAAGCGAGTAAAAGCAACTACTTCGAAACTATCTCATTACAAATGTATACACCATATAACAAACATAGAAAAACAGACCGAGAGCACCTTGTCGTCTCCAAATAGTTTTTGAACGACTAAAAAAGAACGAATATACAATCAAACTCATTGCAAAAATACTAACCAGCATATCTGTACGCTCAGATACAGATACACGCAACGGATGAAAGAGTGATGAAACTCATAACGTCCAAAATACATTGAACACGCACGATCCAAGTAGATTTCCTATAGCAAGTGATCCATGCCTCTTGATCACAGCCATAATCATAGTAACCAATTCAGGCAATGAGGTTCCGAAAGCAATGATAGTTAATCAGATAATATGCTCTCCTATACCTCGCATTGTAGCAAGTGTGCGTGCACCAAATAACGTCAACGTAGCTCCTCATACAAGTCATATTACACCAGCTACGCAATATACCACCAACAAAACTGTAGATTCAGATGCATTAGAAACTTCATCACTAGCATCTTCATGCTGACCTGAACGATAAAGATGATACACAAATCCTACAAAACATAACAAAAGGACGATACCATCATTACGAGTAATAATCGAAAGCTGCTGCTCTCCAAAAACACTATCCGCGCTCACCAACCACAACAAGACAGGAGCAAGTAAACAAAACAACACATCTGTTGTCGAAAGTTGGCCATCCAATACCAATGGACGAATAACCGCTGCCAAGCTCAAAATAAGTAAAATATTAACAATATTACTTCACACAATATTTCAAATTGCCAAATCAGGAGCTCAGCCAAGCACTGCCGAAATATTAACGACAAATTCAGGCATTGTAGTTCCCAATGTCACCAACGTAAGTCCCAAAATTACTTCGGGAACATGTCGTTTCAAAGCCAGTCACGCTCATCATCTGACAAGCCGCATAGCGCCAAACGTAAGCGTTGTTAGTCAGCACACAAGAGCAAAAAATGCAAGCATCTCGAGTATACCAAATAAAACCTTGATTGATTATATCTGCAAATACGCTCAAAAGCAAATACGGCAATCATATGTTGCATAATTACTACTACTCACTAGACAGATAGTATTCCCGCATATTTATACCTACTAAAGTGTCTTTTTTATTCATTGTTATTTTCCTATACCATGACACAGCTCACCGTAACTGCTACCATCAACGCACCACTCACCAAAGTACGGCTATCATGGACGACACCAGCAAATATTATGCAGCGAAATTTTGCATCAGATGATCGAGAATGCCCTGCAGCTGAAAATAATCTCGTAATCGGTGGAACATTCAAAGCCAGAATGGCCGCAAAAGATGGCTCTGCCGCATTTGACTTTGAAGGTATATACACAGATATCATAGAAAACAGTCTCATCGCATACAAACTCGAAGACGACAGAAAAGTCAGCATCACATTCACAGAAAATAATAGTCAGACAGTAGTCACTGAAACATTCGATCCAGAAAACGAAAATCCGCTTGAAATGCAACAAGCAGGACGACAAGCAATATTGGATAACTTCAAGAAGTATGTAGAGAACAACTAAGAATAATACAGCACAAATATTCTACTACTCTACTACTCCAAGCGCCTCATTCAGTTTATCAAATACAATACTTGCATATGATCATGAAGGAAGCGTAAATGAAATATGCAAGTCATCGCCTTCATATCTCACGTCACTCTTCGTCGGAATCACCCGAAGAGGTCTTCTCAAGCCAAAAACTTTGTGTGTATGAAACTGCTCAAACATTTCTTTGTCTTTGAGGTACTGCTGCAAAAACTTGGCTTCACGTTGCCCAGCAGCAGATGTTGCCGAAGGAAGCGGCACATTCCATCACAACACAGGTCAGGTAAGCAACATCGTCTGCGCATTGTACGCAATACGTTTCTCGCTCGCCTTTACCTCAAATGTAGCCTTATCATTGACGCCCTTAGTTTCTGTCATCACGACAGTATTTGTCGCTGTCTCATATATTCCATACTGAAACTTCCCCTGCCCTACTCGAGTCACAATATCACCGTCCAAA
The DNA here is from genome assembly GCA_964403415.1 of uncultured Candidatus Peribacteria bacterium. Taxonomy (GTDB): domain Bacteria; phylum Patescibacteriota; class Gracilibacteria; order Absconditabacterales; family Absconditicoccaceae; genus CAYOFF01. The sequence continues at coordinate 532,883 of CAYOFF010000001.1, read as the reverse complement.
AGTGGCTTGCCACTCTCAGAAATTTGTGTGGCATACTCATTAAAGATTTTACTTGCGTATGCCTGCAGCTTGAAGACCACATCGGCCGGTGTCATACGTTTCTTCTCTGTAGACGTGCCATGGAGGATCTCCCAGCCTTGGGTACTATTTCTTCCACCTATACCAAAACGCTGCACCCCAAATAAATTGGGATATCCTGTCGCCAAAAGGTCAGTTACCACCTGCTGTGCCTGAAATTTCTCGGCTTGTCAGAGGTTTTTTTGTGCTCTAAACGTAATTGTAAACTTATTGGTGATTGGGGTCGACAAATTGAGAGGAAACGCGTGTCTCGATGTTTTGATTACTTTGGTAATTTCTGCGAGTGTATCTACAAAAACTCTCTCTCCACCGGCTTGCGTAAGCGCTCTATCATAGATACTGATCCACTGTCTCGCGATGGCTTTCTTGTCTTTGAGACCAGCAATTCCCAAGCTCAGACGAGAAAGTTTCAGCTTCTTACGAAGGTAATCAATTACCTCCTGTGTCGTCAGATTTCTTTTTTCGACATACACATAAAACGCATCGCCCTTCCCAGACAACACAAATGGCAGTTCTTCATAGACATGAAAGTCTGCTGAAGTTTTTTTGAAGGAGAAAGACATAATCGTGTTACTATTAAGACTTACTAAACATACATGCAAAAATCTTTAGGACGTGTCAGGTGCAATTGTAAGGAAATCCCAAGGGATTGGTATCTATAACCAACATCATTCATTTGTGCCCTAAATAACAAAAAACGGCCCATCTATTCAAATGTTATTGACAGAACAAAGGAAATATATAGTAATAATTCACAAAAATCAACAACAATATGACGTACACACAATTATTAGAAAAGATCGGCCAATCGGATTTCGATGATGCAGTATTGCAGTTCTGCAACAATCATGCACCCATGACGCTCACAGAGGAACAATGGCAGACCCTATGGGACAACGCCACTCACAACTCAGCCGCCGAACTGGCAGTTGAACAGAAGTTATCTGCACTCAGAAAAAAGTAAAACACGCACGCCGATTATTCCGTCTTCCGTCGCCATCCGAAATTCGGATGGCGGCTCCATATATGCTTCAAACATTTCCTCAAATAACATCCCATCGGTCATAACATACAAAATTTTCACACAAAAGGCTTGAAGTATTATGATGCACCTCTTAACGCATACTTCGAAACTAGAGAGCAATTGTATTCCTCTCCAAATACACTATCTATACAACGTTACTCCCCTCACTCCCCTTCACACGAGCTTCGCACAACCATTTACCCCACTACATACATTTCATGACCACCCCACAAACAGCATTATCTGCCGAAGAAAAACAAAACATGCTTGCTCTCCTACAACAACGCTTTGAGAAAAACATGCATCGCCACGCACAACTACAACGAGCCGATATACACTCCAAGCTTGAAGCTCACCCAAAAGCGCTCCGATCGCTCCAACAGATGGAAGAGACCTGATGAGAGCCAGATGTCATCGGATATGACAGCAAAGCGGGTACGTACATCTTCTGCGACTGCTCTCCAGAAAGCCCTACAGAGCGCAGAAGTCTCTGTTATGATCGTGAAGCCCTAGAGTCCAGAAAAGAACACAAACCACTCAGTAACGCACTCGATATGGCGAGAGCTATGGGTATTGAGCTTTTGACCGAAGAGCAATACAGAGCATTACAAAAGCTCGACGCATTTGACACCAAAACATCCAGCCGAGTTACAACGCCTGCTCATATTAGAAAACTCGGTGGAGCGCTGTTTTGTGATCGTCGCTACGATACTGTTTTCACCTATCACAACGGTGCAGAGTCGTATTATGCTGCAAGAGGATTTCGTGGAATACTGAAAGTGTAATTGCCATACACCCTAGATATAGCCAGACCAGTACCGTTTTAGAAGGTATAAGATAGAAATGTCGCAACTAGAAATAAGAGAGGCTCCTATCGAAGAAGTAGTAAAAGTAAATGCCACGATAGTAGAATTTGATGAGGCATACCCCAAAGAATACTTCGAAGAAAGATACACATGAAAAGAAGCACTCATCATTGTTGCATATCGAGAATGAGAAGCTGCTGGATATGTCGTGTGATATGATAGGTATCAAGATGGTTCTTTCTATTGTCGGATGGCGTGAGTAGATCCTAATTTTCGCAAAAAATGAATACTCACTGCCCTCATGAACTACCAAAATATACGAGCAAAAAACAAATGATACAACAAGATCAAGATCAAAACAAGAAACTCGAGGAGACAAATGCTCTCATTTCTCGTCAAAGAGGGGTATCTTTTTACTAGTGTCGCACAAGAGGCAAATATTACTGACAATGGGATCTATCTAGAAAAAAACATCTAACATTATCTCAAATATTTACAAAAAACCCTTCAATCCTAAACAGATTGGATGTCATGTCGAGTTTTACGCCTCTACAAAAATTTCACTCTCTGGGATATCATAGAATGCACATGCTTTCACAATATCCTCTTCCAATTCTCACGTACGTAAAGCCCACTGTAATCCTTCACGATTAAGTTGTCATTGCTTTACTTCATCAAATTCACCTGCTTTGGCTATTTTTTGTAGTCTTTCGAAGCGGCCATTATCCATCGTTTGCGTTGCAATCCCTGCTGCCAAAACAGCCCTTCTATAAGCCTCTTCCAATGCTTCTACACATTTTTCAGGTCAAATCATCTCTCAAATCAGACATTCGATCATATAATCTCTACTCGTCCAAGGTTCCCAGCATAAGTAAAGCTGTATTAGTTTAAATTGCCATACCGCAGATGGTATTCCTATAGTATGCAAATCTACTGGTGTGAGACCATACTGAACATATACTTCGATGGGTACACGCAAACTCTCTGGTTTATCATCCATATTGATCAAATAATTATCTATCTCGCTAAGAGGATATATATGCTGTTCGCGCAGACTATACCCCAAAGCATCTTTACTTCGATTACGACAAACAGATAGCAAAGCATAACGTATCTCAGTATCTCTCAGAGAAAATGTATCTCTTATAGCCTTTGCCCTGACAAAGAAGCCATCATTCATCGATGCATGGAACTCATAGATCATAATTTTTTCAAGATCTGACTCATCTAATTGGTATCTGATGATCTCATTCAGTAACTTTCTCACATTTACATGAAGATCAGATTTTTCTGATTTAGGAAAAACCAAAGACAACACTTCATCACAAAATTGTGCTATTCTTTGTTTTTTCTCTCCATATACTCAAAAATATTTCTCAAAAAACCATTCGTTATCATGAGGACCAGGATCAGCAAGCAAGTCCGTCAAACATGCTACTCATGACTCTTGAAGTGCAATAAATTTATCTAGCATAGCTCAATTTCATGCCAACGCCTCCTGCATTGCATCTGAAAATCTCGGATCTCCCAATAACGTATAATAAAGATCCTCTCTTGGAGCAATACACTTGATACGCGCCTCAAAATCAGGCAGTTCATTAAGCTGAGAATATCTTGGTAGTACTTGCATCACATTATGACATACTAAGTAAATTCAGAGCATACAATACACAAAGAATACATGATGTCAAGTATTATATAGATACCCTACACATGAGAACCAAGAGGGATTTTGATAACTCTCTCAAAGTAAAAGTTGTTATTTGGCACAGCCAATTCAATCGTATCACATAGGAACGTCCCTTGGATAACGACACCCTGTAGTTCATCGAGTAAGGCTTCACTTTTTTCTATTGTATCACACGAGAATTCTGCAACTGTCATATGCATAGGTATTATGGCTTTATTCAAAGAGATTCCTTCAAACAAACTCGTTCAATGTATAGTTGCTCTTAAAGTTTGGAAAGATTCTTGCGACGTAATATCATACACCACTCCAGGATATGGATAACAAATTTTCAACGGTCCATACGCAACCTCAAAAGGCGGAATTTTTGATAATACAGACATAAGTTCACCTATATGCTGATCTGTTATAGGCTGGTTTAACGGCTCAGACAAGCTTAAATGTGCCTGACAAAACTTTGCAGATTTTGGATCATACGTCTGCCTCAACGTATCCACATACTCTGTAACGCCGTTTCATGGGAAAACATAAAAAGCCCCATACTGATACTCAAAATACCAATCTTCTCGCTTAGACGTATCAGTAGCATAAGTAACAACCACCATTTCAAACAACAAGAATAAATTCCCGACATAATACGTATCGTTATCCATATATCAATGTCTATGATTTTACATGGTTTCGATGAACAGCACTACCCTGCTCTACCCTTTTAGCATGTCTAAACTCTGACTTGCAAATCCCTACGTGAAGTATATATTGACGATCTATAGATATAGTATTTATGCTACATAAACAATGAAAGAAATCATAAATAAGCTTATAGTTGATACGAACAGTGATGATGATGCTTTCCCAGACGGAAGCTAACTTTGTCGTATCACAAAATATATACGCAAAGCTATCTTCCTCGGGGAAGGTGGCTTTTTTTAAATTTTTATTATCCAATTATCCATTCATGAAAACCATTAGTCTAAAAGAGCTTTTATCTCTCCAAGAATCACAACAAATAACTACACGATGACGAGTAGACAATATAAGAAAGCTTCCTGGTGTCGTTTTTATCATTCTCAGACAAAAATACGAAACTATACAGCTCGTACTCACACCACAGCAGTTTGAGAACAATACTTTAGTAAAAGAAAGTGTGATTCAAGTAACATGACAACTCACACTCAATCCTACCATAAAATTGCATGGAAGAGAAATTGTCGCTGAAGACATTACCATCATCAATGCACCTCTCGAAGAACTACCCATAGACCGAGCCCCTGAAACCTATCCCGGCTTAGATCAAAGGTTAAATCATAGACATATTAGTCTCAGAGAGCCTAAGTTATCACTCGTTTTTGAGATCATGAGCTTTGCAGAGTACAAACTAAGAGAATTCTGTAACAATCAATGATTTATAGAAATTCATTCTCCAAAACTTCTGTGAGCCCCTTCAGAAAGTGGTGCCGAGCTTTTTAGTATTGAGTATTTTGGTAAAACAGCATACCTTGCCCAGTCTCCTCAGTTCTACAAACAAATGGCCATCGCTGCTGGTTTCGGCAAAGTCCTAGAAATATGACCCGTATTTAGAGCAAATCCTTCCTTTACTAGCAGGCACGATACGGAGTTTACTTCCGTGGATTTTGAGATCAGTAATATAAGCTCGCATGAAGAAATTATGAAGTTTGAAGAAGAAATGATCGTCTATCTCCTCCAAGAAATACAACAAAGATACGGAGCAAAAATACATGAGTTCTACGACATTGATATCACAATTCCCACACTACCCTTTCCAAGAATATCTTTTCAAGAAACTGTCCAAATCTTAGAAAAGGAATTTGGGCTAGTAACTCCCGATGGAGAAGATATTTCGTCAGAAGGAGAAAAAAAGATATTTGAGTATGTAACTAACGTATATAATCACGAATTCGTCTTCATCCCACACTACCCTATTTCTGTTAGGCCATTCTATCACATGAGAGACGCTTGAGTCACAAAAAGCTACGATCTTCTCTACAAATGACTGGAAATTACCTCATGAGCCCAAAGAGAGCATAGATACGATATTCTCGCACAACAAGCGACAGAAAAATGATTATCATTGGAACACATCCAATTTTACCTCGACTTTTTCAAACACGGCATACCAGCACACGGCGGCTTCGGATTCGGATTTACAAGATTCTTCATGCAACTACTTAATTTTTCAAATGTCAGAGAAGTTACATTTTTGCCAAGAGATCCTAAGAGGTTGAGTCCTTAGAAAGGCCCTTCTTTAGTCACTCACAAATCGGATGTAATTTTACAACACCCGCTTCAATCTCTTCTTTACAAAAGAACTCCATTGCTAAAGCCTCGTATCAGCCTGCAAGTTTTACATCAAACGTATCAACTACCACCTCAAAAACCAGCAGAAGACGTCAAATACCTTTGGAGTTGATACATGATCGCATCATCACAGGCAGGGGCGACGAGCTAATAAGCTTAACACCTATTTCCTCGTCTAGTTCTCTTTCCAGGGCTTTATGTGCCGTCTCACCATTCTCTCGACCTCACCCTGGAAGATCCCAAGTATCATCTGGCTCTTTGAGAAGCATGATTTTACCTTCACTATTCTTGATGAGCGCTTTCACAGAAACTCTATAGAAACAATTATCTGGGAAGGTATACATACATGCTTTTCTTGAATAAAAAATCTCCAAATAACTTTGGAGATGGCGGGAGTCGAACCCGCGTCTGAACGTCATTATGCTCAACGTCTACCTCTATAGACATACGATTAGTTCCCGTGAAGGCGATCGTGACAGTGCATATCACCCGTGTCGATCCTTTCAGCGGTGCGCATACACCGAAATGTAGTGCGCGGGATTCCTGCTCATGACCACATATCTAGCAGGAGTCAGCTATGTGGTTTGTATCCGACTCTCGTCGGCCCAGACTAGGCAACAGCGTAATTAAACGCGTTGAGTCTGAGTGAGAATTTGTTAGCACGTATTGTGCGGAAAGAGTATTTTACGTGGTAACTCACCGTCCACGAGAGGCTGTCAAGCATAATGTGGATACGCCCATCTAAACCAGCACATCCCCATAATGCCGGGATAGTATACAAATATCACCAAAGAATGCAATCATCGCAAAACGTCAAAAAACATCTACAACAACGCATATGAACTCTAAAATACATCGACATTACAAAAAGACATAGCAGTTATCACTACCATGTCTTTTTCGTAGATGTCCCCACACTTATTTTTGGCACATAAGTCCATTAGGCTTACATCATTCCTCCCATACCGCCCATTCATCACATACCTCACATTCAGCCCATGCCTCCAGCGTCATGATCGTGATCTCCCTTAGCAGCTGGCTTATCAGTAATAACAGCATCTGTCGTCAATAACATCGCAGCTGCAGAAACAGCATTGAGAAGAGCAACTCTCTCTACCTTAGCAGGATCAATAATACCTGCCTTGAAGAGGTCCTTAAACTCACCTGTTTTTGCATCGAATCCATAGTTGAGATCCTTATTTGCCTTGACCTGCTCTACTACCCGATCGCCTTTGTATCCTGCATTATTTGCAATCTGCTTGATAGGATACTGAATAGCTTCCTTGATAATCTCCGCACCAATCTTCTCATCGCTATCTTCATATTTTGCATTCTCTACGGTATCCATAAGTTTCACCAAGATCGTTCCACCACCTGCTACAATACCTTCTTCGATGGCCGCTCTCGTTGCATTGAGCGCATCTTCGATCTTGTATTTCTTGTTTTTCATCTCCATCTCTGTAGCAGCACCTACTCTAATCACAGCTACACCACCAGCAAGTTTTGCTAGTCTTTCTGCGAGCTTTTCTTTGTCGTAGTCTGACTTGGTATTTTGGATTTGTACTCTGATTTCGCTGATTCTTGCTTCGATAGACCCCTCATCACCATGACCACCAACGATTGTCGTCTTGTCTTTGGTAGCAATGACTTTGGTTGCTTTGCCAAGCATATCAAGTCTCGCATCTTCGAGTTTGAGGCCTACCTCCTCAGTAATGAGCGTCGCACCAGTCACAGCAGCTATATCTTTGAGCGTTTCTTTCTTTCTATCACCAAATCCTGGTGCCTTGACTGCGATGACATTGAGGATACCTCTGAGTTTGTTGAGCACGAGCGTAGCCAATGCCTCACCATCTAAGTCGTCACAAATAATCACGAGTTCTCTCTTGCCGGTAGCACCGAGCTGCTCAAGAACAGGTAGTAGATCCTTGATCGTAGAAATCTTCTTGTCAGTCACGAGAACAAAAACATTCTCAAGTACTGCTTCCATTCTCGTCGCATCAGAGACGAAATATGCAGACAGATATCCTTGATCGAACTGCATTCCCTTGACCACTTCCTTCTCTAGACCAATTCCTTTACCCTCCTCTACCGTCACGATACCATCCTTACCAATCTCTTCCATTACATCTGCAATAAGCTCACCAACGACCTCATCCTGCGCAGATAATGCCGCAACTTGCTTGATCTGATCTTTGGTTTCGAGTTTGATAGAAATCTCTCCGATCTTCGCCACGAGCGCGTCTACAGCCTTGTGCAATCCTCTGCTCAACGCAAATGGATTTACACCAGATGTGATATATCTGAGTCCTTCTCTTGCGATCGCATCTGCAAGTACAGTTGCTGTTGTCGTCCCATCTCCGGCTGCATCATTGGTCTTGGAAGCCGCCTCCTTGATAAGCGACGCACCAATATTTTCAAATTTATCTTCGAGATCGATTTCCTTAGCTACGGTGACACCATCATTTGTGACGGTAGGAGACCCATATGATCTTTCGAGAATGACGTTTCTTCACTTAGGTCACATCGTGACTCTTACTGCATCTGCAACGGCCTTTACACCAGCATAAATCTTTTTTCTCGCATCATCGCCATATTGAATTACTTTTGCCATGAGTTTGTAATCGAAAAACTAAAAAATATTATTTACCTTCTACAGCCAACAACGAACTCTGCTTAACCACAAGATATTTTTTCTTCTCACCATTGACGTCTACTTCAAGCTCATCTGGTGAATACTTCGTAAAATACACAACATTTCATACCTGCACATCCATAGGAGCTCTCTGACCATTGTCGAGAATTTTTCACTGCCCTACCGCAATCACGGTTCATTTGGATGGTTTTTCCTTGGAGTCTGGCAAAATAATACCACTCTTGGTAACGTTTTCTTCCATAATCGGTTCGACCAAGACGTGATCTTCAAGCGGAATCAACTGTGTCATTGCTTATAAGGTATGAGATAAATATATATGCACCTAGAAGCGTGATACTCACCTACAAGGACATCTCGCAGGTATAAAAAAACGCTCTAAGCGATAGCCAACCTATATGCATCAACAAAAAAATTGCAAGCCAAAATATCACCTCTACGATATACGTGCTACATATAGACGATATTGCAATGACACTACATTTGGTTAGAAGGAAAGCAGGATTTCAGCTGTTTAGTACAAATTTCGTATATCTTTATTTTTTTCTATCATCATCACATGAGAAAAGTCTTAAGCGGATTCGCAGAGTTCATCAAAGAATACAACATCGCTGGTATGGCGGTAGCCTTCGTCATGTGAGCCAAAGTAAGCGAACTCGTCAAATCCCTAGTGGAAGACGTTGTCATGCCGGCACTCCTCAAACCTGCTATGGAAGCCGCAAAAGTCGACACTCTCTCTCAGCTCTCCACCTCTGGAGGTATTCTCTACGGAAAATTTCTCACGACATTCATCGATTTTGCCATCGTTGCATTTATCGTCTACCTCATGGTCACGTATATGACCAAGATTTTTGGTTTTAAGAACAAAGAATAAGCAATAATATGAGCTGATCCGATACATCATTCGCAACACCAGTCGCGCCAAGAGACACATCAAACATACTCGTATGACCTGCAACATACCAGGATATACCTAGCATGATCAGTATTTTGCATGCATACCTTATAAAAGACATCAACGCATTGTTCAATCTCACTCCACAAGAAATACTCGCATACCAAGACAAAGGATTATTCATAACGCCTTTTGACGTACCTACATCAAGTAGTCAGCCAGAAGCAAGTATAGACGCATCATTTGGAAGATTTACCGTCGCACAAGAACTCGGTGAGGTACTATGATATGTAGTAGGATATCCCATTGATCAATACGTCGATCAGCACCCTAGCCGACAGCCAAATGTATCTCTCTTAGCACAACTTGATGGAGGAAGAACTGATCGTATCTTCTATGGCAAACACATTGGCGTCACTCCTGACAGAACAAAAGCAAAATGAGTAATGCGCAAGATGGGCGATTATTTTTTCGACAACCTCAAACAAGAATGATTTGCTTACGTCATAGGAGAGGTCCTGTCTCATCCCTTTGAAAACACACAATCGCTCAATTACTGTAAACTTACTGGACATACCATTATCGGAGAGATTTCTTACCCAAATGGGACAAAGCGGCATCTGGTCGCAAAAAAGCTTAACGGATAATCGTCTAGTTCAACAATGTCATCGTAATTTCCGTATCTCACTCTTGTTGATATGCTTGCGACTTACAGCCACCAATACACGTCAAGAACTCACCTTCTTCGACGTCTATGAGCTGTTCTCACGTCTTATCTTGTTCAAGCCACTCCCCTCCCTGATGCACGGTCGCACAACACGTAAAACACGCACCGCTACGGCACGAATACGGAAACTCCAATCACTGACGTTCAGCCATATCTACGATACTCAGCTCCTCATCCTCTTCAGATACCAACGTATGTATCACCCCATCCACATCAGTAACTAATATTCTAACCACTCACATAATCTACAAACAATCTACAAAAGATAAATACTACCCTCTCTACCTCAATGACGCCACTCCTTCCACATCCACATACAGTCCTGGAGCACCTCCTCACAGTTTTTGATTTCTTATATACAGATACGTCGTTGGATTAACTTGCCAGAGAGCAGTTGCTAAACCGCAAGGATACATAGGGTCCCCTCCATTTTTGTAGGTCTCCGCATCAGAAGTGTCTGATATAGTACTCAGAAAATCCGCCGTAGGACCAACCACAAAAAGATTAGGACTCATCGGATCATCCGTCACATGGCTTACTTCACAGTATCCATCCAACGTAATTTTTGGCCACAATCCCTGCAGAACACTCAAAATAGCTCATGACGTCTGTACATTGTGCAAGATTACTATTTCTGGATTGACGGTTCATTCTAGAGATCTCGTATAGACTTCTACATCGCCTTTTTTGCCAGCATACTTCAATTCAGCACCTGCATATTCTGGATTCGTTGCTTGATCACAGGAGTATCGACGTACAAGTGTAGTTTCCCCTTCTGTAAGTCTTTCTTTGCAGCCAGCTGCGGTCAATGTCTGTACATATTCCTGATTAAGCTGGTACTTGCCATCAAAGTCTCACAACCTCGGTCATGTATATGCTGCTTCTTCTCATAGGAGAGATCACGAAAGATCCACATCTCCCGCAGCATCTCACTGAGCATCTCCTGCCCCACCTCAAATACGACCTATAAGGTCCTGTCCAAGTGAGCTCGCCTCGCCATCTTTGTAGTACGACACAACTCACCATACCAGTCCAACCAGTACCAGTAGAGCAATGCCAAGCGCAATCCATCTTTTGGTTGTCATGAAAACGTAGGAAAGGATAAAGAACGAAACATTGCTTCCGTACTACACAAATACCCAAAAAATGCAATCCATACGAAAAAGTCCTCGCATTACTCTCATTGAAAACACACTCAACATCACTACTCTCACCACGTTTACTTTTTGTTTGTATCTATGCGCTACACGCTTACCAAAGGGACACATTGCAATTACGAGATCACGCTTATCGTACCAGAAGCTGACATGCCAGGCTACAAAGCGTCTGTTCTCAAAAACTTCCAGAAAGACATCAACGTCCCTGGCTTCAGAAAAGGACATGTTCCACTCGATATGGTAGAGCAAAAAGTCTCTCCTGAATATATCACTATCGGCATCTTCGAAGAGATCGTACATCAGGGAACCAAGCAGCTCCTCGACGAGCACAAGGATATCAAGTTCATAGGAAGCATCTATGATCTCAACAGAGAAGAGAAAGAGAACGAAACACATATCACCTTCAAGCTCGATATTTTCCCAGAAGTAAGTGTCAAAAATGACAACCGAAAAACCCAAAAACTTCCCACGATCACTACAGAGCCAACAGCCGAAGAAGTTGCACAAACACTCCTCAACCTCCAAAAACAGTACGCAACATACGATCCTACCGACAGCATAGGAGAAAACAGCATCTTCAAGATTAAGTTCAGTTTTCTCGACAAAGACGGTGTTGAAGTCGACAAAGGAACTGCATATCTCGGACAGGAGGACTTCGAAGAGTTTCCTTATACCAAGGCGTTGTTTATCGGAAAAAAAGCTGATGAGACCTTCGATATCGCCTACGACCACGATAAACTGCCACATGTTATGCACTGTCACAAAGAAGGTGCGGTAGCTACTCGTGTCACAGGAACCATCAACGATGTAAGAAACATGATCCTTCCTGAGCTTACCGAGGAGAATATCGTCAAATACTTCTGAAACGATAATATACGCACACGCGAAGCGCTAGAAGAAGAGCTCAGACGTCTCATCAAAAACCAGAAAGAAGAAATGCAACTTATGCAGCATATCGATGAATACCTCAAGGAAGTTTTGCCATCATTCGATGTGATTATCCCAAGAACACTCGTTGAAGAAGAGAAAAAAACAAGACTCAAGCAGCTCGAAGAAAGAATGTGAGGAGAATCAGGACTCAAAGGCTACTACGAGCGCATCGGTGATGAGAAAAAGAACGAAATGCACAAAGAAATTGAACAAGCAGCACAAACTAGTCTCCAAAAGTTTTTTCTCCTCAAGACAGTTGCTGAGCAGCTTGATATCACAGACCTCGACTGGAATACACCACTTGCTGTAGAAAGAGCCGTCTACGCTAAACTAGCAAAATAGTCAGCGATACATCACAAACATACATTATAGAACTACATTACCCTTTATTTTCGCCTCATATCCTCATGTTTGGAAAGATCGGTGAACTCAAAAAAATGTACGACAAATACAAAGAACTCCAAGAAGCTCTCCAAAAGATCATTATTAGAGCCAAAGAAGAAGGCGTCATTATCGATATCAACGGCGAACAAAAAGTCAAAAGTGTAACTATCGAAGACACGACACTCCTCGCCCTCGACCAAAAAGAAAAACTCGAACGCGCTATCAAAAGCTGTTTCGAAAAATGACAGACCAAAGCCCAAGAAATCGCCATGGCAAAGACCAAAGAAATCTTATGATTCGATCCAAACGATCTCGCCGGAATGATGGGCGGCATGTGATGAGGCGCAGGCGGTGCAGGAGGATTCCCAGGGCTAAAGTAAGACAATAATACGCGGCATAGATACTGAGTAAACGAAGTAGATATCATCATTTATACCTACAATACGCTCTCATGTCGTTCCGGAAATACACTGAGAACTTAATCAAAACAGCCAAAGATCCAGACATTCTGAACGAGCTAGAAGATGCCATCAAAAAAGCTGGAGACACTTGAGCATTTCACCAGACCGAAAGGCTCAATAGAAACATTGCCATACGCTTACTCAAGCTTATCCAAGAACGTCGCATATGACCATATTTTCAAGAACTCTTCACAAAATTTCCTAAGCAGAGATATAGAAAGCCCAAAAAAACGTAAAAAAAAGTCCCGGGAGAAGAATCTCCTCCAAGGACAGCAAAGATCCATCACCATCTCGGTAAGTCTGGCCTCTGCCAGATTTTCCAAACGTTTCTGCAATTTTCATTTCGGCATACCTGGACATGCGGCAAAGGTGCCGCAACAGATTTTGGAACATCGTGCATCCAGTTGCACTTTGGACACCTCGCAAAGTAGAAGGTGTCCGTTTCGGTGATGTAGTTTACCTTTTCGAGCTCATCGTCCTGTTGGTTCATACATATAGACTTTTGGACTTTTTTTGAAATACCTCTGACTAATATAAATACAAAAAAGAATATCAACAGAATGTCAATTATAATACTGCAAATAATTATATGTCCTCCTGACTTCCTACATAACTTCCTGTAGAAAACGGGTTTTGAGCTGATTTTCCACGAAACACAAGACGGATAGGTACGCCGCTAAATCAGAAATGTTTTCTGATGATATTTTCGCATCGATTCTGAAAAGCAAAGTTAGCATATTCTTCGTTGTTGACTGACAAGACAAACGTTGGTGGCGACGTCTCTACCTGCGTGACATATTTTCGCTTACACGTCTTATTTTTGGGGAATCTTGGCGGAGATTGAAGCCACGCATCCTGCAAGACTTTGTTTAGTGCTGGCGTACTCACGCGACGCGTTGAGGTCTCTGCAACCTTCAAAACTTGCTGCAACAGCTGCGGCACCCCAAATCATTTTTCAGCAGAAATACCCACAAACGGTACCCATGGACAAGGCATGAAACGCTGCAAGCGCTTAAGCATCACCTCTTGCTCCTCACGAGGGAAGGTGTCAATTTTGTTTGCAGCAATCACAATAGGCGTGCCCATTTCTATCAGTTCGCCAAGAAGCGATTTATCTCTCTGCGTCACGCCTTCCACAGCATCAATCACCATAATCACAACAGGCTTAATGAAACTAAGCAACGCCTGTGTCTTCTCATAGGCTACTTTTTCTAGTGCATGTATCTTTCACTTTTTTCTGATACCTGCCGTATCATAGAGCATCAACGTGCGCCCACGAAACACAAGTGGCGCTTTGATATAATCCAGGGTCGTTCACGCTTCAGGTGAGACCTGCGCAATCACATCACCCAGCAAGGTATTGAGCAACGTCGACTTTCAGACATTTGGTCTCCCCACAATAACAAGCGGCAATGGCTTATTTTCAGTATCCTCTGCTACAGCAATTCCAGCATCAGCATCAAGTGCAGTGAGACGATCATAGATAGCGTCTCTCAGTTCCTCTACGCCCTCATACTGTTGTGCAGATGCTGCATAGACATCAGAAAATCACATGCCATACCAATCAGCCAAAATCATACCACCCGCCGATGAGTAGACTTTTTGGTCCATTTTGTTGACCACGACCATTGTTTTGTCTTTCTTTCCGGCTCCAAAAATCATTTGAGCAATTTTTTCTTCTTGGCTTGTTACTCACTGTTTTCCATCAACCACAAACAAAATAATATCTGACGTAGCAATAATTTCCTTCAAAAACACCACTTCTTGCTCAAAATCAGCCAATCCTGGGCTATCCACAAATGTCACGGGGATATGTTTGATATGCCCCTCTTCATGCAAAAGTTCCCTCGTTGTTCCAGCAATATCTGTCACAATTGCCCTAAACGTCCCCAACAATCTGTTGAAGAGCGTAGACTTTCCCACATTCGTCCTTCCTACAAGTCCAATACGAATCATCACGCTATCTCCCTGATGAGTAAAATATGCTATGCTCTTTTGATGATATATGTCTCTTTACTCTCTCCCCTGCATGCTTTGGGCTTGAAGACAACAATATTTGTGCCCCCATAGCGTGCTTTCATCTCACGAACAAACTCTTCAAACCCCGGTCACATAAAGATTTTTATGGCAAATTTTCCGTGCGGTGCAAGATAGGTCTCATAGAGCCATAACGTCTTCTCAAGCAACCCTACACTCTTGAGTGCATCAATATCAGCAACGCCTATAGTGTCTGGTGCCATATCCGACAAGATGACATCAAACTGCTCGATATGATGCTCTGCCAACAACGCCGCCACACCTTCACGATCAGTCACATCTTGTACAGCTGTCACGACATGCGGAAGATCAAGCTTAACTGGCTTCAAATCACATCAGAGTACTATCGGATCTCTCGTTCTTTCGTGACTTTTGCCATGTGTACTATGAGATCATATGTGAGTTGCTATTTGACGAGACGCATATTGCAGCCGACTCCCCGGCGCACAGCCAATATCCATCACTGTCGATGTATTTGCATCAAAAAGATGATATTTTTTGTCTATTTCTTCAAGTTTGTAGACACTTCTCGCAAGGTATCCCTCCTTCCTCGCTCTTTGGGTGTATGGATCATCTATTCGTTTGTTGTAGGTAACACCGCGTTTCATAGGTTGGATCTAACAAACAAAATGCACCTGCTCTTTACCGGCGCATAAATATAACTATACTACTGCTGTTTTATTTTTGGAAAGCTATGAAGCTCGTCACATATTTACAGTATACGAAGCAGATTACAAGGAGAGAGTTTGCCGAGATGATCAAAGAACGCGCTGTCAAAGTCAATTGAGCCGTTGTGGAACAATTTGATCATGAAATAAACCCCGGAGATACCCTAACTATCCATATCTCGCCTCGTGATACCTACGAAGAAACCATCCAAAAAACGCCTCATCGTCTTATCACCAAGCTCGTCCTATTTCATAAGCCCAAAGGCGTCGTAGTCTCCAAAGACGATCCAGATAACCGCACTATATACAGTATTCTTCCGCCACACCGGGTCAAAACCTACCGATACATCGGAAGATTGGACAAAGACAGCTCCGGACTGCTTCTTCTCACCAACAACCCCGCACTCGTCGACTACTACGAAAATCCACACAACAAGATCTACAAAGTATATGAGGTACAGATCGACAAACCTATCAAAACAGCACATATTTCCAAAGCGACTAAGTGAATTCGAGTCACCGAAGACGGCGAAAAAGCTCTAGAAGACTACCAGTGACCAGCTGATCTCCTCAAATGCGTAAGTATCTCATCCAAGACCGACGGCCACCAAAAAGTCTTTGCACATATCGTATTGGACGAATGAAAAAAACGCCATATTAGGCGTCTCCTCAAAGCGCTCGGCTACCGCGTCATCTCTCTCGTCAGAACCAAAGTCGGTAAACGAACGCTCGGCACCCTCAAACCAGGTACACGAAGGATAGAAACATTGCGTGGCAAAGATCTTCCTAGAAAACCGTAACGATAAACCGTGCTCCATCCAGGATATCCTAAAATATACCGAAAAACAATTTCCCTACTGGCTCCATGCTATTTATTCTACTTTGCATCCAATAAACTCTTGAAAGTCTTCAATAGAGTCGAATTTTTTGTAGACGGAGGCGAATCTCACGTAGGCAACCTGGTCCACATCCTTCAGCTCTTGAAGAACATCATCACCGATCTTTTTGGACTCAATCTCCTTGCCTTCCGCAGACCATTTGCTTTCGAGACGAAACAACATCTCATCGATACTCTCCTGAGAAAGATCCCTCTTGGCAAACGCAAGCATAATAGCTCTTTTGAGCTTTGTCCTATCATAAAGCTCTTTGCTACCGTCTTTTTTGATCACAACGAGATCTGTGATTTCGATTCTCTCAAACGTCGTAAACCTCGTCGCACAGTAGTCGCACTCTCTCCTTCTCCTGATAGCCGTGTTGTCATCAGCAATTCTGCTGTCGACTACTTTGGTCTCCAAATTTCAACATTTAGGACATTTCATGATGCCTATCTTGGAATAAAATATCTTTTGTTGTAGTAGGTTATGGTCTTGAGATACCCTCTAAACCAAATCACATCTTCACCCATCACTCCGCTCACAATATGTGTCTCCTCCTTCCCTTCACAATACGCAAGCCAATTTTGCAAACCAAATTCTAGGTATTTTTCATTTTCATCTACGACGACCCGCGGAGCCAGCAATGACTCATACCTGATCAACAAGCTATCTATCATATCACTCATTGCTACCATCGTATCTTCGGTTACCTGCAATACATTGATACAATATACTCTCTTGAGAAGCCGCAAGAAATGGGGATCTACTTCCTGATGCAATTTTTTGGCATACGTCAGGAGCATGAGCATCCCAAACAACGTCTCTCTCAGCAATGCAGCAAGCCCAATCACGCTCATATCACTATATATTTTGGCAAGTGAAACGTGATGTTCACCAAA
The DNA here is from genome assembly GCA_964403415.1 of uncultured Candidatus Peribacteria bacterium. GTDB lineage: Bacteria > Patescibacteriota > Gracilibacteria > Absconditabacterales > Absconditicoccaceae > CAYOFF01. The sequence continues at coordinate 515,286 of CAYOFF010000001.1, read as the reverse complement.
CCACGCCAATGCGTCTCTCCGTACCCACAAATCAATCGTATACAGATTTTCTTTGAGTGCTACAATATCCTGCTCCTTAAACTCCTCTGCCAATACCTGTGAAAATCCACCAAATCCAAATAACATGTCACGTAGAGGAGCATATACACCATCGATAATTCACCTATCCCCTTCACGTAACATCTCCGTAAGACGATCTCACACAATATGCTTAAACAACGTCAACATTTCTGGCGTACTCACAAATATTTTGACTTGTTTCTTATTGATATCCTGTAAGACCGTATGCAAAAAATTCTCATCAAAGAGCTTCAAAATATACATATTGGAGTAAACTTCTTTGAAGTTGGACTTAAAAGGCAAGTGAAATTTCTCCTTCCCCGCCTTAACATTATCAAATGCATACTTGTAGTAAAAGACGTTTTTGCTGTAATTGTAGAGTAATCATCCATAAAAGTACACCGCATCCTGCTGCAAGCCTGACGTATCATAGGCACTGAGAAGCTTCTCAATAAGCGGCTTTCTACACAATCTCAGAAAAAACGCATCTCACCTCCCTATTCGACTCCCACCGATATATGTAATATAAAAATTCAAAAGTCTTTCCATCAACAACGATTCTTGTCTCAGGACTTCAGGTACTTTGACACCATCTAGAGACTCAATATCATGCAGCTCTGACATAAATGTATCTATCTCCTGAGAGACAGCATAGTCTTGCTGTAAACGAAATTTTTGGTTTGCAAGCTGCTTTACGCCACGGAAATAACTATTTCTCAGCAGCTTCCAGTCACATATATACAGCATAAACTCCTCAAAACGATCGTCTCCTTTGAGGAAACTCTGCACACACGACTCGATATACTCCATATCATAGAGCTGGCTAATGATTTTCTGTGTTACAAGCAGTGTATCACGCTCCGTATACAAGTATTTGAGCAGGATATCCGCAGGCAGCAACAACTCCATTACTTGATGATCTCTCTCTGTCCAGGTAGGCTCTGTAGAATAGTGTTCAGCATGATCTACAAAATCCTGCAATAAGACTTGTTGTTTTCACTTCTTGAGCTCATCATAAAAAAGCCACTGATAGAGCTCAGCAGACGTGAGATGCGGCGACACAAACATTTCATTCATCTTCTCATAGACGGTCGCCAACATAAAGAACACGTCGATATGCTGCAGAAGCTGATCCTTGAGCGCTTTCATTTTCGCAGGAGTGATCTTTCTTCCTCGTGCTTCTGCAACTCTCTCTCGTGTTGCAAAAAACAGATCTATAAACCATGGTATATTTTCTTCTCTTGTTGCGCCCGGAAAGACTTTGATCCTGGCAGCAAAGGCGAAAAGTAGGACATAAATCGTTAACAAAAACGGCAGCATATGCCTACTGTTCGGCTTTGCGAAGACATCCTTGACCATCACACTCGTCACGAAACTCAGTGCGATGGCAATATTACTGGGCGCAAAAAATTGCCGGCCATTAATGTTGGCGGCGGCCCCATATCCATAATAAAAGTCGACGTCCTTCACATGCAAGGCCGGCTGATCCCCAAAGCCTATCTTCACTTCGAATGGATCCAAGCCAATATCAAAGAGATTAAGTTTATAGTTCTCTACAATTTTTCTCGTAATCACCGAAAAAAACTGCTTCGGAGAGATAAACGAAACAAACACACTGGCTGGATGCATCCCTTGTTCGAGCAAGTCTTTGGGAAACAATGACAGTAACAACTTCCTAAACAATTTCATACACCCCGTATGAGGAGGATAAATAACCCTGCACACTATTTTTTTTGCATCTTGATCTTTTGAATTTCTAGTTGTATCTGCATAATCTTTTGCTTCACTTCTTGCATCTTCTTCTTCTTCTCCTCGATAACCTCAGGCGGAGCCTTTTTAGCAAAATCATCATTTGCCAACGTCGATCTCATTCTCTGCAAGAACGCCTCTTCTTCTTCGATCTGTTTTTCCAAGACTTCAAGTTTCTGCTTCCAGTCCACAGATTTTACGCCTTTGACTCATACCTTGATGTCCATAATCAACGCCGTATGAAACTCATCTTCAATCTCCACAAATTCGTCTTTGTACAGAATTTCCTGTGCATGAATAATATGCTGGATCAATTCGCTATGTTCCTGCACAAGTTCTTGGATTTGGCTATTTCACTGTACGAGAAGCACCACTTGCTCATGTGGCTTGTCTGTAGCTTGCTGTCTCAGGTTTCTCCACTGAGAGATCATATCCATCAAAAGGTTCATTTTGTAGTTTTTCTCCACATCAAACTGCGGCTGAGGCCAAGCACTCATCATCAAAATACCCTCTCCTCCAAGCAATGATCGTAGTTTCTCCGTCACATGTGGTACTACAGGATGCAGCAGTTTACACGCCGTCAAAAGCGTATAAAGCATAACCTTGGGCGTATACGTACTCTGCTGCAATTTGGTAATTTCGATATATCGATCACAAAAATCATGCCACACCATATCTATTGTCTCCTGAAGAGCTTCTCCAAGCATGAACTTGCTATAGTATTTTCCAACCTGATCTACCGCTGCCTGCAATTTACCAAGGATCCACATATCATATGCGTTGAGTTTGCCTATATGATCAGCGATATCACGCTCCAACATCTCGTATGAGATCGATGGCATTGGCTTGCCATCCTCCACAAAACGTACCGACACAAACCTCGATGCGTTCCAAAGTTTATTGAGGAATCTACGCATAAAATCTATCTTTTTTTCAGAGAATTTCACATCTGTACCTGGCGTATTTCACTGCAAGAGAGCTCATCTCAGTGCGTCCGCACCAAATTTCTCTATAAGCTTGATAGGATCAATTGCATTTCATTTGGATTTTGAAATTTTTTGACCTTGCTCATCTTTGACGAGACCGTGCAAATACACGTTTTGGAATGGCCACTTTCAGGTCTGTTCCCATCACATCAACAACATTCTAATCACCCAAAAGAAAATGATATCATGTCCAGTTTCGAGGACAGTCATTGGATAGTATGTTTCCATGTCTGGCGTCTTCTCTGGCCGTCACAACGTACTAAACGGCCATAATGCAGACGAAAACCACGTATCTAGAACATCTTCTTCTTGTCTGACAAACTCTTTTTCTTGGCCATTTTCAGAGAAATAGAACTGATACTTATCTCCGCTCTGTCTGATATTACAGGAATTTTCGAGGATATCCAAAACTTTGGCTCACGCCTGTACAACTGCCTTTGCATCCTTATCCAGACTTCCAAAAATCTCAGCTATCTCTTCTACTTCTTTAAGCATTTTTTTGTCATGCGCATATTTTTCACGATAGATACCAATATATGCATTGACAACCGTCTTGTCTGCAGGCGTTAAGCTTGGCTGCAAAAAGACTTCTATCAACTCTTCGACATTGAATGGATTGGGCAAACGAGAATCAGCAACAAGATTGAAGATCATCATCGATAAGACATGATAGCTCCCCGTCGTCGTATCAAGAGCAGAATCCTCATCATATGCATGCGATACACCAGCTGCATCATACCAGACAGGGATTCTATGTCCCCATCGTAGCTGTCTCGAAACACACCAAGGTCTAATATTTTCTAGCCAGTTATCAAAGATTTTTACAAATCTCTCTGGATGTACTTTGATGGTCTGCTGCGCAAACGCCTCACGCACAGCATCTGCAGCAGGAGCTACATCCATAAACCACTGCAATGAAAGCATAGGTTGTACCTTACATCCAGTCCTCTGACAGTATGGTATCGTATGCGTATAGTCCTCAATTTTTTCGATATTTCCAATCTCATCCAACATCTGGATAAGGTTTGGGAAAAACTCATCGATATCTTTTCACTCAAGTGCTGATCATGCAAGTTTGGTAAACTTGGCATGTGTATCGAATGCGAAACGATCCATCGGCAAACGATGTCTCTCACCGATCTCGAAGTCCATCTCATCGTGTGTCGGCGTCACCTTCATCGCCCCCGTCCCAAAATCAAAGTCTATACTTTCGTCTGCAATAACTGGAATAGGCCTGTTGATAAGCGGTATCAAGACGTTTTTTCAAATTCGTTTTTTGTATCTTCTATCTTTGGGATGTGCCGCAATTGCAACATCAGCAAAAATAGTCTCAGGACGTGTAGTAGCAATTGTAATACTATCACCTTTCCCTTCCACAAAATATCTCAGATAGTACATTTTTCATTGGACTTCTTTGTTGTCTACTTCTATATCAGAAAGCACCGTCTGCGCTCCCGGAGATCGATTCACCATATACGTAGACTGATAGATTTTTTTCTCTTTGTAGAGATTGGTAAACGCTTTTCTTACCGCACGACAAAGTCTCTCTGACATAGTAAACTGCTCTCTCGACCAGTCACACGATGCTCACATGCGCTTTGTTTGGCTCACAATCGTATTTCTTGAAACTCATACCCGCTCCCATACTTTCTGCAAAAACTGCTCTCTCCCAAGATCAAATCTTGTCTTTTTTTCGTTCTTTTTGAGTTCGCGTTCTACAACCACCTGTGTCGCGATACCCGCATGATCAGTGCCTGGCACCCACAATGTAGCATCACCAAGCATACGATGATATCTCACCATCGTGTCTTCGACTGCAAGCATCAACGCATGTCACGTATGCAAAATTCCCGTCACATTGGGCGGGGGAAGCGGCACAGTAAACGCAGGCGTTCACTTCTTCACTTCTACAGAAGGCGTGAAACAGTTATGTTCTAATCGATACGCATATAGTCATTCTTCAAACGAATGGTCATACACTTTTGGGAAGTGTGTACTCATGAACAACACACAAAAAACTAAAACGCACATATCTATCCTCATTTTTGTTGATTTTGCAAGGTTTTTTGGATATAAGGAACACAATAATAGCAGTTTACATCCTTTGCTATCGGCATATGCTCGCACACAGATATCGTATCGTCCGATACATCAAGGCATCGCTTCTCATCATATGTGGTGTGCGACTCTCCTGGCATCTTGCGACGCAAGCACGTCCATCCGATATCGTCGCAACCACCTATCTCATACCGGCAGGTCTTACCAATGAAGAGCGAGCTCCTCTGCAAGCAGCAATCGATAGCTCGCTCGCAAAAACACCTGCCGGTGAGTACGCCGGTCTCGTCATACTCTGACGTTACGCAGAATATCTCATTCCAGAGACAGCGGACATCACACACATGCGTACGCTCATCCAAACCATGACTCCTCCCAAAAGAGACGTACCCACAGCAGAAGAACTCACCTATGCACTCAACGATCGAAAGACGCATCACACCATAGCATCCAGAGGCGTGCTCCTTCATGCAAATTGAAACACGCCTACAGTCATCACAAACTCATCCACATCATCTGCATGACGCACTACCAGTCTCCCCTCACGACTATTTGGCATTTTGCTCATAGCGGTACTTCTCTAGTACATAATCACACTGCCATCATAATCGCTACAGTTTCACTCCATTATTTTTCACCTCGTTATCATTTCCTATATGCAAACTATCTTCTTCCCTAGTCGATCTTCATCACTCTCTACAGTCGCTGTAGGAGTTATCGCACTCATAGGATCACTTATCATCCTTGCCCTATGTACGTATATGCTCTGGAGACGTTACAAGTAAATATTTTCATCGTCTTGCATCGATCCACACAATCACTAGATACACCAACAATAGGCTTTTGGATATTTTTAGATATTTTTTTACGGCAGTATGATTCTCTCAGACGCTACCATCAAACAATATATCACCGAAAATAAAATAAAACTTCTTCCATGAGCAGGAGAAACACTCGAAGAGATTTGGGATAACATCGTGTGTGCAAGTTTCGATATGAGACTTGCCAACGGCCTCAAGATTTTTCCTCATCTCAGTGATTATATCTTGGATCCATTTCACAAAGACACACAAGAGATCACCGAGCATCTCATCCTCAAAGACGACGAGGAGTATATCCTCCATCCGGGGACATTTATTCTCTGAGCAACCAAAGAGAGAGTGGGTATACCAGACAATCTCGTAGCTAGAGTAGAAGGGCGTAGTAGCATGGCAAGGCTTGGGCTCCTCGTTCACATTACGTGATGATTTATTGATCCAGGATTTGGACGAGATGAACCTTCTACTATCACATTAGAGATTAGAAATATCAATTCCGTCCCTATCGTCCTCAGACCAAACATGCGTATCTGTCAGCTTGCTTTCGAAACTATGGACCAACCCGCAGCTATACCATACAACAAGAAAAAAACCGCTAAATACAACGGTCAGCAAGCGCCTACAGAAAGTAGGTTTCATATAAGCAATTAGATATCCACACCTTAGAATCAGGTATTCCACAGACATAAAACCACTACTTATACACATCCCCTCTCCCACCTAAAGCAATAATTTCATTCTCAGGAAAAGATTTTTTAAACACAACTCTATAATCACCGATCCTACATCTATAAACAGATATAAGTCCCTTGAGGGGTTTTATATCCAATCAGTAGAGATCATTTTCAAGTATTTTTTTGATAACGTTTCTAATAAGAATCTTATATCTGAGAGGAAGCCTTTCAAACTGTTTTTGTCGTTCTTTCATGAGCTGTATCGTTTATATTTTTGTTCATAAAGGATAGTACCTCACTTGCCTTTGCAGGTGGATCCAAAAAACAAAAGTCTCACTGCTCATAAAATTCTATGGCAGTATCATCACTTATGGACTGCGTTTTTGCTACAGGTACGGAGTTTATTGTTCACATCTCAAAACAATAAGAAATACAAAGCATCAAAAATATATTTGAATACAATCAGAATGCAACCGCGATCTGTATTGACATAAAGAAGATAGCATTTTTACTCTCCTAGTTGGCTCCATACCACTCTTTTGACACCATCTATCACCTTAAATTCCTTGGCTTTTACTCTGATTTTGTCTCCAGAGACATACATATCTTTTCGGTCTACTGTCTTGTTTTCAGGCATTTTGACCTCAGATTTGTGTAACAATCACTCGACTCATCTCACCGTCACAAAAATACCGTAGTTGTACTGTAGCTTCACAAGCCCTTCGTACCACTCACCCACTTTGATATCTTCCGGAGAAAATTTACTACCATCTGGCTTGTACGCTTCTGCAGCCGCCTTCTCTACTACCTTCTCAGAACTCGTAAACTGTTTTTCCGACCGCAGTCTGCGCAAATTTTCAAGTTTTTCTCTCTCCACACCATAACGCTGTCTCGACTGTTTTCTAATTTTATCTTTGATATCCTCAGACATTTCTGGCTCAGGTAAACGAAATGTCGCCATCGTAAATGGATCTGTCGTCACTCCATCAACCATCAACTTGATATATGCCCTAAATTTAGGCAGAGACAACAAATCATTTGGCTCAATCATCTCCTTAAACTGTGACGACATAATCTTAGCATCGTCATATCCCAACCCAAAACTTACGATGGTACCTACATTTCCAAAGATTGCATCTCTCACATTCTCCTGGATTTGGGATGTATATTGGTTTGCCACAATCAATGACAAACGATACTTTCTTGCTTCCGAAAGAATATCTGCAAATGAGTCTGTCGCAAAGTTTTGGAACTCGTCCACATACAAATAAAAATCTCTTCTATCCTTATATGCAATATTTGCCCTCGACATCGCATCAATTTGGAACTTCGTCACCAAAAAAGATCCTACCATAGACGCATTATCATCACCGATTTTCCCTTTACTCAGATTCACCAAAAGAATTTTTCCCTCATCCATAATCTTTCTCAGCTTCAAATTACTCTCCGGCTGCGCAAAAATATTTCTCATGATAGTAGAAGAGAAAAACTGCCCAATCTTATTGGTAATCGGTCCAATCGCCTCATTTCTCTGCGTATCGCTCCACTTCTCAAATTCATCTCTCCAAAACTTCAAAATCACCGGATCCTTCACCGACCTCATCACCTCCTCCCTAAAATTTTTGTCTGTTAGCATTCTTGCTACGTGCATAAGTGTCGCATTGGGATACTCCAAAACCGACAACATCACATTTCTCAAAATATACTCAAGTCTAGGTCATCGACTATTACCATAGAGTTTTTTGAAAACAGAGACCACGCCAGACGCCACCAAATTCTTTTCTTCCTCCGTCTCATACTCCAAAATATTAAACCCAACCGGGAAGCTCGTATCTCCCACATCAAAGATCACAACATCATTGGTGCGTCGCGATGGAATATGTGCCATCACCTCATCAATCAAATCCCCATGAGGATCAATGACTCCTAGCCCATTATTGGTGATCATATCACTCCTCACCATATTGGAGATGAAGGTCGACTTTCCCATACCCGTCTTTCCCACGATATAGATATGTCTAAACTTATCCTCTCTCCTAATACCAAACCTCATCGCCTTTCACCTATAGTCTGTCGATCCAATCAAGGTCACTTCGTTTTGAGGAGAGTTTTCTCTTGTCGGCAAATTCATAGGATATGGCAACTTACGATACTCCGTATAGTGCAGACTTTTATTGGCATTTGCCTTGGTGGGCAAGTGGAAAAAATTGACGTACTGCCCCACAGTCATATTACGCATAGCCTTCTGTTTTTGATGTTTTACGCTTCCCGATTGCAAAAATTTGCTAAACACATGCGTAATATCTTTGGTTGCTTGCTCTGCACTTCCGGCAGGCATACCGCTAACCTCAAAACTAATTCAGACACTGATTTGTTTTTCTTGTTTGGCATCTTTTGGTTTATCTTTTGCATCTCCATCAGCTGCTTTCTTAGCAAAGAGAGACGTCACAAACGCCACAAATTTCTCCCAAAATCCTGCCGACTTCACAAACAAACTCTCGTACGTAACCGTAAACTCAGCATCTTCTGGAATACTATGAAACAAAGAAATCACGTCCTTAAACGGATCCACATACGAACCTCATCTGCTAAACTCTGACTGATCTTGTACAATCGCATCATCTGAGATCTTGAGCCACGACGCGCGAGGAGAAGCTAAAATAGACATCTTCGTATCACTCAGTGCAATATCTGTCGTAGGAAAACTCGCATAAAACACGTTCTCCACATACTGTTGGTATGCGCCAGGCACGTGAATATACATCCTAATAGATCACTTATTTCCCCTCAGTGAGAACACAATAGGCTCTTTCATACTCGAAAAATTCGTCAAAAATCCTATCCAATGAGAAACACCCATTTCGTTTTCCTTGTACGGAAAAATCTCATACGTTATGTATCATTTTGATGATCCAGATGGCTGTGAAAAAGTTGCTGATCACTGACCTGCACGTACTGACGAATTTCACTGAGTTCACTCAGCACCAGCCAACTTTCCTCATAGTCTTGCCGCTACATCAACAATTCGTGAAAACATCGACGATAGCCGTAAAAGAAACAAAGAGTGTACCCTGCTTAAGTATAAAAATCTCCTATAGGCCTTGCAAATTTTTGCACATTAATCGACAAGGTAAGATTGACAAAAGAGATACTACATATTTAATATAAGTGCTGTGGCGTATAGGTCAGAGCAAAGGTGCGTAATGCCAGAAGTTCTTTGGCATATTGTGCACTTTTATCAGTAGTTGTAAAGAGAGTCCACTGAGGAACATCTAGAGCCAAGACTGTCTTCATCGTCTCAGCACTTTCTATCAAATAAGGCGCACTCAATATTGTACAGTTTTTAATCAATCGTACAAGGAGTCACAGATATTGCTTAGCAAGCGCTTCATCGATCTTAGCTATTTCCCGTGGTTTATATTCGTCAATAAACTTATTCCCCGCTTGTACAAGTTGATATCGATCCTTGAGATAACGCGCAGGGTCTATCTGATCCATGTAAATATTAAGCTCTTCGTAGGGTCTCAGTCACATCATTACCTCATAACAAATATTACGCTCCTCTCCTTCACTATGAATATCATCAAAAACCGTTGAGAACAACTGCAACACATGTTCTTCTATCTCTATGGCATGCACCTCATACTTTTGGGCCAACGTCACTACTCTACTCACGAGGTTTCATCGTCATTTTTTGAGCACATTTTCTCTCATGGCATGAAATCTATCCATACTGACATCTCCGTCTGTACCGATCTTGATATCACTAAAAAGATAATACAAAAGCGCATCTCTACCATGTTCACGAACGAGTTCAAGTGGCTCTATATAATTGCCAAGTGACTTTCACATCTTCTGGCCATTGACCGTAAAAAATCCATTGATCACAATACGATCAGGCAAAAGATTACCACTTGCCTTGAGCATCGCAGGCCGATAAATAGCATGAAATCTAGCAATATCTTTGCCAATAACATGGACTTTTTCGGTATCTTCTGATCGAAATCACTCCTGCTCATCTCAAGTATGGTCATCCTGACAGACCGTCAAGTAATTATATAAGGCATCAAACCAAATATATACGATCGCCTCAGGATCAATCTCTGCAGGGAATTGTATACCAAAGTCGTTCCCTTGTCTCGAAATTGAAAAGTCCTCAAGTCACTGCTCTACAAAAGACTTTACTTCATTGTATCTAAACCCTGGAACACAGAAATCCGGATGCTCTGTATACCAATCACTCAGTCGTTGTTGGTACTTAGAAAGACTGAAGAACCAATTTTCTTCTTCTATAATTTCTGGCTTCTTGAGGTGATCAGGACACAGACCATCTGCTGTAAGGTCTGTAGGTTTCTTGAAGGCTTCGCATCACACACAATAATATCACGTATACTTGCCCTTGTAGATATCTCACGCAGCAAACGTTTTTGTGATCATCTCTTGCACAAATGTCTGATGGCGATCTTCTGTCGTTCTAATAAAATCCGTATAAGAAATCTTGAGTTCATCTCGCGTAGCTCTATGTCAGGTAGCTATTTCATCTAGAAATGTCATGACATCTTTGCCGTGTGTTGCTGCCGTCTGGACCATTTTTTGACCATTCTCATCTGTGCCTGTTGCAAATTTTACCTCATAACCAAGCATACGTTTGGTCCTTGCTAAGACATCAGCAATCAAACTCGTGTACGCATGACCAATATGCGGCATACCATTAGCATAGTATATTGGCGTAGTTACATAAAATTTCTGGCGACGCAAACCTCTCTCTATCATTATGGGATCGTCTCATACAAGGTAAAACTCCCCTATCCATACTGAAAAAAACACCCTTTTGCAAGGGTGTTTTTGGAGGCTCTCATTCTGACATCTTGGTATCTCACCTACTCAGTAGCTGGTTTAGGAGCAAGATGCGTATCTATAATCTGTTTAATTTTCTCGACTGGCCATGCTCCCACAAACTGATCAACAACTTCTTCATGCTGTACCATAGTCACTTGCGGGATACTAGTGACTGCAAATCTCTCAGCGAGGCTTTGGTTTTCATCAGCATCCACATCGATCTTTGCGACAACTACCTTGCCTTTATACTCGTCAGCAAGCTCATGCAAAATCGGCCCAAGTACTCTACACGGACCACATCGCTCTGCCCAAAAATCAAGCATCACAAGCTCATCTCTCTCCGCCAAAAACGCATCAAGCGCATCAGCACCTAGAATATCATATACGTATGTAGCCATCCTTCTAATATTCAAAATACAAAACAGTCACGATTCTTCTCAACAAATTTACGACTTTCATTCCTATCTCTACGAATCCTTTGACAGCAATAATCTCAAATTGCTCGAGTTTTTGCATTCACGCCTTGATGGTGATAAGAAATTTATTGGAATTGATCTCAAGAACAACCTCATGCACAGAGTCTGATACTTTTCTGAATCGTGCTTTTACATGCTGTGATTGCATCGTCTTACATACGACTGCATCAGAACCTACAAGTCTCAATTGCTGCATCAGATTGACCTAAGGAAGTAAAGCGATGACGTCGTTGTATGCTTTTTTTTTATCAAAACAAGGGACAAACCATAAAAGTTCTTGAAGCAACATTCCCTTTTTTTTTGTAGAGAAATCCTTAGAAAAAGTTGTTGTATTTTTAGCTTAAGAACTGAGATGAAAAATAAACACATCGACACAATCGTTCTCAAGCTCATCAAAAAAAAACGAAAAATTTGTTACGTTGATGAACTCAAACAAACTATCCGTGAGGAACTCCAAGAAACATATACTGAGCAGAAAGCATACAAAGTTTTGTACTACCTCAAAAGAAGGTGATATCTCTTCACACTCAAGAAAGATATCTACTATATCACTACTCCTCAGGAGCAGATAGACGAAAACGATATTATAAATAGGCGATATCGAGACATCCTCTACGGGCACTGCACCACATCGTGTGACAAAAAACGATATCTCGGTGGTCAAAAAGCACTCGAACTCTACCTCCAAAACTATGAAATTCCAGATAGCGTACTCATCGTAAATACCAAAAAACAAGCACAAGAAACCGTGCTTCGCGGCAAACATATTCTATTCAAACAGTACACGACCAAAGATAAACAACTTTTTTCCACGTTTTCCACACACACCCAGAAAATCAAACTCGGCAAGTATAAGTTTCCGGTCGCAGCATTTGAAATAGCACTTCTTGAGTCGCTCTACAACAGCAGTCCACGCAGCGATCTTCTCCTCTACGAACAAATCAAAAAAATTCTCAAAAAAACCAAACAACTCGATCTCACCATTATCACCAAAATTCTCAAAACATGAAAACATCACACGAGCTGCAACAGGCTTCACAAGCTCCTCAAACCCATCAACCCAAAACTTGCTGAACAACTCCAATGACTGATCAAACAACGAAGTTTTTTTCTGGAGGAGTAAATATAATAGTTGCATCTGATATCTAATAGTCTGTTACCTCTGTCCCTGGATAGTAATATTGCAAAATCTCTCTATATGTCGCTCATTTAGCTGCAAGCTGTTGTGCTCATCTTCCACTGAGTCACACTCCATGTCATTGGAATGTGCCATCACCACACGATGCGACATCAAGTTTTCATTGAAGATATGGCGTATCCGTCCATCATCGTTTTTCTTGTCCTCCAAACACAAATCATGCAGAACAGCTAAAATACGGAAGGATAGGAAGTATTCACTTGTAGCTTATCACTTCACCATCCACAAGTCATAGTGCCTCAAACCATTTTTTCCCCGTCTGCTCGTATCACGCACCGACATATTTCTGGAAAATTCTTGCATCGTCTACCATCGCATACGACGCTCATGCTGGGATATTTGGATGATTATTTTTTCATGCGATATAGTAGAGCATATATGCTTTGACAAGCAAGGCCATAGCCTTGATCTTCTCCATACTATCAGCATCACTCGCCTCTGCGATCCCACGCAAATAGTCTGTGACAGGTAGCGTATTCACCACGGTATACGCAGTTCTCTCGCCAAGCGTCAGATCTGCATAGACATCTTTTTTGATAGCGATATTTCATCTAAACGTATTTCGAGGCACTCATGCATACGACTGTCTTGCATAATTACCAAAGGTAATCAGTCATCATTCGCTATTCTCAAGCTCTACCGCTTCTATTCCTGTACGCTTTTTGAGATCAATATACACATCGAGTTTATCGCCATTTACGTTTACATTGATGATACGCGCATTCGCTACCGCCTGTGTATCCAGGCGTACTGTACATCCAGGAGAGCACGTCATTTGCCGACCATTTGGACTCGACGTCGTGAGCTCATACAGCAACACACGCGCCTTACTCTGCATAAGCTGTGGCACGTCAGAAACCGGTTGTTTGGTAATAATTTTGGGTCATGACTGCGCAGGCTTAGGAAGTGCATTATTAGCAAAATACTCTGCTCTTCTCTGCTGATGCAGCAAGGCAAGATCTTTCTCCCGAACGATCGGGACGTCCACAAGATGCGTTACTCCTCACGCCTGCAACAAAAAATATTGTGGTCCACTCGCAGGATATGCTTTACGTAAAAGCCCAATTTCGACACGACTTGGAAACACCGTACACGATGAGATCTGTAGTTGCTTGGCAACTGCCGTACACGTCATCGTTGGATCAGCTCATACAATAGGAATAGAGATCGTGCCATTGTCCCCTGCAAACGAAAACGGCTGATCGACAGAGAGACGTTGCATCGCAGCGAAATCCAATCTCCCGAGCTGACGAAACACAGCCAGATAGCGCTTCACAAGTGACTTGAAAAGTGGTAACTGCGACTCCACGTACTCACCAGGGCATGCCGTCGCCTTGGTATCGCCATGTCACACCAGACTAGGGCTCGTGGTGGTCGCAATATATGGTGCTGTAGATGCACTCCTAAAATACGTCTGCTCAGCATCTACATTGATATTATACTTCCATGCGACCGCCGTCATCAGACGCAGCAGCGCATCCATCATCTCTTTGGTCGGCTGCTGCGTATCAAAATTCCCCATCAACGCAATACCCACTGTATCTGCATTATTCCGCTCAGCATGTGCACCAACAACTCACGCACCCCCTGCTCTTCCCTCATAGATATTCCCAAACTGATCTATCAAGAAATTATATCCGATATCACCCCATCCTCTCGTAATCGTATGAAATTTATAAATATTACGCACACCGCTCATCACATCACTCTGCGTCTGAAACAAATCATCATCTGCAGTGTGATGCACGACTATTTTTTTCTTTTTGTACTTGTAGGCTTGCGGCCAGACAAGATCATGCCCATCCACGGACGTCTGCACAAAATCTATATACTGCTCTTGTGGAAAGTTATCGCTCAAGTACTTGTTTTTCTCAGCGATACTCTCTTCGTTTCTTTTTCTCGCAGCAAACTTTCCTCATCTATCCACGCCTCTACCAGCAAGCCATTCTTTGTATCTTGCAGTCTCTGCCTTCCATCGACTCCAGCTACTATTATCCAAGTATCTCAGTGACTCATCAGCGCCCCACTCCTCACGTGAGATAATATCGACACCTTCGAGATCCCGTACATTTGCAGCCTGTACCGGCGACACACCAGCTCACCGCACACCACCAACCAGCACTACGACTCCCCCGCACCAGCTCACCGCTCTGTATAGTATCTTTGAACTCATCATAATCACAAGCAAACTAAAAAAACAACACAAAAACCATCTTACATACGCGCCACATCCCTTTATAAAAAAACCCTCCTCAAAAAAAAGGCTTATCTTCGGGTATTTTATGTATTGACACATACGAGACAATAGATATGCTCTCGATCACAAAAGACCGTCATTAAAAGATTTTTCTAAACAAAAGCCTGTCATGAAAATGGCAGGGATTATTAACCAGAACAATTCTTAGATTATGAAACGGACAATTCAATTCCTGCCGAATCTCAAAGGCATCTTCGAAAGAAAAACGCAAAAAACAAAAAAAACAAATGAACTTCCCACAGACCTGATCGAAGTTACCATCACATTACAAAGGGAAAACAACCTGGCAACATGTCCTCACTGCAATGCAGAAAACAGGATTTCAAAAACATTCAAAATTCCTGCCGTCTGGACCTGCACAAGAAAGACATGCCAGCAATTATTCAAAATTATAAATTAGACCCGCCATGAAAAAAATTGATTGGGAAAAGGTAAGGCAAGCGGTAACGCTACTTCACGGAGTGCCCAAAATAACGTTCCGTAGCAGCGCAGGCGGGCTATACACTTGCAATCAAACTGGTCAAAAAGTGACCAAAAAAGGAATACAGTCATATGTTTTCCAGATTTGGAACTTTATACATCCAAGACCGGCGCGCCACAAAGAACAAGCAGAAGCCGTCGCAATACTCCATGGAGCACAAACGGAATGGCCGTACTACATTTGTCCACACGAGGATTGTAACGCAACACACACGGAACACAAGTGGGATATTCGGACACGCCCGTTCTACAAAAAATGCAAGCATTGCAATAAGACGTTCAAGGTTATTAATTCGGCAGAATAGAAAGGCACTACCCCAAACCACATTAAAGCAACCGCGGCATGTCCCGGTTGCTTTTCTGTATTTCAAAAAAAAAGCGACGGCCGTGATCCCGAACCGCGCTACTTTTTCGTGTATGCAAAACCTTAAAACCTTATCAAACTAATTCCTACTCAAATTCAAACTCTCTCTCAGAAAATTCCGTGCCCTAAACTCACTATTACAACAAAACGTTTTTCGCAATGCGCACATACTATGGGACCCACTTCCCAAAAAATGATTTTTTGGGAGCACATAGGGCAGATAACTTGGTGATCACTACCATGGATTGAGTAAACGTAGGTCTCCCCAGCATTCATGAGTGCAAGAGTATCGCCGGCTTTCGCCAATGCAATAACGTCAGCGTCTGTCAATTCTTGTAATTTCTGTTTTTTTTTCATAAATTCTATTGGTATTGGTTAATGAATCTATTAGCCTCAAATCTATATCAAAAGCATATTTATTATCAAGTCAATATCATGCTGTAGTACTCATCCACCACGCAGAGCCCTTTTCAGCACTTGCTTTTGAAATTCTTTTTCGTATTGTTCACGGCAGTATCACTCGTTCACCCTGTCTTTTCTCTTATTCGTGACATAGACATACTCCAAGGAGCGGTTGGTACCTTTCCTTTACCAGTCACTTTTTTTCGTATGTGAATGTTATTCGCTGAGCTCGGCCTGCACGCCGATCTTCTCAAGGCTTTGCAAGAAATGGGATATGAACAGGCTACACCCATTCAAGAACAAGTTATTTCCGCCTTCAATGAACAGAAACACATTGTAGGTCAGTCACAAACCGGTACCGGTAAGACTGCCGCATTTGTGCTGCCTCTGCTCAATACACTCGACTCCAAAGTCAGACAAATTCAAGCTGTCGTCCTCGTACCTACCAGAGAACTTGCAGTACAGACCCAAGAAGAGTTTTTCAATCTCGGCAAGCACACACGCCTCAGAGCACTTGCTGCATATGGTGGAAGAAGTATTGGATTTCAGCAGAAATTGCTCGACCAGGGCATGCATGTTGCTGTCTGTACCCCAGGAAGAGCTATCGATTTGATCGAAAGAAAAATTCTCAAACTCGATGCTGTCCGCTACCTCATCCTCGATGAAGTAGATAGAATGCTCGATATGGGATTTTTGGATGATGTAGAATGGATCTGGTCTCAGATGCCAAAGATCGAACAGCTCATGTGTTTTAGTGCAACGATGCCTCAGCAGGTATTGTCACTCCTCCAACGTCATATCGGCAACGACTACGCACATCTCAAGACATCTCAAGAGATCGTCGTCGATAAGATCGATCATGCCTTCGTAGATGCACCACATGTCTCCAAGCGCACAATGCTTGATCACTGGCTTCAGCATCATATGAGCAATAAGACTATTATCTTCGCTCAGACCAAACAAGCCACCAGAGACCTCGCTTTCTACCTCCGCAAACAAGGCTACAATGCAGGAGAACTCCACGGAGATATCGAACAGCGCGACAGAACGAGAACACTCAAGGCTTTCAAGGCAGGTGAAATCGATATTCTCGTAGCAACCGATGTCGCAAGTCGTGGGCTCAATATGAATGATATTCAGCTCGTTATCAACTACGACGTTCCGCAAGATCCTGAAGACTACGTCCATAGAATAGGTCGTACCGCAAGAGCCGGTAAGTCAGGAAAAGCAATCACATTCGTAGACAACGAAGAAATCAAGTCTATCCATGCTATCGAACGCACCAACAAAATACGTATCAAAAAAGTAGATAAAGACGGCACAGAACAAACAAGAACCGATGTCAAAAAAAGTTTTGGCGGACGTGACGGATATAGTTCAGGCCGCAGATGGACACGTCCTTCAAGTGGTCGTACCTGAGGATGAGGAAGTTACTCATCAGGAGGTTCATCGTCTGGCAGTCGTTTCGGAAGTAGTAGCAGATGAGGGAGTTCATCTTCATCATCCAGCCGTTTCTGATCATCAAGTAGTTCGTGATGAAGTCGTTTTGGATGAGATAGAGACAGATCATCAAGTAGTTCAGGCGGAAGTCGTTTTGGAAGATCTGAAGGACCATCAAGATCCGAATGATCAAGATTTGAAAGATCAGGAGATAGACCCCAAAGATCATCATCAGAAAGAGCCCCAAGAGCAAGCTCTGATCGCACCTACTCGTCTTCATCATCACGTTTTGATAGTAGACCCGGACGCTCATCTTCAACTGGATCATCTAGTGATTCACGTTCATCCGGAAGTCGTTTTTCTCGTGATGAAAGACCACAGCGTTCGTCAGAACGCTCATCCGAACGTTCATGAGGAGGGTTCGCTTCTTCAAGAGGGCCATCAAGAGGAGCACCAAGAAGTTCGTCTAGAGACGGCGCTTCGAGAGGATGATCGAGTACGGGAAGATCATACGGTGCTTGAAGATCATCAGGTACAGGGAGATCATCAGGATCATCAGGAACAGGCAGACCGTCAAGCGCAGGAAGATCATCTGCACCGAGACGTTTCAGCTAAACCACGATACAATCAACTAAATCATCATACAAAGAGTGTATACCAAAAAGACAAGACAAGCGCTTCATCGCGCTTGTCTTTTTGAGTAAAAACCCTACACTGCCGTCATGAGTTTCGTACATCTTCACGCCCATTCGCACTACTCTCTCCTAGAGGCGTTTGGCGAACCCAAAGCACTGATAGCTAGAGCCAAAGCGCTCGGCATGAACGCAATCGCACTCACCGACTACAACGGTATGTATGGTGCGATTGAGTTTTATCAAGCCGCCAAAAAAGCAGACATCAAGGCTATTTTTGGCGTCGAGCTCGGATTTGTTCAAGAAAGACTACGCAAAGACAAATCCGAATCCGCTGGGAACATCGTTCTCTTAGCCAAAAACATGACTGGCTACCAAAACCTGATGGCACTCACCACCAACGCACATATCGAAGGCTACTTCAAAAAAGCCAGAATAGATTACGCCATCCTGCGCGAATACCAGTCCGATCTCGTCGCACTCATCGGATGACACAATTCACGACTAGGGCAAGCCATTTTACAGCAAGAAGATACCACCAAAATATACGAACGTCTCCGTATGCTCCAAGACATTCTCTGAGTAGAAAACGTCTACTGAGAAATTATCGTACAAGACGAGCATCTTATCCCCGAACTCAAAACCATCAACACCTGGCTTATCAAACACGCAGCCGCCCTCGGCCTCCAACTCGTCTGCGCTAGCGCCTTCAACTACCCTACACCTGAGGACAAGGAACTCTGTGAAATTCTCTTGTGCATCAAAGAATGACAGCGTTATAGCGATCGTGACAAACAACTCACACGCGGCGAACGATATATGCACAGCGAAGAGGATATCACACATATACTCACCAAAAACGGCTATTCGGCAGCACAGATCGAATGATTTATCGCCAATACCATCGCAGTCGCAGACCAACTCAATGTCGATATCAAACTCGGCCAGATGCTCTTTCCTAAATACACGAGTTCACCAGAGATTACCGCACTATACGCGACACACAAAGACGAACTTATCGTCCACGCCTAAGCTCATTCGAGATATTTTTCTATACTACGCCTTGTAGTGTATTTTTTGTGTAATCCATCTCATGTTCCTTTCCAGATCATACGCCAAAATAACCACCAATCTTTACCTCATCGGCGTTTGGTTGCAACCAAAAATCATAACGTCTGTACCCATAGTCCACATCGTACATATTGCATCCACTGCCCTGACGTGGCATGTTTTTGCACACATCGTATTCTATTTCTCGCCCTTGCATATGCAGTAACTGGTGTAGCCATCTGCCTTGTACCAAGCGGTCATCTCTCCTGCTCCATATGACAGATATGCAAATCACGACTCACAACAATCGGCACGCCCTGCTGCGTTAATCACCGCGTAAAATCTATATCCTCATACGATCCCCAAAAACGCTCATCAAATGTATACTTCCCAAACATCGCACGTGGGCCAAATAACGAATTACCACCTATCATCTGAACTACTCACCATGGCTGATCCGTCAGCTGCTGAAAACGATACTTAGGAAACAGATACGACGCAAACCCCAAAATCCCTTGAGACTGGACCTGCCCCGTTTTTCTCAGTAAAATCGTAGGAGACAACACACACTCAGTCCCGATTTTACCCACGATATCCTGATAGATCTGACTTGTACATTCAAAAAACGTCTCATCAAAAACATTATCATCATCAATCATATACACATATGACGATGTAGCTTGGCTCAGCAGGTACTTTCTCACATACCCCACACCCTGCTCTGCCTCAAAATCGCTATTACGATGATGGACAAGCACCAGGCGAGACGCCACTTTTCCTAGTGTCTTATGTAGACTATACAAAAAATGTTCTATCTCATCCTGGTCTCGTGGCTTATCGAGGACAACCACAATACGCTCAGGCAAGATTGTCTGTTGCACAACAGATCCAAAGAGCTGACAGATTCTATCGAGATTCCCTCCTGATGGAACAAGGAGATCAAAACGCATATCCAACAACATCAGCTAAAATCACCTCCAATATATAAGAAGATGTCATGAATACAAGTATCATATTATTATTGACTTTGGTCCACTGGTTGCACCACATCTGCAGTCTGAGACTGCTGTTGATCTGATGGTTGAGGCACATCAGCACCTACAACTGGCACAGATGAAACCTCTGGGACTTGCTCGGTAGTCAGTGCTTCTACAGCCTTATCTCCCTCAGGCTCTCAGAGCATACCAAGTCTTGCTGTAATTTCTGCCTCAACATACTCTCTTTTGCGTCCATATTTCTTTTCTGAGTACTGTTTCAAGATATCCGCAACCTTCTCATTTTTGTAGTCTTCCGTCCAGATAGAGTTCATACTAAAGACGCGAGATGTGGTATTGTTGATATTGAGCTTAATATACGTCTTGTAGTTAGCAATACCAATGATGTCCTGCGAACTCAATACCGGCGCATACTCCTTCTCAAGGAACTCCGCATCTGGAGCGCCTACCTTGAAGGATTGCATCGTACCCACGTTACCAAATACGGCATCTTTTACGCTCTTCTTGCCGCCTCCTGACTCTCCGATATTGTTACCATTTCCACTATCTAGCTGCGCAATATACTGATGCGCCATGATAAGCGCCAATCTATACTTTCTGGCTTCAGACAAAATATCAGCAAATGTATTAGTCACAAAGTTTTGGAACTCATCTACATACAGATAGAAGTCTTTACGATCTTTCTCATCCATATCTGCTCTTCCCATAGCACCATTGTAAATCTTGGAGACCAAAATCATACCAAGCAACTGCGCATTGAGCTCACCCACTTTACCCTTTGAAAGATTGATCAACAAGATCTTCTGATTGTCCATCACCTCCCTAAAATTGAACGCAGACTTCGTCTGTCCAATAATATTTCTAATCAAACTATTTGTATTGAACGAAACAAATTTTGAGGTAAAATACGGTATAATCTCTTGTTTCTCTCTATCACCCATGGCACTATACGTTTTCTCCCAGAAATTTTTGACAACCGGATTTTGGACTTTTTTGGTTTTGTACTCCCTATAAGAATCATCCGTAAATAACCTCGGCACATCAAGCAATGTTGCCCCTTCTTCCATATCTTCAAGCAACGTCAAACTACCATACTTAAAATACTCCTGAATACGTGGCCCGAAGATTTCAGGTCCAAACATTTTCAAAAATATTTCTGTAGCGTCGTTTACTGCTCTATCAGCTTCATTTGGAGAGCTTATCTCATAGAGATTGAGTCCCATAGGACGATCTTCATTACCAGCATCAAAATATATAACGTCTTTTGCTCTTTCTTTGGGAACATACTGCAAAATGCTCTCCACGAGGTCTCCATGCGGATCAATGACACACAAGCCATCTCCCGCCCAGATATCCTGTCTGGCAAGCATATCAATAAACACCGACTTACCGGTACCAGACTTTCAGATAATATATTGATGTCTTGTCCTATCTTTTCTCTTCATATAAATCGGCGTATACATATTCCTATAGGTATTAACCCCCAGCAGAACGCCGTCTTTGTAGGTTTTGAAACCATAGACTTTTTCTTTTCTCACGGAAACAGCGTATTTTTTACCGTTCTCCTCAACAATCTGCTCACCTTCTACTGGCTCATGGTCAGGTCAAATCTCTATCTTATGAGTCTTCTCTTCTAGCTTATATGTCACTGAAGGATGTTTGACCTCTGCCAAAATTTTCGCCAGTTTCCCATCATGGTAGGTATCCGCAATCACACCTGAGACAATAAACGTATTCTCCTTCTCAAGCACGGGTACATCATCAGGACAGGCAAGCATCTTGTAGTCCATCCAAGCAATAATAGGCGAACGATTATACAGTGCATCCGGAAGATGAAACAACGACGATAGCGCATTGACCGTAAAAATATTTTTGTGAAAGAAAAAGCTTGATAAGTGGAACGCAACAGCGAATCTCCATAGTGGGCCAAGCAACCATCCAAAGAGATCTGCTATCGTTTCAGGCTGATCCAGTTCGTTGTTGTACTCATCTTTGTAAATCGTATATGCACTCACCACATTGTAGATATTCTCTTTGACTCTGGTTCTATCATCCGAGCACGAAATAAGCAAAAGTCATGACTCATATGCCTGTTTTCCCGCTTCTTCAGCCATAATATTCAACGCTTCCTCCTCTGCCTTGACCATACGAATGAGCGGATCGCCTTGTTTGTGCTCCTGTGTCGTAAATCTTTTGATCAGCGCCTGACTCGGCCCAAAAATCAAAAAGCTAAAAATATTCCGAGGCATAAGCCTTTTTCGAAGTGGTTGCGCTTTGGTAACAGCCTCGTCTTTCCTATAAAGCGCATCAGCCATCTTTTGCGCTACTCTATTAAACTTATCGCTTTCGGGCTTAATCGTAAGCATGACTGTAAAAGAGTCCTCTGCTGGAATCTTCGCCATAGAGTCAATCACATTGTTGAGTGGATCATCTTCAAGTTGTTTGAATGTTCTAATCGGGTAATAGCTCGACTTAACAGGCTCCAATGGCATAATCTGAGAGCTTTTTTTGGTGAATATTCTAGGTCTTTTGATTACTTCTAGCGATACATCCGAGTACTGAGCCGCTATAGCACTTTCGATAATATTTTTATACTCAGGATATGTCCCAATAATAAACGACAATCTCGCTTCTTCATAGTGAAGTAAAAGCGATACTTTTGGCTTATCAAAGATCCATCTCAAAAGATTATCCAAGACAGAGAGTTTACCCAGCTTATGCAACCCTCTAAACACCTGAGACATTCTTCCTATTTTCTCTTTCATATCTTTGGCAAGCTCTTTTTCCCTCTCACGATCCACTTTACTATCTCCTCTAGGCAACATAATTCTCATAAAAACAAGCCTTCTTGCATTGAAGACATCATACAAAAACTCAAGCAAATACCTCATAAATGCTACTAAAAACATCCCCACAAACCCCGTCACCAAAATATATCCTGCATACGACAGATACATCCCACCCTCAGCTTGAAGCGTTTCAAGCCAATCTCACGCAACTATCTGGGAAAAAACAGACGTTCAGCTGGATTGCTCTTTAGACGAGCCATTTGTACTAGAAGGACTTCCAGATACTGTTCATAACGTCTTCCCATCGGATGTTGAGCCGTTAGTACTACCATTTCACTGTACACCATTTCATGACGCACTATCTCACTGCGTATCTTCGCTATCAAGCGGATCTCCCGTATCCACATCAGACGTTCACAACAAAAATTTATCCACTTCCCCTATAGAACCAAATGCCTGAAGACACGACGTTTTTTGCTCTCCTCGCGCTTGTCTTGTAAGTTTTGCATAATCATACCTCAGACTTGGCTGGGCCTCATAGAGAGCTTTGATTTGCGTTTTACATCGCGCGAGATTCATGGTGCCAAAAGCGGTAAAAGGCAGTCATTCAAAGGAAGCAAAAGGGCTATCTTAAGTATAGTGCGACATCCTGCGGATGTCAAAATATACACGCCCTTTTGCTTGACAAAAAAGCCCCGCTCTCTACGAGTAGCGGGGCTTTTTTGTGCCTTTTGGCACCATTTCACCTATCTCAGGCAACTACAGCGGTAACTCCTCATACCACTAGAGTTGTTTGAGCTTCACAAGCCTTAGATCGGCTGTAATTTTCTCAAGATTCACCACAATATGCTCTATGTCTTCAATACTACCATCTTGCCTAATTCTTTTGAGCTCTTCTTCCATTTTT
Source organism: uncultured Candidatus Peribacteria bacterium (assembly GCA_964403415.1). Taxonomy (GTDB): domain Bacteria; phylum Patescibacteriota; class Gracilibacteria; order Absconditabacterales; family Absconditicoccaceae; genus CAYOFF01. The sequence goes on along the minus strand of CAYOFF010000001.1, from coordinate 491,115 downwards.
TGCTTCATTTGGAGCATAACTTCCTCAGTTTCTTGTGGATTTTTGGTTGCTGCAGACGTTGTAATCAAAATACTCTCTTTGTCTACAATCAGAAGTCACTTCGAAAGCGAAACAACCATCTCACCATCACGTACTATATAATCTGCTGTATCCTCTGGCATCGTCTGAGGACGAATACGCATCAAACCTGGTCTTACGACAGATGTCAGAGAAGCATGCCCTGGAAGTACGGTAATTTCACCTGCCTCCGTAGGAATTGTCACCTGTGACACATGTCACTCATACATTTTTTGCTCTGCTGATGATATTTTGAGATACATACTGAGTATTGTCTAATAAGAACTAAAATAACGTTTAGTTATTCAACAATTTCTTTCTCAAGAATGCTGGTGTCTCATAGTCTCTCTCCTCACGAGATGCCATAGCAGCAGCTTCTTGCTGCTGATCAGCAACACGAGAAGAAACAACGCCCTCTTCATCCATAGCCTTACCTACATAGTTTGAGCTTGATCACATACCTGTTCTTGTTGATCTCATATCCTTGAGTTTTTGCATATTTCAAAAGTTGAAATCTTTGATCATTGACTGCTGCAACGTATCTGGGAAACCTGTTGCAATAATTGTCACCTTAACCTCTCCCTCATAGCTAGCATCAAACGTCATTCCCCAAACAATCATCGCCTCAGGATCTGCTATATCTTCCACCACTCTCGATGCTTCCTGCACCTCAATTGGCGTCAAGTCATCACCACCTGTGACAGCAAAGATAATATTTTTTGCCCCCTCAAGACTCGACTCCAACAACGGATTATCAATTGCACGTCTCGCAGCATCTACTGCTCTATTTTCACCTGTACCATAGCCAATACCAAGTAACGCTGTACCAGATCATGACATAATCATCTTGATATCCGCAAAGTCGATATTGATATCTCCTGGCTTGACGATAAGATCTGCAATACCCTGTACACCAAGGTACAAGATCTTATCAATCATAGAAAACGCCTGCTTGAAGGTCGTCTTCTTGTCGATAATATTGAATATTCTATCATTTGGAATGACAATAAGCGTATCCACGGTCTGTTTCATCTTCTCAAGACCTTCAACAGCCTGCTGAAATCTTCTTTTCCCTTCAAAACTAAATGGCTTAGTAACAACACCTACCGTCAAAATACCCATCTCCTTAGCAAGTTGAGCAATCACAGGAGCAGCTCACGTACCCGTTCCACCACCCATACCGGCTGTGATGAAGACCATATCTGCATCATCAAGAGCATCTTTGATGTCTTGAGCACTCTCCTCAGCAGACTTTCTTCCCACATCAGGATTTGCTCCAGCACCAAGTCACTTGGTGAGGTTGAGACCAATATTGATCTTTTTGTGTGCAAGAGACTTAGCAAGTGCCTGCGCATCAGTATTGATCGCAATAAACTCCACGCCATCAAGCCCTTCCATCACCATCCTATCAATAGAATTGGATCCTCATCCACCAACACCGATGACTTTTATTCTTGCTCCTGCAACAAATGCTGGATTAAATTCTTGTACTACCATTTCACAAACAGTATAAAGAGTAAAATTATGCTACGTGCACTAAAACAACTGCTTAAAAAAGTCCACAATCTTCCCTACAAAACTGAAATCCATGTTGAGTCTCAGTCATCTTCCCTTAGGTTGATAGTACTTCATACTCCACACATACAGTCCAATAAGATTGAGAAGATCTAGACTTGTTGATATCTCAGGAATTTGAACCGCAAGATCTTTTGCTCTATATGTCGCTAATTTAAACACTTCTTTGGCAAGTACTGTTACATGCTCGGCTTGAGAAGCTCCTCCTGACAACAAAACACCACCAGGAAGTCTGCCATCTTTTTGATAACGAACAAGATCCTTTTGAATAAGCTCAAATATCTCTTCATATCTCGCCACCATGATGTCAGACAAAAATCCTCTATCTATTGTCTCATCTTCTAGTTTAGGCTGCCCCATCAAAAGCACTCCCTTCTCTCTCTTGATACGTTCTGCATCTTTGATATCGACCTGCAATCCTATAGAAATATCCTTAGTAACATCTTCTCCTCCCAGTGGAATCATACCATAAAAAAGCGGAACTCACTCTTCGTATACCACATATGACGTCTGATTTGCGCCGATATCAACAAGCAAAACACCCAAGTCCTTAAGATCAAAATCCAATGTTACTTCTGCAGTACCAAGCATATTTGGTACGATATCAGCCACATACAGATCGAGTTTTTCAAACGCTTCAAGCAAATGCGTATAGAACGTCTTGGGAATCATAAATACATCTGCTACAAGCTCCAATTTTCTAGCCTCCATACCGTATGGATCTTTTACTTTGGTATGATCATCCAGAATCCACTGAATAGGAATCAGTTTGATCACCTCATAGTTTGCATGCACACTCGCATCCGCAAGGACGTCTGAGAGATGATGCATATCATCATGCGTAATTTTCTTATCCAAAATTCTTTTTTGCTCTGAAACTCTTTTGATGACTGTTTCTGGATGAGATATTCCCAAGAATACCTGCTCCACAAAGTCACCACCAAGCTTTCTCGAAAACGCCTCCAATATTTCATTGATGCACACACTAAAATCCTCCACATCCATTATCTTCCCCTTACGCATACCTCTCGTCTTGACGATAGATTTCGCCAAAACTATAGGCCTACCATCCTGCTGGCCAAACATCATTCCCTTGAGATACCCGTTTCATATGTCAAAAACAACTTTTATATCTTTCATGTGTAGCGTTCTGGGCTATTAAAAAGGTAAAATAGGCTATGTTCTTATACGAACATACCTATCCAAGACAACGAGTTTTGCGGATTATCTGATAACTATTGGTTATCTGACGAATATATATTTTGTCACTATCTGTGATCAAAGAGCGGACGTGACCACGATGTTACCTCTGTGGGAGCAACAATTGTTCTTTGCATTTTTCGCTGTAACATAAGCTTTTTTCTTGCCATATCACGTTTAGCCACAAGACGTTTGGTAGTAATTCGCCCTGTGTGCAACAAAAGCACTCACATCCCTATACAACGCAATACGATTTCCAAAAAATCACCTATCTTTCATCAAAAGATCTTCTCAATCGCCGTTCTGATAGCCATCTTACCATACTGAGATTGAATACCAATTCTAATAACAGGTTTAAGTGGAAAATCAGGAAGGTAGTCAATGAGCCAGCGATTGTGCACATACAATGATGACGGTTGTCACTCATTACACCTATACAGCTCAACCGCATGCGCAAGCTCATACACAAAACTAATATCACCATGAGATCGTTTAAGTTTGCCCAAATGCGCCGTTGTACGATCACACACAATATTGCAAGAATACGTATATTTATATCATCATACTCACGAAAAGACATTCATCAAAAACAGCACAAAACGCATACTCCACCAAACATACCAGACTCTCCCAATATCTGCAATCACTACAAATGATACTGTATGTTTGGAGGTCGTTATATTGAACGTAGGAGAGCCTGTAAGGTAAACTGCCTCAAAAAAGGGCATCCACGACCATATCCACTGTCGACCTTGAAGTACAGACGCAACCATCTGTACAGAATAATCTACCGTACTTCGACTAGGCACATCACGTGCAAGTACGGCATAACTCTCTTCATCAAGAGAAAGTCACTCCTGAGAAAATGTAGCTGGATGCACATCGCTACGTATAGCTGTTTGCCCATCTCTTTCGATGTACATACGATCGAGATCAATATCAGGAAAAGCTCTCTTATACGCTTCTTTTTGCCTCTCTTCATAATCCAAATCAATTGGATCTCCTTCGGCATACGCAAAAAAATGCCTCTCCAAGGGAATAGGAGCACCCAACATACGATAAAATGCATATCTCCTCTCCTCGTACCCAACCATAGACGTGACACAGACCGAAAACAAAACACATATGAGAAAACGACTACTTCACAAGCGGTCTTACAACATACGTATATGCTGGATCATCTTGGTCCTTACACAACATCGGCTTCTCGCTATCGTTGATAAGTAACGTCAGCGTAGATCACTGCATAGTTCTCAAAAAATCCGCAACATATTTTCCATTGACACCAAGCTTAACCTCACCGCCCGAAACCGTTGCTGTTACCTGAGTACTTCCTTCTCCCATATCAGTCTGTCATGAACTCATAGCAATTGACTGACTACCCACCTGCAATGAGATAAAATTATTGAGATCTCTCGTCAAAATAGAGATCTTTCTAATCGCTTTATCTAGCTGTGTTTTATCAACTTGTGCCGTAGTCAAGAACGTTGTCGGCATAATACTCTCTTTCTCATATTCAGGGAATGCTCACTGAATAAGCAAGGTCGTTACTTGTATTTTCATATCCTGTAAACGCATGTCAAATGAGACCATATTTGGTGTCACATGCATATCAAGCGTCACCCCACCCTGAGAAGTGAAGTACTCCATAGCTTTCTTGATATCCGCTATATGCATTTTTGGTATGAGTAGTCCAAAATCCTGCTCAAGAGGTGATGCAAAATCTATCTTATACTCAGCCAATCTAAATGAGTCCGTTCCCACAAACACAAGTTTCTTTTTCTCATCATAAGTCTTCGTTCTTACATAGATACCCGTCAAAACCGGTGAAAAATTCTTCTCTGTGACCGCGTATTCGACCCTTCCAACGCCTAGTGCAAATTGCGCTGCATCCAAGGTAATAACCTGATCAGAGCTAATTTGAGGGACTGCAACATACTCCACAGCAGGAATACCTCTGATAGTAAACGTATCCTGAACTGTCGTCAATGTTACCAAGTCTTTTTGTTGATCTATACTAAGCGTTACCATCTCCTCTTCTATGGTTCTCAACAGATCGCTCAGCGTCTTTGCATTGACGGTTACTGCAGCCTCATCAGCCACACGCACGTCCAATTCGAGTTCAATATACTTCTCCATATCTGCTGCTCTAAACACAAGCCCGTCCAATGACGCCTTGATATAGACGTTCTCCAAGACCGGAAGTGTAGCATGTTTGGAGACAAATCTTGTTACCAAGTCCATAACTTCTTGAAGTTTTTTGACGGACACCGCTGCTTGCATACGTATTCAAAAAAAAGTAAAGAGCACCTTTTCAGGTAGCTCCCTTGTATCCCTTTTGGATTGTGTTTCAAGCTGGTGATAGAAAACCGATACTATCCAGGTCCCAAACCCCTCCAGATCCTAGTCCAAAACAATATGTTCAAAATTTTCCTTATAGAACAATCTACATTTTTTGAGAATCATCTCAACCTTCTCAATATCAGATAATACCTTAGATTCTAGGTTAAGTTTCAATGAAAAATAGCTTTCATACTCATTTTGTTTAAATTTTTTGAGTAATGAAGGCACTTTGAGGATACCATCGCCCAATGGCAGGTGGTCATTACCCGTTTTCCCCACGTCAGACAGATACACAACTGACAAATAGGGAATAAAATTAGCAATTCTCTTGATAAATTGATTTTCCAAGACATACTCTTCGATATTTGCAATATCCAATCCTAGGTACATTCTATGTTTTTTGATAATTTCTACAATATTCGAAAAATAGTACTTTGGAATTACCCCAATAAAATTCTCCTGCGTAGGATTGATAATTGAGAACTTAATATTCTTATTGTGAGCTTTGTAAGCAGGAAGTTGTCTCTTGAGAAATCTAAACGAGCTTATATTAAAGATTCCCGGAGAATTGATGGTAATAACATCTGCACCAAGCGCTCTTGCAAGCTCCACAGCCTGATTCATCTCATTAATATTCACTTTTCTAGAAATCTGCACAACACGAACAGGTAGATGATACTTATCGACAAGATCTTTGACGTATGCAATATGCCAAGCATCAAAGTTTTTTCGCATTGCAAGATCTATCCCATCAAAATGCAGCTTATTAGCAAGCTGAAAGATAAGATCAAGCCCATATCCCGAAAGGGTATCACTACTCAACAGAAACTGTGGTTTTGGTGTATCTGAAGGTTTGGTCATATGGTTTACGTGAAGACATGCAAAATACATACTTAGTATACCTATCCCATGACACAATTGCAAAAAAAGAGACCCAAAAAGACCAAAAATACGTTATTTTTCAGAATCCAACACAGATCACGTCATCACAAGTTCAGCACCGGCTTTTTTAGCCCATATTTGAGCCACACGAACAGCATCGTATCTAGGATCTTGTTGACTTTTGTATCGTCGTTTATGCTGATCGAGTAAGACGATCGACTTCAAGTCTGCCCAGTCTTGAAACATCTGAGAAGGCGTACAGACCAATGTCATGTACTTCCCAGCTTTGAGCGATCGAAATGCATCTCTTTTTTGCTTATCAGTGCTCTGACCATGCAGCGCCAACACCGCACCTTCAAGTACACCTCAAAATCATGACACATCTCATCATCATCAACCTCATGCACGTCATCAAATTGATCACGTGAGAAACACATCAGGAAACACCGCCTGTGCTGTCCAAAGATCAGGAACTACAATAAGTTTCTGCCATCATCAAGCCGTTTTCGTTTTCTTCTTAGATATGGGTTTTTTGGGAGCACCACGCAAAAATACTTCGATATGATCATCCCCTCATAGCCACAACGGCACTGCTTTGTGATATGTCGTATACCGGTGCTCCACAAATCGATGTAACATCGCAAGTCACTGCTCCGAAAATACAGATCTGATATGTAACTCTAGCATCGATCCTGCAGGCTCTGCACCTGAACTTGGCATCACACCCGCAATCTCATAGGTAACTGTCTCGGAAAATGCACAGGTCTCTCCGAGACAAAGCATGTAATCTCCACGTAAACGCACAACATCTCCCGCCTGCACACCAAAATCACCAGCTGCAGGCCAGCGTGCAACCTTATCTCAGCCAAAATATCTCCCAAACACATACACAAACATACGTTTGTCTGTCATTAAAGGGTGAAACCCACAGCTGCATAGACAGCATCTATTTTTGCTGATGCGATCTTGGCAACTTCAGCTGAATGTACACGGAGCAATTCTATCACCATCGCATCATCTACATTATGATAACGTTCCTGAAACGGCGTAACAAAAGCAGAAATGACATCTACAAGTTCTGTCTTTACTTGCTTGTACGAGAGTCCTCAAGCAGTATATCTCTCACGTAACGCCGCATCTTCTGTCGGAGATAAGAAAAGTTTGTAGATGTTGTACACATTACACGCATCAGGATTTTTGGGGGCCTCTACAGGAAGCGCATCCGTTGGAATTTGCATCACTTTTTTCTTGATCGTCTCTGCATTGTCCAACATACCGATGTAGTTGTTATACGATTTCGACATTTTGCGGCCATCAATACCAGGCACAGTAGCAACTTCTTCTTTGATATATGGTTCTGGAAGCTTAAATATCTCACCAAAAATATGATTAAATTTCTGTGCAATATCTCTCGCATATTCAACATGCTGTTTTTGATCTTTTCCGACTGGCACAAAATCAGCATCATACAAGAGGATATCAGCTGCCATCAAGATCGGATACGTAAACGTACCTACACTCAACTCATCTTCGAGTCAGAGATCTGCCTTTGCTTTGAATGCATGCATGCGCTTCATAAAGCCCACGTGCGTCACACAATTGAGTACCCATGCAAGCTGTGCGTGTGCAGCAATATGCGCACCTGTGTAAATTTTCACTGTATCTGGCGAAAGTCCGCTTGCGATATATGTTTTGACAACATTGATCGTGTTTTGGCGAATTGCTACAGAATCATGCAGTTCCGTCAATGCATGCATATTCGCCACAAAAATAAACACCTCATCATTGTTTTGCTTAGCCTGCTGAGCAAAGGCAACCATAGGCGCAACTGCACCAAAATAATTACCAATATGCAGTTGGTCACTCGTCGGCTGCAAGCCCGTAAGATATCTTTTGGACATAGCTCTCAAATGTAAAAACTAAAGACATACAAAAACCAAAGAAAACCAAAAAACTCAAAAACAACGCAAAAATCACACTAGGACCATAACGAAAAGGATCCAAAAAGGCAAGAACAGATACTGCTTGTACACAAACAACAAAGAACAACGAAGAGACCTCTTAAACGCCAAGTATCTGATTCACCTCTTCAATATGTTGACGCCAAATTTCACCATTTTTAGCTTCACTATATAGTCTTATGATAGGCTCTGTATTACTCGCTCTCACCAAGAACCAGAAATCTGGCATATTTACCCTGATACCATCGGTAAAATCAAGCTCATACGCCGCAAAATGTGTCTTGATGCGATCTAGTATCTCGTCTTTGTTATGCACTTCGTAGTTGACGAGTGCGGGCTTGTAGTATGGATTAATGGTCGTAATCATTGCAGCACAGCTTGCATATCACTGTAGTTCATCCAAAATATGATAGAGCGCAAACAATGTATTTTCAAGTCCCCATGTCTCTGTAAAGAACAAATGTCCACTCAACTCTCATCCAAATACTGCGTTATGTTCCACAAACTTCTCCTTGATAAATCTATGTCCCACTCTTGAGGGCACAGGTATTCACTGATACTTTTCAATCACATCGCGAATAGCCTGCGTAGACGTCACATCATACACAACCGCCTGTCCTGCAGGAAGTTTTTTGAGGATATTTTGTGTAATCACGGCAACCACCATATCACCACCAATAACGTTTCATTCGTTATCCACTAGTCCTAGTCTATCAGCATCACCATCAAACATGATACCTAGATCTGCGCTGTGTTCTTTGACTGCTGCCACAAGCTGTACATAGTCATGGGGATTGGTAGTATCTGAAAAATGTGCCTGAAACTGCGCATCTGCCTTATCATTTAGGAATATCAATGTATGTCACTGCTGTCCCAAAATATCCAAAAGTATTTGCTTTTCATAGGCAATGCCAGCACCATTTGAACAGTCTATCACAATTTTATAGTGTTTTGTGAGACTCGAAAACTTTTGATGCAAAAGTGAGACCATCTGCTCATATCTCTGGCGAAGTGTCATACGCAAAGGATGCTGCGGATCCATCACACGAGCACGTATACGTTGAAAGTCAGCCTCATCATAAGTCTCTGGTTGTTCAGGATATTCATCACCCACCCATTCCCTAATAACAGCAGTTTCTACAAGATGTGATTCGTGATCGACAATTTTCATGCCTGCATACTGCGGTGGATTATGAGAGGCAGTAAACTGAGCTCCCATGGTGCAGATGTCTTTGTTGAGATAATAGTACATAGCAGTACTTGCTACTCCCCAATACTGATGCTGTCCACCTACGTTTTCGACAGGAAGTCACACGCCAATAACATTGGTACATCCCACTGATTCACATCACTTCACAAAATAGTATATGAGCTGATTGTTGTACTCTCTCACATCTGCGCTGATGAGTACGCTTCCTTCTGCCCCATCTTTCTCTAGAACTTTACGCCCTACTGCCCTACCAACTGCATAGGCAAGCGTTGTATCTACATGTTCCCCATACACTCCCCTAATGTCATACGCTTTATAAGCTTTTTCATACGCTTTCATCCTGATATATTATGATATAAGTAAATACAAAAAATTAAGAGTAACTACTGTCTTATATGGGCAAGTATCTCTGGAAACTCCGACACAAAAAAGTGACCTCTATCTGTAAACATCGTCACCGTAGCCGTGGGCAAATAACGCTGAAATGTTTCAACATGACGATACGGCACAATGTCGTCATCAATAGAGTGATACACAAATACCTGCTCAACCTGTTCACCGATACGTGGCAACAAGGCTTTATCAAAGCCAAAGTCTGCGGCTCACTCTCCCTCTACACCCTCCGCATCTAGCGGCGTAGCTACAAGATGCAGTTGTGCAATACGCTTGGGAAACTTTTCTTCCGAAAGATATTTCGCCAAAAATCGACCACCCAGCGAGTATCCCACCAGTGTAACTCCTTCATCATTCAAGTATGGGAACAGTTTCTCAAACCATATCTTTCGAGCTCTATAGGTCGCATTTTGTTTACACGGCATATCAGGACAGATAAACTGATGTGTTGTCGTTACACGCTCAGCAAGCCACGTTCTCCGAGAATCTCCCGAAACAAACGGATCATACGGAAACTCTTGCAAGAACTTGTAGTAGTCCTCCATCGTATCAAATGCCTCTCCTCCCCTAATAAACACAAGTTGCTGCATAACTTAATTCGAACAAATCAAAAAGAGTCTACCGACTCTTAAGACTATCTCTGTGTGGAGACCATACAGATATATCTACCAAATCCAAGAGCTATAATACTAGAACGCATTATAAGAAATTGTCAATTATATTGGAGCGCACGAGACATCACACCCGAGGATACAAGTAAGTAAGGGTACTCCTCACCCCTTACTTATTTGTACGAACGAGCGGATTTCCATAATGCGCAGTAAGATACAGACGCTTCTGTACAGGATCATACGTAAATCATACACCCACCAAGCTATAGATAGGATGTACCATACTACTCCAGTGGGGGCGATATTCTTGGTCTTTCTCTGCAACAAAATAATCAAAAATAGAACGCATATTATTTATAGCCTGTTCTGTACAGTCACTAGATGGTGTAACAGCACTCTCACAATTCAAGTAGGTCCAGCCTACATTTTCGGTAAACGTACTATTTCCAATCAACTCAAATGCTACGCCCTGATCCGCAAATCGCTGCACGATTTCATCATACGCATAATATTTGCTGGTAGATGTCCTCTTGTGATCCGCTGTTTGCTTCTCAGCCATAGCACGAGATCGCGCTTCAGCAGTAATATCCAAAGCAGTATCATGCTTGTATACTTTCAATTTCTCTTGCGATCTCAAATCATTAACCCAACCAATCCATGTCGTACGCAATGTTTCGATATTGAGTGATCCATTGGCTCTCGATGTACTCTTGATAGGTTTCGATTCATCAAGCACTTGTTGCAAAAGCTTATTTGTCGGAGCAGAAGATGGCTTTGAAGAGGATGTCTTACTGGTAACGGGCTGTATTGTCTTTGTCGTGACCACAGTCTTTACCGTCGCGCTTGTAGTCGTTTTAGCATCACCACTCTCCCCTATTTTCTTGAACAATACGGATGTATTCTTGGTACCAGACTTGGGAAGCGATGATGATGAAAGTTTTTTGTTGAACTGATCATCGCTGAGCAACGTCGTCTTGGGAGACGACACATCTACTTTGCGATAACGACGACGTGGTGTAGAGAGAGATGGAGGCATAACACTACCCGGCTGCAACTTTGCCGTTGAAGACGTTACAGTGGTAGGCTGATAGGTCGTATGCTTAGTTTTTGCAAGATACTCTTTTTCGAGAATTTTGAGAAATGCATCCATAATCACGATCTTTTTTTGTGTCATATCATCTTTGGATCACATACGTTTAAGGTTCTCTACTGCCTCCTTGGCCTGCATCAAATATCAAAGTCCATCTGATTCAAACTGCTTCCTCATATCAATCTCGATACCGCTACGTACGAGAAGATCCGTCTGAGACTCACCAGCCGCAAACAGTACAGAAGAATTGAACGAAAGACTACATATCATAAGAACCGCTAGAAGACGATGTGTACTACGCATTGCTACATAAGGGTAAAGCAACAAAAAATATATTACTCTATTTATACAATTTGTCAAGTATATGGTGACTTTTATTTTTCTTGCAAATTTACGCAATTGCAAACATATATTGTAGGAGGATCATACCTATCACACCGGCAGTTGCAAGTGTTGCTACTGACTGTTTAGAGGCTCACGCAAGCGCATCTGGCAGCAGCTCTGCAAATGACATCCAAATCATTGCGCCTGCCGCAAATCATAGTCCCATCGGCATAACAGAAGAGAATTTCTCCACAAATAAGAATGCCGGGACCGCCATCAAGGGTTGCGGCAGACTCGTAAAGATACTCCATAGTCCCGCCTTCCATCGAGACACACCACGTGGCACCATCACAGAGCTGATAGCAAGTCCTTCAGGGATATTTTGAATTGCCATCGCTACGGTAATATAGAGTCACAACGCAAGATGTGGCCCAAATCACACACCGATAGCGATACCCTCCGTAAACGAATGCAAAAACATAATACCGACAATCAAAAGCATTTTCTTTGCACTTGCACCACTAAAATGCTGCCGCTGTAAGTCCTTATGTTTACTCAATATACGCTCCGAAATCAAAATAAACACCAATCCCACCAACATACCAAATACGACTCCCCATACCGATATAGAAACACCCAAATACGAAGCATATCCATTGGGTCACACAAAAGCAGCCCCCTCATACATGAGACCAAAGCTCGCAGTAATCATCAATGCTGCGGCAAGTGCCTGCGCTAGAGAAATCCGATTCTGAGAAAACGTCTTTTTCCGTGCAAACGGAAGTGCCCCCAATCCCGTAGCAATAGCCGTAAGTAACGCATATCATCCAATCGTCCGTAGAGAAAGTGTTTGCATTATCTCGTAGTACCTAAAAATAGCGCAGACAATGCTGCGCTTATTTTTCTATTCTCCGCTCCTCAAAGCCACGTTCCTGTATCTGCGCAGCAAGTGATTGATCTCACTCCGCCACCAGTACTCACTGATCAAGCACATAGACATGATCAACAGCAATATAAGAAAGTATCGTAAAATAGTGCGTAATCAAAATAAGACAGTTCTCTCCCGTATTTACTCATTGCAATAACTGCGCCACCGCCTTGAATGCATCTACATCTAATCCGCTATCTACCTCATCCAAAAAAATATATTTTGGGCGCAATAAATTAAGCTGCAAAATCTCAATTTTTCTCCTCTCCCCGCCACTAAATCATACATTAAGATCTCTCCGCAAAAACTCTTTGTCTATATGAAGTTCATCCAAATACGGAAGAATTAATTTTTTGAAACTTACAAATGTCTCACTTGCCCCATGGGCAGAATTATAAATGGTCCTCAAAAACTCAAATAGCTTTACTCATTTGATCTCAGGGATAGTTTGGAATGCTAAGAAGATTCACGCTTTTGCTCTTTCATGTGGTCACATTTCCTGCAACGAAACCCCATCACATACGATTTCTCACCCCATCACTTGATAAGAGGGATGTCACATAACGGTAAGCGCCAACGATGACTTTCATGATCCATTTTTGCCGAGAAGACAGTAATTTTTGCCAGGAGAAAATTGTAAAGAAAGCTTATCTAATACACGCTTTCCTTCTACCTCTACCGATATATTACGCACCTCAAGCATACTCCAAACTACGACATAAAAAGATCCTCATATGTATCTACTTTCCCATCTTGCATATACGTATGCAACGCATTTCTAGTTGCTAACAATGCACTTACTGCTGATCTCTGCCTCCTCGGAGAAACCTCAAATCCTAGGTCCTGCATAAATCCATATCATCGCGTCAATACCTCCTCCACCGATGCTCACTCAATCTGCTCCGCAAGCATACTAGCAGCAGCAAGCGTAAACATTGATGGATGCCCTGAGTGACGAAAAGTAGTAATACGATTATTTTCATCAATCTTGAGATATACACAGATATCATCACCGCACACCGTATTGAGTTGCTCCTGCAAAATCGTCGCATCCGCAAGTACTCACTGACCTATAGGCTGCGATGCATATGCACGCAACAGATCACTAACCTCTCACTGATCATGCATACTCCTCTCATCAACAAACAAAAAACACTCTATCACTCAATCGCAATTTTGGCAGAAACAATTTCACTAATCTCTTGTGTAATTGCTCCCTGACGTGCCTTGTTGAATGTCAATGTAAGCTGCTTCACAAAGGTCGTTGCATTATCTTTTGCATTTTTCATAGCAATCATACGAGATGCATGCTCACCTGTCTTGTTTTGAACCAATGCAGACAACATCAAGTAATTTCTAATTTGTCTCCTAACTTCAGCTATATACTGTGTTTTGGAAGGTTCTATCAGAAAATCCTCTGCCTTGGTCACAAAATTGAGCGAATAGACCATTCCAACATCAGCAATAAATTGCTGAAACGCAGCCTGAGAAAGAGGGAATACAGACAATGCAGTAGGCATCTGCACGATGCTATTTTTGAAGTAATTGAAATACAATACTACCTCCGTATACGCACCAGACTGCACAGACTGATCAAAAAAACTATATAACGGCACAAGCTCCTCTTCACGTAATGCATCAGAAACATGGAGTATTCCTACCACATTTGCCTTTGCTCTCCTAAAAAACTCAATTCATTTTTTCCCAACGACAAACACATCTGTCGACCCATCCGTCAACGTATGCTCAGTAAGCACCTTCCTAAACAATCTCGAGTTCAGTGCACCGCACAAACCTTTTTCAGAGCTCAACACGATCAACAATTTTCTTTGTTTTGACGCATCTTTCTGGTGAACTTCAAATGTTTGATCCAAAAGACCAACCTGCGAGACAAGCGCCAGCAAATCTACAAGATACTCCTTTAAAAGTTCTGCCATAGACTTCGTCTTTTGGAGTTTAACCGTAGAGACAACCTCCAAGGCTCTCGTAATCTTTTTGATATTACCGACGGATTTAATCTTATTTTTGATCTGTTTAAGGTTTGCCATACTACTCTACAAAAAATACAAAACTCACTACATTTACAAATAACTTAGGTGGTTGTACTGATTCTCATGTAAAATTCAAATATGGACGATAGGTACATGATATTACGCTATTATTTACGTTATAACTCCATTATATTCGTCAGATATTCACTTATATCTGTATCTTTAGGCTCTGTAACGGCTGCTTTACTTTGATCTTGTTCTTTGCCCTCAAAAACAAGGCTCAGGTAATCACTTTTCTCACAGTTGCAATTTCATCCATAAGATCATGATTGATGTAGACTGACGCATGAAATGGCCGATACTCAAGATGCACAGAGTCCTTATCTGCAAAAGTACTGACAGATCAAGCTGATGTTTTACTCGATCACGAATGTATTGATCACGAGTGTGCTGATCCCGCCTCACCTATTCACAAAGGCGCTGATCAATGCACAAATGCCTTCATTTCTTGCCGTAGATGCTCAGTCACAAAGGGGGCAAACGGAGCCATAACAGTAATGTATGTCTTGATTACCTCAAATAACGTATAATATCAACCATACTTATCGCTATCCATACCACCAGACCAAAATCTCCTCCTACTTCTCCTGACGTATCGATTGGAAAGTTTATCCACAAATTCCGTCAGTACCTTGGTGGCTGCATCCAAATAATAACTCTGCATCAGTTCATCTAACGTTTCAAGCAGCTGATGCAGCTCAGCATACAGCCACTGATCAAGCTCTCCACGAATAGGAAAGAGAGGCAATGGAACAACCTGTGTATTTGCTATACCATAGCGTTGTTTCATAGCAGCATCTTTCATATCACCCTCAATACCAAACAACCATGCCCACAGATAGCGGAATCTCAAATTATGAGAGACCAACAGTAGACGTTTGCCAGCATATTTTTGGGTTAATCACGTATAAATCGCCTCCACTGTCTCAGGAGTTCCTGCTAATCACAATCCCTCTTCCACAACAATTTCTACGTCTTTTTGAAGATCTTCTCTAAGAATCTCTTTTACTCTCTGTGCCGTTTGCTGTGCTCTCACAAAATCCGAAACAACAATAACATCTGGATGAATTCTATGTACGCTTTCCCTAAACGCTGCCGTACTTATCTCCTCGCAACCTCTTTCTGTCAAAGGCGTATCCTTGGTGCGCGGTTCCTCTGCGCTCTCCTCAGCATGAGCGTGTCTCATAAACCAAACCTGTGTACCCGGATGCTTCCACTCATCGACTTGTGCATACGTTGCAAAAAACTTCCAAACATTCTCTAGAGGAATTACCACATCTTTGAGTACCTGCTCTACTCACTTTTCGGCGAATCTTAGAGGCTCTCATCTCACGACCGGAGAGTTGAGTACATACAATCTAAATGCATCAGCACCATACTGCTCTAGCAGACCTGTAGGATCAGGATAGTTTTTTTTGCTTTTGGACATTTTTTTGCCGTCCTGCGCAAGGATCATTCACGTCACTACGACGTTATCAAAAGTCCTCTGCTCCTGCAATGCTGTCGATAAGACATGCAACGATCTAAACCATCATCTTGTCTGATCCAGTCCTTCTGCTATAAAATCAGCTTTTCTGTCGCATTGAAGAGGTTTTCCCACCTGATGATATTCACCATATGGCATAGATCATGACTCAAACCAACAATCCAATACCTCAGGAATTCTCTTGTATTTGGTACCATCTATCTCAAACCAGTATGCATCTACGTAAGGTTTGTGAAGGTCTACACCCTGACCACGATCAGTATCATAGTAGTACACCCTCCATTCAGCGTTTTTGTAGCCATGCATTTCTCCTTGTGTATACGGAAAGTCATACATTTGTTTCTCAAAAACAATCGATGGCGTCCAATGCGACGCATGCACAACAACCTGTGTAGGAAATTCTTTGGTAATATCTGCAAGATATGCTTTGATTCTCCTTTCGACATCAAACACAGACTCTCATCACTCTATCAAAGGGCTATCTATAGGGTATCACATAACCTCTACTTGTTTCTCCCCACGCAGTGCTGGCGCCATAATTTCGAGTAGACGGAAATCTACATACACATTCCCATACAACGGATAACGTTTTTGAGTAGCAGAGTCATGAAGATAGGTCACAATATCACCATCAATCTGTTCAAATCGATCATGAATTTTGTAGTACTCTTGCGTAATTTGTTCAATCTCCACCTCACTATACAGTGTGGAAAGATACGGCAAAATCGTCTGAAAACACCTCTGCATCGGAGAAATAAGAACAATTGGTTTCTCTCACATCTTATCTCCAGAAGAATCACCACCCAGAGAATCTGCTAAATAAGACTTCAACTCCTCTCACAGCGTAGCCGCCTGTCCTCGACCAAATGGGGTAAGTTCCGCAAAATCATCTCGTACATCGCTTGTATTATGTGTTCACTGAGCATGTCTCACGAAAATATGCTTTGAGATATTTTTGCTTCATCTCTTTGTTGCCTGATAAATCTCCTCAAGGGATCCAAGTACAAAAGGTTCACCGTCTCCAGTTTCTGGCTCCCAGACTGGCAATGGAGCTCACCAAAATCTTGTTCTAGAAATATTTCGATCAGGTGCCGCCTGTAAACCATTTACAAAGCGCGTTTTCACACCTGCCGGCACAAAATGCAATGGATCGGTAGCTGGCACCGTCTTCGCCTTCAGCTCATCCTCTTTTACAAACCAGCTCTCTATTGCCCTATAAATCAGCGGCAATCACGTACGTGGACAGTGTGGATAACTATGCACTATCGTCTCTTGTTTGACTAATAGTCATACCTGTTTCAGGTATTTGATAATATCAGCATTACATTCTATAACATTACGCCCGTGTCGCTCCGGAACCTCATCTGTAAACTGTCCATACTCATCTACGGGACAGAATAGTCGCTCTTTTGCACGATCTTTGGGGAGCACAGAAGCGACAAGCTCATAGTCATCTTCACCAAACGCTGGTGCTTCATGAGCAATACCAGTACCATCACTATCAGTTACAAAACTAGCTGAAAGTACGGTATGTACCTGATTATGAAACTCTGGATTGAGACGAACTGATTGGTAATAATACTGAAATAATGGCTTATACCTAAGTCACACCAATTCTTCTCCCTGCACATCACGTATATATACGTACTCTTCCGGTGCCTTATAAAACTTCGGCAAAAGGTTTTTTGCCAAAACAAAACACTCTTTAGCAGCTGGATCAAAAATCAAACTATACGTGATATCTGGATTCACTGCCAAAAACATATTAGCAGGCAACGTCCATGGGGTCGTCGTCCACGCAAGAAGTGACAATGGAGCATCCGCATGTATATCATTTCAAACAAATTTTATTTTATCAGCATCAACAATACCAAATCTTATAGTGACTGCAGGATCTTGCCTATCCTCATATCCTTCTGCAATTTCAGAGTGAGAAAGTGCCGTACCCAGTCCAGTCGAATACCCAAGTACTTTGAATCCCTTATAAATCAGATTTTTGCTATACAAAACGGAAAAAACACCTATTACCGCCTCCATAAAGTTAATATCCATCGTGAAATATGGCCTCTCCATATCCACCCAACGCCCTACATGATCCACAAATCGCTTCCAACGATCGTTGACGTTGTTAACCATTTTTCTGCACTCCTCTACATATTGTTGTATTCCAAACTCTTCCTCCACCTGCTGCCTGCTCGTAATACCAAGCTCTTTATTCACCGCATTTTCAGCTGGAATACCATGGCAGTCCCATCATCGTCTCCTCTGCACACGATAGCCACGCATCGTCATCCATCTTGGCACAAGATCCTTCACCGTAGACTGTAATAGATGACCATAGTGTGGATCTCCACTCGGAAATGGTGGTCCATCGTAAAACATATACGACATATTAGCCGCTCTACTCAGCACAGACTGCTCAAATATTTTATTCTCCTGCCAATAACGCAGGATATCTTCCATAAGCTGTTGTTGCAATGTCATCTGATAATCAAAAAACCTAAACAAAACGCCGTACAACACGTATACCTCGCATATACTGATATCCAAAAAAATTACTATATAAGAGCATACAAAAAGATATTTCATAAGTAAAACAAAAAAACCAGCCTTCACGACTGGTTTTTTCGTACAATAGTTACCTTCGTATCTATACTATTGAGAAAGAGCTACGTTTTACTGTTTTGGACATCGTCTCAAGACAAAAGCACCTGTCTCCAACAGCATTTTTGGAAGTTTTACGCCCGCAGGATTTTTGGGATCAATATTTAACATAGAAGATGGTGTATTTGAAGCCACCTTCGCCCCATCTCCCCCGGCTCCTGTATTTCATCCAGATCCATTGCTTCATCATGTACTACTAGCACCTCCTGTACTGCCACCAGTACCACTGCCTGCTGAATTACCACTACCTACCGGACCTGTCTCCAAAAGCGTAGGCGGTGTAGGCTGTGCTATTGCAAGAGCTGACGATTCAATGGTACACGTCGCAGAACATCCATCACCAGAAACAGTATTTCCATCATCACACTGTTCACTTAAGTTGATAATACCATTACCACACACGTTGAAACTTCCACCTCATCACAGAGAAGGCGCGCTAGATCCACCGCCTCATCCTCCACTTGCTCATCCTCATGCTGTTGTTCCACCTTCATTCTCTCCTCCAGATGTGCCTCCTCAGGTATCCGTTCATGTTCCATTGCCTCCTGTTGTAGTGTTATTTCATGTTGTATTACCTCCAGTTGTATTCTCACCTGTAGTAGAGCCACCTGTTGTCGATCCTCATGTATCTCCTCAACCACTACCTCACTCCGGAGCAGTATCATTACAGTCTGGCGTTCCATTTTCGTTACTATCTGCATCAGAGATACCACAACCACACACTCCTGGTAATGTTTTATTGGCATCGTTTACACACTGATCATTACAGTCCGCTGTAGTATCCCCATCAGTATCTATATCAGCTACACCACAACCACACACACCAACAGCTATTTTTTGAATATCATTGATGCACTGGTCCGCACAGTCCAACGTTCCATCGCCATCAGTATCTGTATCTGCAATACCACAGCCACACACACCAGGATCTGTCTTACCTGCATCTTGTGCACACTGATCAGTACAGTCTGGCATACCATCGTTGTCAGCATCTGTCTCCAATTCACCACAACCACAGAATCCTTCAGTTGTTTTTTGAGCATCTACAGGACACTCGTCCGAACAATCATTGAGACCATCCTCATCGGAATCTACCCCGTCATCACACTCATCCGTACAATCTGGCGTTCCATCACTATCACTATCTACTTCAGATTCTCCACATCCACAAATTCATGCCGTCGTCTTGAGCGGATCATCTACACAACTATCCGTACAGTCTGCCGTGCCATCATTGTCACTATCTACATCTTCCATCCCACAACCACATACTCCTGGGGAGGTTTTTGATGCATCTTGCGAACATTGGTCAGAGCAGTCTGCAGTTCCATCATTATCACTATCTGCATCAGAGATACCACAACCACACACTCCTGGTGCCGTTTTTGCCGAGTCCTGTTCACACTGATCTGTACAATCTGCTGTACCATCATTGTCTGTATCGATATCAGCTATACCACATCCGCAAATTCATGCCTCAATCTTGTTGGCATCAGCTGGACAACTATCTGTACAATCCGCAGTTCCATCATTGTCTGTATCAGCATCAGCTACGCCACATCCACAAATTCATGCAGCAACCTTGGTTGCATCAGCTGGACAACTATCTGTACAATCTGGCGTCCCATCACTGTCTGTATCTACGGCAATAGGCGCAACAGCAGAACAGCTCCCATTACACTGGATCGTACCCGTTGTAGTCTGTCCGCATACATTTGCTGTCGACGTACAAGTAGTACCATAGTTTTGTGGTGTTGCTCACGTACACACATCACATGCATTCCCTTGACCATCACTATCGCTATCCGCCTGGTCAGCGTTTTTGACACTAGGACAGTTATCAAAACAGCTTCATATATTATCATCATCTACATCAGTAACTACTCCCCCGCTTGCACACTGACAGTCACCCGTATTTCCACCCCAAGAAATCGACTCTCCCACAGCACAAACGTCTATGATTTTGTTGGCATCAAGCTCTACATTTTCTCACGGCACATCTACATCTAAATTTCAAACACAATCTGCCGAAGTGGGACTTAAAAGACCTCACCAATTAATAACTGGACTTGTCGATGTTGCTTTGAAAGTAACTTGATATCTTATATCACCTCCCATAGTGATAGTAGGACCAGAAACAGTCATATTTGTCCCACCAACAATAGAAAATCCGCTAAATGCAATATATCACTCTGGACTACCTATACAATTTTTTTCTCCCTCAACAGTGATAACATACTCAGTATTAATGTTCAAACTCCTAAGTTTTACCTTCAAAGGAACAGATGCTCATTCACTATAACAACTACTAGAGGTACAAATCTGTCCATTCGTCCAAGTAACAGCATCAAATTTAAGGCCCTCAAGTTCGTCTACCTTACTACTCGTAATCGCAGTAGCACCAGCCGCAAATGCTACTGGAAACTTCACAACACTCACTATAAGCACAAGAAAAGCAGCAACAATTGGTAACATTTTCTTCATCATGGGGAGGACATATAAGTGGTAAAAACAGAAACTTCACGAAAACTTAAGATATTTTCACAAAAAACACCTACCAAAAGCACTAAATCTGCATTGGCAGCCGGATATAAGGTGTATTTTTGTTTATGTCTACAAAAATCACACACAATACAAAGACAACAAGATTGTAGTATGTTAATAGAGAAGAAAGTCAATGTATTTTTGACAAAAAAGCATCTGCCGGTATACTTGACTCATACAAATAATAATTTATCGTATGAGTTGCGTATGAAACAAAACGTACATCGAAGTAGCTTCAAGATCATAGCATCAATAATCCTTGGATGTATAAGTTTATGAGTACTTTGATGAGAACTTTTTGCCTACGACTACACGTATTATTTCAACCAATATAATATCGAGGTTCTTACCTCAAAAACTGTAGAAACAGACTATCCATCACGAGCAAAACCAAACCCAAAACAAGACAAAAAAGATCTATCATATTGGGTCAATGATGTACTCCCCTATGCAGAAGGCAAAAACGCTGACATCTATCTCGTATACCCCACGCACGGCATCGTTATACCCGTACTTGAGCCAAATGAGAACGATCTCAAACTCATCCAAGAGTGAAAAGACTTTAATCATTTCAAATATCTCGAAAAAGGAGGCCTACATCATTTCTGAGGAAATCCAACGATAGAAAAAACTAATATTGTCGTGGCAGCACATAGCTCCTACACAAAGACTGCTCCATGAACCTACAAAACAGTATGACAAGTCTTTATTATCTCACGTCCTGGAGAAAGCGTATTTCTGTATATCAAAAATAGTGCATGATCATACGATCTGTTGGAATACACCATCACAGACTCATACGAAACCGACAAATACAATGTCAGTATCTTACCCTACAAAAACGACGGCAACAGTTATCTTACCACATACGCATGCTATAAGATCGGCTCCAACGAAGACAGACGAGTAAATGAAGCCATCCTAAAGGAAATTTTTCCCAATCACTCACGCATAGAAAAATCACCAGAAAAATCACTTAAAACCTCTACAACAATCGAAACACAGGCTACTCAAAAAGCACATGCAAGTGCTCCCGAGAAGTGAGAAATACTGAACAATACAGCAACAAATATTGCCATCAGTAAAATAGGCTCAAAACAATTCAGAAGAAAAGTCAAAACACTCAGCGCAGTACCACCTCAACCGGTGCCTACAACATACACATGAGTAAATGTTCCATCAGAATTTGTAAAAGCACACTGAAAAAAACTCGATCGTATGGCCTTTATGATCATGTATCGCAACAAATTTTTACGTCCCCTCATAAAAAACGTTCTTAAGACCTTCGAAAACAAAGCAAAATACGAAAGAAACTCACACAAACAGCTTATGTATACGTATATTTCTCGGAAATTATCTCAGTATATTAGCGATAGCGGCGAATAATCATACTATTCATTTCCATAAAGTACGCATTCGCCCCATGCGCTGCGCAGGCAGAGCGGAGGGAGATAATTGTGTAGCTTCAATCAGCCATCTCCCATCTCTTCCATCGATACAGCCTACGAGCAGCGCATCAGCACCGCTCCCGTCCCATTGCATTGCAGAAACATTGTCGGGAGCGGTCGGATAAGAGGCAACGACTCCATATTTGTACAAGACATATCCCGTTGCCTCCTTAACAAAATACCGTATCTGATCACCGGTATCTAGGGCCATAAGCGTCGAAAAGATAGTCTTAAAATGGCCAGGATCCGTCAGATAATAGTTACTATGACCAAAATCAATACGCTTTCCTGGTTTCCCAGGAGCGACACTACCCACGTATTCTAGAAGTCATTTTTGGAGATATTTATTGATATCAATCACATCACCACGAGACATTTTCTTATAATCTTGAGATCACTCAGGAATAGGAACAATAGGAGCAATCAATCACAACTGAGGAATGACAAGATATGTCTCCTTATTATATCCTCCTGAATACGGAAGAATGCCAGTCCAGTAATCAATTTTCTCTGACGCTCACGTCAAACTAGTAGGTTTAAACCAATCGGGCGCCTGCCAAACAAGCTTGGAATGTTCAAGATACAAATTGATACCAAGGTTTTTTTCTTTGATCAAAGGATCTGTCAATGCATACCCGCATCACCATCACAAAATCAACAGTACAATAGCTACAAATCAGCCATAACGCATACAGACTCACAGACACCAAGATAAAATCTACACCGTTAGTTATTATTTCACGATTTTACTCAGAACGTGACTGCATCACTACTCTCTCATCAAACGATCTAACATTTCTCTCCCTTGTCTGCATAACATCCTTCTTCAAAAGCAGTAACTCTCTTACATAAGGATCCATAATATCGTTTGGAATATTTAGAAGTTCGTATATTCTACCTTGAGTTTGATAGACATAGTCTCCAAGCCATCTTTCCCATACTGATGGTGCCGGAATAGTCGATACTGACCCCAAGGCTAAACTCATGTCTACCGTTCACATTCTAGCAAGTTTATTTCGACCAGTTCATTTTCCACTTAACGCCGTATATATTGCTCTCACACCCAATCCGTACATCAAAAAACGATAAATCACTCTCTGCAACGGAAATAAAAGAGCAATATTAAGTTTACGCTCTCTTTCCAGCCAAAACGCCAATCCTGTCAAGAATGCATCCAACAAAAAATATATCGTACTATAAAACATCAACATCTGGAAGTCGCTACTTACCCCAATACTCCAATTAGCAAAGAAATAAAACAAAATAAGAAAGATATTAACGAATGACAAAAGATCCAGGATAGGAATCAATAACGGGAAAAACATATTGTAAATATACATGTATGGAAGAGAAAACCGACCTAACCATGGATGACGAAAATTGAATAGCATGCCTCTATGTTTCCATGCAACCTGTAGCGTTCCAAACAACCAACGAAATCTCTGCTTCAAGAAGGCCTTCAAATTATCTGGCGCTTCCGTCCATGCAATAGCTCTATCTTCATACACTACACGCCATCATTTACCCAAAACAGCAACCGTAAGATCGCTATCTTCAGCTAGCGTATCAGATGAAAGGCCGTTTACCTGTACAAGAGCAGTTTTACGCCACGCGCCAATAGCTCCCGGGACTACAGTGATACAGTTCATTACATGGAATGCACTACGGTCAATACTCTGCGAACTCGTATATTCTAGATACTGACAGCGCGCAAGAAAATTCGTTGTATTTCACACTTTAACATTACCCGCAACTCATCCAACTGTTGGATCATTGAAGTGTCTTACAAGAAGGCTTATTGCATTCGTATTGAAGATGGTATCCGCATCCTGCACAATCACAATTTCTCAGCGAGACTTCCTGATTCCATGATTCAATGCAGCAGATTTTCAGCCGTTTTCTTGCGTGAGTACGGTAATTCTAGGATGATGACCAAAATGCTTCTGTGCAATTTCCAAAGTATCATCACGAGATCAATCATCAACTATTATGATTTCTAGCGACTTGTAGTCAGACTGCAAAAGATTTTCGACAGTTTTGACAATTACTATTCACTCGTTATAAGCTGGCACGATAACCGACACAAAGGGCTGATATCTATCATCAAAATAGTAGTCAGGACCTCTAAGCTTTTTGTAGAGAGCAAACGCAATCACCAACGACAAACGAAATAGTCAAGCTACCAAAGCAAATATAAAGGCATGACGCAAAAATGTAGCAAAATACATCCACGCATACCATCCAAGCCAGTAACAAAACGACAAAAACCTTTGTCGACCCGTAAGCGGAGGCACGACAGCGTCCACAGGAACTCATAACGCAGCTCATGCATCCACAAACTCATATCATTTTTCTCTCAATTTCGTAATAAGTGCTGGCAACGCAGCAATAGTTTGGGATCTATCTCCTCATCCATCGTGCAACAAAAGAACACCGCCTTTCTCAGCGCCCATTAACGTCCTTTGTACAATCTCTCCTGATCCAATAGTGTCCCAGTCATGAGGATCTATATTACTCCCAAGAGAGTAATATCACATATCACTCAATACCGCAAGACTACCTATGTCTGACATATTATTCGGATCGTACGGCTGACGAAAAAGGTGTGTAGAGCGATACGTCAACGCCTCTATCTCTTTTTGTGTCATCTCAAGTTCAAGGCGAAGTTTCTCAGGATTCATCAAAAGAATATCCTTATGAGAAAATGTGCTATTTCACAACACATGTCACTCGTCAGCAATACGCTTGATAACATCCGGATACTGTTCTACACTTCCTCAAACCACAAAAAAAACAGCAGGTACACCATACTCCTTAAGAACATCCAAAATACGAGACGTATACTCACTTGGTCCATCATCAAACGTTAAGAGGATTTGTTTTCCAGTACCTACAGCATATCTATCTACAACATACGATTGTGGATATGTCTGGATATCTTGATTATTGATCAGTCATCGTATATTGCGTTGCACAAAACGCGTACCCGTAGAAGCTGACTCCCTAAAACCAAACAAAAGGCCACCATCAGCTCAACGTACGCCAATATCATATCCACGACGTAGTGACTGTATAGCCGCAAGACGATCGTGACTATAGAATACCTGTTCATCAAACAACTGCCACAAACTAGGATCTTCCGATCACAATTTTCGTAAACCATAGCTCTGTACTCATTTATTATTTCAGATAAGTATCTGATTATAGAACGTCGTCGCATCAGCATATCGCACATGATGAGACACATTACGTGAATCAAGATATCCAAATCCAGGACTCAATGTCTGCCTATCATAGCGCAAATCTCATTGAGATTGCTCAAGCAAAGTAAGTGACTCCTGCCATGTCAGTGGCGTAGCTTGCCAGGATCATGTCATCCAGTCATACCCATAACTACCAAGTGTCACCACAAACTGATCTGGAGTAAGCACCTTTGTAAGTTGATTGAGTCATGATGTATACCAATCTCGTGATGCTATAGGTCAAGCTTGCGTCGTAAGTCCATGTTCACCATATGCCATCACCATAAGTTTATCTGCACTATCAGCCAAAAGCTGGTATGGTACAACAGCATCACCAAATGGCACAGTAACAAGCACCATATTTTTAGGGTTTTCATTCTTCAAAGATTGTCCAAGTTCAGCGATAAATGGCGCCAATGACTGCCATGTTGAACCCGTAAGATTTCTAAATCATAGAACTACACCACCCAAGTCATGCCTCTCGACATATCATACTATCTGTGCTATCAGTCATTTAGCTATCTGAGGATTTTGAGTAATTTGAGACACAAGCGCATCATCTCGCTTTCATGTTTGCTTATTGAAGTTATTTATCAACGGTAATATTTTGGTCTGTGCGGAGTTGTCCCTCACATAGGTCAACGTACGAGATGAAGTATATGGATTAAGTTCAAGAAGTCCTGTCCCGTGCAGCGTTAGCCACTCAGGGATCAATACATCTATTTTGGGAAGATTATCTTTGAGTGAATTGATTGCCCCATTTTGCCACTCCATATAGAACGCATATATATCAATCGGAGTACCTAGCTCTCTTTGCGGCTTGAGAGGCACAGGAGACAAACCTGGATTTTTCGGAAATGTAAGCTCTGGAACAATCACATTTCAGACTCCAGGCAAAGACTGTCCACGATATTCTACTACATTCGTATACTTTGGTAGTCACAAATCAGATACCTCAAAATCTAAGATGAGATTAAGAAAGTATCCTATTCAAACCAAACAACACACTCATCATATAAAAAAAATACTTCGCTTAACGATAGTATGTCTTTTTTTTGTTGGATCAAAAAAAATGCTTTTATGCATCAGACAAAAGAAAATAGAAGGAAAATGCTACGCAAGACCTTCTATGGATATTCTACAGTAAGTCAATACATAGTACGCACCAAAAAATTAGAATAAACGGTTATTCACTACGCACAAAATGAAGTCCATTGTTATGGAGCACTCCTGCAATAATGTAATGTATCAAACCATCAGATAGAGAAAAAGACTAGCCACGAAACATATCCAACATACGTCGCACCAGCTCATCTACAAAAAATATTCTACGAGCATCAACAAGAGTTTCCCTATATCAAGACACTTCAGCTATCATCATACTAAGTTTTTCAACAGAAAGACGTTTTGCTTTTGTAATAAACGTATCAAGAAGATAACGTTCATGCGCAGTCGCAGCATAGGTCACAGGGTATGTACTCACAAATGTCCACAATCTTGGATCCTCTGAACCCATTCTCCACAATGCAAATGCAGACATTCATCTCTGTTGGGCAGCAAATACTTGCCACCAAAACGTCAATCCATCCAAATACCAAACCGTATGTGGACGTCCCGCAGTATCAGTATACGTAAAATTGGGTGAAAGATACGAAGGGTGATATGAAACTTTTTTACTAGAAGACGCTGCTCTACTCGTGGCTTCCTGCCAAGTAACACTCACTCACGCGCCACGGCTTCCATCCCAATCATATCCATAATTTCATAATGCAACTATGATCTTCTTTTCATCCAATACAGCTCACAATCTTTCTAGTCACGATATATATCGCGGCATTCATGATACAGGTCACGCCTCGCTATCAGCCCGGTATTGATCATACGACATGATAATAATCTTGTCTACGTTTTTGCTAATCTCAACAAAAGGGACTTCGCTTTCTTCTACAGTTTCTTCGTCTATTAACGGAAGGTTTACCACCACCTGCGCAGCCTGATTCTCAGCACGCATCCTCGTACGCAATACATCAAGAAACGATATCATCGACTGCCATGCCTCAGCATCAAGATTTTCAAAATCAACACTAATACCATCCAGATGATACTCAACAGCATAGTCCACCAACCCCTCAATCAAAATATTCCTTTGAGAAGGATCAGCAAGAAGACGTTTAATTAGTCATCACTCTCGCACTCCCGCATCATCATTAAAATTATGCACGTGAACAAACGCTTTCACATCAGGATGCTGCTGTAGATACGTCTGCGTACGAGTTGCATTTTCAGGATCAGTTTCTTCTAACCCACGCGACGTAACCATTAACCGCTCAGCAACCACAACATCTATCTTATCTATATTTTTGGTTAAGGATGCAAACGATGCATCGTCCCACTCCACCTGATAGACATACATTTCTATGTCATTATTGCCATTGGCTGCATATACATGTGGTATTTGAAGTATTCAGAAAATACCCACCAAAAGAACAAAAAAAAACATACGCAACATCGCTATTTGAGACATAAGATTCAAAGTACAACATAAAAGTGATTAGATACTACTGATTATTGACGAGTTTCCAAGCACCAATAATTGCTGCTGTCTCTGTTCTCAATACAGAATCCCCCAATCACACGATACAATAAGGTCACGGTAATGCAGCATAATCTCAGACGGTCAGTCATCATTCAGGTCCTACAACACCACAAATCACATGGTCCGAATCTCAATTCAACATATGTGCATCAGCATGTATCAATGATCCATTCGAGCTCGTTTCGCGCATTGGTAGATCAAAAACAGTAACCGAATAAGTTATCTCAAGATCTCATAGTTTCTTGATAAAACGTATACGAGGAAGATCCCGCCTCCAAGCCTGCTCCGCCGCCTCAAGCAATATTATCTGTCGTCTCTGTCGTTTTTGTTGAGGTATCGACGTCAGTTGTGATCTTTCAGTAGGACACAAAATTATTTCACTCACCCCCACTTCTGTAAGTTTTTGCAAGATCAATTCGAGCTTATCCCACTTATTGGGAAGCGCTATCAGAAAAGCAACTGAAGTAATATCTGTGAGACGTTTGTGATATGTAGATCATATCCTCGCTTGCAAAGATCATGCCGTTATCGTTTCTACGATTATTTCTCGCCTAACCACTTCGCCCTCCTGTATCGTCTGGATAACACACGCATATCACGACTTAGCCCTCAAGACACGGGTCAATTGACCACACACACGATCATTCGTCAAAACCAAACAATCGTCACGAACTACCACTTCATCTGGAGAGACAATAAATAATTGCATACCAAATATTTACACATAAATAATATCTATCCTTGGACGGCTCCCCAATCTCCACGGCATCCCAACCTCTCCAAGTCAACTACTCACATAAACTTTTCAAAAAATATGATGATGCAATCCATGATCAAACGGCCCTACCAACTTCAAGATGTGGCGATACGCCATGCCAAGCAAGCCCGGTATCCTGACTTGACCAGCATGAGTATGCCCAGAAAGGGTCAAGTCAACTATACGATCGCCGTATTTGAGGGCCGTATCAGGATTGTGAGCAATGACGATCTTGGGCTTTTGAGGATCGCAATTATCCAAGATCGTCACATCGTCTTCCTGACCATGAAAGTCGCCCAATCCAGCCAAATAAAAATCATCAAACGCAATAATATGATTTTCAAGTAAGCGAACATTGTGTTGAGAAAGCGCTTTTGCCAACGGCTCACGAATTGCAGGTCACGGGAATCCTACATCATGATTTCCCAATACCGCATACACCTCCTGTACAATGTGTTGAAACGGACGAAAGAGATCATGAATTTTGTGTGGATGTGGTTCATAGGTCAAATCACCTGCCACCACCACAAAATCAATACCTGATATTTGATTGATCTTATGGACAATACGCTGTAAAAAACGCTCATCCTTGAATACACCCAGATGCAAATCACTAATCAAAGCTATTTTTTTCTGCAACCCCAACGGTACATGTACATGATGAATACTAACCGCATGCGGCTCTACAAATCTCATTCGCCAAAATAAAAACGCAAAAACGCCACACACAAATGCCCAAAAAACATGTCACATCCAAGAAAGTCGTGAAACCATACCAAGCAACACAAAAGGAAGAACAAGTGATACAACATTGCCTATCCCAAGATACAAACGCACTATATCTATCGCATTTATCATCTCGATCACTCTACGCATCATACAAACTCATATCTCAAAAAACTAAAAATATCCACAAAACTTATTTACAAGGGTAACCATACAATAGGTGTCTTACCATGCATTTCGAGGTATGCATTAGTTTGACTAAAATGCTTACATCAAAAAAAACCAGAATATGCTGAATATGGCGACGGATGAGCCGCCTCAAGTACTAAATGCCTGGTTGTATCAATGAGCGGTTTTTTGCTTTTGGCATAATTTCATCGCAACAAAAACACAATACCAGTTTTCTGCTCAGATATCGTACGAATAACAGCATCTGTAAAATGCTGCCGCCCTACATGCTGATGTGATGCTGGTTGTCCGGCAGATACCGTCAAAATAGCATTTAACAACAATACTCACTGTTTAGCTCGTCACGTCAAATTACCATGAGTAGGTAAGATTCATCATACATCATCACATATCTCCTTGAATATATTCTGTAGAGACGGAGGTTGCTTGACTCACTCTGGAACAGAAAAACTCAGTCCATGAGCCTGTCCCGCACCGTGGTAAGGATCTTGACCCAAAATAACCACCTTAACCTGATCGACAGGAGTCAATGCAAACGCATTGAAAATCAGTGATCACGGAGGATAGATTGTTTCACCAGCGGCTCTTTTGGACAAAAGGGCTTCTTTGATCTCAGCAAAATACGGAAGATCAAACTCCTTCGCCAGAGATACTTTCCGAGAAGGTTCTATGTGTGGTCATTCTCACGATCCCGATCCTTCTACATCTATTTCACCCATACACATTCATAACACGTATAAATATACTCACTCTTAGAGGCGTGGTATTTACCTGCGAACTTCTTCAAATCCCGCAAAAAGAAGGGCTACGGTACTGTTCTCATGTCCTTACAGATGGGGTGTTTTCGCAAGTATAAATACTTCTACAAAAAAACGGACATAGGTGAGTAACTCCACCCACTTATATCCGTTTTGGTATGTTGCACAAGCAAAAATATACTTTTCCTACTCCTCGTCATCATCTTTGTCCTCTTCTTCATCTTCCTCATCGTCATCAAGATACTCCTCATCATCATCGAGATCATCATCGTCGTCATCAAGATCATCATCTTCATCG
This sequence comes from uncultured Candidatus Peribacteria bacterium, assembly GCA_964403415.1. Lineage (GTDB taxonomy): Bacteria > Patescibacteriota > Gracilibacteria > Absconditabacterales > Absconditicoccaceae > CAYOFF01. Next base: position 459,782 of record CAYOFF010000001.1, on the reverse strand, counting down.
TCCCAGTCTTCTTCGTCCTCATCATCAGCCCACTCTCACTCTTCCTCTTCGTCCTCATCATCTCCTGTCGTAGCACCAGCCGTGCTATCGTCATCATCGCTCTCTTCTACTACATCAACCAGTAACTCAGCATCTTTAGCGACACGATAGAGCGCAAGTTCAAGAACATGTAGAAATGTCATCGTCACACAAAACAAAGTAAAATGCCCTACATAGGTATTGCGCAGGACATATACATATTTCTATATCAAAAGCAATACCCTAAAGTACTTGCTCCAAAACAGCAATATCGCGTTTTTTCACTCTCCCATAACTAAAAAAACTCGCTCACAATCAATCATCTCATCGCTCCTGCAAAAATTGTTGATATCCAATCCAGTATAATCGTCACTTCGGATATGCGCCAGCTGCTTCTATGTTGTGACAGCCACGCTTAGCTCTTGCGACTATCGAAAAAATTTGAGCATAAGGTAATGATTCATGGGTCAAGGCACGGAGATAGTCACAAACTTCGCGCCATCCATGGAATTGAGCATAATATGAGGCGCACAAGAGCAGCTGAGAAGGCAGCAGTCATAGGTGAGACTTTCATGTCTGCTGCCAGACCTGAACTGCGGCAGCAAGCGCACCGCCTTCTTCTTCTGGAAGCACTGCCGCAGTTCACCGCTGCAACAACTGTAATCCATGGATACTTCATGCAAGATATCTCCTCAAATGAGTAACTTCGTGAGCAATTGCTGCCTCTGCACGAGTACGAAAGATAGTATGTTTTGCATAGAGTTCAAGACGCGGTTCAGGCAAATAACGAACAGCACATCTTGCTCATCCATTTCCCTCACGTATGATTACAACAGGTACATCCGTGACTCAGCACTGCTCTAACGCACGCTCTGCCATCAGTTTCCATTCTGAGACAGAGACAGAGACAGAATCAGTACCATCATCGTTGTGATCACGATGTGTATTATAGTACACACCTAGCGACGCTTCACACGCACCATACACATCAGCTCAACAGACCGGAAACAACGTAAGAAGCTGTTGATCAACCTCAGCTCCCATAAGAAACAAAAGTTGCGCACGCAATTCCATAAGTTTCTCAACATACAATCCGCCAAGTAAACGCACAGCGACATCATCAGATATCATAATTTTATCATGTATTAATGCCAAAATCGCGTTTATATCATGCAAAATCTCCTTGCCACGTTGCTCAGGAAATTTTTTGTATACAAAAGACGGTGTATACGAACCTTTATGAGTTATATATGATTTTCTCTCAGAAGATCGATTTTGTGGTATCAGCCACCCATCCAGAGCAAGTACACGATGATACTTACCTACTACCTGATCCAACAATTTTAGTTCATCTGACACAAACGACATATCGTTATTATGAGATGCATCATTACGCATAGTCCGCCCAAAATATGTAATCAAAAGAATCTAATCAAAAATAGTCACCTCAAAAATAGTCACCTCAAAAATAATTACTACAATCTCTCAATCATCCGCTTCATAATGCTAGAAAGATGCTCTTTCTCCATGGGGTACGGCGATTGTTGCAGGAGTTCTTTGATAGCAACAAGCTGATATCACAATGCACGCAACGATTGCACTACATCTTTTTGAACTTTATTATCAACATGTAATTTTTTCATCTCATCTGCAGAAACAACCTGTTTCAATTCAAGTAGTACTCTTTTCGCCGTTTTTGGTCATATACCAGGAATGCGCTGTAGTACACCAACATCCAACGTTTCTATCGCAACACGCAGCTCCTCACGAGGCAACTGTACAATCTGATATGCACTTTTCCCTCATACTCACTGGATCTTCAAAAGCTCTAAAAAACGCTGTTTTTGAGCAATATCATCAAATGCATAATATTTGATAGTCTGTGTTGTCTGATCTATCTGGGGATAAAGATAGTATGTACCCTCTTCTTGTTTCCCATGATACATAACTTCAAGACCAAACAAGCCATTATCTACGTATGTTACTCATCACTCAATACGCACAAATCAATGAAAAAGATGAAGCATAGGTACGTTCAAATAACATAAATAGCTACGCCATAACACTAACCTTCAGCGCCATTTCTCACACAAGTACGATTTTTTGACTAAAATACCAGTCTAGCTTTCGATCTTGCATGTCCACACAAAACAAATAGACTGGACATAGTACCCCTATCTTTCTATAAGATCGTCCATGCAAACCAAGCAATGCGTCATAGATAATCAACTCATCTCATACATTCACTCCGAAAAGTTGACGGATACCAAGTCTCAGACAGCACCAATCCTAATCTTTTTGCATGGATGGGGATGTAGCGCTCACACATTTATGCCGCTCCTCAAGCGCTGTGAGCATGATCAAATACCTTTCGTTGCTCTTGATCTTCCTGGATTTTGAGGATCTCCCCTGCCCACATCCCCACGGACTATTGCGCAGTACACCTCATGTGTGCATAGATTTCTCCAAAAGATACACCTCACCGACCTCGCTCTTGTACTTGTCTGACACTCTTTCGGATGAAGAATTGCGATTGAATATACCACTATATACACAGTACAGAAGCTACTCCTCACATGATCCGCATGAATACCCTATCAACTCAGTCGATATCGCAAAACACTCAAAAGAGTTGCATCATATCTCCGCCCATTACTACGTTTTTTCTCTGTTCGCCTACACGAACATTTGGCTCAAAAACTAAGATCATCAGACTACCAATCGATAGGAGCACACAGAGATATTTTTCTAAACGCCATCTCCTACGATCAAACGTCACTCCTCAAGCACATACACACTCCTACCCTATTGCTACGAGGAGCAAATGATACTGAAACCCCGCTCAAAAACGCACATACCATGCATCAAGCAATTCCTAATGCTCAACTTATCGTCTACGAACAGGGATGACATTTCGTCTTTCTTGAGAAAACTGACCAATTTTACACTGATATGTACACGTTTATACATGCGTAGATATTTTACAAACACACTTCTCATCCTCCAACAGCAGCACTACAAGCCACAAGCATTTTTGTATATATACAAAAGCCGTTTTTTAAAACTACGATCATACTCCAGCAGACAACAGGTAGACCGGACCACAAAGCTCATTTCTCTCATATGTAGCGCATTTCTCATATACATATGCATCAGTATATTTGTTGCAGTAAGCATACCAATCTACATCACAACAGCATATATGAATTATGCATATATCATTTATATTATAATCTTTTTTGCGGCATTTCCTCTTCACTTTCCGCTTCTCATAAGCCTTTTTATTGTTATCTTTACACCATTCCAATACATTATATCCCAAATACGTTACCAAAAAACAAAAAAACTTCTCACTACCCGTTCTGATCTCATCGTCATCAGCATTGCATGAAGTTACGGCAAAACATCCATGAAAGAAATTCTCAAAAACCTCCTATCAACAGCATACCATGTACTTGTCGTTCCCTGAAACATCAATACTCCACTAGGCATATGTAAATATATATGAGATCATCTCACATCAACCCACCAAATATTGCTGCTAGAAATGGGAGAAACACATGTATGAGATATCAAAGAAATATGCGACATCATCACTCCATCCATAGGCATCATAACTGGCATAACAGAGCAACATATAGCCTCATTTCATAGTATCGACAATGTCATTTCTACTATTTTTGAACTCACCTCATACATTCCAGATACAGGAGCTCTCTATTGCAACAGCGAAAGTGAACATGTAACAACAGGGTTACGCCGTCATATCCCTACATCCAAAACATATCCTATCTACACATACACAAGACCTCAAAACATCTCATACCTACCACATCTACAAGGAATTTCTTTTGTGTACAAAGACCGCATACTAACCTGTCCTCTGCTCGGGCTCCATCATACAACAGCCCTCACACTGGCATGTGAGGTGGCAGAAAACCTAGGCATACCCAGAGACACATGCCAAAAAATCATCCAGAAATTACCTCATATACCACATAGACTTGAGCCAATTCACAACCCCTATACGCACATTACCGTCATAGATGATAGCTACAATGGCAATCTACAAGGTGTTATGAGTGCTATAGATCTCCTCAACAACTATACCTGCCAACCATGATGACACAAGTGGATACTGACGCCTTGACTCACAGAGCTAGGACATACGTCTGCCGGCATCCATACACAGATCTGACAGTTTCTTGCAAAGAGCGTAGATTATGTTATACTCATCAGCAGCTCTTGATCCGCACATATCATAAATTGACTCCTTGCTGCCGGATTTCCAGAGCATAACATCTTCGTATACAATACCGCACAAGAGGCACATCGTTCACTACCGTCACTCCTACACACACACGACATCATTCTTTTCCAGAACGACATCCCTGACTTCGCAGAGTAGAATATCAAGCAAATACATATACAAAAAATAACTTTATATTATTTAGTTTGTATCAGGTCCACATGAGTATTCGCGTCGGTGTCATGTTTGGAGGGAAAAGCACAGAACACGAAGTATCAATTACCTCTGCCTATGCTGTAATCAAAAACCTTCAAAAACATACGTCCATGGACGTTACACCCATATATGTAGCAAAAAATGGACAACGATATAGTGATGATAGCCTCAACGATCTCAAAACATACAAACAGTTTTCACTCCCTGCACGTCCGGTTTCTCTAGATCTTCAACCAGACCACAAATTGCATCTAAAAATACAATCACAAGGATTACTAGGCAAACTTAGCAAAGATACGGAAATTACGCTCGATGTTGTTTTTTTGGTATTCCATGGAAAACATGGTGAAGATGGGAGTATTGAAGGTATGTTAGAATTCTTGGAGATACCATATGTAGGTCCCTCTGTTGTTGGCAGTGCAACTACTATCGACAAAAGAATTACCAAAGACATACTTATAGCACATGGATTCCCAGCTATTCCATACCAATCCTACACCAAAAAGACTTGGAATCCTACACGCGTTCAGGAGACATTTATGTATCCAATATTCGTAAAACCATATAATCTCGGCTCATCTATAGGTGTTTCAAAATGTTTCAATTACGATGATCTCTTACAGGCAGCTGACGTAGGATTTTATTTTTCCAACGAGATCATTGTAGAACCAAGTATCGAAAACTCACTCGAGCTCAGCTGTAGCGTCATGTATCACGACTGAGAAATCATAACAACTGAAATACAGCAGCCTCTTTCTCAAGATGCTTTCCTCACTTTTGATCAAAAGTATATTGTAGAAAAATGAGGATGAGGCATGATGTCATGAGCAGAAAACAAGGTAATTGTACCTGCTCCACTCAATGCCGATACGACACAGCGCATCAAGCAAATGACCAAAGATCTCTTTGAGATATTCAGACTCTCATGAGCACCTAGAATCGATTACTTGTATCAACCAGATACACAGCACCTGTATATTATTGAGCTCAATAGCATACCAGGAGCAATGCAAATGTATCTGCGAGAACAGTCTTGAATACCACCAAAAACATTCCTGGAATCACTCATACACACTGCTCTTCAGAGAAAATATGACGACACATCTATTGAGTTCAACTCATCAATTCTTGATAATACTATCAGCTTTGCAAAATAGATTTGCCAGCGAGCCATCACGTCGCCCAAGACGAGGTAAGATTGAATCATCATGTCAGTCCGTCAACATCCAGCACCTCTCCTGCAAAATACAGTCAAGGAGTAATTTTGGAGTGCATTGTTTTCGCATCAACTTCCGACAGAGATACCCCTCATGCAGTCACAAATTCATCTCATGGCCTACGCGCCACAAGCGTCAAAGGAAGGCCATCTACAAGAGCATGTACCAAACGTTTACGATCTTCTTTGGTAAAATGCGCAAGCTGCTGCGTGGGATCAATATGTACGACTTCGCATATCTTCTCGACAACCCTTTCTGGGAAAACAGTATGTAACTGCGTTTTAAGTTGTCTCGCCGGATAGTCTTTCGCCCAGCTGACAATACGCTGATCCCACTCCTCAAATGACACTCACACATCCAACACAATACGTACCTCAAAAGGATGATCCTGATCTATTTTCCTATACGTCACATGCGCCGACAAACTAAATGCCACAGGTCCAGAAATTCAAAAGTGGGTGCATAACAACGGTCAAATAACTGTTTTTTGCTGAGCATCTCCAATATCTTTAAACGTATCCTCAAAACGTACTGCGGCATTTGGAAAAGCAACTCAGGATAAGTCCTTGATCCGTTGTTCATGTGCCAAAAAACTGCTTAACGACGGTCCCAATTGTGTAATAGTATGTCCACAAGCTTCAGCAAAGCCATATCCATCTCACGTCGATCAGGTATGACGGTATGCCTCTCCTCATGTCGTAATTACGACATAATCTACCTCATAGACACCCTCGCTCGTCACAAGACGAAATCAGGGATGCAATGGCTGCACTTCCGTAATACCACACTTGAGATGAACACGTACATTGGATACAGAAAACAATGTTTCAAACGCACCTACAACATCTTTGCCATTATCAGAAACAGGGAAAACACGCATATCTTCCTCTATTTTCAATGGAACATTGTGATCTTCAAACCATTGCATTACCTTGCTAGGGCCAAAGACACCCAAAGACTGTTTCAAAAATTCACTTCCACGAATATATTTTGTCAAAAGTGTTTTTTTATCTGTTATTCACGTCGTCACGTTACATCTTCATCCGCCAGATATGAGTACTTTGGCGCCCAATCTAGAGTTTTTCTCGAACAGATGTATCTCCGGCTGCTTCAAATGGTTCCCATCACCGTTACCTTCATCTAGCAGCGCATTATTATTGTTGGATAGCTGCTGTGCATGATGTACCAACGACGCAGCACACATCATACCAGCTGCTCATCAACCAATTATTCAGATACGCATTATGTACAGACAGCCACCACTAAAACATTTTTTCTATTTTTTCTTCCAAGATCGTCAATTTTTTGCGTAACTGGAAGTTAAATTTTAGTCTATATGCTATCGTCGTTGGAACATAGAAAACCACATCTGCTGCTATTTTTCAGATCAATAATCACAGTCCATATGGCTGAATATAGACGGTTGCAAAGTACATACATGCAGGCCTCACCAACAAACTATCAAATGCCTCTCCTACACCAAATTCTGTAAGCACACCCACAATCGTCATCCAAATTCTCTTCCATCCACGATGTCAGAAATTGCTCTGAGACCTTCGCTCCACCCGACAGTTATAACTGTAATATCCTATATTTTCTGCCCACGCTCAGGCAATTCCCGCTAGAAGCTTATCTCATGTAAGATGATACACACCATATCCTCATGCCATCGCAGCAACTGTGCCCAGTATTTCAGCTGGACCATACTTTGCTACAAGCTGCTTACAAGAACGTACTCGTGACTTCGATTTCATGAGTATCATGACCTAAACAGTATCTCGCACACCTTGTACGGATCATACATATTCTCACAGATACACGCAGCACTTCATCTAACAAACAAAAAACTTACACATCCAACTCTTTCACATTTTTCGCATGCGTCAGTATGAAATGCTTTCTGCTACTTACGTCCTCACCCATCAAAATTCTAAACAGTTTATCTGCCTCTTCCGCATCTTCTACCGTTACTTTGAGCATTTTTCTCGTATCAGGATTCATCGTAGTATCCCAAAGCTGCTCTGGATTCATCTCTCCAAGACCTTTGTAACGTTGCACTTGTGTCTTATCTTTTTCGAATTTATGCTTTTTCATAGCAGACTCTAGTTCATCCTCTGGCGGATAAATATACATTTCCTTCTTTCCTTGTTTGAACTTGTAAAGTGGAGGAACCGCAATAAACAAGTGCTCTTGTTCAATCAATGGCCTCATATATCTAAAGAAAAACGTCAACAAAAGTGTTCTAATATGCGCTCCATCTACATCCGCATCCGTCATGATCACTACTCTCTCGTAACGCAATGCTTTCTCATCATAACTCTCTTTCATACCTGCCCCAATCGCCAACACCAATGATTTTACTTCGTTGTTAGCAAGTACTTTTTGGATAGACGACTGCTCTGTATTAAGCACCTTACCTCTCAATGGCAAGATAGCTTGATACGCACTATTGCGCGCTTGTTTAGCAGAACCTCACGCAGAATTACCCTCGACAATATAGAGTTCTGTACCATGCGCTTTTTTGGTAGAACAATCAGCCAATTTCCCTGGAAGAACACCACCAATCAACGCTCCTTTTCTAAGGACCGACTCTTTTGCAAGTTTTGCAGCCATTCTTGCTTTGGCTGCAAGCTGAACTTTTTCGAACATTTTATCAAAGAGTTCTGGCTGAGACTTGTAGTTGTCGCGCAAGTAATTGGTTACGATCTTTTCGACCTCGTTCTTCACATAACTATTTCCTAGTCTTCCCTTCGTCTGACCCTCGAATTGAGGCTCTGGGACTTTGACACTGACAATCGAGTACAGTCCGTCTGTGATGTCAGAAATCTGATACTCTCCTATTTTTTTGTCAATCAAGCCTTTTTCTTTGGCTAGATCATTGATGACCGTCAAAAGTGCGTTCTTGAATCCCACCACATGAGTACCGCCATCCTTAGTAGTAATATTATTAACGAACGAGAGCATATTGTCATTGGTAGAGTCCACAAACTGGAATACAATATCCACCATTACCTCATTCCCCTCCTGCGCAATAGAAAATTGAGGAGATAGCTGCTGTTGGACACCCACAAGGTTGGTAAGCCATGTCTTGATACCTCCCTCAAAGTAAAATCTCTCGGCTCTCCCCTTAACCTCATCCACTACAGTGAAGACCACTCCTGGCGTCAAATATGCAGCATGTTTGAGCCTCGTAGAAATTGTCGTATATGAGAACTCATCTGTTTCAAAAATAGTCGTATCAGGGGTAAACGAGATCGTTGTACCACGCTTATCCGTCTCTCATATCACATGTACTTCATCTTGTGGCACACCGCGCTTATAGGTCTGTGCATACACTTTACCATCTTTGTGTACTTCAGCATACATCCATGCAGACAGCGCATTTACAACCGAAGAACCCACACCATGGAGACCTCATGAAATCTTATACGCGCCTTTCTCGAACTTTCCACCGGCATGCAGTACAGTCAAAATCGTCTCCAATGCTGATTTTCATGTCTTAGGGTGAATATCTACAGGAATTCCACGGCCATCATCCATCACTGTGATTTTCGCATCTTTACTCATAATCACCGTAATGTGCTTACAATGCCCTGCCAATGCCTCATCCACAGCATTGTCTACGATCTCATACACCATGTGATGGAGACCTCTCGCATCCGTAGAACCGATATACATACCCGGTCTATGTCTCACTGGCTCAAGTCCTTCAAGTACTTTGATCTGCGACGCGTCATATGCCTGTCCTTGTGTTTCTGCCATGCGATTTTTTCAAAAAAACAAAAAATACCTACAGTGCCGCAGGTATAGCTATTTCCAAATGAAATGCAAAAGAGAGATACAAAAAGGCGTCCAGCTTGCTAGAACGTCATATTTTTAAAAAAGAGGCAGATAAAGAATATGTCAATAGCGTAGATTGTAATTTACCCGAAAATTCATATAAATAGCCGCGCCCTTACAGGCGTGATATTTATCCTCCCACCATATGGCGAGCCCAAAATCACTTTCTACCACCACAATCTCATCCTGTTCAGACATAAGATGCTGAGATAATTCAGTGTACAGTATGAAGAACGACAACGCAAGTACTGTGCATTATACAGGCCTACATACCCTCTACAGTCTTTCCTGATATCAGTGTCCTATCTACATCTTCGACAACCACAACTACGCGCTCTACTTCTGGACACAATGGTTGAGAGAGACAAAACATATTCCCTGAACCGTCATCCACATAGATCAGCACACCGACATGAGACCAAACGAGTATACGCTTGATATGCAATACCTACAAAACGATGCCTATCTTCAGACATTCGCTACAGAGTATTGCACCATAGGAAATTTCATCCCTCCACTTCTCGATGCATGAGTGCTCGCACAGTGCGAACAAGTAAGAACAGAACGAAAACTCTTAAACTATGAACACGAAATTCCAACGCAATTGCTCTCTAAGCCCTACATTCTCGATATTGATCTCGACTTCCGAGCACCTGACATGTCCATCCACGCATATCACAAAACGCTTGAAAAAACACGCCAGCTCCTTAGAAACGCGTCACTTGTCACCATTGCAACTTCACCCTGATTTATTGATCAGCAGCTAGCAATAACAGTTTTGAAAGATATTTTTGAACATATATAATTCTCATGCGCGTTTGCCTTGCTCCCATGGATGGGATTACTGATTGTGCGTATCGTTGCATCTGCAAAGAGGTTTTTCAACAACACGGAAATACCACCGACATACTTATGCTCTGGACGGAATTTATGAGTGCAGATGGCTATTTTCACAATCCTAGCGGCGTTATCGCACATATCCTCAGGACCGATTTTGATCACGAAACCATAGCACAAATTTTTGGTGGAGATGAAAACACATTGCTCTACACTGCTCAGCATCTTGATCAAAATTATGATTTCGCAGGAATAGAGCTCAATATGTGATGTCCTTCGCCAAAAATTATGACCTGTGCTGCCTGAAGCTGAATGCTCAGAGACAAAACACGTACGCTCGACATCATCAAACGTATTGCTGCATCAATATCCAAGCCTTTTAGCATCAAAACAAGAGTAGGCCTCACCGATGCAGACATCCACGAACAGTTTCAGTTTCTTATTGATGCGAGCGAATACGTGCAAACAATTACGGTACACGGAAGAACCTACAAACAATCGCACGCATGAGATGTAAATCGAGAATTTATTTACCGCCTCAAAGAAGCACTACCAGATAAGATAATTATCGGCAACGGCGGACTGAGATCCTACAACGACTGTATAGATAAGATATGAAATCTCGATGGAATGATGACAGGACAGTCCGCAATCGGTAATCCACGAATTCTCACACCATATACCCCCTCAATACACGAAAAAGTAAAAACGATACTACGTCATCTTTCGATATCATGTGCAGCAGATATGTATGTACAAAAACAAATAGCAGCATGGCCTGAAATCAACCCAAGAGAGCATAGACTCACCCAACCCACATACGCATATCTCTGTGAACTAGCTGCCCGGATAGAAGCACATCCAGATGATGCTGAAGTGAAGGCGCTTAGAACACCTGTAGAATTCAGAAAATATCTTTTTGCTTATCTCAAAGGGATCCCATGAAGCAAAGAACTCAAGACAGAAATCGCACAAATCAAAGAATACGGTCCACTCAAAATGCTACTACAAAAAATCGCCATAGAGTCCTAGGCAATTAAAGGGAGATGAGGAGATAAGACTATTTCAAAGCAACTTCCTTGGTATATGTATAGACAGTCACAAAATTATCCGGATTTTGGTTAGCCCACGAAGCCTGTTGATCAGCAATTTGATCCCAGAGTTTTTTCTCATCTTGCAACACATCTAGTTTGATACTGCTCTGCTGAAAGACAAGATCATCATACTGCTGCATTTCCTGTTTCAAAAAATATCACTTGGTCGATGCATCGTTTACTTCACGAGCATAGACGCCAAGTGTCACCACAAGCATTGCTATCACCAATACTAGTTTACATTGACTCATAAATTTTACGTGACGTCTCATAGAGTCTTTGAGCGCCAGATATTGTTTAGAAAGACTCTGTACAATAATAACTCTATTCATACTGCGAGGAATCAGGGAGAGATAAAAGCTCAAATGCTCTTAACTTCGCACTTCTCGCTGCTTTGTTCTGTTGTATTTCATGCCACGTGGGCGTAATGACGTGTTTCGTTAGGATGGTTCATATGTGTTGTTCTTCCAATCACTTGAATGCCTGCTTCACAAGCCTGTCTTCGCCACTATGATAGGTAATTACAACACACCTACCTCACGTGTTTAGCCATTTGGGAAAGCATTGCAAGAAGTTTTGTAGTTCTTCAAGCTCATGATTGACAGCAATTCTAATCGCTTGAAAAAAAATCGCCAACGTCTTATCATTCATTCATTGCGTATTGCCTCGAGAAACAAGTTCTTGTGTAGTCTTTCGTTGACGTTTCCTCCTATCTACAAGTAATTGCTCCACTATACGATCCACAAAACGTGATGAGAAATCCGTTCGATCTGTCAATGCATCTTTGATCTCCTGAAAGGTCGCTGTTTGCAATCGTTGAGACGCAGACTGTCCTGTACTCGTATCGTATCTCATATCAAGTACGCCATCCATCTTGATACTAAATCATCTTTCCGCGACCTTAAAATGATCCATATTTACACCAAGATCAAGCAACATGAAATCAACTTTCTCAATATCTGTCTGCATATGTATTACGTCTCGATCTGCATAACTTCACTGCACAATCTCCACTTGCTCGTCTAGATCACCCAAAAACGTCCTAGCCTTCGCAATCATTTTCTCATCCCTATCTGTACAAATCATACGCACTTTCTTTCCCTGCTCTACGTAGTGCTTTAACATCAACTGTGTATGTCCCGCATGCCCCAATGTACCATCAAAAAGCACCTGCATCGTAGGCGTAAGGAACGACAATGTTTCTTTAGCTAAAACAGGGACGTGTCTCATGAGTGTTATGATGCAAACATTTTTTCTATCAGTTCTTTTACTTTTTTGGCGTCAGCCTTTCATCCAGATGCTCTAACAATCTGTCCGACCAAAAATCATGCTGACTGCATTTTTCATGCCTTAAGATCAGCAACAGCTTGTGGATTATCTGCGAAAACTTCCTGTGCAAGACGGTCTAATTCCTCATCTGTCATGGTAGTAAATCCATAGTGCGCTACAATATCTTCAACACTTCCAGACTCAGCAAGCAGATGTTCAAATACTTGTTTAGCATGAGCATCGCTCAACGAGCCGCTTTGTATAGCGGAGAAAAAACCTTTCATCGTTTCATATGTGCACACCAAATCCGAAATACTCTTCATATGCTGATTTAGGTACTTGGCTAACGGCCCCGAAAACCATTTTGCAATCAATGCTGGTTCGAATCCATCTTTCACAAACTGCTCAAATCGCTGATTAGTCTGGATATCTCCAATAAGGACATTGATATACTCTTTGTTGAATCCGTATACATCACGATATCTTTTGATTTTCTCTACAGGGAGCTCTTGAAGTTCGGCCTTACGTGCCGCAATCCATTCCGCAGTAAGATGCAACGGTGGAAGATCAGGCTCAGGGAAATACCTATAGTCCAAAGCATTTGCTTTGCTTCTCATAACATATGATACACTACGAGCATCATCCCATCATCTCGTTTCCTGCTCTACTTGTCATCATCCCTCTACCACGCCAATCTGTCTCTCCACTTCATGCTGAATAGCTCTTTTGATCGCACTAAACGAATTCATATTTTTGAGCTCTACTCTTGTGCCGTAGGTTGTCGTACCCACCGGTCTAATCGACACATTCACATCACAACGCATCTGCCCCTTCTCCATATCCGCATCACCAATACCCTCGTATCTTATTGTTCTCTGTAACTCCTTCAAAAAAGCAACCACGTCATCATCCGTACGAAAATCAGGCTCCGTAACAATCTCAACAAGCGGTGTCCCCGCGCGATTATAGTCCAGAATTACTTTATCTCCCTCTTGTATGGTTTTACCAGTATCATTTTCAATATGGGCATCACGAATGCGAGCTTCAGAAAATTTACTAAAATCATGATTAGGATATGTTACGAGACCATCCACACAGGTAGGCTTCGTATACTGGGTAATTTGATATCCCATAGGTAGATCAGGATAGAAATATGATTTTCTATCAAAAAACGAGTACTCTGGCACACTGCATCACAATGCCAATCCTAACTGCACTGCCTTCTCCAATGCTTCTTCTTGTACTACAGGTAGTGCCCCAGGTTGTCAGGTACAGACCGGACAAATATGTGTATTTGCTGGCATATCATCAAATTCCTGGCTGTTTTGGCAACCACAATACAGTTTGGTACTACTATTTAGTTTGGTATGAATTTCTAGACCAATGACGGTCTCATATGAAGCTGACATATGCTTTCCAATACACGGATAAAGCCATGATCTCCACAGCATCACAACATGCTAGATCAACCGAAAAATTACTTAAGTTCGATTCTATATCCTGTAAGTTGCGTAGCAAGCTTAATATTTGCTGCACCTTTTCCGATTGCGAGAGGTTTTTGATCTTCTGGAAGCTGCACAATAGCCTTGTCTCACTGAAGTTCTACACGCTCTACTCTAGCAGGCTTCAAAGCATCTGCCACTAGCTTAGCCTCGTCATCTGCATACTCAATGAAATCAATCTTCTCTCCATTGAGCAAAGAAAGTACTGTATTTATTCTATCACCATGCGGTCCTACAAAAACACCCACTGGATCTATCTTTTCATCTCTCGAAGAAACAACGATTTTTGTTCTCTTTCCCGTAATTCTTACGATCTTATCAATCTGTACCTTATCTTCTTCAAATTCAGGAACAATTCTTTTCAAAAGAGCCTCTATGAACTCCGTACCAGACTGCGTGATATCGAGATTGATACCTCAAATACCCTTAGAAATTTGCTTAAGATAGACGATAATTTCCTCTCCTGAATTGTACACTCTATTTGGCACCTGTCACTCTGGAGGCAATACTACCGTAGTTCCTTCGATATCAAGCATCACACTCTCAGCAACGACTCTCAAAACTTTTGCTTTGAGAAGCTCACCTTGCTTGTCTTGGAATTTTTCGAAAAATCTTTCTCTTTCGATATTTTTGAGATTCTGCTTGATCGTCTGTGCAGCAGCCTGAACGCCAATTCTTGTAAACTCAAGCGGATCTGGTGTAATATCAATTAAGATTTTATCACCATATTTAGCGTCGGCTTTAAGCTTCTTTCACTCTTTAAGCGTTATTTCGCTCTCCTTCTCCTCCACTTCCTCTACCACATCATACTCCCTGTAGATCTTGATAGTTCCATCTCCTCAGATCGCAACCTGAATATTTGCCTTTCTCTCATTGGGCATATAGTCTTTTTTGTAAGCGGTTTTTACACCCATTTTAACAATATCCAAGACTTGATAGGGATCGTACTTGAACTCTGCAATCAACTGTTTGATTGCCTCTTGAATCATTTTTCCGTCTAATCTCATAGTGCGTGAGAAAGCAGATAAAAAATAAACTTCGCCGCTCTGGCGAAGTTTTGTTTGTAATAAACCCAGTATATACTTTTCTGCGAACAATTGCAAACGAAAATACACAGATTTTCAAAAACACAATACGTCTCTATTCCATGTTTTGCAGTTCTTTCCAGAGTTTTTCTTCTTTGGAGGAGAGTTTTTTGGGGATTTTTATCTTAGGCATTACGATCATGTCTCACTTTCTATGGCCAATCATATTTTTGTCACCAAATCACTTACCATTGACACGAATATATTCACCCACCTGTAATCATTTAGGAATTTTTACTGTTACCATGCCATCCGGATGTTCCACTTCCATGCTACCACCAAGTACAGCATCAAATATTGTAATTTCCTTATCTATCAGCAGGTTATTTTCATCTCTGCGTCGCAGATCATGAGATTTGATAACAATTTTTACATATAGGTCACCGGCTCCTCCGCCATTTTGACCATAATTTCACATACCAGGATATTTGATCTTACTACCAGACTTAATACCAGCAGGAACCTTGACCGTGAGCTCCTGATCTTGTTTTTCAAGACCTCCATTATGCACCTTTTTGCCGTCTTTGTATCGCTCCTGCCCCGCTCCTCCACAACTCGAACACACCGTCTGTGTCTGCATGACACCAAACATCGTACGAGCCGCCTGCATAACAACTCATCTTCCCTCGCAGGCGGTACAGCTCTTGGAGGTTATTCACTCCGCAGGCATTGCTCTACCATACGTAATCTCTTTTTGCAGCCCATGATAGGCATCTTCAAAACTAATATTCCGCTGTAATTCCAAATCTTCACCTCTCTGCGGACCAGCCCTCCTTCATCACACGCCACCAAATCAGCCTCCAAAAAACGAACCAATAACATCTCCTAGATCACCAAAATCGACCGTTCATCCACCAAATCAACCTCCTCCAAATCCTCATCATCAAAAATCAAATCATCAAAATCCGCCTCAGCCTTTACGGAATGCATCATACTGACTTCTTTTTTGTTGATTACTCAACACTTCATTGGCTTCGTTGATTTCCTTAAATTTCTCTTCAGCAGCAGCATTTCAACTATTTCTATCAGGATGATATTTCATAGCAAGCTTTCTATAGGCTTTTTTGATATCATCATCATTAGCATCCTCTGCTACACCCAAAATATCATAGTAGTTTTTCTGCGGATCAAAATCAAGATTCATACAACAATCTCAGTATAAATAAAAAATAGCACCCATGATATACACATGCTATCATAGGTTGCAAGACAAAATCCTATACAGAATGAGATATTTATATTCGGCCCTTTTTTCTGAAAACAGCGGCCATCAATCCGCCAAAAATAACCATCCAACCAATCACTATAAGATATCACAAAGGATGATTTCCCAAAGGCACACTCATATTCATACCATAAAATCAGGTAATAAGAGTGAATAATCACATCATAGCAGTAAGGATTGTCAGCGTTTTGATGATACCGTTTGTTTGGATATTCATGAGTCCATCATATGTGTCCGTAAGTGAGTTGACCGTATCAAATAAGAATCACGACGTTGTCATAATTTTTTTCTGCTTAGACTGCAAATCTCCAAAATATACCTCAAGATCTCCTTCATAGAATTTCTGAACTGCTTCATTCAACTCATCCAAAATCTCTTCTTGTGGCTGAAATGTATACTTTACATGTGCCATATTGAGTTTTTTGGTCATCAACTGCTCCAAAATATTTTTGGAAAGATTTTTGGAAAGCATCACACTCTCTTCAATAAAAAGCAACTCTTTCGATGTCTTGTGTAAGCCGATAATCATCTTATCATACAAGACATCAATAATTTTGTAAAGAATATAGTAGGGAGATATTTTGAAATTTTCGTCTGCCTCTCTTTCTTCTAGCTCATCCTGATATTCTTTCATGATTTTCTGCACCGTATTTGTTTCAAATCTCGTTGTCGTAATGACGTAATCCTTTCCAAGAATAATCGTAAACTCGTTGAGTACATATTTTCACACATTTGGCTGGAACTTAGGAAACAAGAAAACAACCAAAATATGATCATCGTACTGATTGATAACATGCTGCGTATTAACCTCCGTGAGGTATTCTACGATCAACTCATGTAACTCATATTTTTCCTCGAGAGCAGCAATTTCTTTCTTAGTCGGCTCTATAAGATGTATCCACGTAACATCACCGATAACAAGCTCCTTTTTCATGATGGACCTAGAAAGATAAAAGCGTATTATTTTTTGGTAATTTTCTTCGAAACGGTCTTCGTCTTAGACCCAGATCTAACCATAGCACTCTTGCGTGGCGAGGCTTTTTTGGTAGAAGAGCCTGTTTCACGTTTAGTGGGTTTTTGGGGTTTCGTAGTGCTAACGCTCTTCTGCACGGCATTAGTTTTTGCTGACGCTTTAACGGATCATCCACTACTCTTCTTAGAAATTTTACGTTTCCCTGATTTCTTAGCCTTTACTGATACACCATCAGTGCTTCATTTTTTCTTTCAACGCGATGGCGTCGCTGTACTCAAATAGTGCTGAATATTTGCCTCTGTCAACTCAAGATCCTTAGGCAATTTAATACGTTTTCTCTTCCAGACTGCAAATGGTCATCGTTTTCACTTCTGAACATCACATACAGAACCTTCATACTCAAAACTTAGTATACGTTTCTTAGCTACTTGCTCACGTCTTGCTTCCAAAAGTTCAATACTACGCTCAAGACTTACTGACATTGGTTCATCTGGATGTTTGAGCGATGCAAACAACGATCAACACTGTACATATGGACCAAATCTTCACTCAGAAGCAACGACTTTTTCTCATTCTCGCTCACCAAGATGTCTTGGTAAATTGAAGGCCTGAAGAGCTTCTTCCAACGTAATTGTAGCAATACTAGCACCTCACTTAAGTCATGCAAGTTTTTTGTCTTCATCATCGGCTTCACCTATCTGCACCAAAGGTCAATAACGACCTATTCTCACCTTGACTACTTTTCATGTCTTAGGATCCTTTCCTAAGACTCTCTCTCCCGACTCTCTCTGTGCTGTATCACCCACATGTACAACCTGGGTATGAAATGGCTCATAAAACTTCCT
The DNA here is from genome assembly GCA_964403415.1 of uncultured Candidatus Peribacteria bacterium. GTDB lineage: Bacteria > Patescibacteriota > Gracilibacteria > Absconditabacterales > Absconditicoccaceae > CAYOFF01. The sequence goes on along the minus strand of CAYOFF010000001.1, from coordinate 441,412 downwards.
AATCATCTTATGTCGTTCAAGTTTCCCTTCAGCAATAACATCAAACTCTTCCTCAATTTTTGCTGTAAACTGGTAGTCCAAAACGCGATCAAAATATTTCATCAAAAAGTCCGTGACAACCATTCCGATGTCCGTTGGCATAAGCTTACCTCATCAAGCGCCAACTGTTTTCTCTTTGGTTGATCGTACCAATTTATCACCATGCAATACTGCAACCTGATAGGACTGACGCATACCTGGTCTCTCATCTTTGATAACATATCATCTGTCCTGAATTGTAGAAATAGTAGGAGCATAGGTAGAAGGACGACCAATCCCAAGTTCTTCAAGTTTTTTGACTAACGTTGCTTCTGTATATCTCGCTGGAGCTTTCGTAAACGTCTCCTCCGCAACAATGTCTTTTCTCGCCAAAGACTCTCAAGAATGTAACACAGGAAGCATATGTTCCTCATCACCCGAGTCTTTACCATACACCTTCAAAAATCCATCAAAAATAATCACCTCCCCTGTCGCAGCAAAATACAATTTTTTATGACCAAAATCAATATGAGCAGTTGTCTTTTCAAGGCGAGCTGATGCCATCTGTGAAGCGACCGTCCTCTGCCAAATAAGATGATACAGCTTTTTTTGCATCTCATCTGCGCCAGCTCGCTCTTTTTGAAGATCAGTTGGTCTAATCGCCTCATGTGCTTCTTGTGCATTCTTTACCTTTCCACTGTACTGTCTTACCTGATGGTACGTATCACCAAAACGACTTGTAATATAAGATTTTGCTGCTCCTAATGCCTGAGATGATAAAGCAACGCTATCAGTTCTCATATACGTAATAAGTCCAGCTTCATATAATCTTTGAGCCAATTGCATGGTTGTTTTGACTGCATATCAAAGTCTTCTACTCGCTTCTTGTTGGAGTGTAGATGTCGTAAATGGAGCAGAAGGATTTCTCGTACCAGGTGTTTTGTTGATGTCTTTTACAACATACGCTGCTGTACGACACACCCCAAGAACCTCTTCTACAGCATTTTTGTCAGGCAAATGCGTATTGAGTTCTGCCTCAAACTGCTCCTTGGCAGAGTTGAGAAACTGTCATTTAACAACAAAACTTCACTGAGGCACAAACTGCTGAATCTCACGTTCACGTTCTACCAAAACTCTCACTGCTACAGACTGTACTCTTCCAGCTGAAAGCTGCGGTTTGACTTTTTTTCGCAAAACAGGAGAAAGCTCAAATCACACCAAACGGTCCAGGACTCTTCTCGCCTGCTGTGCTTGTACAAGATCCATATCTAAATGTCTAGGGTGAGCAATCGCATGCTGGATCGCATCCTTGGTAATTTCATGAAAAACAATTCTAGGAGTCTTCGCAACATCCAAGCCAAGCAAACGACAAATATGCCGCGCAATAGCCTCTCACTCACGATCCTCATCAGTAGCAAGCATAACACCGCGTGAAGATTTTAGGGCTTTTTTGAGTCATTGAACAACTTTGGTCTTTCACTCAGAAACTTCATACTGGGGTGTAAAATTATCATCAATAGCAATTCCCATACCGCTCTGTGGAAGATCAGCGATGTGTCACATCGATGCAGTTACCTCATATCACGCTCACAGATACTTTTGAATTGTTTTTGCTTTTGCTGGAGATTCGACAATTACTAAATATGGCAATCAAGATCAAGCTGTTGGCATATGCTAGTATCATAAAAGACAAAACACATATAGAGCACACATAACTGTTCACTGTGCTTCAAGGTATAAAAAATGAAAATCAAAAAGCAAATACCAAATTTTCAGACTATACAAAAAGAGGCTGACATAAGCCTCTTTTTGCTGTATAATAACTATCTATAAGAGAACAACTATTTCGTCATTGCAGTCATAGGTGCGTCAAACGCCTCTGCTGGAACAGCTCCAGACACTTTCTGCGTTTCACCTGTTTCATGATTGAACACAATACTTCATGGAGTTCCAGTAATACCAAGTTTAGCACCAAATGCTTGCTGCTCTTGTACTTTCTTAGTATACTTACCTTCAGTCAAGCATGTCTCTACTTTCTTAGCATCTACTCCCTTCATTTCACCAGCTACCTTAAGAATAGTTGCATTGTCTGGCTGAGCCTCAGCAAACAATTTTTTACCAAACTCGTAGAAGCCTGCGTCACCAGCCTGCTCTCCTACACACTCAGCAGCCTCTGATGCCTTCTGTGCCAATGGATGGATATTGGTAAGTGGGAAGTGAGCAAACACTTTATTAACTTTACCGTCGTACTTCTTCAATACTGTTTCAAGTGTACCTGCTGTAGAAAATCTCTTGCAGAACGGACACTGGAAATCAGAAAACTCAAAAATAGTTACTTTTGCATCCTTTGGTCCAAGAACATACGACGCCTTGTAGAATGCAAGTATTTCATCCTTAGATGCCGCTGCTGCAGGTTGTGGTTGCGGTTGTGCTGCTGCAGGTTGTGGAGCAGGAGCTGTTTTAACAGCATCAGTTACTATAGATTTTACATCATCCTTGGTCAATCCATCTGAAGAGCTACCACCAAATGCTCATGCCAAGCCTAACACCAACACGCCTGCGACCAATACCGTATTAACAATTTGTAATGTGTTGTTGTTTCCTTGTTGTGGAGAAGTGTGAGTCATACTATTGTGTTCGTATAATATAAAATAGACTGTCCCATATTAAAAAAAAGTCTGTCCAAAATCAAGTAACAACACACCAGGACAGACGTTTTTCATTGACATATACGAAAAGAACTTTTTAGCTAAGCCTCAAGAAAACAGAAAACAACGATTTTTTCAAAGTTACACGAGAACGTCTCACATCTGCAACCGGCATATCTATCTGCACCGCCAAGTGACGATAAGAAAGAATATGTTCTTGTGCAAATCTTGCCACTCTCTTTGGTCAACGCGATCATACAACAACTGGCTGCTTTGCCGCTCACGCTTGTCTGGCATGAATCTCTTTTCTCGCCATGTTTTTAGTATTAGCAAAAACGAACTCATTGCTATCAGACAGATGGGTCACTAATCACTGTACACGCTGACCATTCACAAACCATTGATAAAGTTCTTTTTGATCACCATCACGTACAACAGCCTGCTGCATGCGACCAGCATATATTTCACCCTGTTGCATACTCTGACGAAGTTCTGATCATTTTACTCCCGTAGCAGCCCCAATAACAACACACAAACACCAAAACAAAACAATCTTCCACGTTCTCAACAACATTTGAATACATAATTGATAAATATTTACGTCTTACAGGCATGGTATTACATGCTAACTTCTTCAAACTCAGCCAAGAAGAAGGGCTACCCGTAAGTTCTTATCCACCTTTACAAACGAAGTATCGTCGCAGGTATAAACGGACAGATGTCACAATGTATAACCATCCAAAAGAATAAATCAATATATGAAGCATCCGAATCATATTTCTAGCAAATTACATGTATAGTAAGAAAAAACGCCACAAAGACTCAATTGCACTCGCATCCCTTTTCACTATAAGAAACCCCATACACAAATTTATCCTCCACATCATGCAGTATGCTACTGGAAGCAATTGCACAGTATGATACTACCAAAAAAGAATACCTTGTCAGCGTCCGAAAACAGATCCTGACCATTTTAGCAAAGACGCATGATACAAGAAAAATGCTATCGTTTCTCAATAAATGTTGTATAATAGGCATAGAAGATCACCATCACCTCATCTATATCGGCATTCCCAACGACTTCGTTGCGCTCCAAGTCAAGAAATTTTTTCATGACAGTATCCAGCAAGCAATTCACGAAATTTTTAGTGAATCATATGCATACGCAACCTTCATATATGATGACACACAACCACGAACCACAGATCTCGTCGTAGATCTCAAAAAATTCCTAGACCTAAGAGAACTAACCCCAAAAGAAAAAGACGATAAAGAACAAAGGGCGACAAAAGCTCATCCACAGCTTGATAATGCAATTAAAACAAGTCTTACCGATCACTTTGGGATTCTTTTTGAAAAACAATTCACATTCGACAAACTCATCGTATGAGCCCATAACCAGCTCGCCTACTCAGCAGCACATGCGGTAGCAGAACAACCTGGCAGCGCATACAACCCTCTCTTCATTTATGGGAATGTATGACTAGGGAAAACGCATCTCATGCAAGCGATAGGTAATCACTGCATTATAAATCACTCCGAAAGCAGTGTCGTTTACCTACCCACCACCAAATTTATAGATCAAGTCGTTCAAGCCATCAAGCAAAATAAACTCTCTCAGCTCATGGAAAAATTTGCCGATGTCAGTGTTATTATGCTCGACGACATACAATTCCTAGCAAACAAAGACAAGACACAAGAAATTTTCCATAATATGTTCAACGAGTTTCTCTCTCACAACAAACAAATAGTATTGACCTCGGACCGCCCCCCAAAAGAACTCACTCTTCTAGAGCCAAGACTCCAGAGTCGTTTTTCACTATGACTCGTCGTCGATATCAAAGCACCTGACGTAGAGACCAAAATAGCCATTCTCGAATCTAAACTCAAAGCAAAAGGAGAACATCTCGCACCAGAGCTTCTTGACTATATTGCAACGACAATCACAAGTAATGTTAGAGAACTCGAAGGAGCTATCAATCTACTCATGATGAAGAAAAAACTCTACGGCAGAGAAATTACACGTGATGATATAGATGAGACCTTATCGACACTCTGATATGAACTCTCGTGAGTCACATCACCAACATCACAAGACTCCACTCAAAACACAACGCCACATTCACAATCACATAACGACTATCACTCTACTCCAAAATCCTCCAAAACACAACAATCTATGCCATCGCGCGCAACATCATTTGATCGTCTCGTCGAGCACGTAGCACAATATTACGATATTCCTCTAGAAGACCTCAAGTGAGACAAAAGAACCAAAGAAATCTCATTTGCAAGACAGTGTTGTATGTGGATCGCAAAAACTCACTTCCAGCGGACTCTTGAGAGAATAGGGACCTACTTTGCGGGCAAAAATCACGCAAGTGTAATCTACAGTATTTCCACTTTCGACAAAATATATACCTCACAAAAAAAAGAATATGATAAACTCTTCAAAATTCGGCTCAAGCTTTAGGTATTTTTTGATACAGTATGTCACGTCTCTTATTGGACACAGCAAGCGTCCTCCCCTACTTCAAGGAGCATAATATTCCTTCTTTTAGGATAAAACAGCTCGAACAAGCCATATACAAAGAAAGCATCATCAATATTGATGAAATTACAACATTTTCCAAAGAGCTGAGAGAACAACTCGTACGCGATGGATTTTGACTCAACACACTCGTCCCAGAGAAAATTATCGACGGAAAGGAAACCACCAAATTTCTCTTCAAACTCCCCGATGGCAACATGATCGAGACCGTATTGATGTACCATCGGCATCAGAAAGACGATACCGAACACAGTCAACGTAAAATTCTCAGATCATGGACCGATGCAGACATTTCACCTGAAACACATACACTAAACCGCATCACGGTGTGTATCTCATCCCAAGTAGGATGCGCCGTAGGATGTATTTTTTGTGTTACTGGCAAGCTAGGATTCAAAAAAAATCTCGATCGAACAGAGATGCTTATGCAAATTACCTATGCTAATAATTTCATTAAAAGTAAGTTTGGCAAAAAAGAAGACGGCACCCGACAAAGAGTCAGAAACGTCGTATTTATGGGTATGTGAGAACCACTACTCAATTACGACAATATGAAACACGCCATAGAAGTAATGCTTGACCAAAACACACTCAATCTCTCAAAAAGGCATATAACGATTTCCACATCTGGCGTTGCCTCAGCCATCAAAAAGCTTGTCGAAGACAATATTGATGTGAGGCTCGCATTGTCGCTACATGCGCCAAATCAGGCGCTTCGCGAAGAGCTTATTCCTATGATTGCGAAGCGCCGACCGCTCGATGAGCTCATGCAGACAATAGACGCATATACTGATGCGCTCGATAATAGAGTATTCTACGAATACATCATGATCAAAGACAAAACAGATACTCCAGAGATAGCTCATCAGCTCTGAAAACTTCTCCGCCCCAGAAACGCCCATGTCAATCTCATCCCCTACAACGAAAATCCTGCCATGCCAGAGCTTATCACCAGTGACTACGATGTAATTCTTGCCTTCAAGAAAATTGTCGAATGATACGACGTCACCGTAACAGTAAGAGACACGCTAGGGAGAGAAGTCAAAGGAGCATGTGGCCAACTCGGCTACGAAAAAGTCCAAGAAGGGGAAACATACAAGAAAAAATAGACTCTTTTACATCGTATCCCACGAATGTCTCAGCAGTCGCACATTCATCCTCATACAATCTCCTTTCTCGAATATCTTACTGAGCACAACGACAAAGAACATTTTTTGCAAGCCAAGCCCCTATATATCGAGATCCAAGACCAGCTAAATCTCTTCACACAAGAGCTTATTGGTGCCATAGCAACATTCGACGATACGATAGACCCCCAAGAACTTCAGCCCAAACAATGCCTCTTTCGCATCTACCGCGATGCAAGATTTTCTCACAACAAGTCACCTTACAAGACGAATTTCGGCATTGTCATCTGACCAGATGGTAAAAAATCAACTCTTGCCGGATACTATATTCATATGCAGCCCAAGGCATCTTTCTTTGGTGGAGGCATCTATCGACCAGAAAAAGATCAGTTACTCAATCTCAGGCACTACCTCGCGCTACACTGAGACATTTACAAAAAAATAATCAAAAAATCTGCATTTGTACAACGCTTCGGCCAAATACAATGAGAACGCACCTCCAGAACACCCAAATGATTCGAAGCATACACACCTCATCTAGATCTCATACTCCGCAAGCAGCATCTGCTCTATCACAAATACACCGACTCACAAGTCTTAGCTCCAGATCGATTCCAACACCTTATCAAAGACTGTCGCACAGCCCAAGAACGGTTCTCATTCCTGAACACAGGATGCAAGTATGAAGATCGAAAAAAATAAGATATTAGCACAATTATTTTCTCAAAATCACCACTCTCCTAGCAACAAGTTGACCTTTTCTCATATATAACTCAGGTAAGATTTCCGTCTCAAATCATTGTGTCTCAGCATACGCAGTGATTTTTTGGTGAACATGTAGTCCTGTAGCATTCTTTTTTTGATACTCAGGCATGGTCATAACCACAACAAGATGCTCAAAAAACTGTGCTACATGTTTTACAAAAACCGTATACAGTTCCTCTACTTTTGCCAAGTTTCTTTGCAACTCCACGGGTGTCATCTGATGATGAATCACAGGACCAAGCCATCATTCCGTCACAATCACATTCACTTCCTTCAAAAAATGTTTATCAAAAGCCTCTTTAACGTCATGTTTAAAGAGTGTGAAGGGAAGTTCACTATAGTATGTCGTTCATTTTCGCCAAGGCAGATTTTGTTTCGCCGATGTAATCACAATATCAGAGCCAATAAACTTATATCATAGACTATTCGCTACAAATCACGTCGTCCCAAACCCGCAAAAAGGGTCATATATCGTCTGTGCAGAAATTCACTGAGAAGTAGCAACACCAACACCTATATTGACCAATATTTGAGTTAACTTTGCTGGCATCATACCAACTTCCATACCACGTACTGGTTTTTGTATATCAATAAGTTCAAAACGCTCTATGTTCTGATACCCCGTAATCAAAGCATAAACATCCGTCTCTTTGCCTAATTTTTTGGAAATATTCAACGGAATATGAACCATCTCCACTCAACCATCACGAATCTCTTTGTCCGTCTCATCAAGATCTACCTGCTTAAATCTCTTGAGGCCATACTTTTTCTTGAGAGACATACCTATTGTCTTATCAGCAATGCCAAACAGCGTCGTTCCTCCCAATTTTTCTTCAAGCATATGTTCATCTAGCAGCTCTCCCCACTTAATGATTCATGCCAAATCAGTTAAACGTTCAGGGACACTTGTCTCAAAAACGGCAATATGCTGATCTGTTACCAGATTACTCGGTGTCAAAAGCTCCAGTTCACGCAAAGAGAGCTGTGGGTGTTTTCCAAGAATAGCAATATAGGACATAACAATATAATACTAAATTTATTTCGACACCATCTCCCCCAATGTTACCTTCGCCTGTTCCAACTGCGTATCTACTCCAGAGAGAAAAGCATCTCTATCCATTGCAATATCAACATCAGGTTCAAGTCATGTTTTATCCACATTTTTGTCCGACGGAGGATATCGTCTTCCTACAGTGAGCTTGATAGATGATCCATCTTGCATTTCATGTATTGTCTGAATAGATCATTTCCCAAACGTTTTCTTTCATACGAGCTTCGCTCATCCTTGTTCTCTGAGTGCTGCTGCCAAAATCTCTGATGCCGAAGCAGTCATACCATCTACAAGTACCACTACAGGTTTTTTTTGTAACATAGCATATCATGCTGACTCAAATTTCTCTTGAGGAAATGACTTATATCTTGCCGTAGTCACCAATGTCCCCTTAGGAAGGAAGTACGATGCAATATCAACTGCCTTAGGAAGATAGCCACCACCATTTCATCTCAGATCCAAAACAATACCCACAGATTTACTTGCCTGCGTGTCTTCTAATGCCTGCTCAAAAGCATTCTTGGTGTCTTCACCAAAAATAGAAAGTTCGATATATACAATTTTTTTACCATCAATAGTATACGCCTCGCCTTTGACAGAAGGGATGGAAATAGCGTCTCTGGTAAGCGTCATCCTCTCGACATTTCCGCTCGCAGCTCTAACAACCGTTAGATCTATTGTGGTACCCTTGGGTCCACGAATCGTATTTACCGCCTGATCAACTGTCATATTTTGAGTAGAAGCACCGCTAATCTCAACAATTTTGTCTAATGCCTGCAATCATGCTTTAAATGCAGGTCATCATTTGATGACCTCTTCGATCATGATTGCATCTTCTTTTTTCTGAATAACCGCTCCTATCCCTTCAAAATTCTTGGCACCCTGCATATCCTCATTAAATGATTTATTCTCACCAGAGGTAAAGTACGTTGTAAATGGATCTCACAGAGCATCTATATAGCCCTTGAAGGCATTATCGTTCATTTTTGCAGGATCTATGCTTCACGTATAATAGAACTGCTCATCCAAGATTTGAGAAAGTTCTCCAAACTTACCGCCAAATGCATCACTAAGACTACCAGACATATATGCATCTACTGATGATTTCAGCTCATCTACCCTGTCCACCAAGGGAAGATCTACACTACCCAAGGGCATACGTGAAAAGAAAAGCGCACCAACTCACGCCATACCAGCCATACCTATTGCGACTCCAACTATTACGCCTCGTCAAAACCTCCAAGATGATGTCGCAGTTTGTTCAACATGCTCTGTCATATAGTTATTTATTTTATGACCGTAAAAAAATATTTTCAAGATGCGCGATCATACACCCTTTTGCTAGAAATACAAGATCAACCCTCATATCTCAGTCTATGCCTACCTTATGCTGATACCAACGAATTGCGCGCTGAAGCGCAAAACGCTTCTTTACAGTAATAACACCACCGACATCATCTATACCATCTACCACTTTCACCTCTACAAAAACAGTCACACCGTCCTGATTGCGCATTATCAGGTCTATTTCTCATCATCTTATAGTAAAGTTTTGTGTAACACATGTGTATCATTGCTCTTCATACCAGTCACGAACTATATTTTCTCAAGCATATCCTTTGTGTTTACGTATATATCAGTCAGTCTCCATCAAAACACATATACAAAAATAAAGATCCACAGCATATATAGCAGAAATTTAATAACAACCACCAAATATCATACCCTCATATACCAAAAATACACACCCTTCCCCTTGCATAAACAGCCACAAGCAGTATTGTATCGCCATATTTTTGTTTTGATTCTCAGCATCTCTCAATGTCACTATATGTGTTAGATCGGCTCATCAATAAGCCCGTGCGTTTGAGTGGCAGCGTTCCCGAAACGGTAAAATACTGACATAGGGTTATCTACAAGGACGATGAATGACAACAAATGGTCGGCATTGTCCTAGGATACGACATGGAAACAACAAAATCAGGGACATTCCTCTACCCACTCAGTTGAACCGAAGAAGAACAATTCAATTTACACCAAAAAAAGGCTTTGGAACTTTTTGAAATCTTTAGAAAAGACTTCAAGGTAGGGTTTCCAGAATCTGTCCCTGTTACTGCAAGAATGAACCTCAATGGAACACTGGCATATTTCTATTTTTACGCGGAAACAAGGTTTCAATTTGCCGAGTTTGTAAGAAGTTTTAGACAAAAGATAGGGTATAATTTTTTCTTGTACCAAGTGGGCGCAAGAGATAGAATTAGATTGGATCCAAGAGCTGATGGTTTATATTGCGCCAGCGGACACGGCACATGACTAGACTGCAAAATATTTAGACACCCGATGCCTACCGTCGAAAGTGACACAGTACTGCTCCAACAACTCGAATGAAGAGACATCGAAAAACTCAAAGGACTTTGCGGCAAGCTCAAATGTTCACTCAACTACGAAAAAGAGTTCTACGAAGAAGAAACCAAAAAATATCCATCCAAAGGAATGCTCTTCCGTTACCAGGGAGATGACGTCAAATGTATTGGATTTAACGTCCTGACCCAAGAAATCAAAATTAGGAATGACAAAACCGAACAAATCCTTAAGATATCACTCGACGACTACAGAAAAACTCTACAATCTAAACCCGTACACTCATGACCATCGCAAGCGTAGAACTTTTGATTTGGCTTATTATTACGTGACTTTTACTGGTAACTGCCCTAGGATGGGTTGTCCGTTTTGTCGTACTCACTATACGTTACATACGAATAACAGTCTATACACAAACGTCCCGTATCGCCCAACGCGCTGGTCCTTCCATCAAATCCGTCATACGCCGTCCAGCTAAAGTTAATGGAAAAGCAGAAATAAATGGCGCGCCCGATCCCGATACCAATGAATCATCCACAGGCGTTGCAGAGGAAACCGAAACGGTAGAAATTGATATAGAACCAAGAGTAGATGCATTCACATACTATGATCAAGAGCCCCCTTCTCCAACAGAAATTTCTGAGACGACCTCTTCTCCAATAGAAATTTCTGAGACAACCTCTTCTCCAGTAGAAATTTCTGAGACAACCTCTTCTCCAGTAGAAAGCACCGACAACAACAATGAAATAAATAACAGTGAAGAAATTGTCGCAGAAAAAAAACTTTCAGAAAAAGAACAAAAACAGTTCGATGATCTCAGAATAGATGCAATTTCATGTAAAGAAAGAGGGAAACTCGATCTTTATGAAAAAAAACTCATTGAAGCGCTTGCTATAGATCCACAAAATCTCGAAATTATAAGAATGCTAGGAGATCATTATTTCGATACAGGAAAATACATCAAAGCCCTATCTTTGCTCAAAAGAGTCATCAATGAAGATCCTAGTAATCACAAAGCCGTTTGGCAAATAGGTCAGATTTACCTCCACGACGATCAAGTAGAAACAGCAAAGCTATTAGTGGAAAAGGCTATTTCTCTCAAAGATGACAATCCAAGATACTATATCAGTCTCGTGGAAATACACTACCAACTCTGAGATCTCAAAGAAGCGATAAGATCTCTCGAAAAAGTACTTAAACTCAGGCCAAAAAATATTGACTATCTTCTCGCAATTGCAACACTTTACGAGGAAAACAGCGAACCTTCCAAAGCCACCTACTACTACTCCAAAGTTATTGAGCTAGATCCCATGCACGATATCGCCAAGAGTAAGCTTAAAATGCTACATGTATAGATTATTCTTGATAGATTGCTCTTGGGACAGCATTTTATTACTTTTGATGTTCTTCTCTCATGACCAAAAAGAAACACAACCCTACCGCTCACAGATCAGTTCCTCATGCTATGCCGCCCAAATCACGTAAACACACCGCCATCAAGGTTATCGTCCTTGCAACCATGTTTTTTTTGTTATTTAGTACTATAGGCGCAACTGTGATATATCTTGGTAACAATCCAGCCGTACAACCCACACAGCTACAACCATATGCAACGTGAGCTTTCTTGTCTGGATGACAACAGCCACAGGACGATGTAGTCATTCCTGGATTAGGAGCACTTAGTGGCAGCAATACTACCAAAAACAACACAGGAGACAACGCACCAGCCGCCACATGATCCACTTCTACATGATCAAACGCGAGCTGAACAGTTCTATCTGGTAACTAATACTCTCCATGCAACTTCTCGTAGACCACGTACAAAGACACGCAAAAATGCGTGCACATACAGCAACACATCTTCTTCATCACGCACTCAACACACTCTTGTGATCCACCAAACAAGCGTGATCTCTCGTAGACGAAGACTATCTAAGATTCGATTTTGCAGCGCAAAATCCGCTAACTGACACAGATATTCAACAACTCGAAAATAGTATCAATACACGAATCCGCAACGCCGTACCTGTAGAAACCACCGAAATGAGTTACGATCAAGCCATAAGCACCTGAGCAAAAGCTTTTTTTGAAGATAAATACGGCGACGTTGTGAGAGTGGTCAGCATACAACATGAAAATGCACACATTCACTCCATAGAGTTATGCTGAGGCACACACGTCTCAAACACAGAGCACATTGGTGCATGCATCATCCTCGCACAAGAAGCAGTCGCATCAGGAATAAGAAGAATCGTTGCACTCACCTGACCAGCTGTTGCTGATCACGTTATGCAACAAAGATCATTTCTCTCCCAACTCGCACAAAAACTTGACTGTCAGCCTAAGCAGCTCGAAGAAAAAGTAGAAAAAATAACTAAGCATATTTCATCGCTCGAACAGACCAACGAACAACTCCAGGCTCGTTACTTTTCGTCTCTCATTGCGCATCTCAATCATGAATGAACCACCAAACCCCTTACTGGAGTTGATATCATCATAAATCTTTCGGCACATTCACTGACTGATGAGGACCTCAAACCATTCACACAAATTGTTAGACAAGAACTTCAGGGGAAAACAACATTACTCTATACACAGACTGGTGCATATGCAATCTGTGGATCTCAAACAACCTCCGCAAAAGCTCTCATGCAGCAACGAGGCCTAGCATGAGGATGAAACGATCAATACGTACAATGAAAAGACGTTAAACTCCTTCAACTGGTTCAGTAAGCGGGAGATAGACATACTGTACCATCAGTGGCACTTGAGTCCCTCTAGAGAGCAATCGCTCTCGCTTTTTTGGTAATTGATGAGCAATAGGCTCATCCGTAAGGTAATATCTTACTTGATATGGAGATGAAGGCCATGAAGAGCTGAGTATCTTCCATGTCTCAGCAACAGCACTACGTCACTGATATCTCACCCCACGCTCACGACATAGTGTACGCAACAAAGAGTCCCATCATAGCAACGACCAGTCACAAGGAATAAGCGTGTCTATAGCAGCATCTTGAAAATAACGCAACCTACGTTTCATCAATTTACGTACCATTCGATCCTTCGAACTCCATCATCACATCATAGAAGTTACAAATGAAGCCGACGCAAGCCACCACGCAAAAGGCACCTGAAAAGTACGTGTTGCTATCTGACGCTCTGTACGCTGATAGCTCACAACAGCCTGCATCAACAACGGTTGCATATATGGGCACATCAATTGATCACCACCTATGCAGAGTCCACCAAGCTTTCACACCATAGACAGCGGCAAGACACGATCACGCAAATACGTCCCAAAAAGTGGAATAATATCACTACACTGTGCCCCATATGCTAGCTCATACCAAGGAGGCACCACAAGCTTTTGAACTCACTGCTCACGTAAAAACACAATTGCCTGATCAATACGTCTACATTGCATATCTATAGATTTCTCCGCCCAAGGTCAGCATGCTACATCTGCAACCACAAAAAATTCATGCTCTGTTGCATGCAATACAGTAAACAACGCATTCATATCATATCACGAACCTACAAGCCCAATTTTCATACCAAACAAGAAAACCAAAAATATACTATACTCTACAACCTAAGATGGTGTGACTACACTCCCCGTATTACTCGTTACACCCGTACCCACGACATCTGTTTTTGGCACAGAAAGTTGTAATTTTTCAGCACCCAAGTACTCTTTGAGAAACGGCATCATTTCCTCAAATGACTGCGCAAAATGAATACGATCCAAAAGATGGACCCTCTTCTGGTAATACTCTACCCTCTGCGTAGCACGCACAAATCAATGTACATCACCGCTACTTTTAGATTTACGTGCTTGACTCATCGCATCTTCTCTTCTAGCAAATACCTTTTCTCTATCGCCCTTGAGCTGATAACGCACGAGCGCATGAATTTTCCTAAAAAGGTCTCATTCAAAATCATCTATAGCAACCACAAGTTTTTCTTTGAGCACTTGAATAGACGTACGCTCCCACTGCAATCATGTTAGTACTCACTGCCGATATACCACATCTTGTTTGAGGCGAATATGGTTTTGAGCAGCAATAATATTTTTGTTCACCTCATCCAAACGTTGTTCCGTCTCACGAATGTAGTCTAAACAAAGTTTATTCGTTTTTTGTAGACTGACGGTAATTTGAGTATTTCTCACAACACAAAAATATCTCGCCTCAAAATACGCTTGCGTCTCATGAGGAACAAAGCTCACAATACTCACTCAAGCCAGGCATAAACAGCTTACTATCCTATATATTGTTCATGTATTCATCAGATATCTACAACAGTACAAAAACAGAGTTTAACTAAGATATTTTGGCAGACGGCTGTGCTCCAACTTTAGGACGTTTTTTGTAGTCTTCAAACAAAATAGTAAGAATAACAGCAAACGGCACAGCAAGAAGTACACCAAGAACTCACAGAAGCGTACCTCATGCAATCATACACAAGAAAATAAGCAATGGACTAATACCCAACGTATGATACATCACCATAGGCACTAGTATATTATTCTCGAGCCACTGTATTACAAAGAGTAGTCATGCCAAAACAATAAATCATGTCAGTCCATACGATAACGTAGCCACAAGTACCGCAGGAAGTCATCCCAATGTAGGACCTAAGTACGGCACAAATTCCATCAATCATGCAATCAGCGCCAACGTGAACTTATTAGGAAGATCAATACCAAACCAAGATAAAACAACCAATGCTATCCATGTTGCTACAAAAATAGCCAAACACAACACCAATTGTCCCTGCAACCAGAAACCAAGTTTTTTGTAGAGTTTTTGAAGTTTCAACTCTGTGTACGTTACTGCACCCGATGTACGTGCCATAAAATCAATAACTTTTTCTTTTTCCATCGAAAAGAAAACAGATAACGTCAACACAATTCACATCTGCACAAGTGCAGAAAAGAATCATCACACAATAGAAACTGCAACAGAGCTAGCATTTTTGATGTACGTACTACCCAAACTCACAAGCTGAGACACATTACTCATCAGACCACTCTGGATAATATCACGTAACTTGGTATTTTGGATAGCTAAGACCGCTGAGTCCTTAAGATATTGGGGTAAGAAACTATCCCAAATAACAGCCTCTACTCATTTTTGTTGGAGTAACTCTTGGAACGTATTTACTTTGGCCACCAGTAAAGCAACAATATCTGCTGTCTGCTGAAAAACAAAGGGGATCACCAGCACAAATCACGACAAGACAAACAAAATCAGCAGCAGATATGCAAGGAACATGGATCGTCATCTATTCATCCATTTACAAAAGTAGAGAATGAGGCTTTCTGCAGCCATAGAAAGAATAAATGCCGTAATAACCAAATAGATGATATCAAGAGAATTGAATAAGAGATATCATAAATACACCACTACAACACCCACAAGCCAAAATCACCGTATTCGTTTAGGCATATCTTCAGCATGCATTTCATTTTTTTCACTCTGCTGCAAAAGCTTTTGTTCGAGTTCGTATATTTCTTTATAACTCGTAAGCTTGCGGCGTTTTACCTGTTCGACACCTTCGCGGAAGGACTCATACCACTTCCCGAGCGATCAGAAGAAAGACGACATAGGTGTTGTGCAAAAACAGTAAAATCACATGTAGACCACTGAGACAGTAGCTCACGTATAGCTTTTTTATCGCGTGTTGCAATCAGTTGTTGTATCCTCTGATAATGATGTTTATGTAACATCAAAAAAACTTTAGCCGATGGAATTCCCACAATAGAAGACATCCATTGCTCATTTAGATATCTTTTGAGCATATTTCTTTTGGTTGATCTCTTATCTACTTTTGTGGGTATTGTAATACTTCGCTGATGATACGGACGATATGTAGACTGCACCATCATATATCACCAAAAATATGTTCACGAAAGTTTCTTCCCTTTTTTGAGAAGGTACGCAATATCTCTACCTGTCAATCTTTGTTGTTTTTTCATGATTCAACTATCAACACAAAAAACCTTCTATATTTGAGGAGCATATGATTCGCAGGTAAATATCATGCCTATAAATAAGTAATATTTATATTTCACCATCACCACTCCCCTCCTCAGCAGTTCCTTTGTCCTCATCTCACAAAACACCATATGCAAGTCACATTAGCACGTTATCTTCTTGTACGCGAGACTGAATATAACGTTTTGCCAATAAACACGCTTCCACAAGATCATGTTTCCCACGCTCCGATGCTCCATCAATAAGGTACTCCAAAAGCATATCAATTCAAAGTGTCACTGAGAGTTTTTGGAGTAGTTGAAATGTAGAAAAAGGGTCCTTATGATCCATAAGACCATCCAATACCGATTTCGCATCCAACAACAACGTGTGCAAACGATCGTTTTCTTCTCATTGATCCTCCAACAAACGTACCGCCAATCAAACACGATCACCGACCAAAGAAGCTAAGCGGACCGCATCATCCTCACCTAATGTAGGATATATTTGACGCAAATACACGACAACATCGTGGCGGGATGGCAACGGACAATGAATAGTCCATGCCCTCGAGCGAATAGTTTCAAGCAACATACTTTCGTTAGATGTTGTCGCCAAAATAAGCCTCTGAGGAAGGGGTTCTTCAGCAGTTTTGAGAAATGCATTCGCCGCACCAATACTCATTCTTTCAATATTTTCGAGCAGACATATCTTCCGTTCACCGGCAGGCGACATCGACAATCGCTGCACAAGCTCTCTCATACCCAAGTCTTGAACTTTAGTACCGTCTTTCTTCTCAATTGTCTGCTCATCGTCCGCAAGTTCTATCTTGAGCGCATGCGGTTTACCAAGGTCTGATGTGCAGTCCTCAAGCACCATCATATCTTGCTGCCACGTCATACCAACCATATCCAAAGCAAACTCTCTAAGAATAGAGAGTTTTCCTATATGTGCAGGTCAAGACAAGATAATAAAATGGAACGGAACATCGACTCCGTCCTGCAAACGCTTCGCATATGAACGCAAGAGTTCACGTGTATGTTCATGCCCTATAAGCATTATTGTACCAAAAGATAAACATACACGCCTAAAAGGCGTGATACTTACCTGCAAATAACATCTCCCCGCAGGTATAAATATGCATTATAGGTATGTATTTCATGACGAAATGCCACCTGGAAACGACATCTACTCAAACACCCTAATTCTTACTTGAGCAGCTGATGGTGTGCTATTTTCATACTCTACTGTTGCTTTGATAGTATAGTCACCAGGTTGTTCAAATCTGGTCGCTGTATTGATACAGCTTCTATCAGTACAAGACGTACCTTTGTTATTTCCAAAATCCCAAACCACTCATTTGATGACGCCATCAGAAGACAATGTCATCTTCACAAGATCGTTTACCTTAGCCTGCTGCGTAGGATGCGAATCAAGATAAATAACCGCCTCTTGCTGTTTTCTTTTGACAGCAACGGGCGTCTGCACCCTATATGAGTCTTGCTCTCACAACTTAGTCTTCACGGTAACCGAAGGATAATACGTACCATTATTTTTTTCTGTATCAAACCTATACACATGTGTAATTTTTCACTGGCTTACATTCTCTTGTTTCGTGCCATCGCCAAAATCCCAGGTAAAATATACTATTTCATCTTTCTCATCATACAAAGGAGAAAGCGATGCATCCAAGCTAACCTCCAAAGGATCTTCTCAAACTGATGGATTTACCTTCATAGTAGCGACTACAGATTTTCTTGTTGTCACCACAGTATAGTTTTGCACTGCTTCTTTTTTTGTGGCATTTTGAGCTAGGCTTTTCTCTGATGGTAAAACATGAAATGAAAGCAATCATGTGCCTACTTTCCCTAACGAAAGTTCGTAGGTACTTGCTGTATCAGGGAAAATCTGTGTATCATTGTAAAAAAGTTTTAGTATCGCATCTTTATCAGGATACGTCCCCTTGATACGGAACTGCAACGTAACAGGAACAAGATTACTTGAAATCATATCTTCCTCAAAACGCACGCCTCTCCCAGAACCAACTGGCAAAAACTGACTACCATCACCCTGTCTCCAGTATACATCAAAATCGACTCTGTTTTCATTGTATCCGACCTGTACAGGAACTACACCACAACTACCCTTTTTGTCATTTGCTGTGAAGTATGCAGCTGTAATTTCGTATGCACCACCCTGAGGAAACACATACTCCCATGTCGATTTATCTGTTTGAATAGGCTTAAGATAACTATCATTATCTATGTCATGAACCGTATACACATATTTTTGTACTGAAACCGGTTCATCAAAGCGTGATGTGATCGTGTAGGCTCTCTCTTTGGTAGGCGAAGGAACAATATCAAGCCTACACGCTGGCAATTCCGACTCAATAACTCTCACACCAAACTCAAACCAAATATCACCAAACTGTGGAAGATCCGGGAGTTTGTAGTAAATGTCGTAAAATTTAGGTGTTGTATACTGAAACTGAAATGCAGAATTATTTTTGGTATCTACTTTTTTGTCACCATCCAAATCTCGCTGAATAACATTATTATCAAGTTTTAAATCCGAAAACAGGAGTTGTGCTCTATAATCAACCGTCACGGGAGCAGTTCCTACAATTAATTCGTTCTTTTTGTCATTAAGTCTCAACTCATCATCCATTGGCGTAAGAGCTATTTCTGCGGGGATCTCTATCGTTCAAGCCGAATAGACTTGATCCAATGGCTCTCCACTTTTGCCATCATAGTACGAAATCGCCAACGAAAGCGTATACACACCCTTTTTGGTATACAGACAACCATCAGGGAAAAACCCATTTTGTACTCCGAGGTGCAAAGTATTGTTTCCCTTAACGATCTGTCCGTTACCACAATCCAATGTAAATCCAGCTATTTGCACCTGTCCCAGACTCGCTGCAATATGTTTGGTATAGTTGTCTTTACTCAGCTGAAAACGCATATTAAGCGGAGCTACAAGCGGCACACCATCCTTGATCCAAATCATCCCATCCCTCACCTGCAAATGCGGCAAAATAATATCATCCGTCACCACTTTATTTTCACCTACCAGAGACCTAATTCTCATCACACTTATCGTACCCAAAGTGATCGCCGCTCCAATCACAACAATACCCAGCAATAAACCAAAAACATATCTAATCTTGCTCCCTTTCACGGTCACAAGTCTATAAATATTGAGCACAAACACATAAAATCCTGCAAAAAACACTAGTCCAAAGAACAATACAGCAAAAATAATCAAAATATTCTTAATATCATCGGGAGCTAAGCCAAAGCTTTTGAGAAATTGAGCAGATTTGAGAGCATAAAAAAGTCATGCCCACACAAGTCCCAAAAAAAGCATCAAAAAGATGCCACACCCAATAAGCACAAATCTAGGAGACAACTTGGTTCATTTTTTGATCTGCGACTGCAATGCGCCCGTATCCTGTGTAGCAGTACTGCTAGTAGGCGATGGTTGTCATGACACATTCACGGGCTCTGCTTTTGCAGATCATCACTGCGTTGCAGCCACATCACTACCAGCAGAAGATGGCTGCTGCAGTGGTTGAGGAGCGCTTTTTCTCTGAAGTCTTTCAAAAGGGTCCGCCATAAGTAATATTTGCTAGGTAAATACACATATCACGCTACCATAACTATACGCAAGAATACTACACAAGACAATACCCCCACACATCTGATACGATAACAATTTGACTTTTCACAAGATCCACACATAGTATACAAGAAACAGTCAGTTTTCCCTATCCTTCCTTGATTTTACCTATCAAAGGACTACTATCCAAGTCAACGCTTTTTTCATATTTTTTCGATATTTTGCACATGATTACAAAGAAGAATGTACACGAAATTCGTTTAGAGAAAGATTTTTACGGCAAAAAACTGAGCTTCGCGACATGAAAACTCGCTCCACACTGTGATGGCGCTCTCGAAATCACTCGAGAAGGCACCAAACTCCTTATTACAGCAGTAATGCAGAAACATCCCAGTCCAGATAAGGATTTTATGCCGCTATCTATTGACTTTAGAGAAAGTTATTATGCGGCAGGGAAAATTTGAGGAGGTAAATTCAGAAAAAGAGAAGGAAGACCATCCGACGACGCTATTCTCTACGCAAGACTCGTCGATAGACCACTAAGACCTATTTTCCCCAAGGGCATGATCAACGACGTGGTTGTCACCATTTCTCCACTCTCGCTCGACCAAGAACATTCTCCTGGTGAACTTTCTATCATTGGTTCGTCTCTTGCTGTCATGTTAGGAGGTATTGCCTTCAATGGCCCTGTAGGCGCAGCAAGAATATGATACAAAGACGGGAAATACATGATCAATCCTACAGAATCCGAACTCGAATGAGCACTGATGGATCTTCATGTTGCAGGAACCAAAGACCTTATAAACATGATCGAATGCGGGGCCAAAGAAGTGCCTCTCGATATTCTCAAAGAATGATTTCGTCTCGCTCATGAAGTAATTATAACAAGCTGCGAGTTCCAAGAAGAATTTCTCAAACTCTGTTCACCAAAACCTCTTGAGATCACGATCACGTACCCAAGCGATGAAATGATCAATCTCGTCAAAGAACAACTGCCTGATAGCCTCATAGCTACACTCGAAAACTGTGAAAAAAATGATTTTGAAGAAAAACTACATAACATATCAGTTACACTCGAGGCTACATTTGCTGAAAAACTTGCGGATAAGACAAGTGGTTGGACCGAAAACACATTGCGAATGGCGACCGAAAAAGTCATCAAAGCATATATGAGAAAACGCATCGTCACAGATGGCATAAGAGCAGACGGAAGATCTCTCGATCAGATCAGGCAGATCTACTGCGAAGCAGGTTCTGTAGAGAGAGCACATGGCACATGACTTTTTTGGAGATGAGACAGCCAGGCCCTTGCATTCCTCACGCTTGGTTCTCCTGGAGATGCCGAAATGGTCGATGATATGGAAAGTGATCAGGAAGAGAAAAGATTCATGCATCACTACAAGATGCCTCCTTTCTCAAACAACGAAGCACAGATGATCAGATGAACAAATAGACGTGAAGTTGGGCACGGAAGACTTGCTGAAAAAGCTATTGAGGCTGTCATTCCAGATAAAGAAACATTCCCCTATACAATTAGACTCGTATCCGAAATTCTTGGCTCCGGTGGTTCTACCTCTATGGCTAGTACGTGTGCATCCACCATCGCCCTCATGGATGGAGGCGTGCCCATCAAAGCACCTGTAAGTGGAATAGCTATGGGACTAGTGGCAGAAAGCGACTCCAATCAAGTTATTTTGACGGATATTATGGGCATTGAGGATTACATGATCGGAGATATGGACTTCAAACTTGCCGGCACACGCGAAGGAGTAACAGCCATCCAAATGGATATTAAAATACGCGGAGTTGGCCTTCCAAAACTCTACGATGTTATTGATAGAGCAAATGCAGGAAGACTAGAAATTCTAGATTTTATGCTCCAAACAATTGACGCACCAAGACCTCAGCTCAGCCCTTATGCTCCATTTCTCCTCTCATTTGTAGTAAAACCAGAGCAAATCAGAGAAGTAATAGGGAAATGATGAGAAACCATCCAAGAAATTACGAGAGTCAATAACGTCAAAATAGATATCGAAGACACGGGTCATGGTGTAATTACAGCAAAAAACAAAACTGCTGCTGACGCCGCGATGCAAATGATCAACGACATCATCTGGACTCCTCAAAAATGAGATAAGCTCAGAGGGAAAGCAAGTAGACTCGAAAAATACGGTATCTTCGTGGATCTTGGCAGAAAAAAAACAGGACTCTGTCACGTCAAAAATCTCTGAAAAGGTTTTGTAGAAGACGCAAGTACGTTATTCAAGCTTGGAGAGGAACTATCAGTTGAAATCATAGACATTGATCCAGAAGGCAAGATTCAACTCAAGATACTCTCTCAAGAATAACACATAACCAGTGCAAACGATCTTATTTTAGATGTTTTTCTGGCCACTATGCTCATTCTCTTGGAAGTTATGAAAGGAGTATTCTTCTTTCTCACCATGCTCCTCGCATTACTCATCGTCAAAGGAACAGTTTTTTTCGCACCAGAAACCATACGTACAATGCATCAAATTTTGATGCCGTGTTACTTGCTCCTGTGCGGCGTAATGATTTGATATGTGTTGGGACTTCTTAGATTAGCACACGAAGTCGATGAAGAGCGCAGTGAGAGTATCTACAAGCAATCATTTCTCATAGGTATGTGAATAGGTTTGGTGCTCTGTCTTTTGTATATCTTCGCATTATAACAATCACGATTTGGTTCTTCTCACAGATATAACGATGCAGAGATCTCATTTCCTCATCTTGTCAGGTATTACTATATGCAGTCTTTTTTTGACGTGATGCTGAAGAATATCCTCACAAGAAGTACAGGTTACCTTCGACAAACAATTTAGTATATATCTTCCAGAAACATTCAAATCCGTGCCATCGCAGGTAGTAGAAAATAAACAACTCATCAACAAGATAGTAGCGGCATACAAAGTGAATACTACAGAAGGCTTTGACAATAACCTCATCATCAGTAAATCAGCACTGTGACCACAGCTAGATGTCGATCAGTTTCGGACACTACAATCCAAAAAAATGCAGCGCCTACTCGTATGATACGAACCACAAAGCAAACAACAAATCTCGTTTAGTTGCAACGATCAGAAAATAAACTGACTCTACGTAACCTTCAATCTAAACGACACGAGTAACATCCCTGCAGCCACCTACTATCTCGCACAGTACCAGTATTTATACCAAGGGACGTGATATATTCTTTCGTACATTTCTGCTACCGAAGACGATCGTAATAGCATAAAATCCGCCATTACAACCATCACGTGTATATCCCCTACTCCCTAGACATTAAACAACATACACATAGCTCTCCCAAAAAATATTTTACTACTCCTCTTCATCATGGCCGACACACAAAAAATGAACTCACTCCAACTCGATATCGAACCAGGCAACCCCACATGATGGCAAATTTTCGTGAAATTTATGATAGGACTATGTGTAGGTATTTTCATTTCATTTCTGATATTCATCATCTTGGTACTTGTGTGAGGTATGATTCAAGAAGCACTCAGCAACAGAATAACAGGTAGTTTAAGCATAAATCCGCTACTTCCCTTGATCCTAATTGTCATCTCTTTCGTGAGCACATTTATAGGGACAATCATCGTAGCCGGAATTTATAACCTCCTCTATCCCGAAACTTATTACGATATGTGAAAGATGTTTAGTCTTACACTCACCTGTAATATTATTTTGTTCTTCTTTTTTGTACCTTTGTATATTATCTTCGCCACAAGCATAGATGAGTTGTTTGTTATCCTGGCATTCCATATCCTTTTCACGGTATTTGTGTCATACACCGCCATTCAGATGACAACAAATCCTAATTACTCAGCCGTACATCTCATCGGCGCAGCATTCTGACTAACCATAGCACTCATAGGATTTGGTACACTCTACAAAATCATAGACGTCAACGAGGGAAATACAGCAAATATCCTCCTGGCCATTCCTCCTGTCCTTGCATATGCATGTATTCCACTCTTCCATGGCATTTGGGAAAAACTCTACTACAAGTTCTATTCTTCTGGAAACAATTTTTTCTATATCCCCTCACTTTCAGAAGTTACTGTGAGTGCTTCAGAAGAAGAAGATGTTATTATCGATACTGACGACGAATCTATGGGATCATAAGTACCAATAAAGTGCCAAGCAATCGCATAAATACATACAGATACACTTCTATTTTTATTCCAAAACACACAAAAACATGCGTGTATATAGCATCTGAGCCCTATTCAAAATTATCATAGGACTTATTATGATTCGATGACTATATACCTTCATCAACGTCTACCAGCAACCCATCGTAGGATTATCATTTGGATTTCTTGCAATATTCATGCTGGTTCGAGGCATAGGCTACTTTTGTTTTATCACATGATACAAGCTTTTTTCCCCGTATCTTACCGAATATCATGTTTCCAAAAGCTATAAACTCGGCTTACTACTAGGAATATTTACACTTGCCAATCTCAGCTTGATGGTAACGTGACACCGAAGTAGACTAATCTGACTTACACTCATAGCTGTTTTCATTTGACTCCACTTCGTACTCTTTGATGACAAATCCCACACCTCCCGCTCATAACAAGCGTCAAGCATCGAACAGTAGCGACACCCATCACACTGGATCGATTGGATCGACACATCATGATCACACCAACGACGAACTACATGCACTCATTGAAACCCAACTTCAAGGCGTCTATGACCCTGAATTTCCTGTTATTGATATTTTTACACTAGGACTTATCTATGATATTGGGATAAATATACCCGAAGAATCCGTGCAAATTCTCATGACCTTCACAACACCCGCATGCCCCATGGGAGAAATGCTTGAACAAATGGTAAAACAAGCTGTACTAGATGTATTACCCACATATGATGTCACTATTACCATCACGTTTGAGCCCATGCGATCACCCAAAATGATCAAAGACGAAGATTTGCAAAGAATGTTCGAATAAGGTACAATAAAGTATGATTCAAGCATTCTTCATTCTCTGAGCGGGAGCATTATTTGGTGAAATCGGCTCAGCTCAGATAAAATCTTTGCAAAATACACTTTCTGCTCACCAGAAAGGTCTTTTGCTATTTTTGGCTCAAGCCGTTGTAAGTCTCCCCTTCTTTCTGTTCTCACCTATACTGCCACAATTTTCATGGACTATTTTGCTTTTTTTTATCATCAAAGTAATCGGATCTCTACTCAGCCAGTACTTCACAATCAAAACAATAGAAAAAACAGACAGAAGCACAAACGCCCAGTACACTGTTCTTTTGATTCCACTTTTGATTTCTACAGACCGAGTAATGTGATACATTAGCGGACGGTGGCAACTCGTGGGAGCAGGTATTATTATCCTATGGTTTGTGTGGTCACTCCGAAAAAGTAGCCTCTCTCACAAAGGACTTCCTTATATCATCATTACTCTACTTCTCTCTGCAACAAACACGATTTTATTCAAGTTCGGAACGAATCAACTCATTATAGACCCCTATCTACTCAACGGCGCCATGTCCCTCTGTTGACTTATAAGCATAGGTATATATCTATATTTCAATAACTGACGACAGCATCTTATATTTCCATTTCAAAGGAAATTTATGCTCTTTGCTCTCACCAACGGGATCGCTAGTACACTCGGTTCCAGCACCTACACCGTTCTCCCACCATCACTTATTGTAGCTGGGAAAAGAATTTGGTACCTCTTTCGAGGGACGCTCTCTGGTGCATATTATTTTCACGAACGTCACCTCAAACAAAAATACTTCAACATGGCGTTTCTTATGGGATGCATCATATGCATGCAGGCACCCACGCTCCTGTGACAACGTGCCGACGACATCATTGCAAATATGGCGTTATTTAAGACTGATATTGCCGGAGTCCCCGCATATATACCCGAAAAAACGCCTGACGACACACGTAAACTATTTGTTCCCTATGAATACTATTAGAAAAAGTATACACACTACCTACTTGCCTCTCGCTCTCCGTAGTTGCAACAACAATTCATATCTTGTCACGAGATACATCATATAAGGCGTACTTTTGCGTTTAGTTATGCCATTTTCATATGCCCACGTCACATACGGCTCTCGATAGATAAGTTCTGGTTCGACAAAAGATACTCCCTTTGCAATACCCCTCACCAAAGCAACGAGAGATTCCGCCTTGGAAACATACTGATAAGGACGAAACTCGCCTCCTCTCCCCTTAAAAAATCCATATAAACAACTCTGTCTAATAGCTTCTTGTATGCCAGTTCAAAGGTCAGATATATCCGAAAAGTCGCATCCTGTAGACACAAATAGCATCTCTCTACTATGTGCAAATTGAACATATCGCTGTGCAGCTTCAGCTCTAGTAAGCGTAGTAAATGGGTATTTTTTTGTTGTTTCAGTATCAGGGAATGCTTGAGTTTCTGCCCATATAAGCGCTGCGTCAAACTCTTGATCGTCCAAAATAGGTCAAAACTGTACCAACGGCAAAATCGACCATGCTATGAGCATAATTGTAACCAAAACCCCTATTACCTGCTTTCGCTCTTGCATCCGATCCACAAACTACTAAACAATAGGCTTGCTATAGGCATATATTCCGTAGCGTTTTGGTACTGATTCCTCACACAGTTGCAATGAATACTCTAGACACCATACCCCTTCAACGAAAACCCCTGATTGACACATTTTTGGAGCGAAACTCACGTCTCAATCTTTCTGCAATCAGGGATGCAGAAGGTGTTTATACTAAGCACATACTTGACAGTATAGAACTTTCTACAGTTATGTCCTTAGAGTCAAGACATACACTCCTTGATGTAGGAACAGGAGGCTGATTTCCACTCCTTCCCCTCGCTATAAGCTATCCAGAGGTAATCTGTACCGGCATTGACTCCACAAGAAAAAAAATAAATGCCATCAATCACATGATAGAAGAATTACAGATTAGCAATGCCTCTGCCATACGATGAAGAGCTGAAGAGCACCACCAACGCTATGATTATGTCACTGCTAGAGCCGTAGCATACAGTGATGTTATCTTACCGCAGCTTATACGCCTCACCAAACCCTGAGGCAAAATCATTCTCTACAAACTACTCACCACCGAAGAAGACGAGCTTATAACAAAACTTGCCACAAGACACCACCTAGAAATCCTGCACAGACATATCTACACTCTCCCCGGAGACAAAGATGACATACAGAGAATTTTGTATATATTTGGGAAGTAGTACAGTCATTTCGACAAAATATGGTTGAGATATCACAAAACATCACTAGGATGCAGGAGATTTACTCATTACCTCCAAATCTTGGCTAGAAGAAGATCATACAAAAGAAACCAGTTTGCACTCGACAGATACAAACTTGGCGTTATCCTCCTCCTCGTAGGAGGATTATACTTTTTTTCGTTATTTTTGGCCCAACAGTCACCCATTTTTGAGTTTCTTTCATATCCTGCGACACAACTCGTAGGAGACAAATGAAGTCTCATCTTTTTTGCATTCCTGGCTCTCATTGGAGCAGCAATTCTCATCAATACAAGGCTCTACACAACTGCTCTTTTTAAGTTTTGCTTTGCCGCACTTGTAAGTGTCGCCGCAATTCTCGACTTCCCACTCCTAGAGCGCCAATTCCCTCCCACTACCATAACCTCAACAACAAGACTTCTTATAGAGCAAAATGGCTGACGGTTAGGATATATCGGTCTTTGGTGATGAGATCGACTTTTTGGGGGCTCCGAGCTAGCTATCAAAGGGTTTTTTATTGTAACCCTCTGTGTCACACTTATACGACGAGGCATTTACTACAATATCAGGCTTCCTCACGTACGTCTTGAAGGCATAGCAAGTAAATATATCTCCGGCAAGTCAAAGGGATCCAAGAAGAAGCGTACCGCCGATGAAGAAGAAGATGAAGAGGAGGAATACGAAGAAGACGAAGAGGAGGAGGAGGAGGAGGAAGAAGAAAACGAAGAAGAAGAAAAAATCAAAGGCATCGCCCAAGACATCGCAAAAGCTGTAAAAAACGGCGAAGGACACGACAAAAATACCATCAAATCGCTCCTCAAAGACAAGCTTTCAAAAGCCATCCAAAAGAAAGAAGATGATCATATGCTCAAACAGCTTCACGTAAGTTTTCCAGCTGACAAACCTACATTTGATATCAATCTTCTCGATCATAATCCAAATGCAGATCTCACCATAGATGAAGATTGGCTCCTCGAAAAAGCCGAGGCCGTCAAAAACAAGCTTCACGAATTTGATCTCGAAGTAGATATCGAAGGATGTAACATCTGACCAACAGTCCTACAGATCAAAATCAAACCCGCAGCTGGCGTCAAAATTACCAAAATAGAAGGGTACAAAAAAGATATTTCACTAGCCCTCAAAAGTAAATCCCTAAGAATCCTTGCCCCCATACCAGGAACCGACAGTGTAGGTATAGAGATTCCCAACCCCAAGCCACAAATGGTGATGATTAGGGAAATTCTCAGTGGGATGGAATTCACTAAATCCATGCAAAATAACTTGACCAACCTTACGGTCGGCAAAGATATTACAGGATCACATATCGTCAAATCACTCGAAGATATGCCACATTTGCTCGTAGCAGGAGCGACATGATCTGGTAAGTCAGTTGGGATCAACGACTTTATCTTATCGCTCATCTACCAAAACTCGCCTGCCGAGCTCAAATTTATTATGGTCGACCCAAAACAAGTCGAACTAAGTATCTATGAGTGAATTCCCTACCTGCTCTCCCCTATTATCACCGAGCCGCCTAAAGCAATCAAAGTGCTCAAACGAACAGTTGGAGAGATGGAAAGAAGATACACGCTCCTCAAAAACAAAAGCAGCAGAAATATTGCTGAGTACAATGACAAGTGTACCGACAAAGAAAAACTTTATCGCCTCGTCGTCATCATAGATGAGCTCGCAGATCTTATGATGAGCGGCAACAAAAAAGATACCGAAAGCTACATTACACGTATAGCTCAAAAAGCCCGTGCAGTCGGCATTCATCTTATCGTAGCTACACAAAGACCAAGTGTTGATGTGATCACTGGCTTAATCAAGGCAAATATTCCTACAAGAATAGCTTTCGGCGTCGTCTCTCAAATCGATAGTAGAACCATTCTCGATATGATGTGAGCCGAAGATCTTGTATGAAAATGAGATCTCCTCTATATGGATCCCAAAACAAAGTTCCCTGTAAGAGTACAATGCCCCTTCGTATCCACAGCAGAGACAGAAGCTGTTGTCAAAGCCATCAAGCAAACATATATGCATAATCTCAGCGAATCAGATATTTATCACCCAGAAATTGTTCGCATTCTCGAAAGCAAAGGAGAGTACGCAGGCTCATGATGAGACGTATCAGACGATGATGAAGATCTCATCAATCAAGCAGTAGAAGTTATCTCAGAAACCAGAAAAGCTTCTGCAACTATGCTGCAACGCAAACTCGGCATAGGATTCCCTCGCGCCGCAAGACTTATCGACATACTAGAAGAGAGATGAATTGTTTGACCACAAGAATGAGCAAAACCTAGAGACATTCTTATCTAGTTAAATTATACCATGTCTTCTGCATCATTCCTCCATAATCTCTTCGAGCCTGTCAGAAGACAACCAATTATATTTTTGAAATCATGTTTCCTTCCCTGTCTCACAGGTCTTTTTTCGACATCTATCGTTATTTTCATACAACAAATTGTAAAATTAATTCAGGAATGAAATACACAAAACATCTTCACCTACACCACACGATACGCTGCAATATGTCTATTATATGTCATCATCTTCATATTTACCAGACCTCGACAAAGGCTTGTATTTGCCAACGGCGCAACAGATCTCACCGCAAAATACGCAAAAAAATATCTTACGCTCGACAACAACTACATCGAAAAAATATGAACTTGAAAGATGATAAGCATTATTCAACAAGGTATACAATCACGATTAGACGTTCTACGAGAACTATTTGTGAGAGGATCTTCTGGGATCATAGTACTCGTTTCTAGCTCATTTGTAGTATATCTTATCAAGCCCATCTTTTTGCCGTTTTTTGGAATAGGTGTGTTAATTGCTGTAAGCATTTCGGCAGTATCAACCAACCGAGGACAACAACGAAGAGTGGAGAAAAGAGAAAATTTTCTAGCTTTCAACAGAAACATCGTCAAGATCTTAATGGCAAAATTTGAGATTCTTTACAATAACAAATGAGAGCAAGAAGTTGCTACACTCAAGGCATACGGCCCCATACGAGCATACTATGATGCATTAATCGCAAGAGTATACTTAGGTTCACAGTTATTACCCAAAATTCTTGTACATGCATGAAGAATAGCTGCTATTCTAGCATTCGGAAGTGGCTATCTAACCAATCACCTTAGTATTACCGATTTTATAGGCTTAATAAGCGTATTCTATTTGTGCGAGAAGGTTTTTGACGATCGAATAAGTCTTATCGACACGGTTACCAAAAACATACCTCACATTACAAGGCTACGAGACACATTTGATAGTATAAATACTCCTGTGATGAAATGATATGATGTATGAGACACATTCACATTCCAACATGGAGACATTCTACTGAATAACATAACCTTTTCGTACAACCCTAAAGATACTCACGTCTTTGATAAACTCACGCTCAAAATCAAGGGAAAACATAAAACAGCATTAGTCGGCATCTCATGAGCTGGAAAATCAACACTCATGAAACTCATCGCATGATACTTATCACCACAATCTTGAACCATATCTATTGATAACCAAGATCTCTCTGCCGTAAGTCTAAGATCATACTACGAACATATTGGCTATCTCTCACAAGATCCAAGTATTTTTGATGGCACAATACGCGAAAACCTCCTCCATGGATCACCATCAAACGTTACTCAAAAACAAATTGAAGAAGCCATAAAGGCAGCAAAATGTGAGTTTATTTACACATTAAGCGAAGGCATTGACACCGAAATCTGAGAAAGAGGAGTAAGACTTTCTGGAGGACAAAAACAAAGATTAGCTATTGCTAAACTCTTTTTGAGGGACCCAGATATTATTTTATTGGATGAACCCACTTCTGCATTGGATAGCATCTCAGAGCAAGCTATCACAGAATCTCTACATACACTATTCAAGGGTCGTACCGTAATTATCATTGCACATAGGCTTCAAACTGTCAAAGAGGCCGATGAAATTATAGTATTTGATTCAGGACAAGTTCTAGAAACAGGAACTCACGAACACCTTGCACAATCATGATGAGCTTACCAAAAAATGCTTGAACTACAAAGTGGTCTAATGTTTTAATATATGCTGAAACTCTATGAGAAATCTCCTCTGAAAACTCTTTGGTATTTCTAAGAATAACGTTCTCAAGCGCATAATTAATCTCAACACAGCACACAACATCGCATGTAGCGCATCATATCTTCCTCTTGTCTCACGTTCTCCAGCAGAGATAGAGGATGCTTACACTACGTATTATAGCCTCATCAACGACCTCACACAGATCAATCAGGATACACACAAAAAGAACGATATCACCATAAAACTGTATCAATTCTGACAATATCTACTCTCAAAAAACGAGCTATACACTCAATTCAGTAAGTTCTGCTCCTATGCAAAAGCGCACAACATCTTTGTTCGAATAGACACCTCCGATCGCACATACCACTCCGTCAAATCAACATCAGCGACATGAAATACACATACACGTCATATCATTCAAGAGACTGTGCAACTCTACAAAGAGCTGCTAGAAAACGGATTCTCATCACAACAAATAGGTCTATGTATTTCTGCAAATATTACCTCCTACCAAGAACTATTACAGCCTCTTTTCGAAACCCAAATACCGTCACTACGCCTCGTTAAAGGCTTCTACAATAACTATGATCTCACATCACGATCTCAGGTCTCTCAAAACTATCTTGACGTAGCCCAATGGATACGATGACAAAACACACAAAAGATAGCCTTTGCAACCCACGATCATCTTATTATTCAAAAACTTATTGAAACGTACAGTAAGCTTCCCAAACGATCTCAGGTAGAGCTCCAAAGTTTTGTAGATGTACACAACGCATACATCTACAAACTAGCAGAAACATACACGGTAAGAGTATACATTCCTTTCGGGAAAACACGAACATTTCTTACTAGATGACGACCCTGGTTCGACAAAATCAGGGCACGAGAAAGAATCCTATGAGTACGCACCTACGACCCAAAGAAACTCACACCCACCACCACTTAGAATCATATACCTAAACCGTTCCCAACTTCATAAGCTGATCAATCAACGTAGGCTCAATCTCATCATAAATATATCTCTCGAGAGGACGTGCTCAGAATTGCGGATCATACACTTTTTCAATCACTTCATCTACCTTCTGCTTGGTATATTTTGGCAGTTTGATACCATTTTTCTTTTTTCGTTGTGCGTAAAACTCATCAAGTTTACGCTGAAAGATATCTGCCAAAACATCCTTAGAAAGAGGATGGAAAACAATCATAGCATTGAGCCTATTGATAAGTTCAGGAGCCAGCATCTCTTTTGCTTCTTCCAAAACACGCTCCTGCACCAGTTTGAATTCAGGAAAGTCTCATTTCTTCTCATCCTTAGGACCAAAGCCGATTTTTGCGAGCTTTTTGCCAAATTCTTCTGATCCAATATTGGATGTAAGAATAATAATCGTATTTTTGAAGTCTATCCATCTTCATTTATTATCCTTGAGATGTCACTCATCCAGTAACTGCAAAAGGACATTGAGCACATCAGGACTTGCCTTCTCAATTTCATCAAACAATACTACGCTATATGGCTTTCTTCTCACTTGCTCAGTAAGTACTCCTCACTCCTCATATCCCACATACCCCGGAGCAGAACCAATTAATTTAGATACTGAATATTTTTCCATAAACTCAGACATATCTACCCTAATAAGCGCTTTCTCATCACCAAAATATTCTTTTGCCAATAATTTTGCCAGGTATGTCTTCCCAACGCCCGATGGCCCTAGAAATAGGAACGATGCAATGGGTCTATTGAGCTGAACCAGTGAGAGTCTGTTTCTCCTGATAGCTTTGACAACCTTTTCTACTGGTTCTTCTTGTCCTCTAATAAACTGCTTGAGATGCGTATCAAGTCCTGCGAGTTTATGGATTTCAGACTCTGTGACCTGATGTACAGGAATTCACATCTTATCCGCAAGCACCTGTCACACATGCATAATCTCCACAGTAGGCCTCAAATCCCTAGGTAATACCTGTTGTTGTCTCATGGACTTTAGTTGTTTCTTGAGTTCCTCTTCTTTTTCTTTGAGTTCTGCTGCCTTGAAGTAATCCTGTTTATCAATAGCCTTTTCAATCTGCTTCTTGACGGTTTTGATCTTATCTTCTACGCCCGTATACTCATCATTGACCTTAAGTTTTTCGCTCAATGTAGATATTCTTGCGCATGCCTCATCAATGATATCAATAGCCTTATCAGGCAAATACTTGTTCATCATATACCTAATACTATAATCCACCGCCTTCTCTATAGCCTCAGAAGAAATATTGACACCATGATAGTCCTCAAATCTACTCTGCAATCATTTCATAATCGTCACTGCATCATCTCTTCATGGCTCATTAACTGACAACTCCTGAAATCTTCTTTTGAGTGCCGGATCTTTCTCGATATGTTTCTGGTATTCATCAAACGTCGTTGCACCTATAAGCTGCAATTTCCCGCGTGAAAGTAATGGTTTAAGCATATTCGCTGCATCTGCACTGCCTTCCGCATTCCCTGCACCAATAATCGTATGAATTTCATCAATAAACAAAATGATACCATTGGTAGGATCTACCACCTCCTCTAGAATCGCTTTAAGTCTAGCCTCAAATTCTCCTCTATACTTGGTACCTGCCAACAATGATCACATATCAAGCATCATAATCCTCTTGTTTTTGAGTTTATCAGGCACCTGATTAGCAACAATTTTCTGAGCGAGTCACTCCACGATAGCTGTCTTGCCTACACCAGCCTCTCCAATAAGAAGCGGGTTATTTTTAGTTTTTCTCAAGAGCGTATAGATCATCTGCTGCAGCTCTTTCTCTCTCCCAATCACAGGATCCAAAAAATTATTCCTTGCTTCATTGGTCAAATCAGTTCCAAAATACTCTATAGTAAGCTTCTTTTCTTCTGCTCACGACTGTTTCTGATCTTCAACTTGGATATCTTCATCTTTACCATCTGAAGTACTTGCCATAGCCTGATCCACAATAGGCATTTGCTGATCAACATCCCAAATTTGCTGAGTATCTTGTATATGATGGTGCATCTTGGAGGTTGCCTTGGTCGTACTACCATCATTAATTTTTTTCACATCTACCAAAATATCCGCATGCGAGAGATCCAAATTGAGTTTATTAACCATATGATGCAACATAGAAAACATATCCGTAGCAGCTATTCCACCCTGCACCGTCATTTCTATCGCCTTTTGAAGCCTTTTTCTCATATGATCTATGTTGACCTGCTCAGCAATAAACACATCCGTGAGATCCTCAGACATATGATCAAGTGAAATCGCAAATAACATCAAAAAATTAACCTGCACCGCAGACGGCTTTTCCATAAAATCACCTAGTCTCTGCTGAAATATAGGGTCCAACTGCAACTGCAAACGAACAGGTTTTTTGAGCTGTGCCAACTCTGGATACCAAGCCTCCATGACCTGTTGCAAAAAATGCGGACGCTTACATCACAAAAATGACCAAAATGCTTCAAAGAAATCATATTTCTTTGTAAACGTATATACTCCCAAAACCATATGATCGGGATGAACTATTTTTTCATCGTGATGATACGTAAACAATCCTGCATGACTCACCGCATCCAAATAGTCTGTCGAATAATTGAAGGTATTATGCTTTTCCATAACCACAACTGCTCATATACAAAGTAAAAGATCCCTGACTTAGTCTACGAATTCTCGCTCATTTCACTATTTTTGGGTATATTTTGGAGCATTTACTACTTTACAAGATCGGCATCATCACCCTGATCTGCCTCACCATTTTTCTGTACATTATCATCTGATACTTCTTTGCTCGAAGTAGACTTCGTCATGCCAGCCAAATACTCTCCTCGACTCTGAGCACGATCCAAAAGACGTCTCAAAAATGACTTTCCTTTGGGCGTCATAGAAAGTGATCATGCTCCGATAATCGCAGATCAAATAATAAGTCCCACTAATCGTTTATTTATTCTTTTTTCCGTTTTCGACATAATATGAAGAACCAAGTATTAAAAACATACACACCATACTGTTCTCCGATCCGCCTGCAAGTCTTCAACACCATAACACAAAATATATCACCAATAACGCTACGGTGCTACATTATGTTTTTTTGTCGATCTTTCAAGTCATTTTGTGCATGCTCAAGATAACGCCATTCCTGTGGTCAAAGTCCTGTATCACTCCATGGACCTATACGCTCTCTATGCAATGCGACGACCTGATTACGAACAGCTTCCAGCATTCTTTTCACTTGATGAAACTTTCACTCATGAATAATAAGACGAAACTCAGTAGCCGACAAACGTTCAGTCTGCGCTGGTAATGTACGGTATCCATCCTCCAATGTAACACCCTCGCGCAACAAACGTAAACTTGCATCGTCAATTGCTTCAGCACACGTCACAAGATATGACTTCTCTACATGTGTTTTGGGAGAGATAATACGATGCACAAATCATCCATCACTCGAACAAATCACAAGTCCCGTCGTATCTACGTCAAGTCTTCATGCAACATGCAAAAGATTCGCATATACACATCATGTCAAAAGTTCTTTGTACGAAGGATATTCAGCCTCTGCAACCTCGCTACAAACGTATCATGCAGGTTTGTATAATATCACGGTTACATCAGTTTTGACCTCAAATGTCATATCTTCCCAAGCTATCTCATCACCAAGTTCTATCTTGCAGTCAGGACGTTGCTCCACCACTCCATTTACCTGAACCATTCATTGCTTAATCATATACGGCAAGGTACTCCTGGTTCCAAAACCAAGATTTGCAAGATACTTATCCAATCTTATCATCAAGTAATTTATCACGTAAAAGTGTCCTTTTGCAGTACTCTTTCAAAGCATCCACACCCTCACCCGTTACAGCAGATATCCACAATAACGGTTTATCAGCATAAAGTTCCTGTAAGCGCACACGTTCTTGCTCATTGATCACATCACACTTATTAAACACATAGACTCTCTGCTGCGTTGCACCTATACTATCCAAGATATGATCAACCACCGAAATTTTATCTTCTACAAGAGGATCATGTGCATCAATAATATGCAGCAAAAGATCACTCTCTACACTATCCTCAAGTGTCGATGCAAACGCCTTAATCAACTGCGGCGGGAGATCTCTCATGAATCCTATCGTATCATTGACTAGGACTGTTGTACCCTTTCATGACTCAGCTGGAAAGTAGAGTTGACCTACATGCGTTCACAGTGTTGCAAACAATTTATCTGCCACATACACTCATTTGTGCGTCAATGCATTCATAAGCGTCGATTTCCCCGCATTGGTATATCATACAAGTCAGATAGTAGGGAGAGAGTTTCTTTTTCTCGCATTTCTATGCGACTCTCTCACCTGTGCATATTGTTGTAAGTGCTGTTCTATCTGACGTTCTTTTTTGGCCAAGTGTCTCTTCATAATTTCACTATTGGTTTCACCAATACCACGCCTCGTACCTGTTCCTCATCACTGGCGAGACAACTCCATACCCATACCAAAAATTCTCGGTCACATATGTTTGATTGCAGCAAGCTCAATTTGCAACCTTGCCTCAGTAGTGACTGCATGACGTTCAAAAATCTTCAAAATAAGGTCAACTCTATCCCATGCCGCCAGATTCCACTTCCTAAGATACTCATTGACGGCATAGATCTGCTGCGGCTTGAGCATATTCCCAATAATTAGCAACTGTGCATCCTCCGCAAGCATCATATCCTTGATCTCTTCGAGCTTTCATGATCACACATACGTTTTGTAGTCTGGTACTGCTCTTTGTTGCAACACATGAACAACACTCATACCGCCATACGTATGCACAAGTTCTTCCAGTTCTTCAAATCTTTGGTCCACAAGCTTCTTCTCGTAAGGGTCTGTAACCACTTCTACGAGTACAACACGTACAGTCATATATTACATTATCAACATACTAAAAAAAATTAGTGAGAAACCAGTCTCGTCCCATACTTAGCCCACGGGTGAATAACTTCTATCTCCACCGCCGCTTTGACACGCGCAAGTATCTCCCTCACAGAGAAGTACGATTCATCTAGATGATCGTGACCATCAACCGCCCGTCATCGAGCATCAATACCCAATCCACGAGCAATATACACACTCCTCGCAAGATGGTATCATTGACTAAAAATAAGCACACGATCAAGCTTATAAAACTCTTTTGCTCTTCGCATACTATCATAGGTATCGACCCCTGCAGGATCAACGACAATCAAATACTCAGATATTCCTGCATCTACAACAGCCTTATACATAGCAGGAGTCTCCTTATATACCGCATCTTCTACGCCATCTCCTGAAATAAGTAGTTGTTTTATCAGTCACGTCTTAATCGCCATAATTGCAGCATCCACTCTCTCTTGCAGTGATACCGATAAGGTTCCATTACTTTTGACTGATGCTCAAAGCACTATCCCTACAGGATAGGTCATCTCATAACTCTCCTGAGAGGCACGAATATACGGCAATCATTGTCTAAGCACAATTGCATTTCACACAATCACAAATCACAATATCATTATCCCTCACCACAACAAAACTCTCTTTGCTAAGCGCATAATTCACAAACAGTAAAACCCTCTACGCTATTGTATCCATTCATAAAATATGACGGATAATTTTTTCTTTTCACTCAACTGCATCTACATACTCAATCGCAAGCATACCTCTTACATCCTCCCCTTCCGCAAGAAAATAAATACTTCAAATATCCAAAAAACTCGCCAAAAAACCATCCTTAGATACCGTCACAGACTTGATATGTCTTGTACTCAATTTTTCTGCTTTTCTCTGCCACACCCCCTCCTGATCATATTTAATCACCTCCTTGGGAGTCACCACCAAGAAGTCCATCTTGTAGTTTACGTAATATTTGAACGTATGTGTCACGGTGTACACGAAGTATACCGCAACCATTGCCCAGAGTAATCGTTCCACAATAACAGGCAAGATAAACGAATCAGGCAAAAACAATCATCCATATACCACATTAGTCACAATGAGCGCGAAAATCAAAAACATCACATAGGGGAACCACACATGACGATACAAATATCGTTTCGTTTTATGTAGCACCACAACCTTATCAGAGCCAAATATTTGCCCATACTCCTCGCACAATTTATCCTCTAGATTAGTATCAAAATTAGAAAAAATCTTCATGAAAAGTGGTTAGACATTAAATCTGAAAAGCAACACATCACCATCCTGGACCACATAGTCTTTTCCTTCACTACGTAGATATCACTTCTCTCTTGCTCCAGATCGTCCACCAGCTTCCACAAATTTTTCGTACGTTACCGCCTCAGCCCTAATAAATCCACGCTCAAAATCCCCATGAATAACTCCTGCAGCCTGCGGTGCCGTCCATCATTTTTTGATTGTCCATGCCCTAGTTTCTTTTTCGCCCGTTGTGAAATAATACATCAATCCTACGGTATCAAACGCCAAAGAGATAAGGTCATCCAATGTCGGTATTTTGATATCATTGCCTCATTTCATCTCTTCCACAAACATCTCTCTCTCCTCATCAGACAGTCACATCATATCTGCCTCAAACTTTGCACATACTACCACAACAGGTTTACCAAGGTTTTT
Organism: uncultured Candidatus Peribacteria bacterium; assembly: GCA_964403415.1. Taxonomy (GTDB): domain Bacteria; phylum Patescibacteriota; class Gracilibacteria; order Absconditabacterales; family Absconditicoccaceae; genus CAYOFF01. The sequence goes on along the minus strand of CAYOFF010000001.1, from coordinate 402,323 downwards.
CGCAAACTCTTGCTGTATTTCTTGATTATGATACATGTCTTTTTCCGAGACATTGAGCGCATAAATGAACGGTTTAAATGTAAGAAAATTGAATCACTTAATCAACTTTTTCTCCTCCTCACTCAGCTCATCCGAAAGATCAATAAGTAAATGTCACGCACCAAGATGCTCCTGCATACGTCTAAGTAGGGGTACGAGTTTTTGAGCATCCTTATCCTGTCACTTAAGTTTACGTTCAACCTCAGGCAGTTTCTTTTCTATCGTCTGCAAGTCAGCAATCATAAGCTCATCATTGATGATCTCTACATCACGCATAGGATCAGGCTTTCCCTCCACATGCACCACCTCACTATCATCAAAATAACGCACCACTTGCACAATAGCATCGCACTCCCTAATATGAGCCAAAAACTGATTTCCAAGTCCCTCTCAACTACTTGCTCATCTCACCAATCCTGCAATATCTACAAAATTAATTGCTGCATGAATAATCTTTTGTGTATGAGAGATCTGAGAAAGCACATCCACTCTTGGATCTCTTACCTCTACCATACCTATATTTGGTTCTATCGTACAAAAGGGAAAATTTGCTGCATCTGCAGCATACGACCTCGTCAAGGCATTGAAAAGGGTTGATTTACCTACATTTGGAAGACCTACTATGCCTATTTGCATCTCTATATTGATATATATCATAAATATACACACCCTTAGATCCAGGATGTTCCCGCAGGCAAAATACCACACACGAGTAGCACTACTGTAGTGGTTTTGGTGTACTTTGCAATATATTAGACCAATGTCCCAAAAAACAACTTAGACCAGCGTTGAAGGATTCTTAACGCCAAATCTTCTCTGCAACAAATCATTACGTCTCACGATACTCTCCTCACTCACACCTAACTCACGTAATGTAGACGTAGGCCACGTCAATGTATCCGTATGCTTAGTTTTGGAAGCAAGATATCAATCAATAGAAAGACCAATATTTAGGGTCTTATTATGTTTCTTTTGGAGATGTGCCACAAGATAATTAGCACCTTCAATCATTCTAGGGTTAGGTTCCAATGTTTCGTTTACCAACATCTTATTCACTCTTCTTTTGGCAGGAGGACAACATAATTCGACAGCAATTCCATGTTTTTGAGCAGATGCATCACCAAAGACCTTAGGATAACCACCCAATGCTCAATGACCTCTATCATCATCTCCAAACTGCACAATATCACCCGTAGGTAACACAAGATACTGAAACTTACCCGTATAATATCACATACTAATACCCCCATCTACATGTCATTCGCTACCATGAAAAAACACATGACTTTTCTCTCTACGTTCAGAACGAGATACTCATGATTTGATACCCACCTTAAATATTCTTGGTTTACCAGTAACGCTTGCGTGATAGTCAGAGGTTCTCAAGTACGCCTGCAATCATCAAGGTTTACGATAGAATCTTTTATCGACGGTCAATAATCCATTTTTTGAGGGTTCTTCATCATTCACAATTTGATCATGGGTCTTATATGGCGTCCTAGGCTGCATCGTATACCACTGCATCAGCTCATACATCGTAGTAAGCACCTGCCTACCAGCCAATCCACTATCCACCGCAAGTCCATACCTACGCTCAAACTCTACTACTTGCTGCTTAAGTTTCGATCATCACAGTCATGTCACAGTAATATCAAATCCCAGCTTATCCAGTACCATCTCCAAAAGTCCATAATACACATATGATTTGGTAATTGTTTCGTAATTTTTGAATTTTTTTCTCTTGGGATCGAAGAAATTGTTCTTAAGCAAAATAGCTAGTTGGTCTCGACTCAATCCACGCAACTTCTCAATGTATCATTTCTGAGCATTCGCATCCACAGAAAGCGCCAATTTTTCCATCGCCTTCGCAGCCGACACATCTTTGAGCGTTTCAGCAGAAACATGATCCACCTCTCCTCGTACCATATAGGGAGATTACTGACTAAATACACCAAAGTATACCAAAACATCCCAAAAATGTCAAATTTGACAGAATAGATCACCAGGAGTATACTTCATTGTGTACACTCGGGCATATTTCAAGTACACTCCCAGTTTTACATACAAAAGACTATGTTAAACCAGGATCAATTCATGCATCTTTCGATAATCAACCAAAGACAGTATCTTGGTACGCTTTATAAGCAACTCAACTCAGATCACGCATTTGATGACATACTTATGATATTGAATTCTGAAGCTGAAATAACTGCTGCGCGCATATTGGACATGTATACCTGACTCATTGAACTCCTAGCACACAGCAAAAATCACATCAACGAAACATCTCAACACAACGCTAAAATTGTACACGAAAAATCCGTCAATCAGCATAATCTAGATGAGCAGCAAGCCGATGAGCTACTACACACCTATATATAACAATATCTTTAGTTTACCAACTCCTACTTTATCATGTGAGGAACTCCCGAAAAATCATCCTATGAGCCACAGTGGGGCGACAACAAACTCACTCGTACAGACATTAGCGCTCTTGCTAGGGAACCTGCTGGCCTCGTAAACTACCGCGATGATATCGTCAACAAAATAGTAGGTGATGCCAAAAACGCTCAACAAAGATATATATCTCCCGAGACAATTGCATGATCAGATCTAGAAATATATGCGAACGATCCCAAACCGCTTGCAGAACAACTCGTAAAAAGAGGTTTTTTGCCCCAAAAATTTCAAAAACAAGTAACCAAAGACGATAGAACATTCAACACGTTTGTAGATACCATTCCTGAATTTTGCAAAGCAATCAGTTCAGTCCCTAATCCATTTGAAAGAAAAATCTTTATACTCAAATTGTTACTACAGGCCGTTCTCAAAAGAGTTGAACTCAAGTGGAAACCTGCAACACTCCGGGCACCGCCCATCGCAGAACATTCACGAAAAAACTACGATGCTCATTTCATTAGACTCGTTCATCAGTACCAAACACAACTCACTCAATACAGCAACAATAGTCCATTTAGTAGAGATTGCATTGTAGGAAATCAAGTATGGTCAGATCTTCATCGACGTATTTTTGGCAAACCCACGAATATCAAAGAACAACAACAGAAAGAACAATTGAAACAGAAAACCGCTGAAAAAGCCATTTTTACAGACAGGCATATCGACGGGAAAGAGATTGTACTCACACAAGAAGAGCAAGCCATAGTCAAAGCTCTTGAGCATACATATCCACACATTCCCAAAGAGCACATCATGACCACCGTTTGCTGAGCAAAAGCTGCTGGAATACCTATATGTCGCGAAAATATGCTTGCCGCTTTTACACTGCGAGGTATGGAGTCAGGTCACCAAATCGACGTACACAAAACAAGAGAACAACTACAAGCATATATTCAAAAAATAGAAAAGGTCATAGATAGTATCACATATATCTTAGATGATACGGGTGACAAATACTTTTATGCCAAACTTACCGAACTCAAAGAAATAGCAAGAAAGAATAGCTCTATAAGCCAAGCAAGACTCTTCGAGCGAACAAATACTATCATAAAAGATATCACCACACCATGAGCACTGCATGATGCACTGTACCAAAGTCTTGTAGTGAATGTGGCAACAAGTAACGCGGTACGCGCCTGATATGCAAGCAAAGGCATTGAAAGATATCCCGGAGAAAGTAATTTTGATGTTCTAGTAAGAATGCTAAGAGCAAAACCCTGATCTTTTTGAAAATACGAGATCAGTACAGATGTCCTTGTCTCCAAAATAGTAAGCAGCGACCTCACTCCGTGAGAAACCGAAAAAAAGATCATCTGAAATAGGTGAAAGTCAGCATACCTTAACTATGACAAGATGAATCTGGTCAATGCCATGCAATGAAGGGCATCCTCAATCACGCAAATTGAAATGGAAAAAATATATCGACAATATTTTTTCAAAGACGAAATCATGCTCTACAGTGATGGAACATGAATTATAAAAGAGGAAAATATGAGATACTTCCTCGCAGATCACAACGCATGACCTTTTGCTTGTAGAAACAGTGCCATACAGGATGCACTAAATAAAAAACTAAACGAGCATCTTATCATAGATGGTGATCTAACAGCATATGACCTTCTCTGACAACCTGTATATACCAACTCCTATACCGTACAAGCCCTCACAAAATACGTTGATAGATACTACACATGACACGGCGACACAAAAAACATCGTAGAAACATTTGTTCAACAATCAAGAAGTCTTGCCCTCCAAGCAAATCCTCTCTACAAACATATTATGCAAAATAGTACGCAAAAATTCGTCATCCCTGAGATCAGATCAGAGAGCTGATGATCTGTGCTCTCCTACGCAAAAAGATGAGAACGTGCATACAAAATTGCATATGCATGATGACGTCGTAGACAGACATGACCAGTTTCCATAACCTAGCAGTATATATCTCACTCTAGTTTTTTCACTCCATTCCTGTAGTATGCGAGGGTATTTTTTGTTCTTTTTGAAGATTTGCAATGCAAAATATCTTTGTCTTTACCTGAGAAGAGAGCTATCTCCTCCAGCAAGAACTTCACAAACGAAGAGATGCATTCCTCCAAAAATACGGTCCCGAAGGATATATTTCTTTTCGTGCAGATGATCTCGATCCATCTCTCATCCAAAACGCTCTGTTTGGTGGAGGCATGTTTAGTGACAAAAAACTTATCTTTGTACGATGAATACCCAAAGATACGCATCCCGACAACAAACCCAAAAGTAGTGCTGCTGAGCATATTGAAGAGTATCTTATCAGAGATTTTGAACGCATACCGCAAGATCATGTCGTAGTGCTCGTCTGCTACAAACCAGATAAGAGAACAAAATCTCGAAAATTCTTCGCAGAACATGCTCAAGTCAAGGCCTTCGATCCATTATCAACCAAAGAACAAATCGCATATATCACAGGATATCTTGCCGCACATTCCGCTCTCAAGGTAGATGTACCCTACTTCCTGAGCATCACGTGAATATCGCTCACACATGCCATTCACGAATGTGACAAACTCATGCGATATGCCCAACACAACAAACTTGAGCATCTCACCAATGATCAGCTCGATCATCTCGTTGTTGCGCAGTCCGAAGTAGAAGGATTTGCACTCCTAGATACACTTTTCAGCGACACCAAGGCGACGTTTGCGACACTCCAAAGCATGGAGGATGCCAGTGAAGATGCCTTCAAAACACTCTGACTCCTCTACCGATGAATCAAGCTAGTCATGAATCTCGTCAGCCTCTACAACCAAGGCACCACTGACAGCAAAGAACTCGCAAGTCGCCTCAAAACCCATCCTTTCCCCGTCCTTAAGCAACTCAAACACATACGTCATCTCCAGCAAATCAACACACAGATACATGCTCTCTATCGTGATTTGCTTAACCTTGATTATCGCCTCAAAACTGGTATTCTACCTCAAGAGCTTTTTTGGGCATCCCTCAAACGTATCGTCGTATCACATGAGATAACAGCATAGTTACACAACGTATATTATCACACACAAAATCGCAACCACACAAACAATTTACTGTATCCACTTATTGTACCCATGCACAACGTCCGCAATCGATATATAGCACTCCTACTGATAAGCCTCTTTGCTACACTCTGATCTCTCTATGTCGAATACTATGGAGATCCTGTTCGCAATGTGATCGAAGGCATACTTTTTAGCTCCGATCGTGGAATTGCAGCGTGTACCCTCTGCCGATATATTAGGATGTGCATGTATCCGCTTATCCCCATAAGTGCACTAGCACTCATCAAGAAACAACGAAATGCATATATATTTATTCAGCCACTTCTCATTTTTTGATTTATTTTTTCTGCACGGAAACGGTCCGTCCAACACTTTGCACTACCCACTCCATCCATCTGTAGCCCTCAAGTACCTTGCACATTGACAGATGTAAACTATTTTGGATTCATTTCGCTATCTCTCCTGGGAATGGCATGATTTGCACTTATGTTTGTCATCACCATATACATATCCAAGCGGCTAAAGAAGCATGCAATTATGCAGAAAATCTCAGATCTTCTATAGGCACACGACTCCCCGCACGCACAAGCTCTTCCCTACATGCCGTAAGAATTTCCTGCTTACGCAAAAAAAATCACATCTTATCTTCATGAGGATCAGCACGCAAAAACAATACTTTCCCCTGTAATTTCCCATGCAATGCCTCAGGATAAATCACAAAACGCTTACACACCTGAACAAGTAATGCTGCGGACGTTTTCGCAGTCAGACGTCTTTGGTTAAATCTCTCAGCTATATATGCACGTAAATGTTGCATCATCACTAATCACCGACTAAGGATCTAAAGTTTACTAAGATGTTTTTGAGGATCATACGAAGATGGTAATTTTTTGAACCAAAACAGATACATATTGATACCAAAAAAGAACACAGCCATAAGCACAAAAATAATTAACTTATCCATTCTATTGGTTCACTGCAAAAGCATAATGATAGCGATACCTATCGACCATCACCATATAGTTGCCCTCGCCTCATGTCTATTTCGTCACAACGCCATAAGCCTATAATGCAAATGTGTATAGTCCCCCTTGAGAGGATTTTTGCCTTCTTTGAGCCTATTAATAATCACTCGTACAGAGTCAAACAAAGGTAATGCAAGTACCACAAGCATCATACCAATCTTTGCGCCACCAAGCAACGCAAGGTATGCCAAAACAAATCATGCGCCCATCGTACCAACATCTCTCACAAGACCCCAGGGCTTATATTCTATTACCGTATAGATCAATCATACCATTGCACATATCGCACTCACAACAACGACCTCATGCAACAGTGTCTCTCTAGCAACTGTCACCACAGCAAACGAAGCTAACACAACAAACTGTACCAACAATGCAATCATTCCAAAACCCAAGGTAGATGTTCCCGTCGCAAGACCATAAATCCCATCAAACCAATTGATAGCATTACAAAACAACCAAAATCGTGCAACCGTAAAGACAATTTGGCTAAATGTACTCAAAGGAATTTCCCATCACGGCAACACCAACGAATGAATACCTACTCCACTCATAGCATACGCTAGGACACCTGCCATCGCCTGTATCAAAAGCCTTATCCATGCAGGTATTCTATATTTCTTGTTCACATTTCTTCCCACTTCATCGATTACGTTAACCACAATAATAAGCACCAATCACCACAACATACCTGCAAATGGTGTACCCACTGCAAAGGAAACACTTTCCGGTAGATACACATAACTCGTGATCACAATCAACAACATCATAAAAATACCCTGAAATGTAGGTACACGAGGTCTTTTTGGCACATCTGGACCTGGCTTATCAAGAATTCACAAACGTCCAAACAGCACTAATCATCACAAAGCCACACCCACAAGAGCCAAGAATGTCCAAAATCGCTGCATTCGCCTAGTAGTTGCGGATAAAATCAATATACTCCACGCATATATAGTCAATATTCACGTATGATCAAGCTTGAAGCCTTACAACATCTCTGTCCTCATTCGGACTATCTCACGTCAGTGTTTTGACACCAAGACATTTTTTTTGTATGAGGCGTAGTGAGAGACCTTTTGTTATGACTATCAACAGCACCCATAGACGTCGATATCACTTCAGGATGAAATCCCGAAGAAATTTTCAAAAAGCTCACCTCCGACACCTACCATCTCTTCCGCACAGAAAAATTTGGAACAATATCTGTCATCCCCAAAGAAATATCTTTCCCTTGATACTGACAAACAACAGACACCTCCGATATACGCATTACCTACGAACTTACACCCTTTCGCACAGAGTGAGGATATGCAGATTTTCGCCATCCCCAAGAAATTTCACGAAGCAACGATCTCATAGCAGATAGCAAAAGAAGAGATTTTACCATCAACGCCATGTACGCTTACGTATGTGATGTCACGACATCAAAAACATACGAAAAAATGTCGCTTTCATCCACTTCAGTATGATCTGAGGAGGAATTGACCGAGCTTTTGGGGACATGACAGGATATTTTTTTCACAAATAACAATGTACTATTACTCCAAAACCACGAAGCAATTGCACGTTGCTTCACTGAAGGGAAGCTACAGCATGAAACCCTCAAAGAAGTTATCAACACTGCACTGCTCTGCACATATACGGACACACAAAATACAGATAAAATTGCGCCCAAAACCAACAAAAATAGACTCATTATTCTTATCGATCCACACCATGGAATTCAAGATCTCATCACCAAAACCATTTGTACCGTATGAGACCCACATCAAAGATTTGGTGAAGATGCACTCAGGATTTTGAGAGGCGTAAGATTTGCAAACATTCTCAATCACGAACTCTATTATTGACCATATGCGCAGTACTCACCACACGAAGCCATTCAGCATCATACAGCGTCATTCGATTTTTCTGCAGAGACGCGACATAGCATGAAGAAAAACTACTATCTTATCAGTTATATAGCCAAAGAACGCATCAAAGACGAAATTACAAAAATATTCAAAAAATGAAATCCATTTGGATATATTGCACTCCTCCAAGAGCTCAATCTTTTGAAGATACTTTTCCCCGCATTTGCGGCAACCTATAACGTCCCACAACCTGTAAGATATCATGCATTTGACGTTTATGCACACACACTCCTCACATTGCATAAGCTCTGCCTTATCAATAGCGATTATCTTGTCAGATTGGCTATGCTCTATCACGATGTAGGCAAGACAGACCAGTATTATTACTTTTCACAACATATTACCAAAGAAGAAAAAAAGCTCCCCATTACACACCAAATGTACCATGCACAAGCCCTCTGACCAGAGCTTGCCCAAAAAGACTTTAGAGCACTATGATTTTCCAACAACGAAATCGAAACGATCTGCCGATATATCAAATATCATCACAGACCCGGTGAATTATTGGACGCCACACCAGAAATTAGAACTAAGAAGCTCAGACAACTTCTAAGTGAAGTGGGGCCAGATATGCTCTACAATCTCATGGATATTGCAATTGCAGATAGACATGGGCAATACAATCCTTTGCAGCCAGCCGCAGTAGCCCAGCTCGAACACATGAAACAGCAGGTTCAGACTATGTATGCCGAAGAATGAAGATTTATGCTCAAAGATTTGGCTGTCAATGGCGACACTCTCATGAAAGAACTCTGACTCACGCCATGACCAATCATAGGAGAGCTCCTTGAAAAGGCTTTCAATCGAGTGCTCTCCGATGTCAAAGAAAGAAACATACCATCTACTATACTTACGTATATCAAGTCATTACCATAAAAAACAACGCTTTATCACTCATTACAGCAAAAGATGCCTACTCTCTTTTCCAAAATCATCGCATGAGAGATTCCCTGCACTAAGGTCTTCGAGGATGACGTCACTTTCGCATTTCTTGACATAAACCCTATCAACAAAGGGCATACATTACTCGTTCCCAAAGAAGAGTTCACGCGAATGACGGATGTTCCTGATGAGCTATTGGGATATATGTTTATGGTAGCCAAAGACATCATGGAGGCCATGAAAGCAAGCTTAGACTGCGACTATGTAATGGTACACGTAGAAGGGACAGAGGTGCCTCACTTTCATATTCATCTCATCCCCATGCATACTTGAACCAAAGTCGCTAGTTGGCAGCATACAACCTATGCACCAAACGAGGCTTCTGAACTAGCTGACAAAATAGCTTGAAAATTAAGCCAAAACTCATAAAAGAACGCATATTGACAGAGAAAATTTTTAGTTTTTGATGTTCCCTTAGTATGGCAAAGAAGATTGAAGTATTCCTTCTCCAACCCCTCGCAGGTCGCGGTAACGCTGGCGAGTTCATTACCGTAGCTCCATCATATGCAGTCAACGTACTGATCCCTAACGGCAAAGCAAAGATCGCAGACAAGCAAATGCATAACCAACGCGACATGTACCTCAAAAGAATAGCAAAAGAAAAGGCGGAGCGCCAAGCTGTTGTCAAGAATGTACTTGAAACACTCAAAACATCAGGCATTACCATCGAAAAACAAGCAACAGAGAACGACGGTCTCTACGATACAGTAGATGCTAAATCACTTGCTGTATACATTGTGACTCACCACAATATTTCACTAGATCCCAAAAATATTCACCTCGAACACAAAATCGAGACCCTCGGATCATACGAGTTTACAATCACCTACGAAGATCTTGTTGCAAAAATAGCATTACATATTGTCAGAAAATCTTAGACATCCCTAAATCTCCGCTATTTTTTCAGGTTATTTCGCTCCATCGTTCTTTCAAAGACTGATTTGAATTTCTTTTGGCATACCATCTCTCACAACAGTGAGTTTAACTGTGTCTCCTGGCACAAAGGTGTAGAGTTGATACAAAAATGGATACTCGTCATCTATTACTTTCCCATTGATAGCGGTAATAACATCATCTTTTTTGATGCCTGCAAGCGCAGCAGCTGTCCCCTCAACCACCTCTGCAACATAGATACCCTTAGTTTGTTCAACACCAAGTTCTTGAGCCACTTGTGCGTTCAGATCTGCATACTGAATACCAATAAACGGTCTCAGGATTTTGTTGTATGTTTGAATACTTTTTATAGTAGCATCAACAAACTGCTGTGTGATTGGTATTGCAAAGCCGATATTTGATCACTCAGCACTGACCGCCGTATTAATTCAAATAACTCTCCCCCTGATATCCAACAACGGACCTCATGAATTTCACTGATTGATAGGGGTATCTGTCTGATATAGTCATGCGTAAAGATTTTTATTTTGGGTACCCAGGCTTCTATTTCTTCAGCTGATGATGCCCAATGTTACGCTATTTTGATACTCAGCTAATGCATTTCCTATCGCAATGGCAAACTGTCAAACAGACACTTCATCATCACGAGAAATAGCCTGTGCAGGAACAACAGAAAGTCATGCTGGTAGATCTGCTATTTTAAGCACTGCAATATCCAAAACAGGATCCATCCATACTTGTTTTCATGTAACCGTTATTCCATCAGAAAAGATAACAGAATACTGCGCATCTGGATCTTCCACAACATGCTTATTGGTCAAAATATACCCATCTTTATGCACAAAAATACCGCTTCACCCACCTACCACCGTCTTTTGAGGAAGATCATTAGGCACAAATCGCAAAGGGCTATTGAGGCGATAAGAAGCCAAATCCTTCGTGATTACAATACTTACTACGCTCTGTTTAACACGACTAACAGTATCAACAAGCGCTGTTTCAAATGAGCTCAAATCATACGTAATTTTCTGTGGTTTTTGATCTTCTGATAATTTCGCAACATCACTCACTCCAGTAGTGTTTAGCAAAGAAGCACTATCATTGTCCGTTCACCACAACGACCACAGACTATATATTCATGCATGCACAATCAACGTTACACTTATTGTTAGTAACACAACTCTTCCATAATATTCCCTCATAGCCAGTTACCAAAAAACTAAAGAACACCAACGCCTCCCCTACACTCTAGACAATATGACAGCCAAAATCAAGCCTATTCCTGACCCTCCACGGCATTTAGATACGGGAAAATTGCATAGGCAATTTCATAAAAGGCGGAAACTGTTTTATCTAATCACTGAGATTTTTTGAGCATCTGTGCAGTAAGTATTCACTCCAATTTAAATAACTGCCCTTCCATCCACGTTCACAAAGACTGAAATTCAGGAGTATTCACTGATGATTCATCTGCATTTAATTCCCTAAATGCCCAAAATTTCTCTGCATCAATCTCAAGGAGTCTAGCGAACAACTGTCCTCACTTGGTGGTCAAACGGCTCAAAAAATCAACAATTCGACCATGAATAATTCCGTCCACTTCTCTAAGCTGTTCCTGAGAAAACGAAGAAAATACCTGCCCATATACAGGATGGCGAAGTAGTGTCCCAACAAATGGGACTCTTTTTGTCGTTGTATACAAATTAGTGACTATCTGCAAAATTTGTTCACGTTCTTGTGAAGATATCATACACGAATAGCATTCAAATTATAAAACATATGCTTTGATCCACATCATAACTGCTGGTATACTTTGCTGATCACATACCACATATAACTCCTGAACCGTAGCTCATTTCTTTAAGTTGCACTTCAATCATGATTGTGTCTCATAAGAGACGGTCACACAGCAATGACTCGTTCACTTCTGTTGTCTTGATATTCTTCATGGAATAAGTCTCAATACCAATGGCAATTTTGCTAAATCTCTCAAAAAAAGCTCAAAATCAGGCAACACATGATGCTCACGCTTCAATTTACCGTCTTGATATTTCATCACATTACATATGCACAATAAATATCCACGTTCTTAGCTTATTAGCTTGGATCTATGACAATTTTACTCTTAATGACAATCAAGATATTTTCATAAATATAACGTTGACTCCACCGCAAGACGTAGCTTATGTACTTATATTTCCCCAAAAAACAACCCAAAACAGTTGCGTTCTTCCCCATCTTTTCTATACATAAGCACACACGCCCTAGGCGTGATGTTTGTTTGTAGGATTCTTTACTTTTTGTCTATGCATATGCACAAGACTACCATCAGAGCTACCACTCTTTTAGCAACGTGTTGACTCCTCTTAACGCTCGTAGGATGCGGCACAAAATCATCTACCGCCGACACGACAGACACGCCTGCAGATACAGCACAGCAAGAAGCTCAAAAGCCATCTGCCCCCACAGATACATGAACAGGAAACAAGGGCTGAAGCGGTAGTGCCGCAAACGATGCAGCAACTATTGCCGCTGCTATTGCTGCTGCTAGTGCTGAAACAAAGCCTTCAGAATACTATCAGGTATATTCAGCAGCAAAACTTGACGCTGCACTCAAAGAAAAGAAACAAGTTGCGCTCTTTTTCTACTCTGCATGAAGCGCGATCTCCAAGAGACTCGACAAAGACCTCGCAAACAACGCTTCTCTCATATGAAAGTGAAAAATTGTTTTTAGGGTAGATTTCGACAAAGAAAGCGATCTTAAAAAGAAATATGACGTAAAGTCAGATCACACAACAGTGTATATCAAAAGCGATAAGTCAGCCCTCAAAGTAGACGTCAATTCAGTTGGTGTAGCACAAGTAATAGGCGGTTTCAGCGCGAGCAAGTAATCAGATACAGCGTTATTTTTCTCAGATATAAGCTAAAAAAGCGGCACTCCGTACAAAAATCCCTCTTTAAGTCAATAAGAGGGATTTTTGTACGTATAAAATATCCCCCCACCCTTACAGGCGTGGTGTTCCCGTAGGCATAAATACCCACGCCGTTAGCTTCTCCCCCTTCACAGGAGGGATGTTCTCTCGGATATAAAAGAAAAATCTCATAAAAAAATCTCATGAAAACATCTCATACACATATGTCAACACAAGAACTTCAACTCACAAGAGATATTTTTTGCTCACAAATCCGTTTCAATATACTTCAAAATAGGGAAATTTAGGTTATCTTAGGCATGAAAACAAGGATCATCTTGATTATGAGTTTTGGAGCTATTCTCCTTGCCATCGCAGGCCGAATTTTCTTATTCACCAAAGTCACCTCAGATCCTCAAAACAGTGATCTCCAGGCAAACATACAATGATCCTTGTGAACGTATCCAAAAAATAATACATGATCTTCAACAACAACTGACCTACCAAATACACAGCAGCCAGAAGGCACATGAATCAACAATAGCACTGGATATACCATATCAGGAGGACTACTACCCTCAGATAATGGTTCAGGCATACGCATACTTTTCCCTCCACGAGTAGCACCACAAGACATAATAGCGCTCACAATGGCCGTTCGCCAAATCGTAGACATACAAGCAACAGCTGTACGCGCAGAGAGCTTACAAGCATACGAAACAGCTCGCCAATCATCACTCACTTCCCCCAATCAAGATCGAGATATTATTCTCGTATCTACATTCAACGGACAAGACTCTATCAACGCAAGCAAGCACATTCCATTCACCACAGATATAAGCGCATATTTTTCTCCTCTCGTTGGCAAACTCATTCGTAGCGCATCATGAACATTTGTACCCTACGCTATCGACCCTCTCGTCACCATCACACATCGTCAGGTAAATACAAATCCAAAAAACTTTTCACGAGATCTCTTGCAACATACAATCGCATCACCCAGAATACTGCCTGCAGATATTCCACATCTATGATCGTTATTTGGCGTATCTCCTACCGATATTCTCCTAGGACGTAACAACAAAGAGGCATATCCTTGATACACCGAAATTCTCTCCGTCTTCACAGAGCAGGCAATACAAACAAAAACTCCTGGAATTCTAACATATCTCCCCCAAATTCCATCGCGAGAGTTTTGAATTTTTAGAGATATTACACGCCTTGTTTCTGAGAAATTCCCCCAATGTGCAACCTTCCCCATCCCATGCATACTGAGATATCAACTAGGAGATATCTGATTTACACATCTCAGTGATCTTGATATCTTACGCATAGAATTTCCACAATGAGATCGTCGAGAGCAAAATTACACAATCACAAACTTCCCCACCAACAGTCTGTGATACCCAATTACAGCACGATGATTCATCATTCCTCAAAAAGTAAAATCACCTGCACCCGCATATGAACGAATAAAAGGATATCTTTTGTTGGCCACACAACAACGCCTTATCAGCTCATCATACACCCTTTCTCCCTTTGCAGAACTCCTAGAAACCCAGCTTCTGCAAAGTATATATCGCAACATCAACGACCAAATCACCTATGGATACCTCAGCAAGTTTAATCTTGCTACGCAAGAAAATACTCTAAGACAACAGCTACGAGATGTACTTGATCAAAAGTACAATGCGCAACTATTTCTCCGTACATACGAAAAAAAGTAGGGTCTATTATTGTCCCATCATAACATCAGGCACACGTAACTCTATGATTTTTGGAGGACTATATCTATACAGAATTGATTTTGCCTCATCATATAACACCGCCCTCACGCGATCTCATTTCCATAATGCAGATCAAAAATTTGCCGTTTGACAAGGACAGGTATTACATGGACCAGCCTCAATATGTGAGTCTGGATCAGTAAGTCATGGATCATTATTTCCCAGTCACCCATTATTTCCTCCAGCAGTCGGACCACCCGGCGTGCCGTCAACCCCATTGTCACCTCATCAATTTCATCACCCAGGAGTTCATCAGGTAGGAGATCAGGTGGGTGTCCCTCATGTTGGTGAACCTCATCCTGCCGCACCTCACGTCACAGGTCAGGCTGTAGGTCAAGCGGTAACTCATCATCAGCCATTCCCTCATCCGGTCGGTCACGTTGGCAAAATAAGTTCTGGACAACCATCGGCATCTTCAAGACCGTTTTTATTCTCAGGGATTCAAGGACAGGCATCTTGAGTATCCGGAATACCGTCCTGATCAGTATCTCAAGGTCATGCATTTTTTCAAGTCTCAATCATCCCTCATCATCATCCTCATCATCATGTAGATACTACTTCTCAAGACTGTATCATCTGTTTGGTAACAACGTCACACACATTACCCGTGGCATTGAGATTATCATCTTTTTGGTCACGGTTTACTGTCCATGCACAGTTATCTCAGCTTCATCATGCTACCAGGTATGCTCTGTACTCTTCCCACCTCTGCGGGGATATATTGGATCACAACGAACAATCCTTATTTTCTACGGTAATTAAGCCAAGAAACTGTTTGGCACCATCACCATCTACATCATCATCACATATATCCGGAATTTTATCCTTATCAAAATCGCAGCGTAGTACTGCATTTCACAAACATATATCATCACCAAAAACATATACTGTTACTTCAGCAACGTATGTTTCATTTTTTGTAGTATAGACGATCACTTGTACACAGTAAGATCCTGGACGATTATACGTGTGAGATTGTTTAAAATCACTTAGTAAAGGATTTGTAATCTGCTTCGTTACCGCATCACCAAACGTCCAATCCATCTGACGAATTTCAGCCGTAGGAATTCAGGTCGGCACTAAGGTAAAAACAAAAGCAAATCATACTGGAGCACTCAAGGGAGTTGCCCTTAAGCTCACCGCCCTTGCGGTTTCCACAGAATTTCCTACCGTTACCGGCTGTTTAGCAACAAGAACAACTCACTGTGACGTTGCTGTCTGCGCAACAACAGTATACGATCACGGAGTCTGAAATGTATGAGAAACAGTTTTTCACTGACCAAAATATCAGTCCCCAAACTCCCAATCCACCTGTTGTATACCGCCAGAAGTAACCGCATCAAATGTCGTCGTCATTGGTGCTGTAGAGACAACAATAGTCCCTGCATCTATAGCCAAATATGCTTTAGCATCAGACGCTCACTCATCACACTCATCTCACATTTTATCTTTGTCTCTATTTGCTTGCTGCGTATTAGGAATAAATAAACAATTATCAGTATCATTCGTCAAAAGCTTTACAACAATATTACTCTGATCATCCACAATACCCACAGGATTCAAAATTCCATCATTATCTATGTCAGAATCGCATACATCTCAGATACCATCGCCATCCAAGTCTTTTTGGTTAGGATTATATCAGATTGGACAGCTATCATTTTTATTAGCAATTCCATCACGATCATAGTCCGCCTCAAACGCACATCCATGCAAATCACGAACTCTTTCAACATATCTCAGGAGTTCTTCTCAGCGTACCTCCTCAAATGAAGATTTGTTTGCAAACTCTCATGCACGCACAATTCATGCATCCAACAACACATTGAGTTGAGCTACAGGATAGACTTCTCATAAGTTTGGAAATGTTCTCATTCCACACTCCTTTGTATGATACGTACAATATCTCATGTACACACTAAGTTCTTCCACAGAACGCACTGGGCACATTGAATCATTACAGGATTCGCGAGCATTTTTGATAATACTCATCGTCGCAACATCAAGATCAAACGACAAAGAGTCTTTCCATGCATCTATAGCAGACCAGTTCACCTCATAGGTAGCATATACATCCTTCGCAATCATATTGAATAGTACCTGAATCAGCTCACCTTGCGATACTGTATTTGCGCCACAATATTTTCATGGACAGAAGGGACTAGTTGTTTTGGGGTATCAGTTGACCCATCATTGATCACCAGCATACGCCACACAATAGTAATATCATCAGGTCACAGAAAGATCCAAAAAATTATTAGCCGGTTCACGCACAAAAGCATCAAGCCATTGTTGTGTATAATGAGAAACCATAGCCGGAGATGGATGCAAACAATCCAAACAATCTCCAGCAGCAAGTACCTGTACCATCTCATAACGAGAAATTCCCTTTTTTTGTTCTAATTGTGATACATTAATGCCAACCTGATCTAAGTCATCGCGAAAATCACCATAGGCACTCATCCAAACTCCAACACCTATGAACAACACGACGCATCCTGCAATACCCCGCCAGATGTTTTTTTTGTGCATCAGATAACCTACGATAAGCTAAAATCTTCTTTTGTTTTACCTACCGGCAACACCCAAGTTCATATATGTTCATCTCCATACTTATCTATATCATGCAAGCGGCACACCCATATAGGAAGCTGTTCATCAGCCGCAAGCGCAAGTGCAGCATGATCCATTATGTTTACCTGCAGTCTAAACGCTTCGTCTAGACCCAATACATCGTATTTTTTGGCATCAGACACACGCGCAGGATCATCTGTATAAATGCCGTCGACCTTGGTAGCCTTGATCATCACATCACAGTTTAGTTCCAGAGCTCTAAAGATCGCGGCAGAATCAGTCGTCGCATAAGGATTTCATGTACCTCCCGCGCAAAATACAATATTACCAGCAGCTAGATCGCTCCTAACTTTATGTACATCATATACACGCGTACAGTTCGGAATCTGCATATTTCCCGGAGAATAGACTGATACACTACGTCCACGTTGCGCTAGTTTTTCTGAAAGAACAATAGCATTGATAATTGTAGCAGTCATACCGATATAATCAGAGGTAACTCTTTCGATACCCGTACCTACGTTATCTTTATATCTCCAGATATTTCCACCTCAAACAACAATACCAAGCTCAACACGATGTGACAAGTCACTAATCTTATCTAAAAGATCATCCAATTTGGTATAATCGTATACTTCCGCTCATCCATTTGAAAGAGCCTCACCAGAAAGCTTCAATAATACTTTCTTTTTAAACGTCTGTGTCATATTAGGTACAAATATTAAAATATCTACTAAAATATCTACTAAAATCTCCACATACACATCTACATCGTTACTTTTATCACACCCCAACAAAATGACATCTTCACACATATACTTATAGGATTCTCTAACATCTTTGGTAAGTTCAATCAGACAGTTCCCTCCAAAAGCCTTCTATCTCTCACATGGTTAGAAGTCACAACACTTCCGAAGGCTCACACTGTAAAACTTTCATAATTTCATCCGCAGATAATGGTTCTTTTTGCTGCAGTAAAGACCATATTTGTTGAGACACAACATCTTGTGGTCAGACAGGCGATCAATACACAACTTTATCATCATGGACAAGAGGCATCTGCTCAGATATATCTCAAACATATACTCAATCTGAACCATAAGCCCATCTATCGAGAGGCATAAAATGGCTAAAAATAGTCTCAAAAGAATGAATTAAGGATAATTTTCATTCACTCCAAGCCTTTAGAACTCACGCGCCCGAAGAAGCATATATACTCTGCGGAACGCTATAACATGGTGTACGCATCGTTGCCGCAAAATCAACGGTAATCAAACTTCCTGAGCCTATGCCAGCTTCTGGCACAAAAAGGCATGTACTCATTCATGCGATATATTTATTTCTCTGAGGAAAGCTAAACCTAGTCGGACACTGATCAAGCTTAAATGAAGAATATATCAATCATCCATGATCCAAAACGTCATACAAAAACCTTTTCGAAGAACTATGTGTCAAAGATCGCCTTATTCAGGCTCACAAAACAACAATCGTAGGCACACGCATATCAAGGGAATACCTATGTGCTATCATATCAACTCCCTCCGCCCCACCAGAAACGGTTACTAGGTCATACTTTCACAAAAAGGCTGATAAATCACGCATAACATCTATACCATATAGAGAAGGGGTTCTTGGACCAACTATGCCCAGTTTTTTCTTATTCAAAAGCGACATATCTCACACAAAATACGAAATATACGGCTGCCCTCCAAACAAAACCCCTCAATCCAATGGATATCACTCACAATCACATCCTCTGATACACGTAAAAATTGCATTTTCTTCCATCCAAGACATCATTTTTTGTGTAGCATCAGGCAATTTTTCTGGATTAGCACTCAAAAAAGGGATATCTTTAGCCTTTATGTTTTTAGAAGTGCTATATAAAGCTCATCGAAGCTGTAGTGAAAGCATTTATAGAAATAACGCAAAACCATCTCCCAAATCACAATGACTCCACATCCTATATACATAGACCCACTGATACAAGCCAAATCTCTATTGCTATAAACACGTAAAAAGATGTATCTACACTTGACATATATACATAATACATTATAATTATGAAAGAAATCACAAAAACATAAATTTATCTGCCAATGACTATGATCACTAAGCGTATCCTCAAAACAATCGCTATCCTGTGCGTAGTACAGCTACAGACCACCCGATGATGGGAGTTCCCGCTGCAAGAAATTAGTCTACCACAATGCAAAATATACACATGGGCACAAATGCCAGACGAATGTAAGGCTCAATTGCCCATTTTGCGCCCCTCATCATATAATCTACAACGTTTACAGACAGCTGCTCGTCTTACTTACTCAATGTTACGATGAGCAAGCTACAATGATGGATGGAATACAGCTGCATGATGACATCCAGGCATTGATCTTCCTACTGCACAAGGGACTCCCGTCTACGCTATCGGGGATGGGGTTGTAATCAAGGCAGAATATACGCAATGATATGGGAATAATATAACTATAGAACACCGCGATGGAGACAAGAAAATATACTCATCATATAGCCATCTAGACTCAATACATATCCAAAAATGAGCTTCTGTACAAGAGTGACAACTTATCGGAACCGTAGGGAAAAGCTGAACAAGTATGTGACCTTTTGGGAATCATCTCGATTTCCAGATTATTACATCAGATAAAATACAGTGACCGTATGGTTACGCTGACTGTCCTGAATGATATGAAAGAGCTGTAAATCAGTGAATATGTAGAGACAAGCTCAAGGCAACGCAAGTGGATCCTCTCGCATTCTTTGAACAAAAAAACGTAAGTAACGACACGACCTTTTCACAATTACAGCAAAAAATAGCTACCACAATAACACCAGCACCACTCAGAACAACAACAAGAATACCTGTTGTATCATCAAGTAGAGGTATACAAGGATTTTTTTCCACAACACTAGATGAAGAGCTTAACAAAAAAGTAGAAAATGAAAGCGGGACTAACGAAAATAATATTATCGATAATACAGAAAACAATACACAAGAATCATCTCCACTACTTTCAAAACCATTACTTGAACAAACACCAGAAATAGAAAGCACAAAAACAGAAAGCAAAGAACTCGAACATACAGTTGCGCCCAAAGAGCAGGTCGTCTGAGTTATTGCAGAGACCACAAATAACGAGAATCGAACAACCACTTACGATGGGAAATATCGCTTACGTCTACAGGTAAGTACACCACATATCGACAGATGAGACACCAGTACTATAGAGTTGCTTATACAGGACAAGAACGGAAACAACGTACAAGGACTTCTAACCTCACCACTACAAGCGAAAGTAAACAACAACAGTATAGATGTATTCCCTAGTGCAATTTCATTTGTTCAAGATGGTAAAAAAGTACTCCGTATTACAGGAGAAAACGCAGGAAAAGTAACTGTATCAATTCTGTATGATCTACAAGAAATAGCGACAGCTTCACTGACTGTATCTAACTAGAAAGACTGTATCTAACTAGAAACGTGTCATAAGTATCACCACCCAATACGCATATTATCTAATATGTACTACAATTTCTTCTGATGTAATAGCTTTGGGCAGAATCAGTATAAGAACGTTCTCTATAGTTAATTCACTCCAGATTTTATCTATATTAACAGCGCTCGGAATCTTGATAGATTGATGAAAATTACCCCAAAAACAACCCTCTATCAATGGCCTACTTGCATCCTTAGGCGTTGGTTTTTGTCTTTCTCACGTGATAGTAAGAGTATCTTCCGTCAAAGCCACGTGTACAGAATCCTTACGCACGCCTCATAGTGGCATAACAATAACAAACTCCTGTCACGAATCATACACATCATAAGGAACGCTTACCGCATCTGTTCACATACCATGCAAAGAAACTAAATACACTCATTTTGCAGGAAACAACGCTCTCCTCTCATGGAGGACTACCAGTAACGTTTAAGTTCTGGGAAAAGTCTCACCGCCACCTTACCAATCATATCTTGAGGATGTGCAAGATAGTTTGCTCATTCATAACATCATAGTCCAAAACAGCACAACGAATCAGTACTGTGTCCCCTATTGTCACCCATCACAAAATATCAATCTCACGTAACCTCAAACTCATCTTTTTTGCACCTCGTCGTAGATGTAAGAGTTCATGTAGCCAAATACGGCTCACTAAGCTCATTGCAAGTTAAATCTCCCGTACCTGATGTAGGCTTAGTACAAACAAACACTTTCCCGTCTTTGACACGAACCACTTCTCACGGCAAACCTATGATTCTTTTGATATAAGGTACATCTTTACCCTCAGGAACAAACACTATCACATCTCACCTACTAAATCGGCCCATTCTCGGCGAGACCTTATCTACAATAATAAAGTCTCATTGGCTAAATTCAGGTTCCATGCTCTGTCCTACAACAGTATATGGATTGAACACGAAAAACCTTACAAATAAGACAATACCTGTAACAAAAACCAAAAACGTGAGCAAATCAAAAAGCTCCAACAGAAACACTAGACACCTCAATCTCAGGGCGCGCATCATCTCCATGTACTACTACGTATATTTTAGAATAAAATTTCTCAGAACAACCATCATGTCCTTACAAGGGGACATTCTTACAAAGTATAGACTAGAAAGGCAAATCTTCCTCTTCGACAGGAACATCCACATGAGCTACATCGTCGTCTCCACCAGCAGGCCTCGCATCCAAGAAAATAAAATTATCAACTACAACTTCTGTGGTAAATCTTGTAGCACCAGTCGTATCCTCCCATTTTCTGGTTCTTAATCTTCACTCAATATACATTCTCTTTCATTTTCATACGTATTTACCAATCACATCTGCTGCATTACCATATGCTACACATCTATGATACTCTGACTCCTCTACAAGCTGACCATCTTTGTTCTTATATCTCCTGTTCGTCGCAACAGTGAAATTCACTACAGAATTTCATGTCGATTCTATCTTTTTCACCTCTACATCAGTAGTTGATCTACCAATCAGCATAACCTTGTTCAGATCCATGATCTCTAGTCATTACAAAGATAAAAGTATCATCGTATTACGCAAACTACTACCAAAATCAAATGCAAAGATCAGTAATCAAAAATATTAAATTGCTTTTTTATACAAAAACCCTAGATTACCTAGGCTTCGCCCAGGTGGTGGAACTGGCAGACACGGCGGACTCAAAATCCGCTGATCGTGAGATCGTGAGGGTTCAACTCCCTCCCTGGGCACCACTACTACAATATGCATACACACATAATAGGACAACACCCCAAAACATACTACCAAACAGCATCAAAAATAGCATACATTGTTCTATCATCATAGATACCAGGTACAACCATCCAATTACGGGTGGTTGTATTTAGTAATACATGAAAAGGCACCTGCTGTATCTCTCCAAACACCTCTCTAAGAAAGGCATTCTTGAATTTTGCAGAAAAGGCATATTTTCCCAGCTTAGAAATACACGCAGCCGTCACGCTGGACATTCAGAGCGTCTGAGAGGTTTTTACGATACGATCCTGTGTTAACATTCATTCTTGTCTATACAATGCTTCCGCGAATCACTGCCATTGAGCACCTGTCAATCCATCATGGACACAAGTCAATAACGTAAAAATATCCCTGTCCTCACTTGTACGTACGGGCACAAACAACGGTAAAAATTCAAATCTTCATGTATATCCATCTGCAAAAGCAAGCTGTTTTGCATCTACAAAAAATTGCTTACACAATGAAGAGCCTGGATTACATCGTTGCATCAAAAGATTCGTCGCTGGAGTATATCATATTGTATCACGCAACAAGCGAGCATACTGATCTGTTGTAAGCGTACCAGATATAATGGTATCTGGCAACTTTACAGAAGCTCACGCAACCACTTTTCCGGTATCGATAGAGTCATTTCCATCAAGCCCCGCGCCGCTCATAGCAGTATCCCCTGTAACATTTCCTATATCACCGCCGACGATTACTGTACCGCCCGAAACCACCGCATCACCACTCATCAATATATCGCCAGATCAAGCATTTGTATTCGCCAAACGAGTCAATGTACCCCGACGTTGTTCTATTTTTTGCCAAAATCATGCTAAAGGATCGTTTTCAGCAAAATTTTGCGGATTTTGACTACCAATAAATCGCAAAACACCTACGATAATCGCCGCACAACACAGACTAATAAGCAGTTTTCAACGACTCATACCAATTTAATCAAAGGTGCTAAATATCTATCAAAACACACAAAGTATCCAAATTAAGTATATTGACAAAGAGTATTTATGTCAAAAAACAACCGTTATTCTTCAATATGATCATACGCAATCAACATATCTGCTATTGCCGTAAAGATATCACCATTAACATCCAATCACCGCTTAGAACTCCTCGGACGCCTCACCTGAATAACAACAATGTATTTTGTATGTTCTTTGGTAATCATACCGACCAAAGACGTGTTAGTCCATCACAAATCACCTTTATATTCTCACCTAAATGCGATCTCCGAAGTTCCAGTTTTACCTCCTAATTTATATCACGGTTTTTTGAGCTTTTCCATCTGGCCATTTTCTATCACATTCACCAATGCTTCCTTGATGTCATCCGACGTTTTTGATCTAAATACATGATGAAACATTCACATAACATGCGGAATGTATAACGACTGACGTTTATCGTACATACCCTCAATCACTGTCGGCTGAATATATGTACCTCAGTTAACCAATGCAGAATACGCAGCAGCCATTTGGATAGGTGTAGCCAAAAGTCACTGCCCATAAGTATTATTGTAGAATCATGCTACGGAAATTGTATTAAAGTCAGGAAGAGAACCCGCTTCCTCTCACGCCAATTCAACGTTGGTAAGCTGACCAAATCCTAGCCTCGATAGATAGTTGTAAAAAACATATTTTGACATTTTTTGTGCGACTCTGACCATACCCACATTACATGAGAAAGCTAGTGCGTGCATAAAGTTATGGTCGCCCATACACTTACTACTTACATTCGCAATGGTGTATGGCCCAATTTGAACCTTGCCTGGATCGTTATAAAAATCATAAATACTCAAGGCATCAGAATCAACCGCTGCTCACATCGAAATAGGCTTAAAAATACTACCCGGTTCGTACGGCATAGATATTGTCCTATTAATGAAAATCTGGGGTCACAGACCATTACTAAAAATGTATTTTTTGTAGTTAGGATCTGCCCTTTCATCCGTTTTGGCAATGCGCAGATCCTCTCCAGATAAAATCAAAATAGGCCAGTCAATATAGCTTAAATCATCCGCTATTACCTTATCCTCATACCCCAATGGCCTAATCTTATACTGATCTTCTTGTCTATTAGGATTGAAGGTAGGATAATTTCACATCGCCTTAATCTTTCCCGTAGAAGGTTCAATCACAATAGCTGCAATATTATCCGACCTAAAGGCTGGAAAGTATGACACCAAAATACGCTCCAGTTCTTTCTGAATATGTGGGTCTATCGTCAAGTACACATCCATACCCGGCTGAGGTTTTTCTATTTCTACCGTATTTGAACCTATTTGTCCAATCCAAGGCGTTGCCAAACCAATGATCTTCCCGTCCTGGCCTGCTAATTCGTTGTTAAAATACTCCTCTACACCATATCTTGCCACACCATCCTTTGTAAGAAATCATAGGATATGCGCAGCAAAAGACTCAAACGGATAGTACCTTCTCTCATATGGCTCGAGTCATAATCCATGATATACAGGGATTCAGTCTACAAGTTCATTAGCAGAAAAACGCTTGGCATCTTTTATACGTTTAGCCAATTTTGCATTCATATTGGTAGCAATTCTTACATATCTATTTTCCTGAGAAGTAAGAACCTCCTTCAATCCATCCATATCTACCTCGTATCAATACTTTTTCAGTAAACTATAAAGTAGAAACACAGCATTTGTCCTATCCGTTACCTGAGTAGGGATGATATACACATAATACTTGTCCGAAATCTCAACAAAAGAAAGATTCTTACTCTTAAGCTCGTCCAAAAATGCCTGATTTTCATAGAATCATAGATAATTTTTGGGTTTAATCCCTTGTTGAATGATTTGATCTAGCCTCATAGTAATCAATTGCATAGCCTGTTCTTGCGTGAATCAAGAAAGTACAGCAGCGACTTCTGTATCATATTTTTCATCGTCTACAAGAACCTGTTCATCTCCAGAATAGTAGAACGCATACTGTTTTTCTGGCAACAATCTAGTAGCTGAAAACGCTTCAATGTTTTTGACACAGGTCAGCATATCAGGCTCGTGTATACCATACTCCATACAAAAGTGCTGATACATAAGCGGCGTCAAAAATGATATCATACGAGGCTTATCCAACACGAATTTGGGATCAACATACAACGTAAACAGCTCCACATTCTCAGTCAATTGGACAGGTTTTCCTGCACTATCCACCATAAATACATGTCCTCTCTCTGCCTTTAGGGTAGATTTTGTAAAATGCTGTTGCACCAAAATATTAGTATAACGCTCACCATTTATAACCTGTAACGCAAAAAGTCTCATCAATAAAACAAGAAACAACAACACAAAAAGATGTAGTGCCTTCCATTCCTTCGGAAGACGGTCATAGATATGTCGTTGTTTTTTTCGCCATCCCCACTGTCGCCACACGTATTGGATCATAACACAAAAAATACTGAAAGGTTCCTCATGTCTACGATTTTACAAAAAAAAATCCACCTCGTCGGCAGATTTTCTCTTCTCTTATATGCAAGAAATGTTCTCGCCAAGACAAGCTAACCTAGATGCTGCTCACAAACATGCAATGAAAGACTATCTGTTCAAGCATCTTCTGTGTTGTCATTGGCAACCAGCGTAATAACATAGAAAATAATAGAAACAACAAACCACGCAACGCCCAAAATAGCAAGTCAGGTTGCTCAATTTTTGAGAATAGTAAATCCTGCTTTGTATTTGCCATCATCACCATTTGCAAGGATCATCTCAATTCCACCTCGCAACACCAACAACAAGAGCACAAACGCTAGGATGCCAACCACCCGATTGAATCATCACTTCACGACATTGAGAAACCTTTCATCTGTCTTTTGCGCATTTTCTGGTACTTGTAGACCTTTGACATATTTATCATACCCCAAACCATACTCTTCAGCCGCAAATGTGCGAAAAGGTGCCCCCACGAGGAGAACACCCACCATCGCACACAACCCAATTGATAGCCTAAGAAAATAACGGGATATCATACTGCTATCAGCATTCGGTAAAACTTACTGCGTACCACCAGAGTCACCTGCCTGCGTAGTCACAAGATTGATGACAAAGAAAATAATACTCACAATAAACCAAGCAACACCAATCATAACTAATCCTCCTGCTGCTTGCTTAAGAAGAGTAAATCATGCCTTGTAAGCGCCATCATCGCCATTAGCTGTAACCATCTGGAAACCACCCCAAAGAAGTACAATAAGCGCAATCAACGCAAGAATACCTAACGTCCAGTTAATTGCTCCCTTGATAACATTGATCAGCGTATCCTTCTTGGTTTTGTCATTATCTTTTGCACCCGGCACATACACGTCTTTTACCTCGGCATCAGCTTCATTATTCAAGAACGAATTATCTTTGGTGTATGTAGCATGAGTGACAGCGCCCATTGGAGCAACACTTACGCCTACAACCATAGCGCCAAGAAGTAACGAGAAGACTTTTTTCATCATTATACCAAAAGGTAAAATTATTGATCTGTACCAGCACTTGATCACGCTTGAGATGTTACTAAGTTGATTACAAAGAAGATAATACTCACCAAAAACCATGCAACGCCCACCATCGCCAATCATGTAGCCGCTTGCTTAAGCAGCGTAAATCATGCTTTGTACCTACCATCATCACCATTGGCAGTGACCATCTGAAAGCCACCCCAAAGCAAGATGATTAATGTAATAAGAGCTAAGATACCTAATACCCGATTAATGGCTCACTTGATAACATTGACGAGCGCATCATTTTTGATCTTGTCATCTGTGCTCGCACCCGGTACCATAACACCTTTTACCTCTGCATCAACTTGGTCACCTTTGACAAGGGGATTTTCTTTGTTGAAGTAGTCAGCCTGCACCTCTCCACCCCACAACGAAAGTCACACAAGGCACGAGGAAAGTGCAACAAAGATATACGTAGGAGAAAATCTCATCCTTGTAATATTGGAGACTAAAGGGAAACACCCAATCTTATACCGCTTGTGCACAATTTACGATTATGCGCCAGTACCAGCATCCTGTCCAGCCTGTGTAGTAATCAGGTTGATAACAAAGAAGATGATAGAAATCACAAACCAAGCCACACCAATCAGAATAAGTCCAATCGCTGCCTGCTTAAGAATTGTAAATCCTGCCTTGTACTTTGCATCATCACCTGCAGCAGTAACCATCTGGAAACCACCCCACAAAAGAAGGATAAGAGCAATCAATGCCAAGATACCAAGTACCCGGTTGATAGCACCTCTAACTACATTCACAAATGTGTCCTTCTGACCAGTACCTGATCCAAACACATTGAGGTTATCAGTAGATCCACCATCTTCCACCTTAAGGTAAGGATTGTCTGTACTGAATCCCTGTCCTCCACCACCACCTTGAGCAAATACAGCTGTACCTGCCAAAAATGATGATGCAGCAACCATGATACCAAACATTGCAACTGCTAGCTTTTTCATTGAGTTGTAAGAGAAAAACTAAAAGTTTTTACATAGTCCAATTGTAGTCGGACATATGCTTTTGTCAAATTTTGACCTGTTTTTTTCACTTTTTTGCTATTGTCACTCATATACTCTAAAGGGAAGATCCTCTGGAACATTGAAATTGTAGATAGTCGACAAACACTTCATGATGTTTTTTTGCCGATTATATGGGGAAGAAGCATATATCTTTCACTCCAGATTGCCAAATCTTGACAATTGGTCAATCGTTTTATAGCTACCCAGATATTGGTTGTTCAATACACTAAATAATGCCCTAGCACCAGCAACTGGTGATTCAAATTCTTGAGTATCTCATCTATCATTGTTTCAGACATTACCGATATTATTAGAACTTTTGAAGTTTTTGTAGCTTGTTTCAGCAAATCAAATACACAGCCCAAAATATGGATTGATACCCTCTCACTCAGCTGCATTCATCCACAATGATAAACTATTATATGGAGAAGATGCATATTGAGACAAAAATGACTGAGCTCTTTCGGCCACTCCTAATCATTCAGCATTGGGTAAAGATGTCAAATCCACTTCTCTTTGAAAGTAGTTCTGCAAATAAATAGTATGATATTTTTCAGGGACATCTTTTTTGTCCTTAAAAACACTTATATCCATACTGAGATACGGATCGATAGGAGTTGCGTTTTGGAGTATTTTGAAGTCTAGATGAGGACCGGGAGAGCCAATACCAGCTCCATTTGTTCCAGGTCTACCACCACTACGACCTATAATCTCTCCTCTCTCTACGATCTGCCCCTCACTCACATATATTGCTGAAAGCGGTGTAAGTACTGTAGAATACCCATACTTGTGAATTAATATCACTCGACTTTTCTGCAATCATCTCCCGACAAAAACTTTGTAGACAATACCTGGTGCCGGAGCATACACTTCGCTCCCCTGCTCAACCTTTATTCTAATGCCTTCAAAAAAATCCCCATCTATACTCTTATATGCCTCGTCATGAAACGTATACGAAATCTTTTCAAAAGGGAATACGGGCCACGTAAAGTATCTCTGGCTATCCTCTCTATCTTTGGAGTTGAGGAGTTTATACACATTACTATCCTGGGTAATTAGGACTCCTCTCTTCTCTTCAGTAACACGCTTAAGTTTATCTACTTGTGCACTCAAATGCTCTTTGGACGAATCTATAGCCTCAATATGCGCTTGTGCAGCTGCTCTATTTTGCTGAATATAGCTTAAAAGTTCATAAAGATTTTTTTGTTGTTCTTCTAATTGATCCAAGTTTTTCTTATAAAATTGCGTCGCAACCATGTATTTATTTTTTGCTAAGCTAATAGCATCTATCATTGTCTCATAGCTCGCCTGCTTCTGACGAATAGTATCCATCAATGTTTGTAACTTAAGGGTCAATAACGCAGTAAGTTCCTGACGAGAAAGAGTATGAGCAATATTATCGGATTTCACAAAGAGCTTAACCTCTTCCATTCCTGACTCATCTCCAAAATAAGCATTGTTCATCTTGTACAAGAATTGAACATAGAGACTCATATTGTCCCTCTCTGCCAAAAGATCATCTCTCATCTCATTGATACCGGCCTCCAATCTTTGGATTTTCTTAGCATATATCTTCATTTTGGTCAAGGATTCTGTTAGTCTTTTTTGGGTTGCATTACTATCAACAAGTATTTCACGTATCTCGTGTTGCACTTCGTTGTACTGTGTATCAAGGGCTTCTCTTTTCTCGTCCAAGAGATCATATTCTCCACTAATTCTCTGAAATGCCTTGGAAAGCTCATTGAGCTGTATTTCAGCTTTATCTACATCGATAAGCGGCAAAAAATCAGGATTTCTGTAGACATCTTGCAACAAATGTTCCTGTAATGAAGAAATACCCCCTCATCACTCCTGAGCAACAGAAAAAAATGTAACACCAACAAGAGATATAAGACTCATAGCAATCCATCTTCTTGTTGTTACGTTTCTCCCCGCCCTCATAGCAAACATCACCCTATATAAAATAATCAAGTTTACATTTTACTCAATTGTGGTTTCACAGAAGCCTTATCTTCAGCAATAATCATAATTCTCTCTAGATCAGAAAACAATGGATAACAAGCCATAAGCGTCAAAAATTTACCCTTCTTATACTGATTAAGCTCCTGTGCTACATCTTTTGGAGATTTTATAATCTTTTTCTGAACATCATAGGAAAAGACTTGTCCATCCCACAAGACTTGTATTTCGTCTTTATCAGTCAACTTTGAGAGTTTTTGGAAGATATTGCCATATTTATTTTTGTCTCGCAGTTCGGTACTTGAATGGCCAAAAATAACGGTGTTTCCCATATGACCAGGTTCGGCAGTATACGGGTATTTAACGACACCCTGTTCAAGTTCGGTATAGAAATCACCTTTTTCTATCTTATCAGACGGCGCATAAGCAATATCTACAATCGGAGCACGCACACCAATAGCGGGGACTACAAGCCATTTTCCTGGAGGAAGCAAAGAAAATGAAAAATGATGAGGAGAAAGTTGCTTTCTAGCGTACTCCTCAAGTTCAAAACTATGTAGCGTACTACTAATACGAGCACGACTACGTGCATCATTATCTGAAAGCTGCTCCACATACATATCAAGTTTCTTTGCTCAAGCAGAAAGGTCTATGGTGTCTTTAGTTGACTTCGAAGAGGCAACATAAGTACGTGACTGAAGCGTAGTAGGCTGCGCGATTCAATCTCCTGAAAACCAGTCATAGACATTATAGTACAACGCTTTCCCATACATAATACCAATACCAAGAACGAAAACTCCTGACAAGATAATACAAAAATCCAACGCTTCTATAAGCCAACCGCGTTTTTTGGGCGAATGATTATGATGCTCAGAGCTATCAGTTCAAAAATGTGGGACCGTTGTCATCATCAGACATAAACTAAAGTTTCTCGCATGTCTGAGTATATCAACCGGTCCAATATGTGTCAAATTTTACAATTGACAAACCTTGTATTAGTAGCGTATATAGATGCTATGCCTCCCCGTTCATAAGCCCGGTTCTGGTTATGTGTGATATTTCTCTTCCTCGCCATATAGGCAAGATGTAGCACGACCCTCCCGCATACACGAAAGAAACGCTTGCACCAGCTAGGGGTTACCACTATTCTCTCCAGCAGAGAGACTTAGAAGAAGTAGTCTCGCCGAAACGACACATCTTCACGTTGCACCTTTCCTTCAAGGACATTACTGCCCAAAAAGTAGTTTTCGTCTCTGTGGCCCGTTCCTTTACCCCGCTAAAGCAGGGAATGCAGAAGCCGTTAGCTCCTAGCTTTTGTATAGTGCCAGGACTTTCCTCTGCAATACACTCCTGTATCACAGCATCACCCGACAAGAAGGCATAGCCTCGGCATCGTAGAGGGTTTCTTCCGAAATGCAAGACGATCCAACCCTACTCCAATTGTAATTGACATCAAAGAGCAAATATCTACATATAACTAGATAAGTTCATATGGTTTTATGTGTCTTGTTTACCCATGTATCATTCACTACTTATTTTTGTATTGATAGTCTCTGGCGTATTGTTTGTAGGATCAGTACTTCTCATGAGTCCCAAAGGCTGACTGTGAGTATGAATAGCTGGTATGGCAGGAGGTAGTGAATACGGTAGCAAAAAATCTATCGAAACCACACTCAAAAAAGTAGCCATAGTCACAGCGATTATTTTTGTTGTAGTAAGCCTCATACTTCCTTACTTTTCTGCATAATTCCATGCATTCTCGTCGCGAACGATACCTGATAGGAGCAGTTTTGACGGTACGGGTTCTCCTGACGTTGCACATCGTGTGGACGTACATCAAGTTCTCTTCTGATCTCTTGCCCTGAAAAGGCGGAACGATAATTGAAGCTACAACACAATCTATCGGATACTTACCGTATCTCTCGCTTTCTGATTCCGACAAATTCTACCAAAGTCTACTTTTCAAGAGTTGCTTATTCCCCACCTTTTCAGGAAGCTCTACCTCCTACTACGAAGAGCTCTGTAGTGTAAAAACCTCAGATTACAAGTCATTCGAGGTTACAGCTCTCCCAGGACATGCATGGGCAGATGGTACATCATTCAACCTCTGAGACGTGTTTTTCACGTACTCATCACTCTTGGCAGATAACTATCGATCAATACCAGGTCTAGAAACATACAAAAATATTGAGGTTGCTCTCGTAGACAGTCGTGTCACGGTAACATTTCCCCAAGCAAGTATAGACAATATGATCTTCTTCACCAATTTCATTTTGCCTCAACACCTCCTGGCAAACACCTCTCGCGATGACTATATTAGCAAGTTTGGTCAGTCTCCTGTAGGAACATCTTGCGTCCACATCAAGCCTACAACACACGATACCTCTAGCGTAGTTTTTGATTTTGAGTCATGCAAAGATATTCCACTCAAGTACTACCAAGTTAAACAGTTCCCAAATCTTGCCGCACTAACCGAATATACCGCCCAGCATGAGGATGATGTCAGTTTCGTAACAGCAGACGAACAGATACCATGATTTGTTGCAAATCCAGTTATTCTCAACAACTACGCAACCATTTTCTTCAACACCAAACAACCTTGATTTACGCTTAATATGAGAAGAAAATTAGCATCACGGATATACGATGTCCTCCAAAGCACCTACGACTCTACAGGAACCAACAGTTATATCGTTGCCGATACTTTTTTGTTTCCTCGCTTACAAACAACAGCAATAAGTGCAGCTGATTTTGTAAGTAGCAGTTCAGGAAACGTCACATCTTCTGCTACAAACCCAACAAACAATAATCTCCCCCAACTCCCAACCTCTCTCACATTTGGAGGGGCACAGGAGGCACATGTCTATACACTGCCCTACAAAATAGTAGATAAAATGCAGTTACAATTCACATTTACAACCAAATACGACAAAGTATCCGTTGCACATAACGGCGGCAAAGAGTACTTCCCAGAGTCATACAATGCTGCAACAGCATCTACACTCTACAATCTCAATCCACTGTTTAGGAATGTCATCCAAGGGACGAACACCTATACTATAAGAGCATACCTCCAAGGCAAAGTAGTAGACACCTTCACATTAGAAGTAAGGTACATAGATGGTTCTGTCCCCACAAACCCTACTGCAGCCACAACAACACCAACTACCACCACACCTACAACCGTTAAACACACGCTCAAGGTTATTTATGGAAATGATAAACTCAGTCTTGCGCTCGCGCGTGATCTCAAAAACGCAGCAGTCGCTAGTGGCATAGACGAATACATGAATTTCGAACAATTTGCAGATCCTGCTGCATTCGCTGGGAAATTACAATCCAAAGACTATGATCTCGTCATCACACCTATCGCCATGGGACTCAGAAAAGATATGTCCAACTTATTCTTGAGCGAAGATCCATCAATAAATCCCTCTCTCTTCACCAATCTCAATATTGCTGAACGCATCAACACATACTTCCTCAAGGAAGATATCGAAGAAAAACAACGCATCAAAAAGAATATAAGCGATATCTATCAAGACACCGTACCTCTTGTCATCCTTGGAAAAGAAAAATGAGTATTCTTGATTAATGAAAACTTAGAATTCTCATTTCCATTTAGACTCTACGCTCGCGGTCGAAGAAAAGACTTCCTCAACGAACTAAGTGTGTATTCAGAACGTGTTGTGGATTGGAATCGCGTGAATTCATGAGCAAATATGCTAGATTTTTTGCGTACGTATGGACTGGGAAAGTAAAATGTACAAAGGTAATATGTACTGGGAAAGTAAAGAGAAAATAATTTAATAATTTTACGACACTCGTAACACCTGTATGGAACGAATTGAAACCATATTTCTCGCTGTGATTTTTGTAGTCTCTATTAGCCTACATGAATACGCACATGCTTGGACATCACGAAAACTCGGTGATCCTACACCTGAGTACCAGTGAAGACTCACGCCAAATCCGCTTGTACATATTGATCCTATCGGGTTCATTTTGATTTTTTTGATTCACTTTGGATGGGGAAGACCTGTTGAAGTAAATCCTGCATACTATAAGCATCCGCTAAGAGACGAGCTACTCGTAGCACTTGCATGACCTGCAACCAATATTATTCTAGCCATAGGCGGCACGATCATACTAATGCTCTACGTTCTCCTTGCAGGCACAAATGTCTTGTTTGATAAAACCGATATAATCGTGCAATTTTGGATGCTTTTTGGCCTTATAAACTCTGCACTGGCAATCTTCAACTTGATCCCGCTCCCCCCGCTAGATGGTCGAAGAATTATAAAATTCTTGTTTCCATCGTTTGGGTATCGTATCGAACGTTACGGCAGATATATTAGTCTTGTTGTAATTTTGCTTATTCTAGCACCAGGGACAGGGACGGCTATTTCGCGGTTTGTATCTACGCTTAGCCATGTTGTCTATGGTTCCATCTACTTTGTAATCAGCAGCGTCTTCTTGTAGTGCAGTATACGACTTATAAATCGATGATGATACGTTGTATCTCTCGACAAATTTTTAGTATACACATCCTACACTCATGAGTATGGCAGATAAACTAGAGCAAATAGCAACCACATACGAACGTCTTCAGCAACAGATGCTTGATCCAGCGCTTAGCAACAACCCTAAGCAAATGATGACCATCAACAAAGAAATGAAACAGCTCGAAGACGCATACAATCTCCACCAAAAGCTCAAACAATGCGAGGCAGATAAACTCGATGCCAAGCAAACACTTTCTTCAGAAACAGATCCAGATATTATAGAACTTGCAAAAGCCCAGCTTGCAGACGCAGAAACACAAGAGATGCAACTCCAAGAAGAACTAAAAATGGCGTTGCTCCCCAAAGATCCAAACGACGACAAAAACATTTTCTTGGAAATCAGACCTGCGGCAGGCGGTGATGAAGCATGACTATTTGGAGAAGAACTTCTCAGAATGTATCTCAGATATGCAGAAAGAAGCTGATGGAAAGCAGACATTATCGAACATGAAATGACTGGTATTGGAGGTCTCAAAATCGCTATCGTAAAGATTTCCGGTGAGCGCGTCTACTCCAAGCTGAAGTTTGAAAGCGGCGTTCATAGAGTACAGAGAATTCCCGATACGGAATCCAACGGAAGAATTCATACCTCTACTGTTACCGTAGCGGTGATGCCTGAAGTAGAAGACGTCGAAGTAGATGTTAATCCAAATGACGTCCAAATGGACACGTACGCAGCATCCTCTGCTGGTGGACAGAATGCCAACAAAAATCAGACCGGTGTAAGATTACACCACGTACCTACGGGCATTATCGTCAATATCGGTGACAGCAAGTCTCAGCTCCAAAACAAAGAGAAAGCTCGAGCCGTCCTCAAAGCGAGACTCTACCAGATAGAACAAGATAAACAGATGAGCGAGCAAAAAGAAAAAAGGCTCGACCAAGTCGGCAGCTGAGACAGATCAGAAAAAATAAGGACATACAACTTTCCCCAGGATCGTGTCACTGATCATCGCGTCAAAGAGTCACGATCCAACCTCCCCGCCATCATGGATGGCGACATCGAAGACATTATGCTCAAAATGATCGTAGAGAACCAGAGAATGCTGATGGAAGCATCACAAGATGAAGTGCGCATATAACAAACGATCCAACACACATATACAAAAAAAACGGCAGAGCGAAAATGCCGCCCATACCGTTTGTTCCCCCAAAGTTCCCCACGTACCGTTTACCAATTACCTATCTACTGCCCCGACAGGATATAGCTCCCTTTGCTATCGTTTCCCGACCCTAAAATCTTTTCGCCAGGATAAAATGATTCAAAAAGGGAGATAGCATCAGTCACCGCCTGCGTCTGCGACGCAAGGAAGTGCCAATTTGCTATGCCGCCAAACTGGAACGAACTGTGATATGTTTTGAACTGGTTTTGTCCCAACTTCACTCGTGTAAACATAACGGAAGCACGGGGCTTAAAAAAATTAATACTCCAGGGGAATTCGGAGATGACAATGAACAGTAATTTTTTCATAGTTGGTATTTTTATTTGACAACGTAAAGACTATAACAATAAAAGGCAAAATATCAATAAGGATTAAGAAAAAATATCGATTATGGAAAAATAAAAAAAGCGCGGGAACAGCATCCTGCCCGCACTTGACTACCTCCTTTTTCAGCCTCAGGAAAAGGATGGAAACCTAGAAAAATCAAAACAAGGAAAATAAAGACAAAAACTCTGAAAACTGGAGAAAAGAACGATTAGGAAACCGGACGAGATACAATATATGTCCCTGTTCCCCCACTGCCCGACCCTGTAATTTTTTCACCTGGGAAGTTCGCACGAAACAACTCTTCGCTTTTCGACCCATAGGGCCAGAAATCGTTTTCCATACAATCTTTTGCAAAGAGTGGATGGTATGTTTCGATTTCTCCATTTTCACGTGTAACACGCGTAAATTCAGAGACATCGCCACTACCCCACAGCCATCCATAACCAATAAGGTAGCCGAGATAACGCATAAGAACTGTCGTATTCATATTTATATGTGTTTTTAGAAAATTATAATAAATATTAAGCATAATATGTCAATGTATTTGATAGACATAAAATCAGGGGTAAAATTAAGGCGTTGTTTTACTTTTTACAACGCATTATGGTCAGAACCTTACAAGTTGCCGCTGCACTGGTAATCGGGCTAGTTTGAGGATTCTTTATGGGGAAAACTATGGGCTCATATAGCCGACAAGACATGTGGTTTTTCAGTACACCTACTACCGCAAACGCACAATTTGGCGGTCAATGAACAGGAGAACGGGTATGTCAAAACGTAATCGACATTCCCCAGAGCGAGTGTATTGCACTTTGGGATTTCTATGAGAAGAACCAAGGACCATTCAAAAGTTCTTGGTTTCAAACAAACAAGGCCGGAGACCGAGCATGAATAGAGGTGAACAACGGTCATGTCGAACAAGTAAATGCCTCACTGACTGTGTGAGCGACGCTAACATCTCTGTGTAATTTACCAAAGCTCAACGTCTTATACATCGAAAAGAAGCATAATACTGCATCACAAACCTACACATATACCGCAAAAGACACCTCACCCATACCAAGTTGTATAGGAGATCTCAAAGATCTAAAAGCACTAACTCTATACGAGCTCAAACTAGCATGACCAATACCCGTATCTCTAGGGAAACTGACAAATTTGACTCTGCTAAATATAGGAGGAAACAACTTTTGATCAGCACTACCAAGTGAGATTGGTAATTTGAGCAACCTGGAGCATATATTAATAGGTGCCTCCAACCTCATAGGAGAATTACCCAAAAGCATATGAAGTCTTCATAAATTACGTAGTTTAGATCTATCAAACAATAATATTTCAGGGAAAATTCCAAGTGAGATTGAAGGACTCAACAGTATATTTTGGATTGATCTCCACAGTAATAAGATAGAATGACCATTGCCAAGCTCTATCTGAAAACTTTCAACACTAACACAAATGTATATAGACAATAATAATATATGCGGCAGAATACCAGAGTCATTTATGAATTTAAATCTTTATAAGCCCTATCTAGAAGTATGGAACAACAATTTTATTACCGATGGATACAGTCCAAAAATGGAAAATCGGCTCAATGAATATCTTCTGGATGGTTGGTGAAAGCAGAACTCACAAGCATGCAAACTCCAGACAACGGAGACTGATAGAGGTATAGAAGTTTGAGGATGATGAGAACTTCCCTAGTAATCATCATACCCCAATAGTTACCACATTCACCTAGTTTAGGTACCAATGAGTTTTTGGAGATATGCACTAAATTCCTCGCACATCTGCTCAAATCATTGACTATTATCTGCTATTTTTTGATCTCCATGAACAAGAGAGATATGCGCATCCAAGTCGATAGATCACGTACGCATAGGGACCGAAGAAAGTTTTTGACACCTCGCACGACCGACAGCTAGTGTCTCTTCTACTGATCTCGAAGCAATCTCAATATAGGCATCTGCGCTGAGTTTTTTGCCGGTAGCTAGCGTCACTAGCTCTTGCAACGACTTTGCAGATCATCGCTTCCATACCTCTGCCATAGCGGGTCCGATAGCTGGATTATCCACGATATAGCCATCTTTTTCGTATCGGTACATTCTCCATTGATCTACCGCAAGATCCGCGATACCGTACCCATGATACGAACATGCGCTCTCCCAGCTATAAATATGTACAGGCATAAGCACAAACAGATCTGGTGTTGTATAATCCAGATACTTATCAGAAATTTCTCTGGCGGTCTGTATCACAAATGCCCTCGTCAACTGCTCTACCGGAGTCTGATATAAAATACGTTCAAAGTTTACGACCGCCATAATTCCCATCATATTACGGTGTGCAAGTGGTTGGAATTTTTTGACCTTTGCTTCAAAGATTGACCAAGGATATGGATCTCCTTGGGTATTTTTTGCATATCTCATTTTCCGGTCAATAGACGAAAACATGGTATCCATAAATTGGCTCTGCGTCTCGGCCCGCGCTGTAGATGCAGGGGGATATTCGGTATTAAAAATCACATCCTGCATATCCATATGTGCAAAATGTGCTGCATGACCTCACTCATGAAACAACGTATTGCCAGCATTCATGCCATCACCTATCTGGCCAGGCATTGCCGTACAAGTAAAATTGATCTGTCCAGAAACTCTCTGCCCATCCTTGTACCAAACAGGCACAGGCATGTGACAAAACCCATTGTTACTTTTGCCATGTCTTTCTAGAAGATCAAGCTGTAATGTAGCCCCACGAAAATCCACACCCAATCATGCGAACGACTGACCTCGTCGTAACAACATATCTTGTAGCTGAAGATACGGATCTTCTTGTTTCACAAAATCACCCGACATCATGTACGCATAGTTCCAGGGTTCACGAAGCCCTGGTTGATCTTTTTCGAGTTCTCTCACATACGCAAACGACGCATCCGCATGTGCATACAACTCATCAAACAACTGCCAAATCTCCTGCCCTGTCATCTTCTCCTCTATCCATGCTTTGTAGTCATAAAAGTGCTTGTAGCCTAACGCATGCGCATACTGATTTCTCAGACGAACAAGCGTAATCAGGTCGTCTACATCATCTGCAATGGTCTCATGAACTCAATCAAACAGAGCTTTTCTAATTTTTTCATCATCTTGCGTCCTCATCATAGATCTCATTTTTTGAGGTGTAGCCTCTATGTACTCGTGTGTATATGGATCCACATAACCGTACGTACGGGTAGATCTTGCAGATTCAACCTTTTTCTCAAGAGCTGTTATCTCGCTTCTGAGCGCTACCAATCAGTCAGGTATCTGAAAAAGTTCAAAAAACGACTTCCACCCTTGCAACCTCTCTCTCAGGACAGGATCGCTCTCGACTACAAGCGCTTCATCAACACGCTGTGCATGTAGACGTGAAGATCTAAATCCATCCAACGCCTCCTTAGAGGTTACAAATACTTCATCCTGAGATTTATCTCACATATAACTTGCCCAATATGCAGCTTCATAAGGAACATGTGCCCCTACATAGGCTGCATTAAGCTCATCAAGAAGATCTTTTGTATGTCACATATCTGTAAATTATTTCGGAATAAATATCCTAACGCTTTTACACGGATACTAATAATCGATAATCGATACTCAATATCAATGGTTTTATGCAAAAACAAGCACTTTATCCTAACAAAGTGCTAAACGACAACAACACAACATCCGCCCTAGACAGAGAACAACAGATGTATTTTATAATATAATCGTATTGACATACATGCAGTAATAGATATCAGTATGGTATACTTTTTCAAACTTTACGTACTTTTACCCTATAGGGACACATGTCGGATAAGTTCGCCCAAGACTGCGTGCTCCTTATGCAATGAACCGTTACGGTCTGAGCAAAAGGACAGATAGTCATCCCAAAGAAAGTCAGAGCTCGCCTCCAGATCGAAGAAGGTAACGAATTGATCGTCTTCGTCAAATGAGATGCGGCCATCTGACTCATCAAATCATCTGATATAGCACTTCTCAGAACTTATCTGGATAACGAACTCGAGACAAGGCACTAAACTATGCTATTCTCTTTTTTTTACACTTACTATTTTTCATCCTATGCATGCTACTACTATGAGATCTTTCGCACTACTCACGAGTATTTCAGCTATAAGTCTCGTCCTTTCATGATGTGGCATCACCATGCCATGGTCAGAAAACGGCTCATGATCAGTGCAATCCGGCACGAACACAAGCGTTATATCTGGCACAACACTCACGGGAGGCACTGACAATCAACAAGTACTCGAAACGTATACGGTAGACGTACCGCAGAGTCACCAACGTACAGCATATGGCACAATCATAGCAGGCGGCATCAGAAATGTAAATACGAGCATCGCTGGTATCCTCCAAGACGTCGCATGTGAACCAGGAACCGTGGTCACACCAGATACGGTTATAGCAAACGTTATTCCAGACACATCAGATACAATTGTCAAAAACTCGAAGATACAAGCCACATTTCTTTCACGTCAAATAGACAACCTCAAAAGCATTATTTCCTCCACACGTACAAATTTTGGCATTCAAGATACTACCCTCCAAAATCAGATTGCAGCAAATACGCAACAAAGAGAACTTCTGGAGCGCAATATGTACAATCTCAGTATACAAAGAGACAACAATGCAGATGATATGTATCTCCAAATGAACTCTCTTGAAGAACAACTACAACTGCTCGAATCCTCAAGGAACAACCTACTCGACACCAGAGAAACCGACTACGAAAAAACAATAGCCTCACTCGACAACACAAGAACACAAGTCAAAACATTTGCTCTAGACTCGGCAGATGCACTTGATCAGTTTCTGTGACTTAGTGATACATATGCAAGCCAAAGAACACTTCTCAGTTCATACCTCTGAGCAAGAGACTCCAACAAAAAAACCGAACTGTATAACCTTGCAGCCAGCACATTTGCTCAAAAAAATCGTATTGAAGACATGTCTGACGCACAACTCAGTGACTATCTTGCACTACTTAGTGATACACTCCAAAAAACCGTCGAAGTGCTCAATCTTTCGACTTCTTGAGAAGGATTTTCCGCAACAGATATCGCAACCAACAAAGCAAAATTCAGTAATGTTCTCAATCTTTCAACCACCTACAAAAACAGTATCGATGGAAGCAATGCCGGTGGAATAATAGCTCAAAATGCCTATGACACACAACTCAATACACTAGAGTCCAATATCATCACCACAAGATCTACACTCGAAAGTCTCCAGGACAATAAATTTGCATCATCAGATATCAGTTTCGATACCAACATGAATACGCTCCAGAGCCAGATCATCAACCTCGAGCTTGCAACAACAAATCTTGCTCAACAAAGAAACGCCAACAAACAAACACAAGCTATACAGCTCGCTCAGCTTGAAAACCAACTTCTGTCTCTTGAACAAAATATTGAAATCCTCAACAATACGCTCTCTGAAGAAACCCTCACTGCTGGCGTCCATGGTATCGTCAAAGCAAGAAAAAATGACTCACAAAACAAAGTCCCTGCAAACTCAGCCGTCTGTCAAATCAGCGTAACGGACGTCGAAGGAGTAACATTGCAATTCTACTCACCCGATCTGCTTCCCGCAGAAACGCAGTTTTCATATATGCTTGACGATACCACTACGGGTAGTGGTTCTATTGAGCGTGTCGCACCATATGTAGATACAGCAACTCAAAATTATATCTACGAGACAATGCTCAATGACACAAGGCTAGTAGAAGGACAAAAACTTTCACTAGCACTCATAACACCAGACATTCTCTCAGAACAAACACCTTCGGACAACCGTGTTTTTGTGCCTATCATTTATATTATTCCAAAACTCGAAGGTAATTTTGTGCGTGTACAACGTAATGGCAGATGGGAGCAAGTACCTGTTACACTCTGACAGCTCAACGGCACGCTCATTGAAATCACAAATGGAATCGCACGCGGCGACATTATAGGAAGATAACCTCTATAGAAAAATACGCGCACATACTATTTAGATCTACGACAACCGTCACGATGATTCAATTTCTAAAAACGAATAAGCTTATTATTATGGTGCTTATGTTTGCATCTGCAATCTATGGCCTTGATGCGCTCATTTCCATTACCAAGGAAGCAACACCAAGCATCAATCTTCCTATCTATACCGTAACAACCGTCTACCCCGGTGCAGATCCACAAACTATGGACGAACAGATCACCAATAAACTCGAACAAAGAATAAAAACAATTCAACTCGTCAAAACGATTACTTCGAGTAGTACCTATAATCTCAGCAGTATATCGATTGAATTCCCCGAGTCTAAGGACGAAAGTGACGCCATGAACGACATCAAAGCAGCTGTAGATCAGGTCTATGGTTCATTCCCAGAAGATGTCAGAGAACCGCTTATTAGAAAGGTAGATTTTTCACAGCAAGCATTTTATAACTTTAGTGTAGCAGGTCCGTACACCAACGAAGTACTCTACGACAAAGTGAAAACGCTCGAAGATCTCCTCAAAAGCGTAAAAGGCGTTAGTGATGTACAGATCGTTGGAAAACCAACTCAGCAAATCAGAATACAATTCGATCTTCAAAAGATCAACAGCATGGATCTTGATGTAAGTCTTATTCTCGCGCAGTTGAGAAGTGCTTTCGTGAAATTTCCTGTAGACAAAAAAATGGTCGACAACAATCTCTACTCATTTGAAATTACGACCTATACTCCCGATATTCCAAAACTGCTTGAAGAAATTCGTAACTATCCGCTTATTACACAATGATGAAAGACTGTCCTTGTTTCAGATCTTGGAGAAGTCAGTCTTTCAAGCAAGCAAGATACCAAAAAATCGTTTCTCATGACAAGCACAGGATCTATAAACGCAATATCTTACCTCATCTTCAAAGCACCCGGTTTTGACGTACAAACAGTCACTGACGATCTCTCCAAAGTAGTCAAGGACTATAGTGCATCATTTACGGATCTAAGTTTTGTGGAGACACAGACACAAACTGAGGTTATTGACCGCACCTACAATCTTTTCATGGAAAACCTCTGGGAGACCGCTCTGCTTGTATTCGTGATTATTTTGATTTTTTTGGGGTGGAAGTCATCACTGATTATTCTAGTTGCATTCATGATCGTGTATCTCATGAATTTTGCACTACTCAAGGCATTGTGATATAACTTCAATAACATTGTCTCATTTTCGCTTATTCTCGTCCTTGGTATTATGGTAGACAATCTCATTGTCGTCACCCAAGGTATCGTAACGGGGCTCAAAGAGCACAAATGAGATGTATGGAAAGCAATAGAATTCTCGCTTACCACGTATGGAACTGCC
The DNA here is from genome assembly GCA_964403415.1 of uncultured Candidatus Peribacteria bacterium. Classification (GTDB taxonomy): domain Bacteria; phylum Patescibacteriota; class Gracilibacteria; order Absconditabacterales; family Absconditicoccaceae; genus CAYOFF01. Next base: position 358,573 of record CAYOFF010000001.1, on the reverse strand, counting down.
GTACTCGGCGGGACTATGTGTACCATCGTTATATTTATACCGATCATTTATGGACTTAGTGGCGTGATCGGTCAATTTATGAGGTCGTTTCCTGTTGTGATCGATACTAATCTTGCGCTCTCATTGCTAGTTTCGCTGATTTGATTACCAATTATGTTCACACTCGTTGAGCGCAAAAACAAACAACTCGCACAACAACAGCAACACAGCGATAACCATATCAGCACAACGGCAAACACACCTGAGGCTACCAAAGCAGAAAAAGATGCCTCAGCGAAAGCCGCTGCACAGCTCCAAGCAGAGTTCGAGGTTCCAAAAGCACTCCAGTGGCTCGAACGCGTGTGAGCACAATTTGGAAATCTTTATGTACGCCTCAATCGTAATAAATTTTCTTCATGGATGGTGCTTCTCACATTTTGGGCATTTTTCATTAGTTCATTTTTCCTCTTCGCATTTGGACGACTTAAGTTTGACTTCTTGTGAAAGGCTGACACAACAAACATCTGGATCAATATGCAATATCCCGCCTGAACCACCGTCAGTCAAAATCAGGCATATACACAAGAAGTAAGCAACAAATTACTCACCTTCTTGTATGGCAAACACAGTACTGCGCTACAGACGGTAGGCGTAGATATCGGTTTACAAAAAGGAATTGGTGGTGGTGGCGGAGACACATCAAACTACGCATCCATTACACTCAAGCTCGTCCCTGAAAAAGAAAGAGTTATCAAATCGTACGACCTGACTGAGGAAATACAAAATTTTATACAGGACGAGCTCAAAGGAACACATCCTTGGCTTGTAGATATCGCAGCCACCACACCATCATGATGACCGAGTAGCGGGAAGCCTATTAGTTTTGAACTTGTTGGAGAAGATCTTATCAAAGTCTGAGAGTATCTTGCCAAAATAGAGCCTGAAGTACAACAGCTCTATGGTGTCTACAATATCAGCACCAATCTCGACTATACCAATGGAAGATTTCAATACGTGATAGACACCGAGAAGGCAAAAGAGCTCAATGTTTCTACACTCTCTATCGTGAATGCACTCGTCGGCATCAAAAATTCTGAGTACGACCCTGCCGGCATCAAAATCAAAGACTTCAACGAATTTGGAAAAGAGATTCTCCCAGCGACTGTCTATTTTGAAGCCACTGACGATCTCCTCCACACCAAAATCGGCGCAATCACACTCGATCAAGTTGTTAAGCAGGTAAAACTCGTCCCAGAGATCAAGACCATCTCAAGAGTCAATGGTCAAAAAACGCTGACACTTCAGGCTGACAAATTCAATGAGGTCTCACTCTGAGAGATCCAAGCTAAAGTACAAGAAATTATCGCAAAATACCCTTCACAAGACGTTAAGTTTCAGCGATCTGATAGTGTCTCATCACAAAATGACAGCTTCACAGATCTTGGAACAGCATTTCAAATCGGTGTAGTATTGATGTTTTTGACACTTATTATTATCTTCAAAAATCTCAAGTATCCTATTACGATTTTGAGTAGTATCTTCTTGTCTATCGGGGGTACATTCTGGCTCTTGGCACTACTTGGAAAATATTTCACATTCCCTGCGGCATTAGGTATTTTTGGAGTACTTGGTGTAGGCGTCAATCAGGCGATTATCCATATCGAAGATTTCATGATTCTTCATGATGAACAAGGCATGTCTGTTATCGAGAGTTTCCGCAGAAGTATTGCACTAAGGTTTGTACCTATCTTCCTCACGAAGCTTGTCACAATTATCGGACTAATCATTCTCGCCTTCAAAGATGCAGTCTTCGGCTCACTTGCTATCGGGTTTATTGGAGGGCTTATCGTATCGTTTTTCATTACACTCCTCTACTTACCTACACTCATCACGATTATTACTCCAAAAAGGAAATGAGAAAAAACAGCAGAGATGCTCGCTGAACAAACTACACACGACTAAGCATATAGTAAAATATAAGCTGTTATCTACTTTTCTTATGCATATGTCGACCTTTTAGAACCATAGGAGCAACACTCACAACGACAATGATCAATGCGATTAGTTCGACATGGTCTTTGATCCAAGGAAATTGCTCACCAAGAAGATATCCTCCTCCCATAAATAGTCAGACCCAGAGCACACATCATGTAACATTGTATACGACAAATTTATGATAGTCCATCCTGATAAGACCTGCAACCATAGGAACTAGCGTCCTTGCAATCGGAATAAATCTTCCAAACACTACTGCCAATGCATCATATTTTTGGTAGAATTCTTTGGCGTATGTCAAATATTTGTGTTTGTAATAAAACGTTTCTTTCATCGTTTCCATCTTTTTCCCCGAAAAACGTCCAAACATATATCCCACAAAGTCACCCACGATACCGGCTATCATACTGAGTAAAAGCATGTGCCGTATATCAATTTTCAAAATATCTCCTGATATCATAATACCTGCTGTAAACAGTAACGAATCACCAGGGAGAACCAAGCCTATCAACAGTCAAGTCTCTGCAAAAATAGCAGCAAGAATTCATATTGTTCACCACACCGTAATAATATATTCAGGACGAAGAATCTGCAATACATCTTGTAGCATCAACAAAATATAAGTAATAAAAAACTATAACCTTCTCATCACTGTACGTAATGCCAGTGGAAGATCAACCATATCTACATCATGGCTATACACCAAGTATCTATCCTGCCATTCCGGGCAGAATTTTTGTTTGAACGATCTAAGTCACTTATAACGATGTATTCTGTTGAGGTACTGATAGATAAGTTTGAGCGCATAATGGCCTGGAGATGTTGGCGTATCTATTCATGCAAGAGGAACCATTCCCATACACACACGCTCGTATCATTGATTTTTGAGCCGCAAAAACATCTCGGTAAGCAAGTAGTTCATCAAACCATTGGGCACTCATACAATTTTGTGACGCATCAAGTCATAGTTTGCCTCGTGAACCACGGGATCTGGAACCAGATCCACAAATGCATGCATCTCCCCATACGCATCACGCACATAACAAATAGTATGCTCTGCCAGTTCTGTAGGCAGAAAAACGCCCTGAGAGAAGGCTAATTCTTTTCTTTTAAGTCACGACAGCCAAGCATCTGAGACCGCTTCAAGCTCGCCCAGAAATACATCTGCATGAGGCGGTTGTGCGACATGAAATGTGTATCACAACTGTGTGAATTTTTTGATTGCACCCCTGAGCTCTCGCTTAGGTCTTCACTCAAGAGAAAATGTTTCCAAATCCAGAAATGCATCTTGTCAGATAAAAAGACTTTTTTTGCCTAATAATCACAACAACGCAGCACCCTCCGAGTCTACTCTATAGTAGGCAATTTTGATATTCTTTCTGGATGCTCGGGCATGAAACTCTTCAATCAACGGCAAACAATCTGCCTCGGTCGGAACAACCGGCATTCCCAAAACAAACGCATACCCTTGTGCTCTCTTGTAGGAGATAAATCATGTCTGCGACGCATTAAAAAAGTATTGTTTGTCGTGATAGGTTTTGAAGTAATCAAGATGCGTCTTTCCATACACATCCACAATACTTTTGGCAAGTTCTTGAGCAGCTCATGGAGACACATCCGTATGCAATGATCATCTCAATCAAATCAATAACAATGCCTTGGTAAGTCCTCACGACAAAAATCATGCAGATGCAGATAATGTATAGTTGTGACGATCCAGAATCAGAACCACCAACGTAACCAATGACAGCAGCATCTCCAAAACGTGTCAACCACGGAGCAATTGGCCCAGCAGCGTTACTACGACTACAGCAATTGCTCATCGCCAAGCCTGTCTCGTTCATCTAAGCAACGAAAATCCTAGAATCAGAACCGCTCATCACAACACGATGACTGCTATATTACCAAGGCTAGATATTTCTCGAGGGAAAAACGATGAGAAGATATACAAATATCATCATCGCGCTGGTACAAGTGACCCTATCATAGTAGAGATACCCAGCACAAACATCAATACAGGAGGGAAAACTCTAAGCCAGAAAGTATTTTTGGCAAATACAAATGTTGTCATTCCCGCAATAAGCGGTAACCAGAACTGGAAAAAACGAAACAAAAACGCAACCGACACCGCCTGTACAGGAGCTATTCCATGAGATGAAAGAAAGTATGTCATCAATAATTCAATTGCTCCTGCACCACGCAAAAATGGCGACGAGACGTGTAACGTAATAGAAATCAGATATCCCACGCTCGCTATATACATCGTCGCCTCTGCGCCAAGTGCTCGGAGCGCAGCATACATATGAACGATGCCTATCGCATCCACAAGAACAGAACATGCGATAGTCCATCGCACATATTTGCGCTCAATGCGTTGTTGGCGCAGATGAGCAAAGGCATCTGCCAGTACTGGCAGATGCCTTTGCAAAAACGCGCTCGGCTGCTGCTGATTGCCGATCCATATAATCGCAGCGATGACTATGGAGATACAGACAATCACCGTCAGTATTGGTCAAACAACTCATTCTACAGACTCATCGCTAGCGACCAATATCCCAATCATCGGCAATGCAATAAGAGGGATAGCGACATACGCTGCAATGGTAAACAAAGACGATGCCGTATAAAGCGACAGTTTGGAAAAGCCATATCTTGTCTCCAAGCGTTTAGTAAAGAAAAACATATTGGTAATACTCCCTCACGGCAAAAACGCGCTCACAAAATTACGTTTCAAAAAAAGCCTCATACCCTCCCAAAACGGTAATACCAATCATAATGCACGGAAACTCATCACATACATCATAGCTTGACATGCCAGTCATACTGCCACGAACAGCAATCAAAATCCCATCGCACGCAAATTGCTAGTAAGAAGAACCGTGCGTACCTGTTGCAAATCAATCTCCTGATGTTGGACAAATAAATAGACAAAGTATGCACAGATCAACATAACACCTACACGAAAAAACGTATGCATCCTATGTGATGTTACCTGCTGCATGACGAGATGTCATATATTTACAAGACGTTTATACATACCATCTTCACAAAATTTCTAAACACTAGTATCTGTTGTCAGTATCTGTCGTCAGTATCTCTATACTGATATGTTGCACATCTGCAATTACGATTGCAATTCTAAGTAAAAACAGCATACGCTAGAGGATTATTGTCTCTTTTATCTTTCGTTCATACGGCATGAAGGTAGTACATCACAACATTCTATTACAACACCTAGGTACACGTGTATTTGGCATAATATTTTGAATTATTTTAGCAGTCACGCTTACCGGCTGCCAGAGAACATCACCCTCATCAACAGACACACCCACCCCAACGGCTCTGTCTTGAGCACAAAATACTGCCTGAACCACAAGCTCAGGTGGAATACTAGGTATACCAGAGGTAAGTGAAGAAGCTCGCTATACACGGAAAATGCAACGTCCAAAGCTCGAAGATATGGCCAATCGAGACTCTCTCAGCGCATGATATACACAGCCATGGACCATCGACTACGTCTACCAAGGCACACCTGAGGATATAAGTTACTTCAAAGACGCTGAATGCAAAACAGTAGATTTCGTCAATGCGGATACTTTTGCATGAGAACAACCAACCGTACTCAAAAGCATACCCACCAACCAACTCAAACAGTGAATGTCTCTCAAGCTTACGGACACTTACAAAGGCACATGACTTATAATGCCGCTTACCAAAGCCCAACAAGATTTTTTCGTAGAACATGGACGAATAGCACTACAGCCAACAGAAAAATTTTATCAAGGTGACATGCGTCCCGGGCTCATTTCACCAAAAGTAGACTACACCAAAGAACTTAGTGTACTTCCCGTACAGTACAATTTTACTGAAGAATGGGCTAGAGTACTCCAAAGAATCTGAGGACATCCTACAGAATTATTTAGAAGGTATCCTTACAATACCGTCTACATTACCACAGATATGCTCTTACATGTCTATCACAAGCTTTTCGAAAATTCACTTATCGCATACGAAGAGAAAACACTCAGACCACAATTTGCACAGGTAAGCATCCAGCTTGCAGACCACTATCTCGATCTCCTCAACAAAGCATCATCTCCAGACGAAAAACATATCTATGGATATTTAGCAAGTTATCGGGCTATAGAAGCCTCTCTTTTGCCGAGTCAGGAAGATATTTTTGCGCAGATCGACAAACAAAAATCCACCAACCCCGAGTTTAATGACCTCACTGACGAGCAAATCAATGCGCTCATCCAAGAGCAAGCAACCAAAAATTTCTCAAAACTACCCGAAAACTACAAAAAAGCAGCAACCGAGTCAATCCAACTCATCCTTGCTGCTAAGGAAATGAAATATCCTGATCCACTCTTTGCGCTCATTATGCCTACACCACCAGAGCCTATGGAGATCATCAAACAAGACTATACACAGTTCACCCCAAGGTCTCACTACACCAATGACTCTCTTCTCAAGACATATTTTATGGGAGCTAAATGGCTCATGAGAGAAAAAATGTACGTAGCTGACGCAAAAGGAGCTGCTACCGCGCTGATCATGGCGCATACTATCCCAGCAGATCAGCTAGTTATCCTTGAAAACATGAACGACGCCATCAAACGTCTCATCTGAAGCGACGACGATATGACGATTACTCTGCTCCAAAAATTTCTCAAAGATAAAAACTTATCTTCACCTCAAGCAATTATCTCTGCATCCGCTGACGAAAAGTTTAGAGATGAACTCCTAGCACTCTTCCAGCAAAAAATTATCAGTACCTCATACCAAACAGCGGAAAGAAGGGCTCTCACAGAAGACAAAGCACATCTCCTTACCAACGGTCTCGTCATGTTTGGAGAAAAATTTACGGTAGATAGCCGACTATTTGATAAATTCACCGCATGATCCGCTGAGACAGAAAGCAGTGACAAACCCGATGTACAGACAGCACTCATCGTAGCAGACAATCTTCTCGAGCTACCCGTTGCAGAACGCTACGTAGAACTCTGGATGAATAAACACGCCGACGAATATGATATTCGCACAGAACATATCAAAGCATATCCAAATCTAAAATCTAGCACGCGTCCACAACTAGCAGCTTTTGTAGAAGCACTCTCAGGGACCATTTATCATCGCTGGCTTGGTATGCTTGCTACAGTATTTACACCAACATACCAAAATATTCCATACTTTCTTGAAGACGCGCTTTACCAGACAAAGCAACTCGTAACATATCTTGGCAGTTACACTGAGCTCAAGCACGACACACTCCTCTATGTCAAGCAGGCATATGCAGAACTTTGAGGATGAGGAGGCACATGCAACATCGAAGTAACACCTCCAGATCTTCCCATAGCCAAAGGATATGTAGAGCCAAATATCGACCTCATGAACAATCTCCTCACGCTCACCCAGGATACTGACGAATTTTTCCACAATCCACTTCTCAGCAAATTTTCTGACTATATAACATTCGTTAAAGGCATCGCACTCAAGCAAGCAAACAATGAAAAAATCTCCGATGAAGAATTTGAACAACTCAGACTCTCTGACCAAAAGCTTAATGAACTCACCATTCCCGAAAAAGTCATTGGACTGCCTATCGAAAAAGAGCAAAGATGAAGCCTTATTGCAGACATCTTCACATCTGGACTCAAATGACCACTCTACGAAGCAACAGGTAGACCTTACCTCTTGGTATTGATGATTGACGATGCAAACGGCAAAAGAGTCGTAACATGACCAATATTCTCGCATTATGAGTTCTATGGAACGCCCGTCCCTATAGAGAAATGAAGATATACCGACGAAGAACGACAAGCAGCTTATGATCCAAGTAGTGATGGTTCAACACCATGAGCTGGAGCATCCAAAGAGATCATGAGCCTCCCCTTTGTGGATCTTATGATAAGATAACATGATGTGACTCATGATACGACGTACACGTCTTCTACGAATTTTGTGTGGGACACTTTTGCTTGTCATTATTTTGCGTACGTCATCACTCGCATGGTGATCAGCAGCAGAATCAGGATGAGTAGGAAGCCAAGATTTCTGACAAGATCGTTGATGAATACAGTCACACATTCCACACATCATCGTCCTCCCCCATTTTATGATTGCCCAAGAACGTATTCAGCAAACATACAAAGCCATTCTCGATGCATATACCGAAGAGGAAAAAACACCGACATACATCGTTCTCATCTCACCAAATCATTTCGGACTCGGCAAAAGACAAGCAGAAACCATAGATGATCGCTTCAAAACACTCTGTTATACGAGCGCATCATCTCCCTCACAGCCAGCTGCATGTGTTAATCTTGCTCAACGATCACCTCCACACGGACGAGGAACAGGAGATGGCAAATATCCAAAACTTACTACCGACGACCTCTTCACAACGCGATCACCCAAAAACAGTACATCCAAAAATCTCTCATCTGACAATGGTTCATCACTTGCCACCACCAAAGAACATTGACTCTGAGAGCATCTCACCTTCATAAAAACATATTTTCCAAAAGCGAAAGTACTTCCTATTGTACTCACGCCAAGATCATGATCCTCCGCCAAACTAGCGTATGCCACACTACAACCATTTCTCAAAAAACATCCTAATACACTCGTGATAGCATCTGTAGACTGGAGTCACTATGTCCAGGAGCCACTCGCTGCGCTTCACGATCGCACCAGTCTCTATACACTAGGCCACGCATCCCAAGCATCGGGCCGAACTGCTTTTAGTAAACTTGAGGTAGACTGCCCTGCATGTCTATATACCGTTACATATCTTGCAAAAGATGCTAAGCTCCTACCTCGCCTCCTACGAAGAGATAGTAGTTCACTTATCCTAAACCGTGAACAATGATATGGAAACACCTCTAGAAATGTCATATCGTTTGTTGCGCCTAGTGCATCTTCCACACTCCCCGAAAGAGGATTTACACTCACGGTCGTAGGCGACATCATCTACGACAGAGCCGTCAAAAGCAGACTCTCAAATCCGGCTCTGCTCACCGCTTATTTTGCACGTTACTACCAAGAATGAAAAGCGAAAAATCCTCCCGAGTCGCACATACACAGGATGTTTTTTGGGAGTGACCTCGTTGTAGGAAATCTTGAAACACCCATCGTCACCAAAAAAACATCCTGTATCCCCTCTCAGAAAAATCCTCGTTTCTGCTCTACACCAGAGATTCTCCCCTATCTCAAACGCATTGGATTTACGCATCTCACGCGCGCCAACAATCACACATTTGATGGATGACGAGAAGCAGCACAAGAAACAAAAAAACATCTGTCGAACGCAGGTATTAGATGATTTGGATTGCTTTCATACATGGGTGGAAAATTTGAGGATTGGACGGTCACTACATGATCAATTCGCGGCATCTCATATGCCCTCATCGGCATTGACCTTACCATAACGCCCTCGTCACTCATGCCTAGATACTGCGAAACAATCAAAAATTATGCCGACAATACCAACGCCATTCTTATCTTTCCTCATCGATGAGATGAATATCAGCCGCTACACAGCGCGCAGCAACAACAACGAGCAAAACAACTCATAGACTGTGGTGCGACAGCCATTATCTGATCACATCCACATGTCCCACAAGACATAGAACGATACCACAAAAAACCCATCATCTATAGTGTCTGAAATTTCCTCATGGATCAGTGATTTAGTGAAGCCACCAAACAATGACGAGCTGCTGCCCTAGATTTCCGCTTTGACACAAAAAACCATCTCCAGAGTATATCCATAGGTACATGAGTTGTAGATGCATATGTATGAAAGTAGAAGCTATCGCATCATAGTCTTCTCATAACGATCACATTTTGTAGTAATTCTTCACTCAAAGTCCTCATACCTCTCAGAAGCTTGGCCAATCATTACTTTTCCTGACTCTACTCTTTGACCGTCTGGCGTATATACATCCACGTATCATACATATACATTACCCATAGGGAAACCATGAGGATGTTCCACACGATCTAGTGAGTCTTTTCGCTCTGCTTCCATATATTCATCCTGAATTGTATACACAAACACATACCCTTCAACTCACACATAGATACCCTGGCGCTGTGCATAGACACGATCTACAGTCCCATCCGATTTCTTATCGACACATAGAGAGTATGTAACATCATTCTCATGATTCTCCTCTTCCCCTGGTCTTCTCATAAATGCATGACGCAAAGGTGTTTTTGTTGTCTTCTCATGGATCACGGTATCAATCGTCTCACTCTCCACATACACAAGCTGTAACGCATAGCTTACTAGATACTGCACGCCTGCAAACATATCTCTAGGAGTACCAGATCCAAGACAAGAATACGCACCGTTCACATAATGTTCACTTTGACTTCCACCAAGCTCTCTCATCGAAGCAGAAAGACGCAACAAAGACTGACTTATATGCTCAAAGTCTAGTTCACCACGCATATATGCAACAACATCCGCCAAGGTCGAGCGCAGCGTATCCAGCAATACTTTCCTATCATCACTCAAACGAACCGTCACTATCTTAGGATGCGTATTCGTTTTGTCCCCCACGCTCGCAGGATATCAAGCATCCAATAAAGATAGCTGATGATGTAACCAAAGAAGTTGCTGCTCAGCAAACTGCTTAGGCGTAGGACGTATTTGTGGTTGTCATGGAACTGGAGCATATTTTCTTTTCCATCCATCATCTTTTGCTACCTGTTTCGTCACTATATCAAGACATGCAAAATATGTATCCATCACCGCAGACAATGTCTCACTCACATATTCGTCCTGTTCTCCCACAGGATCTAGAAAAGATCCCAACACATTTGCACGCCTCTCCTCCCTTCTACTAGATATATCTGTCACATCCAAAACAGCTGCCAACTCAGCATGAGAGCCACTATAGCGAGGAGAAAGTTTGCCCTCACGCAGTGAGCCCACATCAAGTGAGTCTATAGCTCCTTTTGTAAATCATACACCAGGTACTGGAGAATACATGTTATCACTATACGTAAAACTATAAAAAGCATGCGTTATATTATTCTGTTTCGTCTCCCTCCCTCAGTTTTGCTTGTAGTCTTGCTTCTTCTCTTTCACGCTCCCATGCTCTACATGTATCTAGCACTATATCCTCCACAGCTTCTCTATACGTCTCAAAGGGTCTATTGTCAACCTCCTGTGGATCAGCAGGATCAATTGTATACTGAGGAATAGGTCTACCTAGTGCATCATAAGCGATAATAAAATACTGAGCATTCCCCAAAGGAGCAGTTGGATTATTCACAAAGTCAGGATTTTGGCGCCACATCACTGCAGGATAGGCATACGTGATGCCATACTCGTACACATTACCGCTATCAGCGGTATAAAGACCTTTTTTCTGGACATATACATCAATTACCTGGCCAGAAATATCTCTCTGCACATAGAAAAATCGGTCAAAATCACTTATTACAGCCCTATTGTGAAGATGATGTCTATCAAATTGTGTAAAACAAGGTCTTTTGGTTGTTGTCACCTCATCATTTGCCACCTCTGTCTCTGCATAGAGAACATTCATCGTATAGGCAAAAAGGTTTCTACATCCCACATACCAGTCTTGAGCACTTCATGACTGGTCTCCTCATATTCACCTCATTAGACGTTTCTCAGCCACTCAAGATCTTAACGCGGCCAATCCCTCAACTATCAATACATCATTTCAATCGCCATGATATTTTTGGAGTAGATTTACAAGACTACGGATAGCATTTCTTTTCCCAGGAAGTGAAGCTGGATCAACGTTTATCAATCTACCCAGCATATCCGTAAGTGCTAATACAAACTCTTGTCTCATCTCGTTAACCTGCAATGTAACCGTACTAATTTCATTATCTCTCTCACGCCCTGGCCATCTATCAAGTTCAGCATAGCCCTGATCCAAAAGAGCTAACTCACGACGTAGCCACTGCAATTGTTGTTCAGCAAATGTACGCAAATTCACACCTTCCACGGATGTTCCACTAACATCTATCATTCATTGCTTCGTACCCGTGCGTCTATCTGTTTTATTCGCCACATTCTCGCGCCCCAACTGACCAACAGTCGTATCTACAAGCCTCATATATACCGTTAGCAACTCTGACAATTGTCTTTCTACAACCTCATCCTGCTCTCAAGCCTCACGAGGAACAGCAAGCTTTTTCTTTCGTCACTCCCCTACTTCAAGCAAACTCAATAGAGCTCCTTTCAAATCATATATTTTGCTGGGCAGCTTGCCCTCTCTCAACGGTAAGACGCTATCAATAACTTCCGTGGTAGATCAAACCTGAGGATTGTTTGCTGGTAACATGAGGATCAGAAAATACAATAAAATGCCATTGCTTACACAACGAAATATACATGTGCGAATTATACATATATATAAATATATGTCAATAAGACAATTGCATGTGCTTGAAGGCAAACTATCCTTTTAAATTCTCATCCAAACGATCAAAAAACGGCTCTACAGTATCATTTTCCAAACTTGCGAGCTCAATTCTTCACTCTATATACGTTTTTCAGGTCTCATCATACCGTAAATGCACGTGAATATCGATATTTTCGTATATAAATAGGAGACTAACCCTTATTTTGCTATGCGTATACAGATATCACAGCACAGATAGCATCCCCTCCCCTTCGGTTTTACTAGTAATCTGCAACGTTCCCTCATCTCTAAAATATACACCTGTTGGGCAAATATCCGCATAGATCTCTTTATCTTTTTTGATCGTCATATACAATCTCTGGACCACTGCGCTTATTTCTTGGGTCTCTATGCGTGCATACGTATCCTGGCGCCCCGTTATATGATAAAAGTCATATGTTGTCCTCGTTTCCTCTAAAAAAGCGGCTTCCTGCTGTTGCAACACTGCAAACAACTTCTCAACATCCCCTATTTGCTTATTAAGTTTGAAGTAAGTGGGCGGGTTAGGCATAACGAGATAGACAGTAATCTAAAAACACCTTTAAATTCTTTGCATAATCATATGAAACACACGCCCTTATAAATCCATTTTTTCTAATTCCAGATAACGTAGTCTCAGCTAAACTTAGAATGGTTCACATCTTCTTAGCTACACAAGATGACTCAGGGATAGTCAAAAAACCATCATAACCATCCGTTATCTGTTCAAGATATCCATCTCTGGATGAAGCGAGTATTATTGGGCCTCAATTCCTTGCCCGACACCTCACATCCTCCGGAATTAATCCAAACGGCTCTTTCAAGGAGATTTGTGCAACGATTTTCGTATTATGCCACTGACAAATATACTTTGGAAGCTCAAAATCTACATGATCAATCAATACATATGTAAGTCATGATTGTTGGAGAAGCATTTTAATCTTGCTTAGTACCGCATCATCTGCCGTATACGGAGAGCACAAAAGCACAAGACAAATATTAAAGTCCTGCTTCATCAACAGTTCACACGCATGGATCAAAATGTCAAATCACTTATACACCTCAGCCCTTCACATACTAAAACAAATAGGTTTGCTAGTATCTATTCCATACATAAGCAACTTTGCTTCAATATCAGACTGTGAAATTTCAGTATATTTCAGAGAATATGGCAGCACTCATGAATGTAACGGCACTAATGTATCGTGAGAAACATCATAAAGATGTACAAGATTTTGTCATAAAAATTTACTCGTTTCCGCAAGTACAACATTTCACGCCGCGATATATACTCACAACGCATTCATTTCATATAACTTTCTCTCAACGTCCACATCATATAATTTGTGAATATCTGCTGTACTATGCAAGGTAACAGCAAAGACAACTTTTGGATCCTTTTCAAAGTAATTCGAATAAAGAGGTACGTGTAAAAAAGGAGTATCAACACAAAACACAACAAAAAGGTCGTACGTATCATACTGTTCAGAAATTAACGCATCGACAAATTGCGCTCAGTTTTGAGAAGCCGCACACCAATTATTCTTATTACCATACTGGCATTTTTTGTCGCTATTATTGTCCACCAAATAAAGTTTCCCACCAAGTGTTTTCAGTTTTTGTATGTTTTTCACACGTAGACCATCATTATATCCTAATGATGTCCCTTCTACATCAACTCCTACCAAATACATATCAACACTATAGCCATTTCATCTAATCTCTTCTATTGCGCCTAAAAAAGTTTGTGCAAGAGCACCTATACCACAATACTGACTCACCACTCAATCATGAGTCATATACACCAGACATAGCCTTGGACTCATCACCCTCCCCCATATAAACCCCCATTCCATACGTAAACTCATATATTTTTCAACTCTCATCGTCTATACCCGAGAAACAGAGCGCGGGTACGAAATCACAAATATTTTACTTCCCAAACAAAGTATATATAATGGGAAAAAGCATTTATTCGTCATGTTGTCATTATGCTTACTGACGTACTCGCCCAACAATGACTTACTACACAGGAATCTAAAGTCTATCTGGCTCTTTTGCAGGTATGAACCGCTCCTTGCAGCACCGTGGCTAGAATTCTCCAGAAAAATAGAGTAACCATCCACTCAATCATGAAAAATCTTCACAAAAAAGGGTTTGTCAAAGCTCATATGCATCAACATCATACGCTTTATAGTTGTATTCACCCCGAAGAACTTCTTCACTCCTCAGAACAAAAAACTGAGCACCTCAAACGCCACCTTCCCGAGCTTCTTGCCATGGCAAACACCATCGACAGCAAAGTCCAAACACAGCTCTATGAAGGACTTGAATGACTCAAGGTTGTCTACCAAAATATCATCAATGGCTCCAAAGACATGCAAAAAAACGAGCCATTTCTCACGTTTGTCGGGACATCTACGATGGATCCGGCACTCCATAGTTATCTCATGAATGAGTTTGTGCCGCGAAGATTACAATGCCCGACAAAGACCAAAGCAATTATTGCCAATATCAACTCTGACTATGCGGCATACAACCATGATCATCACGAATCTATTATAATTCATGACCCTCTCTTTGAATTTGCCAATGAGATCGTGCTGTTTGGGAAAGCAAAAGTAGCCATTCTCATGTATGAAACCAAAGAGCTCTCCTGACTAATCATCACAAGTCCAACGCTCCATGGCTGCCTCAAAAGCATGTTTGAATATATTTGGAAACTACATCACAGACATGTCACTAAGTAAAAGATTCTCATCTGGTCTTCAAACAGGAGCAGAGCGCCTCAAAACGTTGAGTGAAAAGTTGCACGTACCCGCCCCAAAAGGGCTGTTGAGCATTTTTCCTGCCCAGTGAAATGAACTTGAGCACTTCCATCTAGACCCAGCAACATGTCGCATTCATATAGGGAAAATGACTAGAGAAAATAACAACTTGTATACAACCGACATGATGAAGGGGCTCATTGAAAGCCTTATTCCCTATCTCAAATCTCCTTCAGATCGTATCTCCATCGTACTCCGAACACAAATGGCGGAATATCTACTAGATGATGTTTCCAAAAGCATGATACTCCCCATCAACGAACAAATAGCTCTCCTACACAAACTCATCAGAAAGCATTTTCCAAAGTACAGCTCACGCATAGATTTCATTGATGTGAGTACGATTCATCCCGAGGTATTTTCGCTTTTACAGGACAACGATTCTCAAGACAGCATTACATGACTTGATACGACAGCTTGCCCCACTCTCCCAGACACAGTCAATAGCACAGACATCCTAAAATATCTCTATCGATGCTCAAAAAAATATCCTAAATTTTTTGACGATCTTCAAAGAACAAAGACAACGCAACACGCACTACTCAGCAATCAAATATGAGCTCACAAATCAGATTATTATGCCCTTGTTGAAGTTGCATTACGTATAACAGACTACCTCAATGGCATATCCATCCACGGAGGCATGAAAAGACAGGAGGCATTTGATGGAATTATACGTAATCTTCTCTTCAAAAATACGTACAAAGATATTCCTGAACTCAACGCATTTTCTAAACGGGCAGAATTACATACGCCCTCCAACACTCCCTTCAAGGCGCTCTATTTTGACAATATCAAATACGGCACTTACCTTACTAAAATAGCTGCAAAAAATAGCGCCACAAGGACTCTCCTTGCAATTATACTTTCAACAACTATCACGCTTACTACTGTCTTGGGCATAACAACGCGGGAGGACCATAAAAACAAACAGAAACTACAGGCACAACTAGATCGCATGATTGACGAAGCCCTTCAAAAAGCTGATATTACATTTTTTCTCAATCAAAGACCGACACACACCAACCTGAATATTAGCAAAGAACAGATATTACCTCTCGTCACCTACTATGCACAAAAACTTTATGCAGAGTATGGAGAAGGAGACATCCCAGAGCAAGAACTTACGCTCATGATTTTAAGTGATCTTCTTACCACTCACCCCGATCTCAATTTAGGAGATACGCCACGGACACTCCAATATCAAGACCACATCAAAACATTTTTTGATCATCACGCCACATATCTCGTTGCGAAATGATTTTCACCACGTCCGTACGAACAACGAGCCCCTTACGAAGACATATTATTTAATACATTAGTTCACGCTGTCTTACGTGAAGATACACGACAATACACGCACTACAAAAAATGAAAGAAAAGAA
The DNA here is from genome assembly GCA_964403415.1 of uncultured Candidatus Peribacteria bacterium. GTDB lineage: Bacteria > Patescibacteriota > Gracilibacteria > Absconditabacterales > Absconditicoccaceae > CAYOFF01. The sequence goes on along the minus strand of CAYOFF010000001.1, from coordinate 341,950 downwards.
ATGATAGCGACAGTGATGATGAAGGATCGCAAACAGATGAGGAAACAACAGATACTCCAGAAGCAAACGCTTTTCATCCGGTCGAGAATGTGGGTAATTTAGGGAAGTTTTGAACATTTGCAGATATAGGCATAGTCACACAAAAGGGAGAGAGAATTATTGTTGGAAGTTCCCATCCTGACGACGATAAGGGACCAAAGGTATTCACGGAAGACCTCTGAGAAGCTGTTGCCGAAGACTACTTCTATAGAAGATATCCCGGCATAGAAACATTAGCAAATGCTATCTTTTTCCGTTACATAGATAGTAGTATTTCTAGCTACGAACAAGAGGATTTCAAACTTCTACTGCGTAATTATATCGCACGAATAGGGAAAAGCCAAAATCTCCTAAATACACCCGCATTCATCAATCCCTATGAGCCGATCGATAATCATCTCATCGACACTATTCTCATGGGAAAGCTGGAGCCTGTATTCAAAAAATTTGGATATACTACAATCCCTTACGGGAGATACTTATCCGCATACAAAGCAGCTAGTAATACAGAGCACACTGCTCCTATATCTGATCTTTTAGCTATCACACGGCAACAACACGATATATACAAGGTAACTCCCCTATGATTCTATGTAAGCGCAGAAGGCATCTTATACCAACTAGCCACTACAACGTACAACAACAAAGACTATTTACTCGCACGACAGCTCCCTTCACCACCAAAACACACGTACGACAGTCAGGGGTTTTGATATATATCAGGGCAAGAAGTAGCCAAAGAACTCTTAGAAACATGGCGCGCTTACAATATTTCACCATATAAAAAGTAAAAACACACACATCCGCTCGATACTTAAAGAGAAAGAGGATATTTTAAAATTCATAAAAAAGTAATGTCAAGTATGTAGAAAATAATCTACTACATTATATGAGGCAGAAGTATTGACTTAGAGAGATGTTAGGATATGCATGACAACATATTTTATCTCTCTTGTAGATATTGATGAACATTTTCATACACGTACGAAACGTTATCCGCATGCTACTCGTAGCTGCTGTATTGCTCGGAGTCTCACTCCTTCTCCGATGATGCACTCCCAAACAATGAGACGCAGCATCACAAAATAACCAAAAAGAAACTACACCAGTTGTCGTTAAACTCGGCGTCATAGCACCTATCTCATGACCTGCTGCTTCATATGGAGAAGATTACGTAAACGTCGTCAAACATTACACAGATGAATTTAATGCGTCCCAAAAAGCATACAAGATTGACGTCATCGTAGAAGATGGCAAGTGTGGAGGCAAAGACGCTACCGCTGCAGCACAGAAACTTATCAATGTAGATCGTGTAGCAATGATTTATGGATGAGCATGTTCATCTGAAACACTAGGCGCATGAAAAATAGCACAAGACGCAAAAACATTTATGGTATCAGCTGTTTCATCCGCTCCCGACATCTCCAAGATCTGAGACTATGTCTACAGATATTATGATGACGCAATTGCCACCACATACGTCTCAAAGTTCGTAGCAGCACGCGCAAACAAAATCGCACTGATAGCTGAAAATACCGACTTTGCACAAGGCATGGCAAACGCATTCAAAACAGAATATACAGGAGAAATTGCTTACAACACCACCTTCAATTCCGATGAAAAAGATTTTAATATTATTGCAAAAAATATTGCAAGCAAAACAAGTGATATAGAATTTATTGTTGTAATAAACCAGTCTGACAGTACATTTATAAGCATAGCAAAAGCGCTTATAGACAACGACTTACGAGATTCTTTCAAAGATAAAATCTTCTTCGCTGTCTGAATAGATTCTGCTGCTGCCAAAGAAGCACTCGGCAACAAGATGGAAGGTCTCTATAGCTACAACGCAGCAGATCTTACAAAAGTAGGCACAAACATAGACATCATCAACGCATTCGACGAAAAATACAAAATAAAATCAGACAAGAACTACGTCGTACTCGAAATAGAGTTAATTCAAGCGATTATTGATGGCATCAAAGCATGAAATACAACATCAGATAGTCTCAAAGCATATTTCGACAACTTCAAACAACAAAGAAGATCTGGCATTTTCTGACCATATTACTTCGACGAGAGACGCACCGCGGTGGGCATAAATTATATCATCACCCAGGTAAAAAACGGGAAAGTTGCAACAGTAGAATAAATAACCCCAAGCAATCTCTTACCTTCTGGCACACATGCTTTCCTACGTACTTTTCAATACACTTGTGTACTGAACTATTGCTTTCATACTTAGTTGATATTTCGCATACGCAAAATATCTAAATCTTGCTACGTGAAGCTTCATGATCCTAGCAACATACGCCATAAGCAGCTGGGTACGTAACTGACGATCGCCACAACATATGGGTATTATCGTAGGAGCATTTCTCCTGCATCGACTCGTAAATTATAGCATCTTACATTACTTCAAAAACGAAAAACAAAGAGACCTCTTTTGATTTATTTTTACGCTAGGATGCAGCATCTTAGTTGAAAATAGCACACAAATCATCTATGGGTCTTCACCTGCTAGTCTAGATAGCATGCCCATTTCACGAATCCGACTCGCAATCATACTTCTAAGCATGCACCTCCTCATACGCTATATTTTCAAAAAAAGTTATCTGTGAATAGTACGACAAGGCATATATAGCAACACCTCAGCAATTTGCGCCCTAGGTATTCGTACACCTTTTCTCTTACACACCCTCTTCTCATGTTTTTTCTTTCTCAGTATAGCGTTATCCATAGCCATAGCACAGCAATGAGCCATAAGACCTAGCGATCACTTATTCTATATGATCAAGGGCTTAGGCATCATGATACTCGTGTGAATCGCAAAAAGACAATATATCTACGTAGGAGCACTTCTCTACGTCATACTAGAATATGTACTTTTCATTGTTTGGTGACTTCCACTAGGGTACAAAGAAGCGCTTATCTTATTACTTCTCCTGATACTCCTCCTCCTCAAGCCTGAATGACTTTTTAGCTTCAGACAAAGAAGTATCTAATGAGTATAGCATTTGTATATCATCTCCTCATCACAAGTATCATCTTTTATATTCTCAGTACAGGATTCAAATTTTTCCTAAAACTCAGACTAAGTATAGATTTTTCGTACGTAGGTATCGTTCTCTTTGCCAGCTATACCGCAGCGATTCTCAACACGCGCTACTGACTAGGAATGCTCTCAACCAGCCTAATAGCATGGCTATGATCCATTGTCTTTACGATACTTGTGCTGTATCTTTCGAGACGCCTATCTCAAGTATATTTTGTTGTCTGAACACTAGCGCTTTATATGCTTATGTTTCAGCTTGCTATCAACCGACAATCACTCACCGGAGGAAGTTTTGGCATCTCAGGTATCAATAGAACCTTCACAGCAAACATACACCTCAACTCGCTAAGCTCCTACCTCAGCATGGCAGGGATAGTCTGCATACTTCTCCTATCACTCTTGCGATGATTCAAAAAAACATACCTATATACCTTATTAAAAGGACGAGGAGAAAATGAAACAATTCTCAAAGCGCTCTGAACGTACACCGCTCGATACACCTTCGTCCTCATTTTACTCACGTCATTATGTGCAGTAGCAGGCGGAACGCTGTATACATTCTACTACCTCTACATTGATCCTCAAAGTTTTTGGCTGAATATGCTGATATTGCTTCTCGTGATCTCATTCATCTCGTATAAACACGATGAATTTGTCACATTTATTACTGCCGTTTGCGTTATATTTGGCTATGAGTACTTGAGATTTTTCAAAATTGTCGATCCATCACTACTGTGATATGTCAGAGAAAGTCTATTTGCACTTATTATTATGGGTATAGCTTTCATCACATTTCGTTATACGACCTTCTCTAGGCAGCAATAAAACAATCATAGCGTTTATTCTTACACATTTCTAATGCTCCAGATTGCGCATCTTCATCGACATATCGGAAATAATCAGATCGTCAATGACGTTAACTTCACCATGCATTCATGACAAGCTGTAGGGCTTGTAGGACCCAACGGCTGTGGAAAAACATCTCTCCTCAACCTTATTAATGGCTTCAATATACCACAATCAGGATCTATCATATTTGATGGAAAGCACATAACCAAACTTTCTGTCGAACAAAGAGCGCTCCAAGGCATCGGACGTGTATTCCAAAACTTCGGTATTTTCAAAAACCTCACGCTCGAAGAGAATCTAGCACTGGCTTTCGTTCATAAGCTTCCATGGCGAGGGAAACGGCTACCCATAAGCTCTCTTCCCAGAGAAATGAAAGAAAAAATCATCGACATTTTAGAGCAACTCGACCTTCACGACAAAAAAAACCATCTCGCATGATCACTTTCTGGCGGCCAAATGAGATTACTCGAACTTGCCAGGCTCTATCTTCAAGACACCAAACTCTATCTCCTCGATGAGCCAACAGCTTGAGTGAGTCCAAAGCTAAAAGGGAAAGTCACAGCACTGATTCAAAAAATCAGAATCGCTTGAAAAACCATACTCATCGTCGAGCACGACTTTGCATTTCTCTCACAATTTGTCGACGAAGTATGCGTCATGAATGAAGGCACGATTATCATACGCGACACGCCGCAAAATATCCCCCATAATCCAAAAGTAAGGGAAGTGTATTTTGGAAAATAACGCTACATACCCACCAAGTTATCTCACCTCTACCCACCGCTCATTGGTCCTCATTCGAGGAGGCGTCCACGGATCGTTATACTGAGCAAGTGTAAATGGCCCATCATAAAACAAGTTTTGCTGCTGCAATGCGTCTTTAAATTGCGCAAGCTGTGCATTTGTACGCTTCTCATTGGCGTACCATCCAAACTGCCACACATAGTACGTCTTCTGCGGCTGCTGCACAAAACGAATAGTAGCATTATTTGGCTTAGGAAGTGTCTCCAATGTATATTCGCTCGGCATGACAAAACTCACCACATAGCCACTTCCCTCCTGCAGCGAAGTCACAGGAGCTGTCATAGCAATTTTCTCGGACTGCTTCGTGGTGGTTACAGGAGCCGTCATAGCCACGTTGCTGGACGACGTATTTCCCCCAAAAATATATCCCGCCAATTGGCGAAACCCTTCGTAAAGTGCCGTATTTTGATCAGCCACCGGAATAGTCACACTCGCCAAGATAAGACTTGCAACAGTACGCTTTTCTATAGGGCCAAACTGTTCTGATGAAACTACTGTCGGTCTCTTTACACCCTTATTCACCCAAAATCCCCATCCTATCCAACACACAAGCACGACTACAATCACTCCCCCAATGACACCTACAGGTATTTTCATATCTTCAAAAAACATCTAAAAGAAACCATCTCTACGCAACTGACACTACCTGCTCGTCCACAAAAAACAAGATGCAAAACATATTGACATAATCATAGAATAGAGTATAGAGTACGAATTGAAAACGGGGGTACGTTAATGAGTCAAATAACTTCTCAACACACTCCCAAGGTCATTAGCAGATAGCAAAAATAACACATATTTAGAAAACGCATAGTTTGGGAAACAGGTTAACACCTCTACCGCTTCGGCCAAGTATCGTGGATGTAGAAGTGTTAACCATTAAATGTCTCACATTATGCTATCCAAAACTTTTCAATCACTCAACATCCAGGTCTCTGCACAACTTGGCATCGTCTTATCTCTCATTATCGCAGAATTGATCATTGCACAAAACAACACAGGCATCTACAAATTACTCACCGAAATAGGATCTATTTTGAATTCCAACGACAGTATTCCAAGCACAGAAGTCGTGAATTTCTGGACAGGATTCCTTTGTAGTGCCGGCACAATACCCATGATCATCATTCTCGCGACTTCAATTATCTTACAGCATAAAAATTGGAGAAGCACACTCAAGACGTTAACAATCGCAATTATTGTCACTGCAATAATATCTGTAGTCGCTGGATTTTCATTCGGTCCACTTAACACATTAATGCCACTTATAGCAGCATTGTGGGATGTGAAGAAAATTTGGTAACCAAAACAATTTTTTAAAAATCAGAGATGAAGTGCTTGGATCTAGTAAAAAAGACTCTTAAAAAATACAGCAACCAGAAAAATCCCTACTACATGCACGTAAAGATCTCCTTCTTTGCATGCTGTTTTATGGGAGTGCTCGCCGTTATGTACGGGTTGTTCATACTGCTGTATATAGCTCGACAAGACCATTATCACGTGATAATGGTCAGACAGGCTATAGGCAGGATGAAACTGCCCGTACTCGTCGTATGGTTTTGGCTGGTGTTATCAGCCTACTGGTACGACGAGGCGAGAATAAATTCGAGCAAAAAAGACTAGGGCGCGCACGCCTCCAAAGACAACAAAACGAAAAACAAAACGTCGTCTCTGCCTTTTGGAAACGATCAATCTTTTTGGAGCTGCGCGCCCTCACCGTATCGGTTGAGGGTTTTTTCGTCAACAAAACATCTAAGAAATTAGGTGTAAAGCATCGATTTTTCAAAGGTCAGATTGAATTTTGACCAAACTGGAGTATCATGACTCCTTGTGAATTTTAAACCCATAATCTTTTATCGCTTACACGCCCTACACCATGAACGAGTTTATGATTACTTTCTTAGATCTTTTGTTTTTGTTACTTCTCTGAACAGGGGTCTATTTTTTCTCCAAAAAAGTAAATATCCCCTACACTATCATGCTCGTACTCGTAGGCGCGCTGCTCGTACCCATTTCACATCTACCTGGTATGGAATTTATCCAAAGCATAGAACTTACACCTGATTTGCTCTTCTACGTATTTCTTCCTGTCCTCCTTTTCGAGTCTGCATACCAAATGAGACACAAAGAAATCACCAAAGATAATGCCGCAATTCGATGATTAGCTATCGTAGGGTTGCTTATTTCCGCTGCAGTGATAGGATTTTGAGGATATTGGATTCTCCAAGCCATCGGACGAGACGTTCCGCTAGAAGTAACATTCTTGTTTGGAGCGATCGTCTCGGCAACAGATCCGGTCGCCGTCCTTGCTCTCTTCAAAGAGTACGGCGCACCCAAGAGACTCTCATTATTGTTTGAAGGAGAGAGTCTCTTCAATGATGGAACCGGACTTGCGCTCTTCCTCGTTGTCTACGAGATGGTCTCATCAGGCGTTTTCTCATGAGGCGTAGCACTTACCTGATTCGTACAGTTCGCCATCATGATAGTCTGAGGTATTCTTCTCGGTATCGGATTTGGTGTTGTCTTCTCTCACGCCATCAGTCGCATCAACAACAATCCACATATAGAGCTCATATTTACGATGATTTTGGCGCATCTTACATTTTTGACAGCGGATCTCATTAGTCATAATCTCCAGATCGGAGAGTTCCATATTATGATCTCAGGCGTTATCGCTACGACATTTGCAGCACTCACTATGGGTAACTACGGAAGAACTAAGATCTCTCCACAGGTTGAACACACTATGGAACAGTTCTGGTGATTTTTTGGATTTATATCCAACACGCTCGTCTTCTTGCTCATGGGACTCATGGTGCAAAATGTTCAGCTTAGCCTCCTCGATGTCTTACCCATCGTCTGAGTACTCATTCTCGTGACGATCATAGGAAGAGCTATCAGTGTGTTTGCAACACTAGGTGTTACCGAAGCTTTTCGTCGACACAAACCCGTACCAACTTCACGAAAAATTCTTCTCGCCCGATGAAGTCTGAGAGGAGCTCTGGCCTTTATGATGGTCTTACTCATCGCTGACACCTTTACACTTCCTTCATGGGTCGAACAGTACTCTATCAAAGAACTTCTTATCGTGGCAGTCATCTCCAAAATTTTCTTCTCCATATTCATCAAATGAATGACGATGACAACCGTCATGAACAAGCTCGGCATCCTCCAAACACCAGCCATCGATAAAATGTGAGAACATCTTCTACGCATTCTACTTGGTCACAAAATGCTCGAAAGAGTAGATTTTATGCGCAAACATTATACTATCTCACAAGAACACCTCAACACTATCTCCCAAAAATATCAAGACCAAATGACATCTTCCAAACACGCTATCCAGCAACTCATTGCAGAGTTCCCTCACGAACATCTCGATCAAAAAATCATTCAGCTCTATGCACTTGGACTCGAGAAGAAATATCTTAGGACTCTCTATGAGTACGATCAGCTGTGGGAAAACATGTTTGCACATCGTCTCCACAATATTGATATCCAAGTAGACAATGTCATCTCCGGCAAACCATGGATCAAAGATGGCGACAAGTCAGATCGCAACTACGACATTATGGATAAGATGTATTTCGTTGCGCAACACATCACTACGACTCAAGCAAAATTTTTGAAATATAGAGCAAAAGTTGTTGTTACGTCCAAAGTTATCGGCACATTAAATGAGATCAAAAAACTCGATCTCGGCATTTCACACAACATCATCAATGACGTTGTTGCTATCTACTCCACGTGGAACGCAAGATCCGCCGAAAAGCTTGATACCATGCTTGCATCCAATGAAAAATATCAGACCATGCATACTGAGCTTATCGAAAAAGGTCTCGTCAAACGAGAGGAGACCTATCTCAGCGACATCAACGTCCCCGGCATTTTCCCAGAAAAAGTCTATGAAGCTATTCACGAAGAATGTGAACATAAGTTGTACGCACCAAGTACGTTGTAGTTACATGCCTATTACCCAATTGGATAGATCCCCTGTAACCTCTTCTCTGTAGGCTCTTTCCCAGCATCTATCTTTGCATAGAAGTGGTATTTTTGCATGTCTTTGAGCTCTGCGGCAGAGATATTGAGATGAAGATGTTCTACAAGGAACTTTGCAGTCAGTCATGTCGATTTATAGCACACAAGATGTCTCACCGCAGCAAACAACGCTTTCGCCTGATCATGAGAATACCCATCGAGACTTTCGTCCAACAAGACGCACTTGATATGCTGTTTTCTTAGTCCACCAAGCAACGCTATACTCGCATCATCTAGGTATGCACTTGCCTCATCAATGTAAATTGCCATAGGAGATTTCGCAAGATGTTTCCACAAATCATGCACAATCTGGCACCCAAGATCGTGCGACTGATAACGACCAATCGCCTTTACATTGAGATTGATAAGCACGATCTTTTGCTGATCGCGATCCATATGCGTAAGCTCTTTGTAAGCCGCTTGTCGATTACGCATATTCTTTTCTTTGCCCGACGCATCCACCGTATACTCAAGGATATGTAACGGCGGTGTATGCTCCACATAGTTCTTGATCTCAGCAATTCGGTCACCATACGGATCAATAACAACCACAGACGTACCAGCCATAATATCCGTATAAATCTGATTGAGTGCATTGACAGCTTTGCCCTGCCCTGAAACACCAATCATATACGTCACGCCTAGCATGTCATGTGCACTCAGACCATAGGTGTTGTTTTTGTCATCTTTTCACAAAGGAGCAAGATACGCTTCACGATCGGCAATCTTTGCATCAAGTTTTCATGTAAACTGAACAAGCGGAATCACTGTCGTTTTCTTCTTGAGTATAATCGACGATCCTCTCTGAAAACAGTACAGATTATCTCACGAGGAGATACCAAGCTCGTCTCTCAGCTCTTTGGGGATGACCACCTGTCACTTCGCCAAAACGCCTACATCATACGCTTTTGTCATGGAAGTTGGGTAATGAGTTAAACTAGGTTAAACTATTTGACACTATCTGTTTAACTTAGTTTAATTCTTTTGCAAGAGGAAATTTATATCTACACAAAACCCTCATCTACAAAACAATATATGTAGGGAAATAGAGCTCTCATACATCTACAAGGAAATGAGAAATCGGAATATTATTCACTAGTGACGCAATCCACACAGCGTTGATACAAAGGTCGTAGGAATAATATCACCACCCGTATCTGTCTTAAATTCAACAGTATCTGCTCACAAATCTCACTTGAGATGCTGCTGCATATGTCATACAACCCCAACCGTACAGTCCACAAACAATTTATACAAATTGCTCTCCGGCTCACAAAGCATACGCAAAAACTCATCTACACTGTCGCCCAGAGGATCTTTGTAAACACTCATATTTAAAATTGGAATCTTTGCCGTAGCAATCTTTCACAAGTCACGCTTAGACTCCTGAAGACTTTTATAGAGGCCCTCCACATCCGCATATTGTATCTTACTAGCTGCAAAAACGACTCTTTTACTCTCCGTTTCATACACAAAAAATTTTCTCAAAAACGTATGCATTGCCTGCTTCATAACCTCTTTTTTTACTCCAGGAATATTTTTCGTAAATGTTGCATCTATACCAATACGAATATACGTATCTAAGTTCACTTCTGCCACTTCTCTCTCAGCATCACCATCCATATTTCAACTATCTCCACCATCTCCCACACTATTTCAAGTTCAAGTTCATGACTGTCCTCTCCACCACTGCGTAGGACCACCATACGTAAGCACCATTGCCAAAAGAGCATTTGATCCTCCACTACCTCAGCTAGATCTCACAATTCAATGCGTAACAACCGAATTAGAATCGGCGTCAGGGGATGCGACTTCATCACGTCTTTGTATGTCAGATAGCTCCAAAGTTAAGATAGAAGAGCCAGTCTGGAGGGAACTATCCATAGCATACGCAGATTTTTGAGAAACATCTTCTATCCCAGATGCTCACTGAGGAATAAACACTATATGCGTATTTGGATATGCACGAGATCATTGGCCCAATAGGTCCACCAATTCGCGAGAACTCCTCTGACGCTGGCCATCAGTCAGCAACAAAGCACTTCACACCAAAATCGTCGTCAATACAGTATTTATATGGTTCATGCCCTGTAAATCATAATCCAAAACCGCCGTTCTCTTCCCTAGACAAAGAAGACGTTACGATAACACTACGAAAACAACCACTTTTTACCCAAAAATTAAATCAAAAAAAAGCAAACCCATCAAAAGAAGAATTTGCTTAATATGTCAATCACGCTACAACTAATCACAATTATACTACAACTAATATTTATTTACCTATCTCATCCATATGTACTCTCTTCTGCTCCATACTATCTCTATCTCTAATAGTCACCGTCTGATCCTCTAAGGTCTGATGATCAATCGTCACACAATATGGTGTCCCAATCTCATCCTGACGACGATAACGTTTTCCGATAGCTCACCCCGCATCGTACTCACACACATATGATTTTTGGAGGCGCTTAAACAAACCATGTGCCGCCTCCGACATTTTTTCATCTTTCTCCATGAGTGGCAAGATTGCATACTTCACTGGCGCAATTTCAAACGGGAATCTTGCCACAACCCTCGTCTCCTGCTCACCATTTTTGGTCGTATATGCTTCTTCGTCATAGAATTCAAGCATACTTGCCATCATACAACGCCCCACTCACATTGACGTTTCCACACACCAAGGAATATATCTCGCTCATGTCTTAGGATCTGTATACTGCATACTTACCTGCGCATGTTCTTGGTGCTGCTTGAGATCGAAGTCAGTACGATTATGAATTCCCTGCACTTCACCAAATCCCCATGGGAATGCAAATTCAATATCGGTCGCAGCAGCAGCATAATGTGCAAGCTTATCGTGATCCTTATATCTAAGATGCTCCGGAGAGATTCCTATAATCTTCGTCCAGAATTCCATACTCACTTTTTTTCGATCCTCAAATACTTTCATCGCATGTTCAGGATCAGCTGGCACAAAATACTCTATCTCCATCTGTTCAAACTCCCTCGTTCTAAACAAAAATTGACCTGGGGTAATCTCATTTCTAAATGCCTTACCTATCTGAGCAAGCCCAAAAGGAATACGATTTCTCGTTGTATCACAAATATTACGAAAGTTAGTAAACAAACTCTGGCATGTTTCTGGCCTCATATAAACTTTATTTGCTTCGTCAGCAACAGGTCATAATGTTGTATTGAGCATAAGGTTGAAATTTCTGCACTCCGTCCAATCAGCAAGTTTTTTTGTATCAGGATTGTTGGGAATATATTTTACAATAAACTGATACATACCGTCATTTCACCATGACTCCGGAGAAAGATTGGGTTGTTCCAGCTTTTTCGCAAGATCTTCATCGCTCAAGTCGCCTCTAACTTGTTCAAAATACGCCTCGATAATCTTATCTGCCCTAAATCTCTGTCCCGTTTTTTTATCATCAATCAAGGCATCACTAAATCCTCCCACATGCCCACTCGCCACCCACGTCGTAGGATGTGCTATAATTGCCGTATCCAACAAAATAACATCCTCACGCTCTTGCGTATAATATTTGATCCACAGATCCGTAATATGCTTTCTCAGCAATGCCCCATATGGGCCATAGTCCCATGCATTCGCTAATCCTCCATATATTTCACTATTTGGATATACAAATCCTTTACGTTTTGCCCATGCAACAATGGTTTCCAAAGGGAATCTACTACTCATGAAGATAACACAACAGCTAAAGTATGCCTAGATATACCAAAAGGTATGAGGTTTTCAAAGGAGAATGCATATAACATAGATCGATGTATTTTTTATATTCTAAAACTTGTCAACAACACTCCTTCTTACACAAACCTCCTCTTTGACAGTCATGAGCTACGGGAATATAATGGGAGTATCACAAAACTACGGTCAGTCCCTCGATCCTTCATTACATATTCTCCTACTTCATGAAAAAAATCCTTATCTGTTGCGCTCACGACGACTTTGAAAATAAGTTCAAACACACGTGATCCACAATACTCGTCAAAGATTGTTTTCAAGATTGGATTATCGAAGCAGGATATTTCCCTGTTGTTTTGCCCTCTCTGACTCTCTGACAAGAAATGCTCACACAACTTATCAGTGAGGTAGACGGCATCGTATTTTATGGAGGATGAGACATAGATCCGCTGCATTACGGAGAGTCTCTCACCTACGCCAACGAAAGATACCTCCACAGAGATGAGACTGAATTAGCTGTTGCTCACGAAGCAATTAAACAAAAAACGCCCATGATTGGCTTCTGCAGAGGACATCAACTCATCAATATAGCACTCTGAGGGACACTCTATCAGGATATCACCAAACAATGTCCACAACTCACCTGCCAACACATGGCCGTCTCAGAAAACCGCGAACTCTATGCTCACCAGGTAACGCTGACGCCATGAAGTAAAGTTCACAGTATATTCACCAAAATTTTTGAGAATGAGCCCTCACACAAGACTTTTTCAAAAACCAATACTATGCTTATCAACTCTCACCATCACCAAGCAATCAAAGATCTTGGAGAAGGACTTACGGTCACAGCAACCAGCGAAGATGGAATCATTGAATCTGTAGAGCATACCACCCTACCTATCATCGGCATCCAACGACATCCGGAATATGACCAATACCGTCATCCACAGAGCGCACAGTTCCTCCAACACATTCTGGAAGAACTCATAGCTAATAAATAACGATTAAACACTCACTATTCCAAAAAATCTCCTTACGCATTACAAAACGCGAAGGAGATTTTTCAAAAAATATATATGGTTCGACAGTCACAATGATTTTTATCACATTACGGCTTACGGCAACTGGCTCTGTACCTCTGCAAGTGCATCACTCAGTGTTTGCACAGACACGCCTGTTGACTGCAGATATGCCAAGATAGCCTCAAAATCCGCTGGTGTTGCTGAGTACAAATCGCCATTATCCATGATATCATGATATACAAGCACCAACCATGTTTTGTCAGTTTTTGCTTTATCAATCCATCCTTTGATGGTAGATAACGGCAATCCTACAGTAATATTTTGAACTACAATATTGTATGGATCGAAACCGTCTTTCGAGTTGAATCCATCATCCGTAGATCTATGTGACTGGTAATAGTTTTTGATTGCATTAACCGTCGTTGTACTATACTCTCCATAAGGAGATGCAAAGCTCGTTACTGGTTTTCCTATAAGATTAGCTAGTACTGTCTGAGAATCTGCCAATTCACTATTGAGAGCACCAGAAGCCAATGTAGTCAAATGTGCATGAGATATCGTATGACCACCAATCTCATTTCACGCTGCAACATGCTCCAAAATTTGTCCTGATGTCATTCCCCATGCCTGATCTATTGTATTTGTGGTTATATAGAATGTACCCTTCATGCCATATTGTTGCATAAGCGGTAGGACAGGATGATAATGTGACACCAAACTATCATCAAATGTTAATGAAACAATACCTCTATTAAATCACATAACATTACCAATATCTTTAAATGAATAATCATCCGTAGTAAGCTCGCCTACAGAATGTAGCACACCATACATCGCAATAGAAACAGCATTAGTAGGTATGAGAACACTTGCAGTTTTAGTAGTCCAATCTGGAGAAGCAGGCAATCACGTAATATAGATATACTGCGTCGAGCCATCAGCAAATGTAAGGGCTGCATCTACTTGAGTATCAGCTGTAGACTTATAGGCAACCTTAAACTGATAGGTCTTCCCTGGCGTTACTACCACAGCAGGAGTGAAATAGTAGAATGCATATCCATCAGTATAGGTCGTTATTTTCGCATTGATGCTTCTATTTCCCGTCTTCCCCGTATTTAAATAGGTAAATACAGCGTCATTATTCCCCGCCTTTGTTGTAAACCACTGCTCCGGTCTTGTAGGATCAGCAACAGCTGGTGTTTCAAGAGATGGATTTGGAATAAGGTTTCAGTCTGATACTGGTGGTGGCGGAGGCGTAGTATCAACTTCAGTAAGCGAGTAATCATCCGTGATTAGCTCTCCGGTTGAAGCCAAAACAGCATACATATAAATCGATGCCGCATGTGATGGCATTACAAGAGTCACTGATTTTTCCGTCCATGACGAAGAAGCAGGAAGCGAGGCAACATAAATATAGCTCGTAGTTCCATCTCCAAGAGTAATCGCTGCATCCACCTGCGTATCTACTGTCGACTGGTAGCTTACCTTGAACGTATATGTCGCACCAGACTTCACTGTAGCTGGCGTAAAGTAGTAGAATGCGTACCCATCAGTACGATTTGCTATCTGTACTTTGATGCTTCTACTTCCTGTTTTACCTGTATTGAGATAGGTAAACGTCGCATCGTTTGTTCATATCTTAGACGTCCATCGCTGATCAGGAATTGTAATATCCGTAACAGATGGCGTTTCCAATGAAGGATTTGGAATAAGATTTACACCTCACGAAGCTGGTGGTGGTGGCGGCGGTGTGACAGTATTTGTAACCACCACAGTAACAGGCTGAGACGTAGTAGTAGTAGCACCACTTACTGTACTCACCACAGCTGTCAGAGTATGCTGACCATTACCAATACTCGTCGTATCCCAATTGAGTGAGTATGGAAATGTTGTAACCTGAGAGCCGATATTCGTACCATCAATCTTATACTGGACGCCTTGCAATGCACTACCTGAAGCAGCTACTGTCAAAAGCACACTACCTGAAACTACCGCACCCGACAATGGTGAAGTAATACTAATCGTAAGAGGCAATGGTGTAGGTGTAGTGTCTTTTCCTGTAAGAGAAAAATTATCTGCCGCCAAGTAGCCATTTCTCTTGATAAGATGTGAAACACGTAATGAAGTCACATTGAGTGGCACTGTGAACGTTACAGACACCTGCTTCCACGTAGTTGACAAAGGAACAGCTTTGAGAAGTTTGTTTGTAACGACACCACTAGCCGTTGTATATTGTGCATACAATTGCGTGGGCACATTGGATCTATAGTATCCTCTATATGTATACTGTGCCAGGGGCTGTACCACCACAGGGTTGAACATCCATTTTGCTTCTCCACTTACATATCTCCTCACAGTGATATAGAGGCTTTTAGAACCATCTACCCCTGTAGATTGCCATTGAAATGTTGCCTGATTGTTTCCCAATGTTCCTGTCGACCATGCCATTGGCAAATTAGGATTAACAGGAGACACTAGCTCCACAGAAGGATTTTCAATCAAGTTGATACTTGCAGCCTCAGTAATCTGGGCACTAGCGCCCAATACAAATGCCATTACACCTCATGTCACAACACCCAAAGATGTTTTCAAAAATCACAACATACGATTGTTCATACACGTATACGACTAAATGAATAAATATTCTGCCCGCCCTCAATAGAAACGAACATCAGCGTTATCAACGTATATAAAGAATAACATGCACTTTGTCAAGAAAATATAATGCCAATATAGTAGGTTATCAAATGGGTATAGGACAAACTATAAGCACTTGGGGAAAAAGACAAAAGAAACCAACTACTCTATTTTGGAATCTTCACCAATACGGTCTCTGCGCCAGGAAATGTACTCACTACCTGTAATGTTTCACCTCTCTGCTGACGTTCCTCATAACTATCATACGTAAGATAACGGTAATCAATTGACAAGGCGTAGGTAGTATCATCATAGCAGATCACAGACTGAACCTTCTCTTGTAGAACATAAAACTGAACAACTGGCTCCAACCACCAGTCCTCATCCAAAACTATACGTTCACCGGATTTCGTCTCAGAAAGTGCTATATACTTTATCTTTTGGATCATATCACGTGTTTGACTATCTGCTCTCCAATACGGCACATACGACATCTGTAGAGATGACACAAAATGACCGACCAAAAACACTACACCTACACCAAACACCGTATACACCAACCCCGAACGTCCAAACAACATCCGTTTGGACACAGGATTCCATCTTCACAACATCACAAGCAACGACAATACCAAGAGATAAAACAATATATAGAAAAACAATGCTGTTCTCGACATAAGATACGGCGTTCAAAGCCAAATATTCTGAATTATAAGTCAGCAACTTACAATCACAAACGCACCCAAAAATATCGTTACGAGTGCATAGGTATCCGCATCTCAGCAAGATACCCTGTCATTACTTCTCATCACCAATCCCCTAAGAAAACGGACTACAGACACGATAGCAACACACATAGAAAGAGAGACGGCAGCAATACACACACTCATCACGATCCATTTCCACACAGTAGTATTACTCTCATACAAATACTCCCTTATAAGAGAACCATACGTATCCACAAAAATAGACGTAGATCCACCAAAACGCAAATCATCAGCAGCCTTCATTGCATCAACAGCTGTCACATATACCCCACCCAGTACGAGTACCGAAATCATTCGCATACCTATCCTTACAAGTACTAGTTTGATATCTCTCTCATATAACCACACGTATCACCTATATACAAAATATATCACAGAAAGAGCCAAATATAAATTCAAAAAAGACAAATTAGCCAATGTTGCCAAACTCATAAACACCAAGAAAAAACCTGCATGTAAAATCGTATCACGCTCCATAATCACCTGCACAGCATAATAGATTGCTACCATCGAAAATCCCATGCCCAGACCATATCCACGAGCCACTACCAAGAAGTCAAACACATACGGATTTGTAAAAAACAATACGGGCGTCATATAGTACAATGGAGCATATTTTTGACCAAAGTATCTCGTAAACAGAAATACTCACCATATATACATGCATGTACCTAGTATACTTCCCATCCTGAGAAAAATTTCGGACATCCCAAATACTGAGCTAAACAGTTTCATACTCAATGTATTGAGAAGATGATTATTTGCTGGGAGTGGTCAGACATACGCAAAAATATCAGCAAAAGACGCACGAGCATAATGCAAAAAACTATATGCTTCATCATAGGTGAATCACATATGTATGGCCTTCCACACTACTAGTACGAAAAAAACAGCAGCAGTAAGAGAAAAAAACAAGTTACCTCTCCTTAGGAAAAACGAAAACATATCACAAATATACAAAAAAAACAGGTGACTTTCAATATACAGATTCCCTTCAAAAATAACAGGGCGAACATCTCTTATTGTAAAGACTCCTCCAAAATTTACTGTGTCAGAATACACACCTACAAGCTTTACAAGAAAAACAGGAAGAAAACACATGAAAATACTTTCACGAAACGTAAATGGCATAAGAAGCATCGTCAAAAAATGATTTGTAGAGACAATAAAAACGCTAAATCCAGATGTAATTGCCCTACAAGAGACAAAAGCTTTTGATCACCAATGTCCTGCAGAAATTCGCGATTTATGATACCATCTCGTCCGACATGCCGGGACAAGAGCTGGATATGCTGGGACAGCTCTTCTCACCAAAGATATCCCACACACAACTACCAACACCTTCCCCCATAGCATGTTTCACGATGATTGAAGAGTCACAGAAGCACGCTTTGGCGATACGTTGCTCCTCAATATCTACTTCCCAAATGGCTGAACAAGAGCTGATGGCACAGAAATGCTTGGATACAAGCTCAATTTCTACGATACACTCATTACATATATTCATGACCAAAAAGAAAAAAACGTGATTATTGTGGGCGATTACAATATCTGCCACACCGAAAAAGATATCGCTAGACCCAAAGAGAACGCACACAACATCTGATTTTTACCCATAGAAAGAGCAAAAATAACTCATTTTCTCTCTCATGGGTTCACGGATGTCTTTAGGCATTTCAATCCTGATGCGAGAGATCAATACACGTGGCGATCATATAGTTTGTGAGCGAAACAAAAAAATGTCGGCTGGAGAATAGACTACGCATGCATCTCAAATCATCTGATCAATAACGTAAGATCTTTCAATCACTATCCGCATATCTTATGATCAGATCATTGCCCTATCATGCTAGATATCGAGATATAAGTATCGAGATATAAGTATCCACCTAGTTGGCTCATACACACCGTATAGAACAAAACACCTACTCAGAGATAGAAACAATGAAAGACTGGCAACACGATGTTGCTAAAACACAACAACAAGAAATAGTCAAAGAAGGTTGACATATAAGCATAATCATGTATGTTCTTTCATATATTTTAGCACATATGTATTCTTATGTACCTTAGAGAACACCGAGAAAATGGGAAAGATCGAGTACAAGACAATCGACAAACCATACTCCTGTGTACAAGTCTTGCTCTCGCATCACTACTAGAGTTTGATGCATTCCTACACACTCATGCATATTACATCAAAACACCACAATGATTCACCTATGGTCCCGTACATATGCATAATTCCTATGTAAAACAAGACAAGGGTATTTTTGTATGAGCAACATGAGTTATGATCTATCGAGATCCCCAAGAGCAGAGATATAGCTTCTCAAATCAAAGCGGCAACTATCCTCACTATAGAAATAACGTCGAAATCTGACTAGGTCAAGTTATCGAAAATCCAGCAAAAGATAAGGACAGAGGATTTTTGCCAGAAGGAAGCCTTTTAAACTCACTGCAAAGCACCATCGAATAAATATCCCCACCCTTACAGATGGGGTGTTCTCGCAGGTATAAACATCTCTAAACTACCATTTTTTGGCGTTTCATGAAGGCATTTGTCAACCCTGATCATGAGCATCTATATACTCTCGTATTTCATCTAGGCTCATCACTTTTTCGCTTATATTTTCAATAAACATATCATTCATCGCTTCATCAACATACATAAGCCTTTCATCATTTGGGCGTCTTCTCAACATTTCTACCTTGAAGTTGTAGATATCAGTATTAATATCTCCGGACGACACCCATAGTGGTCACATAAATGCTTTGATTTCATTTTGAACATCTCCTATACCCCTCTTGGTCACGTCCATATCCCGTCATGAGAGTGATATCATTTGACGCACAACCGCAGGAGTTCCACCAGGATTAGGAATATCTTTAGGAATCTTGACTATAGGAAAGAGATATTTTTTGGTAAATTGAGGATTGTGACTCGTAAGTTGTGTCAGGAAAGTCAGTCTCTGCGCCTCTGGCAATGCCATATACTGGAAACGCAAGGTTGTATATCTATTAACAATTTCCACCGCTTTGTCTCTAAACTCATCCTTAAGCCTTTGTATTTCCTTATCAAGTGCCAAAAGTTGAGGATTATTTTGTATGAAATTATTATAAAAATACTCATTCTCATAAGGTTGGTATCACTGCTGTACTCTGACATCCTGCATCATCTTCTCTCTAATATCATAGACTTTTCTGTCAATACCACTAAGACGATGTCTGTATTCCTCCTCTCTCGCGCCTTGCATAACATCTACCTGTGGCTGATACGGTTCAGCATGCGCCGACCAATCACTAACGACATTACCCGTTTCCGTCGTAACAGGAGCACCATACAGAGGATATAGCGCATTTCTCACATGAGCGAGTTGCTGATCATATCCAGCTCACCAAACCAGACTAGGATCATCTTTGCTGAGATCTTGTCTATGTTCTTGCAAATATGTTCTCCAAAAATCTTCCGAAAAACTGATTTGCTTCACACGAGTCACCGTATATCACTGTCACTCGTACTTTTTCTTCGTATCCAAAACCTCCGACTGGGACAACTGTCATGCTTTATCTTTTTTGACAAACTCTGATGCAGACATATTAATGAAACCACCAAATCTCTCATAGAGCAACTGATGCAAACGATACTGTGCTGCGTCATGCTGCAGACGCTCATTCTCTTCTAGAGCATCTCTAATAAGATCTCTTTCAAGTTTTTCTACAGCAGCTGCCTGACGTATATAGTCAGTGTGCAGTTGATCAAGTTCATCATACCAACACGCATGACCAAGGGTGAAAAGTATACGCTCCTCACGATACTCACGATTAGCAGATTTCATGCGTTCATCAAAGAGCGCATCCGTGGAATGCAACTGTGCATCAGCAAACGCTGTGGATCACACAATATTGTCCAGACGCAGAATATTATCCACCACAGGTGTCTCACCAGATCATGGTGTATGCTGAAGATATGTATTAAATGTTTTTCGATCCACCAGATACATAGGAGAAATTGGCTGATGTGTTTGCGTATTCTCCAACAAAAAATGATCAAGATCAAACTTAGCCTCTGGAGACTTCCCTCCGTAACCTAGAAGTCAGGGTTCGAGTGATACATCAACGCCAATATTCGACGCCCTACGTGTATCAAAAACAAGCGTAGTTAATAACGGATAATTTCAAAATTTTTGCTGTACCTCAGGCAATACAGCCCGATACAAAGGTTTAAAAGCATAAGTTCATGCGGTATTATCACGAATTTCAGAATAAAAACGCTCGGATGGATTGTTTTCTAACGTTTTTCTCATTTTTGCACAATGATGCAACAAATACTGCTCATCATGCCATAGCTCAAAAGGCGCGTCCATCTTCAGCACCTCTCTTTTGTACATTTTTTTTACACCTTGCGCCTCCAAAACGTAATAGTAACACCCTTGAGCATCTACATAATCCGTCAATGTATATGGGATTCGTTTATCACTTAAATCTATCCACGGCGTAGCCTCGCGCTTAGAAGGAGGATTATCATGCACCTCACCAATAATTTTCAGACCACCATATGGTCATCGATAACTTTCTTTCGTTACACAAGCAAGGCGGAGTTGTGAATTTGGATATCAATCATATCTGTATGCTACAAGTATATCTCAGTTTGGCAACACATAGTGTTCATCAATATCAATTTCCGAACCTCATATACTATGTATCTCGAGAGCACTATTGATCCTCATACGAGACGCATTACCGGTCTGCATGTTATAATAGACTTCTACAGTTGTTCACTCAGATGAATATGTACGTCCTGTCTTGAGTCCCAGCCCCGACTTCAAAATACTACTTTGTTTTGTCAGTTTACCCTGCTCTCAGGGATAGACCTCTATCTGAAATTTTTTGTATCATTCCAATGACGGTATACAACCATATCCATCTCATCAATTATGCAGCACGCCAAAACGCGCTATCATTTCCATATTTATGGGTATGAAATGCTTCTGAAGATATGCAAACATATCCTGACTGTATGGCCTCTGACCATAATATCTATACTCATAGTACAGCATATTATATACAACCGCATCAACATCGGTAATAGGATATTTCTCTTCGAGCACATCCATTCGACTTTCTAGTATATCCTCAATTTCTGCTGGAGACTTATTTTCGCACGCATCACGTACTGTCTCCAGTAGATTAGCAACATCCTGCGTCAGCTGGTCGTAACGCGCCTTCTCAGTGTCTGGCGACGACTCATCTCCATACATCTCATCGTCTTTGAGAGGGGTATCTTTCCATAGAGGCACCTGTATAAGCTCCGGCGGCTGGAAAGGAGCTGGTTTTGTAGGCGTAGGATCAACATACGAAAACGTCCCATCGGGATATACTACCCTTACAATGCCGTGTGCCTCAGAACTCATAAACGCATTGTCTCCATTTGCATCGCTAAAACACGGCTGAATATTTGCACGTATTCACAACGTCTGCAGATATGCCACCAACTGTTCAGCAGCCACATCACAGTCCGCAAACTGCAACATATCTCTCTTCACAATATCAGGTTCAAATGCTGTTTTCAATGTCGTGTACGATCGATCATCCCTCAAATATTGCACCATAAGAGCAACTCCTGCAACAGCATTTCACTGAGCAATCAATGCTTTTGCCTCTGCAAGATACGACAGTGTTTGTGTATTTTTTCGCTGATACATTGATTTTCTCTCGGTATCAACACTATATCACGCAGCCCTATGAAACCTATCCAATACGACAGTATATCTCACTCTTCCCGTATATCAGTTCACCTTGTATACTCCCCTTGATGCATCATAGCTCAGCTGGACATGTATTTTTGCGCCATGCTCATCTACAAAACTCGACGGATCAGGGTATGAAAAATCACCCGCACTATTGGCCAACACCAACACCTGAGCACCATCCTCAATACCAATCTCCACCGTCCCCACAACAGGATCATTCTGAGTGATTACTGGAGAAAACCCCTCCCAACGCCCGTTAGATCAAAACGAATCAAAAATACCATAGACACATCATGTATCAAATCCACGTGCCGTAGCATAATATCATCTCACAATATGCTCTGACTGTGTATTCACATCATCACTCATCGTAGGCGTATACAACCTCTCTGCCATCTTCTCAAGAACACCAGGTGTATATGGTGACAAATCCTCAGTCGGTCATTGCTGCGCAGGACGATCTTGCTTGTGTTGTTGAACATCATGCAACTCTTCTTGTGTCTGATGTTTCAATTTCTCCTCTTCCACCTTACGCTGCACTTCCTGCTGATGTCATAAAATCTCCTTCTGCTGAATAATCGCATCAGGAGTACGTTGCAATTTTTCATGAGTACTTTTTTTGCGATCTTCTGCCAATTTACGCCTATCAGAAAACAAAGGTACATACTTAGGTCCGGGGGTATGATTCACTATTACTTCACGCCTATTTTGTTCAGCATGTTCAATCTCTTCACGCACTTTTTGTTTATAGGCTATTTTTTGCTGATCTCTCGCTTGTTGATTCTCAAAATACTCCGTAGCATGCTTCTCGTCATCAGAAGAAAATCCTCCATTCATCTTGAGCAACGCCCTCTGCATAACAATAGGACTCGCATAGTATTCATCCAATCCTTGTGTTCACTGCCTCTGCACCACCGATTCTGTCTTCTTACTTTGTGTCTGTGCCATAGGTTCTATATGTACCAAGAATGCCCACAACGCCCTAGAGGTCTCATTTTCAGAGACAATTCACGTATTCTGAAAAATAACATCTTTTCTCTTCACAATATCCGCTATACTCCTAAATCAGGCCTGAGGATAGATTTCTTGGTAATATGATAGAACTTTTGCACCATCATGTTGCATTGCGTTAAATCTAGCAAGCATAGCGGATTTTTCATATGCTCCAGACACTACTCCTCATTTACTCACCAGTTCCTGAAACCTCATCTCATACATCGTAAAATACAGGTTTATATACGTATCAGGATGATCCTCCAAAAGCTCAACAAAAAGTGCTCTGATTTCTTTAGTAAATCAGTTTCATGGCTGTACTTCCTTGAGTCTTGTAGCCAGTTCACTCAATACTGCTGCCACCGGACGTTCAAGAGACTCATATTGTTCCACACCCATATCGTGCATAGATCTTTAAAAAATGTACAAGTTACTTGTATTCTACACATACACACAATATTTGGCAATACATGAGGGAAATGAATGGCTAGAGATATTGACTTATAAAAATTATTATAGAGACAAGTATGTTACTAACACACAATAACAAAAGGCAATCTCTTAAACTCACTGCAAAGCACCATCGAATAATATTTTTAGATCAGATGCACATGAACACATTGCAAACATTTCGGCAAACACTATATTGGCGGCTGTAATTCAAGGTTTTACGGCATCACACGACAGTATGCGTTTTGTTTACCAGATATCATCGCTTGTACTAATCAGCCTCCTAGCATTTACACTAGGTGGTTGCACACTTTCCAACAACAACACGTCTCCATCTCCAGAATCTTCTACATGACCCAAATGAAGCTGAACATGATCAGAGTTCAGCTGAGACGATGCGGCACAACCCACATCTGCTCTCTTATCAACCAATGCCGAGATTCCACTGGCTGCACTTGGAGGCACGTTACGTATTCCCCATCGAAAACTACTGGGAATACAAGATATTCACGAAAGTTTTCGAAGTTATCCCATAAACGGTACCACACAGAAATTATTTACGAGCAGACAAGATGCGCAACTTCTCGTATCTCCTGCCCAAAACGATTCACAAAACAACAATACAATAGCCAGTAATACCATCTATACGATCGCAGTTACAACTACCACGAGAGACACCATCCGTTCCATCGATGAGTACTGTACTACGCTCACTACATCAGCAACAGGCAACGACATATACACTCTCCCACTACCTTGTGGCAGCGAAATGTGACGAGTAATAGGTTATCTCAAAAATCTTTTTTCGCTCAAGATATACGATGATCAGTACCAAGCACTGCAATCACAGACAGCACCAAAGCCTGACGCACTCTGACAGGCTCATACCTTCCAAAAACTATGATCTCTCCCCTTCCTCGTAGGAGATTGGTCTATCCAAGATGGCTGAGAGATGATGACAAAAACCTTTATTACATTTATCGACAATAACAGAGTAACCATCACCCTCAAAACCACCACCCACCAAGATCTTATATGATCAGGAGACAGTGCAAAACTCGTAATAACAGGAGCGCAAACAGACAACGTTATTATCAACGATATCTTGTATGCAGAAATTAGATAGCATCAAACTATAAGCGACCTCCAAATATCGTACATCAAAAACAATCTGTAGCACAGCACTCAGCAACAACAAAAGAAACAACAAAAACATGTGTTGGATATTTTTGCTGAAGTTTTTGAAGTATCTCATCGCGTATCACTTCAAGCATTTTTTCCTGTTTCCCCGTAATAGTTCCAGGAGCTATCTTAAACTGAAAGGCGATTGCTCACTCTGGGGCTTCTTTGATCCTACTACGAAAAGAGAGCTGAATAATCTCTCGTGCTTGCTCACTCAACAAGAGATCCTCCAATATATGGTACATCACCTCTCTCCCGAGAGGAAGCGTTTCAAATATGAGTATATAATGTCAAAAGATAAACAAAAAATCATCACCACAACAACATCTATCCCCGCAAACACAAATTGCAAGACAGATTCTCTAGACCATTCAAATTTGCTATATTGTTGGGATTGATATATACTTACAGAAGAATCCATAAGTATTACTCAATATATTTTCTTACTACCACCAATGATCATCCACACACAGACTAGCATCTGACTAAACACCTGAAAAACGTCTAGCAATGCAGCGTATGAAGAATTCCGACAAAAAGTACACCAAAAGAGAACAGAGATTTTAGCAAGCTTACGGGAGTACTATATCAAAAAGCACAAAGCACGTATACAAAAAGAACATACCGCACAATTGGACAATTTATACGATGAGCTCTAACAGATGTCCATAGATCATACAAAAGACCATCTTCCGCATGAACCTAATCCTATATCTGCACAGTTAGCAGAAAACTCAGATCTCCACTCATATACAAGTTTGGCTCATCAATTACATGCCAACGTACTATCATTTCTCCAGCAAAAAAATATTGATCTCCACGCTCTCTTTGCTCTCGCACTCAGCGATACTTACAAATATCCTATCCCATATGAGAAAGCAAAAGCAATAACAGAAATATCTATTATCTGAGCCAATCGAGAGACACCAGAGATTGATAAAAAAAACATCTCCCTTGGAATTGGTTGAGAGTGCAGCAGCAACACACACCACCTCTACCACCAGTGCCAACCGTATCTCAAAAGTACACCTCATATAAACGTCAAAATAGCACATGGTAACGATAACTGATTTTTTGTCTGAGAAGACTCCACACACGTATTTCTAATCGTTGAAGTCGATGGGCAAACAATCATTGTCGATCCGTCCTTAAAGCTCATCGCATTTTTGGATGAAAGTTGATACACTATCAAAGGATATCTCGAAGCCACAGATCCAATCAGAGACGATCAAACCAAATTAGTATCACCAATAGGCAATCTTACGTTCCACCCCAACGGATATTTTCAATTTGATGAGAAATTACTTCCACTTGGCATGATGTGAGCATGAACAATTTTTGTATCTTATAGCATAGCCCTCTACAACAACCACACACACGTACCTATCATCCAGATACAAGATATTTTGTGAAACACATATTATTCATTTCTAGACGATACGGGAAAGAATCGACATCAATGAACCTACGACTTCCTTCCTGGTCTCGAACAAGATATAACGGATATACTGCATCATCTCGACAGAGTCATCGTACATCCATCAAAAAAAGAGTAACAAAAACCCGCCAATTCAGAGTGGGGAGACTCGAACTCCCGACCTCAGGACCCCCAGCCCTGCGCTCTAGCCATCTGAGCTACACCCTGATATAGGAACTCTTGTACGGATCTTGATACGAGTTGCCAGCCTAACAGAAACTTGTTTTTCAACGAGACTTTGGATATACTCTAAACACACGCATATTATGCATATCAAGCACATTGTTGATTATTTATTTTTTGTAGATTTTGTAGGATGCATAAGTTCTTTGATAAAATGAAAGATTTTTTCACCTTTGGACCAGTAAGCATTGTGCTGACAATCTGAAAACGCCCACTTCCTCAAGATACCGAAATCGTAGGATCGCTGGTCATGACTGCCAAACAAGATACCACTATCACCCACGTAGCATTCACACTCGAAGAAACATTCGAACAAGTCAAAGGAACAAAAGTAGATACAACATCATACACACTTGGCACATACGAGCACACTACCCCGCTCCAACTCAAACAACTTGAGGTGACGACACTTGCATTTGCAGTACCATTTTCACTCGAAAAATGAAGCCGCTGAGATACAGCCGTCTACACGGGAGATTTTTGACTGATGAATAAATTCTCTGACATGGCTAAGCAAAAAAACAGCATATTTACGCTAAAATCTACAGTAACACTCGATACCTGAAAGACAGCAACAACATCCAAAAAAATCACCTTCCCGCAACAGGAGCAAGAAGATATAGGGTAAAAACATACACACCTTGCATTTACCACTTGCTTTCACAAAAAAAAAGCATAAAATTTGCACCGTTGTATAAGCACAACATTTCATTTATTTGCTTTTTGTGTACATGACTGAACAAGGGATTGAGACGAACAAGTTGTTCGTAGGTAACCTTCACTGGCATATTAGATGGCAGGAATTGAAGGAATTTTTCTCTCAATGGGGAGAGGTGGAATACGCTAGTGTTTCCCTCGACAGAGAGACCAAGAAAAGTAGAGGGTTTGGTTTCGTAACCTTCAAAAACGCTGAAGATGCTACTAGAGCAAAAGCAGAAGCTAACGAACAAGAACTTCACGGAAGACCTATTTACATCGATTTCGCTCGTGCAAGACCAGAAGGAGAAGGTGAAGAAGGAGGAATGGGAGGTCAGTCTAACGAGGAAGAAGTTGATGCTCAGGACGACGAGGAGTAAAAGACACTGTCTTTTTGTTGCTCTTTTCCGGAGACGGGAAGCAACGCTTGTTCCCTCACGATAGGAATCCACAAAAAAACACCATACTGCGTCAGCGGTGTGGTGTTTTTGTTGTTGTAGAAAATCCTACCACTCCGCTATTTTCCGCCAATCTCTCACATAATCAAAGGCTGCACCCCATTTTTAGTATACTTGCTTTGGATTGCACTCACGTTATTAAAAGGCCCCCTATAGAGCACATAATTCCTGTAATCGTTTACTTCTTCCCTGAAAATTTCTATGACAACACAATTCTCTCCAAACTCCGTATCTTGCTGAGAATTACTATATCTGGCAGATGACTGCAAAATTGATACCAGTTTTTTAGCATCCATACCAGGCACCCATGCCGTATACGCCCTCTTCAGACCTTCTATATTATCAGCATCTTCAGGACCGCTGTCCCCTATTCTACTCATTCATCACGCACGGATCGTAGATCACTCACTCACCACGTTCTTCTTGAAGGGACTTCCACCAGCTCATCACATTTGGCCAAAATCAAACTGAGACTCACGTGTGCCACGTTGTCATCAACCTCATCATCATCCAGTACGAGTATCTCACATATGAAAATTTCAGGTAACATGTACATCCCTCTGCCCAGAAAAAACATTCCTATTTCATCTCTGATCATGCTGATGTTCCTGTGGTATAGGATACGAAAAATCATCCGACTTGTAAACTTTTTGAGCCTCACCTTGAGAAGAAAATTCCACGATCATACCCTCGCCAAACGCTTCCGTAATACACAAGTACATCTCATGTGTCGTAGGATGTCTAAACAATCTCACCGTATGATTCAGCGTCATCGCCAGACCGATAGGGTTGCCACATGATCATTTGATAGTACTTAATCTCTCTTTGAGAGGCGTAATGATCGGTACTTTACCCCTAATTCGATCAGACACAGATCTTCCGGAAAAGACAATTTCTCCCCTAGAGGCATCACCACGAATTTCTGTAGTCATAGCCGCCAACAAAGGCTCCTGATACTCCGCGACATGGTCTGCCACAACAGTCGCAGCCCCACTCTTTTCGGTTGCAATGTTATCTAGAGGAATGTATGTCGCCCATTCACTCACGATTAGTTCTTTTGTTCTTTTACTAGGAGTCAAATTATAGTAATCCATAGCTATTTGAACGAATGAAGGATCATTCTTCAACAACCACTGTATTCAAGGTCAATTTGGACCATCACGCATCTCCGCCAACATTTCCATCAACGATTCTAGCATAGACCTCATAATCTCTGCATCATCGCCCAATTTTCCCAGGATGATCATATCATTCATATACATTTTGAAAAGAGAGCGATCGCTGGCAGTATATCACAATTTACGAATAAAGTACTCATCATTATCTACAAATTTCTCCAAGACACTCCTAGCTTGAGCAGTAAATGATTGACGAGGTGCTGGTTCATGATCCAAAAGCATGAGAAAAGCGGAAAAATGATAAAATAACTCACGACACCCTAATTATACTCTCCTAAAACGAATTGTCAAACATATATTGACAAAATAAAGATATAAAGTATAAGAAAGATGCTACTAGGGCGGAGTACATTAGACAGTAGCTCCAAGGATCCTTAACTTCATCAAACACAAACGAACAATGTATATTTAATTATCCACACACTATTAAAGACCACATCATGATGAACAGCATCCACAGTTTCAACACATTCGTCTTCTGGACATGGATTGTATTCTCCACATTAGGAACGCTCCACATCCTTGTATCCCTCAAAAGCATGTACCAACGGCGCCGGCACAAAGGACAGAATCTTTTTAACATCCTAATGATCTTATTTCAATTCCTACCCATCATCAATTTCTTCGCATTCATGCTACGAACTTGGATAGTCATACAGGAAATTCCTTCCGACGAAATATGGGATAAAAACACAAGGCGCCCCGGTACCTTTATCCAAAAATACGCTAATCAAAAAATACTCCTCACGGGGCTTTTGGTGGCCCATTGGCCTGGGTACATAGAAAGGTCTTTTTCGTGGCTATTCTTCAAAGCTCGAAATTTATACTACTATATTTGGCCCGTTACCTGGAGATAGATCAAAAATCGAAAATCATAAATTACCGCATCGGAAAACGGACAAGCGCATCCCGCCTGTCCGTTTTTCATACTTCAAAAAACAACATCTTTTACACCTTCCTATACACTCTACACGGCAACCCTCAGTTTTTGAGCTCTTTTTTGGTGAGTTTATTGAGGATACGATCTGTCTCCTCTTCATAGGGAAGCAAAATAGCTCACTTCCAACCATTTCCAAAATACTCAGAAAATTGACGATAAAATACTCACTTATCTGTCAGAGCTAATCTCTTATCGTACGGCGGATTTGAAACGATATATCATGTCTGCTGACCAGACAACAGACTCGTCAACGAGTCTACGCCTATGGAATCATCAACATCTGCTGAGAGACTACTTATCCAGTCCCTCTGCTCCCATACAATTGTATCTGCCACACCCGCACGCTCCGCATGATCACGCGCATATCAGAGCACGGTTTCGTCAATATCCGATCATACAATTCTATACAGAGATCATGCGTACTGCTTCGCAATAGCCGCTGCACGCACCTCCTGCCACAGTCACAGATCAAACATACGAAATGTTTCAAATGCAAATGATCTGAGAAGTCCAGGCGCGGTGTTTCTCGCTATTCGAGCTGCTTCTATAGGGATCGTTCATGATCCACAACACGGATCCCAAAGCAGTTCACGATACTTTCGGCTCGATAGCAACACAAGCGCCGCCGCCAAGTTTTCTTTGAGCGGCGCTTCTCCTGTCTGCCTTCTCCATCATCTCTGATGAAGTGGTGCACCAGATGTATTGATATAGAGCGCCACATGCTGTCAGGTAATATGCACGCTTATATGCAGAGACCTCTGCGCTGAAGAACCAGTATGCACATGTGCATTCCCATGCGTATTATTTTGAACGCCCACATCTGACTCCAACACCTCTCGATGTCACTGTTCTCCCACAAGATGCTGTATAATACCTTTGTGCACAACTGACTGCACAGATCTCATCCCATCAAACTGCTCCTTATCATGCACAAATACTTCCACCTCAATACCCTGCCCCGCCTCAATATACATCTCTCGATCCGTTCTAAGCGCCAACTGAAACATATCTTCAAAAGACGCACATGTTGCCTCACCTACACACACAGAAACCTTGTTGGCAAGTCTACTCCAGAGGTTAATATTTCGTACATCCTTCCACTCTTCTACCTCTACATAGGTCCCCGTCGCAAATGTGTCAAAAGGACGCAAGCCAAGTAGCTGCATCTCTTGTCCAAGCATACTACTCAGACCAAACGGACACGTAATCAAACAACGCATCACCGTATATATATCCTAAATACTCTATATTCTAAACAGTATCATCGATCCAAACAGCATCATACTGACTACTCAGACGTATGTTTTTTGGAAAGATCTTTGGTATTCACCTGTGGTTTTTTGCCAAGATGTGTGGGAAGTTTTTCCTTGGACATAGAATCCTTCGACATAGAGTCTTTGGATACAGAGTCTTTGGATACAAAATTTCTGGAAATAGTATCTTTGGAGATAGGATCTGGAGACGTCTGCGCTTTGGGTGTACGTTTCCTCGTCACATATGCAAGCTGACGCTTGTAGGGGCTAAGACTATGAATTTTTTCCTTAGCGGCATGTTTGAGGAGTTCTGAGTATCTTCTCTTGTTGGGAACAATGAGCGAGTCTAGTTTTCATTGACTATAGAGATATCTCACAAGACATGCAAAATCTCCATCTCCACTAATAATCACCGCTTGGTCATACGCCTTGATATCAATCATTGCCTGGAGTACGAGCTCAGCATCCGTATTTCACTTAGGATTACCAGCGGCGACACCAGTCATAGGCTTAAAAATAAGCGTATATCCGAGTGTTTGGAAAAAATTATACATCTCCTGACTCTCAGGCATATACCCCATAAACATATATGCTACTCAGACGTTATGTTCTTTTTCAAGCCGCTTTCTCAATTTTGCCCAGTCTATTTTCCATCATTGACTCTGTATCGAAAGGTTTACGTTTTCATTATCTATGAACGCATAGTTCATTCTTTTTTTCATGTATTTTGTTGGTTAGTGTTTTATATAAAGACCCTCTACATACGTAGCTCGATGCGTCCGATATGTTATATTTTGAGAGAAGATTTAAATGCATAGATAATATCCTCTCAAAAAAACAGATATCCCGACCTCATCAAGAGATCGGGATACATCAACAACTACGTGGCACGTATGCCATCGAAGTGTGTATACTGATTTCCTCGCAAAGAAAAAGAGCAAGACGTGAGTTCGATTATCTAGAAGGTTGTAAAGTGATATGATCATCCTGTACCGTAATGTCTACCTGCTGTCACTCTTGGATTTCGTCGTTGATAAGCGCCAGCGCCAGACGATCCAAAACATGTTTTTGAATAGCTCTTTTGAGAGGTCTTGCGCCGTAGACAGGGTCAAAACCTACATGTGCAATCCGATCTTTGGCAGCTGTATCTACGCGAAGCGTAATATCTTTTTCCTGTTTGAGTAGCTGCTCATACTGACGTAATTGAATTTCCACAATCTGACGATTCAGCGCTTCTCCAAGAGGATTAAAAACAACAATCTCATCCACACGATTCACAAACTCAGGACGGAAATGTGTCGCAATCAGATGCATTACCTCTTTCTCAACGGCTGCGCGTGATACAAGAGAAACGTCCGCTATTCCATTGCTTGAGGATTTCTTACGAGATGATGATGATGCTTTTGGTGATGTTGTCGCTTCTTGTTCAGCGAGTGCTGCAATACGATCACTTCACAAATTCGTCGTCATAATCACTATCGTATTCTTGAAGCTAACGACACGTCCTTTGCTATCCGTGAGACGGCCATCATCCAAAATCTGCAAAAGTAAATTGAACACATCAGGATGAGCTTTTTCTATCTCATCAAACAGCACTACAGAGTACGGTTTTCTTCTCACCGCATCCGTGAGTTGGCCGCCTTCATCATAGCCCACATATCCCGGTGGTGATCAAATAAGCTTAGCAACAGCGTGTTTCTCCATATATTCCGACATATCAATGCGGATCATGGATTTCTCATCATCAAACAAAAACGCAGCAAGCGATTTTGCAAGTTCTGTTTTACCTACTCCCGTAGGTCCTGCAAAAATAAACGACCCAATAGGCCTCTTGGGGTCATTGATACCAGCCCTTGCTCTACGAATAGCATGTGCTACCGCTTCAACTGCCTGATCCTGACCGACAACCCTTTCTTTGAGATGATCTTCCAAGTGCGTAAGTTTTTCTCTATCAGACTGCACAAGTTTGCTCACAGGGATTCCCGTCCATTTACTAATAATAGCAGCAATATCAGCTGGATCGACTTGGTCTTTGATAAGCAGATTGCCTGCTTCTCTTGCCTTGTCGATATCTTCCTCAAGGGTCGTAAGTTCTTTCTGGAGCCCAGGAATACGTGCATACTTCAGTTCAGCAACTTTGTTGTAGTCGGACTGCGCAAGTGCAACATCTGCTTCATGTTCCGCTTGAGCAATCTGCTCTTTGAGGTCTTTTTGCTTTACAATAAGCCCTCTTTCACGATCCCACTCTGCCTTGAAAGTTGCGTACTGCTCCTGAAGTCCTGCAAGCTGTTGCTCTATGGCACTAACTCTCTGAGCTTTTTTGTCATCATGTTTTTCTTTAAGCTCAATAGCCAACGCTTGTTTTTCAATCTCAAGCTGCCTAATATGCCTCTGCAGTTTTGTCATTTCTTCTGGCTCTGAAACAATTCACATCTTTACGGATGCGCTCGCCTCATCCAGCAGATCTATTGCCTTATCAGGCATATATCTATCTGCTATATATTTGATACCAAGATCTACAGCAGCCACTACTGCGGCATCACTTATCTTCACGCCATGATGACGTTCGTAGTTTGCCTTGATACCTCTGAGGATCGCAATCGCATCATCACGCGTCGGCTCGTCTACTACTACCGGCTGAAATCTACGCTCGAGAGCAGGGTCTTTTTCGATATGTTTGCGATACTCACCCAACGTCGTGGCACCAATCACACGCAGTGTTCCACGTGCAAGTGCTGGCTTCATCATATTTCCCATATCCATAGAACCTTCTGCCTTTCATGCTCCCACGATCGTATGAATTTCATCGATAAACAAAATCATACGTCCCTCAGATTTCTCCAAGACCTTCAAAATCATTTTCAATCTCTCCTCAAACTCTCCACGATATTTTGCTCCTGCCATCAGCGATCACATATCAAGTTCAATAATTTTTTTGTCTCTCAAGGTATCTGGGACTTCTCACTTGATAATTCTCTGCGCAAGTCACTCAACAATAGCTGTCTTTCACACACCAGGATCTCAAACCAACACCGCATTATTTTTGATTCTTCTCGAAAGAATTTGCATCGTACGCCTAATCTCATCATCACGACCGATAATCGGATCCATCTTTCCAGAAGAGGCAAGCTCTGTTAGATCTCTGATATAGTCTTTGATTTCTGCAAGCATATCTTCGTATTTTTCATCTTCTGTCTGGATCTCCTTTCCCGCAGCAAGCTCACGCACAAGCGTCTCGACAGCTACCGGAGTCACACCATACGAAGCCGTGATCTGCTGTACGTCGGTATCGTTTTTGAGGATTGCCAGAAGAAGATGTTCTGGACCCACAGGCTTCTGCCCTGCCAAACCAGGAGCCTGGAGCATTGCCTTCTTCAATGCGTCATGAAACGTCACATCGTTTCATGAAAGTTTTGGTGAGCTCTCCGCTTTCTCTTGTAAAAGCTTTTCGAGCTCACCCAATCAGACGCCCGCAAGTTGTTTTAAAATGGTATATCCTATATTTTGCTTCAGCTGAATCATAACCAGCAAAACATGCCAGCTCATCACTTGCGTCGTCCCCTGCTGCAATGCCAGCTGCGCTGCTTGCTGCAGCAGTTCTTCCGCCTTTGGCGTATAGTTTCAGAGTGTACTCATAGTGGTGTAAACACTACAAAATAAATATAGATAGCGTTCTTTATTACCAAAAAACCTCTATTATGAACCCACATACAGATGTAGCACCTGTACACAGGTGGTGCTATTATAGAAACAATCAGAAATATTGCAAGAGGTTTTTGCATCTAAGAAATACCAAGTTCAACCATAGCTATCGGAGGATTTGCGTCTACCGCACTTACATCTCTAGTTCGACCATCATAATTAGCACCTATATTTTCTGATACTGGCAAACGTATACCTACCAGAATCGTATGCTGCTCACGCAAATATGTCACCAACAACGTTTCCTGCTCTGTCCATCCCAAAAAATCACTCCACAGCACACACACGCGTCTCTTTCTCTCTTCTGCTGCACGCTCCAGGTAGGGATACAAATGTGAGATATACTCCCTTGACGCAGACCTCAAAAATCCCGCACTATTTCTTAGGCGTTTTATCTCCTCTACATCTGCAAGCAGCGTCTGAAAAATATGCATTACCTGCTGCACATCATATCTTCGATGCCATACACGGTAGACTCCACGATGCCGCCACGATATACTGCAGCGCAACTGCCTCTTCTTAGCATACACCAAAAAATCCGTCAGCATCGCAATCACCATGTCGACATTTTCTTTGCGATCCCCCACTGCTCGATTCTGATTAATATCCAAAAACAACTCTACGTCCATTGTACGATCTGCCTCGTACTGATTGACCCATAGTGCATCATGTTTTGCTGAAAGTCTTCGGTTGACTGCTTTTTGTTGATCTCCTGGCTGTCGCTGCCTAAAGTCCGCTATCTCCATACCACTCCCACGAAACACAGAAGAAAACAAGCCAGCCCGCTGTCCTTCCATCTGATCACGCACCTGTTCGATATATTGCTCGAGACGTTTTGACATTCTACATACTGACGACCACTAAAACCGCGCACGGGTACACAAACACAAGTACTTCCCTCACACTATAAAAATACCTTCAAAAATTCAAAGCGTAAAACCAAATATAACACAAAATCCCGCCAAGAGCAAGCTCCTTGCGGGTAAAAAAACATTAAAGACGGTTACAAACTCGCGTTTCTTCAGTTATTTTTATACCGAGTAATGTATATACTCAATTCAGAATCACCCACATATCCCTTGCCATACATACTCGTGCAATCCATAGTGTACCGTTCACTTGGATGTAACTTCCCAAGTGCCTCTCTCAATGCGCCTTTCATTTTGTGAAAATCGTCGTAGCTCATACGTATCCCATAAAGACGAAACTTCACAACCGTCCACAACGACTCTCCTGATGGTTTGAAGTCTTCCATATTACTCACCATACCGTAGGCACCTATCGATGAAGAAACACAGCTTCTCACACGAGCCGTCAGCGTTGCTTCAAGGTCTTGTGAAGTATTTGATTTCGGGGAAAATAAAGACGAGATTGTTTTAAATGAAATTTTTTTCATGGTAGTATTTTATGATTTGTGTTACAGATAGAGCTCTGAGACAAACCATACATATGAAACCACAAACAACAAGAGAATCAAGAGAAATGACGTTGTTAAATATTCTTAACAAGACTAATTTTTTCCGGGACGTAATGCCAAAAATACCCTAATAAGTTCTCTTCCCACTTCTATAAATAAATAATGTCACGAAAATGTTTCTGGCACCGTCGTATGCAATACTTTTGCAGAAGGTCACACAACATGATACGGCTTTAGTATGGGTTCAATAGGCACATACTCACGACCATTTCGTACATGCGTCGTACAGAAATCACTATTTCTATCACGCAAATTATTCTCCAATGCTTGCTGAATATGACGCACCAGACCATCAAATCACGCTCACGCTTCCTCTTCAACCCCTACCGCAACATCACCCGACTCTGGCATGTTATTTTCTCCCAAACGTAACGAAAAACTCATCTTATATCTCCAAATCTAAAAATATATATCCCCACCCTTACAGGCGATGTATTCCCGTAGGTATAAATATCTACGCAGTTACTGACTCCTTGCTCTTAAGCTCTTCTGCCAATACTGCCGCCTCACCCCAAGGGACTTTACCAAAATTTGTAACCAAAACAGACTCATGTCACTTCCCAGCCAGTAAAACAAGATCTCCAGGTTGCACATGATCAACCACAAATCTGATAGCCTCTCTTCTCTCCGGAATCACAAAAAAATCTACGCCCTGCTCCCTAGATATTCATGCTTTCACATCACCCAAGATTTTTCGTCTATTTTCTCATGCTGCATCATCATCCGTCAGCACAATCATATCTGCATATCTCTCGACTACTTTACCCATCTCGGGCCTCTTGGCTACGTCTCTCTCTCATGGTGCTCCAAAAAGACACCATAAACGACCAGATGTCGTACGTTCTGACAACCCGTTCTGCTGCTCCACAGCTGACATAAGTTCTCCCTGACAAGCACGCAACCACTGAAGCATTACTTCCAAACCATTGGGCGTATGAGCAAAATCAATTACATATGTCACACCATTGTGCTGCAATAGATGCTGTCTTCCTTGAACCGGTTGCATCGTTTTGAGATGAGCAATAGCTTCTTCTATAGGAAGTTCCAATCCCATACATATGCCAATCACCGCCAGACAATTCGCTACATTAAATTTTCATACAAGCGGAAGCTCAAGCTGATATGATTTTCACATCGTCTCGATGGTAGCTGTAGTATGCGTCAGATGCTCCCTGATATCGCGTGCACAGAGTGTCGCATCTGACACCGCACTATAATCGATCATACGATCCACATGGATCTGTTCCATCCACTGTCTCGCATACGTATTATCAAGCGGAAGTACTGCTATAGTATGTAAGGCATGCACATTTTGTTCGACAAGACGGAACAGTTTTTTCTTCGCCTCCGCATACGCCGCCATCGTCTTGTGATAGTCGAGATGCTCCGGCGTAATATTAGTCAACGCCGCCGCCGTAAACGAAATACCCAAAAATCTCTCTTGCACAAGCCCATGCGACGATACCTCAAGCACAGCATGCGTACAGCCCTCATCTCTTGCCCTCGCTAGCAAACGCTGTAGATCCATAGGATCATATGAGGTCATCTTGACGATCCCTTCTATCTCCGTATCGCCAATCTTCACGCCTGTCGTACCAATCACAATCGTCTTCTTCCCAAATGATTGCAATACATGGTGCAACATCCTACACGTCGTCGTTTTCCCGTCAGTTCCCGTCACACCGATCACCACCATATCACGCGACGGATCGCCATACAGCATCACCGCCAAACGCGCTTTCCCAAGCTTCCAAAGACGATACAGTCCTGTCTCTCTCAGATAATTCATGAGTCCACTAAGCATGACTACGATACACAACTAAATACTCCGCGCATTGTAACAAACCACGGCAAGGTTGCAAGAAGAGCAACAAAAAAGACAGCATCACTAAATCATCAGACAAGCACATATTGACATTTGCGGGTATTTAGATATAAGGGAGGTTCAAAAAATTACATAAACTAAACAATCGTACCACACGTATGAACTTATTAAAAAAAGTACCCGTCTTCATTAGCATTTTTTTCCTGGCCTTTTTTTTCACATCTCAGGGCATAACAGCCCAAGTCACAGAAAAAGATACTGCCGGTTGCCCCTACGACTACACGAAGCCCCCAACAGGCGATTACAAATCCACTGAGGCTCAGTTTTTGGACCGAGCAATAACTTTATCCGCCTTAGAAGAGCTGCAGCAATACCGGACCGATGAATTTCCAAGGGATAGTACCTTTGTCCCCATAAACACAGCCGCCTGCTGGGACTCAATGTTCCTATATGTACCCCAACAGATACGGACGGATGTCTGGGCCATCCAAACACAAGGAATAGATAACAATCTCATTTTTTACGCAGTAAGAAATCATGGATTACAAGACTCCCTGGACGCCCTGAGAAATATGATTAGAACGGTAAAGGCACAAATCGATACAATAATCCTGGAATACCGCGATGTAGATAATCTCGAACAAGAGGCAGCACAAACCCGACTCGAAATCGACTCTCTACAAAAAACAGACGACAGCCTACAAAATAACGTTTCTCAGTTACATGCGCTTACAGACAGTCTTAATTTATACATCGAAACCATGAAGGTAAGCATATTCGGAACATTTTTGGCAAATGACAGCTCCGCATTCCAAAGATACAAAAACTTACTGGATACAATAAAAATACTGCTGAGAATAAACGCTCTACCTGAATCAGCACGATTAGCTTTCTTGACTTTGAACAACGACTCCATCGTAAATAACACGGAAACGTTCAATCGGATTGAGGCAGATGTTTGGCATCAAATCGCACACGACGTAGAGGGGACACTGATGCGATTCTTTCCAAGTGTGAACGACTTGGAGATGGACTTCCAATGTGCGAATATCCTGATATCCCTAATCCAACATACAGAAGACACCACAAACGCTGAAATATTCCCTCTAATCACAGCTTTTTGGGACTGCTACTGGGCCGGAGAAGAAGAGCAGCATCTCCAAGAATTTGCCCTGGACCCCGACCTTAACATTCACGACGAGGCAGGTGTCATAGACATAGCACAACTCGAAGAAATGAGACTGTCACTGATACAAAGGTATGACACGTTGTATTTGTCTGACACGCAGTTAATCGTTCTTAACTTACTGGAGACTATATACGAAATGAACCAAGAAGGAAGGCTGTCCCAAAAGGCGGCCGACGTGGCGCAAGAGCTTCTCTTCAAGTCGAGCGGCACCGAGATAGTAGAAATTCGGGAAAGGTTTTGGAAAACGGTCAAAACCGATTTCGAAGGAATGCTCCAATCCTTCCGTCGCCATTTGGATGGAAGAGAGATCAAAGATAACTGTCTGGAAATTATCGCGACCATAAACCGATTAGAGAAGAGCAAAAACCATAAAACCGACACCCAGACATTGAATGATTTAATATACCGTTTCTGGCTCTGCCAGCACTAATTAACAAAAAACCAACCCACCTAACCTCTCAAACAGCCCGCCGCAACCCGGCGGGCTGTTTCTGTTATAGAAAAAATACAATCAGTCTAAGACCGTCATTGGGATCATCACTGGAGAAAAAAACAACAAAACAAAAAACCCGTTCTGGGCGGGCTTTTCGTTGAAAGACTACTCTTTCGTATGGGATCACGCGGAAGCGTGCACAAATTATCTTACAGCCTTCTTGAAATCAGTTCCTGCCTTGAATGTTGGTACGTTCATAGCTGGAATCTTGATCTTTTCTTTTGGATTTCTTGGGTTTACACCAGTTCTTGCCTTTCTGTGAGACTTCTTGAATGTACCGAAGCCCTGCAATCTAACCTCTCCACCCTTCTTAACACCAGTAACAACCTGCTCGATGAACACGTTAACCATGTCATTAGCCATTCTCTTTGATACGCCAAGCTTTGCAGCAATAGCAGCGATTAATTGTGTCTTGCTCATACTCATTAGAATAATATGATAAATAATAAAAGACGAAAAGATAATAGTAGTTCATACGGGTAATGCAAGAGATCCTCACGTTCTACCGCTCTACAAAGCTGTTTTCCCAAATTCAGCAAAACACAAGTTCAAAAGCCACGTATCACATATTCCCACCACCCAGCCAATCACACAAATCATTGACACATCAAAAAACTATTATATCGCGTGTAAACAGCTTTCTACAGAGCGTCTAGTGACTCTTTGAGCTTTTTCAGTGCCCTAGAAACTCTCTGCCTCACCGCATCTTGTCACATCACCAAGATCTGAGCAATCTCTTCATATGACTTTTCTTCTATAAACTTAAAGAAGATTACCTCCTGATATGGTCCATCTAAATACGTCATTGCCTGCTGAATTTTTTCCATCTGAAAGTCTGTCTCAAGTAAGGCAAGTACATCATCATCTGAGGCTCACGCAGCATCTATTAGTTCATCCTCATCTGGATGCACTTCTTTGGCTTTTTTGAAATAATCTTTGAGCAAGTTTCTAAACATCGTTCGCACAAATGTCTCGAAGCTATACATCGGATCGTACTTATCTATATTGGTCCAACACTTCAGATAAAAATCACTCAGAAGATCATCCTTCTCAGCATCTGTTAAGTAGTAGTTTGCTTTGAGATAACGATAAAAACGGTTTACACTCTTGGTGTAAAACACACTAAACGCTTCTGCATCTTTACGCTGTATACGCTCCACGAGATCATCTGGCAGTCCAAACATCAAGACACATTACATCACGAAGTGAAAGCACATTATATGTGCGTATACGTATACTACATATATACATCTTACATACGACTGCAACTAGGGGTATGTGACACATAATATATACTACGAAAAACAATAGATACGACCGCCACCATGACGCTCATCAATCTCGAGAAGGTCGTACGTCCATCATGACGCTTCTGCAGCTTGTTCAAGATCTGTATAGCTGTGGTTGTACGTCACAATCTTGAACGCCTCACCATCCACCGTATGATGGATATAAGGACGTCTCTCTATATGATGTTGTACAATAAAACGTCCGCCCACTTTGCACACACGACGCACCTCTGCAAACAACGCATCAAGCTGCTCAATATGTAAGATGGCGTACATACATATGACAATATCAAAGCTGTCGTATGTAAACGGCAATGGCTGTTCCATATCTCAGACTATTTTTTCAACCCACGTAGGCGCACGACGCAGCAAATCTGCGGCTACATCCAAGCCCACATATTTTGCTAATCACTTTCTCTCAAACCACAACGCGGTTCTCCCATCTCCACACCCCAAATCCAGCAACGCAAGGCCCTGCAAATCTCTAGGCAAAAATCTCTGATACAGACCACGATCTCGCTCATTGAGGAAGGTATGAAATCATCCATAACTCTTTGCTATTTTGGTATATCACTCCTGCGATGTATACACAGGTACATGGTCTTTGGAGTATCACATAAGAGGGACATCATAAAATTTAGAAAAATCTTTTGGCAGCAGTATCGCTCAATCACTCACCAGAAATATGTGGAGCGGCAAGCACTCTCTCTATCTTACTCTCAATATCCGCATCATAGGATCCAAGCACCTGACCGAGCTCTTTGAGTTTTTCGTTTCATTTTCTGAGGATATAATAGTACCTGCTGAGTTCTGAGACGACTTTTGCATAGTCTTCGTTTTGGTCAAGCAGCATTTGTGCTTTGGACTTCAAGATTTTATTCTGCTCGGTGTATTCTTGTACCTC
Source organism: uncultured Candidatus Peribacteria bacterium (assembly GCA_964403415.1). Classification (GTDB taxonomy): domain Bacteria; phylum Patescibacteriota; class Gracilibacteria; order Absconditabacterales; family Absconditicoccaceae; genus CAYOFF01. Next base: position 299,588 of record CAYOFF010000001.1, on the reverse strand, counting down.
ATCACGTAGGTGATCACGTTCTTCTTGTACTTTGGTAAAATTGCCTCTCAGCTCATCTATACTCTGTCTGTGCTCATACCTAAAGTAGAACACACCATAGCCAATACCGATACCAATAAGCACTCCTATCACAAGAAATACACCCATATCCTACCAAAAAACATAAAAAAGATCTGCTATTCCCTACATGTAGGCATCTGTATGCGTATTGCAAGAACTTCCCAAAACTTGATTTCTCAAAAAAAAAGCCTACAATTACAGACATACGGCAAATTACGACGTTTTAGTCAGTATTGTATACCCATGGCACCTAAACAAAAACAAAGTCTCAAGGCAGTTGAAGAGCTTCTCGCAAAAATCGAACTCGACGCCAAAAGAGCCAGACTTCTTCTCGAACAACTTCAGGAATGAAAGACTGATGATGCGCCCAAATCTCCTGAGGCTGCAGCAGAAGCAGCAGCAAGTGCAGCCGCTCTTGAGCATACTCAAGCATCACTACAGACCTATCACGAAGAAGGTAACGTACAAGTTATTGAAGGCATTTTTGATGGATATTTTATGGTCGGTACAGACAAGAAGAAATACCCTGTACCACTCAACTACTCCAGCAAAACCAAGCTTATTCCAGGAGATGTTCTCAAACTAAGAATCATGGAAGATGGTAAACTCATCTACAAGCTCATTGGGCAAGCAAATAGGAAATTCATCAAAGCAACCTTGTCCAAGACTGATGATAATAAGTTCACAGCACTTACCGATGAGGGGAAAATGTACTTCCTCAATCAGGCAGCCGTCACCTATTTCAAAGGAAAAACTGGTGATGAACTCGCTATCATAATCAATGCCGACAATATCGGTGACTGCGCTGCCATAGAGGCACTCATTCCGCATATGGCAAGCACGCTAACACAAGAAACGCAAACAGCTACTGAATAATATTATTGAATAATCACATAGTACGGTTTTCCTCCTGATGCAGGACACTTGCCCTGACAGATTTTTTGTTGAACAGTCTCAGCATCGCTCCCCGGGGTCACAGAGTTATCCCACATAAAGTTGGCCTGGTTCTCGTTTTCGACTGAAGTCATAACCACCATACCTGCGTTGTCTACCCCACCTCTTCTCAGCGGAACATACGCATACACACCCGGTTGATTGCATGGTTCAGTAATTCTATTTCATTGAGGGTCTCTCGGTACTGTTGTAAGATAATTGGTAAGTTCAGATCCTATAGGAACACATCATCCATTACCTTGCGGATAGATGCCGTTGTCATTTGCATATACCGCAAGTGCAGTAGAAATCTGTGCAAGATTACTTTTTCTCGCAATATCTCTTGCCTTGGATTGTGCGCCAGAAAATCTAGGAACAAGCGCAGCAACCAAGATACCAATAATCACAATCACAATAAGCATCTCCACAAGTGTAAATCACTTCCACGCGTTCATTCTCTGTTTCAAAGTCATGAGATATACAACAATACAAATAAAAGTATTGCCTTCATATAACACAAACCCATCCGATAATAAAGGACAGTATCATCCAAATATGAGTGTAAAAATTGACTTTTGGGAAGTTGTTAAAAAAATATGCTTACAATCCGCTTGAAATAAGCCATCAGTCGCATATGCTATCCTCAACTTTTAGTTTCTCTTTCTCTCATGCATAACACCTCACATCTACACATGCGCACACTTGGTTTTTTGGGAATTTCTGCTGTCATTGCTACATTATTTGTATGAAATGTTTTTGCGGGGAATAAGTGATCGTTTGGTAGTGAGTTTGGCAACGAATTTGCAAACACGATCGAAAAAAATCCACTACATGTGTTTATGCTGCAAGGAAACGGCGGAAATGTCTACGCCGGATGACAATACGTATTTTCGCCGTCGGATGCGCCCAAAGACGTGCTCACCGTCGCACAGCAAATCAATTACACACACAATATCGGCGGTGATGGCCTTTTGGCAGGGGCGCAAATTATGTTTGGACCGGCAGCAACCGTCTACGGCGACCTTAGAGCCGCTGCCGGACAGTTTGCCTCTGCGGCCAAAATCAAAGGAGATCTTTTGGTGGCCGCAGGCAACATTACCTTGGATGCAAGCAGCGCAGTTGACGGACTCACCCTTCTCGCAGGTTGAGAGGTGTCCGTCCAAGGCAAGCTTGCAGGCAATGTCCGTATCTTCGCTGAAAACGTCGTATTTGATGCACAAGCATGAGGCGACGTCATGATCGAAGCAAAAACAATCAGTCTCGGATCAGCAGCATCTATCAAATGAAATCTCTCCTACCACGCCAAAGCCGTCAATGGTAGTGTAGATGATATAACTGCTGGCACAGTCACTGGAGGCATTATCGCGATGACCAAGGACTCCAAGCGAGACAACGGTAATCGAGCAGGTCGTTGGAAATGAGGATTTTTTGGAGGGACATCACGAATACAAACAATATGTATGCTCAGCGTAATCGTATTGTCTCTGATTCTCTTCCTCCCTCTACGCAAATTCTGGGAACATCACCAAGCAGAAACTATTCTCAAAACACCTGGCACATCATTTTTGATTGGGTTTTTGTTGTATATCTTCATGCCAATAGCAGCTATCATACTCATGATAACACTCATTGGATTCCCTATCGGACTTACACTTCTCCTCACCTATCCGCTATTGTTCGTACTCGCAGCGACAGTAAACACGTGTTCATTCCTGGGCATTCTCCATAAATGACTTCCTCAATCATGACGAAAAGCACATGTTGGACTTCTCGGAGCAACAATCGCACTTGCGCTCATATTCACACATTACCGATGGCTAAGTATCCTAGTAAGTATGCGAACATACGGTGGCCTAACACAACTCAAAGTCACCGCGCTCAGATATCTCAATAAGTAAAATCTCCAAAATAATATTTATACCAAAGTCGTATTAGCCCAAAGTAGTATTAGCACGTATGATGACAGCATGTCCAACTCTCCGCTCAAAATTGCTATGATTGCGCTCGTCAACGAGATTCCATATGGATATGTGTCATCATACGGTGTTATTGGGCGCATACTCAGCGATCAGCTCCAACAAAACGTACCCGCCAAAATCGTAGGATTTTTGCTCTCTAGCATGCCTGCTCATGAGCGGTCATCTTGTTGTTGGCGAAGAGTGATTAGTAAATCTGGGCATATAAGTGCACTCAAGCTCTGAGAGAAAGGACACGTACAAGCTACTCTCCTCCAAAACGAAGGCATTGAAGTCAATGAAGGACGCATCAATATGCTACGCTATGCATACGAATTCCCAAAGAAACAAAAAACAACATCATAGGCCTGTACTTTTTGGAGAAATAAGCACTTTTCTCTTGCATGTATCCAAACAAACCACTATACTTGCGTACGTTGTCTTTTTTGTAGTTGTGTTTTACCCCTTTACTCAATCCGTATGGGTATAGGAGAGTGGAAAACCAATTATCTCAAGCGTGTACAAGAGATGTACACGGACTTTCCACAGCACGCAGAAAAGATCATCAAAGCATGCGAATTTGCCATAAATGCGCACCACGGACAAGTAAGAAAATATGAAGACGCGCCTTTTGTAGCGCACCCTATGTCAGTATCGCTTCTAGTAGCCGAAAGATATCAAGATATAGACCTAATTATCGCAGCACTCCTCCATGACGCAGCCGAAGACTGTGAGGATGTTCCTATGAGTATGATTTATGACGAGTTTGGTGAGAGCGTTGGCTACATCGTCGATGGCGTCAGCAAAGAACCGCTCTATTATCACCGTACTCCGCAGACCGTCTTTGCGGACAAAATCGAAAAACTTCTCTGTGGAGGCATGCAGGACATAAGAGTTATTTTGCTTAAACTCGTAGACAGAGAGCATAATCTTACAACCCTAGGCGAAATGACCCCTCACAAACAAATCAAAATGGCTTTCGAAACGCAGGCTATATACGAGCCTCTCAAAAACATCCTCTTTAGTAGAAATAAGGACAAAACAATCGCCGGTCTTCAAGAAAAGCTTACCAATTATCTCAAGAATCACCACCTTTCTCACGTAGAATGACTAAAACATAGCCTCTTCAGTATGATGTACCACAATCTAGACGACGAAAGCTATGCACTCACCTATGGTGCAGCAAATATGATTGTGCGACAGATAGAAAACAAGAAATGGTTTGAAGAATTACTTAAAAACAGTAAGTTCTCGTCACACATTAAGCTTGTTTCGCTCCAAACTGACGGAGAACGCTTCAAAGCAGAGTTTTATTTTACACAAGGGTACGTTATTCCTGGGAAAAAACAGCAGTTTAAGATAGGACATTTTTTTCAGTAAACGTACACTTCGGTTTCGGCTTTTTATTCAAAACATAGTACCATGAGTATAGGTCAGTTTTATTCAGTTATCTCAGATGCTGAACTTGAGGCGGAATTTGTAGATTGTCTCAAGACAAGAAACATATCACAGAGACTCGCATATCTAGGAGACAGCGCATTCCACTACTACGAAGCCTACGGCGACGGATACAACAAAAAAAATATCGACGAAGACACGGTCACCTATGCCAAGGAAAAATACTACACGATTCTCAAAGATCAAATCGACCCTAAGCAAAAAAACATCTTCATCAGTCTCTGATGTGGAAATGCGCACTGGGAGCTATGGATGCTCGAACGTTTCGAACAAGACGGAGTCTATATAGATTATGTAGGCGTAGATTCCTCCAAAGCGATGCTGGATTTGGCCCATGATAGACTCCAGTGACTAACCAATATCAAAAAAACATTTCTCTGTGCTGACTTCATGTCCCCCAACTTCAAAGAAGAAATCAAGAATATCACCAATCAGTATGATAGAAGAATTTTTGGATTTTTGGGATGGTCATTTTTGAATCCCAATCAGACAAGTCTCATCGATAGTCTCTACAATATGCTTGAGCCAGTTGATATGATGATGTTTGACGTACTTGGCAGACATGAAGACGACGTCAAAGTAAAAATGCAGGTATTCAACAAATATGCTGATTACCTCTCAGACCCCACGATGAGTAAGTTCATGTTTTCAACACTAGCCAGAGTAAAAATCCCTTTTGAAAATGGGAAACTCATCATCCAAACATCCGAAGAACCATCTATCTGAGCGATCAAATACAGCGTACTCTTTCAGTTTACCCAAAAAACCGTCATCAAGTATAGAAATGAGCTCATTCACTTCTTGCCAGGAGAATCAATCAGAGTCATTACCTTTAGAAATTATATGATAGATACGCTCATTAGCTTCATCGAAGAGCACGACTTCACCATCATCCATAGAACAGAAAAAGGCCTCAAAGGATGACGACTCATCGACTCTATCTTTTTGTTGAAGCTGAAATGATAGGAGATACTTTTGAATTTTTTGATGATATATGACCGAAAACACGACACTCAAAGATACGCTAGAAACAGCTGATAGTATCCCGTATAGCATTCACCTCCAAGGGCTTACCGAAGAAACGGTACGTGCAATTTCCGCTGATCAAAACGAACCTCAGCGGATGCTCGAACACCGCCTCAAGTCACTCAACACATTTCATGAGATGGCTATGCCCTCACGAGGACCAGATCTCAGTGGCTTACATCTCGATGACATCGTCTACTACGCCAAGGCAGAAAAAGGATTTACCGGATACGCAACCGAGCGAGAACAGGTTCCCCAGGAGATCAAAACGAAATTTGAACGCCTTGGAATTCCTGAAGCGGAACGCACCTATCTCGCAGGCGCATGAGGACAATATGACTCAGAAATCGTCTACCACAAGATCAAAGAAAAGCGAGCCGAACAAGGCGTGATTTTTGATGACATGGCACACGCCTTGCAGGAGCACGACGAGCTTATTCGTAAGTATTTTATGAAGCTCGTCCCGATGCATGACCACAAATTTGCCGCACTCCATGGCGCAGTTCGAAGCGGCGGCACATTTATCTATATTCCCTCCGGCGTCCATGTCACCGAGCCGCTCCAAGCATATTTTCGTATGAATACGCTCGGTGGAGGACAGTTTGAGCATACGCTCATCATCGTAGAAGACGACGCCGTCGGCGACTATATCGAATGATGTAGCGCACCCAAATTCGACAAAAAATCGTTGCATGCCTGACTTGTCGAAATTTTTGTCGGCAAAAGAAGCCGCATGCGCTACTCCTCTGTAGAAAATCGATCCACCAACACCTACAATCTCAACACCAAACGCGCTATCGTAGATGACGACTCGTTTATGGAATGGATCAACGGAAATCTCGGATCATGTACGACGATGCTCTACCCCTGCTCTATCCTCAAAGGAAAAAACAGCAAGAGCGACCAGATCTGAATCGTCGTCGCCTGAAAAGGACAAAATCAAGACTCATGATCCAAGGTCATTCATATTTGAGAGAACAGTTCCTCTACAATTATCTCCAAGTCTATCTCCAAAGATGGCGGCATCTCTACCTACCGTGGTATCGTCGATATCAAAGCATCTGCAAAATGAGCCGTCAATAGCACCGAATGTGATGCGCTTCTTATGGACGATATTTCGGTAAGCACGACCATCCCACATATCAACGTAGGCAATGACTCATCGATAGTCGCACACGAAGCATCTGCTGGGAAAGTTGACGAGACACAGCTGTTTTATCTCATGTCTCGTGGCCTTGCCGAAGACAAAGCTATGGCGATGATCGTCAATGGATTTATCTCACCTGTCGTCAAAAAACTTCCCCTCGAATATGCAGGAGAACTCAATAGACTCATAGAGATGGAAATGGAAGGAAGCGTAGGATAACAGGTTAAAACAACGCCTGTAGAGACATAGATATAGCTATTTATTTTTTTCAGCACTACATCATGTACAAACCCTTGTTGTGAGTTTTGGGTATTAGTCTAGGAGTCATCTCTTCAACTACCTTTGCTTTCCCCGACTTTGGCACCACTGTCTTCCCACGATTACACCAACAATGACTCACGAGGTACGATATGGAACGTGACTTCAGATGAGATGATAGTATCACGAGATGAGAAGCCGCAAAATTTTTTGCAACGTATGCACAGATAGCCAATCTCCCACGTATGCACGAAGAGACATCCGAAACATGTACGTTTAGTGATATAGCCACATACGACCGCACGCTCGTGCCTTATATTCTCAAAGCATGCGCATTTGGACTTATGAAATGAAGCGATGGGAAATTTATGCCAAATGATACGCTCACTCAAGCACAAGCAATCACTGTCGTCGTCAGAACGCTCGAAGGGTACCTCGATGAGAGCAGCACACCACGATACAGTCCATATGTAAGTAGCGCTGTAGATCTCGGCATGTTTACCACTGAGACATTCGAATCCGTCGACACCACACCAGCATCTAGAGCAAAGCTCTGAACCTGGCTATACATTGCAGACAAAAGAGCACACGAGCAACTCCTCTTCACAAAGCCAAGTATGCTTGCAAGTGATCAGTGCGTCCGGGAAGAAATAACTCTCCCTACAAAAAACGCGCGACTGCTCGGCCAAAATTGCGTCTTCGAAGCAGGGAATAAACTTTCTTTTGAAGCAGACGAAACGCTCCCCTGATTTGTGGAAATAAACTATGATACCAATGGGAAAAAACATTCGACTACCAAACGTATCGAGTTTATCAACACACAATGAACAACCACCTCATGACCTGTAGAATGGCTCGAAAACCGACTAGATAAGACATTTAACACGATCGATGCAAGAAATCCAGAGATAGACGTCACGCTACTCTCACCAGACATGGCCGCACAAGCAAAAACTGACCAAAAACTTTTCGTTGACAAACTCAAAGCAAATGGTGTCCTAGGAGAATGTAATCTCCAAAAAATAAAAACAGAAACACCTGCAAACATAGAAAGATATCAGTATGTACCTACATTAGAGTACAAAAGTAAAATACAGGCTGTCTCCTCTCTCGTAGGTCCAGTCATAGAACCTTGTGGACCATACGGCATTTCAAATGGACAACAGTTTTTTCAAATAGATCATAGACATCCCCAAACACCTGTATTTGTGCGCATGTGACAGGACATGGTATTCTTCGATATCAATTCGCTCACGCTGGACTAGAGTTGCTTTTCGCATACACTTCCCTATACAAAACCCATCAAATTTTTATTTTTCGCATATCTAATGACAACAAAAAATGTGGTTACTTTTGGTCTTTTTAGTATCGTTCTTGGAGTATTTGGTGCTGCACAAGCAGCTACTCCTAATCTCATTTGTACAACTGACTACATGCCTGTCTGCGCAAGAGACGGTAAAACGTACAGCAATGAGTGCCAAGCACAAGCTGCTGGCGCTGAAGTATTTTACCAAGGTGAATGTAGAACTACAAACGGAACAACGATCACAACAACAGACGATGTAGCAACTCCTACCACATCTGGGGATGCTGCTGTTCCTACAGCATGTACAAAAGAGTACATGCCAGTATGCGGAAATGATGGTACAACCTATGGAAACAACTGCGAACTCGAAGTAGCAAAAACCGAGCTTGCATACACAGGCCCATGTGCTGACGACGAGGTAACAGTACCAGAGCTTCCTGAGCTCGGATCTGTAGAAGAGTACAACCAGTCAGTTGCGTTCGCATTTGGTATTGGTATGACAAAGTACGATGATCCTACTAAGTTTATGCCTGAAGCACCACTTACGAGAGAGCAAGCTGCAAAATTCTTTATGGTATTCGCTCTCCACTTCCTTGGTGAAGATGGTCTCAATGCTAGAATGGCAGCAGTAACTATGCCAGCTGATGCATGCGCATTCACTGACGAAAAAACTGTAGATCCTACGCTTATCCAAAACGTTCTCGATGCATGTAGATATGGTTTGTTCAAGGGACACAACAAAATGTTCAATCCAAAAGCTCTTCTTTCACGCAGCCAAGCAATGACTGTACTTATGAGAATTGCAGATGGATTCAAAGACGAAGGTACAACACCACGATGGCAAGCATACACTGATCTCGCAACAAACTGGGGCGTTATCACAACACATGATTTCATGAGTGACGAAACGCCTGTTACAAGAAAAGATGCTGTTATCTGGACGTTTAGACTACACCATGCGCTTGATCAACTCGGTGTTCTTACACCAGTAGCACTTGATCCAGAAGGAGGTCTTCTCGGAACATCTAACGAAGAAGTTACAACTGATATGCCAGTACCTACAGAAACAGGTACGGGTGTAGTAGAAATGACTACAGGAGATGTTGCAACAGGTAGCGTATTGATCGTAGCTACAGGTGACGTTGTTACAGGTACAACGATTACTGTTATCACTCCTGCTGTTCCAGCAATCACTGGTCCAGTAATGATTGGTGGATAAATATCACCACTCGGCATTGATCTTATATAGTATTTTGCCTATAGTAGATGCACAGGATATGCACACACACGTGTCGTTTCCTGTGCATTTTTTTGAACATTGAAAATCTTTTTGTATGTTTTTTGATATTTTTATAGTATAAAATAAACAAAACACATGGCAGCATATTCGTGTACAGTAGGAATTGTAGGCGCATGATTTGCAGGACTTGCTGCATATATTAGCATCACGCGTCGCTGTCCCTGAGCATCCGTCAAGCTCTTTGATCAGCGCGATCAGTTTACCTTTATTCCGAGTCTCCATGAGACACTTGGTTCTCCAGAAAGACTCAAAGAACTCCAATTTCCACTTGCTGATGTCTATGGAGATGATTTTCATCACACACGCATAACCCATGTCACCAAAGACTGCCTCATCACCACTGCGCAGTGAGACACACGAGCCTGCGAATATATCGTCATAGCTACCGGCTCGTACACCAATTTTCATGGACTTGCTCCATACAGAGCATTTGCGCATACTATTCGTTATCCTGAGGATATTCCGCCGCTCAATGATGCCTTACGCACCGCAAAGCATACTACCGTCATCGGTGGATGATACACCGGTATAGAGGTTGCCGCCATCTTAGCAGAAAAACAAATTGGCGGCAAAATACGCCTCATTCACAACCAAGATAAGTTTCTAGCACAGTACTCCTACTCTATCGGTCACACCACGCAGCGATGGCTCGAAACACATGACGTAGAGCTCGTCATGAATGCAAAAGTAACTGCTCTTGATGCACATAGTGTGACCCTCGAAGACGGTCAAGTACTTCCCTCTGACGCTACGATAGTCAACACCTGAATCATCATCAATGACGACCAGCATGTCCCTGAAATAACGTTTACTCAGGCCTATACCGCCAACGAAAACGATCGCATCTACGATTGCGGTGATGTCGCTATACATGGTCTACTCACTACAGCGCACAACGCCTATGTCGAATGACAGAGAGTCGGATCACTGATCGCAGATCGTATCCAAAACATCTCTCGCTCTTATCCCCCGCTCCAAAACTACAGTAAACTTGCGGTAGCCCTCGGAAGATGGGATGGTATTATGGTAATAAACAACTGGTGATTCTACATGCCACTTATAACCTGAATGTTCAAAAGAGCTGTTGAAAAGAAAATACTCTTTGAGTTTAGAAACAAAATCCTGCTCCCCTTCTAGGAAGATACTTTTCTCTAAATACCAATTTCCCCTAATACAAAAAACGCGACCGCCGGAAACCCGGCGGCGGCGTGACTCCCCAGATCCAGATAATATCCTTCACCGGGGGATTTAGAAAACTGCTGTGCTCCTGCTCTGAAGCACAGTACATATAAATATTACAGACGGTTTGTCAAGCCATTTTCTACATACAATTTTTCGTAGGTACAAAAAAACCGAGTCCGTACATGTACGTCCCCGGTCACCGGCGAAGAAGGTTTTGGAAGGCCTCCTGGAAACGAGTTGCGACTCTTATGAGGTCGCTATACATCACCTCCCAGAGAGGGCTTCTTTTACCCAAAATCAGCGTGTGGAATACAGCAATCACCGTCCCTATGGTCAACATGACCAGCAGAACGATTACCGCTACCATCGTTCCCAGAATACCTCCGAGAACGATAAGAATCCACGCCACGACCTTGAGCAGCACCACCTTCACCTGAACTTGACCATGTTTTCTCATAGTGGTCCAGATTTTTGTACAAGAATAGTATCTTTAAATAGAAATATGTCAAGAGTATTTATATGTACGATCATCTGCGTTATATTCCAGCATTTCTCTGTTTTTACAGGGAATATACTCTCAAAGCACAAAACATTCAAAAAAACCGGGTACCGCGCATTCGCGGCCCGGTTCGCTCCCATTTAGGACCCCCGTTAAAATAATCCAGGGAGCTATCAAGAAACCATGAAAACGATCACTATATATGGACTCTAGCTAGAGTTACAAGCAGGAATATGAATCTTACACATACGAAAAAGAGTCGTCCCTGAAGGCGGGAAGACTTCCACAAATTTTTCATACCGGCAGTAGTATTTTATTTATATTCACAATACGCCAAACATACGCATTCTTCCGTTCAATGCAACCAACAGTCAACAGAAATATACACGTATATACAAAAAATGGGTCGCTCAGCACAGAAAGCGGCTGATCGACCCGGTCGGTTGGAATTGACTTTATGACGGCGTAAGACAAGGTATGGATGTGAGAGTGGGAAACAAGGGAATACCACTAAAATTGCACCATTCTTTCCACACAAAACAGCTCTGCGAAATAGTCTTTGCCCTCTTGTTGTCGCTTATAGAGAAGCTCGTGAGGAAGGTGCTCAAGCAGAAGCCCAGCAGAGTGAACAGGCAACTCATCAAGCATTTCTGTAATATAATGTTGTGTAGAAAAACAACGCATAGCCTCCAGTTTATTTTGGAGAATCTGCGGAGTTCACAACGCAATCATAGTAGGATGAAAATGATGTGTACCAGGCGACGTGAAATAGATAACGCTCGGCACAGATCACGCTGCTGCCAAAGCTTCTTGAGAGATTATCTCATGATCACGATTAAGATCTTTGGGGAAATGAGTATAAAGAACATCTGGACAACATGTTGTAAATAACCTCCTCATTTCTCTTCACACATCCTCGTAAGAACGCTCATTAAAGGGAGAAAGAATACACGTAGAAGTAAATGTTTTCTTTATTCACAGAAGGGACATTGATCTATAAAACGCATTCGTATCATCAGATACACTCTCCATATACACTCTCCTACTAGAGCAAGAGAATCAGTGTACAAAAACTTCATCACCAACAAGAATATGTTGTTGCAATCTTATTCACATCGTAAGACTAACATCATCCAGATGTGCCACCAAGACAAGAATACGCATCAGAAGTAGAATATCTAATAAATATTAGTAATAGAGATAGGCAAAAACCCACTAGAACGCACACCACATCACGAAAACCCATAATTAAAGAAAAAATCAAGAAGTCATAAGTGAGGCACAAAAGGACGTCAAATAGAATGACATTGGTGATATGTACCTTGAGCGATATCATGCATAACAACGTCTATGTCCTTATTCAAAAGAATGAGTACTTCTTCAATTATATTTCTACCACGTAGTATCTGCTGATACAATCAGTCATGAGGGACTTTTAAGTTTAAGATTCTAATCTGTCAAAACATAGTGTCTCAAACAAGCTCCTGAAAAAGACGTACAAAAGCATATTTTCATAGTTTTATATGACGTTCATAAGAGAGACAAGAAGCTCATCAAAAACAATTATCAATTGGGAGTGACGCCAATATCTCACTAATAGACACATGCATTACATGTAAACCCAAGGATCATGCACAAAGAGACAAAAAGTGCATACAAAAAGACCTAAAAGAAGACACTTTTGAGAAATATAGGTTCTCAAAAATACTTCTTACTTCATAAAAGCATGAAGCATACTGATATATTTTACATAGATAGTTCCAATGAGCCCTTAGCGCATCACACACTATCTCGCTATCCATAAGACAAACTCATTTTTTTCTATGCAAAGGGAGTGTTCAAGATCTAATATGCACACCATCATAAAGAAGCTGTCTACACAAATAGTTATGACACTTTCACAAACATCCATCATCTCGTATCACAATATCTGCAGAACTCACTTTATCAAGATACATTGTAGTGTGATGATACCCCAGCTGATCAAAAACCACTAAACATCTCCCACGCTTAGTTATACAATCACTCACAAACTCACGAAAATCTTGTACAAAGCACATATAATTGTAATAATAAATAGTCCGGCTAACTATAAAATTATGCTATCTCCAATAATTTCATACGTTTCTTCTCTTCTCAACAACTTACTTCAACCTCAGATCATACTGTTTTACCCATGAGGGCGCGACCCAATGGACATGCATAAGAAAGCCTTCATGGAAGGGTTTTATAGCCGCCAATCATTATTTTTAAAACCACATTATCTGTCTGCAAAGCAATATAGCGACCCAGTCATACTCTAATCTGCGTACGCCTCGACGTGATACGAGGCACACAAAGAATATCATTTGCGAATACTCTAGCACGAGATAAAACACGCCCTAAATGATCATATTCACGCTGACATGCATCTCTCTTATCTAACCAAGAATGGTAGGCATGCATAGCACTCTCACGCTCTCTATAACATCTCATATTTTGCAATTTCTGTCACAAAGCGCAACGTTGCTGCAACAATGATACGTACTCATCTTTCAAGAAGAAGTATCTTTTCATGACATATAAAAAAATAAACGACCCGTAGGTAATCGTTTATCCTAAGAAAAAAACTGACAAAACCATGAAAAACAGATAGAAAGAGTTACAGTTACTTACACTTTGAGAGCACACCTATACTTACATTATGATCTCAAACTTTCACAGAAAATTGATATGTTTGACCTGAAATCGATAATGGAAAATGCTTTCACACCCTTTCCTTGATAAGCTTTATCAAGGGAGATATTACTTTACCCGACATTTCATTTTTATTCTTACTGTATATGGAAAGAGGCAACTCATTGTTCAAAACCTCTTTTCACTCTCTCTTCAACAGATTAGAGAGCAACTCAACGGTTCATACTTGCGTATGTAGGTCTTTGGAGGTGGTTTTCTTACCAGCAACGTATAATTTCATATACACTTCATCTATCAAAAGATCACAATTCGACTGTTGAATTACATCTTCATAATTCCCATACACGGTATGTCCGCCAATCACTGAAAGAGATAGAGTAAAACGAGTTGTATCAGAATAAAAGATGCCATTTTCAAAATCCTGGTCAAAATGTATTCACGCATACTCATATCCATCTAACCAAACACTATAAAGCATTTTCAAGTTACTATAGTCCGATCAGAGCGTATCAAGACTGGCTACAATTTTTTGTCTACACTTCTCTTTGGGCATAACAAAAAATACACCTCATCCTGCTGAATCTATATCGGCGTACATCAATCACAAACATTGCATTTTATCGTCGAAATGCATAGAAACTGCGTTCGGAAGTCCCTGTAGAGAAGATGGCAATCTCCTAGTAATCAACGCTAATGCTCTTATTGTATTAATAATACGAGAACACTGTTCCATCTCAGAGATTTTAAAGCCACTGGAATATGCTTTTGTAAGAGAGTAACACATTTCAATACTCATAGACAAAATTGAACGATTATAAGACAAAAACAGTTCATTCCTCTGCGAAGACTGGCAAAAAGATCTATAGAACGAGGGCCTAGATAAATACGATTTACCAAAAATATCCTTTCACAGATTCGTCTTAGCATACGCAATAACATCTTCCAAATAGTCAAAATGCTCCTCTAATATTGAACAAATACCGTAACCCACAATCGGTGTTCATGAAAAGAAAACACCATAATCCATTGAACAATAAGGTGTTTTTGGAAAATCTCACAGTTCATCAAGTCTATACACATAGTATTCACAAGAAGATGACGGTAAGCATCAAGAAGATCAGAAACTAATAACAGGATACGCACCATCACAAAAACAACCCAACGTATATCAAGTTATATAACGACTGCCAAAAAGCATGTGACTTAATAATAGCACCCATTCTCATCGGTTATGACTACAAAAGTTTTTGATCACATCAGACAAGGTTAATGTAGACCAATTTTCTATTTTTTTAGAAAAAAGTGTATCCTCCAGTCTAGATAACATAGCACACAATACCAAAACCAAGATATCATCAAATCATAATCCGACACTCCTCGGTTGCTCCACTAAAACAGAGAATATATATTCCCTTCCAACTGGCACTGCGCTACGATCATATCGATCATCAAAAAACTCCTCAATTCAAGAAAAATAGGGTAGATATTCAGAAAGAGAAGCTACACTAAATTGATCTGTAAAAATATCATAGTATGTAATAGTCCCAAACATACTATCAGTAGATGGATTTCTCCTCTTAGCGCCCACATAGAGTCTTAATGGGATTTTTTGTTTTATACTAACTCCTCATCAAGACATATAGTTTTCAGACGATCGATTGATCATAAAGGGAGCTGAGCAGACAATCTCATGTTGTGAGAAAAAATGATTGTAAATATCGGGATAGTCTGTTCTAAGTTTCTGAGAGTTCATATAAATAAGACGATGTAAAGTTCGTATTATCTATAAAGGAGGTCTTCATGACAACTGTTCTGCAAGCGCAGTATAATTATGGGTCCAGTGATGTGTATTTTCTCCAAGAGCACACTCAGCAAAGGTTTTTCCAGATCACGCAATCATCAATATTTTATCAAGATTTCATCTCTCACCACGCGGCTCACGAGACACCTCTATAGGCACTCTATGAGTGGATGTTATCGTACGTCCGTCAGGAAATGCAACACAAGCTCCTAATTCAAAATATCACGTCACCAACGACGAATCATCATGACTTGCATACAAACAACGAACAAATTCCTCTGCAGACACTCTTTTATCAAAATACGACGTATACGGACCAGGGAACACGCCTCACAAGAAACCTTCAAAATACAATGCATGATCCTCGCGCAATACAACGCATCACGACTGTTGTGCCGCCTTGATGGCAGCATATGTTGCGATTTCTAAGCTCGTTGCGGCCTGTATCTCGGACTCTTGAGGCTTAAGTAAAGACACAGTAATACCATATGCATCAAACACGTACTGCGCCGCACGTACTTTATCTTGGTTACCAGTCAGTAAAAAAAGGTTCATAATCATCGTATAAACAAGCAAATATTATGCCTTGCAAGTAGGATATTGTCTGCCCGCAAACGTAAATATCTTATAGATACTTTACAATACTTTTGCAATATCTAGACATATGTATCTAAGCCATTAATATCATTTTTGAAACATACACTTCAATTTCATACTAATCTGGAAAACACGGAGTAGAGATACCACTCCGCGTTGCGTTACAAATATGCAGCAAAGACAATTTCACTATTTCTCAGTTACATACTGCATCAAAATCAAAATCTATACTGCCACCATTGGTACCAGCAGAAGTAACCTTGTACAAGACGCAGTGCGCATGCGCACCAGCACTCCCCGAAGGACTAACATTACCACTATATCCAATACTACCTATCTTCGTAACACCTGCATACACAATATTTCCCACCTGGACAGATACACTACTAAGGTGTGCGATTCGGAACCAAACACGTTGTGTACCAACAGTTTGTTCAATATCAACCATGTGACCATAGGTGCTTGGACGGTACTCGACATTAACGACCTTACCATCAAGCGGACTCCTAAAATCATGAAGATAATCCGCATTACTATTACCATTCCATGAACGGTTCCAATCCTCGGCATAGTAATCGCCATTTTGCATCGTATGCGTATTACAGCCATGACCACACGACATATACCATCCCAAACGATTTGTATTGGTAGATCCGTCCGATCCAAATGGCCATACAATATGACTTAGGCCACTCGTATTGAGAGTAACGGCCGTATTATCAATCCACCAGTACTGAGTGTTTACAGGCGTCTTCGAACTTGTCCATACATACTGAATCTTATATCTCCCCTGTTGGATCAATGTTCGACTATGAAGCTGATAAACGCCAGAACGAGCCATAGATGCATATACAATACCCCCTGAAGGCGTTGTAAACTTCACGGATATCTGTGGACCAACACCACCATCATACACCCGAAAGATATAGAATGTACTATTTGGACAACCTTTGAGAGGTGATGGTGTATACAGTGTCGGCCAAGCACGATCAGCAGCACCCACACACGTACTATCCGGCAAGGGATCATTTAGTATACCATTCCAAAAAAGTGTATCTGTGAGCGAAAGTGTATCGGCAAATGTATCGGCACACTCAGAAGTAGATGGCACACAAGGCAAAGAAGATGAGATATCATCAGAAAGTTCCTTGGAACACGCCATCCAAACAACCATGGTCACACACATCACCAAGAATGTGCACCATGAGAATCGATAAAACAAATGTTGTTTCATGTTACTAATTTTTGATTTTTGTTTGTGAATGTTTTAGTTAGAGTGAGCAAATTTCGCGCATAATCATACGCATCCTATTGCTCGCGGACAAGAAGAAAACAATACTATTTTCTCCCCACTACATAGTGTAACGCAGGCTAGAGATACTCCTCACAAAAAAGAAAAAAACTGACAAAACTAAGACAAACTGTTTTTGCATCTTGAAGACAGTTATATATACCGCAAGGATAACGACAGGGATATTTGTTTTTATATGCAATCACCCTCCTTCATCATGTCCCAAACAACATCGCCCTCCCTACGAAAACTAAGTACAATGCTCATAGGAGCAACCATAGGAGCAGGGATATTTGGTGTACCATACGCATTTGCACACACACCAGGACGACTACCCGTCGCTGCACTCCTGGTAGCATGAGGTGTGACACTCCTTACCAATCGACTCCTCGCACGTGTCGTCGTGCATAGCACAAGTGAGCACAAAGATCTCATCGGCCTCTATCAAGCACACTTTCCCACACGAGCTAGACACCTCACCAGTAGTATTACGCTACTCTCGTTCTTCACCTCACTTCTCGTCTACTCACGCCTCGGACCAGATTTTCTCAACCTTATCACGGGCGATCTTCTCCCTGAGCAAACAGCTACCGCCATCTACATAGGTATGATCTCAACATTTCTACGAAAAAAACTTGAAGGAGTAAGTCGTGCCGAACAATATATCGTCAGTATTTTGATTACGCTTTTTGTAGTTTCTATAGGTATTGCTTTCCATGCACGACCCGCTGGGCAAAACATATTCAGCATACTTACGACCTCCATCTCCGGCACCTCACGACAAGACTGGTTGTTGCCATATGGCGTACTTCTCTACGCACTCAGTGGGATGAACGCCGTCCCACTCCTCTGCATCGTAGCAGCACACCCCGCCAAAATATCTTCACCACAAACCGTCTCTGACAAAAAGATTGCACGAAGTATTCTAATCGCAGGAGTGCTCTGCATAGCTATCGTAGGAGGATTTGGACTCTCTATCAGTGGAGCACTCGGAAGCTCTACAACACAGGATGCACTACATGGCATGAAAGAGATCGTATGACCGCGGTTTTTGCGTATTGGCGGTCTTATCTGACTCCTCGCTGTCACCAGCTGTAACGTACTCATAGGTATGCATACCAGAAAAAGTCTCTACCAAGATTACAAAATTCCACGCAGTCGAGCACGAGGAGCAGTTGTATTTTTACCGGTCATCACCGGCATTATTTTACAAGCATCGTTTATACAGATCATCTCATTCGCTGGAGGAGTACTCACCGCCTCCACAGGACTCCGAGTCGCACGACTTGTACGACGCGTGCTGTGACAAAAAAAACATCTTCTCTTCCGCTACGCAGCAGCACTCCTCGGCGTTATTTATATTTCCGGCATAGTGCTTACGATCATCAAGCATCTCTAGCACACATGATTACGTATAGACCTCATCCTGTAAACGCTTGTTTTTGGGAAGGAGACGGATACATACAGAGAGATTATGTACTATTTATTTTTTTCCATCACCATGCGTTTTCATTTCTCTCGGTCACAAGTACTCAGTACACTCAATACATTTACTGTTTCATTCCTCGCTGCACTTGCTATCACCGCACTCGCTATACGAGCAAATCATGACACCATGCTAACTGACCAAGTATGGTTTAGTCAAACACTTATCACCATTGCGATCTTCATTCCTTGGATGGTGATTGCAGAATGGCGGACATCACTGACATGAAGGACAAATCTTCGCCTCCTTGGCACCTTCAAAGTCATTGTTCTTGGCCTCCTCTACTACCTCTTCTGGGTCCCAGATATGCACACCGCCATTATGCAAGACGGATATGTGCTCCAGATTGGACTGCATGCGTTCATCACCTGGTGAAGTCTCATACGAATGATTCCTGTTCTCATGAAGCGGGAAGCAAAAACAACGTGGATGCACACCTACTTACTTTTCATACAGTCCATCATTACGATTATCTTTTGTTGAGTGTTGTTTGCATGACTCGCTGCAGCAATGAAGGCGATAGATTATCTCTTTGGCATCAACATTCCTAGCGAACGGTTTTTTGATCTTCGAGCAATTGTTGCAGGTGTTTTTGGATCATTTTTTTGGCTCAGTCGCCTCTCTCCCAAAGCTATTACATATTTTTACACAGAAGATAGTTTTCCAAAAGTGCTTCGTGTCTTTGCTGAGTATATTCTTGGATTTTTGCTTGTTGTATATGCTGTCATCCTCATTGCATACACCATCAAAATCTCTGTATCAGGCGTATGGCCAAGTGGTATGGTTGCATGATTAACATTTGGCTTCCTTGCTATGGGAACGATCTACTGCACCATTTTGCTACCACGCATTATCGATGGGACAGGGTCACGCATACAAACACGCATACTTGGATTACTCTTTGTATGAGCCGCGATCTTACTACGAGCAGCCCTCCAACAAAGAGTCGAACAGTACGGACGAACCGTCGAAAGAGTTATGATCATTCTCATATCACTACGAACATTAGCTATTGCAGCATCGTTTCTCATCGCCAGACCATCACTGAGTTATCGGCTTATTAGTGGGACAATCATAGGCATCCTAGGCTACTACGTACCTACCATAAATATCTTCACCTTCGCCCAAAACGATCAAGTCGCACGTCTTACATCAGAGCTCCAAAAAGTACAATTCAGCATGACCACCAAAAAAGCCGACGGCACACTAATCACCGACGACACCAACTACAAAGTAAGTGATCGTGTACAGTACCTGCTCAGATATCATGGGACACAAGCGCTCGAACCATTCACAACACCTGAACTACTTTCGACTGACGCAAACACGCTTAGTGGCAAATCAGATACAGTATACTATCGAAGCATCGCAGAACGCGTTGTCACAAGCCGGTGATTCACGTATATGCCATACACATACTACCAAGACGAAAACGGGAATACCGTAACTTACTTCTCATACAATGGCACATATCCTCGTTCTATCACTATCGAAGGATACAAAGACATGGCTTTTATTCATAGCTTTCAAGATCCTGAAAACATTAAACAAGAGCAAGCCGTATGAACGACCTCACTCAATGCTACTCCTACTAGTCCCATCTACAAAATAAATCTCCAAGACCGCAGTCTCTCTATACGCGGAAGTAATCCTCAAACCATTTCTCTCGATCCATTTATTAGAGAAGCTATATCCAATACTATAAACTCCAATAGTATATTGGGACCTAAAGAAGCTCCGCTCATGGGTCTAGATGCATATCTTCTCACATGAGATACCTATGCTATCTATCTGCTCAACATCAATGGAACTATCGAAAAACAATGAGATAAAGACGTTACTATCATCAACAACTTCGAAGGAATTCTCTTACTACGTTAATTTGTTCTCTATCATATATTCTCAATATCTATGGATAATATTACCCAAGGCGTTCTTGGCGGACGAATCAGCGGCCTTTGGTTGAGTCAGCATCACCGCACACAGAAAGAGCCACTTACCAATGGCCTACTTCGAACAGCCGCCGTACTAACCAATATAGGTGATTTTGATGTACTGATTCGCCCACTCATCGAATGGTCAAATCCTATTGATGCATTCTTCTTTCATAGAGGGCTCTCACACTCATTACTGCTAGCTGTGGTCTTTGCGCTCATTTTTTGACTTATTGGTGCGCATTTCGACAAAGCCAAGAGAGCCCGACGACGTCGATGTTGAGCATTCCTTTCCAGCATGGTATTTGGACACCTCATCATCGACCTGATGACAAGTTATGGCATAAGATTATTTTTGCCATTCTCTGATGTAATTCTTTCATTGGACAATATGTTTATCGTCGATGCATTTTTTACGATACCGTTGTTCATCCTTTTCTTATGTACCCTCTTTGCTAGAACAACAGCAAGAAAGCGCATCTTCGCATGGTGAGGCATGGCATTCGCAAGTATCTACCTGATAGCGACATTTTTTGCTCAACAGTACGTACGCACTGTATGCACCGACGCGTTGACCACACAAGGAGTCGTCGTTGAACGCACGTACGTCGCTCCCGAGCCACTCCAGGCCTTTCTTCGAAGATGTGTGGCTCATACACAACGCCCCGGAGCACAACAAGAGCAAGAATGAGAAACACGATTTTTGGAAGACTATCTCTCGATATTTGATAGCAAGCACCAAATGTTTGCACAACAAAACGTGCGTGCATACTCACAAAACACATCACTAACAGCACCATTTGCCGACGATCCAGAGCGGCATCGCCTCACAAATTTCAGTCAATGACGACGAAGAACCGAAAAGCTTCCCGATGGGAAAATCGTTATTGATATGCTCAAATTCGGTTGACTTATTTGACGAGATCGCAACAGAAATGACACCATTATGTTTGGATTTATGCGAGATCCTGACACAAAAAAGTTTAGTCAATATAGCAGCAGAGGAAGAACCATTTCATGAGCAGACCGAGGTGCTCTTCGACAAAGAGTTCGATCATCTCCTCAAGAATAGTCAACACACATCATCAGACATATGATTTCGTAAATATTCCAAAGCAAGAGAGCATAAGATAGGGTTTACTTGATATTTTTTCTGATGAGAGTAGACTACATCACATCTTTCGAACATTTTATTCTCCATTATACATCGTATGAAAATCTCCTCACTTCTTATTATTGCCAGTGCTCCTACACTCCTAGTTCTCAGCGGTTGTTCACTTCTCTCTGGATCTAGAGTATCTGCTCCAGAAAATCCATCCAATACTATATCCAAAGATCCACAACCCGCACCCGAAGTAAAAACAACATGAAAAACATCACTCACCATAACCAAAGACGAACCTGCACAACCAACACCTGACAATACACAGCAAAATATCCCATCCAAAGATGTTTCATACACAGTATACTCAGACAATGGCGTACAACAGGCATTCAGTAAAGGACAAAAAGTAGCATTATTTTTCAATGCCTCTTGGTGTCCTACATGCAAGCAGCTCAATCAAGATATATCGACCAACCTATCACAACTCCCTGAATGAACTGCTCTCTTTAGTGTTGACTATGATACAGCAACAACGCTCAGACAAAAGTACGGCGTCAAACAACAACACACTGTTGTTCTGATCGACAAAGACCTCAAACTCGTACAAACACGTATTGGACCAGACTTTGCCGGCGTCGTCAATCTCCTAAAATAAACGGCGCACCTTTACACTATTCCCGGACGACATGTCATTCGCCGTTCTTGCTTTTCTTGCGGGGTTACTCAGTGTACTCGCACCATGCGTACTGCCTATACTACCTGTCATTCTATGATGATCTCTGGGAACACACAAACACCGCAGACCGCTGATCATAGTGGGATCTACCGTGTTTTTCATTATTGTTTTCACCGTTCTGCTCAAAGTATCCAGCCTTCTTATCAATGTTCCCGAATGATTTCGGACAAGTATTTCGGCACTCATCATTATAGGATATGGTGTTACGCTCATCACTCCAAACCTTCGAGAACACTACGCACAGAGACTTGGTTTATCTCGCACGCAAGAGCTCGCACAACAAGCAAATAAACACGAAGGCATATGGTGAGACATACTACTAGGAGCAGCACTATGACCCATTTTTGCAAGCTGTTCTCCTACGTATGCACTTTTGCTCTCACTTGTTTTTCCAGAAAGCTTTACAGATGGTCTTATATACACTACCATATATGCACTCGGATTTGGGGCACTTCTCCTACTCATTGCATATAGCGGTAGAGCTCTTGTCAAAAAATTAAATTGGCTAGCAGACCCTCATGGAAGATTCAAAAGAACACTTGGAGCAGTGCTTATCATGACTGGAGTACTCATTGCCACCTGACGAATCAAAAAAATAGAAACATTCTTCGTCCAGTATGATATTTTCAATGCCACTACACTCGAGGGGGCTCTCATTGAAAATAGTAATATTTTCAACGATACAGCATCAGGCACATCATCCAATGGAAAAGACCTCCTCAATACAAACTATCCTGCGCCTGAATTTCAATGACTTGAGCATCGGCTAAATATATGAAATGATACATCACTTACGCTAGCTCAACTCAGAGGCAAGGTTATTTTGGTAGATTTTTGGACATATAGTTGTATCAATTGTATTAGAACGCTCCCCTACTTACGCATGTGGAATGAGAAATATAGTAGTCAGTGACTTGTTATCCTCGGCATTCATGCACCAGAGTTTCAATTTGAGAAACTCCCACAAAACGTCAAGCGTGCTGTTAAAAAATTTGATATTGCCTACCCTGTAGCACAAGACAACGATCTCAAGACACGACGTGCATTCCGCAACCAGTACCGACCCGCTAAATATATCATAGACAAAGAAGGCAACGTACGTTATACACACTTTGGAGAAGGTAACTACGAAGAGACCGAACAGGTCATACGCACACTTCTTCTAGAAAAGAATACCAAAAACACAGACATCAACAGCAATACTACACAGACAGAACCAAACGCAAATACAGATACATCATCCAACAATAACATAGCATCACAAATTGAGACGCCCGACTTCTCCAAAATATGAACCGCAGAGACTTATCTCGGTCTCGAAAGAAGAGAAACGGTCAGAGGCACAGGACCAGCAGCATACATACCATACGACGCACAGAGTACTCAAGAGCCCCTTTCCAATACCCGACGGCTCAGCGGTACACGAGCATCATCTCGCGAATTTATCACACTGACATCCACTGGTGGATGATCGATCTCTCTCAACTTCTCAGCAAAAACAGCAAAACTCGTGATGTGAAGTATCGATGACAAGCCTATACGTCTAGACATTTATGTCGACGGCAAACTCACCCAAACACTCACGATTACATCTCACGAACTCTATACGGTCTACACAGGAAATGATTATAGCCGTCACACTATAGAACTCCGCTTTCGTTCACCCGGTGTGCTTGCATACGCATTTACATTTGGATAATCTATTATACCTTTTTCTCCGACCAGTCATGACTTACACACGTTTTGATCCACAGTTACTACAATTTTTTCAAATACACGCTATTGCATTCGATTATCACGAACACATTCCAGTTTTTACGGTCGAAGAGTCAGAGGCCGTCAAACACCTCATTCCTTGAAAACACTCCAAAAATCTTTTCCTGAGCGACAAAAAATGACACTACTATCTCGTAACAATAGAAGCACACAAAAGATTCCCCGTCAATCTTTTACGCAAGAATATCTGAGTAAAAGAGCTTTCATTTGGCAGCGCTGAAGAGCTTTTTGCACACCTCCACCTCACACCCGGCAGCGTTTCACTCTTTGGACTTATGTATGCATCACCAGAGCATATTAGTCTATTTATTGATCATGATCTCCGAGAAGCAGATCTCGTAGGGCGACATCCAAACCGCAACGATGCGACACTAACCATAGATCACCAAAATCTTCAAAAATTTCTCACAGCAACATGATTTGCACCTACTATTCTACGTTTCGACGACACACATCTTGAATGCATACAAAGTGAATTTACATCATAACACAGAAAAAATCACATGAGTTTTGCTCCTATAACCGAAACCGCGGTCCTTGGCGGATGATGTTTTCGATGTTTGGAAAGCGCTTTCCAACAGATTACTGGTGTTCTCCAAGTACTTTCCGGATATAGTGGTGGCAAAAGACCATACCCTTCTTATGACCAAGTATGCACAGGAACAACGGGGCATATAGAGGTTATACAAATCACCTATGATCCTTCACTTATCACGTACACACAGATTTTGGAAATCTTTTTTAGTCTTCACGACCCCACTACACTCGATCGCCAAGGCAACGACACGGGGCCACAATACGCTTCTGTCATTTTTTACATCAACAATACACAGCATCTTGCTGCACAAGAGATCATACAAAAACTAACCGAACAACATATACGAGAAAACCCTATTGTTACACAATTCAGACCGTTAGAAAAATTTTGGATTGCAGAAGCATATCATCAGAACTACTACACCAACAATCCGTCAAAGCCCTACTGCCAAGCTATAATTTCTCCAAAACTTCAAAAACTCAGACAAACACGAAAACATCTTCTCAAGCCCTCTTCATCATTTTAATTCGCTACAAATCATGTCTCTCATTACGTACGAAGATTTCGATCGCATAGATCTACGTGTAGGCACAGTGATTGACGTCCAACCATTTCCTGAAGCCAAAAAACCGGCATACAAACTCACTATAGATTTTGGAAACGATATAGGTATCAAACGCTCTTCTGCACAAATCACAGATCACTATACCCCCGATCAGCTCATAGGAAAACAAGTTGTATGCGTCATCAACTTCCCACCAAAGCAAATCGGTCCATTTATGTCCGAGTGCCTCACCACGTGATTTGCTGATGAGCAATGACGCATCGTTCTCATTCATCCAGAACGCGCTGTACCAAACGGTCAGAAGCTCTTTTAGTCGTATTTTAAATCGTATTTTTTAGTCGTATCGCCTACGCCCGCATGTCCACAGAATTGAATCGCTGCCCACGATGCCTCTCTCATCCTATCTATATCGACTACCACGATAAAGAACGATGAGTCCCTATACATGATGATCGTAAGCAGTTTGAGTATCTCTGCCTCGAAGGCGCGCAAGCAGGTCTCAGTTGGCTTACTGTTCTCAAAAAACGCGACGCCTATCGTGAAGCATTCGCGCAATTTGATCCACATCAGGTCGCTAGATACGATGAAACAAAACTCGAAGAACTCATGCAAAACGCATGACTGATAAGAAACAAACTCAAGCTACAATCCACCATCAGTAATGCCCGTCGCTTTCTCGAGATCCAGCAAGAACGATGAACATTTTGCAATTATCTTCGGCATTTTACAGATGGGAAATCGATAGATAACAACCTCCAAAATCCATCAGACTATCAAGCACACTCACCCCTCTCCGACACAATATCCAAAGACCTTATCAAAAGAGGTTTCAAATTCGTATGAACAACCATTATCTATGCACATCTCCAAGCAACCTGAATTATAAATGATCATCTTACAACGTGTTTCAGACACAAAGAAGTCAGTTAAAAAAGCTCTGTTCTTGAATTTTTAAGATATTCGGATAATCTCCAGGACATTATATACCTATTCTAGGATACACTCCAGAATTACTTGACGCCCTTATACTTTACTCTACCAACCGCAAAAATGGATATACATCCTCTCGTTGTACACTTTCCCATTGCTCTACTGACGATATATAGTCTTCTTGAAGTTGCCGCACTCCGACCACGTTTTCGTACACCACAATGGACGCACGCCAAGCTCCTTCTCCTCTTCATAGGAACACTCTGAGCACTAGCTGCTCTCTCTACATGAGAAAACGCCGCAGAGCTCAGCGGCATAAGATCACTCACATTACGGCTCCATGAAGGTGCAGCAAGCACAACAGCGGGTATCTACAAAGGTATAGCTATTTTTTATCTCATAGATCTTGCCTTACAACAGAGTACATTTACTCGTATTGTCGCATTTCCAAAATTCCTCGCATTTCTAAAAAGATGCATCGTGCTGTTGAATCGTCTACGCATCCCCGTACTTGCTGCAATTATTGGGTTTTTGGGTCTCAATCTCGTAGGAGCCCTCGGTGGGACACTCGTCTACGGACCAAATGCAGATCCTATCACTGCGACACTCAATCAAATTATCCAACAACTAGACGCAACGTACAACCTCTCATCTATGGTACCACAGCAAGACTAATATTTTGTTTCCCAAATATCTCACTATTTTTCTACTTTACACTACATTACTCAGAGCAATTGTCTCAGTTCCTCCTGTTTCCCCGTCAAAATATACGTCGTAATCAGCCACAATTGAAACTGATCTCTCACAAAAAAACGTTCATTCCCCAAATATCACAAAAATTCATCGAACGTCACAGCATATAGCTCAATATACTCACCTCAGGCATCAAGGCGCTGCTGACGCTGTTCCTTTATGCCACGTGCGATATAAAAATAATCGGTATATACTATCTTTCCCTTATGTGGCAAAGTGCGCCAAAGTTCGAGACTTTCTGGGACAATTCATGCCTCTTCATGCAGTTCTCTCAAAATAGCCACATCAGGATCTTGTTCATCATCATTCATCGTGCCACCAAAAAGCGAAATATATTCACCTCTCGTAGGCTGTACTTGGCGCGCAAGCAATATTTTGCCATTATCAACCATAATAACTTGAACAACATCATTTCTCACGGCACACTCAAATGTCTGGAACGTTCCATCCAACATTTCCTGCTGTCGTTGATAGATATCAAAAAGAATTCATCCAAACACACGATTTGCATCTTTAGGAAGAGCTGTTACATTCATCCTACATAGGGGAAAGTAAAGTTATCCAGATCTTTTGATAGATCAAATGTTACCCATACAGCACTCCTACCACCTCGATGTGATGTGTATGCGGAAACATATCCACAGGATGAAGATCACCACAACGAAAACCACCCTCAACAAGTAATTGTATATCTCTCGCCATCGTGACCGGATTACAAGAAATATACAACAGCTTAAACGGATAACGTTTGTTTACCGTCACAAGGAAGTCAACAACACGCTGATGCAAACCCTCTCTCGGAGGATCCACAATCACTAAATCTCCCCCCACAAAAAACGTATCATCTATCACTCACTGTCTCAAAAGATCTTCTGCTTTGCCTGCATAGAACGTTGCGTTTTCTTCAAATCCATTGATTTTGGCATTGAAGTGAGCATCTTTGACAGCATCTTCCACAATCTCTATACCCTTGAGATGCTTTCATTTTCCCAATGCCAAAAAACACAAGCCAATCGTTCAGCTACCACAGTACAAGTCAATTACGTTACCTTCCACACGCCCAACAACTTGTGCTGCTTTACTAAATAACTGCTCTGCACCTAACGTATTTGTTTGAAAAAACGAAAAGGGAGATACGCGAAAACGCATAGTTTTATCCTCATCTTCTGAAAGTTCTTCACGAACATGTCCATCCTCGTACGGTTCTTTGGAGATTGTCGCTCCAAGGTCAAAATGAAGTTCTTCATAAATACTTCCAGGTCATCGTATATGATCCATATGTACCTGCTCAGGTTTTACCACATCTGCAAGTCCATTATTTTCGTTGATAACAAGGGACGTTACACGTTCTTGCAACCACACATCTTGCTTCCAAGCAGATATTAGCGCCGTCCAACGCTCTTCATCTTGAGGATGATCAACAAGGTGATGTGTGGAGATCGAAAGATTGAGCAAGATCTGCCCTGTATGGACGCCATGTCTAATAACCATATGTCTCAGCAATCATTTATGTGTTTTACTATCATGTACAGGCAATCCAGATGCCAACAATTGCGCTTTCACATACGCATACACCTCATGCATCTCCTGCGAAACAAGATAACATTGATCTATATCAATTACTTTTTCAAAACTCCCCTGCTTATGAAAGCCTAGCTGCCAATGTTCAGCAATATCTCGTCACTCCAAAGCTTCTCACCTCCTAAAATATTTCCCAAAACTATATTCGATTTTATTTCTATACCCAAACACCAAAGGAGACGGGACAACAGGGAAAATCGTGACAGCTCAAATATGCTTCACAGCTTTGTGGAAACAATCTTGTACAATTTGATATTTGAGCTGCAGCTGCTGATCATATGATACAATCTGCCATTTGCAGCCTCAGCAGCCATCCTTGTGCTCTGGAAGTCTCTCCACACCAGATTGTGTCTGATACGGAAACTGATAATGAGGACACTTTACTTCACCATCAGCCACTCCTGCATCTACATGTTTTACGGCTACAATATGTGCTTCTACATAATCTTTTTTGCTTTTGATAATTTTACAATCTACGACACTTCCCGGCAGTGCGCCCTTGATCATAACAGTCTTGCCATTTTCAAGTCTAGCAATACCCACTCAGCCATAGCCGAGTTTCTCCACACGCACATCCTTGAGAATTTGATTTTTTGACATCGTAGGTAAACATAAAGATCCACGTCATTTTACAAACAGCGTATTTACAAGCAAAAGTTTATGCCGTTTCTCCCGTCACAGTATTTACTCTAACTACAGCACCTTCCTCCAAGTGTAGAGGAACATTTACCTCCAACCCATTCTCAAGCGTAGCAGGTTTTCTCCCTCCCTGAGCTCTATCTCATTTGACACCAGGCACTGTAGACGCAATCTTGTACTCGATTACATTTGGAAGAATAACACCTATCACATTGCCATCAAGCATCATGAGATAACAGTCAAGATTTTCCTTGAGATAAGGAATTGCATCTTCGATCTTATCAGCAGGAATTTCGTACATCTCAGACGTATCGTTTTCCATAAATGTATATGTATCTCCCCCGGTATACAAGAACACAGCGTTTTTGGTCACTACATCCACTGCTTCAAGCGTAGTGCCTGATTTGTACGTCAGCACCTGATTTCATCCATTGATAATATCTTTACACTTGAATGAGTACGTCGCACTCCCTCTACCGGTATGTGTATGTCCCATATCAATAACCTTGAAGAGTTTTCCCTCCACCTGAAGCACCGTCCCCTTCTTGACGTCTGATGTATCGATTTTCATGCAATACAAAAAAATTAAAAAGAATGGCTATTCTATAGCCAAAATACCCAAAAAAGCAACCAGTAAGGCTTGCCGACCAGTTCGAAGTCAAAAAAAGCCTAAATTCACCATAGACACATACAAGAGCACGATTTTTTACAAAAATGCCGATATCAGAATCCTCATGACCGCATAGGAGAAAATAATCACCGCAATACCAATAGCAGCCCATTTGATAGCACCATCTGCCTTACCACTCGCATCTCCCATATACATAGAAGTAACGTACAAGTATCCCGCATAAATCACCATCAAAGACCCCACGACAAGCGCTATATTTGCCACAAATTTAACCAAATATGCTGCATAGTCCAAAATACTATCCCGATTGAAGATACCGCTCGCAAAGCGTCATCACAATTTCATACTATCGGCCTTTTTGTTATATACTGTCCAAAATTTTCCTGATGTTTCTTTTTTGCCGAGCTCTTCAACATTTGCCTTCCAAGTCGTATCCTCTTCTTTTTTGGGAATAATCTGAAATTCTACATTCTCAGCATATACAGCACTCCCCACCGAAAGCACCTGCATACTACCAAAAACCATGATCGCTCAACAAAAAACTCAAGCAGCAGACCTTACCAATACATATTTCATACGTTTCAGTACACTCATGTCCGTATACAAACTAAAACGACACTCTCATATATGCATTTATTTTGGGCAAATCAAGAGCCGTAATTACACAGCGTATCTCTTCATCTTGACTTCATGTCTGAGTCACACACACTGCACCTAGTCTCTTTTGATGTTCTTTCTCCTGTCAAAACAATGCGTCTACTTCGTACACACTAAGCGACTCTGCCACAAACACGTATCTATCATTCGTATTTGCTAAATGAATATCACCAATCATAACATCTTTTCGCACAGCCATATCCTCCGTCTCACCTATAACATCAGCAAGTCGGTATGCAATCGTACTTTCCGAAAGCATCCCCAAAAACACATCTTGTGCCGAATAGACCGGTAAATGGCTTTTTTGTTGTTGTTTCATGCGTGCAAGCACCACGCTCAAACGTTCATTTTCATGACATCTGACCGTCTCTCAGCCAAAGATTGTCACCAACGAAGTCGGAGCTTTCAGCTCCTCCCAAATTCGCTTGATCTCGGCTATAGCATGATCACTCACAAGGAGATAATGCCTATGATCAAGCCTAAATCCATGGACAAGTTGGTTTCTAAGATCTCCAAAATAGCGCAACTTGTCCTCCACATGCTTTACAAAGGCACTTACCGGGAAAGTTCCTGCGACAATAGCGGCAACTCTCTCCGTAAACGGAACATATTTGTCCAATTCAAGAAGTTTTGTAAAATATTTGTCAATATCGTTGTAGTACGACAAAAACGCATTAGAGTTTTGCTCAGATCGCACGGTTTCTTCGACCATATCACCTATTTTTCATAAAAAAATGTTTTCCACAATAATTAAACAGATTTTTTACGTAATGTCAAAATTTCTAACAAAAACCCCACCATATCTTACGATATAGCGGGGTCTGGCAGATACACAGATATTTCTGCTTTTATAGAGACAAAATACATCACTCGGCACCAACAGGAGTTGAACCTGTGTCTCGGTCTTCGCAGGACCGCGTCCTATCCACTGAACGATGGCACCAAACATAATTTCACTCAGAGAGAGCCAGCTTTGAACTGACAATTGAGGTGCCGAAGACCTCCGTGTTCCCAGTTACACCATCCCTCTAAAGAGTTTTTGCTATTTTTTTTGTTTACTCATGGATCTCATCCACTTTCTGTATCCCCACGCCGTAAATCACCTATACACAAACGTGACTTCACCACCATTGGCTCTACGCTGAATTCTATACCCATCAGGATCTTCACGCTGAGAAGTGACATCACACACTCGCTTACCAGACCTCATAAACCACTGATACGTATTCCCTTTGGGATTTTCGTGGGACTGCCTAACGCCCTCTAGCGTATCGCCCTCTCAGATAACTTTTTTTTGCTTAGCCTGCTGCTGCTTCTTTTTGAGAATGCCCATTTTGTTGGTTCTTGCCATTCCTAAGCACAAAAGCAATGTAAACATCATATTTTTGGAGACAGCGCATAGTTCCTATGTATCTTAGGCGCTAGGACGAGACTATAGTTATTTCGTAAGCTTTTTCAAAACAGAATACTGTTGGATATCATGCGGAAGGTCATTATATGAGACTCACAAATAGTGCTCTATCGTCTCTTGTAACTCAGGAAGCGTCGATAAATGAGGGAAAGCCGGCATCAACCACATAGCAAATAAACGTAGAATTTCCCAATCCTTACAGCTTGCTTGCCAAACAAAGCCCATTTTACCAGGCAATGTATCCGTCTGCATCAACACCAATACCTCCAAAAATCTCTCACGCATCTGCTCTAGCCATTCCTGATATTTCGCAGTAACACCGACCAATGGGAATGTCACAAATACACGATGTATGCCGCTCCCAGACGCAGCCCACTCATACTGACCATATCCAAGACTCAGTCCAAAAAACAATGACAGGAGTGATTCTAAGGTCATATCCGCAACAGGTGGCACTTCAAACAATGGGCAGTCCGTCACTTGTACAAAGCGTCATACCACCACAATACGCTGTACACAGCCATACGCTTCAAGGAGGCTATTGATACTTGCTATACGTTCCTCATCTTTTGGAAATTTATACAAGTAGGTTTCTCGTTGTCCCGAAACTTCATTGTACTCTTGCCACACACATAATCCCCAAAGAAATGCCGTCACATCAAGGGGAAAATCATAGGGCTCTGTATGTTTTCACACAATCATCTCCATCCCATCACCTATATCTCTAGGCAAAATAACAGATGATCCATCATAATAGACGTTTTTCTTCCAGAGCACACAGACTTGCTGATCAGCACCAAGCAATACCGTCCCCTCCCTAAAAGGAACACGGATAACACGTGACTGTTCCTGAGTATTCATCGTCAAGTCCAGGACCATTATTTTTTTGCAGTAATTTTGTAAAGCAGCATCACTTCCATCATATTCACAAGGAGTGCAGATCAACCATGACTAAAGAATGGCAAGGTCAAGCCCGTCAACGGTAGAAGCTTAATATTCACGCCAATATTGATAAATGTCTGTAGCAAAATCATACTCAACATACCAATAGCCACCACCCTATCGTACTCATCATCCACCTCTTGTAGTCACTTAATAACATATCGTGCCAGCAAAATATACAGCGTCAATACTATACTATTCCCAATAAATCCTATCTCCTCAGAAAACGCAGCAAAAATAAAATCACTCTGAGCCTCAGGGATATAGCCAAATTTTTGTAATCATTTTCAATATCATTTACCAATCCATCATCATCCACCGACAGCCACCAAAGACTGTTTTGTCTGCCATCATACTCCTTTACCAGAAGTATCAGACTCAGGATCAACAAAATACGAAAGTCTTTTCTGGATATACGAAAACTGAGTTGCAGCAACCATAGCTCCCAAAATACCTATCATAAACGTCACCGCAATGTAGTATAACTTTCCTCAGACATACCAAAACATCACCATAGCAACAGACACCAATACAAGAATTGTTCACAGATCTGGAATCAACAGAAAGATCATATAGATCAATCATGTCATAATCAAAAACGCTATATAGAAGCGAACCTCATCCAATTGTTTGACTTTTCTAAGCAGCCAGCCACCCATAAACAGCACAAAGCCCAACTTAAAAAACTCTCCTGGCTGGATGGTTCATCACGCAAATTGCAACCATGCTGTAGATCCATTGAGCTTCACACCAAGTGGAGTAAACAGCAAAAACAAAGGTAATAACGTGAGAATGAAAATAATATATTTGTATTTTTTGATTGTCTGTCGTGGCACAAAATAGATAATAACGCACAACACCAATCCTCATGCGAGTTTTTTGATCTGTTCCAAGAAATAGAAGTAATTAGATGGTTCGGAAAGCACACCACTCTTCACCAGTCCAAGCGTCAATTGAAAGGACTCAAAAATGCTTACGCTATACATAGCGAACAGTCCTGCAATCAAAAGTACTCATCATAAGAGAAGAATCGGCATGCCACCATATATAGCAAAAATGGCTCTGAATACAACTCCCCACCATTTGCATTTTGGTATATCTTAGGTATCATGCACACACATACTTTACTCTCCCTCAAGACAGTATGTCGCTTCCTGCGTTCGCAGTTCCACTTCTTACTGGTTGTGTAATCCAAGTGATCAAACTGGTTATTGACATGAATGTAAAGAAAAAAATTACGCGAAAACAACTTCGAAGCGCATGATGATTTCCATCAGTACATAGCGGAATTTCCGCAAGCATAACAACGCTTATGGCGCTTTCCTATGGGCTCGACTCATACGCATTTGCGCTCGCATCTACATTTTCATTCCTCTTCTGGTACGACGCAGCAAATATAAGATACGAAGCATGACAACACGCATTTATGCTCAACAGAATATGACAAGAACTTCGTGCCGTCCTACAAACCGAACATATTCCCGAACAATTCCCATCACTTAGCACCCAACTCAAAGAAAGACTCGGACACACCTTTATCGAAGTTGCAGGTGGCGTAGTGATAGGAATAGCACTCACCTTGGCATACCGGTTTATATAATACTCTCGCTGTTTAAGCTCTATGAACGCTGCATTTCCTACATTTTCTACACCGACAAGTAAAAAAATAAGAAGAAAGTCGCGCTTTCATTCGCTCCAGATGCGCTCTTCATTTTTTCGCCGCAATCAACAGATCATCCTCCTTACAAGCGCTATTGCAGCATGAAGTCTCTCGCTCTTATGACTGATTCGACGGTGAATATACGGAGAACATACCATAGTCACTAACGTGCAGTTCTCTCCGCAAAGCGATGAAATATACAACAACGAAGATCTCAAAAACCAAGTCACGACAGAGCTCCTCTGAAAATCATCTCTTATCTGTCGTTTTCGGTGCGCTGATAATGTACTCGACACTGTACATACCACATATCCATTTATAGAAGATATTCGTATTAGAAGGCCCGACAGCAAGACTCTATCTGTAGCATTCACATTTGCATCTCCACGTGTTGTCTTCCAGCTTAACGACTCCAAACGAGCGACATACGACGAGCACTACTATAAGCTCTCACCATTTTTTACTCGAGGACAAGACAAGACGCCCATATATCTTCCTCAATATCTAGGCGCACTAAGCGGACTTGATGGCATCTTTTTCAAAACTCCAGAAGCCACCTTCATCACGACACTTGAAACAATCTACGCAACACTACGCTCATGAAGCATTCAAGCCATCACCTATCTCCCGGGCTGAGAAAAACTCCTCATAGAGTACAACCAAAAATCCGTCTATCTCGATCTCACCAAAAACATCGATCTCCAACTCACCAAACTTATAGATCTAGAGCTCTACTATGCCGACTTCCCTAAGATAGAAAAGATAGATCTCGGAAGCTCAGAGTATGCTATCATAAAGTAAATACCTACACACCAAATGTGAGATACGCTCACGACAAGAAGTCCTCTTACTTTATAGAATACGTCCATACATGGCTCCCAAAGTACTCGTTTGAATGTCAGGAGGTGTTGATTCAGCTGTCAGCGCATACCTTCTCATGCAGCAATGATATGAAGTCATCGCATGATTTATGAAAAACTACGCTGACGAGAGCAACCCTAACTGCCAGACCAAACAAGACAGAGATATGGCAATAAAAGTCAGTCAACACCTAGGTATTACTACGTTTGTTATTTTTGATTTTCGTAAACAATACCACGAAAAAATCGTACAGTACATCTATGATGGCTATAAGTCTGGCATTACCCCAAATCCGGACATTCTCTGCAATAGTGAAATCAAATTTAAACTTTTTATGGAAGAAGCCAAGAAGCTGTGATGCGACTATATTGCCACCGGTCATTATGCGCGCATCACCCACGATGAAAGCTGATACCACCTCCTCAAGGGTGTGGATGCCAACAAAGACCAGAGTTACTTCTTGGCATGATTAAACCAAGATCAACTTGCACACAGCCTTTTCCCGATAGGTCACCTCACCAAACCAGAAGTCAGAGAAATTGCCACACAAGCATGACTTCCCAACGCAGACAGAAAAGATAGTCAAGGACTGTGTTTCATTGGCAAAGTACGCATCAAAGACTTCCTCAACAAAGAACTTCCAAAAATTCCTGGCAAGATTGTAGATACATCTTGACGCATGCTCGGCACACACGACGGCGTCTATTTTTACACCATCTGACAGAGAGAAGGTATAGGAATACCCGGCTGATGAACCCCCTACTACGTCCTCCAAAAAGATCTCGAACACAATCTCCTCATCGTAGGAACCGAAGACCAAGCTGAGCTTTTTGGCAATGATCTCATTACTACAAACCGACATCGAGTAGGAAAGACCTATGATCTTCCCCTACAAGCACATGCCAAAATAAGATACAGGCAGGAGGATCAGACTGTAATTCTAGCACATGATGCCAGCACGCCTACAAATGATACCAAAAACAAGAAATCTATCTCTTCAAAGGCGGAGCATATACACATCCATTTCGAAACCCCACAAAGAGCTATCAGCTCAGGGCAAACTGTTGCTGTCTATCAGTGAGATGAACTCATTGGCAGCGGGATTATAGGATAAAACACGCATTGTTATCATATACATAAAAAAATATCCACGCGATTAGAGGATATCTTTTTCTCAGGCAGAAAAAAAGTCCGAGGAATTCCCTCGGACAGATTAATCTATGAAAACGCATTGCCAATAAGGATACCATAGATAGTATCTGTTATTGCTCCTCACTTACCTGCAAAAACGATGGAATATTACCTTCATTTTTCAGTCCTCCAGCGGCGGAGGTATTTTACGCATTCGGCAGAGGATGCCGTGGGGAACCCGATTCCCCATAACGCCGGACATTTCAGCTTACCTGTGCTGTCCGGTAGCGCACCTCCCATATGTCTTATATGTGTTAGGAGGTAATCTCGTCTAACGAGACCCGGAGTTAAGCGACCCTCACGATCGCTAGACTAGAAAAACTGCCCCAACTTTCTTCATAATGAACGATTGCATTGCGGGAATAGTATCAACAAAAGAGCGGATATGTCAAGAGTAAAATAAAATATAAGAAACAAAGATATAGAGTACATTTTCACATCATTTTCCATATAGATACCCATATATCACCTTCACTTTACACTCTTTTGTCGACAAAATGTCTAAATCACGATGACGAATTTTAGCAATCATTGCTATCGCATTTGCCGTAAATATTACTCGAGACTGGATTCTCAAAAGCGGAACGCTACCTGCATTTTTGCCCACCTCTCTTTCTGGATCACTCGACTATCTAACCAACAAAAAAACCATCGTCCAGCACATCACTGACTACACACAAGTCACGGACCTAGAGAATGATATGACCAGAAATATAGAGAGACATTGGCCTACGCTCGTACGTATTACACCGCTAAACAGCACAACACCATACAATGGGACTATCATCACCAGCGATGGCTTTGTACTCAGTAGTCGTCTTCCGCAAGCCGCAACATACACCGTCGAAACAAGTGACGGAAACAAGTATACACTCACAGGTATGCGATCACATCCTGTGTTACCTATTTCGTTTTTGCGTCTTCCGCTTTCTTCTCAAGACGAAGACGTGCTACCACACGCTCAGCTCTCAAGCTCTTCCAAAGCGGCAGATCTAGGGACATTTGTTCATGCTATACTTCCTACGCCACAACCACATCTTTTGTTTGGTATAGTAGATACCTTTGTACCTGCTGGTAGCGATTCTACCCTACTACCGGTATTGCATGCATCATTCCTTGAGTCAGCATCGGCAGCAAACGGTACACCATTGTTTAGTCATCGCGGTGAGCTCATCGGGCTTTTTAGCGACACCAAGCAAAACACAGCGGAAATACTTCCCATATCCACAACTATGATTCAAGATATGCTTACCAGCATAACCACCAGCTGAACACTCCAAACCGTCGTATGGGGAGCTACATTTACGCCCGTTACGGACCAGCAAGTTAAGCTGCTCAAACTCCCAAAATCACAAGGGATGCTCGTCTCCACGCTTGCTACAGATAGTCCACTGCTACGCGCATGACTACAAAAAAACGACCTCATTTTGGAGATCGATGGTGAGAAGATTGATCAGGCGGCAACGGCTATTCGATGGCAATATCGTTTCAACCCAGGAGAGAAAGTTCCTTTCACGATCTTCCATGCTGGGAAGTACAAGACGCTCGATGTAACATTCTAAGCTAAATCTTCTCCATTACATTTTCTCCATTAGATCTTCTTGATAAGAACACTAAGCCATCTATCAACGACTAGAGTAGTAAGCAGTAACATACCCAATAGCTCTGCTAGCAAAAATACCAATACACTACTAGCATCTGGAAGCAACATACTATACACTGGCTCCGCAAAGACTGACACAAAATACTTGTTTACATATGCCATACCCACTGCAAAGTAGAGTAGATGAGCCAGACATGCTGCACCAAGCACCCCAGGGACAAGCAGCAAAAACGGACGCTTAATCATTCCAAACGATGCTCCAAGCAGTTTCTCTACTTCTATTTGCTTAGCAAAGGTAAAGAAATTGATATGTATCATATACACGAGTACCACCACAATAATCGTCACAATCATTACAATCAAAAACCACGAAAATCACACAGCCGTCGATGTAAGACTAATAACATGGGCAGCCTTTTGTTCTTGCTGTTCAAAATTCATCCCCTCCTGAATTTCATCAAGGTTGGTAATGATAGACTCGTACTTGACCATAGCTCTCTTCAAGGACGCAAACTGCTCTTTAGTAGAAAACATCACATAAATCGTTGCTGGCAGAGGATTTTTGATGCCATATTTTTCTAGATTAGAAATAATAGACGGAAGTTTCTTTTCCAGGAGCTCAAATGCCTCTTCTTTGGAGTAAAAAACCACTGTCATACCATTCTCTTTGAGCTCCTTCATAAGCTCAATTGCTTTTCCATAGACTTCGTCTTTACGCTTCGTATCGTCCTTGAGATATAAGTACACACCTAGCTTTTGTCTCACCTCATGCGTAAACTCTCCGACATTATAGGCCACAATTCCGACAATATTTACCAAAAACAACAAAAAACTAATCAGTATACTCACCCAGAGCAGCTGGAAACGTGATGCTTTTCGCATAACTTTCACCGTATCCCAAACCATACCGTCACTCAAAATAAAGCCTATGAGCTCTTCTTTTTCTTCGTTCATCATCCACTACGTGATGGACCTATCTTCCCAGTGTCTCCCTTCCTGTCACTCTTCTGAGTGCTCTTCTCGTCACTTTCCTCATCACCATCATAATCCATATCATGCTCACTCTCCGACAAGAGGTATTCTTCAAAAAGTGCCAACTTATTCTGATAGTAACTCACCTCTCTATCAAAACACTGTAAGCTCGATTTTTCTATACTACGAAAATACGCAATGTATTTTCTCGCCTGAGAAAAACGTTTTTCAAGCACATACATTTCTACAAGATTTAGGATGATCTCTGCATCAAATTTATTCTCCTCAAATGCCTTTTCCACATGCTGAATACCAGCATCTCTATTGCCTGACCAGTACTCACAGAGACCATAACACCTCATGATCTCAGGATTATCATGGTCCATCAAATTGAGCGCTTGTTTAAGGTATTTTTTGGCAGATGTTCGATGTGTTTTTTCCATTTCCAGCACACCCTTGATATAATATCCCATAGGATCACGCTCATAGTCGTGCAACAAGAAATTGATAGGCTTTTCTGCTTTGGAAATTTCACCTTTCCTGTACTGAATATCAGCCACTTGATAGAGTGCTTCTTTGTTTTTTGGATCTTGTGATAGCACCGTATTGACCAAGCGCAATGCTTTGTCATAGTCACCGGTCTGCTTGTATCATTCTATCTGATCTAGAAGTTGCTGAGGAAGTTGAGGCATCTTACAGCGCCAAAGTAAAGTTTTACGTATACAATACTACAGGTTTACGGGATACAAACAACTCTCAGGGGCATATCTGAGCCTCTACAATTGACTTTATACAAAAAAAAGCTCCAGAGAGCTTTTTGGGATAAAACGGCACACACCGTAGATATTTTTAACGAAAATATGTGTTATTCTTGCCATTCCAACGTAACACCAGGCCCCATAGTAGGA
This sequence comes from uncultured Candidatus Peribacteria bacterium, assembly GCA_964403415.1. Lineage (GTDB taxonomy): Bacteria > Patescibacteriota > Gracilibacteria > Absconditabacterales > Absconditicoccaceae > CAYOFF01. The sequence continues at coordinate 259,220 of CAYOFF010000001.1, read as the reverse complement.
GCAAGAACTACTTTTTTGATCAATTTACCTTTAACACCAGTAGGTCTATGCTCTACAACCGCCTTGAGAAGCGTCGTAACATTGTCAGCGAGCTGCTCATTTGCAAAGTTAAGTTTACCTACACCTACATGGATATTTCCCGTCTTATCAAGTTTAAACTCTACTCTACCTTTCTTGATTTCATCTATCGTTGTCGCCAGATTTTGGGTAACTGTACCTGTTTTTGGAGAAGGCATAAGACCCTTTGGACCAAGAACCTTAGCAGCTTTTGCCAAGTCTCTCATCATTTCCGTCGTCGTAATCAATACATCGAAATTGATCTGACCATTTTCGATAGCCTGCATCAAGTCTGTGTTACCAGCAATATCAGCTCCTGCTTTCTTTGCCTCATCTATCTGATCATCACTAACAAATGCCGCCACTTTCACTTTTTTACCCGTACCATGCGGCAATACTACCGTTCCTCTGAGCATTTGATCGTTGTATTTTGGATTAGCGTTGGTAACTACGTGTACCTCGAGCGTTCCTCCAAACTTCGCATACGACACTTCCTTTGCGAGAGCAATCGCCTCTGTAAGCGGATATCTCGTAAGCACGTCTACTTTAGCAGCCACTGCCTTGTACTTTTTTCCTGCACCTAATTTCATTTCTTAAATACATATATACTAAAAGCGGTCCATACGACGTTAGTCTCCCGCATATTTATCTACAATTATCAGTCGTTCCCTATTTCATCACTTCAATCACTAAGTTTATTTTTAATATCTTTCTCTGCCAGCCTCAAAAGCTGATCTTCATTCACCAAGTCTCCTCATGAAATTCAAGTACGAGCCAGAATTTGCTGTGCTCTCTGCTTCACATTGGCAGCTATCAATGCAATTTTCTCCTCAGCAGTCTGTCAAGCCTGCCTCTGCGCATTGCCTCATTCAGGAGACTTTTTCGCCAATGTCATCTACCTTTACAACTACGTACATAAAAGATTACGCCGCAGCCTTCACTTCTATACCAAGGCTTCTTGCAGTACCTCTCAAACTCTTGACCAATGCTGCTTTCTTTCTCGTATTCATAACAGGTTGCTTGATAGTAGCTATTTCCTCAAGATCAGCTTCTGTCACTGTTGCGACTTTCTTCTTGTTTGGTTCTGCAGATCCTGACTGCACACCCGCCTTGTACTTGATAAGGTCAGATGCGATAGGTGGCAAAAGTTCCATATCATATGATCTATCCACATAGACGCTTACTTTTGCAGGGACTCTCACAGCTGTATTCCCATACTGTTTGAAGGTGTCCTGTGTCTTATCGTTAAACTCCTTAACGAATGCACCGATATTCACACCATGCTGACCAAGTGTAGGTCCAATAGGAGGAGCTGGTGTAGCCTTAGCAGCAGGCATATACAGGGTAAATTGCTTTTGTACTTTCTTGGAAGCCATCGTTGTAACCAGGGAATAAAATAAGGTAATATGCTACATAGTCATTCACGTATTGAAGGGTTTATCTACCATATGCAAAGTCAAATTGTTCCTGAATATAGCGCTTGTTAGCCACAAAATAATCATTATCCGCTTGAATAAACCGAACATCCTTTCCTCACAAAAAGCGAACTAACAAAAACTGTTTTGTAGGCATTTGCGGCAAACTGATGAGCTGGACATTCTCTCAAAACAAGATATCGTTCCTTATAGCGGTTTGATCTTTAATTTCAACTACATTTCCGCCCAATGCTTGGATATTCCCACGTAAATCCTCTGAAAAGTCCCCTAAATAGATATAATGCGTATTATTGACATCTTTGAGAATATAACGTTCCATTCCCGCGATACCAAGCAAAGAAAGGACTTTGAATGGTCATTTCTTGGACTGCCAAATATATGTATTGGAAAGCATGACCTGTCCTGGCTCCAACGCTCCTCAGATAGTAACCGGCTGTCATTCAGTCTGCGTCTGAACACGCACCTCTTGGTTTTGGCTCGTGTCCTTGAACAGATCGCTCACAGGATAAAATGTTTTCCCGTCAACTACTTCTGGGCGATCAGACTGCTCTACACGAGCCGCTACTGCACCATTCGCTTGTGTGCCCGTAGCTGCGCTACCATAGTACGCCTGGTACATTTTTGGATCCATTTCTTGGTACGTAGCCCTCTCCTGCTGACCACCAGGTGTGGTAGTTGCGGGCGGCAGTAATGTCTGTGTTTGCGTCTTAGTACCAGTAGAAGTAACCATATATACCGCTCAATCACCTCATATCTCCTTAGCATCTGTCTTATACAATGCCTTTCCATGTACACCAAAAAACAGCACGTAGACCAAGAGAAATCCTGCTGCAAACACCAGTACTGCCCAGGCTACCGTTCTTGTTTCATCGTTCATACGAGGACTAAGCAAGTGAAAACACGTTATGTTATGCCACTCTTTCGACCTTCTCAAACGACACCATAACAGGTGTATTTCTTCCCAAAATCTCTACATTTACATACAAAAATCCCTTCATAACATCTATTTCTGTAACAACACCTTTCATACCATTGAAGTCACCATCTCTCAGGACCACCACATCTCCCTCCTGAAATGGAACGGCAAATTCAGCTCTCTGATTTCTCTCGTCAATCTGTTTCACCATATCATCATACTCTTTCTGCGTAAGAGGTATAGGGCGCGTCTCAGCCCCCACAATAAGCCTTACTCCTGGCGTGTTTCTGATCACATACCAGATTTTTTCGTTCATCTTAGATTTGATGAACACATATCCTGGATAGAGCTTTTTTGGCTTAAATATTTTTTTGTCGCCTTTGTAGTAGACTTCATTTACTGTAGGATTCATATAGTCCACAATATCATGCTCGAGCGCCTGTTTTTTGACTCTCTCCTGGAGATTTTCGATAACCAACGACTCCTGCCCTGAGACCACGCTCAGTACATACCATCTGTACTCATTATCCTCTATCTGCTTCTTGACCTCAGTAGCGGTTACCGTCATTATTGTCCTTTCATCATGCTATAAAACATCTTGTAGAGCTCCGCAAGAGCGCCATCCATAAGCGCAAAAAATATCGAAGAAACCGCAACCACTACCAGCAAGCCAATAGTTAGGTTTCTGACTTCCTTAGTTGTAGGTCTTTTGACCTTCTTGAGCGTATCCAAGCTATCATAGAAAAAGTGCAACATGAACAACAGACAATAACTAAAAAACGAGACGATTTGCGCGACTATACAAATTTTTGCCTCAGATACAACACGATATTCTACTCCTCTTTCGCGTTTCTCATCAGTCAGAGCACAAACTTATCTGCCAGCCTATAACGTTTCTCAAAATCCCCTGTCGTCATAAAGACCACGCTCACGAGTTCAATCAAATATCCTCTAAAAATCAAATTAATATCCTCTTTGAGTTTGTCTATAAATTCCGCCGCATTCGCACTGTGTATAAGCACAAGATCCATTTCTACAGCATTTCCAAATACCTTCCCAAAAAAGTGTTTCTCTACCATAAATTCATGTTCCAGAAAATACGTCCTAAGCTCATCCTTGAGCGCAGCTATAAATAAATTTCTGATATGCGTATCTAGTCACTTGCATAGATATACGGCTCGTTTTGCGTCTTGTTTGTCGATAGTAACCACGCCCGCTTCCTCCAGAAGATCAATCTGTTTTTTGATAGCAGGAAAAGACCGCTGGAGTTCATGCTCAAACGCCCTCATAGAAATCCCTTGCCTCCTGAAGACAAGATACTTCAGAATATCAGACTTTGTCTTACTTCCAAAGAGTTTTTCGAATTTCATGGTGCGGAGTATATGGTTTTGTAGTAAGATGTCTATGGAAAGCAGCAAATCGTATTTTTGTAATACAGATATTTGTGTAACTCGCACAGAAAGTATATACTTAGAGAGCACCTAGACACAGGTAGCGTCCTACACTTTACAAAAGCCTACCATGGAAAACACACCTAACCCAGTACCAGAGTCTCCCTATGAGCCGTATCTCATCCCATGAATCAGCAAAGAGATTACTACTCTAAAATCAGATATCGAAAAAACAACCGAGGATCCTTTCGAACGCTTGGCTACAAAATATCCCGAGTACAAAAACGAAATTTTCAGACTCAAAGATAATCCAAAAGCAATCTGTCAGGAATATGCTATACGAAAAGACAAACCATATGCCGAAGAATTTTTGCCATTATGTCTCTCAAAACATACTCGGACACTACTCTACAGTGCATTAAAACAAGACAATTCCGAACTTATCTGAGAGATAAACGATCTCTTGGCCATAATTGACACAAAGGCATTCACGACTGCAAATAACGATCTCTTTTGATCACTCAAAGAAGAAGATCTCCAACTTCTAGCCTCCAAAAATACGACTGAATACAAAAAACCAGCTGTTTTGGAGTGACTCGAATATAAACACAAAAATCAAGAAATATGAAGCATTGCCGCGCAAACATGTAGACGTATAGCCTGTCTATGAGTATTCCAAATTCCATGACATCAATCATCCCAAATCATATCTCAGTTCGAAAATATTACACAAAAGCTACAGTCCTACATCCAGATCGAAATCAGAAAAAGAAATATTACAAATCGATGAACCTACGACAAAGTAAAAAACATTGGGCCAACAGTCAATGGCGTCGAAGGACTTTTTGGTATACTCTCAGAAGCTGGCAGCACCCCCTATTTTATGAAGTGACTAAATACTTTGTGCAAAGCTTCGCCATTACTCACAGAAAATTGGATCTCTATCTTTGCTACTGGCACTCAAAAAGTGATCTGAACAATAGATATTTTTATGAATGAACTTTCCAAAGAGCAACAAATAAGTTTATTTTCACAGACACTCAGTAATTACAACACACTTTCCGATAGTAAAGATCCCCTTTATCAACAGCCAGACACGAGCTTCAAGCTTTGGCTTTTGAAATGGCATCTCAATCTCAAAGACGAAAAAGATTTCATTGATACTGGCGTTTCAACCGGCATTGAAAAGGCTCTCGCCAAATGACTACGAAGCAAAAACAGATCCTTAGAAGAACTGTACCGAGACATGAAAAGTATCGAACATGCACTAAATTGAACGTCAGATGTAACAAAAAAGATTCTCTATGAACATCAAATCAAAGACATCAAAGAGAAAATGATCTCACAAAGTTCTCTTTCTGATTTTCTATCTCATGAACTCACATCTACCTATATGAAAAGCATTCTCACCGACAAGTATGCGCGTCAAATACTAGTGCATACGATAGGTTCTGAGCTTTGATATCTTTTAGAAAATACGGAATTTTTGGCTTCTGAGAAATGAAAAAAACTTATGCACCTATGCTTCGAATGACTTGCTAGTGAACAAGACGATCAAGACCTCAGACAAATAGAAACAACAGCACAAACATGGATTGCCGATAAACGTATCAAAGAATGATATCTTTATCCCCATCAAGAACTGATATATACTTATGGCATGCGCAATACACTCATGCTATATCATTTTTTATCAAATCATCCACAAAACATTACTATCGGAAAACAACCTCAAGAAATCATTTCCTCGTCTTCACTTCTCGCATGAGTCCTCCAAAGATATCAGCAAGACACCTACAAAAATCCCTATCGTACTATCGAAGCGGGGCAAATCACAACCTACGTACAGCAGCTCCAAACCGATATTCAGCAATTTATACAAATACCCGAAAATCAGGAACAGAAAAAACAAACAACGATCATGGCACTTTATCCCTGAAAAGGAGACGATGCGAATAACGCATTCAGCAATTATACCACATACATCAATACCCTCAAAGCACGGTGATACTGAGAGGTCATAGCCATTTCCAGCGACAAATACGAGAAAAAAACAGACAATCCCGCAGAGAAATACTGACCAGATAAGTTTATAGAAGACGTCCAAAAGAAGATTGGTACACACATTATTGGCCCACTCAAAGCGTCTCAACAGCCCAAATATCTTCATATTATGATCGCGCTACACGGCTGAGAAGACGGTTCTGCACAAATGTGAAAAACGCCATTCACCCGTCAGCATTTCGAAAAACTCGTAAATTTTAGCGAAACCATCAAAAAGCAGTATCCACAATCTGCACAGTATTTCTCTCTCACAATAGACAGTTGTTTCAGTGGAAACAAATTTGATCAGAATCCCAATTTCGTTTCCAATATTAAGCTTGCTTCATCCGCAAATGTAGGAACCTCCAAACAGACCAACGACATGATCCAAGCATATGAATCAAGCAAACGTCACGAGGTCGACTTCAATCAAGACGAAAATATTTCATTCAACGAGTCACGACTTTACACCATTCTCCAAAACCCCGACAAGTACATGCCGACAAGTTTTTGGGATACACGCACAGGGAAAACAACCGTATTATTCTAATAAAATACGCGACCAACAATTGTGCCCTCATATATTATTTGTCTTACACGTTCAAGACCATAGCACTTCCACTCTCATACCTACGCAGTCATCTTTTGAAGATATAGGCAGCAAGCACTATCACACACGCAGCAACCAGTGCCAATTCTCCAAATCCTATCCACGAAAAATGCTTTACCAAAGTATATGGCATAAAAGCAGTAAAATAGACTGGCACCACAGTGACAATAAGTATCTTCAAAAATATCGAACTAAAAATTTCTGGCGGATAGGTTGCAGAACCGATCATAGCCTGAAAAATTGAGTCTGCCAGTTTTGTTGAGTTACCTATCCAAAATGATAGTGATTGAAAGATAATCATGACACCAACAATAACGATCGCACTCAACAAAGAAACAATCAATGTCTTTGCAGCAAATATTAACGACACACCAGGTATAAATCGAATCAAAATTATACTAAAAAAGAAGTCTCATATAGCTGATATTTCTATACTACGACCAACAATCTTTGGAAGCACACTGCCCGGCAGAAGCAAGTAGGTATCTATTCATCATTGCGCAATAAGGTCTCACATCTTATACACACTTCCATTTCACAGCATCATCACAAACGAAAACGATCGGCAACAAATAACCCATAAGAGCATATAGTCAGCATAGTGAAATCATGCTATTGTAGGCACTTTTTCAAACATAAAATACCAAGCGACAAGCCAAAAACAGTTATTAAACATCATAAAAAGTACCTGCATATAGAAACTTGTTTTATATGCGTATGCACTTTTGAGATTAAGTACCCAAAATTTCATCAATATCTTCACCTCTTTTTGTAATCCCTTGCAAATGCCGCTCATTTTTATCCACCATTTACAAATAAAGACGATTGTCATTTTTTGTAGATCCAAAGTACAATACACCATAAAATAATCATCCGCACTATTTGTAGTCCTACAAACTGTAGGCTTTGCAATAGATCATTACTCTGTATTATCAATCCAGTAGTATATCACGATGAAGCAAATGGCGAAAGCATAGCAATCTGCTGTAGTCGATCAGGCATAAATGGTAATGGCAAAATATTTCAACCAAGCAACATAGCAAATTTTCCATATATCCATCTAAACGAACTACTATCTTCTGTAAAAAAGCCCAGCATTCCAATCATCATAAATCCAAATGCATTTACACAAACGGCGCATACAAGGCTAATTATTCAGATGCAGAATGCCCGCCATGACGACACAAAGGTATGTGTCATGAGAACGCCTATCATTACTCACGCACACACTGTTATCACGATACGAAACAAACTAGCTCACATAACTTCAAAAAGCTTATATACCGAATAATGTACAGGATTAAGTAGACACACAGCAATCTTTCATGATTTGATATCGCTATCTATTTCCTCGGCAATACGTGGTTTAGAAACGCTTGCCACCTGAGCAAAAATCATACCCCAAGTCACAAGCGCAACAGAAGACGAGCCCAAATCTATGCCTCAGTCAGCCGCATATATTGCTTGGTATATAAGCGCAATCAATGCGACTCTCAAAGCAAACATACACAACATTGCAAAAACATCCCATCCATATATGGCGTGATTTTTGTATGATATACGCGTGAGTCACCACAAATAGCGAAACATAGGACAACAACATTAGTAAAACGTTTTGATAATCTCTTCAATAGATGGTTGCTGAATACTAATATCTTCTATCTGATGTGTAGTGGTAAGGTGTGAAAGCACCTCTTGTACAGCATCATTGGGGATACGCAGGTGGTAGATATTTTCTTGCTGCGACGTTACTTCCATAAGCGGCAATGTTTGCAACTTCTGCCCAGAAGAAAGTGTTAGTATAATATATCTCGCAGCAACATGCTGTTTCCTTAATTCATCTATACCACCATCGTACAGAATGACTCCATGATTTACTATTATAACCCTCTCACAAACCTCCTCAATATCACCGATATCATGCGACGTTAAAAAAATAGTAGTTCCTTCTTCATGATTAATTTGGTTAATCACCTCACGTAACGTCGACTTAGCAATAATATCAAGACCAATAGTAGGCTCATCCAAAAATAGAACCTTTGGTGTATGCAAAAGGCTAGCTACAAGTTCACATTTCATTCTCTGCCCAAGAGACAGTTTTCTAATAGGACGCTGTAGGAGATCTTCTATGCCAAACTTAGTAGTCAGATATTGTTTTCTCTCGACATACTTCTCATGAGGGATGTCATACATGTGCGACATCAACTCAAACGTGTCTTCTGGAGTGAGATGGTATCGCAATCTACTCGTCTGCCCAAATACAGCACCGATTTGGTAGACGAGTTCCTTCCTGTCACGAGACGGCACGCATCCACAAACTGTAATCTCTCCCGATGTCGGATGTAAAATTCACGTAAGCATTTTGATGGTTGTAGACTTTCACGCACCATTCGGTCCAAGGAATGCTATTTTTTCTCCTGCCTGCACATCAAACGAAATATGTTTTACAGCCTCTATTTGTTTGTATGTAGGAGAAAAAATAGCTTTTAATCTAGCTCATAGCGTATTTTGCTTTTCTTCTACCTTAAAAACCTTTAGCAAATCATTCACCTGGATAATAGACATTCTACCATGCATAATATAAATTCCCACACCGTCGTAGCTCTCTACTCTTGCAACTCGCTAATCACTATCTTTTTCATCTTCATCATAGCCTGCATAGCATATTGTGCCTTCTCCTGATCCGCTTGAAACAAAGCACGATGTAACTGCACAGGGACTACTTGCCGGTCTACGCCGTACTTATCTTTGCATCGTCCGCACTGGGATTCTACTCCCCCATCTGAGGTAAGTTTATTCCAAAAATAATCTACTTCCTCCTGACCATCACAGCTGATAGCAAGAGATACGCCCTCATTGAAACTAAATTTGTGGGGTGCAGAGCTATCCATAGCAATAAATTTTTGTCCCGCCAAGACAAACTCTGCATGCGCTATATATCATTCTACATCGCCTTCTCACGGACCGTATCTATAGATAGATGTGACTGACGAATTCTCAAACATGCTCGTATAAAATTGCATTGCCTCCTCAGTTTTGCCAGCAACCGCGCCCGTATACATAAGACTTGGAACAATCTCCTCTTCATGATCATCACGTTCATCATACATAACCTGCCGACTCACGCCATAGCGATCACTACACCATCCATACGCCTTACTCCAATGATACGCCCCAAACTCCATCATAACCGTTCATCACTCTGCTAGACCATCCCAGACACGTTTGGTAAAAGCTTCATCCTTGAGCCATAGGCTAAACGAAATAGAAGGATTTGGAACAAATTCTGGACCACCATTTAGCGCAGCTATTCTTTGACCAAATATTTCCATGTCCACCACAAATGGCGTTTCGTTCACAATCTTCGCTCCTGGAAAGATACCCATATAGTACTCAGCCATCTCTTTGGCATTATGATTTGTTCGAACAAAAGGCGTAATTTTTGAAGACATGAGAAAGCAAAAAATAATAAAACTAATGGCAGTTATATACTTAGAACAACTTAGGAACAATACATAGAGAGGTAGCCACGAACATTAGCTGGAAGTTTACTAACAGATTGCATGCTATTATCTTTCTTGACCGTCTGTGTTTGGGATAGTTCTGCGACAGGCTTTGGAGTATGGCTAGTATTTATCATGATATCCAAATGGAAGGTAAAGCATATATGAAGGGCTAGCATAAATGTTCGTGTAGTTGCTGACCTCAGTGAACTACCTCTCTATATATTATCGTTGGGTGTTAAGAAGTAAATCAAAAGAAAGTATATTAGGTAATTTACATTCAAAGTACACATGGAAAAATTGATAATAGATGGGAGAAATATTCCCTACTACGAAATGGCACTAGGTCTAGCACAAACACTGTTAACATTGTATGAAAAGAAAAAGCCTCTGGACGACCTTGAATCGTACACAGAGGCTAGAGAACTATTAACACAGTCACTCGAGAAAGCGAAAGAATTCATGGTATTCAATACTAAGCCTTCATTCGTTCCCGACCATCCTTAGGAATCCTTCAATCTGACTCACTGTAGGTAATCTTGCTGCATAGCATTCTATCGTTGGGATCAATGTGTTTACTAAGATCTTCTCGGACTTGACTCGCAGTCATAGTAGTCTTCAAGATATATACTGATAGCAGTACCTTCTTGTTGTCGTACTTACTAATTGCATCTGTAAGTTCTTTGTAGTCTCTCCAAGTTTCTTTATTGAGTAGGTCATAGGTAACAAGGATCATGTTTGACATAATAGCGAAATAATGTATAAAAGTGTTGCATTGTGTAGATATTTATATACATTGGGATCTACTGACAGCAGCAATAGACCCCAACCTGTTACTTACCCAAGTAACTGGTCTTTGTTGTCGTTAGAATTAAGACCTCTTCTTGGGAGAAGGCTTCACAGGTAGCTTGATGGTTTCAACTGTGGTTGTCTTAGGGCGCGCTAACGCCGTTTTGACTGGAATGAATTGACCAGTTGAAGCATCTCTACCTATTTTGATCTTTACAACAGTGTTGCTAGTTTTCATAGGGTGAGAAAGTAGAAATAAAACACTATGCACCTACGACAAAACATATAGCAGGCAATCTGCGTATTGGTTCTGCTAACAAAAAAGGGAGGTAATTGCTTTCTGGCACCCCCCATACAGAATTTGTCTTTCTATCTCATACACAGTTTTCGCTTAAGATATTCAGGTACAATTCCATATTCGAGGTGTCGTCTCCTTGGTATTTGTTTTGTCAAACAAATACCTTGGTCGATAGTATTCATCTTAACATAAAATACAAGCGAATCGTATCACCCAGAACTCCATAGTGCTATGCGGTTTTTGTGTCTGCAAGAAACACCACGATCTATATACGTCAGATACCACAACGGCTAATGATGTTACTTACAAAGAAAGGCGGCTAGCTTTTCTCACTTTGTCTTCCTCTTGTAGGTAGCATTGTAGCTGTTGTGGTGACGGAGAATGGTTAGTCTCCTTTTTTTATTTGTTCTTTTTTCACCATACAAGAAACACACGAAAAAGTAAGACTGGTTAATGTTTAAAAGCACACAGTTCCTAAGTACTACAAAGATCTTTCTGTGAAGCAAAAACATGTCGTTCAGCGCGAATGTTTATTACGGCAACGATTGTCTCTTATCAGTTCACGATGATTCTTTCGAGCAAGAAAGTATGGCGTTGGTGTATGGCAGATTGTACTGCTAAACATACCATTCTTGTTTATACTCGTACCTGTTCTTGGATTATGTTATTAGAAAAAGTTCCCTGAGTTCTCATATAATAATTCCGATGGACTGCTACGCTCAGCTATATGAGTAGAGCAATGCAAATAGTTTTTATTTGTCCGTACATCTTACTTCAGAAACTCTACTAACAAGGGATGCAAAGAAGCAACCGCCGTAAGATGTCCACGGTCTCGAAAGGGAGAATCTTGGGTATAATCAAGCGGACTACCATCTACTTCCGTAAGCAATGCTCCCGCCTCTTGCATAATAACTTGCGGAGCACACGTATCTCGCTTTCACATACGACCATGCAAACACATTTGTATGTCTAACTCGCCACGTGCTACAAGACACGAACTATACCCCATACAACGTCGAGAAGGTCACACCAATAATTTTTGCCCTGATCACTTATGAACCCGCATATCTCCCTCACGAGAAAGAATAGCCTCATAAAGAGGAAGTGTATGCGACTTACTGGACATAACACGAGCGTCATCCAAAGACGCACACGAAGAAGCATGCACAGCCTCACGTTGTCCATCACGTATGCACCAGGCCCCCTCTCACGTCTGTGCAACAAAAAATGTCTGTGTTACAGGGAAGTAAACGACTCCCACATCCGGAATAGCATTCGTACAATGCCCAATCATAACACAAAATTCATCTTTCTGCTGAGCAAAATTATTAGTCCCATCCAGTGGATCTACAATCCATACTCACCCAGACCGATCAGTAATTGGATGCAATGTCTCCTCAGTCAAAATCTGATCATCTGGAAACAATCCACGTAGTTGCTCCTGAATATACGTATCTGCCGCAAAATCAGCAGCAGTCACGACATCATTTTCATCACGTTTGCCATGCACATCCAAGCGATCACTTTTGTAGTATGACATAATAATATCTCATGCATGCTTGGCTATAGGCATAATAGTATCGATCATAGCCATGACAATATCATCTAAAAAACTATCTATTTTTCTCTATCTCTCACAAATTTCCTTCAGACTCACCAAAGCTTTAGGTCGCATCTCATTCATCATAGGTACGTACTCGTCAGGCAGTCAACTCATGAGCACCGCAACTGTTGTTACACCATTCTCTTCGCTGAATGTATAGTTCTCATATCCTTGCTCTGGATACATCGTAGTTTCAAGTTGTCATGTTTCTTTGTTGAGCATAATCATTCACAGATGTCTGATAGATAGAAACTTATTCGGTCTGTTTTCAGCAATCTCAGATATCATTCCTTCACCAGCAGCACCAGCAGAAGAAAAAAATTTCATCGAAGAGTCTTGTTCCCATGAACCTTCATACGTAGACCCTGGAGAAAATGTTTCTGTCCGTTCTTCATAAGTTGGCTTATCAAGCATACATTGCCATACATGGCTTGCAGGAGCAGTAATCGTTGTTGAGAAAGTTAGCGTTTGCATGGGAATCCAAAGAATGAATAAAAAAATCTATGCCCGCTAGCATAGTAAAAGCGAGCAGGAGTTCAATGCTAATGAGAGAGACTAGGGAACCTTGCCATGGTTCATCCAAGCACAATCCATAGTATCCGTAAGCATATGCAAGATCAGTCCCACACCAATCACTCTCGTCTTCTTAAAAAACAACATCCCAATATATACCGGGAATACTTCGAGTCTATGCAGAGGATGAAACCCTATACTGCATCTATTCGGATCAAAGATAGGTGTAGCAAAGAGATGATCTAGATCTACCAGATTAGTTAATAGCAAGGTAAGATATATCTTCTTCCGATTCTTTCTATCACTACCATACGCCAAAAAAAAAGGGAATCCAAAGTGAAGAAAATAGTGGACGAATGTTCTTAGTTCCATGGATTAGATGTCATACTTCTTTCTAAAATCATCAAAATCAATTGATTCATCATCTCCTTTACCATTATTCATCGTTATGTTTTTCTTTGACATACCCTTCAAATAGTTTTTCTCAGAAATCACTTTCTTTCCTGATTGCTGCTCAATATCTTTTCTTGTTCTACCCGCTACAGATCAGCCATCTTGAGCGTCTTTTTTGAGTTGTTTAAATATTTTGCTATCTCTATCCTGATGCAATTTCGTTGTAGTAGCCTCTCAAAGCATAGTCAAAATCAACTCTAAATCGGTCATATGATCTCTAAGATTATGTCTCTTGAGTCACTTATGATCTTTATATTCCTCGACTGTCATATTGAATGCAGCATGCATAATTTCATTGGTCAAAATTGCATAGTCAGTTTGAGAACTAACTCCCCTCTCCTTTCGCTCCTCAGTTAGTTCTTGCCTTACTGCTATTCATCTCAATCTTTTGTCTATTCGTTCTTTAGGATATCATTTCTGTTCATACAATTGTTTCATTCTCTCCTGAGCTAGCTCTGGGTTCTCTATTTCTTGCATCCTTTCATATCCCACTTTAGCGAGCCATTGTTTAAGAGGTTCTGCTTTGGGAGAAGGAATAGATTGTATAATACGTAGAATATTTCTGGTATTTGCACAGTCCGTTTTGTAGTATTTACCATCAGAAGCGGGTAATTTCAGTCCGTGACAAAATGACACGACCTCAGATCACTCTGCTTTAAGTCTCTTTTTCATCGTTCTCCAATAACCTGATATATCTTTCGTTTGTGATACCACAAGAACGTTCACCACATCAACTACAGAAAAATGCCATTCCTCTTTAAACCATATCTTACGAACTTGTTTTTCCTCAAACAAGACTATCTCTGACTGCGACATAGTTAGTAAAGAAGCAACTAAAAGATCAACTTACAAAAAGAATATCCAATCTTCTGCGTCACTATAATGTTCTGCAATAATTTTTTCAAGTAGCTTATTACGTCCGCACATCGCATGTGTTTTATGTCGCTATCTACAATAGTAGAAATTTCATAGGGATTATAGGCATTGGCCAAATAATTCAGTGTTTTCTAATACCTCACCTCAAACCTCCCACACAGCTCCAACACCTCATGCTTGAGACCTACCAGTACACCCTCATTACCCTCAGCAGACAATGCTCTATCTATAATTCCCGCCAACTCCTTTACCTCCTCTACACCAAGTCCTCTCGTCGTCAATGCTGGTGTACCAAGCCTAATACCACTTGGATCAAGCGGAGGTCTAGCATCATACGGCAGCATGTTTTTGTTGACGGAAATGCCGATATCTTCAAGAAGTTTTTCGGCTTTCTTTCACGTAAGTGCTGTGGCATCACCACGTTTCTTGGTCACATCCAGCAACACAATATGATTGTCTGTTCCTCATGTCTCGACGGATCGTCATGCGCGCATCAGTTCGGCTGCAAGCACGCGCGCATTGTCTATGACACGCCTTGTATAGCCTGCAAATGTCGTGTCAGACAGCTGCGACTCCCAGGAGCTTCCATAGAGAACCTCACCAAATGCGACTGCCTTCGCGGCTACAATATGCTCATGCGGTCATCCCTGTAGTCAAGGAAAGACTCATCTATTGATCAGTTTTTCTAGATCAATCTCCTTACCATTTCTTACACACATTCACGATCTCATATAAATAAGTCCGCCTCTCGGTCCTCTCAATGTCTTGTGCGTCGTTGTCGTTACAATATCAAAACAATCAAAAGGTCCCTCATATACACCCCCCGCCATCAGTCCTGCCACATGCGCAACATCAGCCATAAGCAACGGTCTATAGCCATGTACCTCTTCTACTTTGGACGCTATATCTGCAAACTTTTGTCGGTCTACTTGTCTACTGTATGCACTAAATCCCGCTAAGATAAGCTGTGGTTTTGATGCAAGTGCTTTCTTCAGGACATCATCATAGTCTATCATATGCGTCGTCTGATCTACGCCATACGCTACGATAGTATAGTATTGACCTGAGAAGTTGAGTGGATGTCCATGACTCAGATGTCCCCCACAGTCCAAACTCATCCCAAGCACCGTATCGCCATGCTGCAAGCAGCTAAGGAACACAGCCGCATTCGCCGGTCCGCCACTCAGCGGCTGTACGTTTACTGCCCACGATCATGACTGTATCACTTCTCTGACATGATCGTATCCTTCGCGCTCCAGTATAGCCTGCTCTTCATTCTGCGCTACAGTAGGCAACAATCCAAACATGCGTAACGCTCTCCATTGCGTCAACACCTCCAGCCTATCTACCCAAATCTGACCGCCATAGTAGCGTTTTCCAGGATATCCTTCGGAATATTTATTGGTAAACACATTTGCGTACGCCTGCATCACCGCTGGCGAGACATAGTTCTCAGATGCAATAAGCTCGAGTTCGTCCTGCTGACGCTGGTACTCTTTTGCAATAAGATCTGAAATTATGTTATCCATACTACTATCACATCAGGAAATAAATGTCCACACGTACAGATGAGGTATCCACGCAGGTTATAAATATCCACGTCCTCACTATCAAAATCTATAGCAAAACTGACAACAAAAGCCAACCTAAACTTGCTTTTGTAGACCTCTTGCCTATGGTGTCCAGTGTGTTTTTTGCTGAACGTTTCTCAGTTTTAGCTTATCTTATCACATCGCATGTCTCCCAAGAAATCTACCAAAACATCTTCAAAATCCTCCAAAAAAACATCATCTCTTCTTTCAGCTACCGATATAGCATTTTTTGAAACACTCATCAATACCCCTTCACCTACTGGATTTGAATACACCGGCCAAAAAGTCTGGATGGACTATATCAGACCATATGTAGACGAAATCTTCACAGACAGCTACGGCACTGCCGTCGGGGTTATCAATCCCAAAGGCACCTACAAAGTTGTCCTCGAGGCACACTGTGACGAAATCAGCTGGTTCGTAAATTATGTGGGAAACGATGGCCTCATCAATGTCATCAGAAACGGTTGATCTGACCACCAAATCGCGCCTAGCAAAAGAGTAAATATTCGAACCGCAGACGGTAAAGCTATCAAAGCCGTTTTTGGACGACCAGCAATTCATACCAGAAAATGAAAAGACGAACAGTCTCCTACCAAAGACAATATTTTCTTGGACTGCGGCTGTACCACCAAAAAAGAAGTCGAAAAGCTCGGCATTGAAATAGGAAACGTCATCACCTACGAAGATGAGTTTATGGTCCTCAATGATCGCTACTATGTAGGTAGAGCAATGGACAACAGAGCATGATGATTTATGATCGCACAAGTCGCAAGACTACTCAAACAAAACAAAAAAAATCTCGATATCTGCCTCTACATCGTCAACAGCGTCCAAGAAGAAATCGGCCTGAGATGAGCAGAAATGATCGCAAATCGCCTCAAGCCAAATGTTGCAATTATTACCGACGTATGTCACGACACCACGACACCCATGATCGACAAAAAAATAGAGTGAGAAAGCGTATGTGGGTTATGACCGGTCCTTTCCATAGGTCCAGCAGTACACAACAACGTCATCAAGTTTATCAAATCTACTGCGCAGAAGAATAAAATACCGTTTCAGCTCGACGCAAGATCCACATATACAGGCACAGACACCGACGCATTCGCCTACTCAAATGACGGCGTTCCCTCTGCACTTATCTCGCTTCCACTACGTTACATGCATACAACCGTAGAGATGGTTCACAAAGACGATCTCGAACAAACTATTACGCTTATGTATCAAACCGTTTGTGCAATCAAAGACAAACAAGAGTTTGCTTACTTCCCTGCCAAACATCCTACATCATAAATGTCATTATCTGACACCATATAGCACGAGGCATTGGGCTTGCAAGCCAAAACCAGATAGATATGATCCCCTCATACCTTTTACCTTATTTTTTTCTCTCTCATGATGATGATGAAAAACAGAGCTTATTGTCACAATCTAGGCCATCTTATTCTTCGTGTTGGTGTCGGAGCAGGATTACTTTATCACGGTATCATGAAGTTAGGTGCTAGTGAGCAGATGATGGGATTCGTCGGATGAGCAGCACACAAAGTATGACTCACATTCCTCTCTACAGACGTATGGTTCCAAATTGCTAGAGCTATAGAAATCGGAGCAGGTGGAGCGCTTATTCTCGGCATCTTCACACCTGTTGCGGCATTCCTAGGTATGCTCGTTCTCTTGTTTGCTGCTAATAGCAAATGATGGGCACTCCAAAAAGCTGAACTAGACTTCGCATATATTCTCACGCTCCTCAGTCTTACACTCACAGGTGGTGGTCGCTACTCAATCGACGGACGATGCAAATGGAGAAAATACTGCAAGGACGGCAAGTGCGATGACAAGGCTATGAAAGACGGATGTTGCGGAGATGGTGGATGTTGCTAATAAATCTCATACCAACCAATAACCACAATCACAACCTATCTACAAAAAGTATCTATTATCAAAACATATGAAAAAAGACTGCTAAGCAGTCTTTTTTCGTAGAATCAAAAATATATTCAACCTATTCAACTGTAGCTCATACGAGACATTATCTATCAAACCACTGATCAACGTCTTTTTTGGGAACTCTTATGGCGCTCGGTCTCCCATGCTGACATACAAACATCCCTGGAATATACATTTTCCCATCCTCTATGAGATGTTGCATTTCTGGGAAACTCAGTCTCTGTCATGCCTTGATAGATGCCTTACATGACTTTGTTGCAAAGATTTCATCCAAAATAAGATCAAACGAAATATCGTCCTTGCCCCAAAGCTGACGAAAAAGCACAGCTACATCAATCTGATACTTCCCAAAAATATGCGGCACACTATAAACAACCAATGTGCCTGGAGACAATACGCTCACATCAAATCCATACTCCGCAAGCCTCGTACACAGCTCAGCAATTTCTGCCTCCTGCGCTACAGGATATTGTACAGAAACAGGATGCAACAAGATCTCAGGACGATATCACTCATCACGCACCTCCTGTTTCATTTGCTCAAAGAGCACTCTCTCCGCTAACGCGTGATGATCTATGAGATACAGAGCATCACTACTCTGCAGCACCAAATACATATCCCATAGCTGTCAAATAAGCACAACCTGTTCTCCTCCAAGATCAAAAGGCGTAGTTTCTCATACTACATCACGTTGCATAAGCTGCTGCGAAGGCACCACAGATACTCATGATCGTTGCTTTACCGCATCTCGTGAGGGTTTTTGAGAGGATTGCTGAAATGGAGATTGAGATTGTTGCCATGATGACTGCGTATATCATCATCACCCATATCATGTTCATACATGCGATATTCATGCACCTCATATTCATGTGCTTCACGTTCACACACCACTTCAAGATTCATGTTTAGAACTGCTATATCATCACAGTATAGATCAGCTATTCACCTTTTGTTCACCCAAAACATGAACAATAGCCTCATGTACACGCGTATACATACTTCCTGGATCCAAAAATCTTACCTCCATTTTTCTAGGATGCACATTGATATCCAAAAGATCAGGCTTCAACTGTACAAACAACGTTACAAACGGCATCATACCTGGAGCCACCTGCCTATAGTATGCATCCATAACAGCCTTTTTGATAATCTTATCTTGGACTGGCCTATTGTTTACAAACACATTAAAAAAATCACTACTCGCAAACGTCAATGCAGCATCACTCACATATCCCATAATCTCCAACTGTTCATCTTGTATCATCACCTCTCTCAGATGAGGCATCCAATCAGGCGCATACAGCGCACTCAGTCTTGTAAACAACCCCTCCCCTGGCTTGAGATCATAGACAGTTTTTCCATCTCTAGTAAGTCTCCATGACTTATCAGGATGTACCAAGGCATAATGTGTCACCATATCTACGATATACTTCCGCTCCGTCTGATCTGACTTAAGAAATTTTTTTCTCACTGGAATTTGTCCAAAGAGATCCTTGATAAACACACGTGTCCCATGCAAATCAGCAAAAGGAATCTGCTTCGTTTCGTATCACCCCTGCAACGGAAACAGCTCATATCCAGCCTCGTCTTCTGCCCTCTTGGTCTGCAACGAAAATTGCGACACCTCAGAAATACTTGCAAGCGCCTCTCCTCTAAATCCATATGTCGCCATACGCTGCAAATCAGTTTCATCTTTAAGTTTGGATGTCGCATATCTCTCCACCGTCAACAACAGATCATCT
This sequence comes from uncultured Candidatus Peribacteria bacterium, assembly GCA_964403415.1. Classification (GTDB taxonomy): domain Bacteria; phylum Patescibacteriota; class Gracilibacteria; order Absconditabacterales; family Absconditicoccaceae; genus CAYOFF01. Next base: position 239,448 of record CAYOFF010000001.1, on the reverse strand, counting down.
GGATGAATTCATGTGCCGTTATCATAAACCGCCATCAGCTGTTTTCAGGCTTTTTCTACGACAACTTCAATTTCAGTCGCACCCGCATCCAATGCATTTTCGACAAGTTCTTTGATCACTGAGGCAGGACGTTCTACTACTTCTCATGCTTTGAGTCTATTGATCACGTGCTGTGGCAACTTCGCAATATACATCTTCCAAAATATCTACTAAAATATTCTCTACCTACGTTTTCTCTGCCAGTTCATGGCCTCATTTCTGGCTAACTCATCTACACGTTCGTTCATTCCGTGGCCATTGTGTCCTCTTACCCATTCTCGCTTCAGGTCATCAAACAAGGGAAGTACTCACGCAATAATTTGTCGCAAGTCACTATGTTGAACTGGTTTTTTGCTTACCGTTTTTCGATTACGCAACACTCGATTTGGCAGATACTCTGTAATACCTTTCTGCACATACTCGCTGTCCGTAGAGATAGTAATTTTCTCAGAGCAATGCCCCTGAGGCATCGAGGGTCCACCAAAGAGTCCTCACATACTACCATCTGGCAGCTCATCTACACCCAACAAGCTATACACTGTACGTGCTGCCGCCAAAAGTTCCATTCTGTTGTTGGTGGTATGCGCGTCTCCTCCATGAAGCACACGCTCACGACCGTCCGGATAGACAATAATCGATGCCCACCCTCCAGGTCCAGGATTCCCCAGCGAGCTACCATCAGTATAACAATGTATATGCTTGATATGAGAAGATCTTGCTTGTTTTTTATCTGTACCATGCGTATCCTTCGGCATAATATACGATCCTCAAAAATGAGTTAAAAATCACACGAATAGTTATGTTTTTAAGCACAATTGCAAGACAGGAGGAAGGTTTGACAAGCGATCCCTTCCCAAGTATACTTAGAGCACAATATATATTACGGGAACACACGGTCGGCAAAGAACCTTTATTCGCATCATATAGTGATGCTTCAGACAGCAACTGCGCGGGCATACCTCATCGGTAGTCAGCTCATCATGCTTACCATACGAAGATGGCTTACAAGCCAACTTTTCCCTCACACCAAAATCACCAGACAACGATCCCTCCTTGTATGATGAATAATTGCCGCCATACTGCTATTAGCCTATCCCTATCTCATTCAGCGAATATTTCCCCAACACGCAACCGACTACCTCTACACATCGCTCACAACACCGTTTGGACGAGAACGTATTGCGCTTTTTGGCGTATACTTGTTACTGCCCGTTCTCGTACTCATTCTCACATTCCGCAATCATGAACACCGCATACTAATCATAAGCTCATACATGATCTGCTGCGGTCTTTTTCTTGTCGCTCAGCAAGTCAATAGTATTTCGATGGGGCGACTTGTATTTGGGTATTTACTCATAGTTGCAACCAGTGAAGAATTTCTCAAACTCCTCAATACCACACACATTTTCGACGCCACATCACCGCTTATGCTCAATGATCTTCTTCCGCTAAGTCTCCTCAGTGCATATGGATTTGCTCGATTTGAAAACATTATCTATCTAGCAGGACATATCGCTCCTGGCATATTTTCAGAAAGTTTTCTCTCTCTGCTCATATGAAGAGGCATTTTTGGCTTTCTACTACACGGGATTTTTTCATGAACGGTTGCATATATGCTCCAAAAACACCTCAAAATCTCGCTTTCCAAAGGTCTATCTCTCTGACTACTGTTGGGCATTGCTCTTCATTTCATCTACAATACGCTTCTCACATTCAATATCGGTCGATGAATTATCATATATATGTTACTGGCTTATGCTGGGACAACATACTTTCTCTACCATTCACATCGTCTCTACATCCCCAATAGCATCAAGTAGGTGAAAAGAGGCATTTTTCCCAAAAAGACAAAAGACAGTTTTATCACAACGCAAAAAAGTCGCTTTTGTAACGACTCTTTAGCCTATATTCACAATCAATAAGAAGAAAAAGAAACAAAACTCTCAGTAACCGAGCATCTCTATTAAGAAAATTTGGTTAGGATGGTGGTCCATCCCCACGTTCCCGTAGGGATACCTTGTTACGACTTCACCCCAGTCATTGATTCTCTCCTAAATCCGCAGGGCGAATCTTCAGAGAGCCTCAACTCCCATGGTGTGACGGGCGGTGAGTGCAAGGAACAGGGACATATTCACGGCGATATGGCTGACTCGCCATTACTAGCAATTCCACCTTCATGTAGTCGAGTTCCAGACTACAATCTGCACTGAGGATAGTTTTTGGGATTAGCTCCATCTCACGATATTGCTACCTGTTGTACTACCCATTGTATTGTCTCTGACGCCCCCGGTATAAGGGCCATAGTGACCTGACGTCATCCTCTCCTTCCTCCTTGTTACCAAGGCAGTCTCCTTAGACATTCTAACTAAGAATGAGGGTTGCGCTCGTTCCCGGACTTAACCGGACACCTTGCGGCACGAGCTGACGACGGCCATGCAGCACCTGTCTCTAAGCTCTTCTTGCGAAGCACTTTCACCTTTCGGCAAAATTCTTAGGATGTCAAACCGGGGTAAGATTCTTGGCTTACTATCCAATTAATCGAGGCAATCCACTGCTTGTGTGTTCCCCCGCCTATCCCTTTGAGTTTCAGCCTTGCGACTATACTACTCAGGCGGCTCGCTTAACGCGTTAGCTTACAGCACTCCCACCGAAGTGAGAACACTTAGCGAGCATCATTTACGGCTTGGACTACCGGGGTATCTAATCCCGTTTGCTACCCAAGCTGTCGTCCCTGATCGTCAGAAAAAGTATAGTGAGCTGCTTTCGCTTTTGGTATTCCTTCCAATATCAACGGATTTCACCCCTCCACTGGAAATTCTACTCACCTCTACAATTCTCTAGTGAGACAGTATCTGCTCCCTTGCCGGAGTTGAGCTCCGGTATTTGAAAGCAGACTTATCAAACCGACTGCGGACGCTTTACGCCCAGTAAATCCGGATAACGCTTGCGACCTACGTATTACCGCGGCTGCTGGCACGTAGTTAGCCGTCGCTTATTCTTGGGGTACCGTCAGTCGTCTTCCCCCAAAAAAGGAGTTTACACACCGTAATGCTTCATCCTCCACGCGGAGTCGCTGGATCAGGGTTTCCCCCATTGTCCAATATTCCCCACTGCTGCCCCCCGTAGGGGTAGGGACCGTGTCTCAGTTCCCTTGTGGCTGATCATCCTCTCAGACCAGCTACCCATCAAAGCCTTGGTGAGCTATTACCTCGCCAACTAGCTAATAGGCCGCGCCCTCCTCCCAGAGTGGTAAACCTTTCTCCCGCATATTTTCATTTTGCGGGACGTATGGGGAATTAGCTGCCTTTCGGCAGTTGTTCCCCGCTCCGGGGCAGATTAAGCACGTGTTACTCACCCGTCTGCCACTGTCTTGCGACCGTTCGACTTGCATGTGTTAGGCGCTCCGCTAGCGTTCATCCTGAGCCAGGGTCAAACTCTTCAGTAAAGGTTACTGAAAGTTTTGCCTCTTTTTCTTGTTGCTGATTGTGATTATATAGAAAACGTGGCTAAACATTTTCTACCTTCTAAGAACTCTATCCGGAGATTCTTAGGGTATGTATGTGAATGATCTTAATCCTTCTAGAGATGGTGGCACCAATCTACTTTCCCAGCGCTGTAGAGCACAAGTATCATCGACTACTCGGGGCTTGACTTCTGTGTTCGGAATGGGAACAGGTATTTCCCCCGAATACATCAGTACCACCATTTCTAGAAGGACCATGCAAAAGTATATCTACATATATACTTCGTTATTACCACTGATCGTTCGCATTATGTGCTGATTATCACAGACCACGCTATTAATTTTTTTGGAAAAACATTAAGTCCCTCGATCTATTAGTATGCCTCTGCTCAGCGCATTGCTGCGTGTACACATGGCAGCTATCAACCCCGTAGTCTACGGGGGATCTTACCTCCGCATTGCTGCGGAGTGGGTAACCTAATCTTGAAGTTGATTTCCCACTTAGATGCTTTCAGTGGTTATTCATTCCGAGCGTGGCTACTCGGCTATGCTACTGGCGTAACAACCGACACACTAGAGGCTCGTCCACTCCGGTCCTCTCGTACTAGGAGCAGATCTTCTCAAGTTACCTACGGATGCGGCAGATAGGGGCCGAACTGTCTCACGACGTTCTGAACCCAGCTCGCGTCCCGCTTTAATGGGCGAACAGCCCAACCCTTGGGACCTTCTACAGCCCCAGGATGCGACGAGCCGACATCGAGGTGCCAAACGGTATCGTCGATATGGACTCTTGGATACCATAAGCCTGTTATCCCCGGAGTAGCTTTTATCCGTTGAGCGGATTCCTTTCCACGAAGAAAATCCGGATCACTTTCACCTACTTTCGTATCTGTTCGACCTGTCAGTCTCACAGTTAAGCTGGCTTATGCGAATATACATTCATCACGGTTTCCATCCGTGACAAGCCAACCTTTGTACGCCTCCGTTACATTTTAGGAGGCACCCGCCCCAGGTAAACTGACCAACTGACACTGTCCCCCGATTCTCGGGGTTAGTGCCGCAACATATCTTGCGTGGTATCTCACTGACGACTCCGCGCCCCCAAAAGGACGTTTTCAAAGTCTCCCACGTATGCTGAGCAACATATGCCACGACACAATATCAATCTTCAGTAAAGCTTCACAGGGTCTTTCCGTCTAACCGCATCTACCCGGCATTTTTACCGGGAATGTAATTTCACCGAGTCTAGGAACAAGACAGTATGGGGATGGTTATGCCATTCATGCGGGTCGGAACTTACCCGACAAGGAATTTCGCTACCTTAGGACCGTCATAGTTACGGCCGTCGTTTATCAGTGCTTCGTCCGCGAGCTTGCACAAGCGGATATGACATTCTGATACTGGACAGGCATCACCCTCTATACATCCTCTTACGAGTTAGCAGAGAGCTGTGTTTTTGATAAACAGTCCCCCCCATCACGTTCGCTGCGCCCTGCATTGCTGCAGGGAGACCTTATCCCGAAGTTACGGTCGCTTTTTTGCCGAGTTCCTTATTCCTAGTTATCTCGATCGCCTTAGTATTCTCAACTTACCCACAAGTGTCTGTTCTCGGTACGGGCTATTGTATAATAAGTTTAGAGGTTTTTCTCGGCACCAGAGCTATGAGAATAAGCAGTCTTGCGACTACCTCCTGATCCGACTCACCATAAGATGTTTCTGGATTTTCCTGGAAACACCATCATCCTTGCGGATGAATAGATTCGTCTTCTCAACTCCAATCCTTAAGAAGCTCTCACACATCCCAATGCGTTACCCCGTCACTTATACAATAGGCGCTGGAATATTAACCAGCTTTCCATCGACAGAGCCTTTCGGCATAGCCTTAGGTCCCGGCTAACCCTACGTCGATTACCGTTGCGTAGGAATCCTTAGGTATTCGGCGGTCCGGTTTTTCACCGGACGGCGTTACTCATGCCAACATTGTCACTTCTGCACAGTCCACCGTACTTCGCAATACGGCTTCAGCCCGTGCAGAACGCTCCTCTACCACCACAATGTGGTTTACGACTTCGGTGGGCAGCTTGAGCCCCGTTATGTCTTCGGCACTCACCCACTCGTTCAGTGAGCTGTTACGCACTCTTTGAAGGATTGCTGCTTCTAAGCAAACCTCCTGAATGTCTAAGCAGGTGAACATCCTTTTCCACTTAGCTGCCACTTGGGGACCTTAGTCAGTAATCTGGGCTGTTACCCTTTTGACCACGGAACTTATCTCCCGTAGTCTCACTCCATAGTTTGTGTCTATGCTATTCGAAGTTTGGTAAGGTTTGGTAATGCCTCTCGACACCCCTAGCCTTTCCAGTGCTCTACCCGCATAGTTACAACTACAGGCTGTACCTAAATACATTTCGAGGAGAACCAGCTATTACAATATTCGATAAGCTTTTCACTCCAACCCACGGGTCATCGGAAGGACTTGCAACTCCAACCCGTTCGGACCTTCCCCTACGTTTCCGCAGGGTTCATCCTGCCCATGGGTAGCTCATATTGCTTCGGGTTTATTAGTAGCAACTTAACGCCCTATTCAGACTCGCTTTCGCTCCGGCTCCAGTACGACGTACCTTAACCTTGCTACTACTAATAACTCGTTGGCCCATTCGACAATAGGTACGCAGTCACTCCATAAAGAAGCTCCTACTCCCTTGTAAGCTGAGGATTTCAGAATCTATTTCACTCCCCTCCCAGGGGTTCTTTTCACCTTTCCCTCACGGTACTATACGCTATCGGTGTAAGAAAGTGTTTAGCCTTAGAGCGTGGTCGCCCCAGATTCAAGCCAGATTTCTCGTGTCTGACCCTACTCGGGATACAACTGAGAAGACATATACATTTCGCATACGGGACTATAACCCCCTATGGCATCGCTTTTCAACGACTTCTGCTATATATATGTTTTGTAACTTCTTGGATAGTCCCTAACTATCCACAATTGTCCCAACAACACCTTATCAACAACGGTTAGGGCCTTACATTGATAAGGTTTAGGCTCTTTCCTGTTCGTTCGTCACTACTAAGGAAATCTCTTCCGATTTCTTTTCTTCAGGGTACTGAGATATTTCACTTCCCCTGCTTACCATCTCAACAAAGTGAGATACGCTCATGTAGAGCGTGGGTTCCCCCATTCAGACATCTCCGGCTATAACGGTTACTGGCACCTTACCGGAGCTTATCGCAGCCAATCACGTCTTTCTTCGGCTTTCTTACCCAAGGCATCCATCCTCAGCTCATAAATAGACTTAATGTTTTCCAAAAAAGATAATAGCACGATCTGTTAATGAACACACACCACGTTTCGACGTGATTGCCAATGTACCAATGTTACATACGAATGCAACACATTTTCATCAAAATCTACTGAAAATACACAAAAAATGTCAAGAGTGAGAATGTGGACGTGACGCTCTTCATTTTTTGTTACTTAGTAGACAATAGCGGGCGACGAGACTCGAACTCGCAACCAACGGCTTGGAAGGCCGTGACTCTAGCCAATTGAGTTACACCCGCATATCTTGATTGTCATAATTTATCTCTGTTTTTGTTTGCACATTTTTTTGAAATAATTTTTTGTAACTCAGATTTCATCAGCAAACATGGTCTGGGCCCGACTGGACTTGAACCAGTGACCCGCCGGTTATGAGCCGGCTGCTCTAACCACCTGAGCTACAGGCCCTGATAATAATGGTGGGTGATGTAGGTCTCGAACCTACGACCCCCTCCTTGTAAGGGAGGTGCTCTCGCCAACTGAGCTAATCACCCATATAATCATCGATGTTACTATGTATGTTTTCATTTCTATTTTTCAACTATCTGTGTGTGTAGTTTTTTCTCAGCCCCACGGGGAATCGAACCCCGGTCTACGGGATGAAAACCCGCTGTCCTGACCACTAGACGATGAGGCCATAACTGGCGGAATGGACGGGACTCGAACCCGCGACCTCCTGCGTGACAGGCAGGCGTTCTAGCCGACTGAACTACCACTCCGTATATTTTTAATTAGCCAGCAGTCGGACTTGAACCGACAACCTACTGCTTACAAGGCAGTTGCTCTGCCAGTTGAGCTATGCTGGCATAAAGAGCACAATGCTCTATTATTCAAATTTTTGTGTCACCAAAATTTAGACAGTTGCAGCTGCTTTTGTTAATCTTGATTTTTTTCTCGCAGCAGCATTTTTGTGCAAGATATTTCTTCTCTGTGCCTTATCAATTGCACTGTATGCCTTCTGAACAAGTTCGCCTACTTTCGCCTTTGGCTCTCCAGCTACTGTTGCCTTCTTAACTTCCTTGACTGCTTTTTTCATAGCAATCTTGAAATTCAAGTTCCTATCTTGGAGAACCTGACTTCTACGAAGTGCTTTTTTTGCAGATTTGATCAATGGCATAGGATAACAAAAACGAAAGATAAAGAGTACAATCCTCCAAGGGCGGGACTCGAACCCGCGACCCAGTGATTAACAGTCACTTGCTCTACCGACTGAGCTACCTTGGAATAGATAGATTTCACCGGATTGGAGAACAAAGACTACCGGGGACAGGACTTGAACCTGCACACCTGACGGTACTGCGTTCTAAGCGCAGCGTGTCTGCCAATTCCACCACCCCGGCACGCTCGGGAGCTAGGACTCGAACCTAGAACCCCTTGATTCAGAGTCAAGTGCTCTACCAATTAAGCTACTCCCGAATGGAACATAACTTGCCTAACTTGTATAACTTGCGGGGGTAGGGATCGAACCTACGACCTCCGGGTTATGAGCCCGGCGAGATACCACTTCTCCACCCCGCATTGTATAGTGTTTTAGAAGTACACATTGTCTCTCACCTTATGTATATGCTCATCACCTCTCTCTACAGCCAGCACAAAACCTGGGGTGCTAGGACTCGAACCTAGGAATGGCGGGTTCAAAGCCCGCTGCCTTACCAGCTTGGCTACACCCCAATCCGCGGCAACGCCAAAAAAACTGTGAAACAAGTGAAGGCACTCTTATGTATTTTGTGCACGTTTGCAAGGTGAAGTAGTGCACGCCTTGTAATATTAGGTATCTTAGGTACACATGTACATAACATAATACCATCAATTATCAATACTTTATTATTATACGTACATCGTCCATTATGACCATTCACGATAATTTTCTCAGTGAACTCAAACAACGACTCTCCGAACAAGAACTCAACGATTTCGTAACCGCATGCCAAAAACCTCTCAAAAAAAGTCTAACCGTAAATACACATAAAATAAGTTGTGAAACCCTCCAACAAATAACAACATCACGATGACGACACCTCCAAGACCCCTGATTCACGATACCGGCTACCACGTTTTATATAGATCGTGATGACGTAAGCAATGCGCTTGGAAATACATTTTTACATCAGGCTTGATTTTTCTATATTCAGGAAGTAGCCGCAAGCCTTCCTGCTACGCAAATCGACCCCAAGCCAGGCGCACTCATTCTAGATATTGCGGCAGCGCCTGGCGGCAAGAGTTCACAACTTGCCTACTCTTTACTAAATCTCAGCAAACCCGGTCTCGTGATTGCAAACGACGTCGACGCAACAAGAGTAAAAACACTCGCACACAACCTCAACAAGTGATGATGCTACAACACTGCAATCACCAACTTCAACTGATTTAGTTTTGGGAAGAATCTCCCAAACTTTTTTGATCATGTCTTGGTAGACGCACCATGTAGCGGCGAATGAACAAGATACAAATCTGACGATGCACTTCGTTTTTGGAAAAGAGAAGAAGTAAATAAGATTGCATGAACACAATTTCAGCTCCTTGTCTCTGCCATCAAAGCCACAAAGCCAGGCGGCACTATAATATATTCTACATGCACGCTGAATCCCTACGAAAACGAACATATTATAGACAAAGCACTCTCGTTTTTTGGAGGCAGCGTCACGCTCGAAATGCATACACTCCAAAACACCGCACAAGGATTACCTATACAAACATCCAACAGCATCTCTCAAGATCCCACCACAACATACACCCCAGAACGTGTTGCTAGACTCTGGCCACAACATCATGGCACATGAGGGTTTTTTATTGCTGTACTTCGCAAACATACCGCGACACTCATAAATGATAATGACCGCGACCACAAATTACTACCTAGAAATCAATTTCTCCTGGATCACAGCAAAAAATTACAAGACGAAGTACGCTCACAACTTGCTGAACACTTCGGCATTACACGAGATACAGATCGTTATTTGTGTGTTGCAACCAAAGAACAAGTGTATCTTACCTCGCCAAGTTTTTTGGATATAAAATCTCATCTACAATTCGAAAAAATTGGTATTCCTATATTCAAGAAAGATAGAGAATTACTCAGACCCACACACTATCTCGGAAACATTCTATGACATCTTGCTACCAAAAACATATTCGTCTTGGACGATCAGCAAGCACAACGTCGAAGCGATAACGAAACATTTTCTAGAGATGAAATCAACGATTCGCACAGTAGCGACAAAACGTATCCATACCGTATTTTGAAACGAAAAGACTATTGATTTTCCGTCTGAAAACGAACACCAGAATGACTCAAAAACAAGTTCATGAAGTAAGACATGTTTATCAAATAACAGCCACTTCTAGGCTTCTCTCTTATGCTCTCCACTCATCTATTTACTGTACCAAGAACTCGTCTTTAACATAGGAAATACCCTCATCCACAAGTTTGAGGAGACTAGCCAATGAACCGTTATCATTCTGTTTCATCTTCTCAAGTCTCTCCATAGCACGATCTATTTTTTGAGCAAACGTATCTGCCTGTCATTTTGCAAGGTACTGAAGATATTTTTGAACAAGAACTCTCTTGACGAGGTCCAGCGCCTGTGCAGATTTGGAGACCGCCGGCTTTGAAGCTTTTGTTACGACTCCACCATATGTTGTGACTACCTTAGTCAGATCAAAAACCTGTTGATCAAAGAACGCTCACAAAATAATATCATCATAAAAGGTCTGCATAGCTTCCATATACGATCCTCTAATCTGTGACCGATTAGTACCACTCGATACCTTTGATGTAATATCAGTAGATGAGTTCACCATAGTGTCTAGCTGTTTCTGTAAGGTAGGAGCAAGCGTATCCATAGTATTATCCTGCAATAATGCCTTACATGATTTTTGTCAGTCCACAAGATACGCTGCACGCAGCTTAGTCATGGCAGACAAAATACCTTGTAATGTGTCCGCTGGATAAGACTTGTTGAGTTGTTGTCTACTAAATTCATCAAGTTTTTTCTTCGTTGCCTCGAGTGCCTTTTGCGTTTCTTTTTCGAGCGCATTTCTTCAAATACTATCCACCGTTACATATCCCAAAAAATTATCCTTGAGATGTTTCTGATATTGCTCCACATAAAAAGACGTTGATTGGTCTGCTAGCATATTGAAGAGTTCAATATTTCATGCAATATTTTGGTCTGCGCCCACCTGCTTGAAGAATTTATTGTATGCGCTCTCTATAAGAGAATATTGTGCCTCTCTCTTACTATATAAGTCTACATTAAGTTTATTTTTGGTCAACAAATCTTGGAAAGCTGCCTGTTCAGTTTTGATCAGACTCACAGCATTTGTAGAATATGCATCTACCAAAATAGGAATACTCGACTGAAAAAGTGTAATCTCGCTCTCAATTGCTTTCCTTGCTAAAATATCATCCAACGATCAAGAAGATATTGTTCACAATGATAACTTTTGATCTTGAGCAATGATCGAAGCAAATACCTGGCTAGATTTTTCGGCTATGAGTCACTTGAGTTTTTTGTAGTGTTCATTTTGATCAAACAATGGCGTATCAGGCGTGGTCAGTTGCAGACAACTCAAAAGTTCTCTTTGCTGATGAAGACCACTTCCGCCGTAGACCTGATTATATGTAGAGGCGTTTTTTGTATCTACAGTAGAGAAGGCGCTCTCTGTGATCTGACGCAGCTTATCTACATATCACTGTAAGTATACGAGCGAAATATTTCTCACAGAAAATGATGACGAGGCACTTGCTCCAGATGACGATCCACCCGTAGAGAGAGACGTCGAAGGAGATCACAACGCATTTCATCCAATGAGTGCACTACCCAATGTATTTCACGACACCACCTGTCATGAAAGTGGCGACGATGACGACCCACCTAATCACACGATTGTGAATGCATTTGTCACAGGATCATAGACAAGCTGGGCATATCCATTGGAAGACTGTGCAAACGCGAATGTCGTGAATGACATACATACTACACCACACAACAACAAAATACGCGACACCATATATGTAGAAAAACGCATGAGGACGCAAGAAGCAAAGAATAAAAGACACACACTTACAATTGATTTCTTACCAACGAAACGTAAGACAAGATCGTTATAGCAAAATATCTTCCTTTGTGAAGGTCATAGACACAGGCTATACCACCTAAAGTGTTGTCAAAAGTCTTTTTTGCTGTTTTATATTGTACATAGTAGTCTCATGATTATTCCTAGCGTCATTGATAAGTCCAAAAAGTGAGAAAGAGTATATGATATTTTCTCTAGACTCCTCGAAGACAGAATTATTATCGTAGGAGAAACTGTAGAAGCATGAATGGTCAACTCAATCGTTGCTCAAATGCTCTTCCTCGAAAAACAAGACCCTGGCAAAGATATCATTATGTATATCAATACCCCTGGTGGCGATGTATATAGTGGAATGGCAATCTATGATACCATGCAACACGTCAAGTGCGATGTCGTCACTATCTGTGTTGGACTCGCTGCATCTATGGGATCCATTTTCCTAGCATGATGAACAACATGAAAAAGATATGCACTGCCACATAGTAGAATTATGATCCACCAACCATCACATGGCACACAAGGCACCATCAGCGACACACGAATCGCTGTAGAAGAATGACTCAGAATTAAACAAATGCTCACGCAGATCATGGCAGAAAGAACATGACAGTCCGTCGAAAAAGTACAGCTCGATATGGAAAGAGATAAATGGCTCTCTCCGGAAGAGGCTGTTGCATATGGGCTCATCGACAAAGTTATCTAATCTTAACCTCTGACAATATCATGTCTGTGTCTCTTTGGGTGATTATTACTGTATGATTAATTTTGTTACTTATTTGCTGTACATTTGGTGTACGAATATTTTTGACATACAATACACTACGTCTCAGTCAAAAAGATAGAGTCTATGCATACGGAGAAATGCGTCCACTACGACAAGAACGAACCAACACTCTCCGCGAACTTATAGCAACACACAAAGGCGAACGCTCCGACCAACAAAAAAAACTATTGACTGCCATAGAACCATCGCTCTCACGAGAAACCGCAAATGAAAAAGAAACAGAGATCACATTGATAAACTCACTCATCCCTGCCGCTCAAGAACTACTCACAAGTTACGGCACTATACGACAAGAAAAAAATCGCACATCATACGATAAATTTGTAACACTCACTCATGAGCTTGCATCCAAAAAAAGACACTACAACATGCTGACCAAACAGTACAATACACGTCTCTCACTATTCCCTTGAGACCTGATACGCAACATGAGTAGTATCAAGGAAGAGTGTCTATTCAAACTCACAACCGACGAAGCGCGCTGACTACCAGCAGAAACAATACGATAAATGTCAATGTAACGCTACGGTATTGCTTCTGGCATATCTTGTAAATAAACGAGATATTACTACGTTCTAATTAGTTTTATCCGCATGCATTGTTCACTCATGGTAACCAAACAGCGCACATCATCTCCATCTTTGCAGCCCACGCCTCCTATCATAACAGCGCTCACTACTATCGCTATCATGCTTTGAGTGATTTTGATCGCAGATCTTATAGGTCTCATACACCTTGCAAACCTCTTCGTAGCATCACCTGAGATTCCACAAAAAAATATCGTCCAAGACACAACCAAGACGCCTACGTCAGATCTTGTAACGCCTTCTGGAAGACCTGTTCTCCTTTGTGACAATAATCAAGTACCTGTAACAGACGCCGCATGAGAAACGGTATGTACCACAATAGAACCACTCACAAGTTCATGTCTCGGACACGATGGCAATATCTACAAACCTGGAGAAACGCTAACATTTTACAAGATAGCAACACTTTCAGGAAGCAAATCTTCAGCTCCTGCATGCCAAGCCGTTCAAAAGATTTGCCAAAATGGCATATTCACAGGAAACGATCCTACAAACGAATTTGTACATCACACGTGTCAGGTCATCGACACCACAAATGCGGATATGTTGACCTGTGAGTATGAGGGAAATCGCTATCTCCCCTGAGAAATACGTATAATGTACAATCAAACACAAGCTGCACAATGAGATACATGTAGAGGAGCGCTCACACTCTGTACCGAACAAGGCAAATGGTACAGCAATTTTAGCGGTAGTGTTGCATCTACTTGTACATTTGCAAGGACATTCGAACGCGGATTTTTGGAAAATAATATTAGTGAACTTATTGAAGATGAGACATGACTACCAAAGCAGCAAGCACTCGGATTTGTCACGCAAGCCCAGTGAGCATCATGTATGACACCACGATGAAAAGAAGTTCCACACGGCACAGCTGTTACCTCATTTGAAGATGAACAAGTTGATTTCACACAAGAATGCGTCTCCAAAACCTCTATATGCGTAGATGGCACATGGAACAATGGCATTACACCATTCTCATACGCAACTTGCAATATCAAAGCCCCCAGAGTATGTGACGTCAACGGATACATTCTCCAGCACGACTCCAAACACACATTCTACAAGGCGGGTAAAATAATCTCTGGTAAGTATACGTGTGAAGAACAAACAAAATACTGTTTTGATGGAAAGGTCGATGGAGACGAAACATACAAATATGCCAGCTGTTCTCCACAACAAAAAAGTACATGACCTGCAAGTTGCCCCTCCCCATATGGAGCAGGAGCTGCACGAAAACATGGTCAGCAATGAACAGCATACATGCAAGGCAAAGTAAGTTTTAGCCAAAGCTGTGAAGCCGTAGGAGTTGTATGCGCATACGGACAGATGAGATTTGGAACACTCGATAGTCTAGGCGCAGCAATATGACAAAAACTCTCCAAAACATGTACTACCAATACCCCCCAAGACTGTACATGGGAGTATGGAACAGTTGCTCACGGAGCAAGCATTACCGCATACAGGGCTTCATCCGTATCGTTTGGAGATGAATGTCAGGCACAAATCAGAACATGCATGGATGGATATCTCGACGGATCATATACAGCAAAAAGCTGTGTCATCGGTAAAGCTGCATCATGCCGCACAAGTTGCGGGACTATTGCTCATGGTGAAAGCGTTACCACATATGATATGGCAACAATACCGTTTGGTAATGGTGAAACATGCCAGACTCATTCACAAGTAAGCACATGTGAAAACGGCAATTTGAGTGCGGCTACACTCTCATCATGTTCATGTAAGATCGCAGACCCTGTAGGATGTACAGCTCCAAATGGCACGTTTATTCCACATATGGGTTCACTTACGCTGTACCAGTATGACAAAGTTTACGGACAAGCACAAGACGGAGTAGATCAATGTCCTCGCCAAGTAAGGCAATGCATCAATGGTCAGTTCTTCGACTACACCGGCAAACCAAATCCACTCACATACAAGTATAGTAAGTGCGAAATCATTCCTCCTTCGGCTCCTGCACAATAATAGCTATGCTCAACCTTAGTGATTATACTTACGAACTTCCTCCCGAACGCATAGCGCAGCATCCTGCATCTCCAGCAGATCACTGTCGTTTGCTCGTCTGTTCACCAACAGACTCATTACACGAAGAAGATAAGCACGAAGATAAGTGCGTATACACATACGAAGACAAGCACTTCTATGACCTTCCAGCACTACTTCCACAAAAGTGTGTACTATTTTTTAATACCTCCAAAGTACTCAAAGCCAGGCTCATTTTGGAAGAATATTATACAATACCCGCTGCGGACACATACACATCAAGCAACTACGACAGAACAAACATCAAACACAACTGAGAGATATTTTTTCTTACACAAAAAGACGATTACACATTTGAGGCATTAATTAGACCAGGCAAACACTTTCAGGTAGGGCAAACCGTGCAATGGAATGATGTTTTGTTTTCTGTTATCGAACAGACTGAGTCATGAAGAATTCTTCGTTCGTCTATACCCATCCATAAGCTGCTTGAACAATATGGACAGATGCCGCTTCCACCCTACATTGCCTACAGTGACGAGAAAGCAACAGCCTATCAACCACTCCTCGCCGACACTCCTTGATCTGTAGCAGCTCCCACAGCATCGCTACATTTTACACCAGAGCTCTTCAAGAAGCTCGAAGATCTGCATGTTATACAAGAAAAAATTACACTCCACGTAGGTCTAGGTACATTTCAGACAGTACAAGCCACAGATATCACACAACACGATATTCACACAGAATACATCATCATCGATGTATCGATATTTGAACGTATTGCATCCTACAAACAGCAATGATACGCCATCACCAATATCTGAACAACCGTTATGAGAACCCTTGAAAGTTTACCCTTTTTGTGGATTGTGTATCATGAGCAGGCAATACAATCCGGTCTCTCTACGCAAACAATACAGCGACGAAACACATGCACACAAGACATCAGCATGGAACAAGCGACCTCTATCATTCATGATCTCACGACACAGCAGAACTCACTTTCGTTTGCAACAAAGCTCTTTCTTTATCCATGAGCAACAACACGTCTCACAGATGGGCTCATCACCAATTTCCATCTGCCCAAGAGTTCTTTGCTTATGCTCGTCGCCGCATACATGTGATATCAACCTATGATGGACGCATACACACATGCACTTGCGGGTGAATATCTCTTCTATAGTTTCGGCGACGCCATGTACATCAAAAACACCTAACCCATCTATCACTTTTGATTCTTTATTACTTCCTTCCTGTACATATGATCTTATGCATGATAGCAGCCATGGCAAAAAACCGTGTTATTGGCAAAGATAACGCCCTCCCCTGGAGCTATCCAGAAGACCTCAAAAGATTTAAAGAAATAACACTATGATCCCCTGTCATTATGGGCCAAAACACATTTCTCTCTATAGGGAAAAAACTTCCCTGAAGAAGAAATATCGTGATTACCCGCTCTGACACCTTTCCAGACGCAGACATAGAAGTATATCATGATCCAGAGCTTGTCATCGATATGCTCGAAACCGAAATGGAGGCACACGAGCCCGCATATATTATCTGATGAGAAAGTTTGTATAGATATTTCCTCCCTCATACCGAGTATCTCTACCTTACAGAAATCAAAAAAAACTATGAATGAGATAGGTTTTTCCCTGAATTTGAAGACGAGTTTGAAGAAATAGAAAGGACATCCCACGAAGCATTTGACTTTGTCACCTACAGAAAAAAACGAGTAGACTAAAAAAACCAACAAACAGATAGTTTGAGCTTTTTTACTCTCATCTCTCTTTATTATGCGTCAGTACCTAGATCTCCTCAATCATATTTTGCATCATGGCACACAAAAAAGCGATCGCACAGGTACCGGTACCAAAAGCGCATTTTGATATCAAATGCACATTCCCCTCGACCAGTGATTTCCACTCCTAACCACCAAAAAAGTTTTCTTCAAGGCCGTTGTACATGAGCTCTTATGGTTTATCAGTGGAAACACCAATATCCGCTATCTCGTTCAAAATGGGGTACATATCCGAAACGAACGACCATTTGAATGGTATCTCCAAAAAAACAATCTCTCAAGCGCATACCCAAGATATAGTGACTCACGAAAAGAAAAACTCCAAGAGTTTGTAGAACAGATAAAAAACGACGAACAGTTCTCCAAGGAGTGGTGAGAACTTGGACCAGTATATGGCAGGCAACGAAGAAATTTTGGAGGTGTAGATCAACTTTCGCGAGTGCTCCAAGAGATCAAACATAATCCTGACAGCAGAAGACTCATTGTAAGCGCACGAAATCCTCCAGAAGTAGAACAAATGGCAAAAGCTGGTCTACCTCCCTGTCACACGCTGTTTCAATTTTATGTTGTTGATGGCAAGCTTAGTTGTCAGCTCTATCAACGTTCTGCCGATGTGTTTCTTGGCGTTCCGTTCAATATCGCCTCATATGCACTACTCACACATCTCGTAGCACATGTAAGCGGATTACAACCATGAACATTTGTACATACATTTGGAGATGTACATATCTACAATACACATTTTGCACAGGTAGAAGAGCAGCTTTCTAGAGAACCCAAAAAACTACCAACACTCCGCATACGTCCATCGTGCACAGATATATTTGCTTGCACAGCTGAAGATATAGAGCTGCTCGACTACGATCCATGGCCAGCCATCAAGGCGTCTGTAGCCGTCTAGCGCAGTCTTCTATCAAGCAGCGCTATCCAATAAGCTCTATCTAAGCAGACTTACCCCTCTATTCTGATTTCTTTTTTCTCTCTCAGTTCCGGATCAAACAGACTGAAATCTATTTGTGGGACAACAATATCTATCATCTGTCCACGACTCATCAAAAGATCCTCGCTATCTGGAGCCTGTACACATCCTGCTCTCTGCGCCATACACGCTCTCTGTGAAAGGAATGTCGCAGATGATTTCTTACGGAATTGCTGATAGAGCTTCCAACCACCAGCTGTCTCATACGGCTGGTATTTAGCAAAAAAGTAGCCATCTCCCGCTCATTGCATAAACTCCCAAATAAGGACTTTTTTGCTTCCATAGACTTTGTGCTCAAATTCATTGAGTTTTTGGTATTGTGACTGGTATGTTTTTCCTTTCTTATTTACATCAAAGTGCATAAGTCACTCCTCACTCCAATCATCCAAAGCAACTCATGCCAGCTTAGCCTGCAGAAATATCTGAAAGACACTCAAACGATCATACGGCACATAGGTAGCTGGAGTTACTCACATTTGCTTATACAGGTCATCCATACGTAGTCACAATGTCCCTAACTCAGGAGACGATAAAATTCCCGTATCATTTGGACGAATATTGTACACCGATCTCAAGTAGAACGGCAAAAACTCATCCCAACGCGCCGGTTCATATGGTCTAAACCATTCTCCTGCGCGTAGCAATTTATACTTTAGCAGCAACGCGAGTTCTTCTTTCCACGCATCTTTTTGGTCTACAAGGTCTTTGTAGGTCACTTGCACTTTGTCACGCAAGATATTGGTCAACGTCGTTTCACCGCTTCCGCGCGCATCAATATCAAAATATTTTTGCATAAGTGATATTGTTGCATCAATATCAGCCTCCAATCTTGATCTGCGAGATGACAGCGCGATATCTATCGTATATTCTTCATTATTGGCATCTTTGACTCCCTCTACAATCCTCAGCGTACATCATGCAGGATCATAGGCATTACCATTTTCATCGATATACTCACCCTGCTGATTAGCAACCTGTTGCAGAGCACCCGCATTCATATCAAATCCACCATACCACGACATATATCATACAGGTCCGCTAGGATTGCAGAACATATATCACTTATATCACTTCCAGCTAAACAATCTTCTATTTGCCGGATCGATTTGAGATTGTGCCATCTCGGCATCGTACATCTCCTTCGCGGTACGTCATTTTCACGTATAGAGGTATTTTTTGGCAACATTCACGGTAAGATATGACGTCAAATCACCAAGATAGAGCAATGCCTTTCACATCGTATCATCCAGCACCATACCACTCATTCCACTGCTAGACGTAATCGCAAATGCTGGCGTAACAAGATCAAACGAGAATGCAGTACTTGCAATACCAGTAGGAGAAATATGAAATCATCCCAACAAACGATCCATTTCTTGCTGTACTTTGGTATGATTTTTTTCATCTCCTAGATTAGCCATCACTTCCACAATTACAGAAACCGTAGGCGATAATTGCGTTATATAGAGCTGACGCCAGTCAGATCATCATGCTGTAACGTCTCCTTGAGCGACTGGCTGATAAAATGTACGACCATCGATTTGTTTTTTAATCAACTTTTGCCAGTCTTTGTTCCAATACCCGGCAGACTGCATGTACCACCAGTAGTGTTTTTCATTGGCCAATACGGGCGTCTTGAGCAGATATGCATTCATTTGAGAGACACTAATCTCTTTGTTTTGACGAGGCACAAGCTCAAGTCTCTTGTTGGCTACATAATTCCTCAACTCATATGTCTCCGGAAATGAAAACGTAAAGACAGTATCTTTGATTTGCTTTGCAGCATTTATTGTATCAATAGTTTTTCTGTAATTTGCAAAATCTACTAGGATCTTTTGTGGGACAACCGGTGCCGTGAGTCATTTTGCAATAAACGCTTGTCCTTCGCTAATTGATAAAGCATATCCCAAAGAAGGTTCATAAAATCCGCCTATACCATACGTATTGACCCCTATAATCTTATTGTCATACAACAATGGTCCCCCTGAATTTCATCCAGCAATAACCGTATCAGTCTTGATGTATGTATTGTCATTGTACTGAACGGTTCCCCCAATAATACCCTTGGTCTCAGTGATCGTCTCCGCTCCAATCCAAGGATATCCCGTTGCAACAACATCATCTTGCGTCTTAGGCACATAAGTATAGTCAATAGCAAGCACCGGGAACATCGCAAAATCAACACGATTCCCATGAATATCAGTTGGATCTATCTTAAGCAAAGCCAAATCCAACGTCTCATCTCTCTGGATGAGTGATGCAGTATAATCACAAACAGGCTTCTGTCCGACTACCTGTGTCACACACACATTGAATGCCGTCGCTAAACGTCACGCACCATCATCGACAACATGATTGTTAGTTAGTAGTATACCATCGCTACTAATAACAGACGCACTTCCCCACCCCAATGCAAGCGGATACTTACCATATACATCTGTATAAGAAATCACTTGCACAACCGGAGAAGCAACACTTGTAGCGGCAAACACAGGATCTATACCTACCATACTAGTCACACTCGCTACACTCGCCACAACTACAAAAACTAACGCCCATGCTGTCTTCTTAAACATAGCCCACATCCAAAAAAACTAAAAAACTCATCTCACGACTTATTCGTCACCCTGCGCAGCTTCATCTCATGCATCTCCACCATCATCATCAGTAGCCGTAAGCGATGCTGGCATATCTCACTTTCACATACGCATTTCCTTTATTCTTTTTTGAATTTCTTGTTCGAGCTCTTTTCTAACTTTTTCATTACCAAGAATAAATGCAGCAAGGTTTTCTCTCCCCTGCACTTTTTCTTTACCTATCGTATAGAACGCTCCTGATCTTGTCACAAGTTGAAATAGCAACGCCGCTTCCACTACATCACTGCCATGATCAAATCCACGATCAAACAAAACGTTGAGGTCAGCTTTTTTGAAAGGAGGAGCGACTTTGTTTTTCACGATCTTCACCTTGGCGGTATAGCCTATTTGTTCTTTATCTTTCTCTATTTTATCTCATTTCCTGATCTCAAGTCTCTGTGACGCATAAAATTTTAATGCATTACCACCTGTCGTCGTCTCAGGATTTCCAAACATCACACCAATCTTCATACGAATCTGATTGATGAAAATCAACGTTGTCCCCGTCTTAGAAAGAATCGACGTCAACTTTCTCAGCCCTTGAGACATCATTCTCGCCTGAAGTCCCATATGACTATCTCACATATCTCACTCTACCTCAGCTCTAGGAACCATAGCAGCTACAGAGTCAATCACAATAAGCTTGATAGCCCCCGTCTTTGCAAGCTCCTCTGCAATCTGTAATGCCTGCTCACCATAGTCAGGCTGGGACAAGAGTAAATTTTGCACATCTACACCAAGCTTAGCTGCATACTCAGGATCAAGCGCATGCTCCGCATCGATAAACGCGGCAACCTCTCATCTCTTTTGCACCTCAGCAATCGCATGCAACGCTATCGTCGTCTTACCCGAAGACTCTAATCCATAAATCTCAACAACCCTTCACTCTGCATACCCTCATCATAAAATCGTATCCAATAAATACGATCCACTATGAAACGTATTGATCACTCAGAGACTCTTATTGTCTCACAATCTCATGATAGCTCATTTCCCAAACTGCTTCTCAATTGCCTTAAGCGCCTCATCTAGTACTTTCTCTTTGGACATGGTGTTTTCTAGTAATAATAAAAAGATCAACTAACGATCCACGCATCTATAGGCAAGACAAAAAAAAAAGCAACCACCAAGTAGCGGTCACCTTTCTAAGCGCAGATACATATCCCAAAACCCTACACGCCTACTTCGTTTCTACCAACACATCTTTCAGCTCACAAGGTACATAGACAAAATTAGGTTTCTCTTGTTGACTTTCATGAGTTATCGTATCATCATACGCATACCACGCATTATTGTAACGCACAAGGTACACAGGTTCACCAGCGCCTTGGACTAGATACGCCTCAATATTATTCTCCAGTATCACCGGAGTTCATGCCGTAGGACGTAGTTCAATCTTATCTCCCGGTTTGATATCAGCATCCACCGCTACTCTCCAGTTTGGAAATTCTTTTTCAATAATTTTTTTGCCTTCTCATGACACGACTTTTGTTTCAACAGATTGATCATCAAATGCATCCGCATCGGCATCTGTTTTCACAAAAGAATTCTGCGGTTTCTCAACTGGGACCGGCAATGTATATGGCACATATACTGTCCCGTCTTTTGTATTATCATGTGCATACCAAGCACCATTATATCTAATGAAATATACCAACACATCACTCGGAGGAGTTCCTTCTACTTTATATGCCTCTATAGAACCAGATGGTAGAGAAATAGAACTACTTTCTGATGTCTGTACAGTGATAGGTCTCGTAAGGTTAGTATCTTTAGTCACGACTGCGCCAGGATACGCCTTCTCAAGAGCTCTTTTTCATTCTGAAGTTTCTACAATAACCGTTTTCACGTCTACATCTCACGTCTCCTGAATTTCTATGCGTTTCTTTGTAGCAAGGTCATAGGGAGGAAACTCATCTAAGGGAGAGCTACCATCCTCCTCCACCGCGGATTTATTTAGAATATACCACCCACCCTCATGTTTAACCAATCTCCTGATCTCAGAAGTTTCTTTATCCAACACATCATACGCCTCTATATCGCTATTCAGCTCTACGCTCTGACCACCAACTGTCGTAAGATGGACAGGAATACCAATTCCCTCAGCACTGCTCACAGTATACTTCTCACCAAATGCTGTTTCTAGTTCTTTCTTTCACTCTCCCACCACAAGAAGGCCATTCTCCAGTGTTCACGTTTTTCCTTCAGGAGCTTTTGTTTGCAGCAAGTGCGCCAACAATGCTTCATCCACTACACCCCCAAACTCCTTACCCTCCGTCTTAAGTTTTTCTCACATCTGAAAAAGGGTCTTGAGACCAAGCTGACCATCAATACCCATCGCACCAGGACCGGTCACTCCCAAATCTATATTAGGATATCTTATTTTCAGCACTGCTTGGAGTAATGCAATAGGATAGGCATACACTCTGTTTTCAGTTTGCTTATATCAGGTACCGTGAGCATCCTTGTATGCTTGCAACGATGCATGAACATCGTCACTATTAGCACGTTGCTGTACAGGATCTGATAGATAGGCTTCCATAGCCTTCACATGATCCTTCAAATACAAGTAATTTGCATCACGGAGATCTACGCTCACAAACGCCTTGAGTCTATTGAGCTCAGTCCTCGTATGCATCGTAAGATCTTCTTTCTCCTTAATCATCTCCTTGATCAGCAGTTCTTCCTCACTTGTAACCTGCGCATCTACATCCAATGTCCCTAGAATGTCTGACATCACATCTCAAAAACAAACTAAAAAGTGCTACACTATACTCCCTGAAACGGCGCTTGATCCTTGTGACTTTCAGGGTTGTACACCTTGAAGAGCAACGCAATCAAATCACCCAGATTGAGCCTTTCACTATATACCCCAATACCTCTCAATCCCTCAATTACGACATTTACTCTCGTATCGAGAAATTTGTCATTTTTGAGGAATACTCTATATCTTTCGACAATTTTTTCTGGGGTATCTACTCTAGAGAACGCATCCAAAAACAATCTCCACCATGGCTTACGAACCTGCGATTTATCTTGTTCACCCGGATAATAGGGAAGCACAATATAAAATTCCTTCACATAGATCAGTCATTGTTTGCTATTTATCTCATCCAAAAACTTAATATATCCTGCTCATTGCTGCTTCAATGCTGGATTATCAATACGATCCACGTGTTCAGACATATAGGTAATATAATCCGAAAGTTCGAGATAGTTGTTGCGAATCAAAATCTGAATAGGAAAGTCTAGTCCATTGAGAAATCTCTTATATTGTTCCACAACTACAATCTGTTCGTCGTAGTTTCTAAGCTCAATATTGAGTCCTGTCACCTTGATAGCCGCTCTAAGTCATCCATCCTTGAGGATCACAGTATCGCTCCTAATTTCAGAGATAGGCAAAAGTGTCTCCGTATTGTAGATGTTGTTCTTTTTGCCTCTTTGTACTTTTTCTTTCTCTGACGGACTCATACGAGTAGACCTCTACAAAATAAAGCTATCCACAACTTCCCTATGCTCAGTTTGTGTATTATATGCTACAGGGGTAATTGCTTTCTCATATATCGCAAAGAACCGACTCACAATAAACCACGCAATACCCATAATCGCAAGCGCAATCAGTGATCATACTACTATTTTTTGAGCTTCTTTTCGTCAATCATCACCGCTCGCTGTAAACATCTTGTAGAAGCCATAGATCAAATATACAAGTGCCACAAACCCAATAATCGACAAAAAGAGATTCAAAACACCCTTGATATAGTATGTCGCCTTTTGCTGAGGAGTATTGAGATCATTATCAAAAAAGACATCTATTATTCTCTGTACAGCCCCTTGATTGGGGTCAATTGCAACCGTCTTGGTAACTTTACCGATATCCACAGCATCTGCTCATTGAGGATTATTTACAAACACATCATCCAGTGGAGGCGTCGTCAATGCTTGTTCAGCATCGGTCGCCGACGTCGTAGACTGCATTGATCCTTGCCAGACAATACACATCCAAATCGCCAAGGCGATAAGTGTCTTGCGATACATTGATCTGAGCAGGCGTTTGATAACCAAGGATAATTGCTGCATATTAGGAGTATCTAATAGTAATTAAATTAATCACAAAGATAATGATGCTCACAACAAACCATGCCGCACCCAATCCGGCCAAAGCCAATGCTGCAGTTTTGATTCCAGCTCGTCATTTTTTGGCTTGATCTTCGTTGGTTCATGCAGTTGCAGTCAAAATAGCATGGTAGACGAGATAGAGCAACGCCACAAGTCCCAAAATACCAAGGGCATAGTTGACCAATCATCTAATATAGTTTAGTGTTTTGGTCCAAGCATCCTCCGTGGAGGTGATAACATTACCATTGTTGTCAAATGCAGTACCTTTGAGCTCAGTACCGGGATTTCCCGCGCCTTTTTCGATAGGACTATCGGTAATATCCGTAATCGGCTTGCCGACGACACAATTTTCACTATCTGACCAAAAATTATCCGAAAAATCAAAAAAGGGCAATGCACTACCGCCTCATCATCCACATGGATCTGCAGCAAAAACAACAGTAGCATAGCCAAACATGAAAATAGCACCCAAAAATCCAAGGATGAATAGCCACAAATGACGTGTACCATACTGTTGCAGCCCATGATGAGCCTGTGTATGACCACCTAGACGACCAGCGTGCTGAGACATAACCGCAATAAAAAGACAAAAAATATACAAAAAGACTACACCCTAAGTGTAGTCAGATCATCATAAAAAGGCAAATTTTGGGGAGAAAGATAGACAATATTTTCTGAGAGAGAGAATGTCTTATAAAAAGCTATTCTAAGCCAAAGTGTCGGCAAAAACACGCAGTCTTTTGAGGCTTTCTTCCCTACCCAGAACTGTAAGCATCTCAAACGCACCTGGAGACGCTTCCGCTCACGTCAAAATAGCTCTAAGCGGTCGCAATATTTGACCATTTTTGAGGTTATGTGATTGGATATACGCCATAATAAGCTCTTTGATAGCGTCTTCTGTCCAATTATCAGCAACAAGTGCCTCCAAAACATCAATAACGCCGTGAAGATGCTCATCAAGCATGTCTTTCGTGACTTGCATCTTCTCCCTATAAACAAGATCTTCAGGCACTGATGGTGTCACAAAAAAATACGTACAATGATCTCTAAACTGAGCCAATGTCTGGAGTCTCACCTTGATGTAAGGAGCTATTTGAAGCCAGTATGCATAGTCTCCTGAGCTAGCAGACACCTCCAAAATTTCCTTCCACACCTCTCCACCGTATTCTCTCAAGTACGCCTGTACTGCATCAACAAAAGCCTCATCGCTCATGGCCTTGATATACTCACCATTGAATCGCAATGCGCGCTGAAAGTCGTAGACGGCGTTTGCCTTCTGGACACGATCCATGCCAAACGCCTCTACCAGGCCGTCAAGCGTAAAGACGTCCTGGTTGGTACCAGGATTTCGGCCGACAAGAGCAATGAAATTCAAAATGGCTTGCGGCAGAAATCCTGCTTCCTTAAACTGATAGACCAAGATGCAGCCGATATTGGTATCTCTTTTGGACATTTTTTTGCCGTTTGGATTCATAATCAGCGGCAGGTGAGCAAACTTAGGTGGCGTAAAACCAAGTGCCTCATAAATAACAATCTGCTTAGGCGTATTAGAAAGATGTTCTTCCCCTCTAATCACATAATTGACCTGCTGCAATGCATCATCTATCACGTTTGCAAGGTAGTACGTTGGCACGCCATCCGCCTTCAGAATTACAAAATCCGCAAACTCCTTGGTATTGAAGGAGACTTCACCCTTTACCTCATCCACAAACGTAATTACCTTCTCTGGAAGTTTCATCCTTACTGTAGGAACACGTCACTCCGCCTGAAATTTCTCTACCTGTTCCTGTGTATAGATCGGCTGCCTATAGATAAACTGCTGCTTACGTGCCTCTGCTTCCTGTCTCATTACGTCGATCTCCTCAGGGCTTTCCCACGCATAATACGCATGTCCGCTATCGAGCAATTTTTGCACATAGGTCATATAAATATCTAGCCTTTCCATCTGATAGTACGGTCCATACTGATCGTTCTTCCCAGGACCTGCATCCCACTCCAGGCCAAGCCACTCAAAACTATCAATAATATTTTGTTCATAGGCTTTGGTGGATCTCTCTACATCAGTATCTTCTATTCTCAAAAGATATTTCCCGCCAAGCTTCTTGGCCAACAGCCAGCAATACAATGCCGTCCTTACACCACCTATATGCAGATATCCCGTAGGAGAAGGAGCAAATCTCGTAACTATCATCAAAATTACAATACAGATAAATCATATTACCCATACAAAAAAGTAGTATTTTTACAATAACAGGTGATAATAGCAGGGCACTTCTACACTTTTTTCACTTTGGCTATTCCCCCATCAAAGAACTAGCTATATTTTCAAGAAATGCTCTAGATAGGGACGGGATTATCTCTCTATGCGCAGATGAGGCATAAGTTTTTAGGAGAATTGTAAACGTTCGTCTTGCATTTACAAAGTCAGTCCTTCCCAAACGTTTCAATACTTCGACAAGTTGATGCTTTGTAATATTTCAATCACTAGCTGCAGATATGATTGCTAGAGGACTACCATCAGTGATTTTTTTGAGATACAGTGAAATGTTCATAGTATATACTTCAGAAAGATACTCATGCATAATAGCATCTTTACCTTCAGCAATCCCTTGTAAGATCTCCCTACATACTGCTTCACTCACCTCATCAAACTCTTTTGTTTGGATATCCAGAACACTAGCATGTTCCACTATACCCACACCAGTATTCTCTCCCCAATCTTGAAATGCAGGCATAATGTAATGGTGCTTTTTCCCTTCCATTGTTCCTCATATAGCAGTAGTCACAAAAGACATATATGTACCTGGTAATTTTCTTAGGGTATTCATAATCCTCATACCTCACAACACTTTATAGGTTCCATAAAGATGTTTTCATAATTTCACTTTAATAATAACATCTTTTGATCCACTACTCTGAGCTTCCACAATCTGTCCTACCAACCTACAACCTTCATACACATCCTCAAAGGCAATCTCTGACTGTTGATAATACGATCTTTCAAGTACATCTTGCGACGCTCACACTATATACTGCACTGATGAGTCAAATTGATACATATCTCAGCATCCCAATCCTGCTATTTGACCATATGCCTCATTCAGTCTACTATCAACATCAAGCATATTTATTACCCACTCGCCCAAATTATTCCTTCTATTAGCGTTTACAATCTCAATCCTATCCAGAGGAATGTGCACTGTATCCTCATGCAATGAAGCCTGCACCTCAAACCACACATATACTAGACTGTTATTGTGAAAAGAAAGATTAAGTTGCTCTAACACTAAATTTTGAGCTGCTGTCATCGCCTCAGAGTTGTAAGAAAATACTCTGCCTGTATATAAATCTTCCACGGTATATAGCGATCATACCACACTAGACACATGAATTGGATGTACATCATATCTGGCTAGCATAGATGCAACGCGCTTGTCGTATACAGAAAGTCTTAAATCTTGTGGTAACGGCAACGTTGAGCCTTCATCTGAAAGCAAAAGATTTTTAAGTAAACTTGCTGTCCTAGTTGTAATCTGTCCTTTCATGCCATTTCAAGCTCTGTTTGGACTTCAATTTCATCCTGATTTCTCTACACTTCCAGGAAAATACCCCATTATAATCTAAAATGCTAAAATTCTATTTCGTAATAATACATAAAACAGAGAACATGTCAATGAATTGAATTTTTTTATTAAGCCTTAATATTGGCTCCTTTGCTTAATTTTAACACACAAAATAACTTTTATACACCTATATTCATGACCATCCTCGAGATCCTTCAATCACGCGACTATGCATCCAAAAATATTATCGAAAAACTCCTCTGTCATCTCCTAGCATGTACCAGGACAGAGCTTTTTGCACACAGTGACCGCATCATCAGTGACGAGCAGCTTCTACGAATACAACACTCATACCAAGCATACACACTCCACAAACAACCTCTCGAATACATTCTCGGTCATGTAGAGTTCTTCAACGAACCCTTCATCGTCACACCAGCAACGCTCATCCCGCGCCCTGAAACAGAATACATGATCCAGTCCATCCTCAACGACACACAATCATACGACACGCTTATAGATGTAGGCACATGATGTGGTGTCCTATGACTCTCCGTACTTATGCATAGCAAACAGCGCTTCCAGCAAGCATATCTTACGGACTACAGCACCGATGCGCTCGCCGTCGCTAAGCAGAACTACACCGTCAAACTCACCGAGCACAAGATTCCTCAAAACTCAGATACGTTTTCGGTAGCATTTGTACACAGCGATCTGCTAACCACACCCATACTTCAGCAAGCACTCAGTTCGCCAACTGCACACATTCTTCTTGTGGCAAATCTTCCCTACATTCCGGAAGAGACATTTGAAAATAACGTCGAAGATAACGTCAAAAAACGAGAGCCAAAAATGGCTTTCGTGTGATGAGATGATGGACTAGATTTGTACAGGCGTATGTTTGACCAAATACTAACGTATCGTTGATGATCAGGCGCCATAGCCGCGAACAGTTGAGATCAGTGACCCAGCCTACACGCGCCTAAAGACTGATTGGTAATGTACCTCGAAATGATGACACGGCAAGTAGATATTCTCAAAAACGAATACACCCAAAATTTTCACTTTGAAGAAGTAGCCACCTTTCACTTCAATATTAGAATTGTGAAAACCACGATTCTATAGTTTACTATTCTGTATACTTCTTTTCTGATTCACCTATCTTCTGTCCTTGCTCGTCAAACGTCACTAACAAGCGCGAAGAAACAATTTTTTGATCTACCGTTTCTCAAGTCTCGCCGTCAGGTTTTGGCACCTGTACTGTAACATACGTTGGCTGCGCATACTCTGTCATGTACACACCTGCATGATCTGATCTCTGTGCAAACGTAACCTCATCTCATCCTTCAAGCTGTAACGGCTGTCAGACAACAAGTGGCTTATCAATCTGATTCCCCGTAACATGCTCTTCGTATGTCTCTGGATCAAACGTAACCTCAGGCAGAGACACATAGTACTGATCTCCAGATGATGGGTAAAGGATCTTTTCTTGTATTATTTTGCCAAATGGTTCAGATGACCATGTATTGTTTTGTATATCATAGGATTTTAGTTCTTGTTGATCAGCACGAACACTTAGTTTTTCTACCTTCGTTGGTTCCGTGGCACTCATTCATATCTCGTACACTTCTCCTGTGGTATTTTTTTTGCTTCTAAACTGTCACTCCTTCCCTTCGACAGCAGTCAACATCACAGCATCGCCGCCACCAATAGGCGCAAATCTCAAAAATCTAGCATCCGTATTTGTTTCTACTGTCCCAAGCACAGATCCTCACGCAGGCTTTATCTCTATAGGACTGCCCCATCATGCCGTAGGTTCTCATTCAGGAGACACTACCATCTCGTCAGGAGCATAATTTTGACCAGACTCACCTTTTTCGTCAAGGGTCGTTCATGTTGTTCTTGATACAAGACCGCTGCCATCCATCGGTTCATCGACTAACACTCTCAGTGTCGCAGGTCATGCTCGACCATCTCTTCTCAATCCTCCCTTCCAAGCTTGAGGTGCGACCTCATCATCCTTGGGAGCATATGCTGCATTGTAGTCATGCTGAAACACATTCACAGCCATCATAGTTGGAGAATACTCATTATTTTTTGCCTGCTCAGTGGTCCTATAGACACCATCCAACGGTCCATCATAGAATCATAATTTCTTAAGTTTTATCTGCAAACACAACACATATCCCAATCCTAAATTTTCAATAAGCTCTCACATACGCATATTTGCTCCCTCATTTTGCATATACGCCAAAGAGTTTGCAAGTACTTTTTGGACATGGTCTAATGTCATTTTATCTTCAAGTTTAGACTCCAAACCCTCTACGGTCTCTGGATCACTGAGTGATCCCGCCAACTCGGTCAATTCCATTTTCGTATCCTTGATCGTCTGCTCGATGGACTCCTTAATTACAGGATTGTTATCTGGAATATCAACATCATATCCGAGATTTTTAAGCGTTTCTCCTGGCATGATACTACAAAAAATAAACAAAAATATCTACATATATTGTATATACGAAAGAAGATCTGTCAAATAATAGAAAGAAGATACTAAAGAAGAAAAAGGTGAGAAATTAGAGAAATATATACAAAAAAAGCCCCTATTCCTGAAATACAGGAAATCATGGGGGCACGAAGTGGCTGGAGATAAAGGCAAAAAACGATCAATTTCCGTGTGTTTCTGTTGCAAAAACGTTAAGGCGACTCAAATCACGTCCAATAATAACTGTCAGTAGGATCTCAATAATGGTAAGGCCTAATAATAAGACAGTGTTTACGCTATACTGCATAAGCCCCTGTGACAAGACGAACACAATAAGCCCTACATACAAAATACTGTAGATCGTATTGAGCACACTCATACGTTGAGATCTTTCCCAGGATAACTGCAGTACATCTAACACAAACACCACCAACAGTACAATGACGTGCGATGGGTACTCGCACGCATTTAGATCAAATCCACCGAAAATGATTGCCAAATACACCAATCCCAGCCACGGGACAAATGCGATTACTTTCATAACATTATGTTTTTAAGGTTTGTCAATACTCACATTATTACAATTTACAAGTCATTTTTAGTCATTCTATGGAGAAAAATATTTTGAGGCGAGTATCTTATGCAGCCATCCTACTAACCAAACCGTCGTACTCATCCTGTAAGTGCTGCAAAGATGGCTCACGAGCGATCACTGCCTTCATATTTTCCGGTTGTTTTCATGGTCATTTTAGGAGAATTTCTCAAGTACTTTGACACATAAACTGGTACTGCCCCATATCACGATATCCAAGTTCGATACAACGTCCTACCTCAGGAACCGGTAAACGAAATCGCTTGTTTCTCTGTTCCTTTCCATACATAACAATCAATTTGAGAGGATAATCTCTCACTGCAGTCATGGTAATCATATCATACAAAATCGTTGAATAACGTTTGCCTTGTAGTCTGCTAAGTTCTTTTTCTGCTGTACCGCCTGTCTCCACAAGATCTCACTCTTTTGCAGACATACCTACTCGACCTTGAAGTTCAACCAATGCCGCATGCGCAGCATATCACTGAACATCAAGAGGGACTTTCATGTCTCTCGGATCCCGTTCGTTGTAGACTGCCACTGATTTTCCATCTCATGTTACATACAGACCATGTTGTTTTTGATGTACTTCTGCAAAGACATTTTGGAGATCTTGACGTGTATTTTTAGTAGGAGTTCACAACGTTTCTGTTGCAATCCTATACAACGAATCTTGCACAGGATATCACGAAATACAGAGCATCTCTTTGATTTGATCATCTGTGTATCAGGCATCCTCCAATGGTTTCTCTGTCAGTACTGGCTGTAATTTACCAGTCAGCAAAAGTCATCTCATCTCCTGTTCATTAGTGATATATGTTTTTGCAAGTTCTTGTGTAGGATCCCGTCACTCCGTCATAGCTTTCACGTTTACATACGCACGCAACTGACGTGCATGCGCTTGTAGAAGATGCTGTTCTGTGTCGTATGCCATATTTTCCTGTACAAACCTGTCCGCCTGCATACTCATATGCGCAAGTACCGTCTTATTGTGGAGATACAAACTATCCAAAGATTTTTTGTAAGCAATATCTGTATCGACTTCTCTTTGCCAACGCACAATATCCTCACCTACACGCTGAGGAGAAAGCGCAACATCACCCACATTAGTCGTCGCATACACAGACTCCGCAAACAGTCACTGCAAATAGGCATAGGCATCACCATCTATCGACTGTCCAAGAAGCATCGGCATGATATTCACAACCTCCCTTGGCGCACCCGTCTTATGTACAGGAATTTTTTCTTGTCTTGTACTCGGTCAAAAACGCATGCCCTTATTGGCCTCTACTGTCTTTTGTTCCCATACAACATAGTCTTCTGTAACTGTCTTTGTACCCAATGCCTGTTTGAGATACGCCACAGATGCCTGCACTTGTTTATCTATACGCTGCGCGGCATCCTCCAATAGTGCAGCATCGATATTATTTGCTCACATGCTTTTTTGCTGTTCTTCCGGAGTAAGTGTCGTCATCCAACCGATTCCAGAAGGATCTTGCGCCGCGTACGTCAAACGCAAATACGCCTCTATAGCATTTTGTGTAGAGTTGTGTGCAAGAAAATCAAAATCTACTCATCCTCACCAAAATCTCGCAAATTTTTCCTTGGTTCAACGATCTACTCCGTGCTGTCCAAATGCATGATGTACGAGTTGTTGAAGAATAACGGATTTTCATTCTTGCATCAGCTGCAGTACCGTCTGTCTATATGCGCGTTCTGTCTCATACAAAGCGTCAGATCATCGCTTCAGTCATGACACTACCGCCTCTCATCACAACACCACCCATCATGGTCCTGGTACAAAAATAAGTGCACCACTAAGTCCCGTAAACAGCAACTGATCTCACGCATATTCACGCGTACGAGTTCACATTTCAGGATTAACCACATCCAAGTATTTGGCTTCCTGCCATGCTTGATAAGCCACAACTGACCCAAAAAGCACCGTCACAACACCTAGCCCCACGCCCGCAACTCTCGCTATGCGTCACAAATGGGGTCATATGCTTGGAAATCTCTGCGCAATCAGACGCAAGCGCTCGCTAAATGCAGATCATTGTAAGCGCATCGCTTCCTCAAGCTCGCGTATCATAAGTTGTGTTTTGGCAACATAGGGACTTTTAGCAAGTTGAGTGGTTTTGAGATACACAATAAGTTTTTGTACACCTCATTTCATACTCACCAACATCTGTTCACTCAACTCAACTGCGCCACGAAGTAGTTGTGCATTTGCTGCTTGAATGCTTCTCAATAGTTGAGCGCTGCGAAACATGAGTTTATTAAACTCTCCCAACGCCACCAAAAGTGCCTTGGAGTTTTTGACGTCATCGATGGTCGCCAACCACGTTCACAATGCGCGTCATCGTTGCGTAGCAGAGAGTCATGAATTTGCAGATACAAACGCCTGAAAAACACTACGAAATTTATTTCGCTGCGCGATAATTGCTTTTGCTTTCTCAAGATCAGCCACCGTCGTCATCATCGCACGAAGTGCTTCTTGCTCGGTTTTATCAGGAATCTTTTCTATCATATCATCAAGTCTCTTCATCTCGTTAAGAAGTTTCATTGCTTCAGAGTGAGCTCCTAATGCTATCTTTGCCCTCTTAGCAAGCCAGACTCTCTTGATTGTAACAATACGATTTCTCAATATAGGATTTTCAGCGTAACGCACAAAGACTCTTGCTGTATCATAATCTGGTAACGCGCCATTTTTGATAAGCAGTTCTACGATATCACTTGCATTGCCAAGTTCCCTCGTACGTGCAACTGCAGAGGCTGTTGCCTCATCTATACGTCCAAGCAAGAAATCACGAATCAGATGTTGAGCTGCATCCGGACCTCTATAACGAAACAACGCAATTCACTTAGCCCCGATACCTTTCAAGGTTTCGTTTCAGGATGACGCCGTCACTTTACTCAGCTCAATAAATGTTTTTTTGATCACATACTCCGTAGGAGAAAGTCTATTCATTACTCGACCTACGGGCCTCAGTACGCCTGCACTCCTCATACCTATACCGCCAAGCATTTTCCTCCAAGGATACGTATATCGTTCGAGTGCAATATATCCGCCTGCCAATTCCATAGCTCCTTCTCGCTTATTGTCAGACATCACCAGAGACACAGCACCATGTCAGACATCGCCTGCCGCGCGCGCTACATCCTTCCCATACACAAGAGCCGCATATCGTCATCTATCTACGAGAGATAGTTTTTTTCTTCACTGTGCATCCATCTCCTCCGTCACTACGAGACGTTGTGCAGTAAACTCATTCAAAAATCTCGTATAACGATCATGCGCAGACGCAAGATGATCATAGTCTTGCTGTGTCACCTGTTCACCACGAGCTATTTTTGAACTAATTTCTTTGGCTCCACGTGTAAGCTCCTCAGCAAGTGGCGTATATCCCGTTGCCTCCAGAAGTGCTTTGGTATCCTTCACTTCCATACTAAACACCTCGTGTAGTCATGAGAACCACTTACTTGCCCAACTTCTTGCGCCATACTCATCTACCTCCTCTACGTACGCATCACACATTTCTTTGAGTTCTTGTTTATTCTTTTCCGGATCTTGCCTGAGTTCTTGCAGTTCTTTCTGAATATGCTCGTTCTCTTGTGTATGCGCTTGCGTCGCTTGATGCACTTCTGCGGACGGAACAACATGCAAACATCATTTTTGTTCAAGGAAGGTCACCGCATCCTGACCATTTGTACCTATCAATGGTTGTTGCATAAATCAGGTCAGGATCTCCTCCGGCGCGCAACTTTCGCTTTCGTATAATCTTGCGCGCGCCTCATGCAACCACGTCAATACATTCAGCTGCTTTCTCAAAAGAATCTTCATCTGTTGAGCAGCTGTCAATGCATCAGGTCACGTGGGTATCACACCTCATACCAATGAAGCTACACCGCTCATAAGCGCACTAGACACAATATTCGTCTGAGACTCCGCATACGCCTGCAATCACTTGTGAAAAGCCTGAAGACGCTGCGTTCACCATCACTTCATCTCCTCTCGTATTTTTTCAATCGGTCACTGTGTAGCTTGCTCGAGGAGACGCTGATAACTTGCCACATCAAGCAACTCTCCCACATTACCTTGTGAAGCAAGCAGTGCTACAGAAAGTCATCATGCGCCCTGTTCCGCCTCTCCATCTCCTAGAATATCGGCATCACCTCACACTGCCAAAAAGTAGGCATTCACTGCGCCCGCTACTTTGTCAGCTTGCTGTGCATACACAGGACTAGCAGCAAGCTGCTCATGCGCAGTTGCTACTTGTTCTTCAGGAGATCACACTCATCATCATCCGCCTCCAGTTCACGCTCAAGCATCCTTTTCTCAGTCCTTTCCTCATATGCCAAACCATCACTTGAGATCAAGATCTGGATAATAATGCTGAATAAGCCTATACACTCCATATAATCATCCTGCCACAAGTCAGGCCTGCAATAGTTTATTCAATGCACCATCAAACCATCACTCACCTTCCTTATCTTCTTTCTTTTCTGCATCATCTTTTTTGCCTGTCAGCCAGTTCCAAAAACCACTTACTTTTTTCCCCACCCAGGAATCTTTCAACAATCTCCATCACATATATCCCCCAACCGCTACTGCTCACACGATAGCCAGATTTTTTGGCGTTCATAGTTTAGCAAGTTTGTCTGACATATTTCACCAAAATCAACCCGTCTTATTTCCATTAGAATTTGTACTAGCATTCCCCTCAGAGACGCCCTCAGACCCTGTACCATGTTGTCCTACCAAGGCGAGATCTCTCGTATATTGTTCCATAAGCGTGGGACCATGCTGCTCAATTTTATCTACCATACGTCACCATTCATGCGCAACAATATCCTGAGCAAGCACAGATCATCACTCCAAAAACTTCAAAAGCTGTTCCTGCAAAGGCGATGGTGTACGAATATATTTACGTACTCCTGTAGGCGTCAAGACATCTTGTTTGTGTGCAGCAAAAAATGTCTTTACTGCTGCAATATGTTCAGCCGTAAATCATGATGTTTTTCGATCAGCTGGGAATTGTGAAGAACAAGCCCCTCATATAAGATCTACCGCACAGCTCCAATATACTGCAAATAAAGCCATTCTGGCTTGTTGGTCTGGAGACTGTTCAAGATCACGTATTGTTTTCTTTTCAAAACCTTTTGATTGTAGATAAGAAAGCGCTGTAGAAGCGAGCTGCTCTTTTTCTCTTTCTGCTTGTTCAACAATAGCTCATTGGGGATTCTCCGTTGATGATCATAACTCCACAAGATCAATTCATGCTTGTTTACCATCTCACAGCTGACGATCAAGTTCCGACAAAGCAGCATTAGTAACATCTGTACTAATTTCCTGTTGTAGTTTATCCGCACCATCATCACGACCGCCATCTGTACGACGTTCCGGATGTTGCTGAGGACGTGCTGCATCATCGTTACCTGCCATAAATCGCTACACCACATTACAAAATAAAAATAGTTAGAACTCTTCAGCTCACATAATAAATTTCGTCTTACTGGCGTTATCTAATTTGTAAGTAAACGTAACCGTCCTTCCATCAATGCTATATGACTGTCACGGTTTTGTCCAACCAATATGTTTTTTCTTATCATGCTCAAAACGCGACATATCTATCTTAGTTACAGTCTTTGTAGCATCACGTATAACATACAAATCCTGTCCTTTCCATGCAATATGATATCGTGATCATCATGTACTTAGATTTCAACCAAACACCTGTCATTTATATACGAATGGTGTATACATCAAAATATCCTTACCATCCACATATCTCACTCATCCATTCGAAGCATCAAATGTTGTCTTTCCACGCTCATGAATAATATCATCAATTTCTTGATCCGAAAATACCTTGTTTACTGGAGTTTCCGGCCTCCGTTCACCACTCTCACCTCATCACGACGCACCGCCTCATCATGTACTACCTCCATCATTTCACTCTGACACACTTGCGGATCATCACTTCAAAAATGGTCACTCCGAAAGATAGAGGGCAGCAAGCGCATGATACATACTATGATCTTCCTGTGATCACGAGTCCTTTCACATCATGCCACCATAATGAATAAGGAGGAGATATCTTTCTCTGAGATTATCATTATTTGCCTGAATTTTAGCGATAAGGTCATCTAGCATAGCATCATTAGGATTCACATCCAATCACCTATCTTCCAAATGTTTTTTCGTGCCCTGCTTATAATTTCCTAGGCGTGATATCTTATTGAGAATATCATGTTTTCTATCAAAACTTGTCGGGTTCACTTTGTATCATCATTTCACTTGATTGACTGCTTTTTCATACAACATACATAGACCAATATATGTATTCTTCTGCGGATCAAGATAGATAGGATCCTTAGGACTTTTGAGGTGATTGTATGGCGGCTTATCAATGAATCATTCAATAAATCACCTCGGAAAGTATGTCGCCCCTCAATCCTTGATAGCTGCGTACATATTTTTTCTAGGGTTGGTATCCACTTGAAACCATCACGCAAAACCGCTGGGATTCACAACATTGTGTACACCATACCCACTCTCACATCCACACAATCCTATAACATCTCATAGTTGTATGAGGCTGAGCGCTTCCTTGTTGGTAGACGAGTCTCCCTCCATAGCATTCACAAAATCTGCATAGAATTGACCAACCTTATTTATATTTTCTTTCTGTTCCTTGCTCAAATCTGCACCAAGATCATTGTATCCTTCCGGCACTTGACCTGTCACTGATGGATCATATCACGATGTCGCCTTGGTAAAAAACCAAAGTGGATTCACTGTATCAGTCGTATGTTTTTCCGTCGTACTTCATGGTCTCTTGTACGTAAATGGCCTCTTAGACGATGAATATTCTTTGCCTTCTTTTTCAAGAATAACTACCTCAAAATGCAAATGAGGCCCTGTCTTATGATCAGAATCAAGATTAGGACTTATCTTGGCAATACTCTGTCATTTTTGAACCTCTCATCATGTAGGCACAGAGACCTTGTTGACGTGATGATACTTGAGCATAATATGTCTCTTCTTTCCTCCAATTGTAACCTGTTCAGACGGGTAAATTCTAACAGTATAGTCTCATCTAACTCACTTCGTCTCTGAGTCTTCTGTAACTACCACTTTCCCACCCAATGCCGCTACAACATCCGCGGTTCACTTTGCATCATTCGGATGATTGATATCAATAGCCTCATGGAAAACCGATCAAGAAGATGTAGGACGATCTCTCCATCACCAATCCTGACCAGACGCAAACGGGTCTCTATCATATACAGTTTTTCCTCAAGGGACAGGCCAGAGCATATTGAGACCTTGTGTTTCTTTGATATCTACAAAATTATTTCTGCTATCCACCTCAGACCTATCTCCTCTACTACTCCATCGATCTTGGGCTCTCTCCCATCGTTTTTTGAGTCTATCAGGCACGAGATCTGGGACATTAGGAACAAACACACTCAGGTCAGGCATAATATCACCCAACTTCTTATCTTCCTGCCAAAATCTTGATGTAGGAGGGATATTGAGTTCCATACGCAACATATATCCGACTTGTTTTTTGACGCGCTTGGTTGTCTTTCCTGTATTTACTCTTTCTGGATCCGTTACTGGCAACGTCTCATTGTATTCCATAAACCTTGGTTCGAGTTTTGCTGTTACCTCCCATGGACCATCTTCATCATATCTTCACCACACATCTTCAGCAGGAATTCACTTCTTATATCCTTCTGCTGTTTTGATCCATCACGATGCAGGATCCTTGAACTGGGTCATATCAATATCCATCAATGAATCATCAAAAAGACCTACTTGCCCCGGATGATCCACACTAAACGGATCTAGTTTATC
Source organism: uncultured Candidatus Peribacteria bacterium (assembly GCA_964403415.1). GTDB lineage: Bacteria > Patescibacteriota > Gracilibacteria > Absconditabacterales > Absconditicoccaceae > CAYOFF01. The sequence continues at coordinate 200,134 of CAYOFF010000001.1, read as the reverse complement.
ATCACGATACACATCAAAATCCGTTCTTGTACCAGTGATTGCACCCAAACGATCTCTCCCAAGCGTCAATCTAGCAAATCTTTCCTGATGTTTAGGATCCTTTATCACATACGCCGGTTCAAGTTTTTTGTAGAATCAATAAATCTCTTTTCCATCAAAAAGTTCTTTATCAATCAATGGCGTCCCAAACGTTTCCTGCGGCTCCATATTAACCTGCACCACAAGATCTTCTTTGGCCTCCACCGGTACATTTCTATTTTCCACATGTCCATATACGATGCCTTTTCTATTCTCAAACGTCAGTACATACGTCACACCATCCGCAACCACCTCTTTACTGACCTTAGCACCCGGATAGTTGAGTCCACCAGGCACAGCGCCACTTGGTCTTCTCAGCACCTCATCACTCGTAAATACTACATTAATTTTTTTATCTGGTTTTCACGCCTCTCTCACAATTACAGGCAATGTATGTTTTTCCGCAAACGCTTCTTTGGTCAACGTATCACTAATAAACCACGTCGCTGGAACCAGTCTTCATTTGGAAAAAACTCATGCAAAAGAATCTATCTCTACATCACCAGGAACATCCAAAGATTCGGCAGCAACATATGCCACACCATGCTCTTTTTTTAGATAGAAATTCATCTTCGTTCAAGCAAACGTAACTTCATACGCAACCAATCTTCACTCCGGTGTTGAGCTCTCTCGAACAAAATCGTCTGTCGTAAGAGGCAGTTCAATCACATGGCCATCGGCATCCTTAGCAAATTCTCCTGTCTTTGCATGCTGTAAACACACAAACCATCTAGGATTTTCGACCACCGTCGTCTTCCGTCCTCACAACGTATTTTTTCTTCGATCACCAAGCCATTGAATATCTTTTGCAACCGGCACATACTCTTCCACAGTCACTTCAAGTACTCAGGCAACGTTTTTCAACGATATACGGTACGTCGCATTATCAATTGTTATAAGATCATTTCAAAAACTAACCATCTTCCCCCCTGGCTTTTGTAGCTCGACATATGTACTTAGATTGATAAATCTCAATGTCTCTCCATCAGCCCCTTTAACGACCAAAGACCTCTTATCTGAAGACAACCCCAAAGATCCTGCAAATGGTTTCGTTACATACAGGTTTCTCTCCGGCGCCACAGAAAGTGTCGTCTCTTTTTTCAACGTCTCTGGAAGTGTCTTTGCTAAGCTCACTTCGAGCGTTCATTGTACATTGCGGACAGTCAGTGTATAGTAGACATCTTTCGCAGATACGCCGACGCCTTCTTTGATAGAGAATTGCTTTTGCTGTTGTTTTCCATCACGATCTACATCCGCAAAAGCAATTTTTCCCTCCGGAAAAGATTTTGGGGGAGTATTTGGTCATGTCGTCTTTTTTGGCATCAATTCTATAATCGTATTGTAATCACCTGTCTTACGCACATCACCCACAAACCAATCCCCAGCAGGCATACGACCAACTGTCTTGATAGGATGAGCTTTCTTCTCTACGGTTACGGTTAGTGCATTTCACACACGCCTAAACTTCAACAACGACCAACCTGCTCATATCGTGCTCTCAAGATAGACGGTTTGAGAAGGAAGCACTCACGTAGTAGTAAAGGTCTTGAGATCAATGGTATTGAGAACTGGAATAGCGGCTCCCGTCTTGCTCGGATCGCTCACATCCACAAACACAAGTTTTTGCTGTTTCTTATCGAAACGTAGCTCTATACCGGCAGGAAGAGATCACTGCACGTTTACTGTTTCTATAGGATCCAGGTCCTCAAACTTCTCATACCCTGTACGTCCAAACTCTCCCATCTCATCAACCAAAAAATAAAGTTCAAAATATCCAAAATAACTATACCGACAAGCACGAAAATTGTCAAATACACGAGGCATTTCTAGCCATTTGCACCCTACCGGCACCCTCAAAAATCCATACCCAAAACCCCCGCCCAAAAATCTTCTTAAATCTTCAAAAATATACAAAAAAAACCTCTACACAGTCGAAGAATAGAGGCATATAGAGAACATATAGTCACACTTCGCCACAATATGTAAGAACTGTCTATAACGAGAGGCGGCCCGACAGATACGTCGGACCGCTCAAGACAATGTTTAGCATAGATTCAACATGTTAGAGAAAGATTCCCCAGTACCCCAGCATGATTGCGTTGGATATCGTCATTGCAACACCTGTAATAACGCTTCCCCAAAACCAGTGATCATAGTACAATTCCTCCCATTCGTCAAAGACAGCTAATACAATACCAACTATGATCGGCAGTATAAAAACCGTCAAAGGAAGTTCAGTAGTAAGAAGGAAAACAACTGTGGTACCCCACATAAATCCTTGCTTTCTACCGCCTTCAGAAAATGGTGTAGGATCATACTCGTTCAGACGGGATGGATTTGCCAATACCTTGGGTTGAACAATCAGCCCTAAAACATCGAACAAAACCACGAATCCAAACAACATAAACGACCAAAGCAAGGGAAGGATATACGTCGGGAATCCTCCCAAACGGTTCACGTAAATTGACACGACAAATCCCATCAACCCGTACCAAAGAAAAATACGAAATGAGTTTTGCGCATAAAACATTGCGAACCACCTGGCGACACGTTGAATATTAGCTTTTAATGCACGAGCTTTCATATCTTTTTATTTTTGTTCTAGATTTTGTTTGCTCTGCAATTATACCCATAGAAGGCGCATATGTCAATACAATGTGCATACATAAAAATCATTCACCATACTCGGAGATTTTTTGCATTTCTGAGATAGAGTCAGCATACTTACAATACACAATAATATAAATTTTTTACTCACAACATCGCAATGGTAACTACAGCAGTTGGTCCATATGCTCCAGTCCATAGAGACCTATGAGACAGCATTGACCACCTCGCACAAGCCGCAAACGAATTTACAAGAAGCCTCGAAAATATTAGAGAAAACTGAAGAATGTTCATTGCAGAACTACTAGATAACGGAGATCCAAAAAACTGACGACAAAAATTTTGGAATAAATTAGCATATACATGAGTACATGGGATAGATATGGCTGTAGAACTCATGTTTTTACAATGAGCAAGATATCGAAAAAATATTGGCATTCATGTACTCGGATTAACATCAGCCATCCCTCATCTCAATGCAAGAAAAGCAAAAGCAGCATTTAAAGGTATACGACAAACCTTTCGTGACTTTGGTAGTGATATAGTAACACAGCCATATAATATTTGGTTTAAATGAGAGTTGAGTCCTCTGAGAACAAGATGAAGAAGAGCATACAATGCAGATGGCACGACTCCGGCTCCACCGCCACCACCGCCGCCTCCTCCTGCACCAGCGGCTCCATAATATCCATAATATGAGGCACAATCATGATCATAATCAACCATTCTGCACTAATCAACGTATTACCAACCACCAAAAAATCCCTCAGATGAGGGATTTATATTATATATGAATTTTGTTTGTCGATAGAATGAAGATAGAATTAAGAGTCATCAATACCACACTATGGCGTTACTCCTGAAACAGTCTCCCATCCAGCGCTACCCTCTACATCAGCCCTCACAGGAGGTGCAAAGCCTTCTAGTTCTGTATGACTCATATGCGTAAGTTGTTCTCCTGTATATCCACCTGAACCACCACGTAATCACCATGCACCTATCGTAAGATTAGGAACAATACCTCCACCATACTTCTCATCTGTACTATGGAAGTAGCCCGCCAAACTTCTATTGAGTAATGCGTCATCATATTCCCACCGCATCGCTGTAGCATCGACAAGAGCTCCTGACCCAGTCGGATCCAATACCTTTATATCTTCCTGTGAGTCCAATGGATCTGAAAAGATGGTTCTCAGAACTTTGAAATATCCGTTGAGAATAGATGTTCTCTCTGCCAGCGTAGTAGCTTTGGTATATTTTTCCAAAAGACTTATCAAATATGTCCTAGCCGCAACACCATTTGCTGTATATTCTGTAAATCTCTTCATAATAAGCGGATACTTGCTTGATGGAATAATGAACGATGCGTCTGGAGAAGTACCATTGTTTGCTCCGATATAACTCATCAACAACGCCTCATCTGTAATTTTCTTTTCTTGCTGCGCAGCAAATGCCAACACCTGTAGTTTTTCCTGATATTGCGGCTCATCAAGATATTTGAGCACCACAAGGTCATCAGTAGAAAGGAGTCTCGTATTTCTCAAGATACCATCCAGCTTACCTATCGTCACACTTCTTCACTCGGCATGGGTCAACATATCACCCAGCATCATATTTCCGCTCGTCTTGCGAACTTCCTGCAAAAGCTTCCACGACAACCCAAGGTCCTTGTAGAACGTTGTTTCAAGTGTCATAGCGAGTTGCTTTGTATCGTATTCGCTCGGATTGTTACCCAAGATACTTCTCAAGTAACTATCTTCACGAGCCATCTGATCTATTTTTCTAGGATCCACAACAATCTTCCCATCCTTACCCTCTGAGAGCACGCCTCATCCAATACCTCATCACATAAGCGTATCCAAAGAGTAACTACCAAGAGCAATTTTTGTGATCTCTGTATATGCGTAGTTGCTTTCGAGTTTTCTATCTTCGAGTGCGCGCTGTTCTTGCAACTGCTGTGCCTTATTTTCATTAAACATACCCCAAATATTTCACGTGATACCGGTACTATTTTTCCATCCATCAATCCATCTATTAGGATCTTGTACTAATCCAATAGCTTCTTTACCCAGGAACCATGAACCCGCAGATTTCAATTCCGTCCATCATGCTGTGAAATCAGCGGCAGAGTCACCACCAAAGATCCACCTAAACGCTCATCTCACATAGTGGAACGTTGATTTAGCTCCTTCCCAGAGCATTTTTCACGTTACCACTGCTTTACCGATACTTATTCATGTTTTGAGAATCTCAGCTGTACCCTGTGCAAGCTTAGGTGGGACACCTTTTTCAACCATCCATGCGGCTCCCATATCCAACCACTTATTTGAACCAGCAGCAAGTTTTGTTCCAAGACTAGGCTCAGATCCTAGACTAACACCCTTTTCTCCAGCAAGTCTATCACACATACCAGCCATTTCAGCGGGATCATACCATCTTGCATACGATTTCAAAGTTTCTGCGTTCACACTTCTTCCATAGATCTGTACAAGATCAGGGAAAAGTTCTGGAACATGCTTAGCATATGCCATCCAGTACGCATTATTCTTTAGAGCAACATCTTCCTCTGGCGTAGGATACGCAAACGCATTAGGAATAGGACTAGGTCATGCTTTAGCAGCATTATACGTATGTACGGCTGTCGTATAGTTCAAATTCACTTCATCCCAGAACGCCTTATCCAAGAAGAGACCCAAAATCTTTTCGAACTCGCCCTGTCCGCCAAGCTGCGCAACATTTGCTTTGTGTTTCTCAGGATCTCCGCCTTCAGCCGTAAGACGCAACAATACTTCTCTGCCAAGCTCCTGTTTTCTCGCAAACGCCTCATTGGGAGCTGTAGCATCTTTGACTTTGTTATATTCCTGTAAGAGCTGAGGTGTAGACATCTTCGCAAGATTCTCAGAAACCACCATTCACTCTCTTGTCATACGCACCGTAGGTTTGTACTCGATACCTCTACCATCTATCGGCATGCCATCAGCACCATAATCAATCCTTGAATCCGTATCATAGTTGGTATAGTCAGAACCGTCAACAGACCTACCTGTTTCAACTCATGCGATATTAACCTTACCAGCGGCTGTTCTCTCTTTTTTACTTCATCTCAGTTTCGTTTTTGCCTTATCAAGCTTCCCCGCTGCTTTACCATTGATGGAATATCCTCATGTTGCAGGGTCGTAGTCAACAATATCTCTCATTGATCTATACTTATCCATTTCTTCTTTGATTCCCTTTACCTTTTCCTTGAAGACCAATCTCAAGAAAAAGTGCACCTGCGTGTTTTTCGTCTCGAATCACGCTGTCTTTGCTAACTCATAAAGTTCAGACTGTATTTTAGGATTCCTATCCCAAAGCAACAAGCTTTCATGCTCATGTTCTTTCATCTCTACAAACACACCTGCAAGGACATACTTGAGTCTTGCTTTGATCTTAGCAAGCGTGACAGCAAGTTCTGGATCGAACTGATTCACACCAGGCTGATTAATAAGTCTATTATAGTTTTCCAGTTCTACATTGAGCTGTGTAAGTTGTTTCTTGAGCCTCTCTATCTGAGCACCTCATAATCACAAAAGCGTTCCCTCCAGCATTTCACCAAGCAATTTGGTATCTCTAAATAGCTGTTTTTCCTGCGCATCATGAATATTATCATCCTTTCTTCTCTCTCTGTTAGTCAGTCTTGAGTCTTTCCTAATTTCTTTAGGCGTCATAATCTGATCTTGCTTATGATCCAATATTTCATCAAGTTGAATTACACCTACAAGGGCAGATAATTCTGTTTTGATAGTCTTATTTACCGCAGCCTCATCCTCATCTTTGGTTCTCGCCATATTAGCCAACTCCCACATACACAACGTCAATGTTTTTTGGAAATTTTTTCTCGTAGGAAGTCCCTCTGCATTTCAGTTGGTAGCTGGAGCATCTAGATAAAACTTTGCTCGATCAGGCATATATCATATTTCCGTTCACTCCCATTTGATAACCACCACATCCAATTTTCCTTTGAACTGTAACCCCTTAATATCTCACTGACTCACTGTTCTTCTTTCAAATGTAATAATAGCATCCGAATTACTACCATCCCCATCAATAAGCCTTTCAATTCAGATGTTTTCGATATTAGTCGCAGATCCAGTTTTTTTTGCAGCCTTATCCAAAAGCTGTTTAGCAGCTTCATGAGGGCTATACGCACTAATATCAACTAGGTCATCTCATCGGCGTGGAGGCATAAGTGTATTACCTTAAAAAATAGAGTAATTGTATTGTAAAGACTTTAATTTATCTGTCAAATTTCAAAAAAGAACATACAAGCTGTATTTGACATATATGCTATTATATTTGTTATATCTGTGGTGTTTCGTACAAACGTATTAGATCAAAATCTCAATCACAGCAAGCCACTTACCTACTACTTAGGGCAGATTTACTGCTTTTTTGCGCGCTGTTGTGCAAGATCAAGGTCAAACTGATTCAAGGTAAACTTCACAGCCTCCAAGGGATCACTGTTTGCTCATCATATATCTCAGGTATAGTAATGCACAACCATTGGTGTCATTTGTGTCACTCACTCCGTTTCCGAAGCATTGCGCATGTACATCGTGAGCGCATAAGGGAATTTGAGTGTATACACATCTTTTTCTCATGTCTTAAGCACATAGGCAGGTCATTTCATTTTCCTACTACCATCACCCAACTGTACAATTCTGGTTTTGGCAATATTGGGTATCTTTTCTGCTGCCGAGATATAACACACACGTACGTTTTGCCTTTTGTAATGTGAAACAATCTTAGCCAAATCATCATCCTTCAAAGGATGTTGTGTGTCTGTCCATAACATAAGGACTTTCTCTCCCTCTTTCATGGTACTTTTGTATGCTTGATATCACTCCGCATCCGTAACCACACTGAAGTGCCTAGTAGAGCTGGCAAGATTTGCTGGTACCTCCTTTTGAATATCTCCCCACGTAGCTTCCGGTGTCTTATCCTTTTGCTTCCCTACCTCTACCTGCCCAGAAGTAATTTCAGGGATTGCAGCGGCCCATCCAATAAATCATGTCCCGACATCTCATTTCCATACCTGTTTAGGGTTTTCTGGCTTGTCCTTTCATAGAACGACACTAACACCACTCTCTTCATTTATAGTAGCACCAGGAGAAAAAACTCACAACTCCCTCTGTTTTTTACCGATCCAATCCTGAGGCCAGCCTCATCATCTCATATTAATATAAAAGACGCCTATTTTTCTCCCTTTCACTGCGTTTTTCATACGCCAAATCTGCTGATCTTCAAGAAGAGAATCAAATCTTCCTGTCTCTCTTACTCTCTCATCCGCACTGTATCTAAAATTACTAAACACTACACAGGCATAGTCCAACTCTCCGCTCTTTAGCGCCAAGGTCACTTTCTCAGCATAATTAAGAGGAGTATGCAGCATAATATGTTCTCTGAGTTTAAGTTTTTTGTCTAATGAAATTTTCGTAAAATCATCAATGCCCTGTTCTGCAGCAAACATGGCTTCCGTCGTCGAGACATGACGTTCAATCTCTCCTCATCATCATGGTACTGCGTCCTGATCTCCTCTTACCTCACCATCTGTACCTGGTTGTGGTTCTGTACGATTCTGAGCCTTAACTGCCGGCGGTTTTCACTGCACAAATGCTCATGGCGTCTTACTTACGCCCACAATACCACTTGCTGGCTTAAAACGGGCATCTTGAGATCATCATGTCAACACATGTTCTTGCTCTGCAAGACTCGCATCTTCCAAATCATCATAGATAGGACTTCCATCTAGTCTTTCACCTACAGCTTGCAGATGTTGTGTCTCCTCACCATATGTCAGATTTTGCTCACGATCACCTCTCCCTCTTCACAGGCGAGCTCACGTCTCATTCCTATTTCTAACGTCTCACGTACGAGTATCACCAGGAGCATCTGTCTCCACCTGGGCTCTACCAGTTGCCTTCTGCTCAAGGTCATCATGCAGCTCATTGAGCGGAGAACCATCATCTCACCCAGGGAGATCAAAAAAATCCTCTCTCTCTCTCGCCTCCTGACGAAGTTCCTTAAAGGTAGGTAAATGTTTACCACCCAGCACAGGTTGCATAGTTGCCGCATCAATACTTCTATATTCATTATACGATTGCTCTCACGCAGATCCCAACAACAAAAATCTTCCACCTACTGCTTTATTTACTGCCAACATATACTCTGTCCACGGTTGATTTTCGCGATCCTGTCCCTCTACAAATCATGGAAATCACAAGGCATTTATTTTTTTCTGCTGGTCCTCATACACCGCTATTGCGCCTCACGATAAGCGCATATCCGAAAGCATATTGATATTTGCTAGATATCAGCGAGCATAGTCAGGATCTCATCATCTTACCTTCTGAGCAAACCACTGACTCGCAGGAATACTCTCTACGTCATCTCACAGAGCGGTTTCTTCCATCAGAGATACGTACTGTTCTCTTGCCTTCATAAACTCCAAAAATGGACGCCCGAGCTCCAATGCAACAAGCGATTGTACTTGTGGCAAAGTAAAGATAGCTTTATCTACTTCATCGTCCCTCAACTTATTGGGAGTAGATACAGTCCCATCAAACGTTGGCTTCTCTTCCTTTGCGCCAAGATCAAATGTTTTTTGAGGTTTTTTGGAAGGTTTCGTGACAGCTCACTCATATATATTTTTACCCAATTTCGCAACATCATTTGGCACCTTGATATATAATCATCACTTCAATCTAGCTCTAATAGCTTTTCTTGCCTTATCAACCTTCTTCGCATCAAAACGTCCCACCTCAAGTCCAGCCAACAGCTCTGCTCTCTCTTTTTTGAGATGATCTGACAAGATAATACGCTGCAAATCAATAATACGCTTATCTGCCTCAAGTTCAGGATTTAAGTATGGATTGATGTGTGCATCTATTTCTTCCAAGGTTGTTTCTGCCTTCTCCTGTTTTTCTACAGCTTGTTCCCTTTTGAGCGCCCCTTCCTCCTGGCGACGCCTTAGATCATCTTCTGTCTCCGCACGCATGTCCTCAGGAAATCATTCTGTATCACAAATATAGCCAAGCACCATACGAGCAACACCAATATGCACGCCGTCAGGAATATTTGCGGTCGGTATTCATACATGAGTCACCCATTCATTAGTATTGGTACTATTATACTCACTCATCTTCGCCTGGAGACGAGGCATAAGTTTTTCTTCTTCTTTCTTCATCTTTTTATCACGCTCTCCTATAAGATACAACGTCGTCTGCATAAACAAAAACAGTCTTTGCTGTACATCTACACTCAATACTCCTCCTGCCGCAGTAATATCTTTTTGCAACAGCGCCAAGTCTCTTTTGAGTCACTTATCACGACTAATAATATCCAGGACCTCATCCAGTGGATCACCATTCTCATCGTACTCGTATGTAGCATCTCACGAAAGCTGCCCAATTTTTTGGTCAACCACACCTGTTAGCAAATCCTGATATACGTCCTCTTGTATATCATGATCCTCTTTTATATCACGCTTATCATTCGGTGCCATGAGAAGATAACCAAAAGTAAAGTTCGTGTACCCCTATAGTTCACACACTTAAGCCGCTTTGGATGTAACAATATCATCGACCATATCGCTCAATCCTCATTCTACGATAATCTGCACAATACGTACAAGATGATCGTGGAAGTCTGGGAACGTGTTCATTTGTTCTTCCACTGGCATAATTTCTGTCTCTGGATGTGCATCAATAAGCTCCCCATACACATATTCCACAATAACACGTCTCGTATTATTCAAATCTAGCTCTCCTTCGCCAAATGTAGCGTTGAGATAGTCTAGTGCTTCTTGAATAGTCTTCATACTACAAATAGATTAGACAGTAAAATCTGGTTCGTCACTGCTCTGATACTTCCTCTTCATTAAGACCCAGGCCTGCTCCAACTTCCTCATAATAGCTTTTTTTTGTATAGTAACCTCTTTGGGCTGATTAGGATATTCATTAAACTTGGACTCATCAAACTCGACTCTAAAGTAATCAATAACTCACTGTATCTCACCTTGTAGTCCATCGCGCATTTTCTTCCCTACTACCAATGGTTTCATCTTTTTCGTAAAAATATACTTTCTTACCTTCCTCCATGGATCAGTATCACATCTCATCATAATCCATTCAAGAAATTTAACAGGGTCTGTACTATTCTTATTCACATCAAACTGTAACTGTGTATCGTTCTGGTATGTTGCAATAATACCCGCAAGTTTTTTGGATCATATCTTAGGATTCGCAAGCATCGCCTCATACATATCGCTCATTTCATCCATTCTAACTTTCATAGCTATCTCTGTGCGCTTCACCTCTTTCGTAAGAAATTTAATTCTTCATTTAGGATCAGCATATCTCAATGCATTGGTAAGATAGTTCTTGAATACAAAATCAGGAACTCCCTGCGCAGTCAGTCTTTTTTTAATAGCAGCAACCAATGCCTCCATAACCTCTACTCTCTGTTGGTCTGTAGTAATGGCCGTAAGTCCTCATGTTACAACGCCCATTCAAGCTTCAATCTCTGTTCTCAACTCCGTCTCTGGAACATATACCCCTTCTCTAATCGCAAGTTCTATCATACCACTCACGGATGCCTGGGCAATGGACTCTCTCTTGAGTAGAGCATCTGCACCAGGGCCTGCTGTCACAGCCCCTACGCCCGCCGTAAGCGCAGAAAAAAGACTATCTCTAGCTTTTGCCTGTGCCTCGTCCAGTTTATTCTTAGAACCCTCAGGGATAGGTCATTTGGGAGTTCGACTAGGAGCTCAATGTGGTCAGCCTGCTACCATGGAAAATGGTTTTAGAAAAATAAACCTTATCCAAGGATAAGGGTTATTGCAAAGTCTGTCAAATATTTGGTTACAAAGTAGACGTACACGTCAGTATTTTATACACACTACTCACCCAACTCTTTACGAATAGTAGCCTTAAATTCGGCTTGTTTATCTTCACCAAGCTCCGCAACATTCAAGATATGTGACCATCTCAGTACACCCACCACAATACGTGTATATGAGCCAGCAGGCAAAGCGCCAACATCCGTATACAACGCCCTCACACGAACCAAATACGCCACCACTCCTGAGACACTCATCTCCATACGTTCCACATCTCACCATATCTGATCAAACATATCTTCATATCCAGCCAAAGATCTTATTTTCATAATTCGAGGCAAAAACTGAGCAAACATATGCTCTATACTGACCTGATGCTGCATAAACTGCTCATAGAGGAGTGCCATCAATGCATCATCATCTACGTACTGGAGCAACATAGCGAAAAGATCCGCCACACGCCTATTATGTTGCACCTGTTGTTGGATCTGTCCTCTCATCTGCTTGGCCTTCTGAAGGGTTTCCTGGACACGTGCCACGTCTTGTTCACTGGCCTCTGACGCTTGTTCTTTGACGTTTCAGGATTCAAACGACTCCCCCAAACCTCACATTCCTCCTTCTACCATATCCATATTGGTCAAATAAAAGACTCCACACCCAACGTATCCGCTGAGCTGAGTGTATATGTTTCACCAAAAAATGCAAAACTTCTGGAAAGAACTTGATTTTTCGTTGCTTTTTCCTACTACATTGCCACATAGGACGAAAAGATCCTTCATTTTTGACCTATGGTGAGGTGGCTGAGTGGTCGAAAGCAACTCACTGCTAACGAGTCGTCTGCGAAAGCGGACCGCGGGTTCGAATCCCGCCCTCACCGATGTGATGGCATTGTAGCTCAGCCGGTTAGAGCGGGGCTCTCATAAGGCCCAGGCCGGTGGTTCGAGTCCACCCAATGCCAATTTTGCTCTGTCAGTCGAATCCTCTACATATTACACTTTATTTTTGTTCATTGTGTTCATGGCTAAAAAAGGCAATAGAGTTATCATCAAATTGAGAAGCGAAAGCGGATATTGCTACTTTACGATGAAGAACAAGCTCAACACGACCGAAAAACTCAAACTCAAAAAGTACGACCCAAAACTCAGAAAGAGAGTCGAATTTGTCGAAAGTGGAAAACTCAAGTAGTCGTTTATTATCTTATCGTTATTCTTCATGTTGGCTATCAGATTAGCAAGAGCTGGAAAGCACAAGTCTCCCTTCTACAGAGTGGTTCTGACCGAGCACACCAAGCCTGTCCAGATGGGATACAAAGAAGTCCTCGGATGGTTTGATCCACTGCATCACAAGACCGAAATCAATGCAGAGGCTATCAAAACATGGATCAGCAAAGGCGCTCAACCATCAAACAGAGTCGCTAAGCTCGTCTTCGCGCAGACCAATGACAGTTTCTTCGAGAAATATATCGTCAAGTCTACCAGAACAAGAACTACCAGAAACCCAGAGTAGCACGACACTCCTCATCCCTTATGATACCAAAAGAGCTCCGCAAGGATGCTCTTTTTTTTTGGGATCTTTTCGATAGGCTATAAACGATATGAGTTCCTTGCACGATAGTATCTCCGAGAAATATCCCATACCCAAATACATATTTTAACACCTGACCACCACCCCATGGTAGACGGCACAACCGTTGGTATAGAATGACTAATCCTGACTGTACTAGCCATTTTGGTTATTCTTATCTTTGGAGGAGCTATTTATGCGTTTTTTCTTGCTGTGTGGCTATTTATTTTCTCATGAGGAGACGAAGCAAAAATCAAACAAGCATGGACAAGCATAAGATTCATGATCTTAGGAATTTTGATGACACTAGCATTTTTGTTCATCTTCCCACTCCTCTTCAAGTCTATGAAAGTACCTGGATACCAAGTATATACTGCCCAGAGCATTTTCAAACAGGCCACAGCTGTCATCAAAATGGTACTCAATTTCGGTAAGGATGCGACATTTATGTACAAAAGCGACGCATCATCGTCCAAGTGAACAACCAGCGAACAACCCATACAGCCGCTCAACGAGCCTCAAATCGAACTATAAACCACAAAAATAGTAACGAATTTTATCACTTCTCATCTATGCTCGTACATTTCACGACACCGAATCTGCAAACCACGACCACATCATTCGAGCAGCTTATCGCAAAAGCTCCACTTACTATCGTCTATTTCTATCCCAAAGACAATACGCCCGGGTGTACTATAGAGGCAAAAGAGTTCACTGAACTTCTTCCTCAATTTCAAAAAGCAAACACACAAATCATAGGCATCAGCAAAGATACCGAAAAATCTCACTGTGCATTTATGACTAGTCACGGACTGCAGATACCGCTTATTTCTGACGAGAACCTCGAGCTTCATCGCCACTTTGATACACGATGAGAAAGAAGTATGTATGGGAAGACATTTTTGGGAACCATCAGATCCACGTTTTTGCTCGATAACACAGGCAAGATACTCCACGAACGAAGAAACGTCAATGCAACGTGACATGCACAAACAGTTCTTGATCACATACATCAGATATAAATAACCGCGCCCATACATTGACTTGAACACCTCGTTCCATTCACTATAGACAAGCTGATTTTAACTGTGTAATGCATCTGCTCTCATGAAAAAGCAACTCCACCACATCACCTCATTGCGATCTACCTATACGGTACGACAAAAAGGCATGGTTGTTTTTTGTGTCTGAGCACTCATACTCTGCGCTACACTACCATTTCTCACCATAGGTTCATTTGATGGCGAAGCAAGTGCGACATACACACTATTTAGCACATCTTATCTGCTCAAAACCACGCTTCTGATTGTGCTTATCTTTGCATTTTTGCTGGCTTGGAATGCAAGTCCTCGGTGGAAACAAAAAGTCCATCAATTCGTAGGATTCAAAGACAACGATGGACTTATGAACGCAGGAGCACTCCTAGCTATACTCGTTGCTTTGCTTGCTGTAGGAGACACACTCACGTTGCTTCAGCAGACATTTAGCTTTAGAATCGAATGAGGACGAGGACTATTCGTCCTCCAGCTCTATATTCTCGCAGGCCTCATTTGGAATCTCCTGCTCGCACGCTACGAACACAACCAAAAAAGATCTTCTCACGAGGTAACCATCTCACACGAACACGATGAGAGAACCAAAGACGCCTTCAAACACGTAGAAAAAGAGTTCGGAGCGCTATTTGGTAATGATGAGTAAAACATAACATACATATGAATATCCACACCCTTACAGGCGAGGGAATTTTTCAAGTATAAAAAAAGTCGCCGGGCAGAATACACCCGGCGACGAAAAGCTTCTTCCAGCGCGTCCCAAAAGGGGATCAGTATGGGGCGCGTCAGGTACGCCCCTCCCCAAGAAACCAGCGGCCGCAAAGGGGCGCATGATTGGAAGAAGGCGTTTTCTCAGCATCCAGGGCACGCAGTGCCGACGGGCGACGATAACATTCACCGCAATGTCGCCGCCGGGACGGAGCTATTATGATCCGGTACCCCAGCACGGAAAGCTCCGATGGCTATGCCAGGACCTGAGTAACGCAAAGATCTTATAAATAATATATACATAATGTCAAGCATACTTTAATATATATTTTAATGTATCTTTTGCATATTTATACAATACGCACTCCTACGCTAAAACCCGCTCAGAAAAGCCGACGATTCAAAAAGAAATCATAAATATCCACGCCTTTACCGCCGGGGTGTTACCGCAAGCATAAAAATCAATCAAAAAAAATCACCGCCTGCCTCTCAGCTACCGGTGATTTTCACATATTATCGCTTATCACTTCACTTCACTTCACTCCACACCTACCACTACCCTTTCTACTCTACATCTACTGCTCTTACCTTCCCAGCACCAATTCTCTCTTCAATAATCTTCTTAGCAAGTGCGTCTGGCACTCTTTCGTATGACCCAAGCTGCATGCTGTAGCTAGCTCTTCCCTGAGAAAGTGATCTCAAGTCAGTTGCGTAGCCAAACATTTCAGAAAGCGGTACTTTTACCTTGATGATCATTGCGGTACCTCTCTGCTCCTGTCATTCTATTCTTCCTCTTCTAGATGAGAGATCTCCCATTACATCACCCATATACTCGTCAGGTGTTGTTACTTCGACATCCATGATTGGCTCCAAGAGATGCGGCTGAGCTTTTAAGAAAGCATCCTTGAATGCCTGATAGGTAGCCACCTTAAACGCTACTTCTGACGAATCCACATCATGGTACGAACCATCGTATACAGATACCTTCACATTGATGATAGGATAACCCGCCAAAATACCTTTTTCCACGGTCTCTTTCGCTCCCTTATCAATAGCTGGGATAAACTCTCTTGGGATTGATCCACCCACAACTTCATCCGAGAACACATAACTTTTGTGATCTTTATCTTCAGGATTTGGAATAATAGGCTCGATTCTAAGCAATACGTGACCATACTGACCACGACCACCTGTCTGTCTCACAAACTTTCCTTCTCCTTCTGACTTCATCGTAATTGCCTCCCTGTATGATACCTGCGGCTTACCTGTATTTACTTCTACTTTGTGCTCTCTCTTGAGTCTGTCTACAATAATTTCTAGATGCAACTCACCCATACCTGAAATAATAGTCTGTCCCGTCTCTTCGTCCGTGTAGTATCTGAACGATGGATCTTCGCTCGCAAGCTTAGAAAGCGAAAGACCAAGCTTCTCCTGATCTTTTTTGGCAATAGGTTCGATAGCGAGAGAAATAACAGGCTCAGGAAAGTTCATCTCTTCTAGAATAACTGGTTCTTTAGGATCACAGAGTGTATGCCCCGTCGTCGTATCCTTGAGCCCCAAAAACGCACAGATATGTCCTTCTGAAATTTCTGTAATCTCTTCTCTCTTGTTAGCATGCATCAAAATCAACCTTCCTACTCTTTCCTTCTGATCAGAAATAGGATTATAAAGCGTATCTCATGATTTGATAGTCCCTGAGTACACTCTCACGTATGTCAACGTACCCACATATGGATCCGTCATAATCTTGAACGCAATAGCAGCAGCTGGATCTCCTCTTCCTGGAGCTCTAGATGTAGGCTCTTCGGTATCTGGATTTACACCTGTAATAGCACCTCTATCGATAGGAGATGGAAGATAGTCAACAACTGCATCCAACACGAGCTGTACACCCATGTTTTTCAACGACGATCCACACAATACAGGGTAGAGCTCGTTAGCAACAACACCCTTTCTAATAGCCTTCTTGATGAGTTCTACACTGATCTCCGCACCTTCTAGAAACTTCTCTGCGAGCTCATCATCAAAACTAGATAGTTTATCAAGCATAGACTCTCTTGCTGCTACCGCCTCATCCATAAGTTCCGCAGGTATATCATGCTGTTTCTGCTCGATACCCATATCTCCTTCAAATGTATAATATTTCATAACAATAAGATCCACTACTCCCTTGAAATCACCCGCTTGTCCGTTGGGAAGCTGAATAGGGACTGCTTTCTTGGTAAGCTTACTGTAGATAGATTCGATAGACATTGTAAAATCTGCACCAATTTTGTCCATCTTATTGACGAATGCCACTCTAGGAACACCGTACTTATCAGCCTGTCTCCAGACAGTTTCTGACTGAGGTTCCACACCCTGAGATGCATCAAACACCGCTACACCACCGTCCAATACACGGAGTGATCTCTCTACTTCAATCGTAAAGTCCACGTGTCCTGGGGTATCGATAATATTGATATGATGATCATTCCAAAAACATGCTGTCGTAGCAGAAGTAATCGTAATTCCTCTCTCTTTTTCCTGCTCCATCCAGTCCATTTCAGCAGCACCTTCGTGCACTTCACCTATCTTGTGCTTTCTTCCGGTATAAAACAAAACTCTTTCGGTCGTAGTCGTCTTTCCTGCATCGATATGGGCAATAATACCAATATTACGCACCTTGTCTAACGAGATGGCCATTGTGAAACCAATAAAATAAAAAACAAAAATACCACACGGGTATAATTGGGAAATGTATAGGGAAAAGGCTGAAAGATGCAAGATGCAATACACATCTCGACCCCATCATCACTCAAAAGAACAAAAAAAGGAGCCGGTCATTCCCGGCCCCCTTTTAAAAAGATATTGTACCCTGATTAAATCGAGTTTTTCCATTCATTCCCTATTGTCTGGAACAACGGGGAGATTAACTTTTGGAAGTTCAAATTGTGTCTCTCCCTTTGGCGGCAGTACTTCAATGGCACACAATGTGATGCCGTCGAAAATATTTTTCGCACACACAATTCCTCGGACATTCCCATTACTATTTTTAGCGGTAAATCGACAGGTTTTTGCGGAGATAATTAAATTGGAAATACCCGTCTCAGTCATTTCCATCGTCATACAGGAACAAGTTTTGACCTGCCGCCACTCGCTCAACCGAATCTCTGTATAGCCCATGTCACCCATTTCTTGCGCAATAAAGGACCTTAAAATCGCCTCTCTCAAAACAACTAGGACGAGTCCACAAACTGGGAGGACCCATCTCCAGTTTTCAAGCAAGAAAACAATTATACCCAAAATATTGCCTTGAATATCCGGTCGATCATTTCGATCGGCCCACCAGTAAAGAATGGCAAGAATAATAGCCATCCCTCCCACTACGAGACTTAAAACCAATGTTTCCATACTCATTTCTTTTTGATCCAGCGCAGCCACATGCCGCGCCAGATTGTGGTTAAGTTGTTGATAACATTCAAAGCGGCAAATATTGCAGAATATAAAACCAATAAGCCAGGAGAAACACCCAGCAAGAGAAGACCATAATATTTAGTTTAGTTTAGTTTAAGTTTTAATTTTTATTTTTTCACCATATTTTCTCATTTGGACACCTAAAAAAATCAGGAGTAGGCATCCATCAAAGAGCTCCTGCTGTCAAAAAACCGAATATAAATTTTAAATATCTGCCAATAATTTTTTGTTTGTGCAGAAAGCGTTATATCATTAAGAAACAATATGTCAATATGATCATAATTTACTCCCCCTTCAAACTCGTTCTCAGCACAATGCCTCACTTCTCAAGTTGATGCTTGACGTTTTTGAGGAGTCATTCTGGGTCATCATAACCTATGACGCCTTGAGATGCAACATATCCTTCTGTCTGCAAGTGCGACTGATACGCCACATCCGAGGTATCTACTGCAGAAAGCTGTCCAATCAGTGCTATGATATTCTCAAGCTGCGGTCTCACCTTTTCTGTCTCTTCAGCAGAAAGCCCAAGCGCAGACAAAAATCATGCCAAATGTTCCATATCATGGGAAGTAAGCGTCATTATCTACAACATATACTAAAGTCTCTATCTGAGTCGGACTATACACAAAAGATCGTGAAGAGCAAAGGGTTGTAGGAAAATATTAAGGAAAACGGAAAAGGACCGCTGAGTTTCAGCAGTCCTTTTACGAATATTTTTCTCATGACGGTTTTATTCATATCTATCACTTTGGTAACCATCCTTAAGGTTACCGATGAAATTCAGGATCTCCATAAAAACCGAACCACTATAAGCAAGAACCAGGTAAAGATATACTATCCAAAACCAAGGTAAACGCACAAATAGTGTAATTATAAGCGTAATACAAAGTGCGCCGACTTGAAGAGCACAACCAAGTACTGTCGCATCTGGCGCTGGCGCCAAAAAGGTCGGTAAACCGAGTACGTGACACAGGAGCATAAACATCACAGGAGCTATCGCCCATAGTAGGTAAACTATCGAAAGCGCTATCAATGCGCGCTCATTAATTCCCGAATCATGCATATAAAGTACCAATCCACCTGTCACTCCTAAGAATACCCATCTCTTCATGAGAAAGAACCGCCAAGGCAAAACCACGGCCTGATACCAGGCAGACTGTATCAACTGTCCTCTGGAGTCTACTAACAAGGGAATAAATAGTAACAATGACAGAACAGTAAAAACCAGTTTAGAATGCGCACTCATAGGTAAGCTCAGTATAGCAAGCACGACACAAAGAAGAGCCAAAAGAGCTCTTCTAAAGCTTTTCACATAAAAGCCAATGTCGTAATTATGGCTGCTCAATGAGGGTTTGAGAATAACTTTTGGGGCAAAAAACCACAAGATTGCAATAACAACGGCGAAAGATAGTTCTAAGTACAGCATGGCTAATGTTTTAATTTGTATTAATTTTTTTCTTAAACAGAGTTGATGTCACCAAAAGATATATTAAGTAAATTTCAATAAAGAGACAGCATCTCCAAGCCCCAACAAAAATCAATGCCGCAATAGCGACGATAGCTGCAACCCAGTAAGCAAGCCTTCTTCCAAGCGGAATAGGTCCTGGTTGCCACCAGCGCGGTTTCGTAAATAACACGGTAGGTATGAGCGTCCACACAATATTTAAAATCAGTAAAATAATCGCTGCCTCCGTCGTAAAACCACCACATTTCAATGAGCTCAACGCCGAAATCGTAGCAATCAGAATGCGTTGGCCGACAAACCCTCGGCAACGCATTACGATCTCGTTGTACAGAGAGCCGGGTGGCTCTCCACGAGCTTCTATCAAGAATGGCGGGCTGAGAAACAATATCCCCCCAGTCAAGGCAATCATCGCCCAGTCTGAAATGTATCCCTCACCCTCAAGCCAACCAATTAAATAGATAACAAATGCAAAAACCGCAATTCTCACCTTAAAACGCGCGATATAAATACGTATATCGTAGGTATGGTTAGGTAGTAAATTCGGTTTTACAATGATTTTAGGGGCAAGGAGCCAAAGGGCTCCAAAAATAGACAGAAATATGAATGTTAAGGTCGGCATACGGCGAAATTTAATTTTTTTGTTTAACAATCAGGAATTAATATACAATAAGACGTATATGTCAATATAAATAGTGCTTTAAAAAAAGAGCAACGGTCGTTCCCGTCACCCTTTATCATCCCCCCCTCACTTGCCTCCTTAACTGATCAAATTACAGACTTTCCCTAGTCTTCCACAACCAACTATCCAAGACACCATATAGAAGCAAAAGTAAGAGCAAAATCGTCCCACCAATCCCCATAGATACGCCACAAACCCCTAACAAAACAATCAACACAGAAAAAAAACAAATCCTATGTGCAAGCAGAAAGTTATACGCTTGCCAGTCAGGCCTATTTATAAATCTCGGTACAATCGGAATTAAAAAGCGGTATAACAAGTGCCATCCAAGCAGTACCACTCCCGTCAAAAATCTCTGATCATGCCGCGCCCACAGGACAAGTGAAGATATAAATAGGCTCCACATCATCATTTTTTTTCTGTAATCTCCTGGTATGAGCCACTCGTAGCCCACGAACAGGTAGGTACACAAAAGAGTTCGAAGCAAGTACTTCCCTTCTCTCTTTTCCGTCTCATCTTGCTCAAGCCTACTACCTATGATTAAAAGAAACAGTATTGTGAGTACATCCTTAAGGACCACAACACCAAAAAAAATAGTCGCAAGCAAAAATACGGTATCCATAATCATATCTTTTCTTTTAGTTTAGATTTTTATTTAGCTTAGATACAGGAAATGTAATACACAATAAGATGAATATGTCAATACGACCTACGTTCTACACCCACTCCTAGCACCTGTTTTTTTGCATTCTTCCCCACCCATCTGTACACTTAGATAACGGCATATGCTGCATTTAACGCACACAGATAGGACGAGATGCAAGAGAAACTCCTCAATCAAGTCTACGACACCGACTACACAAGCATCATCAGACGTGGTGGTATGCCCAAAGTAGATTGGTCTGTTATCAAATCTACCGAAAAGAAAAGCCGGTTTGATAGACTTGTGGGTATGTTCGTCTCTGTCCGCGAAACCAATACAGCAAGCCAACAAAACGGTCAGCAGACACTTCTCAAAAACAAGTCTCTCGAAGAACAGCTCAAATACATCCTAGCATTAGATGACGATAAATACAACGACAATCTCCTCACACCTGAGCTGAGGAAGTATATTATTGCACTCGAGAAAGACTATGTCGCCACACTGGCTGACTACAAAATGCATATCGCTCCATCACACTGGGAAATCAAGCCAGGGTACTTCAATATGAGCGCACTCTTAGGAAAAACCTACTATGCAACGAGCTATCCGTCATATATCGACTTCCTCTGGACCAGAGATATGCTCGGCTACTATGCTAAGCGAGATATGAGCTGGTTTATCTATCCATCTGACGATGGTGCCATCAAAGGCATGCTCAAAAGAAGAGCAACGCAGCTCAGAGCAGAAATTAGCACCAACGTCCAAAAAGGCATCACGCTCGACTCCGAAGTGGATGTCGAATATAGAGACGTGGAGAGCGTGAGACAAAAACTCGCTACCCGCGAAGAAAGATACTTCGAAACAAGCTTCTATACGACCATCTACGAACATGGTGTCGAAAAACTTCGCGAAGAAAGCAAGAAGTTCGAACAAAAAATTAGCGGGTACGGCATTCGTGTCAAAAGCGCAAGCCAAAGAATGGACGAAGGCCAAACAACCATGCTCCCTCTTGCGCTAGACGATCTTGGTATTTCAAGAAGCATGATTACGACCTCTCTTGGAGGAAGTTTCCCGTTTATCAGCAATGACATGATAGAAAACACCGGTATCCTCTACGGCGTCAATCTGCATACGGGATCGTTGGTTATTTTTGATAGATTTTCGAATAGACTCCCAAATGCAAATAGTATCATTCTCGCTACTACGGGTGCCTGAAAATCATTTGCCGTCAAACTGGAGATTTTGAGATATCTGCTGCTCTGACACGACGTAATCGTGATCGATCCAGAGAACGAATACAAAACCCTCGCTGCCAAAGTCGACGGGACATACATCAACATTTCCATCAACTCATCACAGTTTATCAATCCATTTGCCCTTCCACCCAAAATTGAAGATGTCGACTACCAAAAATGAGATCTCCTCAGAAGCCAGATTTTGAATCTTATTGGTCTTATTACGGTGCTTGTCTGAGGTGTAGGCGCAGCAGAAGAAGCACTACTCGACAAGGCACTCCAAGCAACCTATGCGCTCAAAGAAATCACCATGGACGATGATGTCATCGAAGGCAAAACCGTCCCTCTCATGGAAGATCTCATGCACGTTCTCGAAAGTATGGACGGCGGAAGTGAACTTGCACTCAAACTCAGCAAGTATGTCACCGGTACTTTTGGGAAGCTGTTCAACCACGAAACCAACGTGGACCTCAACAATAGACTCACCGTCTTTAGCATCAGAGATATCGAAGATAGTCTCAAGACACCAGCCATGTACAACGTTCTCAATTATATCTGGACCAAAGTAAGATCTCAAAAGAAAAAAAGACTCCTCGTGATAGATGAGGCATGGATTATGATGCAACAAAACGTCTCTGCAAACTTCTTATATCAGCTCATCAAAAGAGCGAGAAAATACGGACTCGGCGTCACTACAATCAGCCAGGATGTTGAAGATTTTGTGAATCATGAGTACGGCAAACCAATTGTATCCAACTCCGCTATGCAGCTCCTCCTGAGACAATCAACCGCATCTATCAAATCTCTCGAAAAGATCTTTGGTCTCTCTGAAGCAGAAAAACAAAAACTCGTCTCATCCAATGTATGAGAAGGACTTCTTTTTGCCTGAAATCAGCACGTTGCGCTCAAAATACTCGGATCACCAGAAGAAAAGTCATTTATTACTACTGATGTCGTCTAATGACAGAGCAAACAGCGCAGACATCTCAACAGCAAAACACACAACAGGCTACAGCATCCAAAGAACTTTTTGCCATTATTTCGTTGTTATTTTTTGCGCCACTCATTCGCAAACAAATCAAAGAAGATGATTTTTGATTTTCTGAAAACGACAAAGCATACATCTTGTGATATACACACAAAGGCATGATGATTTTGTGATATGCCATCGTTGGGATAGTATTACTTGCCGCTAGTTACCTGCGACGCGAACCGCTACTGCATACGCTATCTACCGTACTGTTTGTGATTGCCGCACTCAGTATACTTATCGGTATCATAAGCGTCGTAAGTCGTCTCAATCAAGCGCCATTGAACGCAGACCAAACAGCTATTACAACCTACTCTGTCAGAGACACACTGCGCGCATATCTTCCTCTGTTTACAACACGACAGCGATACGCCCATATCCAAGAGCAACAGCTGATAACCAAAGAGGGCAGATTGCTTTGGACGTGATGGGCACGAATAATGCTTCTCTTTCCTACTCCTCGGGTATTATTGAGCGGACTCATCGTCATCATGATCAGAGCGGCTACTACACTAGTAAGTGGCTATCAGTACGTCCCACTCCTTGATAAGTGTATGGTCAAACGAAGTAGTGAACCAGAAGAACGAGCTGCCTATCCTTTAGGGCTTCTTGCAACATCTCTTGGTATACATGTACGTCCCGTCATCGATGACTCCAATACGTCGACACCCAAGAAACAAATACCAAACGAGACGCCCGTGTCCGCATCTACATGATTTTTTGATCGCATCAAACAAGCCCACGCAAATCTATCTCAACGCTATGGAACGCTACAATCACCCAGTATAGGATGAGTTTTTGCTCTCCTCTTACGGTTTGCAGGACTAGCGGCATTTGGACGATGGCAATTGCACACATATACTGACGCACGATGGTTTTGGTTGGCTGCATTACCCTATATTATTATCTTTGGAAGATATCTTCTCATATATATTTTGGTGCAACGCGTACCGTATACGCCCCTATTGCAAGACATCTTCTGACGTTTTACAGCTCATGCGCACGCTCATGATCAAGTATCTTCTACACCCGCATCGACTCCTACGAAGGAAGTCGCATAAATTGCTCGCGAAACTCGCACTCGGCATTTGAGCACTATTTCTAAGTGTTCCACTTGTCACAGCCGCAGCAGACAGTAGATTCAAAGACACGCTTGATCAAAGCATAGGAAACGCGCAACTCAACCAGAATCTTCCTCAAAAATTTCAAAAATACGATCCATTCAAAAGTGCACAGCTTGGAATTGGCGCAAGAGATTTTTTCATCTTCATAGGATTACAGATTATTATTCCCGTGTTTGTTTTTGTTGGTATTCTTTTTGCGCTTATTGGATTTTATAAGATGATGACCGCAAACTGAGAAGAAGAAGGCAAGAAATGAGCAAACTATCTCATGCGAGGCGTCGTAGGCACCTTGCTGATGGTCTCAGCAGCCTATATTATCTGACTCCTTACGTGAACAGAGGGATCCGGAGGTATTATTGGAACGATGTGACAAAGCAGTGATCCCAATATGAGCTGAGTAGAACTCGCTCAAAACCTCTACCAACAACTCATGTTCCCTGCTCTCAAGCTTATGATGTATCTCGGCCTTGGCCTGCTTTTCATCATTCTTCTCACAGGAGCATTCAAGTATCTCTTTGGTGGCGGTGACGAAGCGCAAAAATCTGGACAAAGCATTCTCATCTACACATCCGTCGGCATACTCATTATTATACTCGCCAAGACACTTGTAGAGGTATCATACGGTAAGTATGCAGACGTCGTCAACAAAAACAACGAGCTCAAAAATCTTGGACTAATTGGTAAATGATGACTAGCCGAAACGAACTTAGGAGTATTCTACACGATTATCAACTGGCTTATCGGCCTATGAACCTTCTTCATTATCGTCATCCTTGTCTATCAAGCATATCTCCTACTCACAAACCCCTCTGATGAAGGAACACTCAAAAAAATCCAAAGCAATTTCATCTATATTTTTATAGGAATTCTTATTTTGTGAGCGGCGTATCTTGTTGTTAATTTCTTCATCATCAACTAGGAAACGCATTTCTCTAGCTACTGTCTCCAAAAACAGTATCATGCAAGTGTTTTTTATACTCGCATAGAGACATACATGGAAGAACGTATTGTTCTCGTGGGCGTAGGAGGGACGGGAATGTCATGAGTTGCGCATCTCCTCTTAGATCTCGGATACACCAATCTCATCGGTATTGATAGTACACAAAGCGAATTGACAGACACACTGCAAGCCAAGGGCATGCAAATCATTATCGGTCACGGCTCCTACCAAGGAAACAGCCGCGACATTGTGATCTACTCTGCAGCGGCACACCAAAGCGTCGAAGCACAGTTCGCTCTCGATCATCGAAAAGACGACCACAAGCATCCGTGACTTGTTCTCAATTATTTTGAATTCCTCGGCGAACTTTCCAAATACTTCACCACCATCGCAATCGCCTGAACACACGGCAAAAGCACGACCACCTGACTCACCGCTCAAGCACTTAGCCAGCACCATCCGTTGTTTGGGCTGAGTATTCTCGGTGCTGGCGTCACGCAGCGATGATGAAAAAATGCGCTTTATGCTCCTGCACATCGCTCCGCACTGCGCCGTCTTATCGATCACTGCCTTGGCTCACATCGCACCGATCGATACGACGACACCAAAAAATACATATTTGTAGTCGAGGCTTGCGAATTCAACAGACACTTCCTCAATCTCGATGTCGACTACGCAATTATTACCAACATAGAGCTCGACCACGCCGACGTCTACTGAACCCTAGAAAACTACATGGAGGCATTCATCACGTTCGCAAAAAACGTCAAAAAAGACATTTACATGCTCGCATGAGCCATATGACAAGAAGCGCTCTTCTCGTCTCTAACCGAGACAGCAGAACCCGCATCTCTAGCCACGTCTCTACCCACACTCCACGCACTCCCCACACAACAGTTCACTTTTTCGCACCTTTTGTGATCACATAATCACGGCAACGCATCTCTAGCACTCGCGCTCATTGAACATCTTCTACATGAGCAAGAGCCCTGAACAGCAATCTGAGCATCTTCATCTTCCTGAGTATCAGTCTCACTATCAACATTTCAGGGACTACGAAGAAGAACAGAACTCCTTGGGAAAAGCCCCTCGGGTGCTCTCGTCTATACAGACTATGGACATCATCCTACAGAACTGCGTTCTACACTTCAATGACTCCGCGAAAAATATCCAAACAAGCAGATTACTTGTATATTTCAACCACATCAAGCACGTAGGGTTATGGAATTTTGGGATGCATTTGGCGAAACGCTGCGCACCTGTGATCATCTCATAATCTACGACATTTATGCAGCCAGGGAGAACCTCGCAGACCTCAAAAAGCTCTTCACACAGCGTCATTTTGATGACATACACACCATAGAAGATTTATGACAACACTTTGCTGCACACTGCAACGGCACGTACGTTTCGGCATTTGAAGATATTACAAAAACACTCGACAACACATCCTCAGACAACGTCGTTATTGTATTCACCGCATGAAATCTAGACTATCTCTTGAGGACACACTACACGTTTATTCAGCCTCAATAATACTACTACATACATATCCTGGCCCCACAGATAAGTACTCATGTAGGTACACCTTATCTATCGCAAATCTTCTCATGATCCTCGCCATCTACGAACATGCTATACTTTTTGTAGCAAGCCTCTTTCAAGGAATGAGTTGATTTGGCGGAGCAATTTTGATGACGGCCATATTTTCTCATAGCCACTCATTTGCAGAACTAGCGCCATTTCTCGCTTGCTGCGGCATTGCCATCAACACGACCATACTCCTCATCAGACGCCGCTGACGGTCATATAAGCTCACATTACCGCTTATCTGACGGTCTCTACTCGGAATACCCATAGGAGTACTCTTACTTCACCGCATCGATCAAACATCGGGAAGAGCTATATTGCTTATATTGACGGTAGGATTTACGCTCATCAACCAAATTTTGACACGGAAAAAATATCACCCACCACAATTTCTCACATCACTACTCGGCATCTGTGCGGGGATATTTGGATATATGTTCAATTACAATTGACCGTTTGTTGCGCTATATACGATGGCAAAACGCTATACCAAAGAAGAGACAATGCTGCTCAGTAGCACATATTTTTTGTTGATATGACTTATTATTATCGGCGTCCACATCTACAACAACGCATTAACTACGCAAACACTCCAGAGTTTCATCTCTACACTCCCGGCACTTATCATCTGAACTCGAATTGGTCTCCTCATCAACAAAAGACTCTCACCTACTGCATTCCAATGGCTATTACGAATATTCTTGGTTATGGCCGCAGGTATGCTTATACGATAAGTATAAATTCCTAGCTATCCAAATATTCACGCAACAATCTCAAAAACACCTCTATATCCTCAGAGGTCGTATATAACCACAAACTCACTCTACAGGTAGGCCCTGTGGTATAAGTATCGTGAAATGGTTGGGCGCACTGTCCACCAACTCTCACACACACATGACGATCAGCCAAAAACTGACCAAGCTGAAACGGATTTCTGTCTTCTCCCACCGTAAACGAAAAAACACCTATTCTATTTTCTCTAGATTTAGACCCTATAAGCTTGATTTTTCATTCATTCTCTAATTTCAAAAGTCACTCCAAACAGCGCTCAATCAATGGTTGTTCATAAGCATGTATCGCATCATATGCCTGTGATCGATCTCCTCAGGACTGGGATATATCTCACACTTGCCACGACTGCCCTGACGAAGAGTTCTGTCACATAGCTCCTCCAGTCGAAAGACCACGTAAATACTCAAGCGCCTTCATAAGGCTCACCACTCCTATCAAATTTGGCGTGCCTGGCTCAAATTTATCAGGTATGTCCTGCAATACATGCGTTTGTTCGGATACACTCACTATTGCAGATCAGCCTCCTAGAGATGGCGTTAGGCGACGAAGAAACTCAGCCTTTCCCCACAATACACCGATACCTGTTCAAGCTCCTAACTTATGTCAGGTAAGATACAAGACATCACATCACAACGTCTGTACATCGATATGAAGATGTGGTGCAGCCTGAGAAGCATCCACAATATACAACGGCGCAGCAATATCATGTCTTCATCATTGCTTACGTTCTCATTGCTTACGTTCTCATTGCTTACGTTCTCATTGCTGACTCTTCGCAGCCAACCAATCACCTATTTCTTTCACACGATGAATTTCCCCTGTAACATTAGACACATAGCTCAGCGCAACGACTTTGACGCTATCGTCCCAAACATGCTCGAGATCCATCAACGAAATATCTCGTCCGTCATCTAATCACACGTACACAAGCTCACACCCGCACTGCTGTGCTGCCATCTGCCAGGGCACGATATTGGCGTGATGCTCCACAGTCGATACAATAATTTTGTCTCACGCCTTAAGGAAACCAGAGACCATCAGCGACTGCGCCAAAAGATTACTTGCAGCTGTACTATTTGGGGTAAACACAATCTCTTCCTGGCTCGCTCAGAGCCAGTCTGCGACAAGACGCTTAGTAGCCCAATACATATCCTCTGAACGCTGCGCAAGCCCATACAAACCTCTATGAATATTCGCATAATCATGCTCAAGATAAGTTGTGATTCATTCGATAACGACCGCTGGTTTCTGTGCAGAAGCAGCGCTATCTAGATAGATAAGCTCCGGATGATGTCTAAATATTGGAAAATCGTACTTTCGTATGTGCATGGTTATTTTCTTTTCTTCTGAGAGTGAGTACTATGTGCAGAAGCCTGTGCGTGTGTCATATGTTCACGGTGAGACTCTGTAGGATCTTTCGTCTTTTCTCTAAGCTTTGCCTTTTCTCCTCCTGACCAAAGATATGTAAGCGGAATAGCCACAAAAATAGAGCTATAACTTCACGAAAGCACACCAAATGCCAACGTAAATGCAAACATTTTGAGCACACCTGTACCAAACACATACATAATAATCACTACCAAAAACGTCGTCATAGATGTTCCAATAGATCTTCTCATGGTCTGCCAAACACTCATTTCAAAGATATCCGCACGAGAGATTTTACCTTTTGAAAGCTGTCCTTCATGCAAGAAGAAGTTTTCTCTCACTCTATCCAAAATAATAATCGTATCATTGATACTATATCCCATGATCGTTAGCAATCCCACTATGAAAATCATATCTACCTGTACCGCCTGATTGACACCCATAAGCACCCCATATGCGCCACTAGGCACAATAATATCAAAAATCATCGTCAACACGGTAATCAGTCCTAACAATCCAGGAGAAACAAAATCTCTCATCCCCGCAAACGCAAAAAGAATATACGCGCCCATAAAAACCATGCCCCAAATAAGCGCTTTTTGGGCGCTCTTGGTGATATAATCACCTACACTTGGTCCTATTACAGACTGCTCCAAGATTGCATCTACATTTGGTATAACCTGCTTCGCTAGAAGCGTAGACGTCACTGTTTTTGCAATCTGTTCGACCACTTCATTGCTATCTACATCGGTCTGTATCAAAATACTCGCATACCCATCCTTGGATCACAATCATACGGAGAAGTCCTTATATCACGCCTGAGAAAGCGCTCCCTCTATATCTTGTTGGACAGATGGTTGTACATCCTTGGTGGATACCACAAATTCCATACCACCCGTAAACTGGATCGAATACCTTACCGTCCAGAAAAACATCGCTATAGATCCTGCTGACAATAATCCAGCTATCAAAAGCCATAATTTCCATCTCTTAATAATTGCAAACGGATAGTTCATCTCAACAAGAAAGACTAAAATAAATATTTAGATAATAAGTTGACCATCATTGAGTTTGGTGTACGCTTCTTGAGCGGCAAGTTCTTGAGCAGTTTTTTTGTTGGTTCATGCTCCTGCTCACGCACACACACCTTGTATCCATACTGTACTCACAAATGATATAGATCCATGCGCATCTTGTTCTTCACGATCCTCATAGATAGGCAGATCTTTCCGACGTTGCTGCACATACTCCTGAATCAAGTTTTTGTAACTTTTGGTGGGCAGTGTTGGTAACGTATCAAGTAGCGTGAAGATATAGGTTTTCACAATCTTTTCAACAGTATCCCATCCACAGGTTACAAAAAGATACCCAAGAAGTGCCTCCAAAGCGTCCGCCAAGATAACATCCTTATCTCTTCCTCACGTTTTCTCCTCACCGTTTGAGAGAAGCAACACCGCGCCAAGATCCAAATGTCTCGCAAACACAGCCAATGTCTGCTCTTTGACAAGATATATTTTCATCAACGTAAGCTCTGCCTCGGAAAGATCCGGATAGCGCTCTACAATAAGCGCAGCAACCACTCCTCACAAAATAGCGTCACCCAAAAACTCTAGTCTCTCGTTGTGTGCTTGCACTTCTCTATGTTCTGCAGCGTACGACTTGTGGGTGAACGGCACCATCATAAGCTCCTTATCCTGCCGTGCCATTTCAGGACATCCAATACGCTGCAAGAACTGCTCGACTGCTAGGCGTCTTTGTTCCATCACAACCTCTACAAAACAAAAAACTCTCACCAACCAGCTGGCTATGAGAGCAGTTTATGTCAAATACCATTGATCAATTTTGCACTTGCCTCATCTCCATATCTTTTGGCAAGTTCGATCATTTCATTGAGTACAATCTCCCTAGGAGTAGCAAGTTCTTTCCGCTCCATATATCACAACACAAAGACCACTCTATCAATCAGATCCATGTCTTTGTAGCCAAAACTAACAGCTACAGAATCAACCTTCTCCTGCACTTCTTGCTTGTAGAGATCAAATTTTGGCGCCATCACACGGATATACTCATAATCTATCTCATCTGCTGGGAACTGCGCAAAATGCTGTGTCACAATATATGCTATCTCTTCATCTAGATCACTATAGTAGCCGGATTCCATACGTTGTTGCACTTCCTTGGAGCTTATCGCCTGATCATCATCCAGGCTTTTTGCA
Source organism: uncultured Candidatus Peribacteria bacterium (assembly GCA_964403415.1). Lineage (GTDB taxonomy): Bacteria > Patescibacteriota > Gracilibacteria > Absconditabacterales > Absconditicoccaceae > CAYOFF01. The sequence continues at coordinate 168,713 of CAYOFF010000001.1, read as the reverse complement.
ATCTTGTCCATATCATCAAACAACTGCTCATGTGCTGCTGCTTCCGACAAAAAATAGCGCTCATAGAAGTAGAGGAGCACTATTTTTCTGGCATTGATTCTCGCTCTGATATGCATTGACCAACCCCTCAAAAATGAAAAGACCAACTCAAACCAACTCAATTCACAGCTATGTTTACGCCTCCAAAATCTGTTGGCGTTCTTTGCTCTTGATGGTCAAAACTTGCTTACCACCGTACCACCCACAATGAGGGCACACTCTATGAGAAAGGCGGTACTGGCTACAGTTAGAACACTTTACAAGATTAGTACGATTTGCAAGTTTTTTCATCTGCAAGCCAAGCCAAGTACTATGTCTACTACGAGTTTGCGTCTTGGAGATTTTCTTTTTTGGTGCAATCATGACACATGATCAGACAATATAAAGGAAAATATAATAATATACGCGGTATGTTACGCTTTCTTAGCCGTAGCCTTAGAGGCTGGCTTTTTTGCTGCAGGCTTAGCTTCACTCTTTGCTGGCTTTGCAGCAGAAGACTTTGCAGAAGCTGACGTTGTCTTGGTAGTAGTAGAAGTAGCTTTTGGGGATGCTTTTTTAGCTGCAGGCTTCTTGGTTGCCGCAGATGTAGATGTTTGTCCCTCCTCATCAGCAGCTTCATCCGTAGCTATCGTAGATGCGTCTACTGACTGCTTAGTTGTCTTAGCGGATGCGCGAGCAGTTTTTGACGCACTCTTACTAGCAACATCTGAAGCATCCGTCATAGGCATAACATCTACAACAGTCTTGAGATACGTACTACCATCAAATCTTTTGATATTTTTCTTCCTAAACATCACAACACCATCAATAGCAGCGTGGATCGTGAAATCACTTCCTTTGTATACGTTCTTCCCGAGCTGATAGAGGTCACCTTTTTGTCTAATAACAATATTACCAGCGCGAGCTGTCTGTCCACCAAAGAGTTTCACGCCACGATATTTTGGCTTGGAGGTTCTCAGGTTTTTAGCCGATCAGGCGGCTTTTTTATGAGCCATTTCAAAAGGAATTAGCAAGTAAACAACGTTCTTCGTCACATACTACTGCACCATACGATGCTTGTTACTACTGATATGTCATCAAATTGCAACCAATATCCCACCAATATCCACGCCCCTGCCTACACTGCTTCCTCTTCTACAAGCGCTTCTTCATCTTCACCAAGAAGTTCTGCCTGTTGTAGGGCATACATTCTCTTGTACTCATCACCCACCGGCAACAAGTTACCAATAATAACGTTAGATTTGAGATCATCAAGCTGATCAATAGCTCCCTTAATTGACGCCTCTACCATAACTCTCACTGTTTCCTGGAACGATGCAGCAGACATCCATGAGTCAGACTCTTTTGCAACTTGCGTCAATCCCAAAGCCAATCTCTCTCACTTCGCAGGCTGTTTACCCTCTGCAAGCAGTCATCTATTCACAGAAAGCATATCTTCGTATTTGACGATAGTCCCTGGGATGAAGCTACTTCCACCTGAGTCCGTAATCAACAGCTTAGAGAACATCTGTTTAATAATAATCTCCATATATTTGTCATTTACCTCCTGTCCCTGTGATGTATATACTTTTTTGATTTCTTTCACGATATATCTCTGCGCCTCAAGATCTCCGACGATCTTCATATACTCTCTAATATCTACCGATCCTCCCGAAAGCAGCTGTCCCTTGAACACTTCAGCACCTTCCTTGACTCTCAGTGATGTACCAGGAGCAAGTTTCTTGAGGGACTTCTGAACCTCTCAGATAACAATATATTCACCATTCACTTCCATAACCGTCCCTTCATCTTTGATCTTAAGCTTGCTTTTCCCTTTCTGAGCATATGCAGAACCTCTTTGAAGGTATTCACCGCTTTGGACAATAACTTCATATCCTGGTTTCAAAAGATACGTCTTTGGTTCTGGATCAGATGTAATTTCTACTTCTATCTTCTTTGGACCTTCCTCTATTCTTATCTTACCATCAAATGGAGCAATAATTGAAGCTTTTTTGGGCGATCTAATTTCAAGAAGTTCATCAACTCTCTTGATACCCATTGTAATATCTTCTTCCGTACCACCAATACCTCACGAGTGGAACGTACGCATCGTTAGCTGTGTACCCGGTTCACCAATAGATTGTGACGAAATCACACCAATCGGCGTACCTATTTCGATCAGATTTCTCGTAGAAAGATCCATACCAAAACACTGCTGGCAAACACCACTGATCGTATGACACGTCATAGGACTCTTTACCTTGATAGATTCAACCCCTCTCTCCAAGATCATATTTGTATGATGTCTATCAAGCAATTCTCCTTTCTGCACCAAGACATGACCCTCATTATCGCGCACATCATCAGCCACAACTCTACCAAAAATAAGATCAAACAACGGTTCTCCTCTAATTTCTGATTCATCTTTGGTAAGTACAATATAGTCTTCAGTACCACAATCCGGCTCTCTTACGATAATTTCCTGTGACGAATCCACAAGTCTTCTCGTCAAATATCCTGATTCTGCCGTTCTAAGGGCTGTATCCGCCTTACCCTTTCTAGCACCATGGGCAGAAATAAAGTACTCAATTGGTGTAAATCACTCAAGAAGAGACGCCTTGATAGGCAACTCAATAATTTCTCCCGATGGCGACGCCACAAGTCATTTCATACCAGCCATCTGCGTCAACTGTCCCCACGTACCTCTCGCTCCCGAATCAATAAAACTATACACATGATTACCCGGCTTATACGAGAGTTTGACAAGCTTCTCTATCTCAGCTTTTGCATCTGACCACAACGTAACGATAAGTCTATGCTTTTCATCATCTGAGAGCCAGCCTCTAAACCAATGATTATGTATTTCATTTACCAGCTCACCTGATGTATGCAAAATCTGTTCTTTCTCTTTTGGTACAGCCATATCAAAAACATTGATAGTAGCTGATGATAATGTTGCAAATTTAAACCCTGCATCTTTGAGATCATCAGCAACAGTAACCGTCATTGCCCTTCCATAGGTATCAAAAACCTTATCAAGGACTTTTTTGAGTCATTTTTTGCCTACCGTCTCATTCAAAAATCTAATCTTCTCAGGAAGAAGTGAGTTGAAAACTACTCTTCCTGTCGTCGTCTCAATATATTCTCCCTCATAACGCAAACGTATCTTATCCTTGATATGTACGTCGTCACTATAGTATGCATGCAAAAGTTCTTCTATACTACCAAACGTTCATTTAAGCTGTCCATCACCACCTGTAGGATCTGTTAGGTAGTAGATACCAAGTACCATATCCTGCACATGCGTAATAACCGGTTCACCTGAGGCTGGTTTCAAAACATTTTGGTCGGAAGCAATAATGTTTTTTGCTTCTGCCTGCGCCTCCTCAGAGAGTGGTAAATGCACGGCCATCTGATCTCCATCGAAGTCGGCATTAAACGCAGGACAAACAAGCGGATGAATTCTCACCGTCTTTCCTGGCATCAGTTTAATCTTGAAAGCCTGAATAGAAAGCCTATGCAACGTCGGCGCACGATTGAGCAACACATACTTTCCTTCTATCACCTCTTCAAGAATCTTCAGCGCCAAGGGACTTTCGTCTTTGATGAGTTTTTCTGCCTGCTTTGGCGTATGTGCGATTTTTCTTTCAATCAACTTCCCAATAATAAATGGCGTAAAGATTTTCACTGCCACGTACAACGGAAGACCACACTCATTGAGTTTGAGACCAGGACCTACCGTAATTACTGAACGTCCTGAATAATCTACTCTCTTACCAAGAAGATTTTTTCTAAAGATACCTTCTTTACCAGAAAGCATATCCGTAAGAGACTTGAACACTTTGACACCAGCGCCATATTTACCTGCATTCGCTTTTTCGCCAATAAGCAGGTTGTTTACGGCCTCTTGCAAAAGTCTAATCTCATTCTTCTTAACTACATCTGGCATACCAACCTGTATCATTTTCTTGAGTCTCAAGTTTCTCATGAGTACACGTCTGTAGAACAAGTTCACATCAGACGATGCAAATCTTCATCCATCAAGCTGTACAACTGGTCTCAAATCCGGTGGAATAACCGGCAAGTGCGTCAGCACCATCCATTCTGGCCTTACACCAGACACAAACAAGCTAATCAGTAATTTAAGTTTTTTGTATGCCTTCTTTCTCTCTTCACCTTTAAACTTTGAGAACTGTTCCAAAATCACCTTGATGGCTGCGCTTACATCAATCTGCTTCAACAATGCCAAAATAGCCTGTGAACCAGACGCAAACGTAAACGTACCCTCATATCTCCAAAAAATATTTCTATAATCACTCTCCAAAACCGTGCTTCACACCTTGAGATTTGCCAAAATAGACTTCACTCTGCTATATTCTTTCTCCAATTGAGACTTATTGGTAGTGTATGCCTTTCTAATCTCTTCATCGGCTACTTGCTCATCTTTTGCCTTATCAAACTTTCTTTTCTTCAGTCCTGCTTTCTCATCCTCATAGATCTTATCAAGTTCATTGACTCTATTGTGGTAGTCTTTATCAAGATTAGCAATCACGTTTTTGTGTTGTTTTTCATTGATATCCGTCACGACATATTTGACGAAATAGAGTACTTTCTCGATATCGTTCACAGAAAGGTTGAGAAGCAGTCCAACTCTACTCGGCGTCGCTTTGACATACCAAATATGTACCACAGGAGCGGCAAGTTCAATATGACCCATGCGCTCTCTTCTTACTCTTGACGTCGTCACTTCTACACCACATCTCTCACAAACAATACCCTTGTACCTTACACCCTTATATTTGCCACAACTACACTCATAGTTTTTTTGCGGACCAAAAATTGCCTCACAAAAAAGACCTTTTTGCTTTGGCTTTCACGTTCTATAATTGATGGTATCAGGATTCTCGACCGAACCATGTGACCATGATATAATATCTTCTGGCGACGCCAACACGACTTGTAGCCCGTCAAAATGCTTTCTAATCATGAAAGGTACAAATAAGAGTAAAACAGTAAACTATTCGTCCATATCACCATGGTCAATCAGATCCTCTACCACGTTTTCCATAATTTCCTTCTTATCTTCCTCTTCTTCTTCTCTCAGTCTCGCAACACCAACCTCACCCTCGTCAAAGACCTCTTCTCCTCTAATTCCCTTGAGACCTAGATCAACGATCTTTTGAATTCTTTCTCTATGGATTGTATCAATTTGCTCTTTGCTGAGTGGAATAATATTTTGACCAAGTCCCTTGAACAAGTACATAACCAAATTAAATGACTCTGGAATACCTGTAAATTTGATCTTTCATCCCTTCACGATAGCCTCATAACTCTTATTTCTTCCTTGCACATCGTCTGACTTGATCGTCAACATTTCCTGCAAGGTATATACTGCAGAGTACGCCTCAAGCGCCCACACTTCCATTTCTCCAAATCTCTGTCATCACTCTCTCGCCTTACCACCGAGTGGTTGCTGCGTAATAAGTGAGTATGGACCAACAGATCTTGCATGTATCTTATCTTCCACCATGTGGATCAACTTCAAGATATGCATGTATCCGACCGTAACTCTATCTCTATATGCCTCTCATGTTCTTCCATCATAAATCGTTGCTTTTCCATCTTCTGGATATCCAATCTGGACCAAAAGGTTTCTAATATCTTCCACACCAAACCCAGAGAAAAGTGGTACCGCAAACTTGGTGCCCAACGCCTTGGCAATAAGTCCCAACTGCATCTCAAGCGTCTGACCAATATTCATACGTGAAACAACACCGAGTGGATTGAGGATAATATCTATAGGATGTCCATCTTCAGAGTATGGCATATCCTCTTCAGGAACCACAATAGAAATAATACCCTTATTTCCATGTCTACCAGCAAGCTTATCTCCTACCTCGATCTTTCTAGTCATCGCAACGTATGCTTTAATTTTCTTTCTCACACCAGCGGTTAAGTTGTCTCATTTTTTAGCATCAAGCACAATCACGTCAATTACTTTACCTTCGCTTCCTGCTGGCATATACAGTGATGTATCTTTGAAGCTCTTAGACTTATCTCCAAAAATAGCATGAATAAGCTTCTCTTCAGGAGAAAGTTCTCCCTCACTTTTTGGTGAAATTTTACCAATCAAAATATCTCATCCCTTCACAGTTGCTCCTATTCTAATAATACCATCATCATCCAAGTTTTTTAGTTTTGCCAAAGACACACCTGGAATATCGTTTGTTGTCTCCTCAGGCCCAAGCTTGGTATCTGCTACTTCGATTTCATACTCTTCGATATGCACAGACGTCAACTCATCATCCTTCACAAGTCTTTGCGAAATAACGATAGCATCTTCATAATTGTATCACTCCCATGGCATATATGCGACTTTGAGGTTCTTTCCAAGAGAGATTTCACCATCAACCACAGATGGTCACTCAAGAAGAACATCTCATTTTTTGACTTTCTGACCAAGTGTTACTCTAGGGATTTGGTGAATAACAGTTTTTTGATTTGATCTCTTGAATGTAAGTACTTCATATTCTTTGATACCTTGCTTCTTATAGTTGATCTTTACTCTATTGCCATCTACATAAATCACTTCTCCAGCATCCTCTGCTGTTACTACCGCATATGTCATGGCAGCAATATCCGCCTCAAGACCTGTTCCCACAAGCGGAGCTTCTGGCTTCATGAGTGGAGTAGCCTGACGCTGCATGTTTGTTCCCATCTCCGCACGCACCGCATCATCATGGTCCACAAACGGGATGATCGACGTATTAGCACTAAATACCTGAGATGCATTTACATCCACATGCGTAATATCATTCACATGAAAAATCTCCATATCCATATAATGTCTCGCCGGAATACGTTTACTCAAGATGTTTTTGTGATCGTCCAGCGGCAACGAAAGATCGGCAATTGTGCATTTTTCATCGTATTCTGGAGAAATGTACTCTACATCATCCGTAAGGAATGGTCTTACTTTGACCGTTCCACCCGTCTTTTTGTAGAGTTTTTCTATTTCTTGCGCGATCTTCTCCGTAATATACTCACCATCCTTGACGATAATCTTGCCCTTATCTCACTTGATATCTATATCAGCAATTCTATTGATAAGTTGAGCAGCAACTGCTGGCAACTCTCTCGCAATTTTGATCGCTGGTGTCTCCACAAAACCATACTCATTGATTTTGCTATAAAGCGCCTGGTGGACCACCAGTCCAATATTCTGTCCTTCAGGTGTCTCGATCGGACAAATTCTACCATAGTGAGACTGGTGCACATCACGTACTTCAAACGTCGCCGTTTCTCTTTTGAGACCACCAGGTCCGAGCGCTGTAATTCTTCTCTTATGTTCAATTTCCGCTAACGGATTGATCTGATCCAAGAACTGTGACAACTGAGAAGTAGCAAAAAAGCTCTTCATAGAATTATCTATGATTTTGAAGTTTGCCAAACTCGTTAGTTTGATCTGGTCCTCTGTATTCAAAATACTCAACTTTCCTCTCACACTTTTCACAAACTTCCTCATCACAGGCGTAAGATGCGCATAAAGCGTCTCACCCATACCTCTAATACGTCTATTTGCTAAGTGATCAATATCATCGTTGAAGTACCCTCTTCTCTTGTTTGCCAAACAAATAAGATACTTGAGCGCCGCAATCATATCCTCAGCATCAAACAAGTGACTTTCTGGTTTATTTTCGTCTTTTTTGAGACCGAGTTTGACATTAATCTTGCGTCTTGCGACCTTACCTAAGTACATCCTCTCAGGAGACAAGAACATTGACTTCACATAATCCATAGCACTCTCTGGATCAATAATTTCTCCTGGCCTCATTTTGTTGTAGATGTATACTGCCGCCTCTTCAGCTGTTGATACCGTATCCTTGGAAAGTGTATGTCCAATATAATCAAAATCTTCCTCATCCAGCACACCCTCAAAAAACGTCTTGATACTCTCATCAGTCTCAAAACCAAACACTCTGAGCAATGACGTTACATAAAACTTTCTAGAGTTATTTACTCTCACAACGACAGCGCCTGATTTCTCAGTAAATATCTCTATCCAAGAACCTCTCTCAGGGATAATCTTAAATGCTTGTGTAACATTTCTCTTGTCAAAACTATAGAAAATACCGTACGATCTTATGACCTGAGAGATAATCACTCTCTCTACACCATTGACCACATACGATCCCCACTTCGTCATGAGTGGCAAAATACCTATATTCACACGCTTATTGAAAAGCACCTTCTTAGACTCATTATCCACAAGCCTCATTTTACCAGACACAATTCCACCATAGGTGAGCTCTTTCTGCTTACAAATTTCTACGGGATCAATTGGGTCTGATACCTTGATATCATTGATACTCAGTTCGAGTTTATCACCAGCAATATCACGGATAGGTGTAATATCCTCAAACAGTTTTGCCAAATAGTGTTCAACGAACTGTGTAAAGCCGTCTTTTTGTGTAGCAAGCAGATCTGGAAAATCAGCAAACTTCTTTGCTTGCGACAAAAAGACTCTACCGTTATGTTCACCATAGGTCGTAATGGTAGGAACAGCTTGCTTCGCCATGTGTTTTGCCATGAACTACACGTCTAAAGAAGATAAAGCAAAATTTCCCATACGATATGGGAATCTTGTACATAATGCGGGACGAGAGAGACGCATAAACATATCGCGTTTACGCAAAAATAAAGGAAGTGATTGTTCTACTTCTTCTTCCTTCTGATTGCAATCTGATGTCTTCCTTTGAGCCTTCTTCTTGCAAGAACATTCCTTCCATTTTTGGTGAGCATTCTGGATAAGAAGCCATGCTTTCTGTGTCTAGGTCTATGTTTAATAGCTCTGATCCTGTTAAGTTTTCCTGGCATAGAGAGTATGCACTACTGAAATAAAACAAACAACACCACGTAAACTACTTGATATATGGTAACAGACCAAGTTCCCTTGCTCTCAATACTGCCTGTCTCACAAGCTTCTGCTGCTTTACAGAGTTACCTGTAAATTTTCTTGGCTTCAACGCACCAAATCTTGTCATGTACGTCTTAAGCAATGCTGTGGACTTCCATGTAATAAGATCCATGCGTTCAGTAGACGTCAGAAACGCTTTCTTTTTTACAAACATCACTACTAGAGGTCAAAAAATAAAATCAAAAACTGAATCTACGCACGCGCAGCAATTTCCGCCGCTGCCGCTGACGCTTCTTCATCTTTCTCCTTAATAGCCTCGTACGCCTTGGTAACCTCTGCAAATTTGAGGAACTTCTGCTGACCTAGACTATAAAAGAAAAACTTTTGAATACCTCTGGTGATGCGCAACTCATGTGAGTATGCAGCAACTTGCGCTGGATCAAGGTCCAAATGCCATGACACAAAGTACGCCTGTTGTTGTCCGTTCACCGGGTATGCAAGTGGAAGCAGCCCCATATCATCAGTATCAAGGACATTACCAATGGTCTCAACGATTTTTGCCTTGAGCGCTGACATCTGATCTGCTGTTAGTACTGGATCAATTACCACAACTAACTCATACCTCTTGTTCATATACGATCATATCTACAAAAATAAAATCCTTTATCCAATAGCATATCTGATATATCCAGATACACGACACTTATCTCACAAAAGATCCTTCATCTTCTTGGTTTCGTCCTTGATAGAAGGCTGCTCCATAAAGACAATTTCGCCAAAATATTTTGCTACTCTTCACTCTACTATTTTTTCTTTGATATCCGCTGGTTTGGTATCATTTGCAAGATCTGCAAGCATTTCTTGTTTCATTTGAGCAACCTTATCCGCTGGAACATCCTCTACTCTATGATATTCTGGACTCATAGCCGCTACCTGCAATGCCGCATCCTTCGCAAGAGACTCATCTCCCTCATAAAACACTACAACCGCAATTTTATCTCCCGGATGCGTATAAATATATCCCTGACGTCACGTCACAAAAACATCCAACACTTGCATATTTTCACCCATAGTCACGAAATTATCTTTGATCATAGTATCAATCTGTTGTTTAGCAGCATCAGAAACAACTTCCCAAGAAGTCACCTCATCAGCCGTTGCTGCAACAATATCCAAAACTTGTTGAGCCATTCCCCTAAACGTCTCATTTTTTGCTACAAAGTCCGTCTCGCACGCAAATTTTACACCCGCAATCTTATTTCATATATGCTTAATAACCACGATACCCTCGTTCGTCTCTCTATCAGCTTTTTTACCAGCTTTGATAGCTCCTTTATCTCTCAAAATCTTTTGTGCTTTTTCAATATCTCACTCTGCTTCTACGAGTGCCTGCTTACAGTCTCCCAAAGGAGCCTGCGTCAATGCTCTAAGCTCTTTCAATTGGTCCATTGATATTGTCATTCCCTAACCGATTATAATCTAAAATCTATTGTGTATGAGAAGTGTCTGATCAAGAATTGGTTCACGACGCAGTTTCTTTCTCCGAAGGCTTTGTTGTAGCAGCCGGAGCACCAAACACATCAAGCTCAAAGATAGATAACATCCATTCTCCAAATCCAGAGAATATCGGCATTACTACTTTGTTTTCATCAAGAGCATACTGTCACTCTCGAGCTTGTTTCAAAAAGATACACCACACCACTACAAACACAATGAACAACAAAAGCGGTATAATCCACAAGTACGGAAAGAACAAAAACACCGCACCAAAGACCATACAGATAAAGAAAACCGTCCACCATCCCAACGATTGTTTGAGATGAAAAAACTCGTAAACACTAATCTTATCCTTGGAAAGCGCTAAGATAATACCAACCAAAAAATACATCAGTACAGCCTTCTTCCTCTCGACGCTGCTCGGTACATACTCATCATTGAGTAGCCCATCCAGCTCTCTTGCCTGATCAACCATGTAGTAATGGTTTAGCTAAAGAGGTAGTTCATAACATAATCAATACTTTGGTGACTATTTACATTACACATCACCAAATATTTAGAAAACCACTGATCGAAGTTAGACGATGCAAGCACAATAGCCTCTGCATGAATTTTTTGGATCTCATGCAAGAATTTCTGCATAAACTGCCCATCTACCACTACTACCAAATCCGGTTTCTTGCGAAGATTAAGGACACCCTTATAGACTTGCTCAACTTTCTTGAGCTGTCTCATCTTCATATTTTGTTCTTTCTTGGTGAGCGTAGTAAACGATTCGCTTTTGACATACGATCTCAACTCCTGCAAATGTTTGATACTAAACAACAACGTATCAAAATTTGTAAGAACTCCCGAAGGAATTTTATGATTGAGATAGTGAAATCCATGTATTTGTGCAAGCGCCTCAATCTCTTCTTTGTAGAGATCTTTTTCACAAAGCACCAATATGTCTTTCTTTGCCTCCTTTGCTTTTCTTATTTGATCTCTAGCTTCCTGGAGTTGGGCCTGAACCACTTGAGGATCAAACACAACAACACCATTATACACATCGAGCCAGTAGTCTCTCGTCTTAGGATTTGAGACATTTTTTGGGTGCCCGATATAGAGTTGTGCGGTTGCTGTAGTCATGCGCTAGGCACAATAATAAACTAAAAGTACAAAAACAAGATTTCGTCCTACTTAAACTTCACGGTTGCTCCAGCCTCCTCAAGTTTTGCCTTGATAGACTCAGCCTCCTCCATAGGTACCTTTTCCTTAACATGAACTGGCGTCTTCTCTACGAGATCCTTTGCAGCTTTAAGGTCAAGATTGAGAAGCTCTTTCACAACCTTGATAACTGTAATTTTTTGCTGACCGATTTCAGCCAACTCTACAGTTACACCATCACTACCTCCTGCATCATCTCATGCAGATGCTCCACCACCAGCCATCATAACTGGCGCCGCAGCTGATACACCAAATTCTTCCTCAAGAGCCTTAACAAGCTCGTTTAATTCAATAGCTGAAAGCTTCTTTACGAGATCCAATACTTTTTGAGCGTTGTCTGATAACGTCATTGTACCCAACATATAAATAATAAAAAACAAATAATCTTGTTATGCTACTTCTTCACTTGGCGATTCTTCGCCCACAGGCTCATCACTTACAGGATTTTCAGTAATAGGTTCTACAGATTCTACAACAGCCGACTGTTCCTCACTAGCGGACTGCTCTACAGCAGAAACCTCATGTTGCACTTCTGCAGACACTGGCGTCTCGATCGCGGCTCATCCTCATTGTTTATCCGCTATAGCCTTCATCGCTCTTGCAAATGAAGATACAGGATGATTCAACAAGAAGAGGAATTTCGCGACAAGCTCTTCCTTGGTAGGAAGATCCGCAAGAGCTCCGACATACGAACTATCTTTCCATTGTTTGTCGTACCATCCACCAACATACTCAAACCCATATTCAAGTTTATCTTTTTTTCGATTCTTTCTCCATTTATTGATAACCTTGAGAGGCGCATACATATCTGCCTCATTGTGCGTATAGAGCACGGCTATCGAACCTTCTAGCGTTTCCACTGGAACTGCCTCAAACTCATTCCCAAGCGACTTTGCCAATACTCTCTTCTTTACGATCGCTAGTTGTCATTGCGCATCATCGAGATCCATTCTAACGCTACTCATAGCATTAACTGGAATACCCTTCATAGTAAGCACAACCACATTTTGAGCTTCTTGCATTTGCTTAAGGTAGACGCCTGCTAGCTCAATCTTCTGTTTCTTTAGGAGCGGCATACTGCAAACACACAAAAATAAAAAAACTCGACAAGGTGTCGGTTTTTCATAGTCACCCCAAACAAGACAGTAAGTGTCTCATTTGTAGTAAACATACGTAAACTGGCTACCTTGGCAGGATTTATGGGCGCATACGCATCCACCTGCTGTCTTCGGATACAAAACTGTGTATAACAAAACTCATCAGAAATGCAAGTCAAGTACTTGCACACATTAGCTATTATAAGACTTATATCTTATCGTACTTTTCCATCAACAACTCTGCATTAATTTTGTTGAAGAGTTCTTGCATAACACCCACAATAATAATCACTCATGATCATGAAACGATCACAGGAATTGATCCTATCGACTGTGTCACCTGCTGAATAAATGGCAAATAATTGAGGATATAACTATAAATACCAACAATACCTAGACCAATTCCTCACCACAAACACAAATGCATCAAAATTTTATTGAGATATTTCGCTGTCTCTTCACCAGGTCTAATACCAGGAATAAATCCTCATCTCTTCTGGATATTATCAGCCATTTTTTCAGGATTGAAGGTAATCAATGCATAGAAAAAGGTGAACAATACAATAAGCACAAAGTAGAATAAGATAACAATAATACTCGGTTGCTGACTATAGATATTGAAGTTAATCTCTACCCATTTTGCTAGTCATTGCATCGTAGGATTTTGACTACCTAAGTTGATGACCATTTGGGACAAGAGATAAGGGAATGTCGTAAACGCCACCGAAAAGATAATAGGAACCATACCCACAGGATTGAGTGGGATCGGCAATGAAGCAGTCTCTTGAACATTTCACTGTCTAGCATAGACTACAGGAATATCTTTTCTTGTCTTGATCAACAATACAGAAAGCACCACCAACACCAAAACTATCACAAGCATAAATATCGTCGTATCAAAGAAACTTAACGAACCACCAACATATGTATAGACATGTCCCGTAATACCAGCAACAATTGAAGAAAAGATCAATAACGAGATACCATTTGAAATACCCTTCTCAGTAATCAGCTCACCAAGCCACAATAACATCACAGAACCAACCGAAAGAGCAAACGCTGTAAACAGAATCGTTACTGGATCTGTCTCAATCACATTACCTCCGAGAAGATAGTTGATGAAGAATACCATACCCGTAGACTGCAAAAACGCCAAAGGGAAGGTCATCCATCTCGTATATTGCTGAATTTTTTGGGTTCCTGCTTCTCATTGTTCTTGAAGTTCTTCAAGTTTTGGCAAAACAGCCGTCATAAGCTGCGTAATAATAGATGCATTAATGTATGGTGTCAATCATACTGCAATCAGTGAAAAGTTATTTAACGTTCCTCCCAATAACATGGCGAAAAACTCAAGACCTCCTCATGACTCAAGCGTCTTGCTCAGCAAGATATCTATATGAACAAATGGCACAGGGACAAACACAAGCACCCTATAGAGTACGAGAATACCCAAGGTAAATAGTATTTTTCTTTTGAGTATCTTGTTTGCAAAGATATCACTCATATACTGCAAGATGGTTTGCATGTCTTCCCTGAGGAAAGAAGTAAAAACAAAAGAACCTATACGATCGATCCCCCTGCTTGTTCAATGTGCTTACGAGCAGTAACACTATACTGATCCAGTCCTTCAAATACAAGCTTCTTAGTAAGCTTTCCTCTACTAAGCACCTTGACAGGCATAGTAACTGAAGAGATATGTCATGTTGCTACAAGCACTTGTTTGGTCACCGTGGTTTCAGATCCAATACGAGCATCTGCCTCCAAACGATCCAAATTAACGATTTCGTATGCATCAATAAACTTATGGAATCTCTTGAATCATCTTAACTTAGGAAGTCTACGAATAAGAGGCGTTTGTCCTCCCTCAAACCAAGCCGGAATACTAGCTCCAGACCTAGCGGCTTGACCTTTAAGTCCCTTACCAGAGTAATTTCCTTTGCCAGAACTATTTCCTCTTCCGAGTACTTTGGCTTTTTTATTAAATCCTGTAGATTTCTTGAGCTCGTGTACAAGCATAGCGCTTGAATAACAAAAATAAATAACTGTACCTATGATCTTACAACATCTACCAGTCCATCGTCAGCTTCTGCCTCAGTTGTTGCATCATCTGCGACCGGAGCTTTATCAGCGAACACCTTAATACCCTTTGACGATCTCTGTACCTTGAAGGTAGATAACGCCTGCAACGCAGCAATAGCATTATTTAATTTATTGTTTGTTCACATAACCTTTGAAAGGATATTACTATATCAAGCAAGATCCAAAAGCGGTCTAATAGAGGAACCTGCCTTGAGACCAGTACCAGAAGCAGCTGGAAGAAGTTTTACCTGAGCAGCTTTATACTTTGTAGTAACAGCATAAGGAATACTATCGTTCTCGGTAATCGGTGCTGTAATAACATTTTTGTATGCCTCGTGCGTAGCTTTTCTTACGGCAATACTTACGTCTTGCCCCTTAGCAACACCGAGTCAAATTTTTCCTTTTCTGTTACCTACAAGCACAATTGCTCTGAAAGACAACTGTCTTCCACCCGTTGTTACTCTCGTTACTCTTCTTACCTCAAGCAACACTTCATCAAACTCTTTCTGAGGTTTCTTATCATTTCTATCTGGTCTTTTTCCTGCCATTTCTTACTACAACATAAGAACTAAAACTGCAATCCACCAGCTCTTGCACCATCTGCAAGCTGCTTTACTCTGCCATGAAACAAGTATCCATTTCTATCAAATGCAACTTGCGTCAATTGCTTGGCAACAGCCTGTTGCGCAACACGTTCTCCAACCTTGTATGCTCTTTCTGACTTTGTACCTCCCTTGATATCTCTATCATATGCCATAGCCAATACAGCTCCCTTAGCATCAATAAGTTGCGCAGAGATATATCTGTTGGATCTCACAACAATCAATCTAGGACGATCTGTTGTCGCCTTGATAGTAGCATTAACTCTTGTTTTTCTTCTCATGTACTGGTTGTACTTTTGAAGAAGTCTTGTAGTAAGTTTTTTCATGACACATGGCCACTAATAAAAAAGCATATACTATTATTTCTTTCCTGCTGTCTTTCACGCCTTTTGCTTCACATATTCACCAAAGTATCTCACACCCTTGCCTTTGTATGGTTCTGGAAGTCTCAGTACTCTGAGTTTTGCAGCAACCTCTCCCACCAACTGCTTATCAATACTCTGCAACGTTACAATATCTGCACCTTTTGAGTCCTTTTCAAGTGATGCCGACACAAGTGATGGCAACTCGTACTCAATAGGGTGAGAATATCCGAGGTTGAGGATAAGTTTCTTGCCCTGGAGCTTAGCATTGTACCCTACACCAAGAACATGAAGTTTTTTCTCAAATCCCTGTGTAACACCAACAACCATGTTTGATATAAGTGTCCTTACAAGGCCCCGCATATGTTTGTACTCATCACTAACTATTGAAACAACTATTTGTGAGTCGTTCTTTTCTACACGAACGCCTTCCGGCAACGTATACGTCAACGTTCACTTCGGTCACTTTACAGTGGAAACACCGTCCGCAAAGGTCACTTCAGTGCCTGCTGGAATGATAATAGGCATCTTTCCAATTCTAGACATCACACAACAACACAATATATAAAACTAGTAAATTGCAGCAATAAGCTCTCCTCCAAGTCCAAGTTTTTTTGCTTCATGCGCAGCCATCAGTCCATGACTTGTAGACACGAGGGCTATACCTCTTCCTGCAGCAATCGTAGGAAGATTATCTTTGGAGACATACCATCTCTTTGAAGGCTTTGAATAGAAGTTGATAACAGGAATATCTTCATGCCTTACACCACTATAACGAAGCGTGATACGAGCCGTTCTTTTGTTCCCCTCACTCATCACTTCATACTCCTGAATAAACTTAAATTTTTTGAGGAGATCTAGCACTTTCCCTTTGAAGGTAGAATACACAACACCATCCACAACCTTTCTTCTCGCAAGGTAGGCATTTTTAATTCTAATCAAGAGATCATGTATAGGAGCATTAATCATTACCAACACAACAAAAAACTAAAATCCACACAATTGTTATACTACCAGCTTGCCTTCTTGAGTCCCATAATCACACCAAGTCTTGCATATCTTCTGAGTGCAACATGGCAAACACCAAAATCTCTAATATATCCTCTTGTCCTTCATGTCACCTGGCATCTATTGTAGAACTTCGTAGGATGCGGCATTTTTTTACCTTCCTTCCAACACTTCTCTCTAAGTTCTAGCAGTCTACGCTGTTTAACAATAAGTGATTTTCTTGCCATGATAAGCGATATAGTAAACAAAAATAAACTATCTATTGAAAAATAACACCTAGTGACTGGAGAAGCGCTTTTGCATCACCATCATCAGTAGTTGATGTCACAATAGTGATTTGCACGCCCATATTTGTTCCAACTTCCTCAGGATTAAGCTCTGGAAAGATAATTTGTGAAGGGAAACCAATATTGTAATTACCCTTACCATCAAATTTTCTAGCAGATAGTCCTGAGAAGTCTCTCACTCTAGGAAGAACATAGGCTACCAATCTAGTGACGAAGTCATATGCCTTCTCACGTCTCAATGTCACCCTCAGCATAGAAGGCATACCCTCTCTCAACTTAAAGTTTGAGATAGACTTCTTTGAGGTAATCATTTGTGGACGCTGACCAGTAATTGCTGCCAAGTTCTTATCAAGATCACCAAAATCCTTGACTCCCTTTCTGGTTGCAAGAGATCCAACACCCATCGCAACGACAATCTTACTGATTACCGGAACCATATGAATGTTTGGCTTCTTGAGCTTTTGCTGCAGGTCATGCTTTCCTGTTTTTTTGAATGTTTCGTACAACGACATCAACAAAACTACTTAGACGATAAAACAGCACCGCTTTTTTTGGTATATCTTACTTTCTTATCTCATTCAATCTTAAATCCTATCTTAGAGGGTGTTCCTTTGTCCTCATCTATTGCTGCAACATTTGACAGGTGAATTGGACCTTCCTTCTCCACAAATCACTGACCCTTGACGGCCTTCTTCTGTCTGTACACGCCTTTGAGATATACCTTGTCACCAGAAATCGCCTGAATCACAGACTCTTCTCCTTTGAACTTTCAAGCAATAACCTTCACTTTATCTCCTGTTTGAAGTTTTTTCATGAACACCACTCAGCAACAATATAAAAGACACAAAATTAAATAATTTCTTCAGCAAGATTCGCAACTGTTTTGAATCATTTAAGTCTAAGCTCTCTTGCCACAGGCCCAAAAATTCTCTTTCCTCTTGGCTCTTTATCCTTGGTGATAATAGCAACAGCATTATCATCAAATCTAATATATGTACCATCAGCTCTAGCTATTTCTTTCTTTACTCTCACGACCACCGCCCACTGTACAGACGCCTTCTCAATCTGACCATTTGGAGATGCTGATTTAATAGCAACAACAACAATATCTCCTACCGTAGCAAATCTTGCACGTGATCACTTAAGTACTCTGATTACCTTAGCTCTTGTAGCTCCAGTATTATCAGCAACGATGACGACAGATTCATTCTGAATCATTGGTTCACAACTCAAAGATAAAGATAATTATGCTTTTTTGACAATCTCAATTAACGTCCACCTCTTGAGTTTACTCATAGGTTTTGTCTCTCTAATTCTTACAATATCACCCTCATGCGCTTCGCTATTCTCATCGTGCGCATAGTATTTCTTGGTGATCGTGTATCTCTTTCTATAGAGCGGATGATTCTTCACCCTTTCCACAGCAATAACCAGTGACTTGTGCATTTTTGCACTCACTACCTTGCCCGTGAGCTCTTTGATATTTTTATCTCCTATGATAACCATGGCTATGCAACACGTTTAGAAGCTAAAGCTGTATTTATTCTTGCGATATTTTTTTTGACGGCTCTGATGAGGTGAGTCTGTTTGAGGGCCCTAATAGAATTCTTGAGCATATACTCAAAAAGTTCTTTTTTGAGTTCATTTCTCTGATCAATAAGCTCTTTTGTCGAACCACTCGTCAGGGCTCCCTTCTTAAGCTTTTTCTTTGCCATTGCGTAAACAATCCAAAATAAATTATCATACTTTACTTCACCTCGCCTCTCACAACCATGCCTGTCTTGATAGGAAGTTTGTAGCTTGCTTGCTTAAACACCTCATCCGCCACCTGCTTATCAACTCAACTAATTTCAAACAACACCTTTCCTCTAATCACTCTAACTCTATATGTATCTACATCTCCCTTTCCCTTACCCATCGGCATTTCAAGACCTTTCTTAGTATATGGGAGATCTGGAAAGACTCTAAACCACACATTACCTACCTTTCTCGTCACTCTCACAATAACCTTTCTGGCAGCCTCAAGCTGTCTATTGGTAAGATATCCACTCGAAAGAGCTTTCATACCAAACTCACCAAAAGAAACTTGCGTTCCTCTCTGTGATGTACCAGACAGTCTACCTCTAAACTGCTTTCTAAATTTCCATCTATTGGGTGCTAATAGTGCCATGTGTAGTCACTAAGATGATACTAAAGATATGCGTATATTTATATTACTGTATTACTTTATCCATTGCCGTCTTTTGTGCTGATATCTTAACATTCTCTCCCTTACAGATCCACACTTTGATACCCAGGATACCGTATTTTGTAAGAGCGGTCGTATAATGGTAGTCAATATCAGACCTGAGCGTCTGAAGAGGGATTCTTCCATCAGTAAATTTTTCACTTCTCGAAAGATCTACACCACCTAGTCTTCCTCCTACCTGTACCTTGACACCAAGTGCTCATTTTTCCATAACCTTTTGCAAAACTGACTTAGCAACCTTTCTGTATGGCATTCTGCTCTCAAGCTGTACCGCCGCAAACTCTGCCATAATCTTAGCTGAGAGTTCAGGAACCTTTACTTCCTTGACCGTCACCTTAAACACCTTACCAGTTTTCTTGAGAAGAACTTCTTCAAAGTCTGCCAATTTCTTTCCTTCCTTACCAATTATTGCAGCTGGCTTGGTCGTAAAGATAATTACCTCTCCTTCCTTCTCAGTCTTCCTAATAACAACCTTACTAATGCCAGCCCTGAAGTAGAATGACTCTACCAGCTCTCTAATATTTACATCTTCTATGAAGAATTTTGCAGACTGTTTTTGGGAAGTGGCAAACCATTCACATGGCCACGTCTGGCTAACGCCTACTCTAAATCCTATTGGATGCGCTTTTGATCACATACGGTAGACTACTTAGTTGCTAAAATAACTTTCACGAACGATCTATGTTTTACATATCCGTGCATTCTAGATCTTCCTGCGGGCCTTACTCTCCTTAGTGTAGGACCTTTACCCACTTCTATACGATCTATGTACAAAGACTTTGTATCTATACCCAAGTTGTTGTGAGCATTCGCCGTAGCGCTGCGCACCACCTTCCATAGAATTTTTGCGGCTTTTTTTGGAAGGAACTGCAACATCACCATCGCCTCATTAACTGGTTTGCGAGCGACCATCTTTGCTACCAAAGACATCTTCTTTTCAGAAGAGAGCGCATACTTCAACGTACAGGTTAAACTATTTGTGGTCATACCGATGATATCCAAAAGGTAAATAAACAAACTTCTCCACTATCTAGAATGGATGTCCTCTAAACGTTCTCGTTGGCGCAAACTCACCAAGCCTATGTCAGATCATTTCTTCCGTAATGTATACACTCACAAATCCTCTGCCATCATGTACAGCCAGTGTATATCCCACCATAGTAGGAATAATCTGTGATGCTCTATCCCATACTCTGACAACTTTCTTGTCACCAGACTGGTTCATTTTTTCGATTTTTTTGAGCAACTTAGGGTGTACCCAGAATCATTTTTTTAGAGATCTTGCCATCTAATGACTCAATATAATTAAAGTAAACACGTATAAACACTAAACAATATCCTATCTCTCATGATTTCACTAATTGGTAGGCGGAATATCTCTGAATCAGTTTATTTCATCGGGATTCATTGTCGACTTAACTATACCTCTATTTACTCTCGCTCACGCTTCCAATAATAATTCTTTAATCTTACTAGCAGCAGCTAAAGTTATCGATCCAGGAGTCACTCACGCCTCCTTCGCAACACGCCTCAAGGTCATATGTCCAGATATCGGTTGCAGAACATTTTTAACAGTCATTGGCCACGAAGACAAATAAAAGTGTATCCAATCTATTATCTACGAGACACAATAAACTTGCTTGACCACTTCTTCTTATCTCTTGTCTTCTTTCCTGGAGGCACTGGTATACCGACAAACGATTTAGGAGCCTTCATACCAAGATCTGTATGGCCCTCACCTCATCCATGCGCATGATCCACAGGATTCATCGATTTACCAAGGACTACCGGCCTTCTTCACATCCATCTCATTCTACCAGCTTTACCAATAACGATATTTTTATGATCTTCATTACCCACAACTCCTATCGTAGCCCAACAGTGATCATGAAACTTTCTCACCTCTCCTGATGGCATCTTGAGGTATACCATACCCATCGCCTCATCCTTACCTGTCAATGTAGCAGATGCTCCAGCTGTCCTTATAAGTTTACCTTTGGTATTTGGTGTAAACTCGATATTGAAGACAGAAAACCCATCTGGAATATCACGAAGCAACTTTCTATTACCCGGCGTAAGCTTAGCTTGATCACCTGTCATCACAATATCGCCTAGAGAGACATTTTTCCATGCTAATCCATATCTCTTCTCACCATCAGCATACTGCAAAAGCACAATTCTAGAGGTTCTATATGGATCATACTCGATAGACGCTACTTTTGCAGGAATATTGAGCTTATCATATCCTCTAAAATCAATGATTCTATACAATCTCTTGTGTCCACCTCCTCTATGTCTTACGGTAATTCTTCATTTATTATTTCTACCTGCCGTTGACTTGAGAGATACTGTAAGTGACTTCTCTGGGGTAGACGTAGTCAACCCGGAAAAGTCATATCCAGTCATGAAACGTCTCGAGGGAGTATATGGTCTATAGGTCTTCGTCGCCATAAATGATACTTAAAACCAACTAAAGAACAGATGTAAACTATGCTGCAATTTCAATCTTATCACCAGTTTTCAACGTTACGAATGCTTTTTTGTATGCTCTTCTTACGAGTTTTCTCTGGGTTCTCGCCTTAGGTGGAACACATACCACACGCACTGATAGAGGAACTACACCGTAGATCTTCTCAAGAGCAACTTTGACGTCGTTCTTGTTGGCTGTCGCATGCACACGGAAACTGTAGACGTTTTGGGCTTCAATCTGCTTATACGCCTTCTCCGTTACCAATGGCTTACCAATAATCTCATACAAACCAAACGCATGCAACGTACGTGCACGTGTCGATTTCTCTGCTCTCTTCTTCAAAATAGTTGCGTATACCATGATCTCTTATGCAGCAGTTATGATAAAAGTGTATGTTCCACGACATCCAACGCCGTCCCCACAAAAACAATCGCCTTGTGTGTCATAATATCATATGCATTCACTTGTTGTGCAGTTTGATACGTAACAGACGGAATATTTTTCAAAGACTTCGTAACGATCTCTGTATGTTCAGGAAGTATAACTAACGTTGTCTTTTGTGAAAGCTCCAAACGAGCAAGCATCTCAGCAGCCGTCTTGGTCTTTGGTGTAGTGAGTGAGATAGCATCAACACCCAAAACAACTCCCTGCTGCGCTTTGAGCAACAATGCATGCTGTAGCGCTTTTCTTTTCATTTTTTTAGGCATTTCTTTGCTATAATTAATCTCGTTGGTTGGTCCAAACGAAACACCACCACCTTTTCTAATAGGAGATCATGCATCACCAACTCTCGCACGACCAGTTCCTTTTTGCTTATAGAGTTTCTTTCCAGATCCTCTAATTTCTCCTCTCCCCTTCGTGTGAGCAATAGAGATGCGCTGATTTGCAAGATACATCACCACATACTCATGCAGCAAAGCTTGATTGACCTCCTGGTCAGCAAACAATTCAGCATGTAACTGGCGTGTTCCTACGTTCTTGCCCTCCATCGTGAAGATGTTTATACTATATGACATGACAACTCACTATTATTACAAAACTAAACAACAAATTTAGGTTATACCAAACGAATTTTAACAATCCCGTTGTATGCACCAGGAAGAGATCACTTCAAGGCAACAACCTGCTGACCTTCATATACAAATGTATCCACGACAGAGACTTTTTTGAGTGTAATCTTTTCTGATCACATCTGTCCCGCCATTGGATGTCATTTATGTGTTCTTCTTGGTTTTCTATTACCCGTAGATCCTCCCACTCTATGGAACTTGGAACCATGTGTTTTGGGCCCTCCAGCAAAGTTATGTCTTTTCATCACTCCCTGGAATCCTTTTCATTTTGATGTGCCCTCCACAATAACCTCATCATATCATTCAAGTATCTGTGATGTTATTGCTGTTCCCACAGGAAAGTCCTGCTGTGTACGGAATTCCACAAGATGTTGCCATACCGTCTTCGTTCATTTGGTTCTATGAGGAAGTTCTTTCCTCCCACAACCAACCACAACTGCCTTGTATCCATCTTTTTCCTCTGTTTTCATTCTTACTACTTCTTGAGGAAGAAGCGTTACAAGAGTTACGGGAACGAATATGTTGTTTTTCCATATCCTTGTCATTTCTTGCTTTTTCACAAGCAATCATCCTAGTGCCATGTCGCAAAAGTATAGATAGCATAAAATAGTTAGTAAACTCTTACCTCTACAGAAATACCCACAGGGATAGAGAGGTTTTGGAGGTACTCTACAGTCTTATTTCATGTCTCAACAACATCAATAAGTCTCGTATACGTTACCCTCTCAAACTGCTCTCTAGAGTCCTTGTACACGAAGTGTGATCTAATCACCGTGTATTTCTTGTTCTGCTTGGGCAGTGGAATAGGACCCTTGATAGCCGCACCAGACTTGATGAGGAATCACAAAATCTTAGCCACTGCCGTTTCAAGCATTCTTATATCATAACTCTTCAACTTTATTCTTAACTTCGGTGCAGTTTGTTTTGGCTGCATTATGCAAGATCAACAATATCTAAAACTTAGTCAAGTACCGCTGTTACTACACCAGCACCAACTGTTCTTCCACCCTCTCTAATTGCAAATCTCAATCCAACATCCATAGCAACCTTGTAGATAAGCTCTACAATAATCTTCGCGTTATCACCAGGGATAATCATCTCAGCACCAGCTGGAAGAGAAACCGTACCAGTTACATCTGTTGTTCTGAAGAAGAACTGTGGCTTGTATCCAGTCATAAATGGCGTATGTCTTCCACCCTCCTCTTTCTTCAAGACATAAATCTCACCTTCAAATTTAGCATGTGGTGTTACTGTCTTTGGAGCAGCAAGAACCTGTCCTCTTTGAACTTCGTCTTTTTCAACACCTCTCAAGAGAATACCACAGTTCATACCTGCTTCTCCCTTCTCGAATGACTTGTGGAACATCTCTACACCAGTAACGGTTGTAGATTTGTTTTCTTCTGTCAATCCTATGATTTCGATCGTATCTCCCACCTTAACTACACCTCTCTCAATTCTACCCGTAACCACCGTACCTCTTCCCTTGATTGAGAAAACATCCTCTACAGGCATCAAGAATGGCTTATCAGTATCTCTGATTGGATCTGGAATGTATTCATCAAGAACCTTGATAAGATCCCAAATACACTTAGCAGCACCAGCCTCGTCAGATGGATTCTCTGAAGCCTTCAATGATGAACCTCTAATAATAGGCGTCTCATCTCCTGGGAAACCATACTGCTTGAGAAGATCTCTAATCTCTTCTTCTACAAGATCCAACATATCAGGATCATCAACCATATCACACTTGTTCAAGTACACAACTACTGCAGGAACATTTACTTGTTTTGCCAACAAGATATGTTCTCTTGTCTGAGGCATTGGACCATCTGGAGCAGAAACAACGAGAATAGCACCATCCATCTGAGCAGCACCTACAATCATGTTCTTGATGTAATCCGCATGTCCTGGACAGTCAATATGCGCGTAGTGTCTCACTTCAGATTCATATTCTACGTGAGCGGTATTGATCGTAATACCTCTTTCTCTCTCTTCAGGAGCTTTATCAATCTGATCAAATCTTAGCGGAGCAGCAAGACCTTTTGTCGCTAATACAGAAAGAATAGCTGTTGTTGTAGTGGTTTTACCATGATCAACGTGTCCAATGGTACCTACGTTAACGTGTACTTTTGCCATTTTTTGTGATACAAAAAAATAAAGTAAGTGCGTCCTATATAAAAAATTAACAACGAAATGCAAGCTGTTTACCAAACAGCTATGCCAACTTTCTACTCCCGTGTTCCCAAAACCACTTTACTACTCATGTATGCAATGATGTTCTACCTCGTATGTATGCTTAATCACGTATCAAATGTATGGTAGGCGAAGGCGGAATCGAACCGCCGACCTCGTCCTTATCAGAGACGCGCTCTAACCGTCTGAGCTACCCGCCTGTAAACGACTTTTGGCCTTTATTATCTTTTTATTCAAATAATCAACTGGTGGACATCATGCTAATATCGGGGACGCGGGACTCGAACTCGCGACCTCTTGGTCCCAAACCAAGCGCTCTAGCCATCTGAGCTAGTCCCCGACATCGTATGGTGCCAGGGGGCAGAATCGAACTGCCGACACAAGGCTTTTCAGGCCTCTGCTCTACCCCTGAGCTACCCTGGCATGTTGTCGTTTCAGGGCAGCACGCGCTTCCCAGTCCACACAATGGAAAGCTGTATATGTATATTTGGCAAGATTGCAAGTGTTTGTACGACCATACAGATCATATCACTCCAAAAAATAGTCTTAAAAACAACAAAAAAACATCTGTCCGCAAGAAGAGCACAGAGGAACACTTGCAACCTATAGGGTTTTGCGTATCAGTGCACATACTTCATGTCGGAGAAAATACGTCTCCTACAAAATTAAAAAGTTCGCAGGCTAATATAATGCCTGCAAGTATATGAATAATTATGGTGAGATGGCCGAGCGGTTGAAGGCGCACGTTTGGAGTACGTGTTTCCGTTCTACGGAACCAGGGTTCGAATCCCTGTCTCACCGAATAATCGCATCAAAGAATCACCATTCATTATGTTCAACAAATTAGATAGAATATGGCAAGAATACAAGCAGTATGCACACGTATAACCCTTTCCCCGTCCTGAGACGTAAGTTTTGTATACTTCAAGCCCACAGAGAAATTTGTTTTTTTGGAGGGACAGTTTGTGGTCATAGAAACACAGCTTCACGGAAAACCATACAAAAAACCGTATAGCATAGCTACTACCTACAAGGAGTTCCTGGCTACCGGAGAAATTGGCATCATTACAAAAAGGACTTCCGAAACATGAATGTCAGCATACCTGACCAAGTGAATAACCATCTGAGCACAAGTCACACTCATCTGACCAGCCGGACACTATATAGACCAAAAATCTTCCAAAAATTATTTTTTTATTTCTGTATGAAGTGGCCTTGGTCCAAACTACTCGTTATTACAAGCCGCACACCAAAACACACTCACAACAAACGAATCGAGTTGACGCATTGTTAATCTCTTTGGAGAGAGACATTACGCACACATACTTCCCGACGTAGAACAACTCTTTGTTGCTACACAATCAGACACCACCAAACATCTTCTGTATCTTTCACAAGAGACACAACTTCCCCCCATGTACCATCAAGGTCGTATACAATTAGGCATCGACGAATCATTAGAATTTTTGTGAGAAGACTTTGCTGCTTATATTTGCGGCACGCCTGCCATGGTCAATGATATTAAACAAGAACTCCTACAAAGGAATGTTTCACCTTCACGCATTATCGTCGAAAAATATTAGGTCGAAAAACATTAGATATCTATTACTTTCCTCTCAATGTTTCATTGTACACCTTTTCCCAATAAGCAGCCTGTACATAGTCCGGCTCACCTATTTTTGTATCGTTGTATATTCACGTCCTATAAAGTGTCTGTAAATCTCGCATTGCCGCCAAAGATCATTTTTCTGCAGCCTTCTCCAAAAAAGACAAAGCTAGTACATGATCAGAATACGTATCAAAATAATTCACAAAAAATGTTGCAGTCGCATAGATATCACGTGCCGAATCCCAGTCAAGATGTGCAAAAACGTAATGCATCAAAAAATGCTTCGTCAAAACGGGTTCTTGTATCTCATGAGCTTCATACTCTATCGAATGTTTTGCAGTATACACATCGTCATACCCCGCACCATCTATATAGAGCGATTCATCTGTCCACGGCAGAGGGAAGAGTGAGTACTTCCTATAATAACTAGTATCATACCTCTCCACATCCAACTCTTCATCACATTTCGTATCAATACAACGCCATGGCACAGTATCACAAACAAGTTTTGAGGTTTTCAAAATATCTTGGACAAAATGGAAATAGTATCATGATCTTTCTATATCAAAAAGCTTCACATGAGCCATTTCACTCATATAAATTTTCAAAAAGAGATGTACAAAATTTTTCATAGTTCCATATGCTTCTCCAAAATCACGCCCCTCGACTCACTTCGCAAGCAAAGGCGTAAGTCGTTCGTTTCCAAAACGATAAAAATAAATTGCATGGTTTTGTGGCACAGTATTTGCATGTTTTGTACTATCTACCAAAAACTGACGTTCCGATGGAATCCTAAGTATAGGAGAATACAAGTCCTGATGGAAGCGCCAAAGAGCAGGACCTATCACACGCTGCGAAAACTCTTGATGATACATATATTCTTCTACAGGCACCGTTTCTGGATCGTATCACAACTCAGCAAAAAAGTTTTTCACTTCATCTACAGAAGCTATTCACCCAATAACATTCAGCATAGCGTCTGTTTGAGAATCTTCAGTTCAATACACAGTAGCTCACGTATTATGATCGATTCTATTACGAGATTTATTTTTGCAGTGTAAAAAATACGCAGGAGAAACAAGTATCGTAAGCAATGTCATCACTAATGCGTACCTCACTACCTGTCTAAGACCAAAGAGTAGCTTGTTTCTATTCGACACAGAATGTTGCACCTCATTCGACATACACGAGAAGTTGTTCTCATCCTTTTTCATACTATCTCTAGACATCCTTATACATCAGACAAATATTGTATATGAGCTTTTCTCCGCGCCGCTATTTGAGCATGATTTCAACTCAAGAGCACCTCAGGGACCCCATATCCCTCTACTTCATCAGGTCTCGTATACTGTGGATATTCAAGGTTATCCATATCCATTTCCGTACTGTAGCTTTCGTCTTTTCGGCTCTGCTCTTCCTTGATAACATCGGGCAAGAGCCTCACTATCGCTTCTGTCATCGTCATAGCTGGCAACTCTCCACCAAGTGTTACAAATTTTCACAAAGAAATTTTCAAAAAATGTTCACCAAAAACTTCCTTTGCCCGTAATTCAAAACGATAATCAATTCACTCATATCTCCCACAAACAAAAATGAGTTCATCTACCTCAGATAGGTTATGGGCTCTATTTTGAGCAAAAACTTCCTGTGCAGGAGAAACAAAGAGTATTCTATATGTACGTTCCCTTCCCTCTTGCAAAGATCTCTGTGAAACACGTTGCACAGCAAGTTTCACGGCATCTATAATTGGCTGCGCTTTGATGAGCAACCCAGCTCATCCACCATAAATTTCGTCATCAACCTGCTTTTGTTTATCATAACAAAAATCTCTCGGATCGATTACTGTAAACGCCAGAACACCTTTGTCACAGGCTTTTTTGATCAATGACGTCTCCGTGAAGCTTTCAAAAATCTCAGGGAAAATAGAAATGTACGTAAGATGCATACTACCTAAGAATTATCTACTAAAGCCACCACTCTCTCAAACACCTCATCTTGAGTTCACCTTGCATCAACAATATGTCGTTTATCTTTAAATCGCTCACGTTGGGCTATATGACGGTATCCTTCTGCTACACGCTCAAAAAAATCAGTTCATTCACGTTCATGTTTATCGCCAGCCGCATCAAATGTCCTAGCAAGTCCCTCCTCAATCGGCAAGTCCATATACAGTGTCATGTCTGGAAGTCTTTTCTCTACCACCTCGCGATTAAGTGACCGAACCGTCTCCATGCCTGCTCATTTTGCATATCCCTGGTACGACAGAGCCGACGACACGTTCCTGTCGCACACTACTATACCACCCTGCTCAAGCGTAGGAAGTATGCGCGTCATAATAAGCTGAGCCCTAGATGCGGCATACAAATATGCCTCACATAATGGGTCCATCTGCTCACCAAACTCTGTTCACTGCACAAGTGTTCTGATGGCATCCGCAATTTCACCTGTACCTGGTTCTCTTACTCGTATCACTTGTTTGTCCGGATACTTTTCCTGAAGATACCCAGCCAAACGCTTGGATTGTGTTGTTTTTCACGTTCATACGACCCCCTCGAAGACGATATACATCTCGGTTGCAAGCTGAGTAAAGATGCGTACATATGACACACTGCGATACATATACAAAGCTTGTCCGCAAATACTAGTTTACCTTTCTCATACATCCCATGCACCTCAAAGAAGAGCTCCAAGAACGCGGTTTTCTCAACCAAGTCACCAATGAAGATGTTTTTGAAATATATAATAGTTGAAATCAGACATTCTATCTAGGAGTAGATCCTACAGCAGACTCCCTTCATTTAGGGAACTTTGTACAGATCATGCACGCCGTACAATATATGAAAAGATGAAACAAGCTCATTCTTATTGTTTGAGGAGCAACCGGAATGATTGGGGATCCAGGAGGGAAAGACAGCGAAAGAAGTTTTCTCGACGAAGAAACACTCCAACACAACGTTATTTCTATTGAAGCCGAAGTACAAAGAATTCTCTCTAATCTTAGAGATATTTCCTGAACAAATTTTATTTTTGAGGTTAAAAATAATCTAGATTTTTATAGAGATCTCACCTATCTGCAATTCCTCAGAGAAGTAGGAAAGCACATCACAGTAAACCAAATGATGTCCAAAGAAACTGTTAAACGCAGAATAGAAGATCCAGACAAGTCTATCTCATATACAGAATTCAGTTATATGCTTATGCAAGCATACGACTTCTACAAGCTTTATACTGAGCATTCATGTAGACATCAGATTGCTGGATCAGATCAACGATGAAATCTTGTAACATGACTCGAACTTATCAAAAAAAAGTGTGATGCAGAAGTATATGGTGCCACCTGACCTCTCGTCTTAGACTCTACCGGCAAAAAGTTTGGAAAGTCTGAATGAAATGCCCTACGAATGAATCCAGAAAAAAACAGTCCCTTCGTTATTTATCAGTATTTTATGAATGCCACCGACGAAGATGTAGCAAAATACTTGAAGTTATTTACACTACAAGCACCTCAAAAAATAGAAGCTATTCTAGATGAACACAAAAAAGATTTAAGCAAAAGATTTGGTCAAAGCGCATTAGCCTACCAAGTAACGAGAACCATATTTGGTGAAGTCGCAGCAAAACAAGCCTGACTTATTACAAACGCACTTTTTTCATGAGAGAATCCTCTCATCCACATAAATACCATGACAGAAGAAGACTTACAAGCGCTCCATAAAGCAACTTCAACAACACAATCCACTGTCCTACCTACAAGACTTATTGACGCACTTGTAACATCAGGGCTTTGCGAATCAAATGGTCAAGCAAAAAAAGATATAGCCAACGGAGCCATCTTTGTTAATGAGGAAAAAACAACCGACATCAACCAAATGATTTGAACTGAACATCTCCTACAAAACAAACTTATACTTCTCAGAAAAGGAAAGAAAAATTTTAAAACTCTTATGGTATAATGCTTTCTTGAGAATAAGAAGTACTATATACTATTTCTTTCATCTCATCCCACCCCAACTCTTCTAGCCTCCTACTCCAAAGATGCGTGGGAATATTAATCGATGATCCACAGAGTTTTTGAA
The DNA here is from genome assembly GCA_964403415.1 of uncultured Candidatus Peribacteria bacterium. Classification (GTDB taxonomy): domain Bacteria; phylum Patescibacteriota; class Gracilibacteria; order Absconditabacterales; family Absconditicoccaceae; genus CAYOFF01. The sequence continues at coordinate 137,974 of CAYOFF010000001.1, read as the reverse complement.
TTTTTCCCAAAGTTTTCCTCTTGTAGGGAGAAATAATATCCAAAACACGTCTCATCTTCTGAAGATCGTCATTTTTCATCAAAATCGGCTTATCCTTCCTAACAAAAGACACCACAGCAGAATCCACCTTGGGAGGTGGCGTAAATGCCTGTGGTGGCACCGTAAACTCATAAAAAACATCATACTGGTTATTGAGCAGCCACCGTAGGTATGATTTTTTGGTAGCAGTCGTCATAATCTTCTCCCCAACCTCTTTTTGAATAAGAAATACACCCCCTGGTAACTGATAGTTATCGCCCTCGCTAACCATTGGATATCACCCTCCAAAAAATTTCCTAAAAATAGGTGATGTAATATAATACGGAAGGTTTCACACAAGAAGTGTTTTTGAAAGATTCAACCCGTACTCCTCAGCCAAGGCATCTAGATCAACAGCCAGCACATCGTTCCATACAACTACCACACCTTGCTCCACAAACTTCTGTAAACTCCCCTGCAATTTGGTGTCTTTCTCTATAGCATACAATGGCCTATCCAAACGCTGTAACTCCTCCGTCAAAACCCCCTCCCCAGGACCTATCTCCACAACGGCCTCACACGACTCACCTAGAAGCTCTTCACATAAGTTTTGTATCTGCCCAAAAATAAGCTCAATATAAGCTCTATCATGCAAAAAATGTTGTCCTAGACGCTGTCACATATGCTATTATTTTTGCAAAGCTCCTGTCCCCGACTTCTCATTCCCAGAACCAGTTATGGTTTTCAGCGACTTGAGCTGCTTGAGTATCGACGTATCCAACAAATTATTGAATTCCAAACGCAATTCTTTGAGATTTTTGAGAGCCGGCAAACCTGCCAACGATTCTATACTATTATGGTATATTTCCAACCTAGACAGGTTAGACAAGTTCTCAATACCTGACAACTCCTTTAACTTATTGAATCCCACGTTTAGATGTTCTAGTCCCGAAAAGTACAGTGCGCCACCAAGCGAAGTAAGCTGATTTTTGTGAAGCAAGAGTTCCTTCAACCCAGGAATATTACCAATACCCACAAAAGAACTAATATTATTGAAAGAAAAATCAATCGAGCTAAGAGAGCTAAAACAGCTCAAGTCCACATCAACTCCCGTTAGATTATTCGAAGACAGATCTATACTTTGGACGCTACTTGCATCTACTCAAGACAGAGCTCCAGAAAATAATTCACACAAATCTGGCAATTGCGAAAGATTAAGATGAGAAAGATTTAAGCGCCCAATCTCCTGATCGAAATGAAGAAGAATGGTATCTTTAGTAACGCTCCCCAGTGTATCCGTCAACTTCCCAGCTTGTTGATTAGCTTGATCACGATTCATTAGTGTCGCCAATCCCTGTTCAACCGTATCTTTGAATGACTGCATACTACAACCACTCATAAGGAGACTTCACACAAAAACAGCGATATACATCCATCATTTTTTCATATACGGAACATAAGAGAATAAACATTCAAATATGTCTTATCTATATAGATTTCTCCCCTATTCTCAAATCATTTGAATATATCTCAAATTATTTGAAAACAAAAAACACCCCTCCACAAGGAAGGGGTGTTTTCGTGGCACTACACGTACCGATACCAGGTTACGAATTAGTTATTAACTGTAACTGGGATACCGTCACGCTTTGTGAATCCAAGGCGGAGCGCAGTATACGTTCCAGCACTTGTACCATCGTGAGTAAACTCGAATGATCCACTATCAAGGTTCTCGAGATCGATTCTTACCGTAGCATTTGATCCTGCCGCGATACCACCGATATCACCCTTGACGAGGTAGTAAGCTACATCAGAAGGTCCTACCTGTCTATCAGTTGTTGATCCTGATGTAAGGTGGAAGATTGCTGTTGTACCTACACCTGAAGCTGTAAGAACCGTACCATTACTGATATCAATTCTTTCCATAGTCAAGTTAGAAACATATGATGATGAGTTCTTAACTTTGATCTTGTTGATCAACATGCTAAGCAATGAACCATCACTTGAATCTGTATTTGACCAGTTGTCAGCCGTTACCTTGATAATTGCAAGGTTAAGACCTGAACCTGGAGATGTTGGTGTTGTTACAGACCTACTTGCGTAAGATGTAACAAACGAAATATCACTCACTCTGATTGGGAATACGAACATTGGAAGAGAGTCAGCTGTATCTATAGCAGAAGAAATGTCTGCATTAGAAGAAACTCCCTGAGCATCTGTCGTAGCAATATCAAGACTGAATGAAATACCCGTCAAGTAATCAATTCCTGGGAAGTTTTGTCCATACTTCTGAGTTACTACCTTGAAGTACAAGTTCTTTGTACCTTGTGGAATAACCTTGTTGAAGTCATTGAACTCAACATATCCAAGATTGTTTACTGTGTTCTCCTCTGCCAACAATGTTGCTCCGTTTGTACCAATTTCGTATACCTGTACTGACTTAATGATACTAGATAAGTTTGTCATACTTACACCAGATCCACCTGATGCAGTCAACGTCATGTCCTTGATAAGAACATCTTCGTTGTTAGCAACAAACTCGTAACTAGCAACATAGTCAGATGTATTACCAGCAACTACACTCTTAGACTGGTTAGTATTAGCATCAGTATTGTCAACAGTCACTGAAAGTGATCCTGCTGTCGTTACTGTGATAGCTCTTACGAGACCAACTGGGAATGTATTAGAAGCTGTAATATCGTTATTTTCACCATCTTGCATACTTACAGAATTTACAGAAAGAGCTGCAATAGTACCAGTTGAAGATCCATTAACGAGATCAAGTGTCAATCTGAAGTTCTGTGTAGAACTAGCAGGGATAACAATCTCGTCAAAGTTATCAAACGTAACTAGGCTTGATGAAATATCGAAACCAGCCTGTGCATCAATCTCTTGCCATGTACTTCCTACCTGTCTCCACAACTTAAGCTGAGAGATAAGCGTAGAAGTAAAGTTTGTATTACCAGAGAATACTATACTCTGAACAGATACTGAACCAGCATTTGTTGTTCTGATCTGGAAGTCTCCAGCAACAACATTCTCTGAACCAACAACTGCGTTGAATGGTGTAGAAAGCGTCAAAGCAACAACACTAGCAGCACTATCAACAACCTGAATCTTGTCAGAAGTAACAACAGAAGGAGTAATATCAGTTACCACCTTGTCGTCGTCATTCTCAACGATCTTCAAGTTACTTGTACCACTTGTATTGAGGGTTACCTTGAAGTACTTGTTAAGGTCTCCTGCTGCGAATGCATTAGCACTATCAACAATCAACTCTACCTTCGTAGTACCACCTGCTGTCAATGGAATACCCAAGTCTGTATCAGAGAATGTAACACTTCCTGTAGATGTCGTACTAGAAGCAGACAAATCATTTGGTGCACCATTCACTTTGACCTGTACATTCTCAAGAAGAGTCGCAAGTGCTGTAGCGAATCCTGTACCAGCAGCATTATCTGCAGCAACTACGAATCCGATGTTTTCAAGAGTAAGATTTGCACCTGTCTTCACTTTGAAATCAAATGAAGCGATAACAAAGTCTTCCTTGTTCTTCAACAACTTCGTGTGTGTAAGCGTGTTCTTTACGATAGTCAATTGACCAGCCGTAATACTGAACTGCTGTCCACCATTGGTTGTATAATCAGAGTAGGTAACAGCAATACCAAGACCAAGCTTAGAGCTGTATCCCTTTACGTTAGATGCTCTATCAACCTTGAATTCAATATTGTCTGCTGCACCAGCAACGATATCAGCAAGAAGTTTGAATCTTACTGTCTGTCCCTGCTTGATTTCTAGTGGTGTAGAGAACTTGAATGTAACGAGATTGTTAGCATTACTAGGAATTACCTCTGTCGTAGCAAGAACAGTTCCATCACTCTTGAGGAGCGTGAAGTTTCTCAAATCATCGTCTGCGTTATTCTCATCATCCTTCAATGAAACCTGGCTGATGAAAATAGACTCGTTTGAATTTGTGTTCTTGATCTTGAACTTAGCAACTTCTGCTTGCTTTGTTCCAAGAGCCTTGTCAGAGATTGTACCGTCTCTTGAGATCTCAGCAGTAGCACCATTTACTCCAGCAACGATAAACTCGTTCCCTTTCAATGGAAGATTGCTTGTGTCCTCAGTACCGTTGGTATCAAATGCAACAAGACCCATTCTGAAGTCCTGGTTACTTGAACCTGATGAGTCACCAATAGTAGCAACTACATCTACAGTAACATGTTGACCTGCCTTAATCGTCACTGGCTTAGAGAATGAGAAGACTGCCTTCCCATCACTATTGAGTGACTTAGATTTTCCAACAACTTCACCGTTGATCTCGAGCTCTACCTTAGAAACAGCCGTGCTGCTATTAAGACCGAATCTCTCAACAGTAACTGTTTGGAGAACAGTGTCGTCTCTCTCTCCCATCAACTTGAATGAAGCTACATTCAATGACGTCAAACCAGCTACTCTTCCTCCTGCTGGTGTTGTATCACTTAGCATAGCCTTAACCATTCCGTTTGATGTAACAGGAGTTGTTCCTGTATCAGTTGTTCCTGTAGTGGTTGTACCATCACCGAACAACTGCTCCAACCAATCCCAAAGATCGTTATCATTCTCGATCTTTGTAGGATCGAAGTCACACTGTGCCTGTGTATCTCTAGCTCTATAGAGCATGAGAGCAGCCTCGTATCTTGACACTGGATTACCCCAGTTAGCCCAAGATGCGTCTTTTGTAAGACCGAGTGCCTTAGCAGCAGTGAAGTAGTTAGCGTACCAAACTGGTCCGTCTTCTGACTTCTCTCCGTCAAGCATTCTTACGAGTGCTGTTGCCAATTCAGCCTTTGTAACAGACTTACCTGGCATAAACATTCCCTGTGAACCCTTGAGTACACCGAGTTGGCAAGAAGTTGTAATATACTTTTGTAGTGTCTCATCTGCAGAAGAGAGATCACTAAAGTCACAAGATGCGTCCATATCTGGCTCCAAACACTGGTTACCAAGACCAAAATACGTTACGAATCTTGAAAGATGTTCTCTCAACATGGTGCTGCCTGGCATAAATGCCTCTGGCGTGTCCTTACTTGTGAGACCGTTGTCGTGCAACCAATTGAATGCTGCAACATACTCAGCGTCATCAGCGTAAGAATACGCAGCCACAGCAACATGAGTGAGCATACTACTTGCAGCTACTGCAGCAGCAGAAAGACCTGCGAGAAGTTTTTTCATGTTGTACATGGAAAAATAAATATAAGATAAAGAAATAGTAAAGGATTGCTCCCTGCACAGCATCCTACGCATTCACATGGTCAATTCAAGTAAAACCCATGAATACAATACGATACAACACGACGGGAACGGGAGCGCAAAACCCAGAATTTCGCAGCTCTAATGGGGAATACGACACACTGTCTACTTTGTGACAACTTATGTCGTTGTTATTTGTAATTTTTGTGGTATGATAGGTCTTGCACCACGCATGAATATCGATACAAAACACCATATTCACACAAGGACGTGGTGTTATTGGTAGCATGTCGGTCTCCGAAGCCGAAGGACTTGGTTCGAATCCAGGCGCCCTTGAATCTAATATACTTATTTTTGAATAGGCTTTTTGAGAGAGAAAATATATACAAGAACTCACCAAGCAGACCAAGCCATCCCAAAAACACACACATACATTATAGACTGTGTTCCGAGACGAATTTCTCGTGTAACCGCGGCCTCAGCAATCCAAAAAATGAGTTGGGAAATAAAACTACCACATATTTGGATAACATCACTCACCCATCATCCCATCAATATCGCTACTATCTGAAAAAAAATAATCACATACAATAAGATATACAAGAACTCAACACAAAAATTTGCCAAAATTGAAGCAATATTCCATCCATTTCAAAGAAAAAGAACTATGGGTAAAGTCCCATATACAGCGCCCCAAAGAGAAGACAAATACCTCATATATACATTTTTTCACCACACATGACTCCACAGACAAATTCATGCAACAGATCAAAAACTCAGCATAAATCACAAATCATATACCAAAAAATAGGGATTAACAACCAAAAGTACGATAATTGCATACCCAATAAGTCTCCATATATCTATAGTTCTGCCTCACAAAATAGCTAATAACGTAATAATAGACATTACGGCCGCCCTAAGAATACTACTATCTGCACCACAAATATACGTATAAATCAGAACAAAACACATACACAACACCCATCTCCAACGAATCGGAAGCCATATCAACAACACACTGAGAACAGTCAATAACAAAGCAATATTACCTCCACTCACAACCAAGAGATGCACAAGTCACGCATCTACAAATTGCTGATATTTTTCTTTGGAAAACTGTGAAGCATCTCAAATCGTACTTCACAAAAGTAAGCTACGATACAGTGGTTCCTCTATATATGACAGTATTTTTTTCTGTAAAGAAAATCTCATAGTATACCAAAACGGAAGATCTCCACTTCCCAAAACAGTAAAGGATCACACAAAACAGTACGCACGCATTCCACGAACCGTAAGTCGACGCTGAAAACGCATATCATCATCCAAAACAAGTTTTCTCCATTCTCATGGTCATGAAAGATATCATAAACCATCTCACAAGTCTCATCACGGTCTGTATGCCCATACAGGGGAACACATAAATAGAATACGTTTCCCTACAGGAAGAGGATGCAAAGAAGAAAGGTATATATTTGATCCCTTTTGTGTTTTACCAATATACGTATTAGCACGTACGTGTTGTACAATACTAAGATCTACAATATTCTTTTGTGTTCAAAAACTATCTTCCCACTTTTTAATCTCTTCGTCTACCAATTGCAGCTGTTGCACCCACACCCAAACACATATACTACAGACACTCACGAGAAATCATGCGACAAAGTAACGGACTGTCTGATAAAAATATATACCAGAATCAATTCTCCTCAAATTACAGTAATATAGGGCTACATACAACAACAAAAACACACCCACCGCACCTCATGCAATCAAAAACGAATCTGTATACGCCCAAAAAAAATGGAAAACACAAAATCACATCAGAAAGAAAATCATCTGAAATTTCTCCAATATAAATATTTACACCCTTACAGAAGGAATATTCACGCAGGTATAAATATATACTACAAGCAAATACACTTACGCCAACCCCAATTTGCGTATTTTTTCCTGGTACACTACTGGTTCATACGGCACACCAGCTCGATGTAGACAAACAAGGACATGAAGCCTACTCGCTAACGCACATGTTGCCCCAGACAAAAAAGATATTGTTTCTTCTAAGGAGTATTTACTCCGGTCAAAGCGTTGTATTCAAGGCACAAGTTCTGAAATCTCATGTTGTCGCTTATCATCCACCCCTATTTCTCAAGGAAACGAATACCATTGCAATCAACTGTATGTATTCACGAGTGATTGTATGCGTTTTTTAATATCATCATTTCGCAAATACGGCGTAAGATTGATAATACCATATCCATTTTTATTATCATTTCATATTTTCTCTGTCCTACAACTATCAAGACCGGAAAGTACGTCATATGCAAAGTCATGATATTGAACAACATGTTTAGAATATTTTTCTGCAACACGATATGAGTCCTCCTCTCTCACCACAATCAATGATGCTTTTCACAACAACGCGCGGTACAGTATTTTTGTAGATAATCTACTCAAAGTTCAAATCCCTCACAAAAGCAGGTATTTTCATCGCAGAATATCCTTAAAAAATCACAACAAATAATTTCGCCCATTATACGGAAATGGCCTCGCATCCGTAACAACCTCTCCTCAACCAAATACCTTGTCCATAAATGATCGCCTTTCTCTACTATTAGCAGCAACAAACGATAACGCAGAGAACGGCAATGTATAAAGATGTTGATGTTGTTTACACCGGTCACGAAGCCATTGTATATGTGGCGTTTCAATAGCCACGTGTGTATATCACAATGTCGAAAGATATGAGATAACCCCAAACAATAAAAGTTCATCCCCAAAGTTCTTATATCCGTAGTATCCTTTAAGATAACAGCGCTTAGACATTTTACAAAAAATATAAATATTTCCCCTCTACCAGAGACATTCCCAAACAACTATCCACGATACAAAACACCCCACATATATCAGTATTGACGTAGAGTATCAGCTCGTACTTTACTATACGGTATAGATAAGTCTGATTGGATTGGTAGTATATTATGTACCAATGAAAGGTAGGTACGTATATCAGTAACTGGTATGGTTGTGTTTTGAACTTGAACAGAAGGTTGTTGTTTAGCAAAACTCATAAGAGAACGATATGCTTTATCAAACAATTGAAGTTTATTTCAAGTAAATACATGAGATACTGCACCCATTTCACTAGAAAGTAAGTGTATGTAGTTTTTTTGGAGTTGAACTATGCGCTCCGTTGAAGTAATTTCTTTTGAAAGTTGTTGTATTTTTTTGTCTTTGGCATCAGAAGATGTGGATGTTTTTTTGGTAACTTGCTTTGAGGATGTTCAACTAACTGTGCTCTTTGCGGTTTTGGATCATGTTGTTTTTATTGACGGTGCTGATATTTTTGGTACTGCAAGCCCCCCACGAACAGAGCTACTTACAAAAGAAGCAGCTATAGAATCTCATGTATAACTTGAGGAAGCATTTATATTTACTCAATCACGCCAAATTACAGTTCATTCCTTGACAGAGGAATAACACCAAGTATCTAACAGACGACTTTCTTGAAATAACTCCAAACATCACGAACCATTATGAAGACCAAATCAACCATCAAATACATACATTCAACTACCTAGAGATGTTCATCACTTGAGAGGATAGTGTTTTTTAGAGGTTTTTAAGCGCAATCCCAATAATTCAGCACGTATCACATCACCCGAAATACGAACAAAAATACGTTCATTATCTCCGTCTTTTCATGCAGGATTAGGCAAAGCACCAATAATACTTCAAGAAATCATTCACGTGGCATTTGAGACCGCTTGCTGTACAAGTATTTGTGTGGTTTTTGGTGTAGTTATTGCCGGGCATGAAACCGTAGAACTACTAGATCAAGATACTGTTTTAGTAGGTGTAGTATCTACATAATTAATAAACTGCTTAGTCTGACACACGCGTAAATTATCATTCAATACTGTAAGTGAAATAGTATATAACCCCTCTCACGAATACGTAAACCATCAAGGGTTACAGGATCACTGCTCCTGGCGACCATCTCCATACTCTCGTAAACAGCGGTACGAAGATACATTCATTTCGTTTCATCACTGGTCTAATAAGACCGCTTTGAAGTTTAAAGACGAACCATGCGCATATGTTGAACTGCGCTCCAAATCAATCCAACACCCACCGTATCACACATTAGTTGTATCATTGGAAGAAATAATAGACATTTCATATTGAGGAGAGATATCTCATTTTGCAGAAAAAACCCTAAGATCTCATGAGTACGACGAAAAGTAATGAGATTTTATAGACGATCCCGAATAATACACTACCCTATCCATTACATGAGCACTATCATCAACAAGGCCTATTGTTTCACCATCATCACGTAATGAAAGTCAGGTAAGTATGTAGTCTCATCGCTCCCCTGCAGCAAACACGATATATACTCACGTATCCACATCTACATGTACACGTAAAGATTTTTCTCACGCACCTGCTCACGTAAATAACACAACTCAACTATACGAACCCCTCGCATACACTTCTATATAGGATCCAGAATATTTCGAAAATGGATATATTTCACTAATCAAAAGCGGTGAAGGATAATATATAGGTTGTATTACACCGGTTTCCACAGGCACACACAAGGACGCTCATTCCAAATATCATGTATCTAAAAAAATATCGCCATCTATACCATCTCATGTAAACATACCATCTCACGTAAGTATAGTATCTTCTCATGATCACAACAAAACACCACTTTCTACAATCGAACCAATATCTCCAGAGGCAGGAATCAGCCATCACTCACCCACTATTCAAGGGTTTGCTATCACTCAGGAAACAACACCATGTGTATCTTGTTCACCACAAGCTCCAACAACTTGTAACGGGCTTTTGCACAAAGAAGTTTGTGTATTGTTTAACTCAGATACTAGTCAACTATCAACTTCAAAAAAACTATCAACTCATGGACCATGTAACCAAAGTCTTATCTGTGATGTATCTGCTAACTGCAATCAGTTATTACCAATAAACACATACCCACTCAAAAGCATTTTCCCATCATCACCAATAACAATACTTTCTCAGGGATCCAAAGAAAGAGATGCAGATACTAACGAAGATTTTGCACCAGACAAAGACACTTCTCCCACAAATGGTACTGACGAAATATTTGTGATCTCTACTCGCTCATCAGTACCATCAAAATACACTTCTGTAAGCTCGAGAGATGAAGATTGTGCATAACAAAAGACATTAAGAGGAAATAAAAATCAAAACAATACAAAAAATATGTGCTTTTTTATAGACATGGGTGTGGTATAGGAAATAAATTGCACGCTAGATGTACAGAAAAATACTCCCAAAAACTACATAAAAGATCGCAACAAGACGAAAGCAAGCACTCAGACTGCCTGAATAGCAAAGAGCACATAAAACCTTTTTTGGAAGGATGGTTTTTGCACCTTGTGATGAAAAACAAGCATACCTATGAAGCCTCACAAACTTCATCCCCGAGAACAATATTTTAACAAACTATCTTCAGAAACACGATATCAAATACGAATAGCTTTTATCTTATCAAATCAGAACAAAAAAAACGTAAAGATGTTTATCCCAAGAATATATATCAAAACAATTGTTAAAAGAATATCCATTATGATCAGCCTTATTATAAATACTATATATTTAAAATATAATAATAACAATAATACAAAAACACTGTCAAAATTACTCTACTCGTTTTATTACTCACGTGGTTTCGGCTTCATCATCACTATCATTAGTAGACACAGCTTGACACTCACTACACAAACTTTTAACACTTTTTTGGAGAACTAAAGCCTCAACAATAACATGCTCAATATCTATGGTTTCATCTTTTTTGGATATGACAATAATATCATCTCATTCAAAAGAATTTTGACTACTTTCCTCTTCCAAAAAGCATTTCACGATAATTGAGCTTACAGAAAGGGTTTCTTGAAATTCTGTGCCACACCTATCGCAGGTAGATCAAACAGTACATGATGCAGAAACGATGGTAAGAAGCACTGTTTTGTTGTCTAATCATACAAGTTCTACAATAGCTTGTATTCAAGGGACCTCAATTAGTGGAAGAATTGTTGAAAATTTGTTATGTAACTGTAGGGTATCAGTTGTTCAAGGATGGCGCAAAAGATCAGAGACTTTTATAGAGAATTTATAATCTTTCATTTGATGCTATTGACAATAAATGATAACAAATAATACTGATACCACCACAAAAAACAATCTGAGCATATCCAACCTCTGTGAGAGGATATGGGAATTATGTGATACATACAGAATTATAGAGAAAAATATTATAGTTGCGGTCTCTGGTGGAGCAGATAGTATGTTTTTGTTATGGATATTGAGAAGTTTTGTAGAGAAAAGAAGTGGTGATCTATCAAAACTTTTTGTTGTACACTATCATCACAACGTGAGAGAAGAAGCCTGAGATGATGAGCTTCTAGTAAGAAATTGTGCTCAGGGAATGCAGTATATTTGAGCGTGTCGCTTCAAATGAATAGAGAATGAGGCGTGATTAAGGGAGAGTAGGTATTGTTTTTTGGAGTCTATTGCCAAAAGATTAGGAGAAAATACGGTTATTTGTACATGACATCATTTGGATGACCGTATTGAGACAACGCTATTACATCTTTTGCGTTGAGCTTCGCGTTTGTGAATGCAAAACATGAGAATGTTCCAAAAAAAGAAATGATATATACACTATCGTCCATTACTGAGACTCCAAAAACATGTTATCATGGACTGCGTAGAATGGCTCAAGATACCATATGTCATAGACAAGACTAATACAGATAGTAGTGTTTCATTAAGGAATTACATAAGAAAATGTATACAAGACACATGAAACAAAGGATGAGATAAGGTAGAATACATGTGAAATTTAGGTGCATGATTTTTAGAATTATATAGCGCTTTATCTCATGTGGAGTATTCGACGGAAAAGCTACTGTCTTATAGTGTTCTACAGCCATCTCCCATACGATGAGACTGTGAGGAATATGTATTACTGCATGATACATCAGTAGGAGGTGTATATTCAGTACTTTTTGAATTACATCGTCAATTTTGATGGTATGCTAAGCAATTGGGGGTTGTTGCTTCGTTTTTCGAAAACAAGAAAACATCATGACATATATACATAAAGGGTATATATTTTTTTAAGTCACATGGAAAATGTTATCTAATAAGAGCACAAAAGAAGTTTTGGGAAAATAGGTGAGATGTGGGCAGTATGCCATGGATAAAAAAAGATAATCTAGGTGAATATAGGGAGGTTAGAGGTCTAATGTTATGAGAAAAAATATGATCAAAATCGTTAAAGAAAGTATTTATTAATAGAAAGATTCCTATTTTTCGAAGAAATAGCATTCCAATTCTACAAAAAACCCCTAAAGTGATTAAGATTTTACTTCCCGAAGATACGTCATGTTACTGGTAGGTATAATAGGTCTGATAGTATGTCTATTTGGCGTAAAACGAAGTAGTGAGGCAAGAAAAATAGGAGAAAAAGAGGTATACATGCGGTATGAACAAGCATTCGCTATCCTAAATAAACTCTTTTTTGAGTCGCGCACAGCAATTTATAAGGACGAAAAGGCTCAGCATATAGTTTTTTTTCACACAAACCTTTTTTTGAATGATATAAGGAAAAACGATCCGATTGCAGTATATACGACGCATCAAGCATGAATATATGAGGATATACGCTTCTTATGCTCACTTATCTCCATAAAAAGTGATTTTCTAAGTATTGTACCGCCAATGCCATCAAAAATAGCCTCAAATAAGCGCCTAATGTTTATTTGTAAGGTATGAATACTAGTAAGTGTGCTAGTTATCTTCTTTTCATAGACTATAGATACGTTATTCTTGCATAAAATTTGACTATCGAAAGAGATATTTGTATACTCATAGTGCTTTTGTTTTCTCAACAAAGAGATGGTTGAGCTTATATGATCACGTGCATCTACAAAAAAGTACACTTCGGCGCAAGTGAAGAGGCTCGTGAGACAACTCAAGCATTCATACCAAAACGGCGAAAAAATAAAGGAATATGCAGACAAGAGCCAGCAGAAAGAGTGAAAACAGGCTGAGCAAGATCTAGAAAAACAACTTCTTTCTTTAACTACATCCTAGACGAAAAATGGCATGAGAAGGAAAAACTACCAAATGAGTAGCTGGTAGTGTCCAAAAATTCCTCCCACAAGACTTATGGGATATTGCTCAAACGTATCTCATACCAGAGGCGTTTTTGGAGGATGCGCCAGAGTTAGTAGAAATGATTCTAAGGTCAAAATCTATTGATACAAAGGAAGAAAAGCAAAACTGGTTCAATCTGCTGCCACTGATGAATACACAGCAAATAGAAAAATTAAGGGCAATTTTAATCAAGGAAAAAACAAAACTACAGGAAATAGAGCAAAAGTATGAGGAAAAGAAAATGGATATAAAAAAGAAATACCTCATGAAACGACAAGAAGCTGGATATATAAAGCAAGTAGCAACAATAAAAGAGCAAGAGAATGAAGACACATCAAAAGACAAAAAAGATGCTGAGGATCTTCTTAATCTTATTTAGTATATCATGAAAACACGGATTTTTTGATTATTTACAGTATTTTGCGCTTTGGTAGCTATATTTTGATTGCTCCCAAAAACATACGCAGACAGTAGAGACTTGCTTAAGAAATCATACGAACAGGTGTTTAATTATGACTACGCAACAGATAAAGAGGCAACGGATCTTTTTGAGTGAGGGGTACAGATAGGTTGATGATGAGCGTGAAATTATGATTCAATAGTAGTGAGGTTTGGTAGATTTATGATTAGGCTTACTATTGTTTTGGCGCTGCCAGTGCTGATGTATGTTGGTATTGGAATTGTCATGGCATGAGGAGATGATGGTAAAGTGAAAACACTCCTAAAACAAGGTGGATACGTATTAGCAGGTATACTACTGGCATTACTATGTGTGATGATTGTATACCTCATTACAGCATTCTTCCGTACAAATCAAAACTTTATCTAATGCTACGACATGAGGCATAACTGCTTACGCGTATTGTGACTGGTAACGCTTGCTATGGCTAGCATATCTATGCCGGTAGGGGCGTTTAATATAGGTATCTGAGGTGGTTGAGATGGGCATATTAGAGTTGAAATCCCTCCAAAAGATGGTCAGGCAGACGTACTAAATAATAATCAAGAATTTATCACACCAGATGTTGCAAGCGATAGTTTGATAAAGGCTATACAGCTTACAAATGAAACATTATGGATAATTTTAGCTCCAATTCTTATGGCAGCTTTGTTGTATGCAGGATATCTTATGGCAACAGCACAAGGAGACGCATCTAAGTTTAAAAAAGGAATATGGGTTATTATATATGTTGGTGTTGGTGTATGAGTGTTCCTTCTGGCGTATGTAATAATAAATCTTGTAGTAAATCTTTTCTAGAAAGAGGGGAAAATAGATATATGTGATATCGGCTAAAATAAGCAGAAATGTCATGCTTGCAGACAATTTTTTTTTGTGTATGCTCAAGGGGCAAAGGGAAGAAACAAAAATACAAAACAAAAGTACAACACTGGTCCAATTCATTCTTCCGTGCACGGTCGTTGCCCATATATAGACAATTTGCAAATACAAAAAAACATCACACACAACTGCCTGCAGGCGGCGTGTAATAATTTTTCATTAGTTCAATACATGCAAATACCAAAAATAAAAACCTATATGAATATAGGGCTAGTTTGATATGAGGTTCAAATTGAGGCAGATCAGGCAAGCGCGCTGCCTGGTATAGAAATTATATGACTACCAGATACTGCAATTAGAGAATCAAAAGAGAGAATAAGAGCGGTGTTCAAACGTATCTGAATAGTAATGCCTCCTCGTAAGATTATACTGAACCTTTCTCCTTCTGATCTCAAGAAAACAGGAACAAGATTTGATTTGGCTCTCGCAACAGCATTATTTATGCTGTTGTGCCCGTGCGAACAGTCTATAAGAACGATTTGTGCGACAAGTATCTTTATAGGAGAATTATGACTTGATGGTGAGATAAGACCGGTCTCATGAGTATTGCCATCAGTTTTGTCTGCATGCAGAGAGGGGTATACGCATTTTTTTGTGCCCTATGGTAATGTGGAAGAGATTAAATACGTTCCAGATATTTCTATATACGCGTACAAAAACTTTGAAGCATTTGTACAGATGCTGAGGTGAGAAGCCCCATTAGTAAGTATATACGATCAAATCAGAACAGGTGGTGTTGCACAAAACGCAGTAATTGTAAGTATGTCTCATGAAAATTCGCAAACTCAAATAACATTTTCTGATATTCAAGGACATGAGAAGACAAAAAGAGCGCTAGTAATTGCGGCTGCAGGTGCGCATAATTGTATCCTAAAAAGTCCTCCATGAACATGAAAAACGCTTTTAGCACAGTGAGTAGCTAGTATATTACCATGATTGTCGTTTGAGCAGACACTTGAGGTAAGTCAAATATACTCTGTCGCAGGAAAGTTATCATCAAACTGCCCGATGATAACAAGAAGACCATTTAGACAAGTGCATCATACAGTCACAAAAGTTGCTATTGTGTGATGATGACAATCATTACTCCCCTGAGAGGTGAGTTTGGCTCATCATTGAGTCTTATTTTTGGACGAACTTCCAGAGTTTAATAGAGAAACACTAGAAGCACTAAGGCAACCACTAGAGGACGGATATATTATGATATCCCGTGCGCAGTGATCTGTTAGATATCCTACACAATGTTTGGTTATAGCGGCTATGAATGCGTGCCCTTGTTGATACTATGGAGATCCAGAGCACGCATGCGTATGTAGTACCCATGAAGTAAAAAAGTACCAAGCAAGAGTATCGTGACCGCGACGTGAAAGATGTGATCTACTGTTGTCGGTTGCTAGACAGGAGGTAGATGTCCTTCTCTGACCTCCACCCATAGAGAGGTACCAACAATATGCGAGTTCGGTACAACAGGCATATGAAATTCAGCAAAGAAGATATAAGGGTGAAAATATCTATGCAAATGCGTATTTAAGTGTACGTAACCTATGGACATATGTAAAATGTGATGAAAAATCAGAAAGGCTATTGAAAGAAGCATCGAAAAGATTACATCTGTCTGCGAGGATCACGCACAAACTATTGAGGGTCGCTAGAACAATAGCGGATCTTGAGCAAGCTACTATAATCAATGCGCATCATATGGCAGAGGCTCTACAGTATAGACCCAAACAGTTTTTTATAGATACGTAGCAGATGAAGGCAATTATTCCTGCGGCAGGGTATGGGACAAGAATGTTACCTATTACCAAAACTATTCCAAAAGAGATGTTACCAGTATGAAATAAGCCAGTAATACAGTATATTGTAGAATGATTAGCATGAGCATGAATACGTGATATAGTGATGATTACATCACAGTGAAAAGGAGCTTTGGAGGACTATTTTGATAAAAACTATGAGCTTGAAATGTTGCTCCAAAAGAAAAATAAAACAGAACTACTGGAGCTCATAAACAAGCCAAAAAATCTTGCAAACATGACGTTTATTAAGCAAAAAGAACAGCTCGGATGGGTGCATGCCGCATGTCAAGCGGAGGCACGGGTAAATGAAGAGTTTTTCCTTGTTTCCCTCGGAGACAATTTCTTTCAACCAGAGTTCTACAAGGAAATTATACAACTCCATCTTGATACATGAAACCCAATATATGCATTAGAAGAGAAGCCTCACGATGAGATTGAAAAATACGGGGTTGTGAAAATTGTAGATAATGTGATAGTAGATATGGTCGAAAAACCAAAAAAAGAATATGCTCCCTCCAACCTAATTATGACGGGCGTGTATATTTTCCCCAAGGCATTTTTTGAGTACACAAAAAGCCTACAACCCGACGATGTATCGGGAGAGTTTGATGTGGGTTTAGTATTTAAGAAACTCTTTGCGGATTTTACATGTCTTCCATATATAAGCCCATACAAAATGCGAGATGTTGGGACAAGAGAGCTTCGGTTACAGGCAAACATAGATATTGTGA
The DNA here is from genome assembly GCA_964403415.1 of uncultured Candidatus Peribacteria bacterium. Lineage (GTDB taxonomy): Bacteria > Patescibacteriota > Gracilibacteria > Absconditabacterales > Absconditicoccaceae > CAYOFF01. The sequence goes on along the minus strand of CAYOFF010000001.1, from coordinate 120,635 downwards.
AAACATCGATGTATTAATTTGTTGAGTTATACTGCTGATAACTAATTTTAGATATTGATTTATAGAAAATGAAGCCTACGCTACTAATTTTAGCGGCATGAATGGGGAGCCGTTATGGATGAATAAAACAACTAGATACGTTTTGACCCCATGGAGAGACGCTACTTGAGTATGCGGTTTATGATGCAGTAAGAGCATGATTTGGGAAGGTTGTATTTATTATCCGTGAGGAATTCGCACAAGAGTTTAAGGAGAGGTTTCATGAGACATTTGCGCGTCTTTTGGAGGTGCAGTATGTGTTTCAACAGATTCCCGAATGACGCACCAAGCCATGGGGGACAGGACACGCTATTTTGTGCGCAAAAGATGTTATATCTGAGCCGTTTGCTGTTATTAATGCAGACGATTATTATGGAGTAGATGGATTCAGACAAATAGCTCAAAAACTAATGACAGTCGATGAACATCATATGTGTATGGTAGGATATACACTCAAAAATACTTTGTCAGAAGGGGGCACGGTAAATAGGTGAGTATGTCATATCGGTGATTCAACGCAGTGATCCATGATACTCGCTTCAGTAAAAGAATGTTTAAAAATTAAGCGCGATGACGACGGAATAATAAGAGATGAGGAGGGGGTTATGTTTGCAGATGATGAAATTGTTTCAATGAATTTCCGATGATGTCACCCAGCCTTATTCGCTCATCTAGAAGAGCAGTTCCAAGAGTTTTTGGCGGGGATTCAATGAGGATCTTCTCAAGAGTTCTTTATTCCAACAGTAATTGACACACTTATCAACAGAGGAGATGTGCAATGTGATGTCTTGGTGAGTAAGGATATTCGATGCGGAGTGACATATAAGGAAGATAAGCCATTTGTAGAGGCTTTGATCGCAAAACTTGTGGCGGAGTGAGTTTATCCAGAGTATTTGCGAAGTGATCTTTAGGTATACCAATTATCTAGATATCTAGACATGTCTTAAGAAGATGTTGTTATGATAGTTATTGATTGTGGATGCGAGGAAATGTGATGCTGTATGTTGCATATACATAGTAAATATCTATAGTGGAAGCCATGGCACCGTGTCGGAGTGGTCTAACGGACAGGTCTGCAAAACCTCGGTTCATGGGTTCGAATCCCATCGGTGCCTAGTACATTTTGGTGTGCGGCGACCCTTTAGCAACACATAATGGCAATCTATGCTCTCGTTTATTCCTACGCCAATTGGCAATAAAGAGGATATTACCTTGAGGGCGTTAAGGCTTTTGCGTGAGCTAGACGTATTCTTTTGTGAAGACACAAGAACGGTAAAAAATTTGTTTCGTATGTATGATATCCCCTATCAAGATAAAAAATTCTATGCACTAACAAGTCATAGTGACGATCGCTCATTGGCCTTTTATGTGTCGTGTATCGAAAAGACATCATGTGGCGTTATTTCTGAGGCGTGAACTCCATGACTTTCCGACCCATGAAAAATGCTCATCAAGCTAGCTCGAGAATCTTGACTACCATTTGAAATACTACCATGAGCAAATGCCCTTATACCTGCTATTGTCGGGACACCCTGTGATACCTCAATATTTACGTTTGGAGGATTTGTTCCAGCAAAAAAATGAAGAAAAAGCTTCTTTGAGCGAATAATGAATAATGAGCATCCGGTGTTTGTCTACGAGTCCGTACATAGAGTTAAAAAAACATTTCAGGAGCTTTTGGCTATAGGGTACACAGGAAAGATTGTTGTACACAGAGAGCTTTCCAAGATGTTTGAACAAAAAATACAGGGCTCAGCAGAGGAGATGCTTGTGTTGGTGGAGCAAGAAAAATTGCCACTAAAATGAGAATTTGTACTTGGATTTTACTCGTCTTAAGGCTTATGTGAAAACAGGTGCATTTTTTGTTTTATAGTAGACTAGAAAAAGAAAAAGGTATAGATCTAGTGCTTTCAGTCATAAAGCGTCTTGCTAAGGAGTGAGAAGATCGCTGCCGCTTCAGTTTTTTCTCTGATTGATCATATAGAAAAGAACTTGAATTATGTATTATGGAGACAAAATCATTCCAGGTTTCGTATTACGGTATGCAACCAAAGTGAGATGTTTTTACATTTATGAAGCGTGAAAAGGTTGATATAGTACTGATGCCATCGTTATTCCTGGAAACATTTGGCCTAAACTCAGGAGAGGCTTTGCGGCATGGTATTCCTGTGTTGGGATTCAATAAAGGATGAACACAGCAGTTTTTGTTGGACGAACACTGCTCTATCGACAACTATAAGGGTCTTACACATGAAGAAAGGCTTTTTGTAGCCATTAAATATTTTCTAGAAGCATTTGATGATGACATGGCGCTGAGATACCGCCAACTAGCGCAACAACGTGCTCTACGCTACTCGCGTAAAGAGCGGAAAGCCAATTTTTCAAACATTTTGAGTGCTTCCAAATCTGTTAATGATATTAATCGCATACTTATCGTTTCGGACTATGCAACAAAAATAGCATGAATTGAAAGTCATGTCTACGAAGTAAAAGATATGTTAAATGAGGAAGGATACGAGGCAAGTATCTTTGGTGGGAATCTATATGGGGGGGGTGTGAGAAAGATTGGGCTGCTTGCAACAGTATGTAATGTTTGGGAGGCTCTGCGCCTATATCTCGAAATAGTTCGTTGTAGACCAGATATTATTTACCGAAACAGTGTTCATAGGTATTTGGGTTGGCTGCCCTTATGGGTTGGTACACGCAGAAAATGCATACATATGATCATGTATCATGATTTTTGATTATTTCATCCATTCCCCTCTCTAGTATATGAAGAGGATCAATTGCATTACCCGGTTTGATTTGAAGGGTTTTTCGGGGCATCAAAAAAATCGCGATATCGACGTCCAATACTATGGTGTAAATATCAATCACTGTGTGTTATTAGAAGAATCCTTCAAAAATGTGTCAAGATCCATCTTGTGCCAAGCGATTACATGGTATCATTGGTTGGAAGATTCTATTCCAAATCCGTAGTCATTCAAGTGTTGCCAAATGTGATAGCGTAACCTTAAAGTGTAAAAAAACTGTAAAACGCTGTAAAATTTCTGTAAAAAAACTGTAAAAGACGATGTAGACAAGAGATGGACAAAAGTGTACAAATGGCTTGATAGAAAGAAAAAAATCCTCAGTTTTATTATATGTGCCTACTCACAACAAGGCCCCATATTTGTAAAGTAGGTCGACGAGCGAGTAGTGTATTCGCTGCTGTGACAAGTGTTGCTCAACTGGTGAAGAGGTCGTCTACAAGAAGAATTGTCTCATTTCAAATGAGAGATGTTCAAGAGGTAATTTGAAACGATCAGGAGAGATTATGATATCTTTGCTGCCTAGAAAGCCCTACCTGGCTACGAGTAAAGCGAGATTTTGTAAGGAGAAATTGTTCTGGAATGGTACAATCTATAGAAATTTGCTTAGTGAGAAGTTTTATGTGATCGTAGCCTCTTTTGAGAAGAACTTTTCGTCGGTGGGTTGGTATAGGGCAGAGAAGAACAGGAGTGTCTTTGGTAGAGATAAGAGGATGGGAGCGAAGATGCCAGGCAAGTTGATTTGCAAGAAAGATGGAGGCGGTAGAGATATGCTTATATTTGAGGAGGTGAATCATTTTTTTGATAGCTCATCAATATCAAAATCCTATAATGCATCATTTGAGGGGATTTTGACGCATGCATTTAGAACATGTCTGGTAATGAGGGGAGGGGTGATAGCAAATGGGACAGAGGGGCGGATGGACTTCTAGTGTTTTTTTGCAGCTACGACAAAGATATGCCCCATAATCTTGGCACAAAACGCACTGTATAGGAAAAATGGTATCAAAAATAGAAGAGAGGGCTCACATAGGCGTTGTCTTTGTAATGATCTTAGATAGAATGCGCGCAGAATGCTCCCACAAAAAAATTGCCCCTACGGAGAGACAAGGCGCTGATGTTTGCCTAAAGAAATGAGAAGAAAATATGTTGAAATAGGGCTTTGATGCTAATCTGGTGGTCGATAGTGGATTCGAACCACTGACCTCCACAATGTCAATGTGGCGCTCTCGACCAGCTGAGCTAATCGACCAAAATAGGTATGCAGGCAAAAGGTTTTTAGTAGAGACGGTATAATAATGAGAAAAACAACGATAGCGGTAGCCTGATGAGGATCTGGTGGGCATATAACGCCGCTTGTCTCACTTCTCAACTACGTGCATACCTCTAATGAATTTATGTCAAAATGCAATGACATATACTGGTTTGGGGAGGGAAACTCCCTAGAACAAAAGGCTTGCGAGGAGATTTCATGGGTGCATTTTGTCGAGATTCCAGTAGGTAAAATAAGGAGATACTGGGGACTAAGGGTGATGTGGCAGAATATAAAAGATATGTTAAACGTGGGTATGGGTATTGGATGCGCACGATGGGAGCTCAGGAGACATAAAATAGATGTTGTCTTCGGTAAATGAGGATATGTTTCATTTCCTGTGTGTTTTGCGGCATGGGTGCTTTGAATAAAAGTTGTTATTCATGAGTCCGATCTGTTTCCAGGCTTGGCAAATCGCCTATTATATCCGTTTGCATCAAAGGTATTTACATGATTTGAACACCAGTGAGAGAAATATAAGTGAAAGAGCGAGCATGTGGGACAAATACTTTCTCTTCAACTGTGGGAGGACCCGCCGAGAGATTTTGTTGAACCTAAAAAGACAGATAAAACAGTTGTACTTGTTCTTTGATGATCCCAATGAGCTGGCGCCCTCTTTGATGCTATGAAGAAAATATGGGACAGGACATGAGTATGGTCTCACAACTTCCAGTTTATAGTAACACTGGGGACCAAAAATATGCAATACAAAGAAGTTTTTTCGGAATATCCAAATGTTTTCACTTATGAGTATCTTTCACCGGCAAAAATGGGTATGTTGTACAAAAATGCAGACATAGCTATTACGCGCGGAGGGGTGACCTCTCTGGCGGAACAAAAACTGTTTGGCATAAAATCCTGCATTGTTCCAACACCATTTACAGGAGGAAACCACCAACTGTGAAACGCAAGACGGTACGAAGTGCACTACTGAGATGTTTGTATAGAGCAAAACAATGATATGGAGAAGGGTATAGAAAGATTTTTGGAACAGCATATTGGGTATAAAAAAAGTCGAAATATCTCATCTCAAGATCCAATAAAAAAGACGTATACAAAAATTATGAAAGAGTTATTAGTCAATTAGATAGAGTAAGTATATACAAAGAAGGGGCGGAAGAGAGGACATAAAAAGCTTTATTGTAAAGCTGCTGTAAAATTTCTGTAAAGAGGTGTAAAAGAAATGTAAAATAATTGTAAAAATACTGTAAAGTATATATTTTTTTGTAAAGTTACTGTAAAGTGAGTGTATAAAAAATGTAAAATACTGTAAAGAAAATGTAAAGCAGCTGTAAAAAATATGTAAAGCGCTGTAAAGTCTTTGTAAAAAAAGTGTAAAAAGAAAAGACTGTAACGCATGCGTACAGTCTTCCAATTGAGTTGGAAGACTTATGCAAGGATACCCTGCCGTGAGGGATAACAAAGATATATAAGCTGTTTATAGATCTTTGTTATCCCTCAACCGTCTTCCATAGATTTATTTCGTTCCTTGTCCCTTGGTAGGTGACAATGGATGAGTGGTTTGGGTGGTTTTGTTTTTGGGGTTTGAGACCTTTTGGCCCTTTGGATGACCACGTAATATCCTTTTACAATTTTTTTACAATTTTTTTACAGTAAAATCCGCAAACCTATCGTTATCACGGAGTGATAGAATTATTAGATAATATATTGTCTTATAAAGAATAGTATGCGCGGCGTGTTGATGGCGGTTCGCAATGTGGATTTATTTTTTCTTCCATCGGGAGAATCACGTATAGAGAAGTGGGTTGAAGATAATGTCGTAATTCCCAACATACGAGACGGTTGTCCCTCCAAACGCCTGTTTAAATCTAGTAACTCACTGAAGGTGGTGATGCTCATGATCTCGTGCTGCTGAGACCCCAAGAAGATCAAAACTGGTATAAACATGCTGATCATGGGCCCATTCTATAATCTTGGTAGTAAGCCAGTAGTGTCATCAAATATCCCCCCATTGCCTATTTGTGGCTCCGTAGAGGTAAATAAGAGATGCGCCCAAAAAGAGGCAGAGACTGCCACTGACAATCGCTCAATTCTTCTTGCAGAGGAATAATGCTCCCTGATGTGTACTCTCAAGATAGTTCATAAGCTGCATGAAGGTCTCAAGTGAGATAATGTTGAAGTCTTTGTCAAATGACATAGTGTACCGTATTCTATAGAATGCCTCTCGATCGCTTGGGTTGGATGCAATCTCGAATGAAAGATCCTCTTTCTCGGCCTTTTTTAGAAATCTTTTTCCGGAAGTAGAAAATCCATCCAAGATGTATTGTACGGGCTGAGAAAGATCAAAAATAATAGTGGCCTGTGGCATATGTTCCCTCCAAGAGGGGCGCATACTATATCGTTGAAGAAGATCAGATGCTTGATACATGTGTTTTTTTGTAATTTCTTGGCTATTTTCTGCTATTTTTACGTCGGCTGTAGGGCGAGCGTCTAGGATATTTGTTATACCTAACTGCACAAAGATATCTCACCAGTGATGATTGAGGTCTCTTTTGAGTCTAGCTATACTTTCTGCTAGGTCGGGAGAAAATGCGTCGGTATTGGAGAATTCTACCCCATGAACCATATATCGAGCGGTTCTAGCGCCAAAACGTTTCATGAATTTTGCCACACCTCGATAGGGTTTTCCTTCAATAGAAACCTCAAAAAGAGATTTTTTGTAAATCTCCTGTGAAATAGTTTTTCGAAGAGGTGACTGAAAGAGTGTCATGAGAACATCTATCACGTTTTTGTCAAAAAAAGCAACCGAGAAAGACTGAATATTAGAAGAAAGAATTTGACAAAACCCCACTATTTGCCTATACTTTTGGTACATTTTGTTTGATCACGTGTTACATGACAGACGCCAAAAATGCAGGACCTATACCTCCCGTCCCATGAGCTAGTGGAGGAGATACGGAAACGGGGGAAAACAATAAAAATCAAGTAGATGCTGCTTGAGATGCTTTTGTGAACATATTTTCTTCTGTAAATTTGGATGAGATTCAAGAGTGATCGACTGTCTCGGAAAAAAATACGAACGAGTCGGAAAACCCTGTAATTCAGAAAGAAAAAAAAGAAGTCCCATTATCAGAAAGTCTACAACAAAAATTTCAGGAAAAAGCAAGTTCTGTTGCCCATGTTATGGATCCGACGATTAAGGGTATTGATGATATTCATGCATATATTGAACAAAAGAAAAGAGAGAAGAAACAACAAACGGAATATACAAAAGTCCAAGATGGTATATATTCTGCAGATGGAGTGAATCTGCGTCAAGTCCCCGGAGTCTATGCAGTTGTTCCGCATGCAAAGGGTGATCACAAGCTAGTATTTGATGTAGCTCATGCTCCTGTAGATCTACGACCAGACCCTGCAAATAGAGAGAAAGGGAAACCATATGTGAAAAATGGAAACCATATCTACGATGTAGAGCTTAAAATGATGGAGCATCCAACACTAAAGTCGCCAGACGGTGATCCGTTAGATGTTTGGGTGATTTGATCTCCAGAAGAATTGACGAAGCAAATGAATGCGATTCGTCACGGAAAGTGATGAGGTACGAATTTGTCAGATCCTCTAGTAGTAGGTGAGTTTAGTAGCGAGTGAGAACAACAGTCACATCCATTAGAGGCGGCGAGCGAGGAGACTACGGAATCAATATTGGCAGAGAGTGAACTGCCAGAAATAAGAAAAGAACAGGATACCCCGTCAGAGACAACAGAGCCAGATGCTCCAGAGGGATGGATACAGCAAAAGCAAGAAGAACAAGAGGAATCTCAGCAAAAACAAGAGGTACAAGAAGAGTTGGTTGTCGAAGATAAGGAAGTACAGGAGGAAGCGCAGGAGGAGGTACAGGAGGAGGTACAGGAGGAGGAGCAGGAGGATTTACCGGTAGCAGAAGCTTTGGACGAGGCTGATCAAGCCTCAGAAACCTCCGATGATGAGTCCTTGTCAGATGATTTTTCCAACGAAATGCCAGAGGTTGTGGATGAATCATGAACACAAGATAATCTACAGGATAATCTCGCTTCTTATCGATGAGGAGGAATCAATCAGGATGCGGTACAACAAGAAGAAAGTATAGAATACAGATGAGGTGAGACGTCACAGTCTGCAGAGGGAGAGGTTTTGTCAAATCAATTTGATGACAAATCCAGTCAGGATCCACTATTTCATGGTGATTTACAGTATGATCTGGAAGTAAACAGTGAAAAACAAACGGAGAATGATGCAACTAGTGAGCAAGAAGCAGTAGATGAACAAGAATTAAGTGTAAATCAGATTCCAGAGATAATCCAGGGGCAAGCGCAGGAGGCATATGAAGTTGAGCAAAAATCTGAACCAGGGGAGGAGCTAGTGTTAGAATCAAAATCCGAACCAGAGGAGGGACTAGTGTTAGGATCAAAGCCTGAACTAGAATTGGAGTCAGGTGCTCAGCAAGAAATAGAAATAAGGGAAAACTCAACTCCAGAGATGCAGGATTCTTCAGCCATCGACTTAGATACACTTTCTCAGCCAGCAGAAGCGCAGGAAGATCTCTCTCAAGAGTCTCAAAAAGGCGTAACTCCAAAGTCAACTATTGTGAAACCAACGACAATAGAAGGGATACTGGATGCAACAGCAACTGAGTGAAAACAAATCGTCATACCGCAACCATCTCATGCCAAAGCAATTTGGGTTCGTTTGGTGATATTGCTTATTCTCCTAAGTGGTGTGGGTGTTATTTTCACAACAATGTTCTCTTTGGAGAATTCACCGTTGACAATTGTACGTGATATGTTGTGAATCTCAAAAACTCAAACATGAGATGTAGAGCCGATAATAGGAACATCTGGGGCGATAGAGTCGACAGGAGATGACACGTTGTGACGATGAGATCTATGAACATGAGAAAATACATGAGAGCAGATACCGTGACCTGATGATGGGGCGACTTCATGAGAAGATGCATGAAATGATGGAACAGGTATAGGGGGAGATCCAGTAGAAGTATCTTGAGCTGACGCGGCGTCGCTCTATACACGAGACGAGCTCGTGATCAAACTTGAAAAACAGCAGGAAGAAGCTCGTGACATTCTCTACGAGGCAAGCATTATAAACAATGAAACAGCGACGATATATGCAAAAGCATCCTCTCTCAAGGCTCAACAAACGAAGGACAAAGTATTATCTCCAGATCGTGGAGCATTAACTCAAGAGGATGTATTTGAAATTATTAAGAAAATAGATCACTATTTAGAGACGGCCCGTGATGCTATAGATAATTAGAGACCTAGAATTGACTATCCACAAAATCCTGTTTGGACATATACATACAATCTACGGTCGTGGGAGACTCATACACAGTAGAAAATGCTTGCTCGAGCTGATGCATAGTTTCTGGTTTGAGAAGGAGCTGATGATAGTTTTCATTGACAACAATAAGATGTACTACGTTGTCCTGGTAGCGTTGGAGATGTGTATGTTGTCTCAAAATAGAGGAAATCATAGGGTTTTTGATGTGTGCGATGACCTTGAGTAAGACATCGTTGTTGTTGGTTCATGATCATGTTTGTGGTGAACTGTTCTCCGGGGCACTATCAGTTACAACAGTCGAAGTATCCAAAGAAATATCCGTCGAATCCATAGATATGGGTGCTACTGGTTGCGATTCCGGTCTCTCTAGTGTTGTTTTAGGTGTCGCTGTCTGTGGTGTAGCTGCTTGGTGCACAGTGGCTTGGTGTCCGATAGTATGGAAGACAGCAGCTTTATACAAGGCACTGAGAGAAGGTGTATATTTACTTTTTGCTAAGATATATTCAGCCATCTGAATAAGATCCGAACACGTCTTTGGGTCTTGTAGAAAGTGTTCATCAGCAAAAAAAACTAAGGATTTGGTATACTGAAGAAGATCTGTTCAAAGGTGACTAAGGCTATCTATAAAGGCTATGAGCTGAGGAAGATCGCGTTGTTGGGCAAGAGTAAAGAAAGAGCGAACTTGTTCATCAGAGGCTAGTCATAGGTAGCGTGTTACATGTTCTTCATCCACGACCCCAGAAAGACTTATCTGTTCGAGATACTTGACGGCGTCACGAAGTCATCATCAGGCTACTTTTGCTAGAAGGTGAATTCACCCAGGAGTAGTCTGAATATCTTCAAGTGACGCTATATGACTGAGCCTAGCAGTGATATCTGGGATACCGATCTTTTTGTACTGGAACACATGGCAGCGGGAAATAATTGTCTCGGGTACCTTGTGTAGCTCTGTAGTGGCTAGTATGAACGTAAGATATTTGGGCGGTTCCTCCATAATCTTGAGAAGCGCATTAAATGCACCCTTGGAGAGCATATGAACTTCGTCAATGATATAGACTTTTTGTTTGAGTGCTGTCGGAGGATAAGGGGCTTTTTCAATAATCTCTTCTCTTACATTATCTACGCCAGTGTGAGAAGCAGCATCAATTTCAACAATATCAAGTGTTCTCGATGTATCAATGAGTTGGGCCAATGGATCATTAAGAAGATCCGGTGTCCCATCGCTTCTAAACGTAGTACAGTTAATGAGTTTTGCGATAATTCTGGCTGTAGATGTCTTTCATGTGCCTCTGGGTCCATAGAGGAGGTAGTTCTGGGAAAAATGTTGATGAGCCGCCTGCGCATGAAGAATGTCCGTGATATGTGCCTGACCGACAATGTCTTCAAGTGTTTTTGGGCGATATTTGAGGTAGAGAGACATGGGTTCAAGAGGAGAAACAAAAACAAAAAAACCAACTACTCTCTATAGTGAAGTCATAAAAAGATGCTATGGGTATTTGCTTAGGATGTTTACTTGAGGAGAAGATATCCTTGAAATTTAGCAAGATTGTAGCGATCTACGAGTTCGTCAAAAGTGAGGGAAGCTCATGTATTATTCGACACAGGAGTGGCGGTCTCCAAAAAGAGAAACCATGCTAAGAGTCACTTGAGTCTCTTGGTATATGTAGGACCGACGTAGTAGTTAGCGTCAATCTTCGCCATAAGTTGATCTGTAATAAGTGTAAGCTCTTTGATGGAGAGGCTATTTTTGTTGTAATATCATACGACCTGACTATCAAGTGAGATACCAAAAACATCGTAAACACCTCTTACTCTAGAGGCAATTGCGGCAGCATCCGTAGTAGCTTCTCCGGGGGTGTTGTTGAGTACTGCAACTACAAGTCACTCAACGGAGTTCATAAGTTGAGAAGGAGAAAGAAGGCTATCTAGGCGGACGGTCTGCTCTTCAGTAACGACTTGTTTGCTAGGACTCAAAAGAACAACATCTGCTGGTGTGTCACCAGCGGCAATGCTTGCGGTATTTACCGTAGGTCATGCGCTATCTATACCGCTGTCAAGAGCATAGCGTGTGCTAATAGCCTCATTGGTGATCGCAGTAGAGAGGAGTTTAGCTTGGTCGGCGAGTAGTGTGACATCATCTCCCACAGCAACGACTTGCTCGGTCTTGACAGATGTAAAAACTTTTTTGTCTTGGATAAATTTTTCTACAATAAGCTCTCATCCATTATTTTCTATAGTATGATGATCGCTATCGTCTTTTTTGATGACAAGATCTATAGTATCTCAGCTACGAAGTCTCTTGACTTCGAAGGTTTTGGTCTTGATAATAATGTTGTCCGTAGGTGTAGAAGCGTCGATATTATCGGGCTGAGTACCATCAGAAATGACGGGCTGCTGTGTATGTACTTCCAAGTAGTCTCCATAGACAAGATTGATGGCTATATCGCGCATATTATTGGTTTCACCAAGGTCCTGAAGTTCGAAAGCAGCGGGTCATGTAATTTTTGCTTTGGTCGTCTTGTTGATGAGAAATTCAAGAGTAGCTCACTCCTGGAGAATAATTTTTTCGTTGTTGGCTATTTGGTTGGCGTCGATTTTCTGGCCATCCTTAGAAAGAATAATGTCTCACTGAGCATGCAAAATCGCGCCGAGAGACATTGCTTCAGCATACATACCAGGAGATTTTTGGTAAGACATATAGATGCCATTGTCAGAAGCGAGTTGGTAGAGTGATCAGTTGTTTCTAGTAATATATCATGTGACTAAGATAATGCATGCTGCAGATCCAACTGTTACAGAAGTATATCTAGCATAGGTCATCCAACGTTTCCACAGAATCATGCGTCACATCTTATCCAAAAAACGCTGATAGAGCTGAACGCGCTCGATCGGTGAAAGCGTAATAGACTGGATATGCTTGAAGTACTCAGGGATACGCATGGAAGAAGTGGACAGTGCTAGACAAATAAAACAGAAAGCGGCCTACAACCTAGTATACGATCGAGTAGAAGAATTGTGACAAAAGATGTGTGCTGATCATGAGGAAGCGATCTTGAGATTGGACGGAAAATCTACATAAAAAAGTAAGATCCCTGGGAGAGAATAAATTTACCTATATTACAGGACTGTTATGCAAAACAAAGGGCTCGCATGTATCTCCTGCCGTTCAGACCATCTCCAAAAAAACGGGCAACTACCAAGCGGAGGTCAGCGTTACAAATGTACAGATTGTGGAGATCATTTTTCTGTAGGCGGATCTAGAGATACATACGATGAGATGTTCAAGCAAAAAATAGCATACAGATACGTACATCAGCATACAGACGCTAGAACCTTATCCAAAGAAACAGGACTTTCAACGTCGACAATTGTCGAACGATGAAAAAAACACAAAAAAAAATGCAAGCAATGCGAAGAAGCCCTTCCCCAGTAGTTATCTTATCATCAATTGTCTTATCATCAAACATATCCACTTCTCCTTTCTCCTGGCTTAGGAATCGTCCAGCCACAGCCGCAGTAATTTTGTCTTCGAAGCCCATGTTGTTTGGTGAGTTCAGAAGCTTTTTTGTATCAGTCATTTTTGATGAAATCGAATCGAAGAAATTTGGTGCCAGGATGCAGCTTCTCTGACGCAAGTCATCGCCTATAGAGCTTATCCATCTTCTTTTTGGGAGAAATGAGTAGGGTACTAGTAAAATAGGGGATAGTGTGCTTGACGGCATTTTTTGCTGCTTGTTCAAGCCTCATGAGATAGCAAGGATTACACCTATCGGATCGCTCTTCCATCTCTCATGCTTTTTTGAGAACAGTTTTGTAGTCGGCATCTTTGATGTCGTTATGAATAAGCTCTTTCTTCTCATACATAGCATCAAAAAACTCTTTGGGTTCGTATCGATCCTCCACAATTTCATAATCTCATTTTTCGAGTCAAACAAGTCTTATAAACTGCTCATAGCGCTTATCGTGCTCTTTACGGGGGTGAATATTGGGGTTATATCGAAAGAGATAGAGCTTGAAGTGATTTTTTAGTCGGTGCAATGGCCAAGTAAGATCAGGTCAGCAGCAAATGTGTAATAATAATCAGGGCTTGGTAGGGGCTTGTTCTGCGAGGAGGGAAGAAAGAGAGTGAAGATTGGAGTGCTTTTTGGGAAATTTTCTTTTTTTTGTGAGGATGTTAGTGCAAAAAAGATATCTGTGTTCAGGAGAAAGGCCATGTGCTTGTATAAGTTGTCTGTGGTAGGCGGTGCCGTATCATTTGTGCTTCTCAAATTTATAGATGCTGAGCTTAGTGTGGAGTTGCTCCATATAGTGATCTCTTTCGACTTTGGCGACAATCGAGGCCATAGAAATGAGAGGATTTTTTTGGTCGCCTTTGATGATGGTGGTTACATGGCATCATAGCGAACGATCAAGCCCAAAAGTGTGATTTCCATCCAAAATAATTCCTGAAAAGACAAGATGGGTCTGTGGGGCAGAAAAGAACGAACGAATAATCTCCGCAAGATCATACGCAGAGAGCTGATACAGATGCTCTTGGATAATGCTGTATAGACGATCAAACAAAAGCTGGGCCAAAAGATCTTCACCATGAGATGATGAAATGAGGGCTGCTCTCCAATGCATGTTGTAATAATGAGCAATAAGCTGCAAAATAGAGCGAAGCGAAGCAAGATGTAGCGCTTGCATAATACCGCCTTTGTCTATTTCTTCTGCCGATGCTGATCCCGATCAGAAGGAAATATCCCCAGAGGTAGCATGTGCCTGTATCTTACTATAGCAAACGTCTCTCTGGGAGGCGCTGAGTTGTTTGGAGTCTCTAAACCCAGCTTTATCAAAAGCACGCAAGGAGGCTATAGCCCCTACGTATACAGGTCAGGCAAGAGGTCAGCGTCCAGCCTCATCAAGATGAATACGAAGTTCAAAGGGTATGTGTGTCGAGGTCATGGGTTGACTATTGGGATTTTTTATGATATTGCAATCTTTTGCGTTGCGTTTTGGCGGAAAAACACTACACACGGGCACAGAAAATATCTCTAATTGTGTGCGGAACTTCGGGCGGATATTTATTTTCAAGCAAGGGTATGCGTATTATTTTTGTAAGACATGCCGAAAGTTATAATAATGCTAGAGTGGAGGGGAAAACCGTAAATGATGACACAGAACTTACAGAACTCTGACATCAACAAGCTCTTCGTTTGGCAAAGCGTCTAGAACAGGAAATGCCGGACTATATTGTGTGCTCGCCCAAAATAAGAGCAGTACAGACAGCATGACATATAGCTGATATGGTGGGCATAGAGCCAGTAATTATAGAGAATTTTCAAGAAAGAAAATGGGGCGAGCGATGAGGGTGTGAACGAGAGGAAGTTAAAGATCGTTTATCTCCGATGAATATCGAAGAAAGGTATAAATTTGCGCCGCCAGAGGCGGAGTCACGAGAGGATATGGAAAATAGACTGCTCCTTGAGCTCAATAATATTGTGTCGTTATGAAAAAAATGTGTAGTGATTGTGACACACAAGTGATGTCTTAGGGCCCTCATGCGTGTTCTATTGAAAGGAGATCTAGCTGATCATGAAAAGTTTGATGTGGCGGTTGCCTCATGTAGCATTGTTTCTTATAACAATGGTGAGTACGATCTTGAGAGTCGAAACGAAATTTCATACCTATAAATATCCACGCCCGTAAGGGCGTGGTATTTACCTACGAACTTCTTCAAACTTCGTAAGAAGAAGTGCTACGCCGTTAGCTCTCATCACTTCCCTCACAGGAGGGGTATTTTCGTAGGCATAAATATATGCTCCTGAGGGTTTGTTTACAAAAGCACCTATTATTAGGTTAACCATGGTTTGGTTGTTGTTTTGAAAAACGAAGAAAATCAGAAATTACAGTATATCATATGGTATGAGAAAGCTCAGGATGCCACTGTAATCCGTATTGTGGTTGTTTGTGGTGTTTAATAATCTCTCGTCCATCGTCAGATGAAGCGACGCCAACAAGTCCTCTACCAAGAGCGGTAATGGCTCGGTGGTGAGCCTCTTGGACGATGAGATGCTGGCCCGTCTCTAGTAGTGTAATGTCGGTCGGGCCAGATCTTTTGGCGGGCAGATAGTGTAGTGATGATCCATAGGCTGCAGCAATGAGCTGACATCACAGGCATATTCACAAAATCGGTTTGGTGGTGGTTAGGATGAGCTGATACTCTGTAGTATACATCGCATCATTTCGGCTGTGTTCGCTGCTTCATGTAAGCATAATTGCATCGTAGCCTTGTGATATTGATAAGAGATTTGTGGTATTATAGTCGATCACGTCCGAATGTAGTGCAATGCCAGAAGTTGTACGAATGTGCTCGAGTAGGTGCTGTAGTTCTGCAAGATGTAATGTATGGTTGTTGATAATGAGGAGAGAAATCATGCGAGTATACAAAACAGAGTGAAGCTATGTGCTAGTAAAGAAGTAATTATGTTTTTGGAGATGTTTTGGTAGTGGTGATGATTTTACTATGCACGAGTTCATAAAGTCACAGGTGACCATGTTCTGATCAGAGTCAAGACTGTTTGCGTCCGCCAAAAGGATTTCGTGGTCTACAATAATTTGTTCAATTGATACTAAGCATATTTGTTTCAAGCTCGTCTGAGCAACGATCGATGACAGAGGGATCATGTGTGAAGAGGTACGCTCAGAGTCAAAAATCTGTTTTGTTGGCAAGCATAATAGCCTCATCAAGAGTGTTATATGAAACAATAGGTAGCGCAGGTCAGAAGACCTCTTCACTCCATATGCGCATATCGCTCGTAACATTTGTGATAATGCTTGGGAGAACAAATGCTCATGTGCAAGACTCCGGAATGTGTCATATTTCATGGATGTGAGCCCCGCGTGTGCGTGCATCATGGAGCTGGGCTTGGAGGAGGGAAACTTGTTTAGCTGAGACAAGTGATCCAAAATCTGTACGTTCATCAAGGGGGTCTCAAATATGTTTGGTCTGCAGCATTGCAGTAATAGCATCACATACCTCCTGAAATCTAGACTGATGCACGAGTAGTCTCTTGAGTCAGTCACAAATCTGTCCGTTATTGAAATACCTGTAGAACCACACTGCGTCCACAACAGTAGAAATATCGGCATCTGGAGCAACGATTCCCGGGGCAGATCATCAAAGTTCAGTAATTGCCGGAATACCTTTAAGTGATGCGGTATTTCTAATGTGTGCTCCCGTAGAAGTGCTGCCAGTAAATGAAATACAATCTATATTTTGTTCAAGAAGGAGTTTTCATGCGGACGATCACTCGCCAACAATGTGCGTGAAAACTCAGTGAGGAATACTTGCCGCCTGAAAAATATCCTGGAGTAGTTTGCCTACGAGGGGACATTCGTGGGAATGTTTGAAAAGAACAGTATTTCCAGCCAAAAGCAAAGGAATAACTTGTCGTACAAAGAGCATGCTAGGGAAATTTCGGGGTGAAATTGCAACTGCAACGCCAAGCGGTTCAAAAAAGAGCCTATGTAGTTCATTTTCATCTTCATATGTGGTGCGAGGAGAGAGAATGGATTCAGTATTGTCCAAGTACCAACCAAAATACTCTTTATCTGTGGCAAGGTCAAACTTGCTCTGTAAAATAGGCTTTCCAACTTCTTTGGTAATGAGAGTAGCAAGTTCTTCTTCATGGGCAATGTATATTTCAAACACTCTTCTGAGGGCACGAACTCTTCCTGCTACACCAAGATGTTTTCGCTCTGGCAAAGCAGTGCGTGCATCCAGAGCGGCACGAATGATGTCGCTGTCCGTAGATACATGGACTTCGCCAAGTGGCAAAAATGCAGCCGCCGGATTGGTTGATATAAGTACAGGCATGAAGCGTGGTGACGAATAAATATCCATGCCTTTACAGGCTTGGTGTTCTCGCAAGTATAAATATCTATAACCTCACAGATAGGGATGTCTATAGACACAAACTGCGCGTACACATATTGCACGTTCTAATACTCTGTATTGTTTTGTAGAGTAATCTCAATCGAAAGGCTGGCGCAAAATATAGGAAGCTTTTGTAGTAAATATTGTATTTTGAGCTATTTTAGATACATTCTGTCTTATTTTAGTAGGTGTGCTTACAACAATGAAGTCGGCGAAGACATATACGCTTCTTACCTTTTATGCATTTGTGGATATTCAAGATCCGCATGCAGAAGTAGCAGAACACAAACAGTTCTGTGAAGATATTGGCATGAAGTGAAGAATATATATAGGCGAAGAATGAATTAGCGCAACGGTGACATGAAATATCTGACAAATCCAGGCATACAAACTGTATCTAGCAGCAAGTAAATATTTTAAGGATATTCCGGACATAGACACCAAAGCAACGATGGTAGACGGGCACTGCTTCGAAAAGATGATAGTAAAGTATCGCAAAGAAATTGTTGCCCTCTGAGAGGTGGTAAATCAAAAGATGATCGAACAGTCTCACAAAGAAATACGTATAGATGAGTTTAAAAATATTTTAGACAAAGCCCCAGAAAGTATAACAGTCCTAGATATGCGTAATGATTTTGAATATCAGCTCGGTCATTTTAAACATGCTATACCTGCTGGAACAATAAATTTTAGAGAAGTAAAAAGTCTCATCAAAAAATACAAAGAAAAGCTCGGAGACAAAAAGGTCGTGATGTACTGTACAGGATGAATAAGATGCGAAAAACTTTCAGCGCTCCTTGCCAAAGAAGGAATGCAAAATGTCTACGCACTGGATGGCGGTGTAGTAAAGTATGTGAATACACACAATGATGGGAACCGACTTGGGAACCTCTACACGTTTGATGGGAGAGTAAGTGCGCCGGTGGGAGATAAAAAAACACACGTAACGATCGGCAAATGCATCTATACCGATCAGCCAACAGACAACTACGAAAATTGTAGATACAGTCCGTGTAATGCACGCATTATCTGTGACCAAAAAGAGTATCGTAAACATATGTGATTCTGCTCAGAGGAGTGTATGATGAGTGCTCAGGAAACATTATTGATCAAAGATGTCCCGCGAGATCGTAATAACTACAAGCTGTTGCGCTGAGAAATCAAACAAGATCCTACAAAAAAAGAGGAAATACACGCATGAGTCGCTGCTCATCTCAAAAGAAAACTTCTTCACACAATCTTTCGTCACAAAACCTCACAAAAAGAAAGTATTGTGATGGAGCGGTAGAATATGAATATACGAGTACTAGGTGGTTCCTCTGGGCGTTTTTTTTGTAGATTTTTTTCGGTACTGATAGAGATGAACATACGTGTTTAAAATGTTTATGTCTACCTTGGTAGATCAATATGTTTCATCATCAAGTTGATAGTCTACTCTCTGACGGGCGATGTGCGTCATAAGGTGTAGAAGCCTTTTGTCGAGAAGATTATTTTGGTAATCAAGGAGTGAATCTGGAATACTGTTTCCATATGCATATACTTGGGAGATGTCTTCTCGATAAGAGTGGGCTCTTTCTTCCATCTCATCAAAGAATGGAGTGCGCCTTACCGGTGCCAGCGATCCGTAATAGTCATTTACGATCTGTTGCATGAGGACGGTCTTTATGGCATACTCCACCACTCTCGTATGAATAAAACTATCAGAATAGAGTTTCATAAGTCACGATGCAACCGCCCTGACTCCATGCTTAAGCTCCACACGCATGGACTGCATAACCTGAGATCGATGAATATGATTATTGACCCTCAGGTCGCTATCAATAACTTTTTTGAGATTATAGAATGCATGAAAGAGATATCATCTTTTTTCGGCACCATAGTGCATAAACACATACTCGTGTCATTCTTTCCTAGTAAATTTAATCTCGTCTAGTTCTCATCACGTTTTGCCATTAATGATACCATTTGTTGATTTTGAAACAGCATCATTATATCGTTTTTGTAATTGCGTGATAAGGACTGCGATTTTATCTTCGGATAACTCGGTGTCTATGCATGCTTTCTCAAAAATATGATCACGGTATGCTGTATTATCTGGATCCAAAAAATCTTTGATGAGTTTAAGCATATGCGATCATTTGATGCGGATAGTTGAAAATCATCAATCAGAAAGATTCTCAAGTCCAGAAGTGTCGCAGAGACGAATAAATGTGTGACAAAATATAGTAAGAACGTCATCAGGGTCCTCTGATCATGTGACTTCAAAACGATTTGCAATAGTGTCTCACATTTTTGCAAGACGTTTGTATTGAGGATCATTCATCATTTTTTTAACAGAACTTGTGAGTCCTTTTACTCTTCACGAGTAAACAGTAAGGATTCCGCTTCATCAAACGATGGTATTATTGAACTGTCGTGTATCTCTACGGTCGTTGACTCACTCTTCGAACTCAATACGTTTTCCATTTGGACTAAAAAGATCTAATTTTGGAAATGTTTCTTGAGAAAACGATTGTACGTTGTTTTGCCTATGAAGTTCTGTGGAAAATATTTCTTCGTAAGTGCATATGAGGTTCTGGCTTACTGCTCTGTCTGTACTCAATCCTTGCCATGCAGCAACATGAAGAAAACAGCGCATGACACCAAGATATTCAGAAAGGTGATGTGCATCGTATGCTCCCAATGCTTTTCAGTGGTACATTCATGCAAATATCGCAAGAACGTCATCAGTCGTCTTAAATACATAGGGATAAGAGGAACCATCTATATGGAGGTCTCTTTGTAGTGTTTTATTGGCATACACCTCGCCTGCATGTAGACCGTACGAGTGAAAACAGTGTCGATCTATAGCAGCATTGAAGGCGCGAGAAAGATAACGACATCACTTTTCGGTGAGAAGAAGAGTGCTGAGGTTCTGCTCTCAAGGTGGTAACGCATACAAATCATCAGGAGATGGTAGTGGGTGTGCCGCATTGATCTCTGTATGTTTTTTGGGACAAATCATAGCGTACAAAAGAACCTTAATGTCAGTTGTATCAAGATCAAGCATGTCTACAGTGAAGTCCATAAGGGAAATATTTTTGTTTTTGAATATCTCTTGCGTATGTAGGTCTATGGAAAACGTATCTCCATAGGTCGCGTGAAGTGTGTTGTCTACTGCAGATCAATCAGAAACTTCCATCCTTAGGAGTCACGCAACAAGTTGGTGTGTAAGCGTTTTTTTGAATGTCGTATCAGTATATATTTTCGCTATACTACTGTCAGCACGTTGGATGTGATGAAAAAATACTGAAAAAATATCATCAAAGGTCTGCGCAGACGATGATATCTTTTTCTCCAATATCGCATATTTTGGAATTGCTGACGCAAGATAAGAAAAAAAGTGTTGTTTGAGATAGGCGCCCATCCTGAGCGAGCTTTTGTTATTATCATGTATGGCCATCCTATATACAGATCTACATATAGCATCAATAAGGGTTCGTAACTGCTCCTTTGTTAGAGATATATTGGTCCTGGTCGAAAAGTTGTTTAGCTTGTGTTGAGTATGCCGCCAATCCGCCATTTCGGGAGAAAAATACTGTTGGAATCACTGCGGCAAATAATAGTGAGGTTCGTCATATTGCAAGTTGACGTGTTGATGGAAGATCTGTCATAGTAGTTTCTTAAGATTGCGTACCTCTTGTTTGATACCGAGCTTGTGATCAAGACTCTCTTGAGAGCCATACATGCGCTCTCTAAACACGGTAAAGACAAAGTCTTTGAGGCGCATATCTGGTGGGGTTGCTGTAGGTCATAAGAGTCATCTAAATCATTGCTCGATCGCATCTAGTCCAAGCTCATCAACACAGCTACTAAGGTGTTGCATAGCCGCTACGACATCTTCTCGAGAAGATTGTTTGCTAATGTAAAAAAATAATGTCTGATAGAGTGTGGATCGTCCCTGTTGGATACGATCACTACTCTTGTCTCAGAAAATACTCTTTACTCGATTTATGTATCACGACATTTTTATCTCTCGAACAACAGCCATTTGGTGAGCATGAGATTCGTATTGGTCGAGAGATGTCTTGAGCTGCATAGCAATGGTATTGATGTTATGGCTGAGTGCCTTGAGCTGAGTGTATAACTCAGACACTACATCGAGTTGAGATTTTGTCTTGAGATGTTCTCCATTGGTAAATTCAAAGATACGTATTACAAAGGGAAGAATAAGTTCGACATCATGACTAGAGCAAAACTCCTCTCTCTTGCTTTGGAGTAGCGAAAAAAGACGATCTTGTGAGTTAGATTTTCACTCAATATAACCAATCAAAAAATTACCAATGGCATTTCTGACCTCAGTTACATTACTATGCTGATCTGGTAACGTTTCCATTCTTTTTCACATAATGCGTCAAACTTCGAGAAACAAAAACCCTTTTCCGTCACACAGAGTATATCCATGACGAAGGAAAAGGGCAAATTTTGAGAACGGTACAATATCGCGATATATGCTTTAGATGGTCATGATTTCTTCAGTTTTGTGTTTGACCATTTCATCTATCCTCACGTTGTACTCCTTGATGAGTTCATCAATATTTTTTTCCTGTATACCCTTTTCCGTCTCCGAAATTTCCTTGGCTTCGAACTGAGTTTTGAGTGCTCTGAGGGATTCATGTCTATGATTTCTAAGCGCTATCTTAGCCTCCTCCCCGTCCTTAGCCACAATTTTGGTCATGTCTTTTCTTCTCTCTTGAGTCAGTGGTGGTACCTTGATAAGAATGTAGTCGCCATGATTTAGTGGAGAAAATCCAAGTCATGAATCATAAATGCCTTTTTCAATATCGCTGATAACTTTTTTGTCCCATGGTTCTATTTTGATTGTCTGAGCATCCATAATGGTAATGTTTCATACTTGGCTGATCTTTTGTGTCATACCCCATGAGTGCACATATACATCTATATTTTCAACGAGACCGGTAGAAGCTCTGCCAAGTTGAATAGTTCTGAAACTGTCCGAAAGATGTTCAACAGTTTTTTCGCAGGCATGTTTAAGTTCTGTGAATTGCATACAAACGAGAAACAAAGAATAAAACCTCAGTATGATATGTCAACGCAATTGTGCGCGACGCAGAGATGCTAGGTAGCGTTAAATAGCTTGTATGAAGCGTCTCTTACGACTACACACTCACTTTAGCTATATCAGCCGCAAAAACAATCAAAAATTTGCAATACAGCATTTTTTGTATACTATTCAATCATAGTGTCTTTCCGATGTTTATTCCTTCTTTTCATGCTCATGACATCCAAAACAATGAACCTGGCTGTTGCTAGCCTCTTTACGATTTCTGTATTTCTAGCTCCTGTGGTCGCATTCGCACAGAGTGGTGGCTCGGGTAGTTGAGATGGATTGGACTCACTCTTTGACGAAATTAACAGTGAAGTACAAGATGATACACACAGTGCTGCGAACGCGGTCGACAAGAGTAAATGGAGTTATTCAGATCCTAAGGTAGAACTTTTCGTAGATTCTACAACTGACGTTATGGCGATGCTAAGAACGACACAAGCAAAGTATGATGGTAAAGCGGTCGAAAAGTATAGAGTATATTATGCAAACAAGTCTATCCAATCAGCGGATCCTAAAGATATAAACGAAAAGATATTGGATGTGGTAAGTACGTCAGGAGTGTATGTTATTCTTAAGTTTGATGGACTAAAAGCAGACACACAATATTACGCAGTTGTTGCTCCTGTAAATCCAGCTGATCCTACGGACGATGGGCTTGATATGATTACGGAGAAAGAAGTAAATTTTAAAACAGCAAAAACAGCTGCAGCATCATCTACAGCATCAAATGACGAGGTGTTCAACAACGTAAGCTATACGTATGAAAACAACCTCGTAACATTAACCTGGACACCATGAGGGAATGCAGTCAAGGCTGATATATTTATTAGACATCAAGGAGAAACAGCATACGATAAACTAGGTACGCCGAAAGCAACAGATGGCAAGTATATGTTCAAGGTAACGAAAGCTGGAAACTATTTTGTGAAAATGGTCGGTCTAGATAGTAAGGGCGCAGCAACTGGGAAAGAACATGTCCAAACAGTAAAGATAGATAAGGTGACTGCTCCTGAACAGCCAGTAAAAACAGCACCAAAGGTAGGTGCTACCACAGACATTCTTGTTGGTTTGATGGTGATTGGTGTTGTAGTCTATTTTGTTTATAGATATAGAAGAAACGAATATTAGAGTATGGCAGATAGAATATCAAGAAAGCGTCTCGAGGTTGTGTGCCAAAAGACGCTTTTTTGTTTGTACTTTTTTTGGGGATTATCTATAAGCAATATGTCGGACAGGGATAAGAGATATTTATACCTGCGGGAACACCCCGTCTGTAAGGACGTGGATATTTATGATCATAAGAGAGTATGTTTTCATTAATGAGTTCCTACACCCCACAGGGTGATCAACCGCGTGCAATAGAAGAAATTCTTACATGATTTGCTGATGACAAAAAACGTATCACATTGCTAGGTGCGACGGGAACGGGAAAAACATTTACGATGGCAAATGTAATTCAAAAACTTCAAAAGCCAACACTCGTACTCTCACACAACAAAACGCTCGCGGCGCAGTTAGCGACGGAGTTCAAATATTTTTTCCCACAAAACGCAGTGCATTATTTTGTGTCATACTTTGACTACTACCAACCAGAAAGTTATTTGCCGGAGAAGGGCGTATATATCGAAAAAGAGGCTACTATAAACAAAGAAATAGAGATGTTTAGACTATCTACAATGGCCTCGCTGTTGTCTAGACAGGATGTGATAGTCGTTTCCTCAGTCTCAGCGTTGTATGGATTAGGGTCTAGAGAGTCATTTGATACCAAGAGAATGTATCTCGAAGTTGGTAAGGATTATAATTTTGATGAACTCAAACACCAACTGATTGCATTACAGTACAAGCCAGTACAAGGGAAGGTAGAGGCGGGTATGTTTGATACGATGTGAGAGATTTTGGACATTTACCCAAGTACAGAGAAAGTGGTATATAGGCTCATTTTCAATGATACAAGGCTTGAGTTAGTGCAAGTCAAAGATTCGTTGTCGTTTCAGGTTTTGCAGATGCGCGATCATATCACGGTATGGCCCGCAACGCAGTATATGCAGGACCTCCAAGACGTCAAAAATATTCTCATGGATATTGAGGCTGAGATGAACGTCAGAGTAAAGCAACTCGAGCAACAAGGCAAACTTGCAGAAGCCCAAAGACTTCAAAAAAGAGTACTGTATGACACCAAAATGATTGCCGAAACAGGATTTGTGAATGGTATAGAAAACTATTCGCCATATTTTGAAAAAAGACTGGACGGCTCTCCTCCCAATACGTTATTTGATTATTTCCCTGATGATTTTTTGTTGATTGTGGATGAGTCTCATATGACATTACCACAGCTCAGAGCCATGCCGCAAGGCGATTTTTCGAGAAAAACGGTTTTGATTGAACACTGATTTAGGCTCCCCACAGCGATACATCATAGACCCATAAAATTTGAAGAACTATCATACGTACTCTGACGGAAGTCTTGGCAAGATCATCTCCACGAGTCGCTCAAAAAGAAACAAAAAAAACAGACAAAGACGCTCTTCGTTTCAGCTACACCAGCACCGTATGAGCTCGAATTATGTGATGCCGTTGTGCAGCAGATTATTAGACCAACAGGATTGCTCGATCCGATCACATATGTGTACCCTAAATCATGATCGTATGCTCAGTTGCTTGGATCAGTAGAAAAAGTAGTTAAAAAAGCGCCACATATTGATGATTTTTTGCGTAGTTATACACACCGTTTGGATGGAGAAGTTTTTAGCTAAGAGATATGGCAACATATGCGTATCTTGTATGATTGTTCGGGACGTTGGAAAATCTACACGTGCGATGCTGATCAGTGCGCTACGACAACGTGGTACACATCGCTAGACGAGACTCTAGAAACGTTCTGTAAACATGCTAATATCTATGAAGATATCCTGCTTTTGGGTGAGGAAGGCTTTTCATATTTTTGTTTTTCGGTCTCATTACAGACGCATACGCCATTTACGGTGCATGATCTCAAAGGAATCGTCCAAGAAAAGCTTTCGTACATCAAGGCCTATCATCATCAGGACTCGCGATACGTGCATCATGAGATTGCTCATGGACGCGTGAATGGCCAGCCCCAAAAATATCTCCTAGGAAAGACTGGCCATCTGCAGTTTGATCTACAGATATATATGCTCCAACCAGAACTCTCATATGCTCTTAGGGCGCATCAGCACCAGGAATATGATCCAGGAAAAGACCAGTGAAAAAACGGGGTGACTGGTCAAGGTCAGCAGGTGAAACGCCTCCAAGTGTATCCAAGAAGCTATTTCACCTGCCAGTTTTTGACATATCATCTCCATAAGGAAAGTTACGTGCTCTTGGTAATGTACGATGAAAAGACAGTACTGATGCGCCTGGAATGAGGATGGTGGAGGGCTATTGAGCATGTAAACCGAGGACTCCACCATCTCAAAAAAATCTATAGAGAGTACGGTGTGGAGGCATTCTTATATACTTCTCCGGCAGAACATCCCTTTGCAAAAAAGACGGTCGGAGAAGCAAATCGTGCCTTTATAAGCCAGTTAGTGAAGCGAATGAGGCAGTATTTACCAGAAAAGACATCAGTCATAGCAATAGGTAGAATCCTCAAAAATCCAGCATTTTTGGAAGTCTTACAAGAAATATATGGCAGCCAATGTCAAGGTTTTCTGTTGCCATTTCACTACGCGCAGACGCTACGCATCCCTTATCAGAGGGTATGGCAACCAGATGAAATTCATGTAGCGAGTTGCCTCCACTACTGCCTCAAATAAATAGGTTATTTTTGCTTTCTAGCAGTGTTGTGAGTACTATTTACAGTAAGGTGAAAGAACTCTTTTGAGGGCTGTTTTACTCAGCTGTAGATGGTATCCTGATGGGAAACAAGAACATGGTTAATATCAGTAGGGTTGTGCTCCACGCAGTGATATGGGCATATGCTAGCGTATCTTTTGTGAGTCTCAGCTCGCTATTTTTTATGCCAGGACATAGTGTTGCGGCAGACGGTGTCCCAGCAGAATACTACGCAAACTACCAGATAAAAACGCAGTGGGATGCTATGATCAATGCATTTGAACAGATACAGGCTGCGGTGAGAGTGTGAAATGAACCCCAACCAGCGAGGTTTGTAGAGTTGCAGAGCGCATTTGGAGGACTTTTCCCTCGTTTCCCTCAGACGCCAACATGGAGAGTGATCTACGAACAGTGCAAATTGACAGTGCAGGAGCTAACCGCCAAGTATGATGCTGGGAAGTATGTCGTATTCAAGGATAAGTGTTTTACACCACTCAACGACATTATTAGATCAATAAATACTGAATATACCGTAAAACCTTCAGTCAAAGCATCTCCTGACAATGGACCAGCTCCCCTAAACGTAACCTTGGATGCAAGAAGCAGCCTAGATGCATCGTTTTCAAACGACACTATCCCAGAGAATAACTTCTACCGATGGTACAAAAATATAGACGGGAAAGACGTCGCAATTGGCCAGTGACCGGTAGTAAATCACACATTTGGAAAAGCAGGAAACTACATCGTACATCTTACCGTAAGAAGCGCAAATGCTGCAGCAAAAGGAATATTTGACGGAGAGACATCAGTTGCAGTCAATGTTGCGCCGAAATCAGCAAATATTGCGGTCTATATCAACGGTAAATTAGCGACCAAAACGACTCCAGTGAGATTAGGAACCCAAGAAGCAATGAAGGGAGTCCGTATTGATGGAACCTCAACAACCCCTGTAGGATGAAGGCAGATTCTGAGTTATACATGGCTCGTAACCGCACAAAATGACGCAAAATTCATCATCAAAAGAACCTGAACAGGCAAACCCGACCAATTTATGCAAGAGTTCCCTCGTAATGGACTCTACACCATCTCACTGGAGGTGGTAGACAATGAGTGAAATCGTATTATCGAAACATACGATCTCTCTGTTTCCGATCCGGTAGCACTTATCAAATACACGCCAGAGCAAGGAGATACCACATCGACCTATAGTTTTGATGCAAGCGCATCCTACTCGCTCACCTCTAGAATCAAGAAATATCAGTGGGTAATAAGCAATACAGAGTGAAAAAATATCGATACGTACGAAGTTAAACAGTTCAAAAGAGCATTTCAAGCACCAGGTGAATATACCATAAAGCTCACTGTAACAGATGAACTAGGTAACACCACGTATGATGCCCAGCAGTTTTTTGTAGATTCAACGGCTCCCCTGGCCGCGTTTACGATTAGGCCAATGAGTGATCTCAAGCAGCCATCGCAGTTTGTGCTAGATGCATGAGGATCCTATGATGAGGATGTTCGTAATGGATACGATACGCTTACGTATTCATGGAATTTTTCGCCAAGAGAATGAGCAAAAATAGATCAACTTCTTGAAAATGGGAAAATAGCGATAGTGAGTTTTGACCAGAAAGGTGTATACAACGTACAACTTACTGTAAAAGATAAGTTTCAAAAAGAAGTACAAATCGAAAAAGATCTCACCGTAGAGTCTACTGTGAGACCTCTTTTGAGTTTCTCTCCAAGACAGACGGTTGTATGGTGAGAAACTGTCGGAATGGAGCTAACCGCAAATAAACAGGTTGCGTATGCTGAGCGATCATTTGGCGATGGGACAACACAAAAAACGACAACTCACAAGGTTACTCACCAGTACAAAGTAGCGTGAGCATACAAGGTAGTGGTAAAAACTATCACCCCATCTGGTGAGGAAAACGAGATTACAAGGCTCGTCTTTGTGGGCCAAAAGGACCAACCGTCAGCGTGATATGAGGTAAAGTTACAGCCAAATAATCTTTTGTTATTGCCGAGAGGAACCTGTGGTGAGGCAGCAAATCCAGCGTACATCGTTGATAGATACCAAAAAATAACAATAGACGCATCATCATCTCGTGGCGTTAAATGAGCGCCAAACGACCTCCTAAACTTTGTTTTCAAGACACAAGAGTGAACAGAACAAAGACAAAAGATGCTAATGACAAGTTTTTCAGAGATGGGATGTCAGTACGTAGATCTCTTTGTAGAAGATCCATTGGTGGCTAAAACAGACGTGAAGAAGATACGATTTGATGTGAGAAATGCCCTGCCTACAATAAATAACGTAACAATTACATTCCCACAGTACAATGATAAAGCATGATACTCTCAGTCAAGTATGGGCATAGGTACGCTGCCTACGGCATCGACATCTTCATCATCACAGTCCCCACAAAACGTGCTCTCCACCAAAATAGTAGATCCTGTGACCGTAAAAGTAGCGGCATCAAATGTACGTGATCCAGACGGATTTATCAATAAATTTATCTGGTACTACTCCAAGGCAGGAGATCCAGAAAACCTCCTTGATATCAAGTATACGCCAGCATCAATCCCATATGCAGTATTTTCGGTTCCCAGACAGGGATGAACGGATTTTGAATTTGGGGTAAGAATTTTGGATAGCGATGGTGGAGAAGTGGATAGTCGTGAGTACTTTGGGAAAGGCCCTATTGTTTCCTTCCCTCCAGATAATAATAGCCCAGATGTTCCTATTGTATCGCTCAAAGCAAGTGCATCAAACGTGCAGGTAGGGGAAGAAATTACATTTACAACCGTTTCTAGTGTGCTTTCTAAGAAGCCAGATTTTGAGACAACGAGATACTTCAAATACGATTTTGATGGAGACGGCATATATGATCTTACGACCAACAAAGATACAGTGAAATACACCTACACCAAGCCAAATCCAGACAAAAGATGATACAGACCAAAAGTAAAAGTCTTCTATAGGGAGCGTGCAGGTACGGCATTTACAGAAGCAATTTATGTAAGACAAAAGCTAGAGCCCAAGCTCTTGTATAGCACATATGGAGACAAAGTACTCTTCTATCCAATATTATTTGGAGAGGTAGAAACGAGCGAAATCTGTTTGGATATTAGGAAATGTACGACGAATACAGGATTTTTGATGACAGGAACAGCGCCATTTATGTTTACGTATCCTGTGCCAGGAGAGTATGTTTTGAGATTCTTTGCAATGGATAAATATGGAAACCAAAAGGCAGAAAAAACCACAATAACCGTATGATGAACAGGAAATATTACGCCAAATACTGTTGGTATTATGAGTGTCCCATCGGCACAAGTGCAGTGAGAGGGCTATGAAATAGCAGTTGGAAACGCCCTAAAAAATACGATTACGATGTATGTGTCTTACGTATGATCTGGAAATTGTTATATAGATAGCGATATTACTCAGGACGGGAATGGTGATACTGAGATTCTCTACGATCACGATGAGGACTGTAATACGCTAGTGACGCTATCATACCTTGCGCCAAGGCACGAGTACACGACAGCTAGAATCTACTACGCAAGCGGTGGTGAAGTAGCAGCAAAAGATCTTACGATCAAGTTTTTGGATGTAAGTTTGCAGCTAAGTGGTGAGCAAAAAGTAATGTACGAAAAGATAGATGCACTTATACAGCACATAGAAGGCAAGCAATTGGATGAGGTATCAACCTACTACAAAGCCTTGCTAATAACACTAAGAGATGGGCTCGGTGACAAGGAGCAAACCAACTCAACAATCCTGCAACTATATGATGTGTTGCAAAAAAATCCATCTGCGGTTACGGCAGATGATAAAGCAGAATTGGAGCGTATTTTGATAGAACTTTCGGATGGCTCCGTAGTCGCTGCGCTGTGAGGAAACGAATATGATACTGCCAAGAAAGACATTATACTTTGGTTCAAAAACGAAGCGAAAGAACAGGTAATAAGTTATTTCCAGGAGTTTGACAGCTATCAAGGGACGTGATGAAAGGAAGATAGGAAAAAAATCCTTGATAAGATCTTGCAGGTAGCAAAGACAGCGCAAGAAAAGGGTGATCTAGACGAAGTAGATATTGCTGCTATTACCGCAAGACTATGTGATATCATCGTCTATTATGACCTCCCCTCCAAGAGTTGTGGAACAATTAAGGCAGAAGATGAACAACCCATAGAAGAAAAGACATCCACAAGCTCGTCTTCATGATGAAGCATACTAGGAACGATCTTGAAGCGAACGCTCCGAGTCGTCGGTATCCTAGCAGTCGCATTCGCAGCACTGATCCTGCTCTTCGCAATTAAAGCAAGAAGGCAGAAACAGCTAGAGTGAGGATGAAGCGAGTGAGGAGAAGAATCAACCTAATCTATACGATACAAAAAATTAGCGCCATTGTACTTCGTGATAATGAGGGAAGTAGGAGCTTTTTCATGTCCGAGGGAACTCGTTATAGGTAAAGGCGCTGATATCTAGTATAAAAAAGAATACGTAATAGTTTAAAAATCATTCAAAAATTGACAGATAGGGAAAATATTGTATAATATATTTGTCGCCAGGAAGTAGGTCATTATCACACAATATACGATCTGGGATCACTTTTTAGGAGCTCCTTTCGCTCCCTCAGCAATGAGTAGGGACGACCTTTGTTTGCCACAAAACACAAACAAAATCTACAAAAAATAAAATGATCAACTCATTTTATACGCTAGAAACAGGTAAACAAACAACATCTCCGGAAAAAGGTGGTCCATACAGCTACGGGATATGTTCTGGGTCAATACGGCTCACATAGCATCTTCCGTACAGATTACTCAATGAAAGGGGCGTTTACGCCGAGTAATCGCTGATCAAGGTTGCTTGATCAAAGAGCGCCGTCATGCACGACATGGCGGTGCTTTTTTGGTAGTATATTAGTAGTTGATGCGTGACTTCTCTCACCGCGTCCTATCAAACGCCTCGTCAGGATCATTCTTGGATCTGGTGTTAATTATTTCTGATCTATGAAGAACCTCTCTGAGCATTTTTCTAGTTCAGATGAATATTCCC
The DNA here is from genome assembly GCA_964403415.1 of uncultured Candidatus Peribacteria bacterium. GTDB lineage: Bacteria > Patescibacteriota > Gracilibacteria > Absconditabacterales > Absconditicoccaceae > CAYOFF01. The sequence continues at coordinate 89,279 of CAYOFF010000001.1, read as the reverse complement.
CTCAAATTTCCAATAAACTGACTCGCGGTCGGATCTATAATAATGTCGTTTTCAGCGTTTTCTGGGTCTGGAACAACAAGATAGGTATGCCTATTCCCGTCTTGGCGATGAGACATGGCAGTGCTTACAGGTACTTCACCCTCTCATGATTCCTGCTTACTACTCAATAGTTCTCTTAATTCCAAAGAAAACGTAGCTCAGCGACCATATGTCTTGCCATGTTGAATGGCCAAATACACATGTGCGGGTAGTTTTCTGGCTGCTTCAACAACTTTTTTTCTAATATCTCATATGTCTAACATGCGTACCATCGATAACAAACAAAAACTGGAGCCAATGAGCGGATTCGAACCGCCGACCTTTTCCTTACCATGGAAATGCTCTACCGACTGAGCTACATTGGCGTGGGTATGTATATATGCAATATGTATATACGCAGATGTTGAGGTGACTATTGCGTCAGAATGTACGCAGGTAGTACAAATTTCTTTGTAAAATGCAACCATTTTGGTATAGGTAGGCGTTATTTTTAGTTTTTTGAGAGGTATGTTTGAAGTGTTTCGCAAGGAAGCAGCAATGCTCCTGGAAGAGGTATGAAAAGAGCTTGAGATCCCCATAGAAAGCGCTCTCCTAGAAGAACCTATGCACAAACAGCACGGAGATCTAGCGTATCCTTGTTTTCAGCTTGCCAAAACTTTGGGAAAATCGCCCGCTCAGATAGCACAAGAAATAAGTGCAGCGGCGACCGCTAAGATAACAGCAAAAATAGGGACGAGTAGCGAAAAAAACGTGTGAGGAGGCAGTGTTGCTCAGGTTGTAGCACTAGGACCATACGTCAATATATCAGCTAGTGTACAACGATGTATACAAGACGTCGTAGAAGAAATTTTTACAAAAAAAGATACGTACGGAGCTGGATCTCCCAAGAAAGAGATTATTCTGGTGGAGTCTCCAAGTCCAAATACCAATAAACCATTACATCTAGGACACGTGAGAAATATGCTCCTAGGAAACGCTTTGTGCAGCCTATTATTGCATGCCTGATACAAGGCGATAAGGACAGAAGTCGTCAATGATCGTGGTGTCCATATCTGTAAATCAATGCTCGCTTACCAGAAGTTTGGAGCAGGACAGCAGCCCACCAAGAAGTCAGATCATTTTGTGGGTGACTACTATGTGCGTTATGACCAATATGCACAAGAGCATCCCGACGCAGAGCAAGAAATACAAGAGATGCTCAAGAAATGGGAAGATGGTGACTTAGAGATCAGAGCGCTACGGGAGCAAATGAATGCTCGAGCGATAGCGGGATTTGCAACTACCTACAAAAGATATGGTGTAACCATGGACAAACAGTACTTCGAAAGTGAACACTACGAGCATGGCAAAGATGTAGTCTACAAACGATATGAAAAAGGGCTGTTCACCAAAGACGAAAAATGAAATATTGTATGTGATCTCGAAGATGTGTGACTGGGCACCAAGGTAATGCTCAGAGCCGATGGGACTTCTATTTATGTAACACAGGATATAGCGCTCGCGCAACTGAGATACGAAGAGTACAAGATGGATCGTATGGTATATGTGGTCGCAAACGAGCAAGAGTATCATTTTCAGGTGCTGTTCGAGGTCTTCAACCGCCTTTGATTTTCCTTCGCGCCCAAATGTTATCATATGAGTTATGGGATGATTAGTCTGCCAGACGGCAAGATGAAAAGCAGGACATGAAATGTGGTAGATGCGGATAATCTCGCAGATGATATGCATGAGAGTGCATGAGAAGTTCTTCGCGAGAGATATGCGGATATGGAAGAGAAAGAGCTGCGCCACAGAGCAGAAGCTATCGCAATGGCGGCAATAAAGTTCTTTATCCTCAAATACGAGGCAAGCAAAAATTTTGTGTTCGACAAACAAACCTCACTGAGCTTTGAGTGAGAAACATGACCGTATGTACAGTACACGTATGCCCGTTGTATGAGTATGCTCAAAAAATCATGAGTACAAGGTGGGGGAGATCCTAACTTCAAAAACATTAGTTCGGCAGGGTCTGCTGTAGGTGTGGTCGTAGATACTGAAAATACTATTACAGCAGAAGATATAGGCGCATGATGAAGAGAAATTTTGGTGGTACTAAGCAAATTCCCAGATGTTATCCAGCAAGCAGCAGAGCGTTATCAGCCATATCTTGTGGTAAGATATCTTCTCGACATAGCACATCTCTTCAATGCTTACTACCAACAGGTGATGATATTACAAGCAGAGCAAGAACACCAAAAGACATTACGTCTTCGCTTAGTATCGGCAGTAGCGCATGTGCTCCATCAGGGACTCACGTTGTTGGGTGTAGAGACGCTCGATCAGATGTAAAGGAGTTTGCAAAGTAGAGGGAAAAGACTACATGTTACCTAGGACGATCTAGAAGAGAATATTCTATAGTATTTTAGCTCATACAAAAAGCTCCTGATGAAAACACACATATTTCGTAGCGTATGGATAGCATTTTTGGTAGCATGTATTGCGTATGTTGTCTGGCTTTACATCAATGATGCGGTATTGGTGCGACCTGCGTTTGAGGCATACAATATGCTCGCATTTGTAGGTGTTTGGTTGGTATTCGCCTTCTTCTTGGTGGCGGTGTTTGTCCCACAGCTTTTGCCAGACAATAGGTGGGCAGTGCCGTTATTTGGTATTGTATTGGTGCTTTGTGCGCATTACTACCTGGTAGATACGCCTGATAGGTATGTATTTGTGCGTGATATTATGAAGGTCTTTGGGTTGATGCTCGTAATAGCATGAGCAACAAAATCGCTCATTCCAGAGAGCGTTCGCGAAGAAAGGGCGCAAAAAAACGTAGAGATCATTGAAGTATAGATATCCACTTCTCCTGGCAGACAGAGTGCTTTCTGAGACACAAAAGATCTTTCCTTGAAAAGTTGAGTCACTTACCTATAGTGCACGACGTGCTCATGCAAATGGGAACTCATTTGTGTGGGTGCTATGCAGATGTAGCTCAGTTGGCTAGAGCGGTTCCTTGCCAAGGAACAGGCCGCGAGTTCGAGTCTCGTCATCTGCTCCAGTTTGAAGTAAGATCGCTTATTATCATAAGAACCTCGTAGCAATGCGAGGTTTTTTGGTACATAAAACAAATTGACATATAGGCGAAAGAATGTATAATAAAGAAAGGTGTATTTATTCTCTACACACAATATCTATGGTTTCAACAGCTCCACAAGAAAATCCTTCTGCCAGACAGGTAAAACGACAGCCTGAATACTATGCGCGCGTGCTAGAAAAGCTCCATGGGCTAAAATGACGAAAAATCTCTCCAGAACAAGCAGCTGGAGACGATCTATCTATACATGATGCAGACATTACGCTATTTGAGGTGATGCTCAATGAAATGGATGAAAGGATGGTGTTTAGCTTAGATGGCTTCAGGCAGCAGGTAGACTATCTCAAAACATACCCGAGAAGTCAGGCGATAATACAGGCATTAGTGATAAAACTAGAACTAGATAAACCATCAAAAACGCAAGAACCGTCAAGAATCCAAAGAGTATATGACGTTGTCCCTGATATAAACCCATGAGATGGGAATATTTGGCTGTTGCTGGATTACCTATATCCTAGTATGCTGAGACATGGAAGTGCGATGATGAGGAGGGAGTCAGCAAAGGCTGAATTAGCAGATGCACTAGCGTAAGGGTATATTTCTTTCTTGTAGATTCCAAAAATCCGAAGGCGAGGCGCAGTTAGCCTCGTCTTTTTTGATGATTTTGCTTAGTCTATAATTCATCTGTGGGCATCCATCTGACTGCTAAATATATTTTTTGCCTCAACATCGCCAGCTTTCCTGTTAAATCACGCGCCGTCGGTCTGGTCTCTTTGCTTATTTCACCTCTCTGCATCGGCGAGATCTCTTTTGTACTGATCTTCAGTTCGTACGGGCCTAACAAAAGAGTCAATGTCTTCTGGGTCTGCACAATGTCCGAATAACTGGGCTATTATCTCCTCTTTAGTTCTCGCAACCAAGTCGCGCGTTCTGGTAGCACTAACTAGTACTCAAAAAGCGCGATATCCCACAGGAATCTTCTCTGTAGAGTCATTTTTTCGTGTTGATGTTTCCATCTATACGTATTAGAACGTAAAAATAATAGAATGGGCAAGATGTCAATACTTCTTGGCAAGAGAAAATAAAGCGTAAGAGCAAAGACAAAGCCGTCACTTTTTTGATGACATGCGGAGGGACGGCGTAGGCGCGTATAGAGAAACTAGAACGAAACAGAGCTAGATGTCAATACAACAAAAGACACAAAAGCCCTCTATTTTCCTATCATCAGCAATACCCGTATACTTACAATGCGGGGAGTTGTGCTTTATAGGTGAGAGGATATGGAGAAGAAACAGCTTGTTGTAGCTCTTCTAGAGAAATTGAAACCGTACCGAGACATGGCGTGAGCCCTGTCGGAGCTTGTGCAGAGCCTTGAAGATGAGGATGCAATACAGGAGCTCAGTAATGGCATTCTCAAGATGCTTACGCAGGCGGATATATCAGCAAAAAATAAACTCTCAGCGACCAAAAAAGAAAAAGCAGCAACGTATCTGCGTAAAATTCGTGATACAGAAAAGACAGAGAAGTGATGAGTAGATGCGGAGCTCGATGATTTACTTGCTCAGATATAACCATGGGACTCGAGCAGTACACCGGGCAACTGGACTACAACAAAGACATACAGGTCGATACCTGAGAACTGGAGAAGTCGATCAAGGCGGGTAATTTTGAGAAAAAAGATTTTTTGGAAACTATGGCGTTGTATCTCAAGGAGCCCTCATATCAGCACGCTCTCGAAGAATCGCTAAAAACGTCATTACAGACACTTTGGGCACAAAGAAATCCCGCGGTAGTTAGGTTTGTGGAAACATACAATCTACAAAGACTATTTATTGCGCCTCCCCTTCAGCTCAAAGAGAATTACGAAAATATAGGACACGCCAAACTCGTAGATCGATTTAAGAAGAACTATCCCAAGCAATACGCTGAGATAGAAGCAAAAGCAAAGCGTGACAATGCGGATAGGGATCAGCTGGTACAGCGTGACTACGTAGATTATGAAGTCGCAATGGCGGCGCTGGATACGTATTTTTGACTTCTACAGCCAGAGGAAGAATCGATCGCAAAGGAGATGGGATTCAAGGATCTCAGGGAGTTTAATGAGTTTGCCTTCAAGTATCGTACGGCGGCCAGGATGATCGAAAATATCACGAATCGTCATCATCCTGATATCGATAAGAAAATGAAAATATGGGCTGATTACTGCAAGAAGAGTACAGATATCGCTAAGAAAACAGGATACGATAAACCAGGTATTTACTCGCAGCATCTCGACTACTACAAAACATACGAAGCAAAGGTGGCAGCAGTCCCTGGATTCGATCCATGACTCTATGCTGAAGCACAAAAAGTGCTAGAGGATGGTTATGTCTGACTTGACTCAGAGTCAGCGCTTCAAAGCCGAATGAATGCGAACAACTACGTAAGATACTGTAGCGAAGAAATTCAAAAACTCCAGAAGGCAGCATGACCACTGATGATTAAATGATTTTTGTCGTTCAATCGTCAGATGAATGGGTTACAGGAAACATATGAGAGAAAGTATAAGATCAGTGCTGTCCAGGCAGAGATTGAAAAGTATACAGCAACGTGTGATGGATTTTATGCGATGAATCAGATATCGCTTGCTGATGCAGGTCGTGTGGGCAAGGTGCTCACAAGAATGGAAGAGTCGTGACTCAACAAAAAATATCAAGATATTACCGCGCTCTATAGATATATTGCAGATCCTACAAACAAAGATGGCCCATTCCGTGCTATCGTGCTGGATAGAAAATTGAAGCAAGCAGAACAACTCAAAAAACAGCAGGAAATAGATGCATCATATACATGGATCCGCAAAACATTTGGTAGCGGCGTGTATACGGTGTTGAATGCATGAGCAGGGCTTCGAAATGGATTTTATGATGCGATTGTCGGGACAGGAAGTGCGCTTGGTGCAATGATTATCTCATTTTTCAAGGATGATAAAGCGATGTGATCTACGCTACGTCTCAAAGAGTCATGGGACGCGTTTGGAAAAATAGGATTGGCATCAGAGATGAGTGAACCACTAGTCAAGGATGGGAAGCTCAATATGCGCTTTGATAATACAGTGAATCAGCTTGCACAAGGAATATCGCAGATGATAGCTTTGCTCTGATGATGAGAAGCACGAGCACGAGGTGCCGAAAAAGCATGAGCAGGACTTCTAAAACTCACCACAAAAACGTGATGAGTGCTCGTGCAGAACGCAAGTAGAATAGGCTTGTTCTCCAATGCCATGATACAGCAGGCATGAACCAACTACCTGAGCGCAAAAGCACAATGACTCACTGATATGGAGAGTGTCGCATACTCGCTATTCTCGAGCGCATGATCTGCAGGACTCGAATTGCTGTCTCCAAATGACGTGGTTACGGGAAAGTTTAGTGGCGTGCTCTTGAGTCTAGTGTGAAAGGAAGGGAAGGCGCGTATCATGACAAAACTGGCGTTGTTTGCAATGACAGCGCTTGCTGCATGAAAAAATCTAGCCCATGAGCTGAAGGACGAAGTGATACAAGAAGAGACGCAATGATTATTCACAAGCGTGTTCAATTATATGGTGAATAGTGGGGCAGATATCAATCTCGACGTGAATATGAGCCGGGCTGACCTTGGTTCTACGGCAATCATTACCGCGCTGACGACAGGAGTGGTATCAGGTCACGGTTCGTACCAACAAGGGAAAATAGACACATGAAATATGACGCAGACCGAGAAAAAAAATCTCAAAAGACAAATAGCGGCTGTGCCAGAAATGCGTGCGCAATATACCAAACAGATTGATGAGATGTTGGTGAAGCCGCCAGCAGGAGTAGATGTAGAGGCGCTGAAGCAATTGAGGGATGAAATAAACAATGCACAAGGAAATGGGAATACAAATATGGAGGCGCAAGCGGATCCTGTTCCAACATGAAAAGAACATGCAGGAGAAAGCGAGGTATGAGAACAGCAGGACGTAGAAAAAACTGCTGCCGAACGTAAGACGAAAAGAAACGCCCTCTGATTGTCCGAATGGATGACGCGTCTGAAGGAGCAGAAAGATAGAGTGGTCGCAAAATTTACAGCAAGTCTAATGTCCGATAAATATAGGCGCGCAATTGTAGATATATACCAAGCATATTTCAAAGACCTTAACGATAGGTTGTTTGCATTGAGTTGATATGATGAATCATACGACCATATCGATCGAGAATTTTGCAGAAATCTGACACCTGAACAAGCAGATATGATTCATCAAATGCACCTGCTCTCCTGGAATGATGAACAACATCGCGCAGTATATCCTGATGGAACACCAGCGACATATCCATGAACAGAAAGAATAACAAGCGAATCTGAACTCAATGCATTTAAGTGACGTAATCTTCTCCGTGTAATCAACAATCCATTTATAGTGAGACAATTATTGGAATACAAAATCTGCGGAGCGGCAAATAGTCCGGGGGTGCCTAGTGTCCCTATTATTGATGCGGATGCGACAGGGGTTGCTGGAGCAGAAGCCTCGGGGGCGGAAGCTGCAGGAACCACTGGTACAACTACAGCCGATGTTAAGCCAACAACAAATGATGATGCATCAACAACAGAAACATGAGTGCAACCAACAACAATAACTGAGGTAACTGATCAGACCGTAACTGACCAAACAGCGACCACGGAAGTTGCAGTAAATGACTGAGAAGTGCAACTAAATAATTTGCTTACAGAGACGCAACAGGTGGCAGCAGATGCTGATGCTCTGGCAGCTGAGATTCAGGAGGAGCCAACATCCGAGAAACAAAAAAGCGCTCTCGTAAGATATCTCAAATCATTTATCAAGCAACTCCAAAAAGCGAAAGATATCTCACTGCAAGCAAAATTTGCAGTAACAGATCTTGTTACAGCAAAGAGTATAACAGACGGGATAGATGCAATGATTGCATTTTGTCAGGCAATTATCACTGGAATTGATCTGAGTAAGAAGATGACAGAGTCTCGATGGAATACGTATAAGTTCTCAGACGAACTGAAAAATACGTGATGAATTGCCAAGTTGAGAATAAATATTTGGTGATTATTTTTCCACTCATGGGACATGATGAGTGCGCATGAAAAAGGATTGAGGAGTCTGATGAAAGATGTTTTGGAATATTTTTGTTATGTCTTAGTAAGGGTGAAAGTGACGCTCGAGAATATACAGGTGACTGAAGAGCATGAGTTGCCAGAGAAGCAAAAAGCCCGTAGAGAGAAACTCAAAAAGTATGAAGAAAGGCGAAAAAAAGATAAAATTAAAAAATTTAATAAGCAACTAGAAACAGAATTTTCACTCAGGGCAAAAGTCGATCGTAATATGCAGGACATGGAAAAAGTTATTGCGCAAATAAAATTAACAATCGCCAAGATAGATGAAAAGAGACAGGAAATAAAATCGTGGATAAGAGCAATAGAAAACGCGATTGAGGAAATACAAAATACCTCATCGGATACGGAAGACGGAAAAAAACGCATAAGAGAGATGGAGAGTAGTCTAATAAAATACAACAAGAAATTGGAGAAATTACAAAAAGAATGGCAAAAATGGTCCGAAATAAAGATGCGCGCGGTGACGTTCGTCTCATCATCAAAACTTACAGGGGTTGAGTATCGTCTAATTAGGGATGAGATGCTAAGAACGGAGAACAAGAAAATCAAAAAAAAGTGAATTACACTAGATTTGTCGTTGGAGGTAAGAAAGGAAAAGGCCAGAGTCTGGAAGGAGGCTGAAAAAGAACTCAGGAAAACAAACAAAAAATTTAAACTAACTGAAGCCAAAAAGAACGCAATACGGGAGGCGCATATGCGGTGATATGGGACAGAAGAAGCAGTAAAAAATCCTGATGATACGCCCGTGTTGGACGTGAAAGGGAATCCTGTCATGATGTATCGGCAGGCGGTCAAGCTTACTAAAACTCGTATTATGATGGAGGCTACAGAACCGGATGGAAGTAGATGCTTCACTAATGAAGAAATAAAGATGCTTGGAGATAAATGAATTTTTGGATTTTTGAATAGAGGAAAAGATGAAGACGGGTGAGAGAATATAGGAAAAGATGGTGCTGCCAAAAACGAGATGCCAGAAAGTTTGAATATCGAAGAGGTAGCAGTAGAACTAGTAGAGATGCCAGCAAATGAGGTAGATACAGAGTATGGGACAAAACGCTATGAAGTAAAAGTAAAATATGACGGAAAGGAAGTTAAGTTCAAAAAATTTGAACTATTCTTAAACAATCCGCCTACGTCAGCTTTTGTGATAGATGTAGAAAAAGCACCTGATGAGCCAAAATGAGTAGGAGTCTTGGCATATATACAACTATGAAAGGAGTTGCAGAGAAGGTGAATACAACTGATTCCTTCGCCGGCACTGGGTCCATGAGGAAAAAAACTGTGGAATAAATTATATGAGCTGTGATATGCACAAAAGAACGACAACTATGACTATGGATACGTGTTTGTAGATAAGGATGCTGGAGAACATAAAGATGCTGCAAAGTGAGGTGACCGAAGAGAATCAGATGGTCAAGAAAATCCAGAAAATGGTGTGGATTCAGAGACCCCGGTAAAATGATATGATGCTAGAGACCTAGAGACTCCTCTCGTATTGTGAGTATGAGAAGATACATTCACAATCGAAAAAGATGATAGAGACCTGGTGATAAAAGGTCCATACGGTGAGGCGACAATCGAGCCATGAACAGATATTGTAGTAGGGTCTGATACGGATGGAGAAATAGGCTCATTATTTGGAAGAACGGCAGGAGTGGCATATGAACACTTTAGACTGCAGTACGATGGTGCGACATTAAAAATAACGCCAATTGATGGGGAAATTAATCTAAAACGTGAAAGCAAAAATATAGACAAAATGGCATACGAGGAAATGAATCGTATGTTGGAGGGGGTGCCAATTTCCGATGTGCCAAAAATACAAGGAATTATTGATACATACATGTCGTCTATTCCTGCGGAGAAGCTGCAAACACATGCCGAATGAAAAAATTTTCTAGGAGTACTAAATGATATGCTAAGTTTGCCAGTCATCCAGTGAGTTGTTGCATCCATCAAAAACAAGTATGGAAACTATAACGCAAGCAATGCAATCATCCATGATCATGTGATAAATTGTATTATCAACACATATATGCCCAACGATATAAAAATGTACAGAATACTCGAAAAAAGTACCATATGATTACTCAATCAAAAGCAGGAGGACAATAGGGGACATAAATGATATGTGTCGTACCGAATTTATACAGATAATTTTGCATTGATAAGAACGTATTGAAGAGACTATAAAGAGCCCGTTATTATTCAAACAACATTAGGCGATCTAAAATGACAAGGATATGTGAAGATGGACTCCGCTGTGCCAGACGCGGTATGAGTGGAGCACAAAAAGGAGGACTATCATGACCTAAATTACACAATAGTGGATGAATCTACAGTGAGCAAACCATGAGAGTAGAATAAACATGTCCCTTGAAGTTGTTCGTCTAAACTGTATGGGTACAAGTAGATTTATACCTGCAAAAATACTTCATCATATTTATACCTTTTTTTGGACATGGATAGAGAATGATCTGTCGTACAAGTGGCAATCTTGGTAATGATTATAACCATCTTAGGTGTGGCATTGTTGAGTAAGTGAAATGTGCTTACGGGTCGAAACTCAGGATGATCAGAACAAACATCAGGACAGTCAGCAGGAGCAGGACAACAATGAACGCAACAAAATCAAGGCACAAACAACAATGCCTCATGATCAACATGAACACAGCAAAAATCCTCAAATACTCAAAACCAAATCACCCCCGATGACAAAGTCATAGTAGAAAAATGAACAACAGTAACGATGGATGTCGTTAAAGCATATTTTGCAGCACTTTCACAGTGAAGTTATGCATCAGCATGTAGCTATTTGTCTCCCACTCAGTGTACGCCAACCAACGAAAATTCAGTAGCAAGCTTCTCCAAAGAATACAAAAAGCTCAGAAAATGATATGAATTTTTGTCTATCAAGGATTTTGGTATCATGAGTCCATCTGGCAAGGATGTGGTCTGTGTGAAATATGCATACACCTACAAGGACGATGTAAACCCTAAGCAAGTGTGGGAGATTCTGAGTTTTTATGTGGAGCCGAGTGTAGTAGATCCTAATCGTCTCCAAATATCGGCTCGTGTCTGTGAGAAAAAATACAAAGACGGCCTCGGAGAGAGACCATGTCCAGTACAGGCAGCTCAGTTGTACTGTACAGAGCTTATGAAGGGATAGTCTGCTACGTAGCCAACTTATCTATAAAGAGTACTCAATCTAAATGATCGATCTCATGTAAGATAATCCTGGCGTTATACCCAGAAATTTTTTTGATAATATCTTTGCCCTGGAGATTGGTATACTTGACCGTTATCTGCTTAGATCTTTCGACTTCTCATTCTATCCCTGGTAGTGAAAGGCATCACTCTTTGTCGCGTACACGTGTGTCGCTTGATGACAAGACTACGGGGTTGATCATTACGTCCTCGAGAATAAGCTCTCGTTCTTTTTTGGTTGTATCTCGCTGAGTGATGGCAGCCATCCTGATGGTCTTGCCAACCTGTGGTGCAGCAAGTCATACGCCATCGTATGCCCGCATCAGTGCCAGCAAGTCCTTCCCAAATTGGCGGAGTTCTTTGGTAATCGGTCAGACAGGCGTACACACGCTCCTAAGTATAGGATTATGAGCTCATTGCTGGAGCGGATAGCGAGCCATAAGGTCCTGTATTTGCGCGTCTTTCATGTTCTATTATGATAGATAATGGTAGAAGTGACTACGAGAGCCAATATTGATGCATATATACTGTTTTTTGAGAGTCTGTACAGGGGAAAATAGGGGGTGGGTTATTGTTCTTGAATAAAAAGTCGACATTGTTATAACGGATCTTGTACTTTTTCAAAAAATGTGAAAGTGCGCACTCTATAGAATGATAGAGTATGGTCGGGGAGAGATGGCAGAGCGGTTTAATGCGGCGGTCTTGAAAACCGTTGACCCTGCAAGGGGTCCGTGGGTTCAAATCCCACTCTCTCCGCCAGTTTAGTTCTTTTTTGGTATATGTTACATTCGCCTACGCGCGCATTATCAAAAACATTGGTAGATCGAGGTAGTCTGACATCGTTGTTTGTGTTCCTTTTCTTTGTACTGGTACCGCAGCAGTTTGCGTACGTGCAGAAAGAGGTTCAAAAACAATGATTTGTGCAGCCTGCATATGCAAACCTCTTAGGAGATCAGTGAGCAAAAGGTATTGCATTTGAGCAGTTGCTAGGAGACGCATCGACGCCTATTGTTAGCTACAAGGTCAAAAAAGGTGATACTGTAGAGGACGTAGCAAAAGAATTTTGAACCACGGTTCGTGCCTTGCGAAAGGCTAACGGACTCTCTCCCACAGATGTCTTGTTGGCAGGACAAACACTAAAAATCGCATATGATGATGGTATTGTCTACGAAGTAGAGAAACCACAAACAATAGAGGCATTCGCAGCAGAGTATCACCTCGATCTCGAGGATGTTATGAGCTTGAACTATATCATTGATGCTAGCACCAAGCTCGAGGTAGGCCAGGAGCTTTTCTTGGACCTCAATCAAGGGGAGGCGGAGGCAAAGTGACTCATCAAGAAGAAAGAGTACAAAGAAGTATATGTCCCTATGGACTTACCACCATCAGAGGATGAGTATGCAGACTCATATGTAGCAGCAGTGGTAGATGGCGACACACAACATACCGATGAACCTGTACAAGTGGATAGTAGCGAATCATCAGCAGTAGATAGCGATACACAAAATCAAGAGCCTGTCCAAGACCAAGATGTAGTTGCGCCAGAGCAAAAAGAGGTTCAGCAGCAGGTAGTTTATCAGCAGGCACAAGGACAGGAGGTTATCAAAGCAGGAGAAAAGAAAGAGGAGCAACCTCTACTAAAGTCTGTGGCACAGCCTGCAAAAGAAAAAGAAGCAGCAAAGACTGCGCAAGTTCCAGCAAAACCAGAGCCAACGAAAGAACCGGCTAAAATTGCACAAGTGAAAACAGTATCACAGCCTGCAAATGCGGGAGTAGTAGTTGCGAAGAGTCCTACCCAAGATGCTGTAAAGAAACCCGTATCAGTCTCAAAAGAAGCGGCAACTCCTTCAAAAGAAACCAAAAAAGAGAACAAATCGACATGTCCAGACAATGCGTGTCCATATCAAGGAAAATGTGTGCAGAAGCCAGAAAATGCCTTTTGTGTAGATCCTACGCCTACACGTGCACGAACATGTAAAGAAGGATACAGAGAGGAGGGTCATGTCTGTGTAGATGAAGCAACATGGCAGAAACAACAAAAGGAAAAAGAGACAGCAGAGAAGAAATGATGAATTGTGCAGTTTGCATATGTTAATCCAAAAAAAGATGGATTTGGCGGACAAGGGTTTGCTCGAGGTAATTGTACCTATTATGCAGCATATGTATGGTGGAAAGCAGGACACTCAGTAGCATGGAGAGGTAATGGTGGAAGGTGGTTAGACAATGCGGCAGCAGCATGATATGCGACTGGCAAGAAACCAACAGTCTGATCTATAGCTGTGTTTAGGAAATGATGGGGAGGTCTAGGCCACGTAGCGATTGTGTCAGCAGTAGATGGAGATAACATACGCCTGGAGGAGATGAACTACAAGTGAAGAGGTATTCATTCGACACGTTGGATATCGGTTTCAGATAGCGGTGTATGAGGGTTTATTTATCCACCCAAAAGATAGGCGCGGGGGCGTAGATACATATTTTGTTTTCTGGTAAATAATGATGCATCAGTACAAGAAAAATACGTTCTGACAATGGTTTCAGACAACCTGGGATCGCGTAATTTCTCTATTTGAAGCGACCAAAAAAGGCAAAAGAAGAACGTTTCGTGGGACCATGATGCACGCATATCATGGGAGAGAGACGCTTTTTGGGATGGGTGGTATTTTGTTTTGGGTAGGATTGACGGCAGTGGGTGTCCCCGTGCTTATTGCTGTGCTACGATTCTATTTTGCAATTCTACGCGATCTGCCAAATATCTCAAACATCGAGAAGTATAGTTTTAGTCAGGCAACCGTCATAGCCGACAAAAACGGAGAACCGCTGTATAGGCTTTTTGAAGAGCATAGAGAGTATATTCCATACGAAAAAATCTCACCGTACTTTGTAAATGCGCTGGTAGCAACAGAAGATCAGAGATTTTGGACAAATCCTGGTGTGGACCGAAAAGGTACGCTGAGGGCTGCTATTACGGACGTTACTCAGGGGAAAACAATCTGAGGGTCCACAATCACGCAGCAGCTCATCAAAAATCTTATGCTTACTCCTGAGAAAAAAGTCGAAAGAAAGGTAAAAGAGATTATTTTGGCTATCAAACTTAACTCTTATATCAAACGTGAGATCAAAAACGCTCAGTCTGATCTTTCAAGTGACGAACTAGACAAAAAAGTAAAAGAAAAAATCTTGGAGATGTATGCGAATTATATCTTTTTGGGCAATAACTCATATGGTGTGCAGGTCGCATCACTGACATACTTTGGAGTAGGTGCCGATAAACTAGATGTCCTACAAGCGGCGATCTTGGCAGGTATTCCACAGGCACCATCAAGATACGACCCGTATACCAACAACGGTGCTGTAATGGGAAAAATAAATATTGTAGACGACGAGACGACACCAGTAGAGCTGACAACAGAACTCAACCAACTCATCCTAGAAAGAGTACAGCAAAATATGGACAATGCGAAGCTCGCCTTCAAAAAGAGCGATGATGCTATTATTTCATTTATGGAAGGACTGCTAGACTTCTCACTGACCTACCAAGGGCAGACGTACCAGGTCAGTTATACGCCAGGAAGAAAGGATATTGTCCTTGCAAGAATGTATGAGGAGTGATATATTACCGAAAGCGAGTTTAAGAAGAACTTTCTCAGGGGGCTCAATTTCACATTCGCACGTGCAAGACAAGAGATCAAAGCTCCTCATTTTGTTTTTTGGGTAACAAAATTACTTGAAGAGAAGTACGATGCAGAGCTTCTACGTAAAGGGGGGCTAACGATTACTACCACCCTAGACTACAATATCCAAAAAATGGCAGAAGAAAGTATAAATGAAAATCAGGCAGTAGCTAGCCAATACAAGTCCAACAATGCTGCGATGATGTACGTCAATAGTCTCAATGGTGATGTGATGGCCTATGTGGGGTCGAGAGACTACTACAACGAAGAAATTGACGGACAGGTAGATATTATCCAATCCAAAAGACAACCATGATCAAGCATCAAGCCATTCGTCTATTCGCTCGGATTTATGAAAAATCCATTGACTATAGACAGTCCTATTTATGATCTCGCCTTTACTATCGGTAAAGACAAACCAAATAACGCTGATGGAACATTCAAGGGACTGATGCCAATCAAGCTTGCGCTAGCTGGAAGTAGAAATATTCCTGCTATCAAGATGCTGATGATGGCAGGAGGAGAAGGTCCTATCAAGCAATTTCTCCAAAAGCTAGGAATAGTATCTCTAGATATGAGCCCAGATCATTATGGGTATCCGTTAGCGATCGGATCTGCAGAAATTCCTATGTATGAGTTGGTTACTGCATACACGCACCTAAGTGCTATGGGGACTCCAGCAGAGATTAATCCTATTCTAGAGATAAGGGCTGCTGACGGATCGATTTTGTACAAGAAACAAGTGAAACAAAGAGAGCAAGTTATTCCTACAGGCGTAGCATTTTTGTTGTGGAAAATTTTGTCGGATAACTCAAACCTGCCTGCATCGTGGATACAGAAGTTCACGATTCCAGGCCTAACCATGGCTACCAAAACAGGAACTACAAATGTCGTAGATCCAAAAACCAAAGAGAAGCTCCCAAGAGACGGGTGGCTCGTGTGATATACGCCTTCATCAGTGATGGTCTTTTGGGGATGAAATACAGATGGAAGCGCATTGAGAAGAGATGCGTACGGTGGATGGATCAATAATCTTGCGTGGAGAAATTTCATCAAAAAACTTCAGGGAAATAATCTTATTTCTAACCAGCTTCCAGAGCAGAAAGAAGTGAAGTCTGTAACGATATCAAAAATCAGTGGAAAACTTGTCAATGCAGACAGCCCATTAGCGTTTGCGGTGACATCACTCGGATACATCAATACGCTACCGACAGCTGCAGATACGAGTTTGGAAGTCACCAAGGTTGACGCATTGTGTAATGGAAAAGTATGATCACTGACACCGGAGTGAGATGTCAAAGACGCATACATCATCAAGCCAGAAAGTATGCTCCCAGACAAACGCGACCAAAAAGACATCAATAACCGATGGGGAAGTGGCGCTGCCCAGTCCTTGCTTGGATCGGGTATATTGATCCTTCTGGAAGCTCCGCAAAAAGAATGTGAAGAAAGGAATGCGTTAGCTCAAATGTGACAAATTGCCCTCAATATTATTCAGCCAGAGCCAGGACAAAAAGTGACAAGAACCTTCTCTGTATGGCATCAAACCAAGTCTCCATTCAAGATTACGTCAGTCAAAATATATCTCAACGATGTAGAGCTAAAGTCATACACCTACAACAAACAGTGAGGAGTGGTAGATATCACCAATGTAACGCTTCCCTCAGTAACGAAACCAGGAAGTTATGAGCTCAAAGTCATGATGACAGATGAAAAGGGCTATAGTGATAGCAAGACAATACCTATTGTTCTTATCTGAGAAGACACAACGCCGCCTTTTCTTATGACTGACAAAGTCAAAGTTATCAAAAGAGATACAGGATGATATGACGTAGTATTGTTGTTTAGCGATGTCTCATCAACAATCAAAAAGTGATCAATCCAAAGAGGATGAGAGGATGTATACACATTTGATGGGAATCTCGCAGTATTCTCAGTAGAGTCTCTGGGGCAGATCTCATATACGATTATCGATAGCGCAAATAACAAATGATGAGGGACGCTTATGCTCAAGGAAACACAATAGGCATTTTCCTAGCCACAAGAAAGCTATTCCTCGCATGGCGCATCTGATGTGTCTTCGCTCATGTGGTATCAACTAGGCATAACTCCTCAATAGCAAACCCTGCTTGGAGTGCATACGAACGTAACTCACGTAGTGTAAATATATGATAGAATCTAGCGAATCTCTGGCCATTACGTTGATGATCAGGACCTTTTCGCGGAATCGAAAGATCATTCCAATGTTTTTGTCATAGCGATCATGCTCGATAGAGTATTGCCTCCAAAAACGGCCATGTATACGTAGAAAAAAATCGCTCAGAGAAGGATCGGTTCACAAGTATGAGAGATCCTCAGTAGGCGAGCGTTCTATAGCTTTCAACAAAAAAACGCGCTCTATCAAGATGAGTAGGAAGGTGTTGAACCGATGCGACACCAATGATGGCATTGCTGGACTGTGACGGTTGATCCTGCAGGAAAGAGATCATGTCTTGGCACACAAATCTAGCAGTAGGATATTCTTGACGAGCCAGCTCTACAAATGACGGTGAAAAATCAATACCGGTATAATCAAGTCATGGGAGCGCATCCTGAAGTAAGGGGAAACATCTTCCTGCCCCACATCATACGTCCCACACAATATGCGTAGGGGTAGCTGATCATACGGCTGCTGTGTGTGCGTACGTGCCTTGAGTATGCGTATTCGGGACAGAACTGAGAGCAGCGATAATATGCTCCATCTCAGGCCAAGGTTTTTTTCTGGTGTGACGAAACTGCTCTGCTTGCTGAGTATAGCAGTCAAGAAGCTGCTCTTGAGCGGATGGTGTGCCTAGTTGCTGCTTCATGAAAAATTATCCAGCAGTAAATAACGAGCTAGAAAGCTCAGCAGTGACAGGTGTCTTGTCGGTGTATCATCCAAGTTGTAGTAAGGTCTCTAGATCATATGTATAACTCTTGTCATCGACATGTAGGGCGTTGTAAGAAAGGAGATACAGGAAAACTCCAAAAGTAATACGGACATCGTTTTTGCAGTAGTTTTTGACTTTTTGGAGGAGAGAGTTGTCTCCCGTTTTTTTGTATTGTTGGAGGAGCATCTCTCACTCTTTACCGGAGGTGAGTGTTTTTCCAGAAGAAATGAGAGCGGTCGCTACGTTGTTGAGGCTCATTCTTCTTCATGTGAGCTGCCAGAGAAAGAGAAATGGATCTATGCTTTTGCGATTGAGTTCTTGGATTTCGGCTTCGCCGTATCAGACGTTGAGCGCAAGTACGGGGTTATCAAATCAAATTTGATTATATCCGATAATGTATCCATCATATGCGAGGAGGTGATCACAAAATTTCTTTGCCTGGTCGCTACCTACATAATGATACTTGAATGAGTCCTGCGTATGTGTATCGTCCGTAGAAATATAATATGCCATCTCAAAGTGCTGGTCGTGTATTTCGTTGCCGGTGAACGTGGTTTCGATATCGTACACGAGATATGGTTTACCAGAAATAGCTTGCCGTGATCATCCGATAAACTGTCAGAGGAGCTGGTCCAAAAGCGATTTATTGTCGCTTGCAAGCTGCTTCATGGCCTGTGTATTTTTGAGGGTGTTGTGTAGGTGCGAGATCTCATCGGGTCAAAGAATAACCTCAATAGCTTCTCTCTCATCAACGAGGCGAAACGTATCGGTGCCAAGCTTATATCGTCTCATAACAGGTTTGTTGGACTCAAAAAAATACAGACGATCCTGCTCTTCTGGGAAAGATGTATCCAAAAATGATTTGATGGAAGGATATTTGTATTTGGCGCATATTGCTTTGATATGCTCAAAAAAACTCGTATGTATGGTGCAAAGCTCGTGATAGGTGAACTTTTTGTACATAGGTTTTAGGTCTGGTTACTAAACAACGAATGAGTACCACTGTAGCAAAAAAATCTGAAAATACAATCACCACCAAAGAGATCCTGCTCATCGCGGGATTGGAAGGATTTGCGACGCTTGCCGTAGAAATACTAGTACTGAGACTTGCGATACCTGTGGTGTGAAGCAGTATTGTACTGACGTCAGTTTTTTTGGGTATTATTTTGTTGGCGTTGAGTGCGGGGTATTATGTGTGATGAAGACGAGCAGAACGTCTGACTTCCAAAAGCATTATACAAGTAATGGCGGTGCTTCTATGAGGTAGCGCACTCCGATACTGGTTGATTACATTTGCTCTGGAGCAACAGACTATAGCGCTCTTGTTGCAGATGACGTGATCGTACATGCGGACGTTATTTTTGGCAGCGATGTTGTTGTGTTTTGTCCCCGTATTCTCTGCATCGCAAGCGGTGCCGTTATTGACGCAGTTAATTCCTATTTCGTCAAAATGAAGATCTGCGGGGACATTACTTTTTGTATCAACAATAGGTTCGTTTGTGTGAAGTATTGGAACAAGTAGTCTTTTGCTGCCGATCTATGGTGTGCACGTGACAGGATGCATAGTGGTGTGAGTGTTGTTTGTGTGTGTGCTGATTTTGCTGGTGCGTCAGCGTTTATGGCGACGAGTGGGATTGACGAGTGTTGGTATGGGCGCTCTCATTGTGCATGCATACTATGGTGCGCCGACATTACCAGGGACGCGTTTTGTGCAAGAAACGTCTTACCAAGAAATACGTATTATTGATTATACTATAGAAGGAGAGTCGGTCAGAGTGTTTCACACGAATATGGCATTCGCGTCCTGAATATGAATTGCATCAAGAAAGAGTCCATTTGGATATATCAGGGAGATGGCAGCGGCCGCTGAACTGCGCCAACCAAAAAAGATTTTGGTTGTTGGCGCAGCATGATTCACGCTGCCATACGAGTTAGCGAAGCTGTCATATGTGGAGCAGATAGATGTCATTGATATCGATCCTGCAGTCAAGCCCATTGCGGAACAGTATTTCTTGGAAGAGCCGCTCTCTCCAAAGATTACGTTTATTCCGCGTTCGGCAAGATATGCATTGCAGTTACTGAGTGGTGAGCGCACAACTTACGACATGATTTTTCTGGATGCATACAATGGCAAGTCTATCCCTGAGGAGCTCACCACAGTAGAATTTTTTGATCAGGTAAATCATGTACTTGCGCCGAAAGGAAGTATCGTAGCAAATATGATTTTGGATCGCACATGGTCAAGTACCTATGCGCAGACGTTGTTCGCAACACGATGACATGTATGGTGAGCTCCTTGGGTGTACGATGCGAGTGATGCATCCTGATGAAAGTTGATCAATACTATTGTCAGCAACGCACAGATAACACCAGCATATGAGCAGCACACAGGTACAGCAACAATCGCAACCGATGATAAGAGGACAACAGATGTCGACGGTGTAGCGATGTATCGATTTTAGAAAAATTTGCAGATGATCTACAAAAATATTTTGTACCGATTTCGTCAGGATTTGAGAACGGAAGATAACACATGACTGCGACATGCAGTCCATGATGGTCAACAGGTTTGGCCGATATTTATATATGATCCCAGTATCTTAGATACGTTTCCAAAACCCGACCAGAGATTGGTGTTTGTGGTAGCAGCTCTAGAGCAGCTTGAAAAGGAATTGGCCACAAAGTGACTCGGTCTAGATGTCTATTTCTGATCTCCGCAAGAATTAATTCCAAAAATAACAAAAGAGCGCGCATGTGAAGCAATATATCTCAATGCATCATACGGTGAAAAAAATTTAACCAGAGACGCAACAATACGTCAACGAGCAAAAACAGAAAATATAGTATTTCGTGGGCGAGATGATTATCTTCTTGTGGAACCAGACCGTGTGCCAGCTAGAAAGGTGTTTACGCCATTTTTTAAGTTACGACAGCAAGTAGAGAAAAGACAATCGCTATGAGTGTTGCCGGCTGTTTCTAACATCATATCCGTGAAAAGTCGTCAGGTAGCTTCATCGCATACTAGCAATACATCATCGCGTCATCCTACGAGCATTTCTTACATCAAGAGCTATCTGCGTGATCACGGCTACCTCCCAAAAAATGATAAGTATCTCGAGCTGCGACCAGTAGATGGACGAAAGAAAAGAGGTGAAACATTTGATCGAGATGCGTACGAAGAGACGAGGAATTTTCCAGCGCAAGACGGAAGCACAAAACTTTCTCCATACGTGAGGTTTTGATTGGTCTCTCCAAGGCAAATCTATCGACTGCTAGCACAACGTAAGAGTAATGGTGCAGCATGTATCATCTCTGAGCTTGCGTGGAGAGAGTTTTGGTATCATATTGCATATCATTTCCCGTATGCGAGGCAGCTAGAGTTTCAAGAAAAAAGAAGAGGCCTCGCATGGGAAAATAATACAGAGCACTTTGATGCGCGAAAGGAGGGCAAGACGTGATATCCAATCGTGGATGCCTGAATGAGACAGCTCCTCCAAGAGTGATGGATGCACAACAGAGTTCGCATGATTGTAGCATCTTTTCTTACCAAGGACTTGCGCATCGATCGAAGACGAGGTGAGCGTCACTTCGCCAACTACTTATTGGATTATGACGCACAAGTGAATGCATGAAATCGGCAGCGATCTGCTAGTGTATGAGCAGATCCTAAACCATTAAGAATTTTTAGTCCTTTGTTGCAATCAAAACGTTTTGATCCAGATGCGATATACATCAAACGCTACTGCCCAGAGTTGGTGTGATCATCGCTTACAGCAATTCATGATGCTACGTGCGGCACTCCTATTGTGCAACATGCTGTTGCAGCGCGCCTAGCAAAAACCATGTACCTAGGCAAATAACAAACAGGCGTAAAGATGACACAGTATCCACACACTTGTTTTTTACGGAAGAAAGGCTACAAGTCTTTTGGAAATATAGTGTTTAGTTGTACAAATTATAATGAGACAGCTAGCGTCTAAGCAAAAGATTTTGGATGTTTTCAGAAGGAACGTAGAAACAGCTGTGCACCTGATAGCAGGTATGAAGAAAAAATCATCCAAAGACGATATTCATGATCTGAGAGTGACGATCAAACACTTCAAGGCATATGCTTCATTTTTGGTACACACGGGTGGCGACACAAGCCTTATCCAAGAGGGAACAGAATGACTGCAGGAAATATATCTTTCGGCCTGAGAAATAAGATGACGACAACTCATGCGAGCCACGAGAAAGCAGGACAAACATCTCATCTCCAAACACTACAAAACCTACAAAAAAATTCTCAAAAAACACAGTAAAGACGCTAAGCAAAAATTGATATGAGCAACGCAATGATATCAAACACAGATGTTGCGTGATCGATATAGTGCAATCGAAAAAATACTTGCAGCATTGCCTCTAGCCAGGCTGACGCATTATTGGAAAACATACAAGCAAAAGATATATGCAAATATGCGCAAATCACTTGCGTGATCGCCAACAGACGAGCAGGTGCATACTATTCGCAAACAGCTTAAGAAGCTTATTGCATTGAGTCGTCTCTTGGAAGAAACTCCATCAGCAAGTCTTGCGCAGCGGACAGCATTGGCTGAGCGCCTATGAATGTTTCATGATATTGTAGAACACATCATTCTACTTCAACAACTCGTTGCCGAGAAAGAAAAACTCACTGTAAATATAGCGCCACTTGAAAAAAAGAAAGAGCAACTCAAGACGTCGCTCCTCTCTGAGGTGCAGAGTATTCTTGAGGAGTAGGCAGGCCTCAATATTTACATCCAAACGAGAGACAAGAAATATGTATATTTGTACCAACTGCTGATATTGATCCTCTACCAAGCTCGGTAAGTGTCCAACATGTGACGCATTTGGAAGTTTTGTTGCACAACAGCAAGACGTCGGACACGCGAGAAAAAAAGGCGGCAAAGGGACAGTTTTGCAAGAATGATGATCGGGTGCATGAGTAAGTATGGGAGCGCGATCATCTACAGTAGCGTGACAGGAGGGGGAAGGATGACAATGATGAGCGACATCTATAGCCATAAATAATACTGAACTCAGTAGAGTCTTTCCACAAGGCATCACGAGATGAGGAGTATATCTGATTGCGTGAGAACCAGGTATCGGAAAGTCTACATTGTTATTACAAATGGTATCAGCTATGGCAGTGCACAAAAAAGACGTAAGTTATTTTACATGAGAAGAACACCCCAAACAACTTGCGGAGAGGCGATCAAGAGTAATAGGTTCGCCATGTGAACTCCTGTTGTTTCATGCGGCACATCTTGAAGATATTATAGTGACACTTGAGACAACGTCGGCAGATATTGTGCTTATCGACTCGATTCAAACAATCTCTAGCGTAGCAATAGATGGTGTGGCATGATCCCCTAGTCAAGTAAAGTACTGTAGCGAACAGTTGAGTAAATACGCAAAGGCCTCATGAAAGACGCTTATTATAGTAGGTCACGTCACCAAAGAATGAGAGATCGCGGGCCCCAAGTATCTCGAACATATCGTCGATGTAGTGATGTATCTGGAATGAGATAAGTATGGTCAGTATAGATTTTTGAGAATCAAGAAAAATAGATTTGGATCAACAGATGAGGTGGCGGTCTTTGAGATGCACAATGCGGGTTTGCAGCCTGCTCAAAACATTCATGCCTATGCACTTAGTGCTGTGCAGCAAAATATGCCAGGAAATGTAGTAACTATAGGTCTGGATAGTGGTCGTCCGCTTTTGCTCTATCTAGAAGTGCTCGTCCAAAAGATGAGATCAAAATATCCTCAAAGAGTGACTTCGGGTGTAGATGCTACGAGACTACAGCTCATCATAGCAATCTTGGATAAGTATCTACGCACAGGAGTATGATTTGCAGATGTATTTGTGAATATACCTGGAGAGTTCAAGGGAGCGGATGCATGATTAGATCTAGCGGTAGCCGCAGCACTACGAAGTCAACGCACAGGCACAGTGCTGCCAGCAGAAACAATTTTCTTGGGAGAGCTTGGCCTTACGGGACATGTGCTGCCAGCAAAACTGCACAAAAAAAGAGTCAACGAACTTCCTTCTGGCCGACGTATTATCGATCATACCGTTATGCGTCATATTAGGGATTTGCAAGAATATGTATAAAAATATTTCGTTAGCTCTCATCTCTATCCTTACAAATGCAGTTTTGTTATAGGTATAAAATATATTGACTCCAGAAGAATAGTATATAAAAGGGCTGCAAAGAAATATACAACTTTTTAAGAATTTTTTTCATGATGAATAAATTATCTGGTGTTGCTCTTACAAGAGAGATGGCTCAGAGCCTAGATAGAGATGATCCTTTGGTATGACTGAAACAACATTTCTTTGTTGAAGGAAACAACTTATACTTTGATGGGAATTCTCTGTGAAGACTTCCAAAGGAAGCCCAAGCACGTGTGGAACGTTTCTTGCGTGAAGAGTGGTGAATAGGGCTCATAGATAGCCGAGAGAAGCGACTAAATCTAAGTGTAGAATTGTGAGATCGTCTCTGAACACATATTTTGTGAGCTAAATCATGAGAAACAATTATAAGTGATAATGTAACGATAAACCTCTATAAACTCTTGGGTAGTTTGTTTTTAAATTGAACAAAAACTGTTATCACACATCAGGGGAACTTCCCTACGGACAAATATATTTCGGACGTCATGCCTACATTATTTGCTGGTACAGAGTCGTTGCGTTTGGAAGAAAACTTCATGCACGGCGTGACTGTAGGAGACATACAGTGACAACTTGAAAGATTAGGAAGCAAAGCAAAAGAAACAGTTTTTTTGATATCACATGTAGACTATAGGTCGTGAGCGTTAGCTGACATAAAAGGAATAAACGCTGCTGCTCATGCAGCAGGAGCAATTGTGATTTGGGATTTCTGTCATTCAGCAGGCGTTGTTCCGATAGATTTTGATGACAATAAGTGCGATTTTGGGGTGGGCTGTACCTATAAGTATCTCAACGCATGACCAGGTGCTCCTGCATTTGTGGCGGTAGCTGAACGCCATATACCTGGACTAACTTCTATTATTCCAGGACGACGAAGTCAGGCTCCTCAGGACCAGTTTGCATTCAAGGATAGACACTCTCCTGCTAGTGATATCAGAGCGCTGCAAACAGGAACACCATCTATTCTTGCGCTTCAGCCACTCACCGCATCACTCGATATATACGAGAAGACAAATATACTACAGATAAGAGCAAAAAGTGAAAAGATAATAGCGGTTACGGCAAAACTACTGGCACAAGAATTAGCAGATAAGGGCGTGGAGGTGATTACCCCACAAAATGCAGACCAAAGATGAAGTCATATCTCATTTACGCATACTTATGCACGTGAGATAGCCATTGCTCTTCGTCAAAATGACGTCATTCCTGACTTTCGTCCACCAAATATTGTGAGAATATGAATAGCTCCACTTTACACGAGCTATGAAGAAGTTTTTGATCTCGTAGAAAGACTCAAAAGAGTAATAGAGTGAGAAGAATATGTCTCAGTAACATCAGAGGCAATAGTAACGTAATAACTTCGTGTAACAACTTGATTTTGTTCTGCATATTTGTATAAGCACCACCACAGTGACTGCTGCGCGGGCATGATGTAATTGGTGTAGCATGGCAGAATTCAGCTCTGCCTGTACGGGTTCAAGTCCCGTTGCTCGCTACTTCATCTCGTCACTTCTCTTATGGCAAACATTCTGCGAGGTATTATCACAATTGTTGCCGGTGTCGCTATTATCTATTTCCACAATGCACTCTATCAGCTCTTTGGGCCCATAGAGCGAGCGGAGAGAAACTTTGGTGATAGTAGACAAGTATACATCTTCGCAGGAGCGTTTTTGATCGTCATAGGAGTCTTAATGTGGTTTGGCATGGGCTCTAATCCTACCGATACTACAGGTATACAGTTGTGAAAATAGGGTCCACATTACATGGGTAGGTGGCAGAGCGGTCAATTGCAGCGGACTGTAAATCCGCCGCCGAAAGGCTACGAAGGTTCAAATCCTTCCCTGCCCAGGTATCAAGATGATCTTGTGATTAATAATCAAAAGAGTACAGGTGGTGGTGCAAAATGCGCGTATCCCAAAAAACATTTAAAATTACAATAAAAAAAATTGGTGGACGGGGCCATAGCTCAATTGGCTAGAGCGCCTGCTTTGCACGCAGGAGGTTTGGGGTTCGATTCCCCATGGCTCCACCAAATCTGCATCACTATACCCACACATACACTACATATAACATAGTACGTAGTACCAATGAAACGGATCTTCAAAGCTTTGAGGTCCGTTTTTCGTAAAATAAAGATGTATCCCTGTATAAAAAGCCTAGGTCATCAGAGATATTCCCCCTCTTGTGGGCAAAGAGTCGCCTCTGATGGAAAATAGTTTGACTTCTCTCATAAGATAAGTACTACCTATTCCGGAAACATGCATTTCCCAATTGTTTTGTTTTCTCTCAAACAAAGAGTGTAATGCTCCGGTAGCTCAATGGATAGAGCAACAGCCTTCTAAGCTGTAGGTTCCTGGTTCGAGCCCAGGCCGGGGCGAGTATATTAAAACAAAATAGTATATAGACGCCCTCATCGTCTAGTGGTCCAGGACATCGCCCTCTCACGGCGAAGATCGCGGGTTCGAACCCCGCTGGGGGTGTTTTTGATTTGTCTATCTCAATTGACAGCACATTGACTTGTGTTTATGCTGTAAATTGCTATAGTAGGCGAACTTAGTTTTTATCGAACGTCGGGTGTATGCCTATTTCTCCTCCTAGTAGAACTTCTTCTCCGGGACAAGCTCGTCCTTCTCAGGACAGACCCCAGTCAAAACAACAGCGAAAAGTCTACAAGAATGATGAGATCAAGGCCTTCAAGGTATTGATCATTACTGAGGAATGAGAGAAAGCATGACCTTACCCTAGAGAAAAAGCGTTACAAATGGCTCAAGATGCCAATATGGATCTTGTGCAGGTAGGGTACAACGCCGAAGACAAAGTGGCTACAGCAAAAATCATAGATTTTGGAAAATACATGTACGATAAGAAGAAAAACGAGAGCGAAAAAAAGAAAACGCATAAGCAAAAATGACAAAAAGAGCTAAAGTTTGGCTACAATATTAGCGAACACGATCTCGAACTGAAAATAAAAAAAGCACGCGAGTTCCTCATTGAGTGATACGTGGTCAAGGTAATGGTTGTGCTAAGATGAAGAGAAAAGGCCTATAGAGATATCGTGCGCGCAAAGATTGAAGTGGTAGAACACCAACTACAAGAAGTTGCAAAACCACAATGAATCAAAGATGAAGTATTTGGATTTTCGCTTGTTTTATTAGCTAAGAAGTAAGCTTATGGCGGGGCAAAAGTTGAAGACCAACAGATCTGCAGCAAAAAGAATCAAAGTAACGGGGACTGGAAAGCTCAAACATAGCAAAAGTTATAAGAGCCATCTCTTGACCAACAAATGAAGAGCTCCTCAGAAGGAGAAGTTCTGACAGATATTGGACAAGGTAGAGGTCAAGAGGACAGCGTCTTTAATTCCTTATAAGTTGAGATAAGATGGTGAGAATTTCCAATGGATTTGCTAGACATAGAAAGCATAGAAAACTTGTAAAGCAAGCTACATGATTTAGTCTTGGAAGATGAAACGTCTACAAGCAGGTAAGGCTTGCGTTAGTAAAGCAATGAACACATGCATATACGTGAAGAAAACTCAAAAAGAGACAATTTAGGTCGCTCTGGATAGAGAGACTCAGCGCGTCACTCAGAGAGAAATGAACAAAATACAGTGTGTTTATTGGAAGAATGAATGAGAAAGGAATTGTGCTCAATAGAAAGGTTCTTTCGAACATTGCTATTGTATTCCCTGGTGTCTTTGATAAGATCTACGACCAGATTATGGCATAATTCCACAGCTGCGACTATGTCATACGTTTGTCATCTTTTATGCCGGGATGGCGGAACTGGTAGACGCAGCGGACTTAAAATCCGCCTCCGTTATCGGAGTGCCGGTTCGACTCCGGCTCTCGGCACCAATTTGTTTTAGTCTTTTGCGTTGCTTCATGTGATTCACTGTCTGGAAAACAACTAATCTAAACACCAATGAGAGGCTTATAGCGTTCTACAAGAAAGAGCTTTGGTCATCGCATATTTTGGATACCGCAAAAAAACAACAACACTACGGTACCAAATGGTTTAGAAAGTCTGTTCAATACAAGTTTCCAAGCGCGAGAAGATATGAGAGACTTAGAGCAATTGTTTCCTCAGCATATAGAAAGACAAAGAGAAAGTATACGATGCTATCAGATTTGGGTATGAAGATATAATAACGATATATTTTGAAATTTTATCTTACTTGTGTCATAAGGTCATGTACGTAGTTGTAGAACTTGGAGGACAACAATACATTGTAAAAAATAGCGATACGATTGTTGTGGATCGCGTAGAGCAGGCAGAGGGTGAAACCTTTGTTGCAAATACGGTTGTGTGTGCATTCGATGGTGAGAAGCAAGTTGTTGTTGGCGCGCCATACGTTGCTGCAGATGTTACCTTCAAGGTAAAAGAGCATGTCCAGTGAGACAAGGTGCATACAGTGAAGTTCCAAGGAAAGAAAAGATATAAAAGAACCAAGTGATTTAGAGCAGCGCAGTCTGTTTTAGTTGTTGAAGGCATCAACCTCAATGGTAAGTAGTGAGGGAATAGAAACAAATGGAACGGTTGTGGAGATTTTAGGGTGATGAAAGTACAAAGTACACCTCTATGAGTACGATATGATGATAGAGGGATATGTGTCAGGTAAAATGAAAAAAAATAACATTAGAATTATTCCAGGAGATTACGTCAAAGTTGAGTTGAGTCAATATGAGCCTACCAAGTGACGTATTACCTATAGATCTACCAAAAAATTCGCCACCGAGGAAGAGCAGCAACAAGTAAAAGCATCATTGAATCGGTGAAAGAAAAAAGATGAGGTAGTCGAGGATGACGAGGTAGTAGGTGATGAGATATAACCTTTTAATATATTTATGGTATACCCATGAAGGTGAGATCGTCTATAAAGAGAATGTGTAATAAGTGCAAACTTATAAGAAGAAAGGGAGTATTACGCATTATCTGTGACAACGTTAAGCATAAGCAAAGACAAGGATAATTTTATCTTTTTGAAGTGGTTCGCCATGTTTAGACTACAAGGACACGTTATTCCTGACAAGAAAGCTATTTGGATTGGGCTTACGATCGTATACGGTATCGGATTGTCTCGCTCAAAGACGCTTTTGGACGGGCTCAATATTCCTTTGGAGCTCAAGGTAAAAGATCTTTCTGATGAGCAGCAGAAGGCGATTTCTGACGCAATGAAGGAAATTGTTGTCGAGAACGATCTCAAAAGAAACGTCGCAAGTTACATCAAGAGACTTAAGGAAATCAAATGTTATAGAGGAGTAAGACATAATCTATGATTACCTGTAAGAGGTCAGCAAACCAGACAAAACGGTAAAACAGCAAAAAGATTGCTTTGAAGATCTAGAGTAAGACCAGTGCTTAAGAAATAGTAGACGTATTTGTCTGACATACATCTCTCGCTTTATATGTATCGTGTGTTATAAATGGCTAAGGAAAAGAAGGTAAAGAAGAAAAACATTAAGCTTCCTGTCGGCGTGTTGCATATACACACCACATTCAACAACACTATTGTTACGCTTACAGATGCGCAAGGAAACAAAGTAAGTGGTGGTGGTACAGGCCTTATGCAGTTCAAGGGTGCTAAGCAAAGCACTCCGTATGCTGCAGAGTCTCTCACGAGAACTATTATCAAAGAAGCGAAAGAAAATTTTGGACTCAAAGAGCTCACAATTATCGCTAAAGGACTTGGTATGTGAAGAGATGGTGTTTTCAAGGGTATCAACGACACAGGAGGTATCGAGATTACATCTATCACAGAAAGAACAGGTATCCAGTTCGGTGGAGCAAAAGGAAAGAGACAAAAGAGAAATTAATATAGTATTTTACCTATTTTTGTGGCTCTGGCTATGAGATACACATGAGCGAAGTTTAAGTTGTGTAGAAGAGAAGGGATCAACTTGTTTGGACCTGCAAAGTATGATGTTAGGAAAAGAAGAACAATTCCTGGACAGCATGGTGCAAACAACGTGAGACACTCCGAATATGCGAAACTCTTGAGAAATAAACAAATTCTCAAAAGAATGTATCAGCTCTCTGAGAAGCAGTTCAAGAGAACGGTAATTGATCAGGCAAGCAAATATGCTAAGAATAAGTGATTAGGTCACGATAAGGCAGCATTCCAATTGCTTGAAAGAAGACTTGATACGATCGTGCTAAGAGCCGGATTTGCTCAGACGATCATGCAAGCGAGACAGATGGTTGTACATGGTCACTTCCTTCTCAACAACAAGAAACATAATGTTCCCTCATATACAGTACAGCAAAATGATATCATTATGCTCAGAAAAGAAAAGCATGGATCATCACTCTACGTAAACGCTCCTGTTCATGGAGGTCAGTATATCGTCCCTACATGGATCAAATTCAACAAGAAAGACTATACGCTCGAAATATTTGATATGCCAAATACGGAAGACATTAGTTTGCCAGTGGATCTCTTGAAGGTGATCGAGTTTTATGCGAGAGCATAATTTTATTTCTTTTTTGCCGTCATGCTGGATATTCAGAAGTACATCTGAACACCAAAAATTGTGACCCAGGACATAGATGCAGTGACGACTATCTTTGAAGTACAGTATCTTCCTAGATGATTTGGTCACAGCTTGGGGAATGGCCTAAGAAGAGCTATTTTGTGATATAGTGCGTGAGGAGCAATTACAGCAATGAAAATAAAGGGTGTGCCACATGAGTACCATGTGATCGATGGTGTCAAAGAGTCAGTCATCGATATGATGCTCAACTTCAAGAAACTACGTTTCAAAATCGACGAAAATATAGAAAAGCAACAGTGGATTCCACTAAGATTTAAGGGAGTAGGTGTATATACTGCAGCAGATCTCAAGATTCCAGCTGGTGTAGAGCTCCTCAATGATGATACCTATTTGTTTGAGATTACAGACTCTGGTACAGAAATCTTCAGTGAGGTTAGACTAGAAAAGGGATATGGGTACTATACAGTAGATTTCTTGAGATGACGTGAAGAGCAGCAAGAAGATACAGATACCAATCTTTTGTTGATCGACAATGACTTCAAGGCAGTAGAATACGTAAAATACGAAGTGCAGGATGTGATTGATGACTTCTCTGGAAGAAGTAAGGATAAGCTCGTGATTGAGATCAAGACAATATCTGATAAGATCTCAGCTAAAGAAATTCTTTCATTTGCTGGTGAGGTAATGTCATCATATGCGAAATTGTTTATCTTTGATGATGCATTTATCGACAAATCAATGCTAATCGACTACTATGATATCGTAGACAACAAGGACAAAAAATGAGATGACTCACACGTCAAGACAATCCCAATCGATGCGTTACCATTGAGTGAAAGAACAAGAAACGCATTGATAAAAAACAATATCCTATATGTAGAAGACCTCGAAAAAAAGAGAAAATCAGAACTGCTTACTATGAAGTGAATCGGAAGAAAAGCAGTTGATGAGATCATCGAGTCATTGCATATTATGGGAAGAGGGCTTGAAGGGTAACAGTATGATAGAAGCAAGATAGGTACATTTTATATATGATTGTGTAGTCTCATGAGACACCTTAATAAGAGAGTTCGTAATATCAGTTCTGGAGCGCAAAAAACGTCAAATGTTCTAAGGAATATGCTGACAAACTTAGTCGCACATGGACAGGTAGTAACGACACAAAAAAGAGCACAGGTATTGAAGTCAGTAGCAAACAATTTTTTTGCTGGTCTTGTAAAATTGTATGTAACACGTCCACAGGAAGATGCAAGAAGAGAGGCTATTAGACAGATCAAGAGCACAATATACACTGAAATAGATGGTAAAAAGGTGCTAGATGAACTTCTCCCAAGATATGTAGAACGCGCTGATCATCGTGGATTTGTTATGGATCTCAAGCTGGGGCCAAGGCCTGGTGATGCAGCAGAAAAAGTATTGGTAAGATT
This sequence comes from uncultured Candidatus Peribacteria bacterium, assembly GCA_964403415.1. Taxonomy (GTDB): domain Bacteria; phylum Patescibacteriota; class Gracilibacteria; order Absconditabacterales; family Absconditicoccaceae; genus CAYOFF01. The sequence goes on along the minus strand of CAYOFF010000001.1, from coordinate 57,121 downwards.
GATGGCATAAAGTAATTATTTTATCGTGTTTCGTGTTCAGTATGGAAGTGACAAAGCAGAATCTCAATACTACGCTCTGGGTAAAGCCAGGAGTAATCGAGAAGACGAGAAAATGGCATGTCGTCGATGCCGCAGGAATGACACTAGGTAGACTCGCTGTAGAGATCACCAAAAAACTCATAGGAAAGCATAAGGGTTTTTTCTGTGATTTCTGGGATAGCGGAGATTACGTTGTTGTAACAAATGCAGCAAAGATAACCGTTACAGGAAACAAGATGAAAGAGAAGATGTACTACAAGCATTCAGGCTACAAGGGACATCTCAAGGAGACGCCATTGTGGATGTTGATGCAGAAGCACCCAGAGGATGCACTCATGTTCGCCATCAAAGGCATGCTTCCAAAAAATAAGCAAAGAGCAGTAAGACTCAAAAGACTAAAGATATTCAAGGATGCGGAGCATAGTTATAAGCATTTATCTCTCGAACCACTAGCGATCAATGGTTAAGGCATCAGAGGCAAAGCCTGCAAAGACGGCAACGAAGTCTGCAGCAAAAACAACAGCAAAAGCTCCTGCAAAAACAGCCGCAGCAAAGACAGCTGCGCCAAAGGCTGAGAAGGTAGCTGCTCCTGCAAAGACAGTCACTGCAAAGACTGCAGCAAAGCCTGCGACAACAAAACCAGTTGTAAAGGCAGCTTCAAAAGCAGTAGAAACAACAGTATCATACACAGCGAGGCCAGCAGGAAAGTATTTTTATGCGGTTGGGAGAAGAAAGACATCAACGGCTGTTGTAAAATTATTTCCAAAAGGAACAGGTCAATTGGTAGTACAGGGAAGTACAGGATCAGTATCACTCAAGGACTATTTCGGTGGAGCTGCATATATGTATGAGAACGCATGTTATCCTTTTAGTGTGATAGGAAGTGGTGCAGAGAAGAAATTCGATGCAGAGATCAATCTATCAGGAGGTGGGCATGTAGGTCAGTCTGAAGCAGTAAGATTAGCATTTGCTAGAGCTCTGATAGAGTTCAGTCCAGAATATAGATTGCAACTCAAACCATATGGGCTTCTCAAGAGAGACCCTAGAAAGAAAGAGAGAAAGAAACCAGGTCTTCTGAAGGCTAGAAAATCACCGCAGCGAAGTAAGCGTTAATATAATTTTCCCCTCAAAAGATCCCTTAGCACAGGATCTTTTTTATTTTTCCTATGTAATATAATAGCATGCTTGATATCATTATCTTTGGCGTCCAGGGATCAGGTAAAGGAACGCAGTCCCAACTACTGCTCGAACGTTTTCCAAATGTATTTTCATATTTCGCCACGGGTGATATCTTTAGAGCACTTACATCGTCTGCAAACGCAATTGGTAATTATGTCAAAGAGCGCATCTCTCAGGGGCAAATGGTGAGTGATGGGGTAACGAATGCTATTTTTGAGGCATATTTTCACACGGTCTTAGATGAGAAGAAATATATGCTTCTCGATGGATATCCAAGAAATATGATGCAGATGGAGGAGCTTGTTAAGCTGATGCGTCAGTATAATAGACCAGTCTTGGGTATACATTTTGTATTGCCGGAAGAGATGGCAATTCAGAGAATCAAGGCGAGAGGACGTGCAGACGATACTGACGAGAGTATTCGCAAAAGATTGCAGCGATCCAAAGAATTGACGTTGCCAATGATCGAGCATTTCAAGGAGCATATGCCTCTTATCGAGCTCGACGCGACCCCAGATATAGAGCATGTAGCGGTGGCTGTGGCAGAAGCGATCGAACATCACAAAATGGTATAAAACCAAATATATAGCATATGTTTTATATTCAAGCAACCCTTGTATGAGCTGCGGCATTATAGCGATAGATGGGGGTGCTGGAACAGGTAAAGGGACAACTGCTAGGGGGGTTGCAAAGGCGCTCTGATATATATACGTAGATACAGGCGCAATGTATAGAGCGGTTACATTATGGTGTATGCGTCATGACATGCAGGAAGCTACAGACGCCGAGATAGAAGCCCATCTTGCAGAGATACAGCTACAATTCGTGAGACAATCAAACGATACACTTCATATACACCTAAATGGAGAGGATATAGAAGATATAATAAGGACTCCAGACGTCGATCAACGAGTAGCCAAGATTTCTGCTCGTCAGGTAGTAAGGAATTGTTTGATTGCGCAACAACGCCTCATGGCGAACTCTGGGGGTGTTGTTATGGAGGGCAGAGATATAGCGACCGTAGTAGCACCGCACGCAGAACTAAAAGTGTTCTTGAAGTGCGACGATGAAGTTAGGGCTCAGAGAAGGTATCAGCAATTTTTGGCTCAATGAAAGCAAACTACGCTAGAGGAAGTGAAGGAAGGTTTGCGTAAAAGAGATGAGATGGACTACAATGGACACAACCCGACATCCCGAAAGGCGCAGGATGCGAGGGAGTTGGATACCACACACATAACAATAGATGAACAGATAGAAATAGTCTTGTGACGAGCGAGAGAGCTTATGTAAGGACACATCTTTTTTGACTTTGTATACAAAAATAGGTATCATCAGATATCTATTTTTTTGTATATGAATGGGTTTTGTAGAGGGATTTGCAGTCGATGCCACAGCGCAGGCTGCGGAGGTAAAAAGTAAAACGGTCCAGCCAGAGACATGATTTTCTGTAGTTGCGGCCGCTAAACAGCAGGATGTAGCAAAGTATGAAGCACTAAAAGAAAAATTTAAACAAAATGCAGCGACAACGACCGCAGAGGTACAAAAACTCAGTGATAAGAAGAAAGAGGCGATGGGAACAGCAGATACAAACGACGATGTGCTCCCAGATAAAGCATTTGCAACGCTCAAAAGCAATGTGATAGCAGAGGTAGGGACTTTTTACGCCTGAAATATAGTCTATATTAAGTGAGAAAAGGACCAGTTAGAGTTTTTCTACAAGCGTACAAATGCTGCAGGTGGTATTGAGTACGTGGCACTAGGGGGTGTAGATGCTGCGGATCAGATCGTATTCAACGCACTCATGGAAGACCTCAAGGCAAATGCACAGATCGACGCAGTGGCGCTTATAGCTGCCATCAAGACTGAAGAAGAAGAATTGGCAAAACAAGTAGCATGAACGGCTGCGGCAGAGAAGAAAGAGAAGGGAATGTGGGATCATCTCAAAGAGGGAGATATTAGCGGAGCATTCTATGCGGTATTTGGGGGAGCAATTGTCACGGGGACGTGACTATTGGATGGGTGGAAAGAACAAATTTATAGCTATGCAGCTAACCATCCTGATTCAGCAATTCCTCAGATAGTCTTCAAAACGGTAGCTCGACTCAGGGACTCTCTTCCAGCACGAATCCCATGAAGCGAAGGTGTGGCAGGCCGAGCTTCAGGATTTCTAGCATGAGCAGTGGCTCGTGGTGCATATGTGGATGCAGGAGGAAATAGGAACGTAGCTGCTACGCAAATGGTGCAAGCGGTGCTATATCCCGATAATCTCAAAGAAGCAGCAACAGAAAAAATACCACTTACGGTGAAATGATTCTTTGAGGGACTGGTTCAAGAAAAAACATCAGCAGCAGATCTTGAGCGTATCACAGGTATGCAGGGGTATGCAGGACTCATAGAGAAACATCGTGCATACCAAACAGGGATAGAAAAAAAACCAGAGGCATATTTTGCTTATATGAAAGAGGGATTATTGGCTTTGGAGACTGCTGCCGGTGGTGCATCTAGTGAGTTTATGACAGCAAACCCACAGGTCCGCTCAGCGATCCTAGGTATCGCGGCATATAGAACAAATATGTGAAAAGAGCCAGAAGTGGGAGCAGGAAATGTCTTTGAGTTAGAGGCTGACGCAAATCGAAAAGGACCTGTACAAGAAGTTACAGAGAATGGCGCAAAAAAGAGATATAGGGCATATCCAGAGGGTTGATATCTCCAAGGAATGGCTGACTTTTATCATCAGATGAAGACGCGTGCAAGCACGAATCCAATAAAAACGCCACAGGACGTGATATTGGCATATTATCCAGCAGAAACAGACAAGCCAGCGAGAGATGCTATACAAAAAATAATTACAGAGAATAACCTCAGTCAGTATGATGTGGTAGAGATTGGTCACGCTTAGGAGATCTATTCGTATATACATTATGACCTCTAATCCCAGAATGGGCGACAACCTTGCAATTTTTTTGTAAGTCTGTACTGTGTGGGAAAGGAAAATAGCGGTTTTACTTTATAGATGTGTATACCATGAAGGCGATAAAAGTACGGTGAGGAGTAGTGGCGGCAGTACTGCTGCGGTCAAGTACAATGACCTGGGCGACGACAGTAAATGATGAACTTATCGAAGAAGTTACCAAAAAAGACGCAGCAGAATCTGCAAAACAATTACAGATTATGCAGGAAAATCTACAGTTTTCCACATTTAAGAGTTGCGATGATATGCAGCAGGTCGTGGAGAAGTTTCTCAAAGACAATGCAGATCGTTTGCGTAGCGGTGGATGGTGAGGTGGTCCTTCTATGCCACTCATGATGGAATGAGGTGCAGCAGACGGAGCAAAAGGTGCAACAACTTCTACGCCGCCAGCAGATAGTCGCAGTGTAGGCACAGATAGTGTAGCGGCGGGGATGTGATGATGAGGTGATTTTTCACAAACAAACATACAAGTGGCAGGAGTAGATGAACCAGATATCCTAAAATCTGATGGTGTATACTTGTATTACTACAATCAGAGACTGAGTGCCGTGTTTATTATCAAGGCTCCGGTACAGTGACTTGCTCCAGTAGTAGTAAGTAAAATAGCTGTTCCACAGAGTTTTCAAAATATACAGCTCTTGCTGGATGGCAAGCGTTTGGCGCTTTTGAGTCAGAGATGGAGAGAGGTGCAGTCACCAACACTCTTAGATACGGCGTCGAGAGTAGATGTTGCTGTGTATGATGTAGAAAACCCTGCAGCGCCAAAGCTCAATAAATTAGCAGAGTTTCCAGGATATTATGCAGACGCAAGACTCTATGATGGAAAGATTTATGTGGTCAGTCAGTTGGGAGTAAACCGATGGATGGCATGGGATGGTGTTGCTCAAGGATGATCTCCTGTATTCAAGGCAGATTCACTACTGCCCAAACAAGTAGACATCAGCTACACCAAAAACGAAAGTGCCCAAAATCTTGCAATTGGTAAGGACAAGTTTCCCTATCGTGTAAGTGTAGACGCACCAGGGTGTGAGAATGTATACTATACGTTCCCAACCAAAGAAACCATGGAACGTATGGGTATCTCACCACAATTTACAACAATACAGACAGTAAACCTAAGAGATACAGAGCAAAAGCCAACAACTACAGTAGCGCTTGGTGCAGGTCAGACGATACATATGTCTACCAAAAACCTCTATGTAACATCACCCTTTTATGTGGCAGGTAACTTTACCTGTCCTATAAATGCAAGATGTTTGTTGCCATCATACTGGGGAGGAGAGCAAACGCTTGTACATAAGTTTTCGCTCCAGCCATCATATGTCCGCTACGAAGCAAGCGCGTTGGTGCAGTGAGCTCCGCTCAACCAGCGAAGTATGGACGAAGACACCAATGGATACTTCAGGATCATCACCAAACATCGAATGCCTGAGCAGGCAACAGACCTCTACGTGCTTGATAGTTCACTCAAGATGCATGGAAGTCTTACAAATATCGAACCCAAAGAAGACTTCAAAGCATCAAGATATATAGGAGATAAGCTCTATCTTGTTACGTATGAGCAGATCGATCCACTGTTTGTCATAGATCTAGCAAATAGCGCAGCACCAAAGATTGTAGGAAAATTAGTAATTCCTGGGTATAGCTCATACTTGCATCCGTACGCGCCTATGGAAAATGGTATTCAGTACCTCATTGGACTGTGATATGATACGAAGGCAGCGAGTCGGTGATGAACTACAACGGCTGGTATCAAGATAGATCTCTACAAGGTAGACTACAAGACGCTAAGTAGTGGAAAGATAGATGTGAAACAGGTTGCATCCACGACACTTGGTGATCAGGGAAGTTGGAGTGAGGCTCAGTACAACTCAAGAGTATTTGTCTGGGATGGTGCAAGGAAACAGTTGTCACTTCCTATGGTTCTAGCAAAGCAGGAGGAGACCCAGTCATGTACCATAAACTATGACAAAACCGGCAAAGAAATAGGAAAGCAGTGTTACCCAAATTACGTACAGTCGACCGTATTCGCGGGTATTAAGATCCTAAGTATCACTCCTGACAAGGAGATCAAAGAAGTGGCATCACGTGACTACAAGGATAAGTTCACGAGACTTGCTGTCGATGGTCAGGGAAACTTACAGCCATGGTTTTTCCAGAGTTGGAGTGCAAGAGTGTGATACATGGGTACGGCGCCATATATAGTAACGACATATTTTGTAGATGGTCTTCAAAACAGTACATCATTTGTGCCATACGATGATAGTCTCACCAAAAGACCTGATCAGTGCGTGCGAAATAAACCTACAGCAGGAGAGCCAACATGTGATATGTACTGCTGAAAAAGACGAGTACGACAAAATGATAAGTGTGAAGAAGTAGATGTGACATCAGGGTGTACTTGCCCATGATATGACACCAAAGAAATGTGTGAACGTGTCTGTAAGTAGAAGAAAAATAAGTTTTATTATGATTGCGTAGAACAATGAAATCAAGATATATGTACGTAGCAAGCGTAGTGTGTGTAAGTATAGCTTTGCTAGCGCAGTCTCAGGCACAAGTATTTGCTGCATGATATGGCATGTCATACACGAATGACAAAGAATATGTGCAAGCAGTCTGACGAATGCGCGATAATGAGATGACGCAGTACTGAGATGCAGAACGTTTTCGTCCATGAGATTATGTGACAAGAGAACAGGCAGCAAAATTTTTTGTAGGATATGTAGATGCGTTTTTGAGTGGCTGAACAACTCAGGATGGGGATTGTGACTTCGGAGATATCAATAAAGCGGACGCAACATTGCAGGCATCAATCGAGGAAGCGTGTCGTATTGGCTTGTTCTATGGCGCTGATGGATATTTTTTGCCTACGCAGGCATTGACCAAAGCACAAGCGATCACTGTACTTATCAGAGCTCTCGAAAAGAAATACGATGAAACATCTACACCGCGGTGGAGTATGTACTTCGAAAGAGCAAGAGTACTTGGAATCACCAAGGAGACCAATGCATGGCGTCTAGATGCTCCACTGACGAGATATGAGATGGCGTTGTTATTAGCAAGATCTCAGGGTTTGGAGGCTCCAGAGTGATCGTGGGAAGTAACAGACCAGCCAGGAAATGGTGTTTCCGCTACAAAGAGCGACTTAGACGAACTTAGAGAAATTTTGTTACAGTTGGGATTGCGTACAGAGTAATGGATATTTATACCTGCGAGAACAATATTTATATTACATTTTGAGCGATACATGAAACAGTACTTCAAGACTGCATTTTTGGTGGCGTGTAGTGCCCTGCTTGTAATGTCCGTATCTATGGATGGTATGACGCATGTGTATGCAGCACCGCTACGCGCAGATGATCCAGTCATGAAGGACACGGAGTTTGCATCAGCAGTACAGTGGATGGCTGCACATGGGCTCACAAAGTTTACGGAGGTTGCAGCATTTGCTCCCTATGACATAGTAACTAGAGAGCAGGCTGCAAAGTTCTATAGTCAGTTTGCGATCAATGTATTGTTTAGGGTAATAGATATGAAGAAATACTGTGAGTTCGATGATCTTTCAAAAGCAGATAAGAGTCTCCAAAATGCAATACTAGAGTCTTGTATGCTCTCGCTCTTTAGAGGAAACGACGGCAAATTTGCGCCCAAGCAGACGCTTACCAAAGCAGAAGCCGTCGTAGTATTGTTGAGAGCATTGTATGGGTGACTTGATGAAAGCGGTCAGATACGATGGAAAGCATATTATGATGAGGCCCGTCATCAAGGCATCATCAAAGACAAAACAACGCTCGAAGATATGGAAAAATCAATTACGAGATACGAGCTTGGTTTATTGCTCTTTAGAGCATCTGTAGTAACCCCAAAATAGCAATATGAAGATAGAGCTGCTTAGGCGCGATGAGCACGTGCGATATGTACGAAAACCAGCAAATATACCCACCACATTTGGAAATGAGCAGTCATTTTTGGAGCTTGTGATGGAGATGAAAACGAGCGCACAATGATGACAAGGTACACAAAAATGATCAAAGCTATGAGTACAAGGGGAAGTAAAGTCAGCATGGCGACAGGGAGAAGTGCGTACGCAGCTACAGGACTATATGTATCTTGGGAATATGGATGCAGAGAGTAGAGAAGATTCAGAAGACGCATGAGATACATGAGATACATGAGATACAGAGACAGTGCTTGATGAAGAGCTTTTGCAAAATTTTGTGGAAAAACAGCAAAAAATATTTTCAGCCAAAGAAGAGCGATGACTCGTCAATAGGCTTGATACAGCTACAGCAGGATACATATACGTGGCAGCTGATGCAGAAACATATGCAGCGCGACCAGCTTTGCAGCAATCGGGGAAAATACGCAAACACTATCATGCACTAGTACATGGAGATATGCGCTATATGTTACACAAAAATACCTGAGAGAGCGCAGATCACATCATTCACCTCACATTCCCGATAGGACACCAACTCCATCTCGACGATCGTATGGTGGCGATTGTCACAGACGCTGATACCAAAAAAATCAGATGAACTCCGCAGGTATGTGAGTCATTGGTGAGTATAATCAAGTATATACCGGAGGACGATATGACACTCGTAGAAGTAGTACTCACCAAGGGAGTAAGACACCAAATTAGAGTGCATCTCTCGGCAGTAGGGTATCCACTGGTGGGAGATGTCTTATACGGGAAACATCATTACGAAAAATTCATCAAAAAGATGTCAGGAGAAAGTACGTTAGGCAAAAACGTGTCAGAAAGGAATGTATCAGAAAGAAACATACCGTTGCATCTATGGAGTATGTGATGTGACCAAGAGGTTGCGTAAAGTTGGCGTAGAGTCAGTGTAGAGCCAGAGTAGAACCAGAGTGAACCAGATATAACTTCTATAGAGCTCTTCTAAAGATTCTCGCCTAGTACAGTCTGGACCCAAGTAAGATACTTGGGATCCACGTGATCGGGATCTATGCAGATGATTTCAGGCGTATCATAGGGATGCTGTTTGATGAGAGTAGCAAGAAGCTGCTCTTTTTTTGCTAATGTGGTTTTGATGATAAGCAGTTTCTCGTCTTCCTGCTTGAGAGATCACTCCCGTCGATAGTAAGATTTGACGTAGTTGATTCTCTGGATGCATGCAGCAAGTTTTTGTTTGAGGAGCTGGAGAATGAGTCTTTTGAGAGCTCTTCAATCATTGGGATATGTGGTTGCAACAATGACGAGGTCGTGATTTGTAGACATTTTTTGAATATCTTGTAATAAATGTGTATATGCGTAGAGTAATGTTATAGAATAATTTTGCTACCCAGATTTAGGGGCAGTCCCGCAGTGAAGTATACAATAATCGTGTAAGGAGTCTTTAGGATATTACCCGCATACGTAGAACATGGAGCGTGCACCGAGAAGAGCAATGATGCTGTTGCGTTTTTGGAGACCAGTGTTTCATATGGCACTGATCGTGCTTAGCTTTTGGGTGATGTACAAAGTGCGTCAGACGACAGATCTCATTCCATTTGTACAACTGAGAATCCCCGCACTCAATCTGCGGGAGACCATGCTCTTCGCTGTCTGCTCTGCTGGCGCATTTGTGGTGATAGGTATTATACGCGGGCTGTATGAGTTATTTAGACCGTTACATAGGTATTATACGTTATTTTTGGAGTCGTGGCTGATATGGGTTGTTGTAAGTAGTGCAATTGCGTACTATGGGTTTGGGTATGTCTTTGTTTCAGGTGTGTCAAGATTTGTGGTGGTGTGGTGAGCGGTGGCGAGTTTTGTGGCAATTACATTGTGGGATCGGTGGCGAAATGGCCTCAACAATCGACTAGAAAGACAAAAACCATATCGTATCTTGCTGCTGGCAAAGACAGAACACATACGTGACTATCTATTACCTATTTTGAGAGACTATCGTATCTATAGCGTGCAAACACATCTCGTTGGGACAACGGCAGAAGATGAGCGGCAAAACGAATGATCAGAAAAAAATGCGCATCTTCTGCAGTACGATATCATCCTCGTTGCTGGAACATTTGGGGCGCAGACATTACAGTATTATACCGACTGCGCCAAGATCAACGGCCAGCTTTTTTATCATGTCAGCGATCACCACTTGTTGGAGGATGTGATCGCTGCTCCGCAGAGGCTAGGCCCGTTGATGGTGATGGAATACCGCGCATCACCGCTGGACGGTCGGCGGAGAGTGCTCAAAAGATGATTTGATCTCTGTGCCTCAACGCTAGCACTGATTCTGCTGTCGCCGGTGTTTTTGGTGATTGCTCTTCTCATCAAGCTCGACTCCCCTGGTCCTGTTTTTTACGTACAGAAAAGAGTAGGAAAAAACGGTAAACTCTTCGATTTCATCAAATTTCGTAGCATGTATACACACCTCTCGACTGGAGAGAAGTATGGCGGTAAAGATGCATGGGAGCTCAAAGAACAACTAGTCCACTCTCCTGCAAACGTCCGCAAGGGTGTCCTACCCAAAATACAAAACGATCCCAGAGTAACGCGTCTCGGCAGAGTGCTCCGCAAGACCTCACTCGATGAACTGCCAAATCTTTTCTCTGTCTGGCGAGGAACGATGTCGCTCGTCGGTCCAAGACCGCACGAGCCGCATGAGGTAGCGCGCTACAGCGGACGGCAAAGACGTCTCTTTAGTATCAAGCCCGGCATGACCGGCTACGCACAGATCTTTGGAAGAGACGAACTCCCCTTTGATGAGGAGGCAAGACTCGATCTCCACTATATCCAGCATCGATCACTTCTCCTAGACCTCTACGTCATCATGACAACCGTAAAAGTAGTCATAAAAGGCAGGTAAAAATACTCAAAATAAGGTGTCTTGAAGAGTTGACAAAAGGTATTGACAAAGTAAGGAGAAAAGATAAAGTGTGTGCGGCGAAAAAAATGCCGTACGCATGAAACTTATAACATCACTTTTACTTCTTTCTTCTATTTTTCTCTCCCCCGCCTGTAAAAAGGCGTTTTGGGAATCCGATTGCGACGGGGTACAGACCTTTGAACTTGATAAATCCATTCACCACCAGATTCCGAACGCGGTGTACGAACAGGGGGAAAAACTCAATTATACCCTCTGTCCGACGCCCTCCCCATGTGGGGGAGGCGATTACACCTTTCTGTTCAAAGAAATTGACTGCAACAATCATCAGGTCGGTGAAGATTATCTCGTTCTCAGTTGGGTGGAAGAATGTGGGTTTACTGGTATCTATTCCGTAAGCCATACGGTGACCAGGAAAATCGACGTTTCCATACTGAATCTGAAGGGTAAGGAGGTGTACCACCAGGAGTTCCCTGCATCGCAATAGAGAAAGAAAGAAGAAAGAATTACCCAACCGCCCCAGCGCGCCCGTTATACGGGACTAATCGCGTCGGGGCGGTTCACGTTATTATCCATTCCTTATATACCACACCCCCTTTGCATCAAGAAACCCTACCCAGAAAAATTCCGGGCAGAGGTTTTTTTGTACTTCGAGAGTTTTTGACATTATTTCAACAAAATGTCAACTAGAAATGGGCGGTGATTTTCAACGTACACAAGCAAATTTGACAAAACTTCCCAGTGGTCGTACAATACTATAAACTTTATTTTGTGCGAAAACTCACATGGGAGAGAACGTGAGAGAGCAACTGGTATTTGATGATGCGACAGCAAACAGGCTTGTCAAAGAGATTAGCGACAAGGTTGGCGCTGTAGCAGAGGTCATCAAAAAATGAAATTTGGATGTCACCAGAAAGGCCATAGAACCTATCATTGTAGGACTTTCGGATAATCTTGAGGGCTTTCTCTCAAGCGTGAAAGGAAGGTTTGCAGAGCACTCGAAAGAGCGGAATCAGGTCGAACAGTTCCAAAAAAATATCCGTGAAGGCCGTGTATTAGCCAGAAAATGAAATGCCAGTCAGCTTATGAGCACACTCCTTACCGTCATTGCCTTGTATCTCCCTACAACGCTTGAGGTAGAGTTCAGAGAAAAAGAAAATTTAGAGCTGTTTACAACGGCAGTCGAATCTCTCCAGAGCGAAAATGCAGCAGTTGCGGTCTACAAAAAGAAGTTTAAGGATCTCAAGATAGAGGTTACCAAACACGAATACGAACAAAACAATACAATAGAGTGAGCAACAGATCAGTCAGACAGGCTCAAAAGAGATAAAGAAAGAAAAGCGCATAAATCGCTCAAGCAGGTCTATACAGAGATGGAAAAGAAGCCGGTAGATCTTGCAGATGAGTCCGGACTGATGAGTGATATTGTGACCGTAGAGCATGCGGACGATGCGCTAGATCGCGTAGATATCGCATGATTTGGGCGCGTCCTTGCTGCTCTTCCTCTGCCCAAAAACACATCGTCAGACGTTTCTAGGCGGCGAGAGAAGGAAGAGGTGAAGAAGTTGTATGCCGACAAAACAGACGTTGCGCGCATAAAGATCAAACCCAAAGAGCGTGTAGCGCTCGAACTCCTCACACAGACGATGTGTATCGTGAGTGCGAAAAATGCATTGGCCAGCACGCCAACGAACAAGAAAAATATAGTACTTACGCCAGCAGAACAATATATACAGGCGGTACTTGGTGTGGCAAAACAAGGAAAGGCAGCAGAGTGAAGATTGTATAGAACAGCACTTACAGATCGTGTCCGTCTCGAGCAGATGACGCAGGTCTATGCGGCGCTGGAGACATGATGAGATATGAGTAATTTGTTGCCAGGGATGTTTGAGGTAGTCCTCAACAACGATCTCGATAATCTTATCGAAGCCCCATCCAAAGACACAGATCTCTCGAGTCTGAGAGCAATCAGAAGATATCAGAGAGCATGAACAGGCAAAGAGAAAAATCCAGTAGGAACAGGAACACTGATGGAGGGACAAAAAGCAAAGATGTTCGAAACCGTGAGACAGCATATGATCGATACCAAGCAAGCCACAGAGGAACAGGCGGATGGGTGGATGGTAGAGCATATAGCAGAAATTATTGCTATGGATCCTGCACTGACCAAAGCAGAAAAAGACGAACTCATGACGCTAGATACACCCAAGAAACTGTATAGGTATTTCCTCTCTCATCCAGCAAGTATAACCCAACTGCGCAAACGTATTGAACAACAGCCAGAGTATTTTATGAGTATGCTCGAGCACGGAAAAAATTATCTCTCCTATGAGGCAGAGAAGATTAGACAAAAGACCGCTGCTGCAAAGAGCTCTCCAGAAGATCTACTCAGAGAGACAATAAAAGACTACGACGCACTAGATGGTGCCATAAAAAAACAGCTCATCGATAAGGTAGATGATGCACTTGCGCCACAGAGAGAAACAACAGACGAGCAGATAGCACTGATAGATAAAGAACTTGCAAAATCAGGAATTAAGACGGAAACAAAAAAAGCATTAAAGGGCAGGAGAAAAGAACTTACGGATATCAAGACAACAATGACCTCAGAGGAATATAAGACACGTGTAGCGCGTACAACACGGTGACTCGCACTGACAAATGTAGATGATCTTACCTCGGTAGGAGTAGGTGCTGCTCGCCAGATTGCATTTAGTAAATGATGGCTAGCTCAACACCTCGTTGATAATATCACGTTCTCATGAGGAGTCCTTCAGGGACTGAATGGACTAGATGGAAAGATTTTAGATAATGATCTTATAGGTACTAACCTTGCACTTGGGGTAAGTTTTGGAAAGACATGGGACGTCAATAAGGAGAAAAACATGACGCTCTTCTATACGGTATGAGTATGAGGCGGACTGAATCTCCAGAGCATGACAATGGGTCGGGCGCCCTATCTTATGGTAGGAACAGCTCGCGAGAAGAATGGTGTAACATGGTTTGCAGGAGCAAACGCATCTCTACTTCCTTGAGCAGTGTCAGTAGGGGTGTCTACGGGTGTGAAACTTGATGTAATAAAAAACTTCAATGATACATTTGAAAAAATAAAATGAGATCTCACAAACGAAGTGAAAGGTATTGTTTCTGCAGCCAAGTGAGATTTCTCATATGGAAATATGCTTAAGATTGTAGAGACCAAGTTCAAAGACAATGAGGATGCAGAGGGCCATCTTAGTGACTACGCTAGAATTTTGAGTGATATTCTCCAGCAGGTAGCGAGTGATGATACACTCAAGAAAAACCTCACGACAAATGAGGGTATAGAACTCATCTCAACAATGATTTCATGAGTGTTTATGGACTCGTACAATAGAGATATTAGTAAACTAGCAGGACTGCAGCTCACCTGATGATGTATTGGTGTGCAGTTGATCTTTACGCCATGGGGAATAGGTGTCATCCCAACAGGCGGACTATTCTTTAGTATGATCAAGAAGTGAGCATACGTTCCAGACAAATGAAGTTATGACAGAGAGCAAAAGTTTAAGGAGAGACTTTCAGGGGCTCAGGAGACAGACTTTACCTTTGCGAATATCGACGAGGTAAATGTCCTACTAAGAACACAAGATCGCGATGACAAAACAGATGCGCTAGTAGATCTGCCAGGGGTGTCTGATGCAAAACTAGAAGTACGATGAGATAACCAAGACTATGTGTTCGTGCCTCAGAGCTTTTTTGAGTATTTTAATCTGGAACTAGGGACAAATGTTCCCTACATGCGTCTAGATGGAAGCGAGAACGTGGAAATTCCTCAGGCAACAGACAAGATATGAGTACTTCTTCCCGCAAAGGCAAAGCCAGTAGTGATGCGTGAGTTTTTTGGAAATCATCAGGTACTGACGCTAGCTGTAGTATCACAGCTCTCTGATCCGAGGGAAAGGGTGCTGCCAAATAAGTGAACACCATCAGAGAAAGCAGCATTAGACGAATACAACAAGTGACTAGTCGAGGTGCAAACATACTTGGCGAGTCATGAGCATATTAAGCAGACCAAAGAAGGTATGTTGAAGTTTAATGAGGGGGCAGCAAGAGAAGGGTGAAGACCACTCTTTGATGCAACAAAAGATCCAATCATGGATATGCCAAATATGATGATAAGTTTCCCTTTGCTCAAAAATCATGGCATAACAGTTGAAAAGATAGATAAGAAATACGCAGGGAGGATTGTGGTAAAAAATATCGGAGGGCAAGACTATCTCGTGATGCCAGGAAATATGAGTATCCAGTTTATCCAAGCAAAAGATCAAACAAGATCTAAAGGGTCAAAGAAAACATATCTTCTCGTGAAATCAGAACTCCCCGTAAGCAAGGTTCCTCGTCGGGAAATGTCGCTGCAGATGACAGAGAGTTTTGAAGATGAGTTGACCTCTGAACTTTCGGAGATTGTGAGTCCAAATCCTGATCGTGCACTGTTAGACTTTCTCAAATCATGAGATGCGGCAGAGATGTTTATGAGATGGAGATACGAGCGAAAGTGAGGAAAAGACATGCACGAGGCATACTATAGAGCAGTTGAGGAAGAAAGGTACACAGACGCTGCAAAGATAGCTGTCGAATATATAGATGAGGCAATCTTAAAATCATCAGGAACGGAAAAACCAAGGCTACAGGCATTGAGACCTCAAATGGCATTCGACGCTGCATCCAGGGATCCAGCCGTCAAGGAGAGGACTATTGCAAATATTCACTACATCTACGCTGCTCTCTCGCGTGTAACAATGACCGAGAAAAAACATTTGACGATAGATGGAGCGGGAACGGAGTTAGATGAGTTGATCAAGAATCTTCCAGCAGGGAAATACAAAGCAGAGACGCTAGCAAAGCTCAAGGAGGTTGGACATAGGGTGCTCACAGAGGACGGAGCATTTGATGCGCTGATGACAGATGAACAGGGAGGACAAGTCAAAGTAAGCGCGTGGTTAGAAAAAACCTTGAACATCTCGTATACGGCTGCATGAAGAGGCGCTACAGAGGCTAAGCACATTAGTGGAGGGAAAACGGCTCCTATCAAAATTTCTCCGGAATATAGGATAGCATTCTTGCTCATCAAAATGGAACAAGTGGCAATTATTAGAACAGAATCGTACAAGAAGAGACTCGAAAAAGAACCCCAGTATGAAAATAACCCAGCAGCAGTAGCAGAACATATGAAAATAAGAATGGAGTCTATCAAGGGAATGCCAAATAGGCCGTTGGCAAATGGAAATACGGAGCAGCTTGTAAATGCCGCAAGTTGGGTTGCGTGATATGGGGGATTTGGAAATACAAATCTTCATATTGATGAAAAGTTTGTGTTTCATCCCTACATTGTGAAGTGATCAGAGAGGGTAATCGATAAAGCTACATATCCGCAAGCAGATGTACACAAACAACACTTCTTAGATAATCTTCAGCAGAAAAACCCAGAGATTCTTGATAGTATTGCCAGACAAATTGTTGGTCAGTTGAAAGCAAATGGATTTCCAACGGATCGATTAGAAAAAAAATGATGAGGATACAATTACGAAAATCTCAAAAAAGTAATAATCTGAGATGGAAAGCTCAATGGGAGAGCCGTCCCAGGTCTTGAAGAGATAACATCGGTATTTGTTTTTGCTATTTTCCCAGAGTGTATCAATGAGGAAGTCGTCTTGAAGTCACTCAAGATGAAGTTTACCAAAAGAAAGAAATTTGAACCAAAGCTTGTGGATGCTACGCCTATTGCAACGGAGCTTGTAACAACGCCCGTCGCGAGAAAACTTGCGTACGTAAACTATGCGGTCGCAAATACGGCAGTAAGACAGCAAAAGGATCTACCAGTGCTTGGGGTGGCAATAGGTAAAATTCCAAAGCCGAAGCCAGGCGATGAAACAGGAAGCACAGAACCAACATTGCAAACGCCAGAGGAGTTTGGGCAGATAGACACAACCAAGGCGACCTTCTCAAGTGATTTTGATTTTACAGTAAATGGTGTCTCCTATACGGATCGTCCATGATTTACGCTGCCAGATGGGACACAGTATGCAAAAGATATACAGGGAAATCGATACAAAATTAACGGTACTGCAGCAGTGCCAGTCAAAGATTTGCAATACCATCTTAGTGCTGCAGCCATAACAACGGTAGATTTATTGGATACACCAAAACAAACCAAAATAGAGACTTCTTACCTGAGCGGTGATGATCCTGATGCGTCAGAGTTAAAGTTAGAAGCAGACGAAAATAAATAAATTTTTACTACTTTTGCTTTGTAGTTATGGGTAGCATGAGAGCAGTGAAGAGATGAATTCTTGGAGTAGTAGCAGCGATCGTAGGCGTAGCAGGCTTGCGAGTATTAGGCGTGCTATGAGGATGAGGAGAGAAGGTACACGCACAGCTGTTGCCAGTATCTATGCAGACGCATAATTTGGCGGATGGGCCAGTCTGTGATGGTGGGACGTTTTATGCCATAGCATATGTTGGAGCAACTAATTTTGATGCGAGAGATATCTTTTCGACATCAAGTAGTACACTCCATCGGGAGTTCGACTACTCTGCATTATCCTATGTGTCGATTGCTACGCTACCTGCTCCATTCAACTTCATTATCCCGACATTCTCACGGGCTTCTATCTCCAAACCAAAAGGAGTAAATACACCTGTCATCGCAATGGATAGTGATAGTCCCCTAGCGGCACCAGTATCTGTACCACAGTGATACCAAAGATCACAGCTCGCAGCACGTATTCTATATCACCTCAAGAGAGAATGATATGCTAATGGCAATTTCAATCATCCAACATATTACACGCCAGTTGGAGGGACGCTCATAAATACTAACATCTCTACCTATCCCAATCCAAGCACAGGAAAACAAGACACCGAGTGCCAAAACTTCTATCTCGGATTTTGTGGTGATGGAAAGAAGGACGATGGAACGCTCTCATACGCAACGGGTACATATAATTATATTCAAAACTTACACTTAGCGGGAGATGAGGTGTGTGATAGCGGAGCGCTCAATGGTGTACCGTGTGTGCCACCATACGGTGGTACATGTACGTACTGTACAGTAGGATGTGATCCAGTCGTATTGACGGGACCATACTGTGGTGATGGTATAGAACAAGCAAACGAAGCATGTGATCCTACGTCAATCAATGGCTCTCAATCATGTGATATAGGAGAGACATGTACGCCAGAGTGTGAGTGCGAGCCACTACCTCCAAGTGAGTGTCAGTACCTTACGCTCGTACCTACAAGTGGATATAATTACCTCAATAATCTCACGCTTACCTGTTCTGGAACAAATGCATCACGGTATACATTCCAAGTTGCTGTACCAGGATACAACCCATTTTATACAGCGAATACAGGAAATAGTACGATAGTGTTGCCACTTAGTCTCGGTAGCGGAAACTATGTGATCACATGTACCCCTCAGAACGGTGCAGGAGCGCCGACAGTAGCATGTACAGAAGATCTGTATGTAGGCTACTGTGGTGATGGTATCCTACAATGACAGGAACAGTGTGACCCCAACGATCCATCTCAAACAAATCGATGACCATATGGGTGTAGCAATACGTGTAACATTATACACAAGTTTGATCTTACGGTAGATAAGACGGTCCTAAGTGGGCACCTTACCTCTACAAGCTGACTAGTAACCTTCAAAATAGTCTACGAAAATATAGGTGATAAACTCGTAACAGGTGTCACCGTCAAAGATCTTCTACCAGAATGGTTACTCTTCCAAAGTTCATCACCTGCACCAGTAAATGTACAAAATATTCCTGGGTGAGGACAGTGGATAACATGGAATGTAGGTACATTGCAGCCAGGACAATCAGGTCAAATTATTCTCACCACAGTCTCCAACTGGAATGGTGGTGGACAAGGAGAGTGTCCTGATCCCGTAAACTACGTACAGGTATTGCCGCTCACAGGGGATGCTGATCCAAGTAATAACGACGATACAGCAGAAGTGACCTGTACGCCATCATACTGTGGAGGACTCTATTTCTCACCACAAATTGGAAGCGCACCATTGCCAGTACAGTTTGTGTGTGATGGATTTGGAACAAACTATGTCGTTACCGCAACCGATGCACAAGGACAAGTTGTCTGGTCACAAACAGTGGTATGGACCGGCACGTGACCAGGAACAATTATTCTCAACAATACGTTTACGGATACGTGAGTATACGCAATTTCATGTACAGTAGATGGACAAACGGATCCGTACTGTCAGAGCAACCTCTACGTCAATGCCCCACAGGTAAAGGATCTCTCTATCTGGAAGTCAACGATTTCAGGACAGCTCAATGCAACGAATGGACTCGTTACGTTTGATATCTTCTATAGAAATGACGGAAATCAAACGATAAATAACGTGCAGATTACTGATACACTTCCTCCAGAACTAACATATCAAGCGCCTACAACAAGCGTACCAAATATTGGTCAGCCAACTATTATTCAGCAGACACCAAGTCAAATTCTAAGATGGACGATTCCATCGCTTGCTCCAGGACAGAGCGGACACATTACACTCATCGCGAAGTCAAATCGAAGTGGTGGTGCAGACTGCCCTGATCCTATCAACTACGTAACAATTACAACTCCTCCAGGAGATCCAACACCTGGAAATAACTCATCGTCATCAGATGTGTCTTGTCAGCCATCGCAGTGTATGAACTTATTGGCAGTGCCTACCGCATGAACAGTGCCATTTAATGTGAGCGTGACATGTCAGGGTATAGGAGCATCGTATGAGATTACGTTGTATGATGATCAAGGCGGAGTTGTTTCGACTATCACAAATACATCAGGTATATGATCATTTGCAATTACTGAATCAGGACAATATACAGCAATCTGTGAAATCGATGGTGTGACGAGCGCCGAATGTGATGCGACAATCATCGCAAGTGAACCAGAGGTGCCAGATCTTTTTATAGACAAGGAGTGGACGAATGGATTTTTGAATACTCAGTCTGGTCAAGTTGAGTTTACGATCTATTATGGTAACCAGTGAAATGTAACTATACCAAACGTGAATATCAGTGATATTTTGCCGCCATACCTTACGTATGCAAGTTCTATTGTGAACGGACAACCAGGAAATCCTACAGTAGTGCCACTTCCAGGAGGAGGTCAACTCATCCAGTGGTCAGTGGGTACGCTTGCTCCAAATCAGGTAGGAGAGATTCATATTATAGCGACAACAACCAACTACTATACAGGAGCGTGATGTGAGTATAACGATATTCTCAATACAGGTATGATTACGATCGTGCCAGGTGAAGTGGATACGGGAGATAATATAGACGATGCGACGCCGCCTTGTGACGAATCATACTGTACGCAACTCAATATTTCACCATACTCTGCATTCCATCCAGGAGAGACAGCAACATTTAGCTGTGAGGGATTTGGTGAAAATTATGTGATCCAAATTTTGAATGCATCCAATCAAGTTATCCAGACAATTCCATCAAACGTAGGAACATACACATTTAATGCAGTGGGTAATTACACGGTACAGTGTGTAGTGGACGGACAAGCAAACCCAGCGTGAAGTGAGTGTATCCAACCAATAGTTGTATCACTAGAAGAACTTCCTGATACCTACGTTTACAAGGATTGGTTGACAGGATCAGTAAGTACAACCAATACAACAGTAACGTTCCGTATTAGGTATGGAAACAACGGTAACGTTGCAGTAAATAATGTAGTCATCAGCGATACGCTGCCAGATGAACTCTGATATCAGAGTTATACAGGAATTCCTCCAATTCCTCTAGCAAACTTTACACAAAATGGTCAGCAGTTGAGTCGAAATGTAGGAACACTACAACCAGGTCAGAGTGGACAGATTATTTTGACTACACAAGTACAGAACTATAGTGGTGTAGGATGTACGGAGGTAATCAATCAGACAACTATTACGCTACCTCCGACAGACACCAATCCATCTAACAACAGTGATGATGCTACAGTTCCTTGTGTGCCATCAATGTGTACAAATCTCTCTGCATCTACCAACGTCATCACGCCATGACAGCAAGTAACGTTTACCTGTGTGTGAGTAGGAAGTGCATATCTGATAACAATCACAGACAACAGCAATGGTAACGTGATCGCGCAAAGTCAGACACCAACGCTGACGTATACATTCCCAAATGTAGGCGATTACACAGCAGTATGTACGATAGATGGTCAAGCTGATCTTGGTGCATGTACAGAAAGTGTGTATGTAAATGATATTCAGTATCCGGACGTATTTGTGGAGAAAGATCGGTTGACAGGAGTTATTGCACAAAACGGGGACATTGTGACGTTTAAGATTCGCTTTTGAAATATCTGAAATGCGGTCGCTACAGGCGTAAAAATAACTGACACACTCCCACGAGAGCTTGCGTACTTCTGGCATAGTATTACGCCATCAATGCCAGCACCACTCGCCATAAACGGTAATCAACTGACGCGGACGATAGGTACATTACAGCCAGGGCAGACCTGAGAAATAACACTCAAAGCAAAAGTAACCAACTACAACGGCGTGTCATGTGATACCTATGCGATCAATCACGTCGTGATCACTACGACCTCTACCGAGCCAAACACCACCAACAATAGCGACGATGCGGAAGTCCCCTGTGTGACGAGTTTGTGTGAACAGATTTCGATTATGCCAACAATTGCAACAACAGGACAGGCAGTAAACTTTATGTGTTGGGGTGTGGGAGATGTCTTCCAAATTTTCATCACAAATCAATACGGTCAGCAAGTCGGCGTCATTACAGGTATGAATGGATACTTTACCTTCAATCAGCCGGGCATCTACAATGCAACGTGTTATGTAGATGGATTTACAGCAAATGAATGTCAGGGATCTGTGGTAGTCACATGAAACACGCCTCAGGGAATTCCAGATCTAAAAATTACAAAACAACTCGAAAGCGGGACGCTCAATACAAGTGGCGTAGTTGTTTTCAAACTTACCTATAGTAATATCGGGAATGTGGCAGTAACATGAGTAGTGGTCGGAGATACATTGCCGGCACACCTTACGTACCAAAGTTATACAAGCAGTCCAAATATCCCAGTGACGAATTTCTCACAAAATGGGCAGCAACTCACCTGGAATATAGGAACGTTGCAGCCAGGGCAGCAAGGTACAATTACCGTCTACACAAAATCATATGTGATGTCATGAGTGTGTGTGCCGGAGCAAAATATTGCAACTGTTACACTACCAACAGGTGATCCAACACCACAAAACAATACATCCACAGCAACAGTGCCTTGTGGTCAAACACCGTCTGAATGTACCGTACTGCAGGTCGCACCTCAGCAGTGAAGTATTCCTTTGACGTCGCAATTTGCATGTCAGGGTATAGGAACAAATTATCTCATACAGATTATTAATCTCGCAACATCTGCAGTAATAGGAACAATACCAGCACAGCAGTGATCATTTACATTTACACAGCCAGGCAGCTATGCTGCAATCTGCTATGTAGATGGTATGACAGCTGATCAATGTAAGAAACCAATTACGGTAGGTGGTATGTGTGAATCACTGACGTTCACTCCACAGAGTACATGAACCAATGTCCCATTTACAGGTACATTGAGTTGTGAGTGAACAGGTGCATATTTTGAAATCTCTTTGTACAACGCAAGCGGCGTACTGCTCCAGTCATGGAACAACAACGGTAACGGACAAGAGCTCTCAGTACAATACTACTTCACGCAGCCAGGAGGATACACAGCGCTGTGTACAGTAGATGGTTCATCGAGTTTATTGTGTAAAGATAGTGGATACAGTAATCCATCAGCTCCTACGCCGGTAATTCCATTGCAACCGACACCAGGACAGATGCCCGTGAAACCGGTATTGCCTACGGCGCCTACAGTGCCAGTGTCTCCAACGCCGCCAACCACAACGCCTGCGTCGCCTACGAGGCCAGGGACGGTGACGCCAGTTACTCCTACACCAGGAACGATACCAGGACAGATTTCTCCTACGGCTCCTACAACGCCTACCAAGGAGGGAACGTTGATCCCAACGAAACCAATAGATAGTACAACGGTAAAACCATCGGATGGTGTGGTAAAAGCACCTTCAACAATATCTCCTACAACGTCACCTACTGCTTCACCTACAACAGATGCGGGACAAGTATATATACCAGAAGTCAAAGTTCCTACAGATGTAGCGACAGATGCGGCATCTGCGGAAAGACCAGCATACACTATCCCAGAATATGATGGCTCATCAGTAAACTTTAAGTTGCAATCATTTGTGCCTACTGCTATAGAGACAGCTCAAACAGCAAACGATGCAAATGTTCCGTACTATAGAATTCAGCCGCCATATGACACCGTAGCAGCATCAGATGCAAAAGCATGAGCATCGCTTGTGGATGCATACGGACTTGGAGCACAAATAGACAAAAACGTAGCTGATGCATACCTCCAGAGAAGTATAGACCAATTCAAGAGAGACGTTGCAGCAGGTAAGCAGGTAATAACGCCATACGAAACGCCAGTGACGCCCGCACCAACCAAACCAACCACAACAGACTTCTATGGTAGTCTCCAGCAGCAACAGCAAGTAGCAAAAGATACAGCAAATAAGCTCTGTTATGATCCATGTCGTATTAGCTTTACGCTGACGAAGTATGTGCCACAGCCATATTGTGGAGACGGTATTCTCGGCACAGGAGAACAGTGTGATGATGGTAATCAGTTTACAGGAGATGGATGTTCGCCTGCCTGTAAGAAAGAGTTCTGTGGAGATGGCATTCTCGGTACAGGAGAACAGTGTGACGATGGCAATCAGCTCACAGGAGATGGATGCTCACCTACGTGCAAGAAAGAGTTCTGTGGAGACGGTATCCTCGGTACAGGAGAACAGTGTGATGATGGCAATCAGCTTACAGGAGATGGATGTACACCTACATGTATCAAAGAAATTCCAATCGGTACATGATACTGTGGAGATGGTAAGCTTGGAACAGGAGAAGAGTGTGATGATGGCAATCAGCTTACAGGGGACGGTTGTACGCCAGCCTGCAAGAAAGAACCACCAAAACTTCCTATCTGTGGGAACGGTATCGTAGAATGAACCGAAAAATGTGATGATGGAAATACCAATAATAACGATGGCTGTACCAATGCATGTACGATTCCAAAGCCAGACGGTGGTCGTAATTTCTGTGGTGATGGTATCGCTAGAGATGGTGAAGAGTGTGATGATTGAAATACAATCAATGGCGATGGCTGTGATGTGAACTGTACAAGGTCGTCATCACGTCCAGTGCCTGTCTGTGGTAATGGCCGCGTAGAGCCAGGAGAAGTATGTGATGATGGTGCGGCAAACGGCGAACAGAGTATCTGTACGAGAGAGTGTCGTTTGAGACCGTTCGATATTAGTGAAGCAAAATGTGCTGAGATTGATCCTCCGTCTATTCAGGTAGGTGAACCGCTTCCATTCCGGTGGAATATCGAAGCAGACGCGACTACCAATACCTGTACACCAAACAGTCTTGGTAAGATCAATGAAGCAACGCTCGAATGTCACTTCACGATCGTCAACGCAATGGGCGAACAGGTAGATCAATTTGTAAGGCCATGTCTTGTGCAAGATCTAAAAGAGATCGGACGGTACAATGACTTCTCGAGAGCATTAGGTGAGACAAACCCCGACGCAAGAGCAATGCTTTCAAGATCACACGGAAATAGTCTCTGGGATTCACGTATCATCGGTAACGATGCAGAGACAATCTATGGTGAGTATGCTATTGCGATCGACGGCGTAAGTTATGAGATCTGTGCGCCAACCAAAGACAACAAAGCTGAGTTCTCAGCTCGTAGAGTCTACAACACCGATAGAGTATGTCAGTATAACTTCGCAGTGACAGCACCATATATGATCCAGAAGTGAATTTCATTCTCTACGTTCTCTGATGATAGAAGAAAACTCAGTGCATTCCGTCAGTTCAGAAATCAAGAGACACTCCTTGCGGGCGTACGTTTCCAAGAAGTGACCCTCACAAAATCAGAAAGTACCAAGATCCTCCAAAACCTCATAACCACCTACAAACCCAAAGCTACGGACACAGTCACAGATATGTCTCGTCTCAGTGCAGACGGCACGCGTCTCAAAAAAGTGCCTACCTCAGAAGTGTACTTCACGACAGATACGATTACGATCGATACACAGGGTAAGGTATTTAATGGTGGCAAGCCAACAACACTCCTTGTAGAAGGAGCAGCGCAGGTCAATATTGTCTGATCGCTCAATGGAAATCTCATGATTGTAGCTCCAGAGGGAACGATCACGTTCGTAAACGCAGACTGTGATACACCAACTGAAACGGTCAAAGGTATTTATCTGGCGAAAGCGTTTGATACATATAGTCGTGACCTTGGTAAGTGAAGTGCAATTATCAATACACCAAACCAAAATATCCGATGTAATGGATGAGGGCTAACGATAGAGGGTATGCTGCTAGGTGCGTCAGCTGACACGATGCATCACTTGAGAGACGGCAGAAGATCTACACTCAGCAATTGGTTTGATAAAGCAGCAGGAACGAGAGACGAGCAGATCTTCGATGGCGCAGCTCTCCTCATCAAGGCCTGAACATCATTCTGGAGCACACTTCCACCAGCAGCAAAAGACTTGCTCGAGGAGATGAAGGTTTATAAGGAGTAGGAAGGTAGCACAAGGAGAATAGACAATATATGAAAAACTCCTAGGGATTGACAGTTATGTCGCCTAGGAGTTTTTTGAAAAGTTATGCTTCTAAAGGATGCTTATATTCTTCAAATATTCTCTTCTTCTCTTTATCTCGAGTGCTTATCTTATCCATCATCTCATGACTTGCTTTTATCGTCTCTTTCGTATCTTCTGTATACCCTTTATTGAATTCCTCGATAGTAGTTGATACATCAAATAGTTTGCGGTTATATAGAAAGAACAACTAAACTACCTATATTTCCAGTTTGAATCAGTAAGGGTTTTTAGCCAACAAGCTATTATAGGTCTCTAACTCTTTGCCCCATGCCGTTTTCATTTCTGCATGTGTCTTTATCAGTTCAGCCATATGAGTATTCAAGAAATTTATCTCATCTTGCTTGTCTCCTAGTTGCATTAGTCTTGTTATTTCGTTATGGCTTTCTACTCATTTCAGGCGTAGTTCTTGCATTTCACTTAGTATTTTATCCATTTTCCATCTGATGCAATCTACATGGAACTGCCAGTAAGACAATTTCAGCTGTTGATCGCTAGACTCTAATTGCTTCTTGCTAAAATCTTCTTGTCTCAGTGAAATTTCAAGCTGATTTTCTGAGATCTTAATCTGTTTATATCCTATGTATGCGGCTATAATAATCCCTACCACGGTTATCATAACGGTAAAGATAAAATTAATCAACTCCAATGATAATTGGAGATGGCAACTAATGGGAAAAAAGATACTCTGAGCATAGCACAAAAAAGTCATAACAGCAGATCGAATGCAAGAATAAATATTCATATAGAAAACCTAGAAAGTGTTTTCATCTCTTCTACTGGCACCCTTCGCACATTACTTTCTCGAAAGGGTCAACAGGGCAGGCGCCGGCGTAGAGTTCGCCTTTTTTGAGTTTCTCGACATATTCGTCTCACTTCTCCGCCCTCATTTTCATCTCGATCAATCACCTCTGCTCGTCAGTGACGTTTTTGACGTCAATCGTAGAGAGGTCAATCTGAGCGACGTCACGTGATGCGACATCAATCATAGGCTTCTGCGTAGCATCTGCGATCGTAGCGCTTACAGCATGTTCTTCTGCAGTTTTCTTCGCACCAAATCCTCTAGATCATGACGCGTAGGGAGCAGATGAGTCAGCTCCATTCTGTGATGATCCAAAAGATCATGAAGACGATAGAGACGATGAAGATGACGTACCGCTAGATGCATCATTGCCTGTATTACTAGTTCACATACCACCCATTGCTCCTCAGAGTGCTCATGCGCCTGCAGCAGCACCGAAACCGGTTCTTACGCCTCTTTTGTTGACGCTTTCGGTATATTTTTCTCACTGGATATTTTTTTCGATGAAGCAGTAGTAGGTAGACTTGAGCCCTTGCTGCCATGCATACATGTAGATATCAAAGAGATTTGCTCTGTCTGACTCTTCCATGTACATGTTTCTAGAGATTGCCTGATCGACGTACTTCTGCCAGACAGCCGCCATATCAATCTGTGAAAACGGCGTACTCTCGTAGACAGTCTTGAAGAGCTTTCTATTGATGACGCCTTCGAGCTCTTCGATATGCTGGACGGATCATTGGTTGCTCATAATTTTCCCTTTGATCTCATCGTTCCGCATGTTTTTGGCTTTGAGTTTGTCGATGAGATGCTTCACGATAATGGTGAACTTGCCGGAGAGCGTCTCTCTCGCATAGACATTGGAAAAGAAAGGTTCGATACCGCTGGAAGTCCCTGCGATATTGGAGATCGTCGCAGTTGGTGCGATAGCGAGCAACAAAATATTTCTTCTAGGCTCATAGCTATAGCGATCTGCATCGTAATCCAAGAACGTCCCTCTCGTAGCTACGAGCTCCTTGGAGGTTTCGAGGGCGGCGTTGTAAATCGTAGATCCAAGTTTGTCAGAGAGCGTGAGCGCATCTTTGCTCTCATACGGAATGTCGAGCAACAAGAGCATCTCACCCAGTCCCATCACACCCAGTCCAAGAGGCCTGAGATCGAAGCTACTCTTCCTAGATGTCTCTGAAACATAATGATTGAGGTCTACGACATTGTCGAGTGCGCGGGTAGCAATCTTGGTTGTCTCGATCATATCATCCCACTGGATGAGCTCGAGCTTCTGTTCAAAGCCCATGCCTTCGATGCCAGCGAGCTGATCCATCTTCACAAATCTACTGAGATTGAGGGACGCAAGCGTACAGGTTGCTGTACTATCTTCACGATTTGGAATACTGATTTCCGTACACATATTGGTCGAGTGAATCGTTGCATAACTTGGTGCTTGGTTTTTTTCGTTGTGGCGGTCTTTGAAGTTGAACCAGTAGTTACCGGTTTTTGCAAGTCTGATAAGCATCTCTCTGTAGAGCTCTTGGGCTTTTATTTTTTTCCAGAGCTTCATTTCACCCGCCTCGGCCTTTGCTATGTATGCAGCGTAAGCCTTACTAAATGTCTCTCCCCGACTATCCGTAAGGTCAGGCGTCTCATGAGGATCAAACATATACCAGTCTTGGTCCTTGAGTACTCTATTCATAAACTCGTCAGGAATCCAGAGAGCGGTGTTGAGTCTCCTGGCTCTGACGGCTTCGTTACCGTTGGTCTCTTTGAGGTCCAAGAAGTCTTCGATATTGTAGTGCCATGGCTCCATGTATGCCACGAGATTGGAAGCTCTCTTTCCACCAATAGCAACTGATGCTATCGTGGTATCAAAAATCTTGATAAACGGAATTGGTCCGCATGATGCAGAGTTGATCGACTTGATGACAGATCCAGATGCTCTCAGTTTGGTAAACGACATCGCTGTGCCACCAGCAAATTTTGCATAGAATGCTGCTTCCCTTGCCTTATCCATAATATCATCAAGACTATCGCCAACCACGCCAATGAAACAACTGATCAGCTGTGGGAAGTTGGTGCCAGAATTGAAAAGTGTAGGTGTAGAGTGAAGATACTTGAGCGTTGCTAATTTATTGTAAACCTCAAGTGTAAATGCTTCCTTATCTTTCTCTAGCAAACTGAGTCCCATAGCAATTCTCATCCACATCCATTGGATTTTTTCGAGAATATTTTTGTCATAATCTTTCAAAAGATATCTATTGTGTAGTGTAGAGGTGCCGAAATAATTGAGGTAGTTATCGTTGGCGTAGTTGATGTTGAGCTCCAAAAGATCGAGATCAAAATCCTTCATTCTTGTATCGAGCATACCGGTATCTACAGCAAAGAGAATATACTCCTTGAAGCTAGAGAATTTTTTGTTTACTTCTTTGGAGATGATCTTCACAAACTGCTTGGTAGCAATTGTATCATAAATAGAGTCCTCCGTGATCAGGGGCTCGATAGCTTTGAGGAGGAGCCCGTCAATTTCCTCTGTCTTCACTTCGTCGGGAAGTTTGGTTTCGAAGTTTTTGATAATCTTGAACATAGCAACAAAGGGGTCGCTGAGGTTCATATCATTGAGAACATCGGTGATAGCATTAATGATTTTCTCAGTCTTGAAGGGTTCACTTCTTCCATCGCGGTGAATAACAGTTTTGGTCATGAGGAGTACAAGCTATAAAGTAAAGAGGAGTATGTGTAATGTATAATATGCGGAAGAAGGATATCGCTCGGTAGTAGCTAGGGCTAGTCGGTTGCAATGCTTGCTTCACGGAACTCTATTTCTTTCCCATCATACGTAATCTTGAAATAGCGAATTCAGTGAACCTCTTTGATCTTATTGATCATGAGACGTTCGTCAGCACGTGCGCCATAGCTTTGGTAGATTTCATCAAGATTCTGACAGACATATGCTACGTGCTCAAGGTCCGTGTAAAGCTCTTCTCATGCTTTGGGCTGAGCGATCTCAATGTACACGAACCTCAAAATAGGATGAGGCAGCGTAAATATAGTGATCTCTCTGTTGTTGACTGTGCTCGTTCTAAGAATAGTTGCTCATTCTCTGAGGAGCGCGTCTTTGTATGAAGCATATGCCTCATTACTTTCTGTGCGGAATCCGATATGATCGGGAGCACATGCGATAGCAGGAAGATCAGCTATAAACGTCGTGACTGAAGACTGCAAAAGTTCGAGGAGGGACATGAGTGTCAAGGAGTAATGGGTGCTAAAGTGATCTCTATATAATGTATACGGTTAGTGATGTTTGCCGGTGCGAAAGCGAAATGGACCTCGGTGGTTCGTTTTTTGGTCTTTCCTCCTGGATGCTCAGTTTCATTTGTTTCATCATAGCTCAGTATGGTCTCATTCGGCATGATCACATCAGCATGCAGCACAGTATGAAACGGGTTTTAGTCTCTGCTCAGCGGTGTGTCAGCTATGCGTCGGAGGGGAAGAAAGAGTTTCAAAAATAGTCCCTGAAAAAAGTTCGCGTGTATGCCTCATAAGTGAGGCAAATGAAAACGTTTTTCCGTTACAGGTATCGCAGTCAGGAATATCCTGAGCACACTTACCGCAATGCGCACATCCATCAGGTGTAGTATTTACATAGTCTGTCCCAAGATCGTGATCATGTACATGCATGGAAGTACAGGTTAGGAACTAGAAGTTTGTATACTGGTTGGGTGTCGTTTCAAAAAAGTTTTGGAGGGTTTTGAGGTCTTGTTTTTGGAGGAATTTGAGGGAGTTCTCGCTGACCATATAGTGTGGTTCGAAGCCAAGCTCATCGAGTCTGCGGTCGGTAATATATTTGACGTACTGTTCCATCTCATTGTAACTCAATCCAAAGATCATGCGATTGCCAAAGAGTTGTCTAATAAATTGAATCTCAAGTTCTGTTCCTTCTATAATAGTCTGTCTCATGCTCGCAACAAATGCTGTATCCTCTACAAGCTCCGGTGTCTCATCGATCATCGTCATGATAAGTTCTATTCACATCTTGAGATGCATAGATTCATCAATCAAGACAAGATCAATACCATTGCAGACGTTTCTCATCTTGCCCGTCTCTCTAATAGCGAAGTAGAGCGCAAAAGCAGAATAGAAGAAAATACCTTCCTGGACGATATTATTGATAAGAATAGCATGCATGATGGCTTTCTTTCCTTCAAGCGTATCAGGATCTACACCGCCACTAGAAACACTGATGTGGTTTGCAGCGCGTGCGACCATTTCTTGTTTTTCTCTCATGATAGGATCGGTGGATGATTTGTTGTAGAGCTCGTCACGATTCATATTGAAGGTATTCAAAATCATCTCAAAAAAATCTGAGTGAATATCCTCCATAAACATCTGTACCGTCATAGCCATCTTGGCTCTAGGATCGATGATGTAGGGATAAAAAGATTCTCCTAGTACGTTTTGTACCAGAAGCTCAGAGGTGAGGAAATATCAGATGAGCTCTTGGAAAAGTATATTCTCTTCTGTAGTAAGCGCCTTGTAGTCCACAAGATCCAATCATACATTAATTTCTTCAGGAAACCAAATGGCTTGTTTTTGTTTCTTGTAGAGATCGGCAAACACATTGAGACGCTGATCTAGTTTGATTCCATCGGTGACTTTTTTCTTCCCAATAAGTGGCATCGTAGGGACAATAAAGAAATAAAAACACAAGATGTAGTAGGTATATGTTGAAATATAATACAACATGTAGTGTGCGTTGTAGATATACCAAAAATGAAATCAAGCGAAACAAAGAGAAAAAAAATTTAGAGAGAAGCGAGGTAGCAAGGGATCTTACGGCTATTATTTTTTCGAAAAGATACAAAAAACACCCACTGCAGACAGGATGCGAAGAGGGTGTTGTGAAATGTGGTATCAGAGGCTAGATGTGGTGACCTGAGGTTGACAGGAAGATTGACAGAAATTGGCTAAAATGAGATAGTATCTTGCCAATTGTTGAGATTACATAAAGAGCGCTGCTTGCGCACGAAGAACGCCGTCGCCTACATTGCCTCAGTAAGGCATAATAGTCGCTTCATACATAGTAGTCTGTAGTGGCTTGGTAGAAATATGTTTTGCGACTTGAGAGAGAATCGCATACTCTCTACTGTCTTTGGGAAGTCTACGCAGGATGACGCGCAGTCTGGTTTGGATAGGCATAAGTTCTCCGGGTGCTGTTGCTGAGATAGTATCGACTTTGGCTCTTATGTGCTGTATCATAATCATGTCAGTGGAGGAGAGCGAGTATCAGAACGACTGTGATGTGAAGAATCACAAGAGGAGAGCAAGAATAAGAAAACAAGCTTCTTTCATACCTACGACGCACTAAGAGATAAAGACAAGTTCTACATAGATCTTTTTTCCTATTTTGCAAGATAATGAGACACGATTATAGGTGATTATGTTTGAGAAAGGAGAAAAAATAGATATACCAAAGACCAATAAGAACTATTTTAGTTTTTGATGTAAAGAGATGATCAAAAAAACAGTGATGAGTATGCTTGTGGGAACTATGGTAATAGTTACGGGAAGTCTAGCAAATGCACAGTCAGTTCCTTCGCTCAATGACGCAGAGTTTACGGTAGCATTGAAGTGGGCAAATACAAATGGGATGACGAAGTTTAGTGATGAGCAATCATTTAAGCCATTTGAGATGCTCACAAGAGAGCAGGCAGCAAAATTCTTTGCAGAGTTTGCAAAAAAAGAACTTCAAAAAGAAGCAGATACTACGGTGTCATGTACATTCTCTGATGAAGCAGAGATGGATACAACGTTGAAGGCATCAGTAATAGAGTCATGCCAGCTAGGATTGTTTCAGGGATTTCAGGGAAAATTCGATCCTAAACAACCACTGACCAAGGCGCAGGCATTGACGGTACTCGTAAGAGCGATCGTAGGAAAACAAGATGAGTCTGGTATCCCATGGTGGAATCTTTACTTCAATGTAGCACAGCAACGTGGATGGACCAAAGAGACCAACGTGATGGCTATCGATAAGTTTGTTACAAGATATGAGGCATTGCTGTTGCAGTATAGAGCAAGAGGAAATACAGATGCATCTGCTGGGACACAGGACACGGGTACAGGAGACATAGGACTAGGAAGTGGTGATCAGTTGAGCCAAATCCTACAGCAGCTCTTTGGAGAAGACTTCCAAGATGTAACAGGAAGCGTAACCACATGATCTACATCGACATGAGTAAGTGGAAGTGCGGTAGTGACGGGAAGCACATCTACATGATCCAATGCATCTATGAGTGGCGATGTTGTACTGAGTGGATCTGTCGTCAACTCTGGTGCAACGGTGGGAAGCGGTAGCTAACCAAAGCATCACTCAGAGGAAGAATAGAAACGAACAACTAAATAAGTAGCGTAACTGCACCTAAGTAAGAACGCAAAAAATTACGCATTCGCGACGGCCTGAGCAACGAGCTGAGGTAGCGTCGTATCAAGCGGATGTGGAATAATACAGTCAGGACGAATATCATGGATAGCAGCAGCCAACGCATAGGCTGCTGCTATTTTGTGTGTATTTGTAATATTGGAAAGTCTCGCATCGAGTGCTCATCTCAAGATACCAGGGAATGCGAGAAGATTATTGATCTGATTAGGGAGATCACTTCTTCATGATGCATAAATATATGCTCATCACGCAAATGCAGCATCAGAGGTAATCTCGGGATTGGGATTGGAGAGCGCAAAAATAATCGGCTGAGCACTCATATGCGTGACATCTTCGGTGCTGACAATATTTGGTTGGCTGACGCCAATGAAGACGTCAGCACCATGGAGCGCATCGCTAAGCGTACCAGATGCATTGTCGCGATTATAAGAAAGGAGTGATGCCTTGTAGGGATTAAGATCGCTTCTTCCAGTATGAATACATCCCTTGGAGTCAGTCATCACAAGATGTGTCGCTCCTGCTTCGATAAGCAATTTCGCTGTAGCGATGCCAGCAGCGCCGGCACCAGACATGACGATTTTGATCTCACTGAGCGATTTGTTGACGAGCTTAAGCGCATTGAGGAGACCAGCGAGAACAACAACGGCCGTACCGTGCTGATCGTCATGGAAAACTGGAATATTGAGTTCTTTCTGAAGTTGTTCTTCTATATAGAAGCATGCCGGCGCTGCAATATCTTCGAGATTGATGGCGCCAAAGGTTGGCGCAACCGCTTTGACAATACGGATGATCTCATCCGGATCCTGCGTAGATAGGACGAGTGGGATTGCATCGATACCACCAAATGCTTTCATAAGGACAGCTTTTCATTCCATGACGGGAAGTCATGCAAGCCCACCAATGTTTCCCAAACCAAGCACAGCGGTACCGTCACTCACGATAGCAACGCTATTGGACTTTCGCGTATAGCGATATGCGTCTTCGGGATTTTTTGCGATTGCTAGGCATGGTGCAGCGACGCCAGGTGAGTAGTATGTTGCAAGATCATCTCTCGTAGCGAGGGGAACTTTGGAAGCAACAGCAAGCTTGCCATGATATTTTTCGTGCTCTTCTAATGAGCGTGCCTGATAATCCATACAATATATATGTAAACAACTAAAGATACGAACCAAGATCTAAGCAAAAATCCAACCTAAAATCCAAGATGATAACCAAAAGATATCTGAGGGAAACAGTCCTGCATATATACAAAGGACACAAAGAAACAAGAAAGAAAAAAGATCTGACCTTAAAATTTGGAATAAAATCACTATCACCGATCCATGTCAACGACCAAACTTACACCAGCTCAGCAGCAATACAAAGATATCAAAGCAAAATATCAGGATTTTTTGGTACTGTTTCGTATGGGTGATTTTTATGAGTTGTTCTATGATGATGCCAAGACGGCGCATCACGTACTTGATATTACATTGACGGCAAGAGATAAAGATGGTCCAAATCCTATACCAATGGCAGGCATTCCCTATCATGCCTTGGATAAGTACCTGCCGAAGCTCATGCAAGCGGGATACAAAGTAGCAATAGCAGAACAAATGGGAGAGGTGGTGCCAGGCAAGGTTGTTCAGAGAGAGGTCACGACAATCGTAACTCCGGGAACATATGTAGAGCATGTCGAACAGCAGACCAATCTCGTAGCAGTACGGTGGTGATGACTTCCATGAGCATTCCATCTTGCATGGGGCGATACGTCGCTGGGGAGTTATTCTACCAAAAGTGTAACATGAATTGCAGAGGTGGTTGATCATTTGGGTACGATACATGCAAAAGAAGTGCTTCTAGCTCCAGATATTCCAGAAAAACAACAACTGTTTGAACATATTCATGCACACATGCATATCTCTTGTTCATGGCATGAGCTTCCCAAAGACGTAGATGCAACCCTAGCGCATATTTTGCAGGTAGACAAGTTGACAGGGTATGGGGAGGCACTCACAGAATGAAGGAAGCAGGCGGCAGCAGTTTTGTTGTCGTATGTAATGGAGGTGCAGCCGTATGCGCTCCAGACAATCCATCGTATCAGATATGATCTGCCAGAGTGACAGGTCTTTCTGGATACAACAACAATCAGAAATTTAGAGATTTTTGCATCATCATATCAGGGTAACAAAAAGTACTCTCTGTATGAGGTGATCAATTGTACATCGACTGCGATGTGATCGAGAGTACTGATGGACCGCTTGCTCCGTCCTACCTATATACAGCAAGAGTTGGAACGTCGTCTGGGAGATATTACAAGGTATGTAAATGATCAGCAGACAGCGCAGCATCTTCATCTTACCTTGCGCGTACTCCCTGATATACCGAGAGTTATTGCGCATCTGCTGGGGAGAAAGTCGACAGCTATGAAATGGTGACAATTGCGTGCGGCAACAGAAAATATTGTACAAACCCCAGCGCTCCTGTCCTGACTGCGTGAAATAGGGTGTACTGCTGTGACGTTAGAAACGATCGTCCAGCGAGCATGACGTCTCCGTGAATTGCTGCAAGAGGAAATACAAGATGAGCGTCTTAATTACATAGCAGATGGGTACGATGCAGAGATTGATGAATTGCGCCGTCTTGCCTATCATGCAGATGACTTGCTGCTGCAGTACCAGCAAGAACTCGTGCGTCACACATGACTTTCAAATATAAAACTGAAATATGTCCAAAATCAGTGATATCTCATAGAAGTCACACCCAAGGATATTGCTGCATTTGAAGCAGCAAGAAATGAGCAAGATCCGAAGTTTGATATGGTGCGTCGCCAGACACTCAAATGAGGAGAGCGCTACACGACAGGTTATCTGAGTGAGCTCGAGGCGAAGATACTGGAAGCGACGCAGGCCTTGGAGTATAAAGAAGCAGCACATCTTTTGAAAATACAGGAGCTGCTGCGCCAAGACTACAAAGCATTTGCTGAACTCAGTGAAGCGATAGGTGAGGTCGATCTTGCTGTCAATATGTCTATATATGTCCATAAACATACATGGACGCGTCCAGAATTTACAAAAGATCGTCTAGTAGAGGTGCATGAAGGGAGGCATCCAGTTATAGAGACATTTTTGCCACGCGAACAACAATTTGTGCCAAACGACCTCACTATGCCCGTAGAGGATCTCGTACATATTGTAACGGGACCAAATATGTGAGGAAAATCTACGTATCTCAGACAACAGGCAATTATCGTATTACTTGCTCATGCCGGACTCTATGTCCCAGCATCATATGCAAAGATATGACTCATGGATGGAATCTTCGCGCGCGTGTGAAGCGGTGATATGCTTGCACAACAACAATCTACATTTATGACAGAGATGTTAGAGATGGCACATATCTTGCATCATGCCACCGCGCGTTCATTTATTATACTAGACGAACTTGGGCGTGGAACATCCACGTACGATGGGATGGCATTAGCTCATGCAATACTTGTCTATCTGTGTCGTCAAATACAAGCAAAGTGTTTGTTTGCAACACACTATCACGAGTTGATAGCGCTTGCAGATGAGTACTCAGCAATCAAAAATTTTTCTGTGCGCGTATACGAGACATCAAATGAAGTAGTATTTCTCAAAAAAGTCGTGCCAGGAGGTGCGAGCAAGAGTTATGGTATAGATGTAGCAAAGCTCGCCTGACTCCCTAGTGGCATTATTGCACAAGCCAAAGAATATCTGCAAGAGGTCGAGCAAAGAGGAGGGCATCACATGCATCATCACAAAAATAATGCTACACTCCCGCAGCAGATGGGATTGGATCTCACTTCATTAGCGCCTTCTGAGATAGCATCTGAGAGAACAAAAGAACAAGAAAAATACAAAAAAGCACAAACATTTATCGAGAATATAGACATCAATCGTCTTCCTCCCATAGACGCACTTATGAAACTCGCAGAACTCAAAAGACTATTGGAATAACAAAGCATTCTTTGTAAAGGAGATTCCCATATGCAGAACTGCTGTTTGATTGCTTTTTGCTCGTCGCTTTTTATATTCAACGCATGTTCAAAAGAATATGCATCCTCCTCATTGCATTCTTCTATACATCAAGCTCGGTCTCGAGTAGCTTTTTGCCTTATCTTCGAGGAAAAGTAAATGCGGCATGAAGTGCGGATGTAACCCAGTTAGTAGCAATTTTTGTAGATCAGAGTGTATATGGTGCAATCAAGTGAGATCTTGAGTGGTACACGACGAGTTATATGCCCAAGCGTTTATCTCACTCCAAATCACTCGTATTTCCTATAGATCCAGCATGATTCAAGGCGAGAGATATTCAGCAAATTCTGAGTAACTTGTATTTTGATGGTGAGAAAAACGAAGATACTGATCTCGTGGGTGTGATGTTGATCGGGAATATCCCATTTCCCGTAATAGAGATGCAGGGGAGGAGAATGATGTCCGTCTATCCCTACGTCAATTTTGTAGAGCCGATGTTTATGTACGACGCGTGAAGAGATGTTTTTGCGTACAACAACAAACCTGATAGTCAACCGCAACTTTTTCATAGCTATCTTCCGGCGGATGTAGCGACACTCAAAAAATTCTTTGAAAAACTCAAAAAATATAATCAAGACCCTACGCAATATGCCAAACCAGAAGTATGGTATGATAATTTTCCCTATCTCAAGACAGCATTCTCTGCAGAGCATATGACAGAGTATGTGGATAGCACACTCTTTGCAGAGGAAAGGTCATATCGTAGATATATGAAACCATTTGCAGATGTGATCACCAAAGATCATTCAGATCAGTTTGTAGATGTGATCACAAAAACAAAATGAGCAATGGCGCAGTACCGTACGGAACCGCAGCCTGAGTGAGCAGACGAAGACCCCAAGGTTGCACAAGCAAACCAAAAATTATTTGCATGATCCGAAAGTGTCATAGAAAAATTCCCTGAAAATGAGGTTAAGGAGAGTATGAAGTCTGCTTCTGATAAACCTATACCGACATTGCTCCTAGAAAAAAATATGCAGCCACTTTTCCGTACATTCGATGATATGTATGGAAGTCAGTATTTGGGAGATCTGCATCGTAATCTCACGGCATGATGAAGATATGAACTAGAAGATGTAGACACGACCGTCGAGAAGATACAAGTGCGAGACAATGTCGCATACACGTTTCTCAAGGATATCAACACATTGCTCGAGGGAGCAGTAGACAACGCAATCAAAAAAGAAAAGTATCAGCTTAAGTACCCTTTACCGGTCTACTATGAGAAACGCAAAAGTATTTTGGCGCCACTCTGTGTGCCAGATGAAACGCGTCCTGTCAGTAGTCAGCTCATCATAGAGGCGTACTCTGGATCGGGGAAAAAACGAGTAGAAGGAGAGGTAATTCAGGATGGTCCATTCAAGGGAGCTATTCGAAAGAATGGTGCGTTTGATACTACAGCAGTAGTGCTCAAAAATGTCAGAATGTCAGACATCAATAAAAGATATGAAAATCACTACTATGGCAAAAATGCAGAAGATATCACAGAGTATCCAGAGCTAACAGTAACCAGAGGGACGTATCTCAATATCACGCAAGGAGCTACGCTAGCACTTACGCCCATTACGGCGAGAAAACTTGAAGATATACCATTCTCGATTATGGATGCCACTGTATGAGTCTCGCCGGGATTGCATGCGCAGCAGGTAAATGCGATCAGAGCATTCAACCTAGACAACGATCATATCGGAGATGAGGGAGATCTCTACAATGGCGTAAAGTGAGAAGAAGCATGTAAAAAGAAAGATGAGCCAGATGAGTGGGCAAGGAAATATCGATGAGGTGGTTCACCATTCTACCTGGATAGTGATAAATTGCAGGTGAATCCATCGGATATCGAATTGAAGTGACCGATTTTGGACAAGTATCCAAATCCGCCTATCAACCCAAAACTTGAGCCGATGTTCAACAATATGCGAAATCCCTCCTTCAATAAGAACATAGGATGACCACAGTATGATATAAGAGGAGCAGTACTTACCAAAAAAGAGTATACGTATGATAGTCTCCATCTCACAGCTCAGCACGATTATTCGAAGGTTATCAAAACTATGGATGATAGTGATGGGTTCTTGGGGCTTGGTGATCCACAAATGGAGGCATGTGAACAAAAAGAGCTGTTAGATGAAATCCCTGTGCTTGACCATTTCGAGGAGGTAGAGTATTTCTTTGTATACGAAAAGCTCAAACCAGAAAATGGAGAAAAAATGTCTATAACTGTCTTGCCGTATCCATACCCAGCAATGGACGGTAAGCCATTGGGTACGCCGGCGCCTCAAAAAGATGAAAAAGCTAATCAGTGTGCGATGTGAGGATTCCGTCGATGGAAAAATTATGGCTACAAGGTGATCAATACGGTTGTGAGACACAAAGGCCCTACCAATGAAGACGAAGATAATGAGTTCACAGGAGATCTATCGGTCATGCATGCGATGACGATGGAGAGACCAATTGATGATACAAGACATGTAACGTTCCATGGATTGGGTGGTGAGTTGGTGACGCTCGTCTATCCTGATTTGTATCGCATACCTGTATACAATGGAGGGAAGCTCAAATCAGAGGAAGAGATCGCGGCATCCATAAAATGATATCTCACCCAGAAGGTACAAGCATACAATGAGAAGTTAAGTGCTCAGCTTCAAAAAGCTCCTACACTATATGGACAACATACAGCAGCTTACGACTTCTTGGCGGCAGTAGACAAAACCGCAACACCAAATCGTACTTATAATCTTTTGCCTGAAAATTATTTTGTAGGTATTTTGGGAGAGCAGAATATCAAGCGTCTCGCGTCGTTACTGTATTATATGAACGTGGGTCGAGAGCAGAAGCCAGGATGAGGAACCTATGGTGAGTACATTCAAAACGCAAGAAATACCTTTGATATCAACAAAAAATTCAAATATGTCATGGAGCAATATGTGCTCAAAAATGATCGAGAGAAGAAGCAGGATCCCTTTATTGTTCCATTCTATTTGACAGGAGTGGGTAATGGTGAGCACTTTGCATATGAGATGTGATATATCAACTCTGATGGCGCTGACAAGATGGCAGTGCAGGTGCCTCAGGTAGATACCGTACTTCCAGAGGGTGTGGAGTACGAAAATACATCATGAAAAGAGCATGAGGGGTATGATGAAGCACTCAACGAACTCAACCAAGATGACAGTGAGTGTGGTGTGCCACCAGACAAGGCGGTGCCACTTTTCAAGTGGCCAAAAGCATTGAAGTGTCGGCGAGAGCAAACCATCAAGAAGCCTATAGACTTCAAGCTTAAGATAAGAGTAGAAATCAAAAATGACGATGTCCAAGACAATATGAGTGACTGGATGCAGCAGCGGCAGAACTTCGTATGAAACTGAGGAAACGGTGGATGAGCTGGTGGAGCAGGGAACTCATCCAATGGTGGATGAAACAATGGCACAACATCTCGCGTAGCTGGCAGTGTTGTGTATGCTGCGGGATTGCCAGGCCTGCCAGGTGGAACAATGCCATTGCTGACGGCGGCACAAATGCAGGGAAATATAATGTTGTTGCCGCCGCAGGCGGTGATCGATCTTCTCTCTCCGTATGTCTGGTGAGGTGCTCGATCGACACCGCCTTCCAAAGGCGCCAGCGGCGCCGATAATGCTGGCGGCGCTGCCGCAGCTACTGGAAACGGCACCGACAAAGCGCTCTGATTGCCAGACGTATTTGCAGCAGATCCAAATCTACCTGCGTATGCTGATGTGGCAGATCTGCTGAGTGCTGCCTCTGAATTCAATCTAGCGCAGCAGAAAAATCTTAATGAAATCCAAAAGCGCGCATACGATCAGTTGAGAAATGATATTGTGTTTGGATTCACAGAAAGTCCAGGATTTGTAGTTGGCAAGAACGATGTACAGCAAGTGCGTCTCGCATCAGCGAATGCAGATATAGGAGAAGTGCGTGTAACACTACAGGCGACATGAGCAGTGTGTCTCTCTGCAGGAGGAAAAGATTTGTGCAAGACGCCACTCAATCTGACCATGAATCCATATCGCGATGCAAAAACAATCTCTGTGAGCATGCTATCTCAGTATGCGAGCGCAGGAGTGCTGCAAGCAAAGATTTGCAAAGGAACGATATGTGCATTGCATCAACAGTTGATAACCGTCGAGCCTTGAGAGATAAAATCTTTTGAAGTAGTATGAGCTGCATCAACGGTGCTCAAGGGAGCTTTTGTGCCCGTACGTATTATTGCTAAAGATAGCTACGGAAACCACATCAAGCATTTGTCTCGTGATGCAGATATTACTATAGTAGGAGGATGACTGGTTGATGATCTCGGTCAAGAGCCACGTACAAAG
Organism: uncultured Candidatus Peribacteria bacterium; assembly: GCA_964403415.1. Lineage (GTDB taxonomy): Bacteria > Patescibacteriota > Gracilibacteria > Absconditabacterales > Absconditicoccaceae > CAYOFF01. Next base: position 15,651 of record CAYOFF010000001.1, on the reverse strand, counting down.
ATGCAGACGCGTGAGTTTGCAGATGCATCATATCTCTTGGTTGCTCCAAAAACATCTGATTCATGAGTCGTGACCATAAAAGTAACATTACCGGATGCGGTAGGTACAGGAGTAATTGTTGCAGAACAAAAAATAAAAGTGGTCGGAGGAGCAATGTCAATGCGTTACAATAATGTCGAAGCGACGCGTGGTGTCTATCGTCTACCACAAAAAAGTGTGTGATTTTATACCAAAGATGCGACAGGAAAGCGCACAGTAGTCGCAGATCGTCTGCCAAAATTGACGTTACAGGTCGTGGGTATACATGGGGAAGCAGTAGGAACGCCATATGCAATTAGTCTTGAAGAAGACATCGTCCATGTATGAACACTAGTAAACGGAGCATTCGTACAAAGAGATGTATTTGTATCAACGTGAAGTCCAGTAACTCTCTATTTGTTACCTACGTGAGAAGCTGGAGAAGAAAAGATACATATAGATGTACCAGGTATGGCTCAAAAAACATTTACATTAGTGATAGAACCGAGTGGTGCAGATAAATTAGATATTGTAATGGACACCCAAGACGCGCAGTCTGGAGATGTGCTTACATGAACCATAGCTATTCATGATAGTCGGGGAAATCTATTCACCAAGCCTACAGAAGTAAAACTCCAGCCATGGGGTGCATTACAGCTCTCATGAACTACAGTACGAGTTACTAGTGGAGCAGGTATATTTACAGGCAAAATCGCGCCAGGATGATGATCATGTGGTGTGTGATGATCATGCAGCGGTGGATGATGAGCGATTGGTAATGGTGGAGGGGCGTGATGAGCCGGATGAGCATGATGATGAGCTACAGCAGGAGGTGCGACGGCGGGTGGAGCTACAGCATGATGAGCAACGGCATGAGGAAATACGCAGTGAGCAAATACTGCGGGAGGTGCAACGGCATGAGGCGCAACGGCGTGATGACAGTCACAGGGATGAGCCACTGCAGGAGATGCAACGGCGTGATGAAATACAGCATGATGAGCAACTGCATGATGAGATACGCAGTGAGGAGATACTGCATGATCAAACACTGCGGGTGATGCAACAGCGGGCGGCGCGACCGCATGATGAGCGACAGCATGAGACACAAATGCATGAGGGGATACGGCATGATGAAATACAGCTGGAGGTGCGACGGCATGAGGAAACAGTGCATGATGAGCTACAGCTGGTGATACGATAGGTGGAGATGTTGTATGAGAAGGTGATAATGCCTGATGAAATGAGGGTGGAGGCGTAACCACGACACAGTGAACAACATCATTCTATGTGGGCGAGACGCTCCGACCATGACTCGGTAACTGAGAAGATCTTAATATTATGTACCTCAACCTCTTTGGTAAAGCACGAGGAAATCAAAAAAACGTTCATGGCTTACTGAAAAACTCAAAAACACTTGCGATCACGACGATGTTTGATGGCCAATGAAATGGTGTGGGTGCGGCGCTTGCTACAACGATTTCAAGTAATGGGACGTATATAGATCCACTTGGCGTAGTCGACGCGCTTGAGGTAGATGGTGATACGCTTTGGATACAGTTAGGAAATCAGTGAGGTATCGGGCGTGTGAAGCTCGGAAGATTTGATAAACTCTTGTTGCAGTGATGACCAGCAAGTCAGGCAGCAGGCAAAAAAAACACGATCACATATACACCACTAGTTGCAGATAGTCTTGATCCTGAGGAAATCATGAAGGATGGGAAGCTCAAGCTCAATGGAGAAACGATAGCAAATTTCAAAGAAGATATTCTCTCGCAGCGCGTACAGATAAAACCAAATGGGGGGACAGACCGAAAAGTGATGTACCAAAACAAACACATCGGTACATTGACGATCAACAAAACAGATCAGCCCGCGCTGATGGTCGAGCTCAAAGACGGCAAATATAAACTGACAAATGCATCATCACCATCTGTTGTGACTATAGCATACAATGATCAGATGAGGCCGGCATCAGAGACGCCATTCTTCCCATCTATTGAACAAGCAGCAATTCCTCAGACGCCAGTTGGGTTTAGGGAGCAGTTTATGAATATGACATTATTTGCAGGTGGTATGCCAGTGTGACTTGCGGCTAAGAGTTTTTGATCTCCATTTGTTTTGAATATTTGAGACCCATTACTCACAAGAATAGACAAAAATAGAAACGTAGAGCATACACAATTTGATGACGGAGTGGGACAGGTCGTGCGGACAGATAACAAGAAAATGGTTACTACCAAAGTGATAGACTTCAATAACGACGGACTCAAGGATATGATCATTGCGTACGCAGATGGATCAGTAAGACTCCTCAAAAATTCATGATGAGCAAATCCATACAAAGATATGTGAACATTATTGGTATTCTCCGACGGTCTCAAAGAGTTGTATGTCTGAGACATAAACGGTGATTCACAGGATGATCTTGCGGTTCTCACGACAGCTGATCAGCTAAGAGGATACATCAATCACAACGGTATTTTTGACGTCAACGGGACGCCAATATGTCTCAATGTACCAAACGGAGAAAACAATCTCTCAAATGTATCATGGCTGTACGGTGGAGATATGGACAGTAATGGATCTTTGGAGTTTATTACATTTGATACAGAGGGGGATCTCTCAGCACACTATGGCCCTGCATACCTTTCGACAGATCCGATGAAATGTGATGATGGTCGGCGCGAGAGAGCTCAAAAACAAGTGCTCAAAAATTTCTGATTGAAGCTGTGAGGTCCCATCAAAGATAACAGTCTTCGCCACTGGCCAGGTCTTGTTGTAGTAGATTCAACGCTTCCTGAAGAAGAGGTGGGAGATCTTGCTACACCTCCAGTAGGAGAGACGCCAGACTTCAGAAAAATGAACAAGTCTGAGATGAATGCGTATACCAAAGGTATTAAGCAAGGTATTATGACGTCCGTAGATAATGCAACCAATAGAGACAAGTTGTTGCAGGACGGACAAAAAAGTATGCTCGATTTTGTAATGCGTGCACCGGAAAATATCAGAGCGTCTGATGTCTGGAAAGATGATACGTATGGTGTTGCACGTGCTATGGATGAGGTGCCAAATCCCTGATTCGAGGCGACCAAAGTATTCACAGATCTCAATGGAGGATCAGTACAGAAGTGAGATCTACTGAGAGTTGATGTAACGTTGACTCCTGGAAGTTCTGCATGACCAGTCACATATCGGGAGAGACTTGATATGAACGCGATCATCTACAAAGATGAGCAAAACAAAATTGTGAGTTTTGATCGCGGAAATATTCCGCAAAATATAAGCATAGAGTGGAATGTCTCTCCATATGAGTTTAGGTTGGATAATGTGCCGCTGTGATGAGCAGTGTCATTCTCATATACAGTGCAGTACAATGGTGATAGTTACATCAAGTTTGATGTAGAGAGTCCAATGAAAGACTTCTTCCAAGCGCCATCATCAGAGGTTAATGTATGATCGTTATTTGGATCAGAAGCATACGCGGCAGGGTGGACGAGACGTGTGAGGGCATTCCCAACAGACGGGTGTTACAAGCAATATCGAGAATTTTCTCCATGAGAAGAAAAGAAGAACATCGAAGACCGATTCAAAACACAAAAAGAAGACTATGTCGAGCACTATGATGACAATATCAAACGTACTAATGACAGCATCAAGGAGATCGATGCAAAGAAAATGAAAAATCTTATGCAAATCTGGGACACCTATCTCGAGCCAGGCATCAAAGAAAAATTCAAAAATATCCGAGAGACATTGCGTGAAGGGGGAAACCCAAATCTAGATTTTGATCTCAATGTGGATGCGGGAACGCAGTATATCTCACAGTTTGGAAATGAGTACGGGACACTTATCAATAAGTGACTAGATTGGAGCCCTGTGAAGTGAGGATTTGAGTGGGCGTACAAACAGCTCAATCCAAACGCAATGACGAATGACTTTTTTGTAGAGTATGAAAAATGTAATGGTATCAAATTTGGAAAGAAGAGTTGTTGAGGAATTCCAATGCCATTCAATATGTCATTCTTGGATCCTGGTACGTTTAATATTTTTGGATGTAAATTATTTAAGTTCGATGGATTACCGATCTTTGCGGTACCTACAGTAGGGCCAATTCCTGTCTGGCCACCAAATCCAAATCAGGCAGGAGCTATCTTCAAGTGAAACTCATCGCAGTTTAGAATTTATGTAAGTCCCACACTGACCAATGGTCTAGGATTTTCGCTATGTTTTGGCCCATATAGTGTAGGAAAGAATATCAAAAGTCCTGTCTGAGATATTGCTGGTAACTGTCTTGTTATTGCAACGACGCTAGGAGCAACGTGTTCGGAGCCTCGTAAAGATCCAGAAAAAGACAAGAAAGAGACGGATTATCTACTGGAAAAAAATCATGCGGATCTCGCAGCACTTGGTGTGTGTGATGAGAAACAGCATCTCAACTCGCCTTTTGTGTCGCCTGATCTTGGTGGTCCTGTAAACGTAGGAGGAAATCCTGTAGCGATACAGTCGACATTGGTAACGGCAGAGACGAGTTACCTCAAGTGAGGAACGTCATTCAATTTTAGAATCGAGTGAGGTGATGTCAAATGACTCGTGCAGTGTATCGTAAGAAAGCGAGCGGACAAGCAGATTAGATATATTGCAAATAATTTGCTGAGTATGAATATTTTTATTACGCTCCCAAATCTCACACCAATAGCGGAGTGACTTGATAATGTAACATTCTATAGTGAACAGCAAAATCTCCGTGCGACACAACCTACACATGAGTATGCAACGACAGAGATTCAGAACGCAGGTATTACTTCGCATCGACAAGACATTCAGCAAAAGTTCAAAAGCTACAATATTACCAAAAACCAACTCAGCGAACTTTCAGACAAAATAAACAATCCGTTTGAAGGGCTTGCAGATATGTTTAGTACGTTCCCATTATTCCAAATAGAGACCAAAGATGTAGTACTGGAGATCCCATTTATCTACCAGGAAGATCTGATTAGATATAGACTCTATCTAGAGGGTTGGCTCGAAAGAAACGAAAAGATTGCGAATGAGGCAGCAAGTTCGGCTGCAAACTCAGAAATAACATCGGACATGCAGCAGGCGGTCTTGCAGGTAAGAAGAAATCTAAATACACTTGATGAGTATAGGAGATTGCCAACAGAATTATATGATCTCATGCATGCATACGATAATTATGTCACAGAGATACGATGACTCTTTAGTGATTTTTCTACGAAGATTACGTGATGGTTGCAGACCAACGCGAATAGATTTTCACAGTACGTGGATACGATTATTTTGATCAAGGGTATTATAGAAACACGACAAATCGTGATCAAGTTCTCCGTGAACTGGCAGACGAAATGTGCAAAGTGTAGGCAAGACAACTACGATTTCTATGCGTGTAAGCTTAAGCTGTTGTGTGTTGATCTTCCCGTGCTGCCAATACCACCATTCAAACTTCCTGATATCTACCTGGATCTTTCTCATATCAATCTTGGTGTAAAAGTATTTTTGCCGGTACTCAAATTTGTGCCAAAGAAGATTCCTTTCTATCAACTGCCAGATCTACCGATACCTAGAGACATTGGACTCCACGTCAATATAGAGATTCCAAAAATCCCACCACTACCCAAGCCACCGAAGCTTCCTGGTATCCCAGAGCTAACGACAGAGTTCGATCTCAAACTTCCAAACCTGCCACCCGCACCAAAGATACCAAAAATTATGCCTGCCATAAAAGTCGTAATAAAAATAGCAGACTTCATAGGCACTGTCTATTGTATTCTCAAGAGTGGGTTGTGACTAGTAGCGGAGCAGGGAGTAAAAACGAGAGTAGAACAGATGACACAGAGATCACGAGAAGTAAAGTTTTTTGATAATATCAAAATTACACTTCCTGATGCTCCTGTGATTTGATTTGATGTCAAAGTCGATGCGTACCTCAATATGAAACTAGATCTAGAGGTGTTGTATGATGCAGTAGAGGCGATAGCAGATGCCGCAAATGAGTGGACCAACAAAGTCTTTGTGCAGTCACAAATGAATCTCAAAAACCAGATCGACAAAGCAGTGGAAGAAGAAATGCCTCCTATGCGAAATGGAAACGTAGACGTCAATATAGATCTCAATGGTCGCGTAGAGGGCTCATGAGATATGTATGCTATGAGAGAGTTCTTTACACAAAAAATGTCTCGCATCTGGGAAGACTATACACCAGGGGTAAAGAGCGATAATCCTATCACAGAGTACACAAAACAGCGCTTGACCCAGAACCTCTACCATGGAGGAGATGCTGCAGACGTCAAAAAAGAACTGATAGAGGGACTAGAATATCTCAAGGCGCGCCAAGACTTGTCGATGTTGCATGGAGATGCAGAGAAGGTTGTAGAGGAAGTAACAAATGTTCTTGAAGTGGCGCCAAACTTTGGAGGTGTGCGTGATGCACAGCAAAAGGCAAAGACATATCTTGATCAGCATCAAAAACGCTATCGCACAATCGCACAGCAACTCGAAAAGGGGTATGATACGTTCTTGAACACCCTTTCTACATACAATCTCGTAAGCAATTCATCGGAAGGTGTTCAAGAATTTGAAGCATCGCTCTTTTCTGCTCCGGAGGAGTTTGTGCAAGAATTGCGCGATGCTCCATCACCACTCCAGAGCTACCTCAATCTCTATGCGCCACATGTAGATGGGTTTGCCAACGCGCTCGAGCGTGAAACGCCTACGTCGCTATGAATAGACGAACTCGCCTACAACGATATGAGAGACTATTTGAGTAGGCTCAAAAACGGTATGGATATGCTCGTAAGCGACGATAAGCGCGGAGCAACCAAAAAAGCAGAAGGCGCATTTGCTGCAGAGGTAGCTCCCGTCAATGTGCCAATGCCCGCACAAAAATCTTCGACACAGCTGTTTGCACAGATGTGAGATATGCCGGGCATGGGATGAGGAGGGGTGACGGTACAATGATGAGGTGCATGATGATGACAGCGTGGTCGCATAAATACCGTCACAGACATGGATTTCGGTCAGTATCTAGAGTGATTCTTCATCCCAGGAGATGATGGTAACTACCACAATATAGTATCTCGGCAGGAGAGAGGAAAGTATCGATATCAGGACGATAAATACGAAATTAGCGATATAAATACCGATGGACAGCAAGATATTATAGCATTTACTGATAAGCAGATTTTTGTAAAATATGGTCAGCAGCAGGCGTTTGTAGCTGAATGATGAGGGAAGATGATTGAGATAGGTCCGTTTGGAAGTATGAAAGATCTGATAGGAGTAGTAAAGCCTAGGTTTGGTCGATACAAAGCATGAGGTGGTGAGTACAAGCTGCGAGACTACCATAATGTGAGTTATGACTTTACAAGGCAGGGACACAATTTTGATAGTATGTCTGTTTCATGGTGAAATGATCCAGCAGTAGCAGCCTATGTCATTAGGCTTTCGAACTATGTCGGCTATCAGCCATCCAACAAGACAGATGGACGTTCACGAGCATGACGAGATGACTCTCGCTACGTGCTTGTGCTACCCACAACAATGAGTGCCACAGGAATGTATCTTCAGCTCCCCGATGAACTCTCATATGGTAGTGTAGAAGAGTACATGAAGTCATGAAAGATACTTAATGTAAGATATTATGATGGTGGAACAAAAAGAATCGATGCATTACTCAACAATATGGAAAAACAACGATACTATCTCGAAGTAGCAGGTATGCGTTTAGATAAGAAGCAGTGAACGTTCTCACGGTTCAAGAAGTGATCGAGTACCGAACAGCAGTACCTCATCAAGGCTTCGCCATGGTCGTTGCAAATGACAGCAGGATCACAGTATCGATGAGATGATCAGCCGCCAGTTCTCTCAGTACAGCTCATCAGAGAGATCACAGGCAAGGAAGTAGGAGCATGACCTGAACTCAATGGATTTGTAAATACCAAATATCGTATCAAGGCAAATCGAGAGGACGAGTGAGTAGTCAAAGAAAATCGAGTCGTATTTAGTGGGGAGGTAATCAAGCTTGAAAAAGATAAAGATGTAGAACTGACAGACTTGGAGTACAAGTATCCGCGTGAAGACGAATTTTTGTTTGCAGCCATAGACCAAGCAGGAAATATCGGGAAACAGGTTGTGAAGCTCAATATTGGTGTGCCAGAGATTGCTATTGAGCAGATACTCTACCAGCAAGTAGGTGCCGATGTAGACAGTGAGTTGTCAGACGAAATAGATAAAGGTGTAGTGGAGTTTGAAATCAATAGGTTTGGGTATCGAGAAAAACTCAAACCAAATCCGTTCCCTGTGAAACCAACAAGTACAGAAGTGATAGGAGGACTCTTCCCATTTGATAATATGATCAAAATGAAAGACAAAAATGATGTGACCAAAGCAACAGTCAACGCAAAGACAAGTGAAATTTCAATCACACCAGAATGAAAATGAAATACGAAGCTCCAGGTCTCTACAGCATGATGAAAGCCCAAAGTAAATGTGACAGATACGCAAAACCAACAGGTCTTGTTTAATGCAACGTTTGCAGGAAAAGAACTTTCAAAAGATGGGGTAACATCCGACAATGGTAACTATCAAGTTATACCACTCAATAGTGATGCTATGGGTGAGTTCGCATGATGAAAGTGTATCAAGACGTCGTGAGGTGAGTGCCAAATCTATGTGTCGCCAGAAGGGAATATATTTGTACCAGCACCATACGACAAGGAAATAGTGGGTGACTATGAGTTTGATAGATCAGACAATACGGTATCATACAAATTCAAAACCCGTGATGGCCAAAAAATAGGAACAGTACGCTTTACGCCTCAATCATTCGAATAAGATGAAGAGCCTACAATGACTGCATGTAGCACACTCACTTAGACATCAGGCATGACGTCGTATTTTTGTGGTTATAATGGCATTATTAGCAGGAGCGATAATAATGATGCCGCATGTAGTGTTTGCGCAGCAGTGAGGAAATGATTGTTCTATGAAGTTTGCTGCAAGTCCTGCCTGAGGAGAGGATGGCTTTGTAAAATCAGTGACGAGAGCGTGGGAGGACGATCCATATCTATGAAAACGCACCTTCTTCACAGACAAAGACTTGCGTATGATCTACACGCAGTTCAAATGCCAGTGCTGTGATAGTAATCCGACGCACGAGTGATGCACAGAATTTACCTGCAAAATACAAAAGTACTTTGCAGAGAGTCCATTTTTGTTTGATCATCTAGTAACAGTTGGTATGAAAAAACTTGATGGTGTCCAGGAGACATGCGACGACTTGCAGATAGACTGTCACGAGAAAGCAACAGAGCGAAGAGAATGGATTACACAGCAAGCAGAGCATCCAGAGTGAGCGCCACCAAGTCTGATAGGAGAGAATTTTGAGAAATATCGATGATGAGCAGGAGAAGAAAATAATATTATAGATGACAAAAAAAATATTACACAAGCATATCGACGTATGTGTGAGGAGGCGAATTTTATAGAGCAGCACGTCTCGTTTGAAGCAAAAAATCTCGCAGTAACCAATAAAAACAAAAACCCTCAAACATGGATACAAGCATGTACCGAACTGGTAAATAAACGTTATGTCCAAGAGTCTACATATGTGCGCACATTGATGGTGCAGAAGGGAATAGATTACGTAGTTACCAATATCAATAGTTATCTCTCCAAATACTTTGTCAAAAATAGACTGTATGAACTCCTCCAAAAATATACAGAACTTGATGGATGTGTTTCTACGGTCCTCAAGATGGCAAACAAAAAAACAGTAAACTGTAAATAAGTTTTATTTATGTCCACGACGTAGAGATATGATCAACACCATGATCAAAAGGACGCGAACGTTGCTAGCAGTATATAGCTGCTCACTGCTCATCTGGGCAGGTCCTTTTGTGCATGCGCAAGGAGATGGGGGATCAAGTGAATCACAAGAGGAGTGTCACAGCTGCAATACAATGCCATCACAGCTTGAAGATTATATAGAAGTCATGAAAGAGTTGGTGCAAATACTTGATCAGACACCAGATGTTGCACTGCCTGGTATTAGAGTGCCATCATTTACAGAAAACTATCTCAAAAAAGTTTTGCAGCAGACGGTTCTTTCGCAGGGTATTTCTCCTATGATCACCGTACTAGAGTCGACAGCAGTAGCATATAGTGATATTCATCTCAATACAGCTATGTTGTTTGGAAGTAAGTCCATCAAGAGAGATCGAGACAGATTAGAGGACCTGGACGTATTGCTGATGCAGAAAGCGATGGCGATGTGAACTGCAGGAAGCTACTACAAACCAGTCCCAAAAGACAAACTCGACAAGTTTGACGCGAAACTCAAAAAACTCAAATACATCTCACTCGCAAAGACATGATGATCATACAACTTCAAAAAAACATACGGCGCATTACTTAAGACATTATGGAATCTTCAAAACTTCTACAAGGATCTGCATCTTCGTAGATGGTATACGGAGCAGTTTCGTGATCTCGGAGATAATTTCTACAAGTCATATGTCGATGCAAATGATCAAAAAAGCGACATGATCCAAAACGAACTTGCAAAGCAACTTGTTGCAAGAGTGGATGTTCTTGTAAAAGCATATCTCAAAGAATGAATAGACAATGGAGAGAACTGAAAACAAGTCTCAACACTAGATATTAATGTGCCACGTTTGCTCGCGCACATCCGGAGTATAGAGCATGATTACAGGTGTTCTATAGGGGCAAAGAATCAGTGTGAAGGATTAGCCAAGATACACAAAGACAGTTGGAATCTTATGAAAAATAGAGTACAGAACGACACAAGTACAGCAATGAATACATTCAAAGCTGCGATCTCTCGTCTCAAAGGGGAGTTTCGATCAGAGGCTACCGACGAGGATAAGCTGGCTGCAGAACAAAGAAAACAATCACTCCTGCATAGTCAGTGGTGATACAATGGCGGGAGGCAGAAGTGATTTGATTTTGTGGATGATCATATCAGTGTAGACGATGCTGCATCCACAAAGGCTGCAGCCAAAGATATTTCGCAGCGATGGAAAACAAACTTCAAAAACGACCAAAGAGCAACAAGACTTGGTGCAACCGCTCCGTCAGTGGATAGACACAGGAATACATGAGGGTTTGGCAAAGTGAGTACTACACCAGATATGAATGAGAAGTGATGAAGTAGAACAGACCGCAAGTATCCATGAATGTTTGCTACAGATGAGGCGAAGGTAGACTTCTTCACTACAATTGTAGATGAGTACGAGTGACAACTACAGACATCAAATCTCGATGCGATATCTGCAAATACACAGTGAAATCAACAAAAATATCTCGTTGCACAGATGGTAGGAAGTATGCAGTCTTCATTTGATCAGATTTTGTGAGTGCAGGACAGTCGAAGAACGCAAGCGATATATACAGATCCCAGCCAAGTTACCTATATATTCCCTCACTTGAGTCAAGCAGTCTACAAGAGTATAGAGATGATTGGAGAGAAAAATAAAGAGACCCCAGAGTGACCATCACTAGTAAAATGATTTGGCGAGATGTGTGAGCTACAGTGCCCAGGATTGTGATGAAAAAGGTGTGCATATTACCAAGATTAGTAGATGATTTTATTTGTCTGACATCAGATGCGTGTGATCGATAGGACTCATAGAAGCGACAATCTCATGAGTCGAATAAAAAGCGTAGTGGTAGGTATGTGAGTACTCTTGTGAACAAGTGGATTTTTGGGATATACATATGCAAAAGATATACAGTGTTTGACAAGCGACAAATGAAGTATCTCAAATAACTACGTAGGTACAGTTACGGTACAGCAAAAAACACTCGTAGATAATCTTGTTGTAGACAGAAGTTATGATCGCGAGAAGTATGCCATCATTACGCAGTATTGTGATACCGTGCTTGGCGTCAAAGAAAATGGAAACATGGAGTACACGTGTTTTGATTATGATTGATTTAGATATGATCCTAGGCAGTCGCTCTTTGTATATGCATTGTGCGTTAATATGGACAAGAGAGCGGATGGACATAAGTACAAGGATGAGTTTGATGTAAGTTATCCTGGAGGTGCAAAAGCAATACTCAAAGATATGATCAAAAAAGATCTCGATCTCAACAAAGTACGATGAATACCGACGCAAGCCGCGCTTGATGCAGATAGTGCATACGATGGTTGTGATCCTAAATGATCAGATGGAAAAGCGAGTATGCAGGCATGCAAATTTTCTTCATTTGCGCCGCACATTATAGAGACGATCTTCAATGACTACAGTAATATGATGCTTGCATGACTGTATGGATTCAAGTACAGCAATACGAGAGATGACAGAAAAAAGGCAATACATGATTTTGCAATGACGCATTTCAAAGGAGATGCACAAGATCCGCAGGCTCCCTGTAATGATCCGAGCGTGGACTACTTGCAGGATACACCATACACGCTCGAAGGAGATAAAAAACATTGTTCGCATCCGCAAACGTACAAGATGTTAGATCAGTTTTTACAAGGAGTGTCGCAGTTAGGAGAAAAAACTGATATGCTCGACGCAAAGAAAACGTTTGCGCTAGACTGCAAAGATCGTCAGGGCACCATGCATGGCTGCGCCTTCAGCAGCACATGAACGATCTTTGCAGAGCGTTCTCGAGAAGTGTTCAAAAATCTACTTACCAACGAACTTATGTTCTATTCATTGTTTTTGGACTACTATAGCAATACCATAGTATACGACAAAAAATTCAATCCACTTGCGTTCGAAAACTTATCCGATTTGATCAAGAAGGATGGTGAGGAGGTGCAGCTTATCATACAGGAGAAGCAAATTGCAATTCAATCCACCAATCAAATGATGAGAATGTTAGCAAACTTCTACACGCTTTATCCAATTCATATTTGATTGTCAGCATACTACGAAGATCTTGTGCAGTACAGAGACACGCTCGTAAAAATGTATACGCCACTGCATCAGTTGTTCTATTACCTTCTGAGAAACGCCCAAGAAAAAAATCAATAACTTTATTTTGCCATGTGTTGTATCGTATGATCAAAAGACGAGTTTTAGTATCATGTATCTTGCTGTTGAGTGTGCTGCCTGTGTATGCACAGCATTATCCAGTTGTGGACTTAGCAGAGGCATTGAATGCATGGAATCAAAGCGTCAAAGAAAAATGAGATCAGTGAGAGCTGGGTCGTGCAATTACGAGATGAGATCTCTATACGCATGCGCAAGGTATGGCAGAGGCAACAATTAGTAGTGTGGCTGTAAGAACGCTCGAGCATATTCACAAAGCATTAGCACAAAATTGTAATAACGAACTATCTCTCCAAGAAGTCGCAGATGTATTTGCAGAACTTCCACAGGGTATACAGTATCGTCGTCTTCTCGAAAGAAGAGACATTGTTGACGATATTCAGACGAATCGTTTTGAGAGGAGCTGCGTAGAAGTTGTCAAATGTGCACAAAAATATGAATGACCAGTATCATCTGTAAATCTCTACTCCAATGATGTAAGAGAGTGATGCAAAGATATTGTTGCAAATCTATGGACGCTGATCTCTGTAAGACTTGACCGTCTTGAACGCTTAGATGATCTCAACTATGGTGACGATCTCCTCGTCAATGGTGAAGTCAAAGACGGCCCATTTGATCTCATGGACGATATCAAGAAAATTGCTGATATTATGTTCTCTCATGCAGATAGTCCAGCAAAGACAAATTTCTACACGATGAAAGAACCGTGAACATACGGTGCCCCTTCAGGAAATCCATCTCCGCTTGACCCCAAAACTTATCTAAGTGGCCTAGAAGACAAAGCAGCAAAAGATCCATGACGTTATATGCCGCCTGGACAGTGAGACATACCGGCATCGACAAAGGATCTTCGTCCAGAAGTGCTCACAGAAAGTATGAAAGACGGCGATCGTGCAAGACTGCCCAAGCAGTGAAACCCAGAGACTACGACGCCTGTCGATACGCCAGCAGCGTGACCTATACAGTGACCTGGTCAAGCGAGTATCACGCTGCCATCTGCTGCGGCACAAGCCATAGATAATCCAATTTGTTTTGTGCCGCCTGCTCCCGATCCGGAGCCAGATATTCTCGATCTCGCAGAGAAAGAACAAAAGGCAACATTCGAGTACAACGATCAGCTCGACATAGAGAATCGTATTTTGGAGAGTGTGGCAAAAAAAGTATTTCGAGATGAGGAGATAGGAGCAGATGATCGCTGACCTGGAGATCAGACGGTAGAAGAACAGGCGCAGCAGATAGCAAATGAGTTGGAAGTGAATGGTGGTGATGATGCTGTCAAAGAACTCTACGATCAGTTCAAGCAGTGCGTCAAACAAGAAACAACAATGGATCCAGATACCTATCTCAAAGCAGTACGAAAAGGGCTGACACAGCCGACAGCACTTTCAGCATGCGTACGCAAGCAAATGTGTAAGGAGATCTCTGTGGCAGAGGAAAGCTTAAGTCAGATGTGAGCATCATTTGGTATTACCATCTGCAAGATTCCTCCCAAGAAATTTGGTGTCAACTCAAACCAAGCGGTGTATGCTATAGAGGACATACTAGACGAACATCTCAACGTATGTACCAATACAAGACAGAGTGGCCAACTCCTCAAAAGCATTCAGCCCAAGGATGCGTGGACGCTGGTAACTTCCAAGACTATCTTCAAAGATATTTTGTCATTTAGAATTTTTATGAGAGGAGGAGTCACAAGATATGATACTGACTACCCAGCCGAGAAAACGTTTCACAAGGAGTACAACAAGTATCTTATGCAAAGCATTCTTCAGGTCTCTCCCAAGCTGACGACAACAACAGAGAGAAACAAGTACATTGTGATAGCAAATCCTCTAGACACGCAGGCATGAAATCTCGTTGCATCGACATTGGAGGATACGCAAACGGCGCAGAAACAAGTAGAATTCTTTGATCGTGCCCAGCAAGAGCGTATGCCACAGCGTATAGAGCAAAAAACGCAGTTGACCTCGACAGCAAGAATCTTAGAACAGTTTGGTCAGTGGACAAATCAACAACTCGAATACTGGAGACTGGTCAATGACCACACCTACATGATGAGAGAGACTGTAGAGGCAAAAGTAAATACACGACAAAAATAATCTCAATAAATGACCCCTCTTAGAGGAATAGAGTGTATTTTAGGAATATTAATGCGAATATGTTGTTGATAGGCGATATGCATATGACCTCCGCCAAAGGAGAGCGTGTAATTTGAGAGATAAGAAGTTTTGTAGCGAGTTATCCGCAGGAGCGTGAGATAGTGTTTTTGGGCGACTATGTGTATCATTTTAGCTATGATAGGAGGGCGTTGCTGATGCTTTATTCCTTCTTTGTGGAGTTGTGCAAGGAGGGGAAAATAGTTCACGTAATAGCTGGGAATCACGATCGGATAGCTGATCATTTTGTTTTCGAAGAGGCTCAAAAGACACTAGAATTAGTGCAGGGCGCAGAAATGCCATGAAGGTTGTTATTTTATACGGAGCCATGTTTTCAGCGTATAGATGGGAAGGATTGTTTGATGTTTCCGTTTTTTCATCCCTCATTGCAGCAAAAGATCCCACTATCTCCAAGCGTATTTGGAGAGCTT